>NZ_QYYD01000033.1 GCF_003591005.1 Rhodopseudomonas palustris
CCCCCGGGGGGGGGCCCCCCCGCGAAGAGTTCATCCGCAATGCCCGCGGCTCACCCCACCCCGTCACGCATCCCGCTGCGCGGGCTGCGTGCCGACCCTCCCCCTCAAGGGGAGGGTGAGGTCTCCTGCGGGGAAAGACTTCCAAACAGAGCGGATACGAAAAGCCGAAGCGATCGCTCGCTTCGGCTTTGATACTGCCGCATCCCGTTGCTCTCAGCCCTTCGCCTGCCGGGCCTGCCACGGCTGCGCCGCAGGCCTTGTCGGGACGTCCCAGATATCTTCGGCGTATTCGCGGATGGTGCGGTCGGAGGAGAACCAGGCCATGCGGGCGACGTTGAGGATGCCGGCGCGGGTCCAGGCCGAGCCGGCGCGCCAGCGCGCGTCGATGCCGCGCTGGGCTTCGTAGTAGCTGTCGAAATCGGCGCTGACCATGTAGTGGTCGAGGTGCCGCAGCGCGTGCGCCACCGAGGCGAAGCGCGCCGGATCGTCGGGCGAGAACAGGCCGGAATCGATCGACCGGATGGCGCGGTCGAGCAGCGGCGAGCGGCGGATGACGTCGGTGGCGTCGAGCCCCTGCGAGCGGCGCGCCACCACCTCCAGCGCTTCCATGCCGAAGATCGCGATATTTTCTGCGCCGACGTGATCGCGAATCTCGATATTGGCGCCGTCAAGCGTGCCGATCGTCAGCGCGCCGTTCAGCGCCAGCTTCATGTTGCCGGTGCCGGACGCTTCCATGCCGGCGGTCGAGATCTGCTCGGACAGATCGGCGGCCGGAATGATCACTTCGGCGAGGCTGACATTGTAGTCGGCCAGGAACACGACCTTGAGCTTGTCGCCGATCGACGTGTCGTTGTTGACCACCTCGGCGACGTCGTTGATCAGCTTGATGATCAGCTTGGCGTAGCGATAGCTCGCCGCCGCCTTGCCGGCGAAGATCTTCACGCGCGGCACCCAGTCGGCGCCGGGATTGTCCTTGATGGCGTGATACAGCGCCACGGTCTCCAACACGTTGAGGAGCTGGCGCTTGTATTCGTGGATGCGCTTGATCTGCACGTCGAACAGCGCGCCCGGATCGACCCGGACGCCGTTGCGCTCGCTGATCAGCCGCGCCAGCGCGATCTTGTTGCGATGCTTGACGGTGCGGAACTGCTGCTGGAACGCGGCGTCGCCGGCGAAGGCTTCGAGCCGCTCCAGCCTCGTCGGATCGTCCAGCACCTCGTCGCCGCAAGCGATGCGCACCAGATCGGTCAGCCCCGGATTGGCCAGCATCAGCCAGCGCCGGAAGGTGATGCCGTTGGTCTTGTTAGTGATGCGGTCCGGATAGAGATGATTGAGATCGTGAAACACGGTCTCCTTCATCAGGTCGGAATGCATCGCCGAGACGCCGTTGATGCGATGCGAGCCGATGAAGGCGAGGTGGCCCATGCGGACCCGGCGGCCGGCCTTCTCGTCGATCAGCGACACCGAGGCGCGGAATTCGATGTCGCCCGGGCAGCGCTGCTCGGCGAGCGCCAGATGCGCCTCGTTGATGCGGTAGACGATGTCCAGATGCCGCGGCAGCGTCCGCTGGAACAGGTCGAGCGGCCAGGTCTCCAGCGCCTCGGGCAGCAGCGTGTGGTTGGTGTAGCTCAGCGTCGCGCGGGTGATCTCCCAGGCGTCGTCCCAGCGCAGATTGTGGACGTCCACCAGGAGCCGCATCAGCTCGGTGACCGCCAGGCTCGGATGGGTATCGTTGAGCTGGATCGCCGCCTTCTTGGCGAGGCTGCGGATCTGGCCGTCGGAATCCAGATGCCGCTGGATCAGGTCCTGCAACGAGGCGGAAACGAAGAAATACTCCTGGCGCAGCCGCAATTCGCGACCGGCGGCGCTCTCGTCGTTGGGGTAAAGGAATTTGCAGATCGCTTCGGCGCGCGCCTCGTGGGCGGTGGCGCCGAGGTAGTCGCCGGTGTTGAACACGTCGATCAGCATCGGATCCGGTGCACGGGCCGACCACAGCCGCAGCGCGTTGACGTGTTGGCCGCGCCAGCCGACGATCGGGGTGTCGTAGGCGATCGCCTGCACGGTCTCCCCCGGGGTCCACACCGTCCGGGTAAAACCCTTGGCGTCGGTAACCTGCTCGACCTGGCCGCCGAACTTGACCTGATACACCACCTCCGGCCGCTGCAACTCCCACGGGTTGCCGAAGCTCAGCCACTCGTCCGGGAATTCCTGCTGCCAGCCATGATTGATGATCTGGCGGAACAGGCCGTAATCGTAACGGATGCCGTAGCCGAAGGCCGGGATGTCGAGCGTCGCCATGCTTTCCATGAAGCAGGCGGCGAGCCGGCCGAGGCCGCCATTGCCGAGCGCCGCGTCGGGCTCGCATTTGCGCAGATCATCCAGGCCGACACCGAGGTCGCCGAGCGCCGCGGCGAACTGCGGCAGCAGGCCCATATTGTTGAGCGCGTCGGTGAACAGCCGGCCGATCAGGAACTCGAGCGACAGGTAATACACCCGCTTGCGGCCGGCGTCGTAGCTCTCCTTCTCGGACACCAGCCAGCGGTGGACGATGCGGTCGCGAAGCGCCAGCGCCGAGGCCTTGTACCAATCGTGCTTGGTCGCCTGCGTCGCCTCCTTGCCGATCGCCAAGGTCAGCTTGGCCAGGATCGCACTCTTGATCTCCGCGAGCGCCAGCTCATCGATCGGCGGCTGCGGCAACTGAAATTTCTCTGGCGGGGACTGCACGGTCAAGTGACGATCCTACAAGGCTTTACGGTTTCAGAGCATACAAACATTAGCGCTCGATCGAAACCCGTGACGAGTGCATCGATGCGGCGCGCTGCCTTGGTTTTGTGCACAACACGACGAGTGGGTACGCCGCGTTGCAGCCATGGACCAATTCGATGACCGATTGCATCCGGAGCATGACGGAAGCCGGATGGCTGGGAGATGAACGGCTTTGCAGACGAGCCCGTGCGCTCCTCAGCATCCGCTGCACCGCGCCAGCAAACTCCAAACCAGCCAGAACAAATTAAGAACATTTTTACAAGCTACTGAGATATCATTGTGATTCGGTGCGTCGTACACCGAGATATGGAATGGTCTCAGCTGACGAGGGCTACATGTCGACGATTGCGTTCGATCAGATGGCGCTGACGCGAATCGCGGACTTTTCGCGGTCGCTGTCGCGACTGCATCTGCTCGCACGGCGGCAGTGGATCGACGACGACCAACTCGACCGCGAATTCAACGCGGTGTGCCGGTCGATCTGGGGCTATTCGCCGGACGACTTGGCCGACGAGATGTTTGCCGCCGATGATCTGGCCTGGCTCGATACGCTGGACGAATCGAGCGCCAGGATCTTCGCCGCCGAACACGGCTACGATCTGGTCGACGATAGCGGCATGCTGACCGATTGGTGGGGCTTTTGCTGGATGATCCTGGCCGAAAAGCGCGGCCTGCTCACCCCCGAGAACCGCGCCGCAGCGCGCGCCAAAATCGAGGAAGCGTATCTGGCCGCGCCAAATGTGATCGGGGTGATCGTGGCGCGGTGAAGCCACGAGCTCAGGGGTAGCTTGACATCAGCCCCAGGCACGTCAATCCGGGGCGGGCAGCACTGCTTCAGAACCTCTTGAGCCCCAGGCACGTCATTCCGGGGCGCGCGCAGCGCGAACCCGGAATCCAGATGTTGTTTGACCGACCGGCCTCGCAAGTGGCACGGCTGTAGTGCCCTGAACGTCGGGATTCCGGGTTCGCTCGCTGCGCGAGCGCCCCGGAATGACGTGCTTGGGGCGATGAAGGCCCTTAGTCGATGCTGTGCGTCGGAGCGCCTGCTGCCGCGCGGCGGCCCGGGACCGGCTTTGCAGGCGCGATCGGCGCGCTGACATCGCGAGCCGACGCGGCATCCTCAACGGGCTGATCCCCGACCGGAGCAACCTTCATCTCCCCGAGCTTGGCGCGCAGCTGCGAGGTCAGGCCCGGATAATCCGCCACCGGGGTGAAGTCCGGCGTCTGCTCGGCGCCGAGCCGGATGCCGTTATAGGCGGCGAGGCCGGTCGCGGTGGCGACGATGTCGCCGGGGCGCAGCGAGGTGTCCTGCGACAGGTCGATCTGGGCCAGCCCGGCCGGGTCACGGCCGTTGCAGGTGCAGTCGGGCTTCAGCGCCTTGCGGTAAGCGTAGGCGTTGTCGCTGTCGGCGTAGCGCTGGCCGCCGGCGGCGGTCGCGTAGTCGATATTGCTGCCGTAGTAGACCTTGGCGTTGCCGGCCGGGCAGAACATCGTGCACATCTGCGCCGGCGTCATGCCGCCGCGCGTCTGCAGCGCAAAGTATTTGCCGTCACACGGCCGCACGCAGAACGCCGGCCCGCCGCCGGACGCGACCGGACGCGACGGCGCGGGTGGCGGCGCCTGCTGTTGATTCAGCCCGAACGGATCGGCGAAGAAATTGGCCTGTGGCGGCGAGGCGCTGCGCTGCTGCGGCCGCTGCGGCGCGCCGCCGCCGAACAGCATTTCGAGAATGTTCTGGGCCGGCGCGGTTGACGGGATCAGCGCGACGGGGCTCGCGACCGCGAGCGCTGCCGCGAGCAGGGTGAGGCGCCCGAGGCGCGGCATTCTGAAGACCTGACGCAACGCTCAATCCACCCGACGCGATCGTGCTGCGGCCGAGCCGCGACATGATCACTTTAGAGCGGGATGGTAAACACCTGGTTTCCGCCCCAGGCTGGCGGCTCAGCTGTTGAGAAACTCGCTGGCCTTGTACAGCGACCGGAATGGCAGGCCGGCTGCGGCGAAGGCTTCGGTGGCGCCTTCCTCGCGGTCCACCATGGTCAGCACCAGGATGATCTCGGCGCCGGATTCCTTCACCGCCTCGACTGCCTTGATGGCCGAGCCGCCGGTGGTGGTGACGTCCTCGACGATCACGCAGCGCTTGCCGGCCAGCGTCTCGCCCTTCACCAGTCCCTCGACCGAGAGGCGGGCGCCGTGCTCCTTCGGCTTCTTGCGCACGAAGAACGCCGCGATCGGGTGGTTCTTCAGCCAGGACAGCTGCGCGATCGCGCCGGCCAGCGGCACCGCGCCCATTTCCAGCCCGCCGACATAATCGACCTGCTCGTCGCGCAGCGCCTCATAGGTCAGCTCCGCCAGCAGCGCCGCACCCTCGGGATCCAGCATCGTCGGCTTCAGATTGAAATAGAAGTCGCTCTTGCGGCCCGACGCGAGCGTGATCTCGCCGCGGCCGAACGAACGGGCGCGGATGATGTCGGCAAGACGGGCACGGGACGCGGATTTGGACACGGGCGGGCTCTCTAGGCTGGCTCTGCGGAAAACGCCGCAATCTAGCCGCCGCGGCCAGCGGATGCCAGCGGCCCGACCGCAGTATCAACGGCGAAGGGCCTCAGTCACCAGCCATGTCGATCGCAGCAGCGCCACCGGCACAGCGCGCTCCCTCTCCCGCTTGCGGGAGAGGGCTGGGGTGAGGGCGCCCCAAGCAGTGACTCAGCGACTCGCGGAGCGGAGTGCCCTCACCAGCCGCGCTTCGCGCGTCGACCTCTCCCGCAGGCGGGAGAGGTGCACAGTGCCCGCCGCGGGTCAGCGACCCACAACGATCATCGCGCTCAATGCGCCTCGTCCCAATTATCCGCCGCCCGCGCATCGACCTGCAGCGGCACGTTGAGCAGCACCGCCGGGAACGGCGCGTCCTGCATCACGTGCTGGACCACCGGCAGCGTCGCGGCCACCTCGTCCTCGGGCACTTCGAAGATCAGTTCGTCGTGCACCTGCAGCAGCATCTGCGCCGACAGCTTCTTCTCGACCAGCGCATCCTCCATCCGCACCATGGCGCGGCGGATGATGTCGGCGGCGGAGCCTTGCAGCCGCGCGTTGATGGCGGCGCGTTCGTTGAAGGCGCGGATCGACGGGTTCGAGGCCTTGATGTCCGGGTAGTGGCATTTGCGGCCGAACAGGGTTTCGACATAGCCGTGCGCCCGGCAGAAATCGCGGGTCTCGTCCATATAGGCGCGGATGCCGGGGAAGCGCTCGAAATAGCGCTTGATGTAGGCGCCGGCTTCCTCGCGCGGGATGCTCAGCTGATTAGCGAGGCCGAATGCCGAGATGCCGTAGATGATGCCGAAATTGATCGCCTTGGCGCGGCGGCGGATCTCCGACGGCATGCCTTCGACCGGCACGCCGAACATCTCCGATGCCGTCATTGCGTGAATATCGATGCCGTCCTGGAACGCCTTGCGCAGCGCCGGCACGTCGGCGACTTCCGACAAGAGCCGCAGTTCGATCTGCGAGTAGTCGGCCGACACCAGCTTGTGGCCGGGCGTTGCCACGAAGGCGCGGCGGATTTTTCGCCCGTCCTCGGTGCGCACCGGGATGTTCTGCAAATTCGGTTCGTTCGACGACAGCCGGCCGGTCGTCGTCGCCGCGAGCGCGTAGGTGGTGTGGACGCGGTGGGTCTGCGGATGCACGTAAGTCGGCAGCGCGTCGGTGTAGGTCGAACGCAGCTTGCTGACCTGCCGCCACTCCAGAATCTTCTTCGGAAATTCGTGGCCCTGCTCGGCGAGTTCGTCCAGCACCTGCGCCGAGGTCGACCACGCGCCAGTCTTGGTCTTGCTGCCGCCGGGCAACCCCATCTTGCCGAACAGGATGTCGCCGAGCTGCTTCGGGCTGCCGATGTTGATGTCCTCGCCGGCAAGCTCGCGGATCTCGGCTTCGATGCGCGCTGCGGTCTGGGCGAAGTCGGCTGACAGCCGCGACAGCACCTGCCGGTCGATCGAGATGCCGCGCCGCTCCATCCGCGCCAGCACGCCGACCAACGGCCGCTCCAGCGTCTCGTACACCGCCGTCATGCTGCCGGCGACAAGGCGCGGCTTGAGCACGCGCGCCAGCCGCAACGCCACATCGGCGCGCTCGGCCGCATAGGCGGTGGCACGGTCGATCGGCACCTGGTCGAAGCCGATCTTGTTCTTGCCGGTGCCGGTGAGTTCGCTCAGCGTATGCAGCGTGTGGCCGAGATTGCTTTCAGAGAGCGCGTCGAGCGCGTGACTGCCGCGGCCGGCGTCGAGCGCATAGGACATCAGCTGCGGATCGTCGATGTTACGCAAAGTGACGCCGTGCTGCGCCAGCAGCACTGCGGCGAATTTGATGCCGAAACCGACCTTGGCGACGCCGGCGGATTCCAGGATCGGCTTCAGCGCGTCGAGCGCCTCGCGGGTGCCGAGCTGATCAGGCACGAGGCCGGCGGCGAACAGGCCGTCGCCGTCACCGCTCTGCTTGTGCGCCAGCGGAATGTAGGCGGCCTGGTTCGCCCCGACTGCAAGCGCCAGCCCAGTCAGCTCCGCCTGCATCGGATCGATCGAGGTCGCGGCCGCTTCCAGCGCGACCACGCCGGTGGCGTGGATACGAGCGATAAAATCCTGCAGCTCATCGAGGCTGCGCAGCGTTTGGTAAGCGCTGCGATCGACCGGGACCTTGCGGGCGGCCTCGGCCCGCGCCGCAACCAGCGCCTCGGGCGACAGCACCACGCCCGGCCTGCCGTCGCGACCACGCCCGGCGTTCATCGCACCACCTAACCCCGCTTGCGGCGCGCCCCCTCCCCCGCTTGCGGGGGAGGGTTGGGGTGAGGGCTCTTGCCCCGCAAACAGGTCCCCGCCTACGGCAGCACCCGCACTCTTCGCCAGCGGCGGTACCGCCGACTTCAGCGCCGTCTCCGCCTCCACATCCGACGGATCGATCTGCGCATACTCCGCGACGCGCCGCGTCAGCGTAGTGAATTCCATCGCCTTGAGAAACGCCACCAGCTTGCGCGCATCCGGCTCGTGTACCGCGAGTTCCGCCAGCGGCACGTCGAGCTTGACCTTGTCGTCGAGCAAAACGAGCTGCCGCGAGATCCGCGCCTTCTCGGCGTTCTCGATCAGCGCCTCGCGCCGCTTCGGCTGCTTGATCTCGGCGGCGCGTGCCAGCAGCGTATCGAGATCGCCATATTCATTGATGAGTTGCGCGGCCGTCTTGATGCCGATGCCCGGCACACCCGGCACGTTGTCGACGCTGTCGCCGGCCAGCGCCTGCACCTCGACCACCTTCTCGGGCGGCACGCCGAATTTCTCGATCACCTCGGGCACGCCGATGCGGCGGTCCTTCATGGTGTCGTACATCACCACGCAGTCGGTCACGAGCTGCATCAGGTCCTTGTCGGACGATACGATCGTGGCCGTCGCTCCGGCCTCGCAGGCCTGGCGCACGTAAGTGGCGATCAGATCGTCGGCCTCGAAGCCGGATTGTTCCAGGCACGGCAGATCGAACGCCCGGACGGCTTCGCGGATCAGGGAGAATTGCGGAATCAGATCGTCCGGCGCCGGCGGCCGGTGCGCCTTGTAGTCGGGATAGAGCTCGTTGCGGAACGTGACTTCCGACTTGTCGAAGATGATGGCGAGATGCGTCGGCCGGTTGTCCGGCGGCATGTCGCGCAAGAGCTTCCACAGCATGTTGCAGAAGCCGAGCACGGCGTTGACCTGCAGCCCGTCCGACTTGCGGGAGAGCGGGGGCAGCGCATGATAGGCGCGGAAAATGTACGACGAGCCGTCGACCAGGAACACATGGTCGCCCTGGCCGGGCGGCTTGATGCCGACGGGGGCAGGGGGTGTGACGGCGGGCTGCGCGGGGGCGGACTTCGAGCTTTTCGGCATGGCCGCAACTTAAGGGCTTTTGCAGGATTTGGCACCCTGCGGGTTACCGACGCATGCGGATTTTCGCCGGTCTCGGACCGCGGGTGCACTTTCGGCCCGATGCGCGTATAATGCAGAGGACGATCCCGGAGACGACGATGTCTGTCGACAACGAGCCGATCAGTCTAGATGTGCTGGCGAGCCTATGCAGGCAGACCCTGCAGGAGACCCGCGCCACCCGAAAGGAAGTGGCCGACGTGCGCACGCTGTCGCTGCAGACGATCGACTATGCGCGTCGGATAGAGCGGCGAGTTGCGGAGCAGCGCGACGATCTGGAACTGATGCTCAAGGCCGAACTCGGCGGGGCGCTCGCCAACATGCAGTCGCAGTTGGAAGGCCATCTGCAGCCAATTGAAGATCGCCTCCGCGGCCTCGACGAATTGGAGCGACGGGTCGACGCGCTCGAACCGAAGCCCTGACCCGGCGATCAGGTTCGCACGATACAAGATGGCCGGGGCGACACCTGGCCATTTGTTTCGTGGCGTCATTGCGAGGAGCGTAGCGACGAAGCAATCCAGCGCCGTGCATGGGGCCGGATTGCTTCGCGGAGCCTGTACCCGGACGGCGCGGAGCGCCGATTCGGGTACTCGCAATGACGGTGGGGCGAGCGTGGTGGCCCTACGCAAACCCGTGCTTCTTCTTGCTCTCCAGTTCCTGCGCCTTGAAGGCGTTAAAGCGCGGCAGGAACTTGTCCCAGTCGATGATGTGGGCGTCGATTTCCGGGCCGTCGATGCAGGCGTGCTTGCGGACCAATTTGCCGTCGATGGTGACCGGCACCATGCAGGCGCCGCACATCCCTGTCGCATCCACCATGATCGAGTTGAGGCTCGCCACGGTCTTGACGCCGTAGGGCTTGGTGAGGTCGCTCACCGCCCGCATCATCAGCGGCGGGCCGATCGCGATCACTTCGGCGATGGTGCGGCCGATGCCTTGCTGATTGGCCTTGATCATCTCTTCCAGCGGGCCGGTGACGAAGCCTTTGACGCCGTAGCTGCCGTCGTTCGTGGTGTAGATCAGCGACAGCTGGTCGCCGAACTCCTGCTTCAGCTTGCCGACGCGCTCGTCGTCGCCCGTCCAGAACAGGAACTCCTGGGCGCGGAAGCCGGCGATCAGCGTGACGTGATTGCCGAGCCGCAGGTGCTCGCGCATGATCGGATAGACCGGTGGCAGGCCGACGCCGCCGGCGCAGAACACCACGGTCTGGTTGCCCTCGTAGCGATGTAGTTCGCTGGCGCGGCCGAGCGGGCCGGCGATGCCGGTGAAGGCGTCGCCGATCGCCATGCGGTTGATCTCGAGCGACGAGGTGCCCATGCCCTGCACGACGAGATCGATGGTGCCTTTCTCGGCGTCCCAATCGGCCAGCGTCAGCGGGATCAGTTCGCCCTTCTCCCACGGCAGCACGCGGACGAACTGTCCGGCCTGGGCCGAGCGCGCCACCATCGGCGCCCGCACGGTGAACTCGACGATGCCGCCGGCGAGCGGCACCTTGCCGACGATGGTCTGCTCGATCTGGCCGAGCTCGGTGTACTTGGCGGCGCGCTCGACGCGGTCCTTGATCTGCGCCGCCGTGAACGGAATCTCGCCGACGATCTCGCGTGCCGCCGCCTGGCCGTCGCCGGCGGCGCGGATCGCGGTGGAGCCGCCGCGCGCGGCGTCGCCGCCGGTGTAGACATCCTTGATCGAGGTGCGCTGCGAGCCTTCCTCGACTTCGATGGTGCCCCATTTGTTGGTCTTCAGCCCCGGCTCGGCGTCCTTCATGATCGGGTTGGCGGTGTTGCCCAGCGCCATGATCACGAGATCGACCGGCACCCGCTCGATCTGCCCGGTCGGCTTCGGGCTGCGGCGGCCGGATTTGTCCGGTTCGCCGAGTTCGTTGACGTCCAAGAGGGCGTGGGTGACGAAGTGGGTGTGGTCGTCGCCGATGAATTCGCGCGGCGCGCGTAGCACGGCGAGAGCGATGCCTTCCTCCAGCGCGTGATGCAGCTCCTCGACGCGGGCCGGCATCTCGCTCTGGGTGCGGCGATACACGATGGTGACATTGCCGCCGAGCCGCTTGGCGGTGCGCGCCGCGTCCATCGCGGTGTTGCCGCCGCCGATCACGAAGACGTTCTTGTCTTTGACTTCCGGCAGCGGCGTCTCGTAGCGATCATCAAGCCCGCGCATCAGATTGACGCGGGTCAGGAACTCGTTAGCCGACATCACGCCGAGCAGATGCTCGCCGGGCACGTTCATGAACGTGGGAAGGCCGGCGCCGGTGCCGACAAAAATCTTCCAGAAGCCTTCGGCCTTGAGGTCTTCCAGCGTCGCGGTCTTGCCGACCACAAAGTTCTTCACGAACCGGCCGCCGAGCAGGATGATCTTTTCGACCACGTCGTCGATCAGCGTGTTGGGCAGGCGGAATTCCGGGATGCCGTAGCGCAGCACGCCGCCGAGGTCGTGAAACGCCTCGAAGATCGTGACCGGGAAGCCTTCGACCGCCAACAAGTAAGCATTGATCAGACCCGACGGGCCGGAGCCGACGACCGCGATGGGCGGCTTCACCGCCGCCGCCCACGGCGAGATGCGGCCGGCGAAGCGCTCATTGGCGTTCGGATTGGTGAGCTTCTGATGCTCGGGCAAGTACCATTCGAGCTGGCCGATCTCGATCGGCCGCTTGGTGTGGGTGCAGACGCCCTGACACTGCAGTTCCTGCGGGCAGACGCGGCCGGTGACGTTCGGCAGCGGGTTGCAGCTCTCGATCAGCTCCAACGCTTCGCGATGCTTGCCGTTGCCCAATAGGTCCAGCATCTCGGGGATGTGGATCTTCACCGGGCAGCCGCCTTTCGGTTCCTTCTTGCCCTGGATCAGCACGCCGAGTTCGCACGGCTTGTCGTCGCACTGCTTGTCGCGCATCACCTCGAGCCAGACGAACAGCTCGCACTCGCGCAAGCTGTAGCCGATCGACTGGTACCCGAGGTAGCCCTGGTTGACGAGGTCGAAGTCGACCGCGCGCTGTTCCGCCGGGCGGATATAGGGCGGGATGAACGCTTCGCCCGGCCAGCCTTCCGACAGGTTCTCGAACATCGGGTAGCGACCGCGCAGGTGCACGTCGATCGCCTTGATGAACTTGCGCTTGAACTTCAGCGGCAGCGCCCAGATGAAGCGCTGCAGGATGATGCTCATATCATCGCCGCGGGCGAGCAGAGCCCACAGCGTGGTGGTGAAGGCTTCACCGAGCTCCGGCTGCTGGAATTCCCAGACGATGGCCTGGGTGCCGTCGGCGATGAACATGCTCCGCAGCGAC
Organism: Rhodopseudomonas palustris; assembly: GCF_003591005.1. Lineage (GTDB taxonomy): Bacteria > Pseudomonadota > Alphaproteobacteria > Rhizobiales > Xanthobacteraceae > Rhodopseudomonas > Rhodopseudomonas palustris_K. The sequence continues at coordinate 11,989 of NZ_QYYD01000033.1, forward strand.
GCCGGGTCGTTGACCAGGCGCTTCTGCAGCAGCGCAAGCTGCTTCTGGAACACGCCGACCGCTTCGCTGGCCTGCAGTTCTTCCAGCTCGGTCTGCGAGCTTTCCAGCGCGCTGCGCGCCTGCTGATAGCGCAGCACGTCGTTGGACACGGAGATGCCGCTCATCGGATGATCTCCGCGTCGCAGTTCGCCGCCGCGCGGCTGAGCTTGGCCGACAGCTCCGGCGTCACCTTGAGCTTGCCGAACACGCCGGGAATAACGTGCGCGACGTCTTTCGAGGCGCCGCCGACCATGATCTTGGTGAGCTCGAACACCTCAGGCACGTCCTGGTAGCAGCTCTTGCAGTTGGTGCATTTGTCCAGATCCGCATCGTCGATGTGGATCGGCTCGCCGCCGTTGCCGTTCGCCGCCTTGGCGCCGTTGTTCGGCGCTGCCGCCGCCGGAGCCGCCGCAAAGCCGTTCATCAGCGCACCGAAGCCGCCGGCCGCGGGCGCGTTGGACGAGGCCGCCAGCTCGCTCATGCCGCGCGCGATCTGATCGAGCGAGCTTTCGCGCGCCTTGACCTGCTCCTCGTACTGGTGCTGCAGCGCGCTGAGCTCCGCGCTATGCGCTTCGTCGAGCGCGCGAACGTCGAAACCGGCCAGCACCTGCAGGGTGCGCCAGTATTTGCGCCGCTCTTCCACCAGTGCCACGACGCTGTCGCCGACCGACAGCTTGACCAGCTTCTTGTCGCCGTCGGTGGTGGTGATGAACGGCGTCTTGCCGGCACGCGCAGCGGCGTCGAGCGCGACGTACTCGTCGATCGGCAGCGCGTCCGCGTCCTTCTTCAGCGGCTTGAACTGCTTGCGGAAGCGGACTTCGGTATAGGCGAAGTCAGCCGGCGTCAGCTTGGTCTTGAGCAACTGCGTCGCGCCGTTCTCGTCGATGTATTCGATCGACTTCGAGGCCCAATCCTGATCCGGCTCCGGGTTGCCGTCGAGCGAGAACGCGCGCTCGGTCTTGCCGACTTTGCGCGGGTCGTGGACGAACACCGGATTCATCCGGCTCTCGACTGCGAGGCGCGCCTGGCGGCTTGCCGCGGCGTCGCCGATGCCGTGCTCGGCCTGGCATGGCGTGTAGACGTCGAGTACCGCCGGCGACGAGCTGTGGTTGAGGAACTCCATCACGTTCTTCAGGAAGTGGCCCTGCAGCGCGGTCGCGGTCTGCACCACCAACACGCTGGGATGGAACGAGGCGATCAGGCCGAGCTCCTTGCGGGATTCCTGCTTGCCGTGCTGGGCGACGCCGAACCGAGACAGGTCGGAATCCTGGCCGGTGAGGCTGGCGGTCGAAGTCTGGCCGCCTGTGTTGGAGTAGGCGCCGGTGTTCAGCACCACGACCTTGATCGGCGTCTTGGTGGCGAGCAGCCGCGACAGCGCGCCGAAGCCGATGTCGTAGGTGGCGCCGTCGCCGCCCATGCTGAGCACGGTCGGCAGCATCGCCCGTTCTTCCGGCGTGAATTCGCTCCAGCCGAAATAGCGGAAGTAACCATCATGCTTGGCCGCATTATAAGCGTCGGCAAGCTCCAGCTTCGCCACGCGCAGCGCGCGGAAATCTTCCGTCGCCTTGGCGGTGAGGCCTTCGAAGATGCCCTTGGCCACCGCGGGCGTGTCCTGGAACAGGCTGTTCACCCACGGGTCGGTGTAGGGGTTGAACGGGAAGGTCGAGGCGTACACGCTCGAACAGCCGGTGGCGTTGGCGATCACCATGCCGGACGGGCCGTTGCCGGTCGGGCCGCTCTCGTAATTGTAGAGCCGCTTCTCCAGCGTCTTCAGCGCCGCGTCGATCCGCGCGACGCGGGCGGTGTCGGCGGCGACCTCGGCGCGCTTGGCACTGAGCTGATCGATCAGGCTTTCCAGTTCGCGGGTATGGTCCTTGCGGCGCTTGTCGTGGATCGCGTGGTTGGTCGAAGTGACGAGGCGGATCGCGGTGACTTCGCCACAGCCGCGGCAGGCGCCGTGGCCGCCGGTGGTGGCGTAGTAATTGGCGCGATCGAGCATCAGGCGCTTGGTCTCACCCTCGGGCTTCGTCGCGCTTTCGGTGAAGCGCGCCGGGGTGTTCGGCGTGCGGCTGAGAAATTCGAACCGGGCCTGAAGTTGCTCCAGCATCGGCTCGTCCTGCTCGCGATCGACCAGCGCGCCGGGGCCGCAGACGTCGATACATTCGAGACAGCCCGAACACTTCCACGGATCGACGCTGACTGAGTAGAGGCCGCCGGTGCCTGGCTGACTCTTTTCCATCGCGTCGAAGAACGGCCGGGTGCGAGCCACCGGATACACGGACAACACCGCCGACAGCTTACCGAGGTTGCGGTTCAGCGTGGCGTTGTCGAGTTGCAGCGACTCCGCCGCTTGCGCCACGATGTCGGCGAATGGCTTGTCGTCCTTAGCCGAACGATACACATCGCGGATCGCTTCGGTCAGCGCCGGCACCTTGTCACGCAACGCATCCTGCTGAGCCGGCGCGATGTCCAGCTGCTTGATCGCGGTCAGCAGCAATTCGTGGATGTCGTGCACCGCGTTCGGGATCGCGGCGTCAGGACAAACCAGCGCGCATTCCATGCAGCCGGTGCAGAGATCAGCCTTGAACTCCGGCACGTTGCGGCGGAACAGGCCCTTGTCCTTGGCGGCCGCGGAGCCGGCGGGCATGAACATGCCAATGCCCGGCAGCACCGGCGCATCCGCAATGGTGCCGTCGCGGAACGGGCCGGCCAGCACGTCGTCGTAGTACTCCGGATCGAGGAAGCCCGACGCCTGCGCCGGCGCCGCGGCGCGGCACATCGAGGCGGAGATCGAGGCATCGCGCCTCGCCCTCGGGGCCGCCTTGATGGCGTCCTCGCTGAATTCCGGCGCGTCGACATCGACCTTGTGGGTGGCCTCCAGACCCTCGCGGATCACCGCCATGTTGCCTTCGACGATGTCGCCGCCCTTGGCGCCGAACTTCTTACCGATCTGCTGGCGGATCTTGTTGAGCATCGCCTCCTGCGAGGCGTCCGCCACCACGCGATCGACGTTGCCGCACACCGCGCCGATGAAGGCGATGCCCATCATGCGGGTCTCGAGTTCGGCGGTCGGCGCGTGGCGCTTGGCCACCGCGAAGGCGTCGATGACGTAGAACTTGATGGCCTTGTCGCGGATGGTCTGGCGCGCCTTGGCGGGCAGATCACGCCACACTTCGAGCGCCGTGAGGTTGGTCTGCAGGATGAAAGTGCCGCCGGCGACCAGGCCGCGCAGCGGATTGGTGTGGACGAACACCTTGTGGTCGGGCGAGATCACGATCTCGACGTCTTCCAGCTCGGCGTTGGTGATCTTCACCGGCTCCGGCGACAGCGTGATGTAGTAGTTGGTCGGCGCGCCGCTCTTCTCCGAGCCATATTTCGGCGCCGACTTCGAATGCATGTCGAGCGCGCCGGCCAGGATGTCGGTCAGCAACTTGCCCGACGCGATGGTGCCGTAGCCGCCGATCGAGTGGAAGCGGATGCGGAACGCGGACGGCGGCAGCAGGTTCGGGTTCGGCCCCGTTTCCAGCGCCATGTATTGCGTTTCGGGATACGCCGCCTTCAGCCGGTTCTGGAGCGCCTCCATGCGCGGCGACGCGTTCTCGGTGAAGAACCTGGTGCCGAGATACACGAACGGCGCAGAGTCGGTCTTCTCCATATTGGCGTAGCAGGCGATCAGGTCGCGCGGCTGCAGGTCGTGGCCGCCGAGGCCGAAGATCGCGGTGGTGATCTTCGGCAGCTTGGCCAGCGCCGGAATGCCGGCGTGACGCACGCCGGCATCGCCGTTCTCGCGCGCCTTGCACAGCGCCTGGGTGACCAGCTGGGTCAGCGCAGTGACGTCCGAGCGCTCCAGCACGGTGACGGCGGTCTTGCCGGCCAGCGCCGCGACCAGTTCGGCCTCGGGGAAGGGCTGCAGCATCTTGATCGACACCACGCCGACCTTCTTGCCCTGCGAGCGCAGATAAGCCGCGACCGCCTCGGCGTCATCGGTGACCGAGCCGAGCCCGACCACGACGTGCTCGGCATCGTCGCACATAAAAGTCATCACCGGCTTGTACTCACGCCCGGTCAGCGCCGCGTACTCCGCCATCGCTTCGGTGACGAAGCGCGGCACCGCATTGACGAAGTGAGTGCGGTGATCGACTGCGCCGGCCTGGAAGTCCGGCTGGTTCTGCACGCCGCCGGTGAGGCCCGGATTGTCGATATCGACCAGCGCCGGCACCAGCTGCCGTGTGCCTTTCTCCGGTGCGTTGATCCACTGCCGCTTCCACGGCCCGCGCAGTTCTTCCGGCGCGTAAGCCAGCGTCTCGGCGACGATGGCCCCGTCGTTGTCGGCCTCGATCGCGTCGGCGTTGTCGTCCAGAAACTTCTTCAGCGACGCGAGATCGGCCGCGACGAAATCAGTTTCGTGCCGCAGCAGATACTGCTTGAGCTGGAACACGCGGCCCTTGGCTCCGAACAGCATCTCCTGCGCCACGGTCGGGCACTTGATGCGGCCGGCCGGATCGCCGAGAAATTCGCGCAGCAGTTCCGGCTCCGGCATCAGCGCTTCGCTGAGCATGTGCGAGGTCGCAAAGCCGTCCATCGCATTGGCGACCGGGATCAGCGAGGTGGCGGCGACCTTGTAGGAAATTGCCGCGAGATCGGCGGCTTCCTGCGGATTGGAGCCGAACAGAATCGTGTAGCCGGACGACAGCAGCGCATAGACGTCGTCGTGGCCGGCCATCACGTTGAGCGAATGCTTCGACACGACGCGCGCGGCGACCTGCAGCACGAAGCCGCCGACCTTCTTGCCGACAGTGACGTAGTGCGACTCCAAGCCGTACAGAATGCCCTGGCTTGAGGAGGCGTTGGAGATGAACTTAGCCCCGGTCAGCGCGGCGCCGAGCGCGCCGGACTGCGCCGAGTGCTCGCCTTCCGGCTCGAAGAAGAACGGATGCTTGCCCCAGACGTTGCAGCCGCCGGAGGAGCGGAACGCCTCATAGATCTCGGAGATCTCGGTCGAGGGCGTGATCGGATAGCCGATGACGCCGCCGCAGACATGCCCCATCACCTGCGCCACCGCGCCGTTGCCGTGGATCACTGACGGAATGCCGGGGTATTTTGCGTTCATGGGGTCGTTCCATTTTGACTGGCGCAGCGGAGCGTCGCGGCCGTGCCTGAGGAGAAGCGTTTCCTGGCCGCGGCGGCTGCGCAGCAGCGGACGGCGGGCCTCGTTTTGATCTGCAGAAGCGGCTTTCGGCGGGGGCAAACCTCCGCGGTGGTAAAGCCGTAGCCTTGTGCGGTGCACTAGCACGGGCTTTGAAAACCCGATTTGACGCGCATCAAAAGAAAAGGTTTTGCCGTCGTTTCTGAAATATAATTACAAGATCGGTTCTGCGACGCACCCGCAGGTCGAATGATGCCCGTCACCACTGCCCGTTGCAGCTAAAGGAGAAATTGCCGCGTCACCGCTCTCGTTATATACTTGTCTATACGACGTGTGCTGACGCTGTTGGCATCAGGATGCCCGGGAGCGCTCACGCGACCGGTGGAGGACCGATGACCCTCGATTCCCATACTTTCGATTCGCAATGCGATCTGGCCGCGCTGGTCTATGAGCCGGGCGAAGATCCCGACGCGCTGCTGCAGGGGTTCGCGGACGACCTCAGCGCCAGCGGCGATCGTGTCGTTGGGCTGGTGCAGTTCGGCGATCGGCTGGCTGGCGCAACGAGGTCAGGGGCGACGCTGTTGCACAGCGGCGAGCGAGTGCCTCTGTACCAGAACCTTGGTGCACACGCCGCCGGATGCCGGCTCGATCCCGGCCAATTGCTCGCCGCCGGCGACCGCATCGGTTCGGCGATGGACGACGGCGCCGATCTCGTCATCATCAATCGCTTCGGTCAGCAGGAATGCGAAGGCCGCGGCCTGCTGCATCTGATCGTCCGCGCCATCAGTGCCGACATCCCGGTGGTGATCGCGGTGCCGGCCAAACGCTTCGACGCCTGGATCCGTTTCGCCGAGGGTATGAGTGTCCGGCTGCGCTGCGATCGCGGCGCGTTGGACGCGTGGTGGGCGAGTCTGTCCGCGCGCGGCCGGTCCAGTGCGGCGCGGCCGCATACGACGCTTTGCGAAGCGTTCAAGTAATCGCCATTCAGCCGGCCTCGCAATGCGACGTCAGCGGCTCGCCGGTGCAGCGTCGCGCGCGTGGTTCTGCAGATAGGCCTGCAGCAGCGCGACCTCCTCGCCGGTCAGCGCGGTGAAGCGCTTCATCGCGTTGACGTGGCCGATCCACTGATTGGCGGTGGCCGTCGTCGGCTGCCGCAGCGCGTGACACATCGTGCAGTTATCATCGTTGATGCGGGCGCCGATCTGCCATAGCGGATCAAGCTCCGACACGAAGCCGCCGGCCGGCACCCACACGTGCAGTCGCATTCGGGTCCAGGCGAGATCCGTGTCGGGATCGGTGACGGTCTCCAGCGGCATCAGCTTCTCGATCGCCGCGGCGTCGAGCGTTGCCACCAGTACCCGCTGCCCGACGCGCTGATACATCATCTCCGGCGAGCCCTCGCGCTGCCAGCCCTCGAGTTCCACGCCGAGCACATCGCCGTCGACGCTGCGCAAAGCAACTGCGGCGGCTGGCGCGATCTCGCCGGCGGCGTTGCTCTCATTAGGTGCCAGCCGGAACGGCGTGCGGGCGATGGCGTAGAGCGTCGCACCGGGGGTCGGCGCCAGCGTTTTCGCGGCCGCGGCGAGCTGCGCAAACGCAGCACGATGGCCTGCGGTGATATCGGGCAAGCGGTGGGCGACGCCCTTGTGGCAATCGATGCAGGTCTTGCCGGCCTTCATGGCGGCCGCCATCGCGCTCGCCGCCTTGGCGCTCTGCTTGTGAAAATCCATCGCGGCGAACGAATGACAGTTACGGCACTCGCGGCTGTCGTTCGCACGCATGCGGTCCCATTCATGACGGGCGAGTTCGTGGCGCTTGGCTTCGAACTTCTCCGGTGTGTCGATGCTTCCCGCCATCCAATGCAACAGTTCCTTGCTGGCGGTCACCTTGCGGATCAGCATGTGTCCCCAGTCGCGCGGCACGTGACAGTCAGAGCAGACCGCGCGTACGCCGCTGCGATTGCTGTAATGCGCCGACGTCTTGTACTCCTGATACACGTTGTCCCGCATCGCGTGACAGGAGGTGCAGAACGCCAGACTGTTGGTCGCCTCCATTGCGGTATTGAAGCCGCCCCACGCGATCGCGCCGCCGGCCGCGGCCAGCAGCAATACGAAGGCCAGCGGCCAGCGCCGGCCGAATCCGGTCATCGGAGCCGTCATCGAACGATCGATCCGTGGGTGAGAAGAGGGGAGGAGCAGAGATCGCTGTCGATCTCCGCTCCTGAAGGTCGAGGCGCCGCGGCGGGATTAGTCGAACGGCTTCGGCGGCGTGGTCTTGTCGGTCGAAGGCGGCAGGATCGGCAGTTTGAGATCGGGCTGATCGCCGGTCAGCGTCTTGAGGAAGGCGACGATCTTGGTGTTCTCCTCGGGCGTGAACGTCTTGCCGAGCTGAATCCGGCCCATCGTGTCGACCGCCTGCGACAGCGTCTGCGCCGCGCCGTCGTGGAAGTACGGATAGGTCAGTTCGACGTTGCGCAGCGTCGGCACCTTGAAGTTGAAGCGATCGGCTTCCTCCTTAGTGACGGCGTAGCGGCCTTCCGCCGGGTTGTCGGTCTTGTACGGCTCGACCACGCCCATCTTCTGGAAGGTGTTGCCGCCGACCGCGGAGCCGTTGTGACAGGCGGTGCAGCCGGAGTCCTTGAACAACTCGTAGCCGGCGAGTTCGGTCGGCGTCAGCGCTTTCTTGTCGCCCTTCAGCCATTTATCGAACCGTGAGTTCGGCGTGACCAGCGTCTCCTCGAACGCCGCGATGGCGCGCGTCACTTCGTCGATGTCGACCGTGCTGGTCTTGCCGAACACCGATTGGAATTCGCCGACGTAGCCCGGAATCGATTTCAGCAAGTCGACCGCGAGCTCGTGCGTGAACGCCATCTCGCCGGGATTGGCGATCGGTCCGCCGGCCTGGTCCTTCAGCGTGAGCGCGCGGCCGTCCCAGAATTGCGCGACGTTGAGGCTGGCATTCAGCACGGTCGGCGCGTTGATCGGCCCCTTCTGCCAATTGTGCCCGATCGAGGTCCTGAGGTTGTCGGTGCCGCCCATCGACAGGTTGTGACACGAGTTGCAGGAGATAAAGCCCGACTTCGACAGCCGTGGATCGAAGAACAGCTTCTTGCCGAGTTCGACCAGCTTGGCGTCCTTCACCACGGCCGGCTTGATCGGCGAGATCGGCTCGTCGGCCGCGCGGGCGGGAAGCGACAACGACAGCGAGACGGCCGTCGCCAGCAGCAGCACATTCGCGTACTTCATGATTCAACCCCCAGACTGATGAGCATCGAAGGGGGCCCAGGGCCGTTCCGCGACGATGCAGAAGCGGGATTAAAGTAGTTCTTATTCGCAATCGCCGACCTTGATCAGGCTCAAACCGGATGCCGCAACAGAGCGCTTCGAACTGGCGACAAGTCGTTGTCGTCGCTCGCAATCCCGGGACACGCAAAGGGCCGGCGCGTGGTCTACGACGAAAGTCCGGGCGGCTTCGATGGCGAAGGAAAAGGCGACCCAGCGCGTGCAGCCCGGATCGCCTTGCGTATCGCGTTCTCAATCTTCCAACAGGCTGCGCAGCATCCAGGCTGTTTTCTCATGAACGTCGAGCCGCTGCGTCAGCAGGTCGGCGGTCGGCTGATCGTTAGCCGCATCGGTAAGGGGAAACAGCTCTCGCGCCGTCCGCGCGGTCGCTTCCTGCGCGGCTACCAGATGGCGCACCATGTCCATGGCTCTCGGAACGCCGGCGACTTCTTCGATCGAGGCCAGCGAGACGAACTCCTTGTAGGTGCCGGGTGCCGGAAACCCGAGCGCGCGAATCCGCTCGGCAATCTGGTCCAACGCCGTCCACTGCTCGGTGTATTGAGCCATGAACATCGCGTGCAGCGTGTTGAACATCGGGCCGGTGACGTTCCAATGGAAATTGTGCGTCATCAGGTACAGCGTGTAAGAATCAGCCAGCAGTCGCGATAGCCCTTCGGCAATTTTGGAGCGCTGTTCCTCTGGTATCCCAATGTTGATTTGCGGATGCTTCTTCATTCCGTGTCCTCATCAAGTTTCACGCAGACGGCCACCGCGGCAGGCGAGGCTGTGCTGATCCGGCTGCGCACGATCCTCTGAATCCCGACCTATCGCCGGCCAATGAGCTCGCCCGCTTCGACCAAAGATGCAGGCTGATCACTATCTATGGTAACTAACTACCCTGTCATTGTTGCGCGTCAAATTCTCAGCTTCGGCAACTTATTGATCTTATAAAACAAAATCTTTGACCGGCCACTGCTACCAGTTGCAATTAGTTCCCGGAATTACTTGCGTTGAATTTCGGGGGTGACATGTTGTTGCATTGGGTTGGCGCACATCGCGATCGTTCAAGAGTTCGATTGGGGTCTGCATTCGGTGGGTTGATGTTGGGGTTGTTTCTGCCGGCGATCGCGCAGGCCGGTGATGCGCCGTCCTGGCTGGCGGGCGCCGGCGCAGTTCCCAGCGCATCGGCGTTGCCAGGAGCCAAGTCTCGGGCTGCGCTCGAGGTTGTGGCCGAAGACGACCGGGTTGATACCGAGCACATCTTCGGCTTCAGCATGGGCTCGGATATCGGCAAGAAAGGCGAGATCGAGCTCGAGATCGAGAATGTCGGCCGCTTCAACAAGCGCGCCGGTTCGTACACGGGCGTCGGCGTGCTGTCGCAGGTCAAGTTCGTGCTGACCGACAATTTCCGCGTGGCGCCGGGCGTCAGCTTCGCGTCCACCCAGGTCGGCGGGGTGCCCGGCATGATCGACAATCGCCGCACCGCGCTCGCCGGCGCGTCGCTGGAATTCCGCTACAAGCTGCTCGACCGCGACGTGATGCCATTCGGCCTGACGCTGCACGCCGCGCCGGGGTGGAACAGGTTCGATGAAGTGACGGGCTTCGACATCCAGACCTATGGCAGCGAATTCGCCGCGCTGATGGACAAGGAGCTGATCCGCGACACGTTGTTCGCAACCGTCAACGTCTGGTATGCGGGCGGCGCGTCGCGCGAACTCACCAACGAGTGGAGCCGCGATTCCGAATTGTCGGTCAACGGCGCACTGTCTTACAAGGTCGGGCCGGATCTGCTCGTCGGCGTCGAAGCCCGCTACCTTCGGGCCTATGACGGCCTCGGGCTCGATCGCTTCCTCGGCGATGCGGTGTATCTCGGTCCGACCTTCTCGATGCACCTCGCCCACAATGTCGGGCTGTCGGGCACCTGGAGCACGCAGGTGGCGGGCCACGCCGCCCACGACCACCAGCACCTCGACCTCGACAATTTCGAGCGCCACCAGGCGATGCTGCGGTTCAACTATCTGTTCTGAAAATCTGGAACGGACCTCGCGCCGCTCAACCGCGCGATCATCTCTCGCGTCATGGCCGGGCGTCGTCCCGGCCATTCCGCGTTGCTGGCGAGGCGAGCCTGAAGGTGATGCCCGGACACGGGTCCGGGCATCACGAGGGGCAGGCGCCAAAGCGGCGGCTCCGCCGGTCAGCTTAGTCGCCAATCGCGACCAGGACGTCCGAGGCCTTGATGACGGCCGTTGCGGCCTGGCCGGCGGCGAGCTTCAGTTCGTCGACCGCCTCGTTGGTGATCGCGGCGGTCACGATCGCGCCGCCGCCGATGTCGATGCGGACGTGCGACGTCGTCGCGCCCTTCTGGATGTCGATGATGGTGCCCTTGAGCTGATTACGGGCGCTGATCTTCATAGCCGAATCTCCTGGTTGCGAACGCGCCCGATCGGGGCTAGCGTTATATAGGTCAGCTATATGACCGAAGCGAACCGGAGACGAGCCCTTCTTATGTCGATGCCGATCGAGGCGACGATTACACTTAAGGCCAAGGACGTATCCGGCGTCGGGCGGGAACGTATCCGTCTGCTGCAGGCGGTCGCGCGCGAGGGCAGCATCACGGCCGGCGCCAAGGCGGCGGGGCTGAGCTACAAGGCCGCCTGGGACGCTCTCGACGCAATGACCAACATGTTCGGCCGTCCGTTGCTTGAGACCCGCACCGGCGGCAAGGCCGGCGGCGGGGCGGCGCTGACCCCGACCGGCGTGCGGGTGATCGAGGCGTTCGGCCGGCTCGAGGCCGAAATGGCGCGGGTGTTTCGCAGCCTCGAGCCGGATCTCGCCGGCACCGGCATCTCCCCGATCAATCTCGTCTCCGGATTCTTCATGAAGACCAGCGCCCGCAACGCCCTCCGCGGCACGATCACGGATATCAAGTCGGACACGTTGAGCGCCGAAGTCGCGGTCGCGGTGTCGGCCGACACCACGATCTACGCGCTGCTCACCAGCGAAAGCGTTCGCAGCCTCGGCCTCGTCGTCGGCCGCGAGGCGATCGTGCTGATCAAGGCGCCGTTCGTGCTGATCTCGCCCGGCGCCGAAGCGCCGCTGGTGTCGGCGCGCAACTGCGTCCGCGGCACGGTGCGACGCGCCGATATCTCCGCCGTCAATGCCGAGATCGTGCTCGACATCGGCGACGACAAGACACTCTCCGCCTCGATCACTGCACGCAGCGCCATCGACATGAAACTGTCGCCGGGCGACCCCGCCTGCGCACTGTTCGACGCCGCGCATGTCATTCTGGCGATCGATTGATCACATGCATCCGCGTCATTGCGAGGAGCGAAGCGACGAAGCAATCCAGCTCAGTGCACGGCGCTGGATTGCTTCGTGGAGCCTGTACTCGGACGGCGCGAAGCGCCGATCCGGGTGCTCGCAATGACGCTGAGAGTTTTCCGACAACTAACAGGAGCCATGCCTTGAAGCACGTCCTCAAACTCGCGCTGTTCGGCGCCTTCACCGCCGCGCTGTCCGCCAGCTCCGCGTTCGCCGGCTCCGCCAATGTCGCGGTGGCGGCGAATTTCACCGAGCCGGTGAAGGAGATCGCGGCGGCGTTCAAATCCAGAACCGGCCACGAGCTGGTGCTGTCGTTCGGCTCGTCCGGACAATTCTACACCCAGATCACCCAGGATGCGCCGTTCGAAGTGTTTCTGTCGGCCGACTCGGCGCGGCCGAAAAAGCTTGCCGATGACGGGCTCGGCATGAAGGACAGCGTGTTCACCTACGCGATCGGCAAGCTGGTGCTGTGGAGCAAGTCGCCGGGCGTGGTGAAGGGCGAGGAGACGCTGAAGGACGCCAGGTTCGCCAAGGTGTCGATCTGCAACCCGGTCGCCGCACCCTACGGTGCCGCCGCGGTCGAGACCATGCAGGCGCTGAAGGTCGATGCCGAGCTGAAGCCGAAGCTGGTCGAGGGCGCTAACATCACCCAGGCCTATCAGTTCGTGCAAACCGGCAATGCCGAAGTCGGCTTCGTGGCGCTGTCGCAAGTGATCAACGACAAGGACGGCTCGCGCTGGCTGGTGCCGCAGAACCTGTACAAGCCGATCACCCAGGATGCCGTGCTGCTGAAGAAAGGCGAAGCCAATGCCGCCGCCAGGGCCTTCGTCGACTTCCTCAAGAGCCAGGAGTCGCGCGCCATCATCGAGAAGTACGGCTACGAAGTCCCGCCCGGCAAGGCGAGCTGACGCGCACCATGAACTCTCCCCGTCATTGCGAGGAGCGAAGCGACGAAGCAATCCAGCGCAGTGCACTGCACTCTGGATTGCTTCGCTTCGCTCGCAATGACGGGGGTAGGCCATTTGTCGTCATGAATATTGTGTGAAGCGCACGTATGCATAGTCTCCCTCCCGACATCTGGCAGCCGGTCTGGCTCACGATCGAGCTGGCGGTGATCACCACGGTGATTCTGCTGATCGTCGGCACGCCGATCGCGTGGTGGCTGGCGCGGTCGAAGGCGGCCTGGAAGGAAGGCGTCGCTGCGATCGTGGCGATGCCGCTGGTGCTGCCGCCGACGGTGCTGGGCTTTTATCTCCTGGTGCTGATGGGACCGGACGGGCCGGGCGGTGCGCTGGCGTCGCTGTGGGGCGGGCGAACGCTGGCGTTTTCCTTCGGCGGCCTGGTGTTCGGCTCGGTGATCTATTCGATGCCGTTCGTGGTGCAGCCGATCCGCAACGCCTTCGATGCGATCGGCGACCGGCCGCTGGAAGTCGCCGCGACGCTGCGCGCTTCGCCGCTGAAGGCTTTCTGGACCGTGGCGGTGCCGCTGGCGCGGCCGGGGTTTTTGGCCGGCGCGGTGCTCGGCTTCGCCCACACCGTCGGCGAGTTCGGCATCGTGCTGATGATCGGCGGCAATATTCCGGGACGCACCAAGGTGCTGTCGGTGGCGATCTACGACTATGTCGAAACCTCGCAATGGCGCGAGGCCAATATCCTGGCCGGCGGCATGGCGGCGTTCGCCTTCGTGGTGATCCTCACCATGATGATGCTGGAAAAGCGCACCGCGCGGATCCGCCAATGAGGGCGACCGCACCGCGCAGCATTCGGGGCGAATTCCGCGGCCGGCTCGGCGGCTTCGCGCTCGATGCATCGTTCAGCGTGCCGGCGGCCGGCATCACCGGCCTGTTCGGTCCGTCCGGCTGCGGCAAGTCTACGGTGCTGCGCTGTCTCGCCGGATTGCAGCACCTGCCCGGCAGCCTGTGCGAGGTCGACGGCGACGTCTGGCAGGACGCCACCACGTTTTTGAAGCCGCATCAGCGGCCGATCGGCTACGTGTTTCAGGAAGCCAGCCTGTTTCAGCATCTCGATGTGAACGCCAATCTGCTGTACGGCGCCCCGAAGCGCGGAGCGGGCCCGCTGCCCGGCGACATCGCGTTCGACGAAGTGATCGAACTGCTCGGTCTCGCCCGGCTGCTGCCGCGCGCGCCGCGCAATCTGTCGGGCGGCGAGCGCCAGCGCGTCGCCATCGGCCGCGCGCTGCTGTCACAGCCGAAATTGTTGCTGATGGACGAGCCGCTGTCGGCGCTCGACCGGCTCACCAAGGACGAGATCCTGCCGTTCCTGGAGCGGCTACACGCCCGTCTGGCGCTGCCGGTGATCTATGTCAGTCACGACATCGCCGAAATCGAAAGGCTGGCCGACCATCTGATCCTGATGCGGAGCGGCCGGGTCATTGGGGTCGGGCCGCTGACCGAACTGCAGAGCAATCCGGCGCTGCCGCTGGCGACCGCGCGCGATGCCGCCGTGAACGTCGAGGCGATCGCCGAAGCTTACGATCCGACGTACGGCCTGCTGACGCTGCGGCTCGATGGCGGCCGGCTGCTGGTGCCGTCCAGCCCGATGACGGCCGGCGAGCGGCGGCGGATTCGGATCGCGGCCGGCGACGTCAGCCTGTCACGCGCGGCGCCGCGCGACACCTCGATCCTCAACACGCTGTCGGTCCGCATCGTCTCGAACTCGCCGGTCGGGCCTAACGAAGTGCTGGTTGTGCTGGCTCTTGGACCGGATGGCAGCGGCGTACGGTTGCTGGCGCGGGTGACGCGGCGCTCCTGGGATCAACTGCAACTCGCAGAGGGCCTCGATGTGTTCGCGCAGGTCAAGGGCGTCGCGCTGGCGCCGGAGCGCAATAATAACAGCGAACCGTCGAAATAACAGGGAGCGCAGCGCGCTGCCGCCACGGCACGCCCTTCGCATAGCGTCCTGCAGCGCGACAATGAGCTGTCCGGTCAACTACACGATTACCAATCGTGTCGGGACTGCGACGTCGTGCGTCCGGGCGTGTTGAAGGAGATGAGACAATGTCGTTGCAAAGCAGTCAATCGATGGCCATCGCGGCGGTGCGCGGCGGGCCCGGCACGCCGGCCGCCGATGTGCTCACCGCCTTCGCGCTGCGCCGCAAGGCCGAGGGCGTCGCCGTGGTCGGCGTCATCGTGCCGCCGGAGGACACCGGCCGTGGTCACGGTGGAGGAGGCCATGGTGAGGGTGGTCACGAAGGCTGCGAGTGCCGCAGCGAACTGATCGACGTTGCCACGGGCGACCGCTACGCGATGCACCAGGATCTCGGCTCGGGATCGCAAGCCTGCAATCTCAACTCGTCGTCGCTGGCACTCGCGGCCGGCGCGGTCGAGCGCGCACTCGCCGGCAAGCCGGAGCTGGTGGTGCTCAGCCGGTTCGGCGGCCAGGAAGCGCAGCGCGGCGGCCTGATGTCGGCATTTCAGGCCGCGGTGGCGGCCGGGGTGCCGGTCGCCTGCGTGGTGACGCCGAAGGCAGAAGCCGTCTGGGAGGATTTCGCCGGCGGCCTGTCGGTGTCCCTGCCGCCGGACGCGGAGGCGCTGGAGACGTGGTGGCAGGGTCAGGCCCGCGGCCGGAATGCAGCGTAATCTGCCCATCGGAAGCTTGTCTGCGGCCGATGCCACAGACCGGCCGGCGCAGCCGCACCGTCCTGAAGCACTCCGAGGCGCGCCGCCGCGGCTTCGATGTTGGCACGGCCGATCCAGGCGCGCTGGCATTCGGAGGTGCGGGGGGCCATGCGCGGCGTGGCGCTGGTCAGCATCGCCTCGCCGACTGCGCCCGGATCGGGGTTCGAGCCATGCTGGGTTTGCGCCCCGAGCAGCAAGCCCGCAACGCCGGCGACCAGAGCGGCAGCGTAATTTGCGCCGCGTCGCTCCCCCCTCCCCCCCTCCAGCTCCGCGCCCCGAACCGCGGTGCTCGGCACCGCGATGCCGAGCTCACGCAAGCTGGGATCGCCGCCCCCGATCAGCCGGCCGCGGCGATCGATCGCGCCGACGGGCAGCAGCCGCGTGGCGCCGCTCCGGCGCAACAGGCTGCCGCAACCATCCCGGCCGCCTCCGGCTACGATCAGCACGTTGCGCTCATTGCAACGCTGCACCGCTTCGATCAGTTCGGCGATGGGCTGCCGACCTTCGAGCAGGCCGCCACTGACATGGATGACATGCGCGTCGTGATCCAGCGCCATCCCGATCGCGTGGGCCAAATCCGACTGCCTCGCGCCGAGCCGGTCGCCGCGAAAGATCGGCGCGATCAGCCCGCGGCACAGCGGCGCCACACCTTCGACAGAGCTACAGGGCTGGCCGAAGATGAGACTGGCGATATGTGTTCCCTGCGCGGCTGCCGGACCGTCTCCGCCCTGCGCCGAGGCGGGGGTATCGAGTGGCACCAGCCGCGCACCGCGGAAGCAATCGTGCGTCCTGTCGACCGGCCCGTCCAAAATAGCGATACGAATTCGCGAGTCGCCGCCACCCAATGCAAACAGAATTTCCTGCTGGAATTCTGGTCCCATTACCCCTACCATTTCACCAACCCGCCTGCTCTTCGCCGCAAGTCATCATGCGAACTACTCGTATGTGCGGCCTGGGGCCTCGTCCCGATGACCGGCGGCTTCCGAGCTCTCCAGCAAATTTCATCGTGCGGAAAAGCACGGGTGCATTTTCCTTATCGCGACCCCTCTCGTCTGCTTATCGTCGGACTGCCTCGCGTGAAAATCGCGTGATACTGGCGTGAAAAATGCTATTCTGAGTTGAGTTCGGGTGACGGAAAGCATGACGGGAGAGTCTGCGCGCCTCAAACTGACCTTGTTGGGGCGGTTCACGCTGGTTCGGGGCAGCGAGCGCATCGAGATTTCCAGCAAGAAGGGGGCGGCGGTCATCGCCATGCTGGCGATGTCGCGCAACGGGGAGCGAACTCGCGGCTGGCTGCAGGATCGGCTGTGGGGCAGCCGGCGCCATGTCGAGGCCGCTGGCAGCTTGCGTCGCGAACTCTCCAATCTGCGAAAGCTCCTGAACGGCAGTGACGTCGAATTGCTGGTCAGCGAGCGCGATCGCGTTCGCCTGCGGCTCGATCGGATTCACGTCGACGCGCTCGACGACAACATCGATCCGCGTTTGGCCGGCGAATTCCTCGAAGGCCTGGATATTCCTGGCGAGGCCGGCTTCCGTGACTGGCTACGCGAGCAGCGCGCTACGTTGCTACGTGCGCCGAGCGCCGCGCCAGGCATCAGGCTGCCCAACGCACTGCCGAGATCCATCCTTGATACCAGCCAGCCGCCGATCGGATTCACGGGCAACCAGGCGATCGCGGTGCTGCCCTTCATCAATGTGACTGGCGATGAGGCGCTGGACTATCTGGCCGAAGGCATCAGCGAGGAACTAATCGTTGGACTGTCGAGGGTGCGGTGGTTGCCGGTGATCGCGCGCAGTTCGAGCTTCTCGTTTGCGGACACGATCGACCGCAAGCTGATCGGTCAGCGGCTCGGCGCGTATTATCTGATCGAGGGCCATTTGTACCGTACCTACGAGTCGTTCGGGGTTTCGGCCAGCCTGTCGGAGTCCACCACCGGCTATGCGATCTGGTCGCGGCGGTTCACGCTGCAATCACCGGCGCTGCGCGACGAGCTCGAGCAGTTCGTCAACGAGCTGGTGGCGCAGCTCGAGAGCCGGATCGAACATGCCGAACAGATTCGCATTCGCAACAAGCGTCACGACCCGCTCGGCGTCAGCGACCTGATCTGGCGCGGTCGCTGGCATCTCAATCGCCTGACCCGGGCCGATTCCGAGATGGCCCAGAAGCTGTTCGCCGAAGCGCTGGCGCTCGATCCGACTTCGCCGGAAGCGTTGATCCAGACCACCTCGGCGCTGGCGTGGTCGATCTGGGCCGGACGGCAGTCGCAGGATGAGGTGCTGCGCATGCGCAGGCTGGCGCAGCAGGCTACCCTCGCCGACCCGGAAGACGGGCGCGGCTTCATGCTGGCCGGTATCGCCGAGATGTGGCTACGTCATCACGACGAGGCCAAGGCGTTGCTGCAGCACGCAATTTCGCTGAACCCGAGCCTGGCATTGGCGCATGCGCAGCTCGGCGGCTGCTACAATCTGGCCGGCGAGCCCTCCAGGGCGATCGACCATCTCAAGGCGTCGCTGCGGCTCAGCTCCAACGATCCCAACATCTTCTATGCGCTCGGCGAACTAGCACTTGCCCACACGATGCTCGGGCACTGGGCCGAGGCGATCGAGCACGCGTCGCTGGCACTGACACGCCGGCCGGCCTACTGGTACGCGCACGTGCTCAAGATCAATGCCCTGGTTCGCAGCGGCAACCCGGCCGCCGCGGCGGCCGCCGCCGATGAGCTGGTCGCGGCCAAGCCGAACTTCTCCCGGCGCTATCTCGACTGGCTGCCGTTCGTCGACCGCAGTTGGGTCGACCATCTGGTCGACGGCCTCGAACGCGTTCCCGGTCGCGCCCCGGGCTGGCTCGACCGCGACATGCCGGACGAACCGGAACCATCCCGGCCGAGGTGAAACCGCGCGCGACGTCTTTCCGCCATCCAGGCGTTTGCCATTACGGGTTCGCGCTGCGCGTGCCCCGGAATAACGGAGCGTGGAGCATATGCCACAGCGCACCGTCGTCGATCCGATCCACCGATCCGACCTGTCTGTCAGATCGCCTGGGCGACCTGCTCCAGGCCCATGGCGCGGGCGAGTTTGCGGACTTCCTGCTTCTGGTCTTCGCGCATCTGGAACAGCAGCGGCATCGCCGCGTATTTCAGCTGCTGCACCTCGGAGCTATCCGGATCGATCGGCGGCGGACCGTTCTCGGCGACGTAGCGGGAAGCCTGCAGCTTGCGGCCGATGGCGCGCAGCGCCTGCTCGACCGACGGCCAATAATATTCCTGCGACGACGACAGGTTCAGCCGGCCCTTCAGCTGCGAAATCTGCGCGTCGCTGAGCAGCGCCGGCGGCTTCGGTTTGGCGGGTTTCGGCTTCTGCACCGGCGCGGTGGCGATCACCGGGGGCAGCTTGGTGGCGGGCTCGGCGGCCTTGGCGCGGGGCTCGGGCATCGGGATCGCCGCACCGGCGTCGTCGGTTGCAGCATAAGCGAGCTGAATTGGCTTGGTCGGCACCTCGACCGGCTCGTCCGCGCTGGCCTGTGTCGGGGCGTCCGGCGCCGGAGCGGCTTCGTCGGTCGCGTTGGTGTCGGCCGCGGAACCGGTCGTATCGTCCTCGGCGGCGGCAGCCAGCAGCTTGTCGGTCTTGGCTTCGCGGTTCGACACCGGAATCAGGGTCGCGGTGTCCGCCAGGGACACACCGGCAGGCGGCACGCTTTCGCGTGTCAGGATCGTCGCGGCCGCGGTGCCGGCGATCAGCATGCATAACATGGCCAGAAGGGTCGCTGCTTTGGTCAAGATGGTCTCCGTCGCGAGCGGCCGCATGTCTCGCTCATAAATGCAGAAGAAATATGGCCCCGGCACTTGGGATGGTGCCGAGGGGAAACGGTCGGGCGCCCGGCTGGGCGCGGGGTGCTCGAGGCGCTGCGTCGTTCGTCAGGCCGCGACGCTCAGCTCATAGGCATCCTGGATGTCGGAGACGATCTCCGAGGCTTCCCACAGCGCGTCCGGCGCCACCGACTGGATGGTGATGGTCCAGTTGCCGCCCCTGCGGGTGCGCGGGGTGGCGACGATCTCGAACCGCACGTCGCGGCACAGCGGATGACGATTCAGCGCCCGCGCCACGCGGTGCCTGATCTCGTCGAGCGAAGCGGGGGTCTTGTCCGAAAGCAGCATGGCGGCGTCCACTTGATCGGGTGGTGCCGGCGCGGCTGCTTCTTGAGGAGGCCGCCGCAACGCGGCAGGCCCATAGTTGGCGCCAGGATGGTTAATACGCGCTTAAGCATGTCGCCGCGCCGCTGCGCTCAGCGCTGCTCGATCACCAGGTTCTGGATCGCCCGGCCGAAGTAACCGTGCTGGTCGGCGAGTCGCGATGCCGCGGTGCCGGCGCCGTCGGGTCCCAGCCACATCTCCGAGTTGAGCAGGATCCAGTCGCCGACCGGCTGGCGCGCCAGAAAGACGTTGAGGTCGGCGTTGAGGAAGGTCCATTGCCGGAAGTCGAGCACCGACGAGGTCGCGTTGCTGAAGTCCGACGCGATCACCGCGCGCATCAGCTGCGAGGTCGGTTGGCCCTCGATCAGCGGCCGGTCGGCCCGATACCAGGTGGCGCCGGGCCCGATCGAGCCGAAGCCGTTCTTCACCTTGCGCAGCGACATGCAGCCGACAAACGGGTTGCGGGTATAGCCGACGTCGAGCGGCGGGCAGGCATCGGGCAGCGGCACGTCGAGCGCCGGATGCTCGACGTGATCGGGAAGGCGCGGGGAGGCGTTGCGCACCTTCAGCACGGTGCCGTTCACCACCACCACGCCGTTCGATTTCAGCCGCACGCCGCAGAGTTGGATCTTACGCCCCTCGCGGAGCACCTCGGTCTCGTAGGTCAGCGGGCCGACCGGGACTGGCCGCAGCAGATCGACCGTCACCCGTACCACATGCATCGGTGAGGGCGTCGGCATCTGCTCGGCGAGATGCGCCACGAGGGCAGAGGGCGGCGATCCATGCTGCATCGTCGGATCCCACGGCCCCGCCGCGTAGCCGCTGGTCTCGATTGCATTGCCGTCGATACGGAAGATCGCGTCCATGGTTTTATCCGGGAGCATCAAGCAAGAGATCGAAGCACTCACCCCGTCATTGCGAGCGAAGCGAAGCAATCCAGCGCCGCAGTGTGTGGCTTGGATTGCTTCGTCGCTTCGCTCCTCGCAATGACGGAGAGGCGGAAGAGTAGCGAACTACGCCAGCGGCGGGTCGATGGCGGCGTCGTATTCGTGCTTGAAGCGGGCGACGAGTTCGGACACCGGGGTGATGCCGGTGATGCTGCCGATGCCCTGGCCGGCGCCCCAGATTTCCTTCCAGGCCTTGGGCTTCGCGCGCTCGCCGGAGTCGTCGGTGCCGAAATTCATCTTCGACGGATCGGACTGTTCGAGATTGTCCGGGTCCATGCCGGCCGCGAGGATCGACGGCTTCAGATAGTTGCCGTGCACGCCCGTGAACAAATTGGAGTACACGATGTCGTCGGCGCCGGAGGTGGTGATCATCTCCTTGTAGCGCGGCACTGCATTGGCCTCGGTGGTGGCGATGAAGGCCGAGCCGATATAGGCGAAGTCCGCGCCGAGCACGCGGGCGGCGCGGATCGCCCGGCCGTTGCCGATGGCGCCCGACAGCGCGATCGGGCCGTCGTACCAGGACCGTGTTTCGGTGACGAAGGCGAAAGGCGACTGCATGCCGGCATGGCCGCCGGCACCGGCCGCCACCAGGATCAGGCCGTCGGCGCCCTTTTCGATCGCCTTGTGGGCGAAGCGCTGGTTAATGACGTCGTGGAACACGATGCCGCCCCAGTTGTGCGCGGCCTGGTTCAGCTCCTCGCGGGCGCCGAGCGAGGTGATCAGCATCGGCACCTTGTGCTTTTCGCACAGCGCCAGATCGGCATCGAGCCGGTTGTTGGATTTGTGCACGATCTGGTTGACGGCGAACGGCGCCGAGGGGCGGTCCGGATGCGCCTTGTCGTGGGCGGCGAGCTCTTCCTTGATGCGATGCAGCCATTCGTCGAGCAGCGCCGCCGGGCGGGCATTGAGCGACGGGAACGAGCCGACCACGCCGGCCTTGCATTGCGCGATCACCAGATCGGGCGTCGAAATGATGAACAGCGGCGAGCCGATCACCGGGATCGACAGGCGGCCCTTGAACAACGCAGGCATCGGCATCCGGGAAGTCTCCTCTTGTTGTGTTTGGCGGTGCAACCGCGGCGACACAAAAGCAAGGGAGGAACACGCTCGCAAGACGGATTTTGCTGAAATTGTAGCCGCTCGACGCAAGTGCGAAAACGCGGCGCCCGCCTATTGGCACCAAGCCCGTGTGACGAAATTTTCGGTGCGGCAATCGCCTGGCTCGCGGCGGCGGCCGGGAATCAGCAGCTTCGCGGAGCACTTCTCGGTGGCATCGACCGCCAGGCTGCGGCCCTGCTGATAGCCTTTGGTCCGGCACAGCATGGTCGCTGCCGCGGCGCAGTCGGCCGCGCTGGACGCGGTGCTGGGGCAGACCTGGCGCCCGTCGATCATCGCCGGGATGATCGGCGAGGCTGACGGGGCCGGCGCAGTCGGGGCCGGCTGCGCAGGGAGGGCTGGCGCTGGGGGCGCGGGTTGAGCGGCGGGCGCGGGCGGTGCCGCCACCGTAGCCGGCGCATCGGGCTTGCTGTTCGGCCGAACAAAGCTCGGCAGCAGCGCGCCGGGGTCTTTCAGCAGCGAACCGGAGTCTTTCAGCAGCTTGCCGAGCTCATTCACCAGTCCCGGGTTTTCACGCGACTGCGGCGCTTCGGGCGGAGATGGCGGCGGACCGATCGCGGGTGGTGACGGCTGCGCCGACGCAGGAGTCGGCCCGCCAGCGCTCGCCAGCATCAGCGCAGCCAGAACGGCGCCGCGAACACGGACAAGCGAGCGACACGATACTGATTGCAGCATTCCCGCAGCATACGCGGATGCGTTGACAGGGTGAAGGCAATCGCGTCGTCGCGCGAGGAAAACCTCTGGTCGGCGTCCGCATCACGCATCGCCATCCCCTTGGCGAATCGACCGGGCATCGCACGCGTGTAACCGCTCGCGATTCGTACCTCGCGGCGTAAAGCGAGTGTGCCATGGGGGCTGGCCTGCCCGTGGTTTGATCACTTGGCGCGTCGCTACAGGGAAGCCGCTGGTCGGCCCGGCCCTCATGATCGGCGTCACAACGGCCAGCCCCGTCAACAGCTTGCACCCGAATGCCGCACCCCGCCGCGGGCGGCACGCTGCGCCGATGACGCTGGCGCCTTATCCGGCAACCGCTGGGGAATCTTCGCGCAAACTGGTTAGCTAGTTAACTGGTAGGCTCCTTGCAGTTCAGTCCTAGGAGCATGTCGAATGTCGGTGTTTGCTCGAACTGCCTGGTTGGCTCTTGCTGCGATGCTGCTGGCGCAGCCGGCCGCGGCCCAGACCAAGATCCGCTATCTGCTCACTTCGCCAAGTCCCGGCGTCGCCGAGGCGCCGCATTCCTCGGTGCCGGAGGCGCTGGGGTTCTGGAAGGACGCCGGGCTCGATGTGACGGTGACGCCGTTCAACGGCTCGACCGGCGCCACCCAGGTGGTGATCTCCGGCTCGGCCGAATTCACCATGGCAAGCCCGGAAGCGCTGCTGGTCGGGCGGCAAGGCGGCGCCGATATCAAGGCGGTCTACAATCACGCGCGCGAGGCGATCTACACCATCGCGGTGGTGAAGCAGAGCCCGGTACAGAACCTCGCCGATCTCAAGGGCAAGACCATCGGTGTCGTCAGCCTGTCGAGCGGCGCCACCGCGGTCGCCAAGGCGATGTTGCGCGGCATCGGCCTCGATCCCGAGAAGGACGTCAAATGGCTGCCGATCGGGCTTGGGCCACAATCCGCCGCGGCGCTGAAGGCCAATCAGGTCGACGCCATCGCGATGTGGGACTGGGCCTACGCCATCCTGGAAAACTCCGGCTTCCAGTTCCGCCATTTCGAGACCGAAGGCACCTCGAAGCTGCTGAGTATCATGCTGATCGGCAACGGCGCGTTCATCAAGGACAAACCCGACGCCGTCGTCGGTTTCGCCGAAGGCATCGCCAAGAGCGTCGTATTCACGCTGGCCAATCCCGAAGCGGCGGTGCGGCTGCATTGGGCGCGCTATCCGGCCTCCAAGCCCGCCAACATCCCCGAAGACCAGGCCCTGCGCGAAGCGGTGCACGTGCTGGAATCGCGCATCGCCAAGTACAAGCTCGACGGCCGCGCCGATCCCCGGTTCGGCGCCTTCACGGCGGACGAATGGAAATCGACGCAGGCATTCTTCTTCGATGTCGGCATGATCAACGCCAAACCCGACGTCAGCGAATACTACACCAACGCGTTCGTCGACCGCATCGATCACTTCGACAAGGCGGCGATCGCCCGCAAGGCCGAGGCCTATCGGTGACGGCGTCGCCGTCACCGCTGATCGACGTCTGCGACGTCAAGAAGGAGTTCCGCTCGCGCTCCGGCACCTCGCTGGTCGCGCTGGCGGACACCTCGCTCGGCGTCGCCGCCAATCAGTTCATTTGCATCGTCGGCCCATCGGGCTGCGGCAAGAGCACGCTGCTGCGGATGATCGCCGGGCTGGAGACCGCATCCGCGGGCGCGATCCGGATCGACGGCGCGTCCGTCAACGGACCGCGGCGCGATATCGGGCTGGTGTTTCAAAGCCCGGTGATGCTGCCGTGGCGGACTATCCTGCAGAATGTCACGGTGCCGGCTGAAGTGATGAAGCTCGACGCCGCCACCACCAAGCGCCGCGCCGGCGAACTGCTCGAACTGGTCGGCCTCGGTGGCTTCGGCGACCGCTATCCGGATGAGCTGTCCGGCGGCATGCGGCAGCGTGCGGCGATCGCCCGGGCGCTGATGCACGACCCCCGCATCCTGTTGATGGACGAGCCGTTCGGGGCGCTCGACGCGCTGACCCGCGAGGCGATGAATCTCGAATTGCTGCGGATCTGGGAAGCCAGCCGCAAGACCGTGGTGCTGGTCACGCATTCGATCGAGGAAGCGCTGCTCTTGTCCGACAAGGTCGCGGTGTTCGCGCCGCGGCCGGGCTTCGTGCGTGAAGTGATCGACGTGCCGATCGCGCGGCCGCGCTCGGCCGCGACCCGCTCCGACCCGACCTTCGTGGCGCTGGCCGAGCGGCTGCGCGGTCACTTCACGGCCGTGCCGGCCGCCTGATCCAGATGAGGAGCGCGCCATGAACCGCCGTTTGGCCGGCATCCTGGAACGTCAGGGCCTTCCGCTGCTGGCGGGAGCCATCATCGTGCTGATCTGGGAGTACGTCCCGGCCGCGATGGGGGTGTCCAAGCTGCTGCTGCCGACACCCAGCGAGATTCTGCGCTCGCTGTGGATGCTGCAAACCCGCGGCCTGCTGATCGAGAATTTCCTAATCACGCTGTTCGAAGCGCTCGGTGGCTTCGTGGTCGGCTCGATCAGCGCGATCTTCTTCGCCTTTCTGGTCACCCGCTCGGTGATCATCGAGCGCGCGCTGATGCCGTATCTGGTCGGCCTGCAGGCGTTGCCGAAGGTCGCGGTGGCGCCGCTGATCGTGGTGTGGATCGGCATCGGCATCGAATCCAAGGTGCTGATCGCCGCGGTGATCTCGTTCTTCCCAGTGCTGATCAACGCCATCGTCGGCTTCTCGACGGTCGAAGCCGACAAGCTCGATCTGATGCGCTCGCTGGTGGCGTCGCGCTGGCAGCAGTTTCGCATGGTGGTATTTCCCAACTCACTGCCGTTCATCTTCGCCGGCCTCAATGTCGGCATCGTGCTCAGCATCACCGGCGCGCTGGTGGGCGAGTTCATCGGCGCCGATCGCGGCCTCGGCAATCTGCTGCTGCAGCTCAACTACAACATGGACATCGCCGGGATGTTCGCGGTGCTGCTGATCCTCGCCTTCGTCGGCATCATTCTCTACGCGCTGATCCGCTATTTGCACCTGCGCCTGGTGTTCTGGGCCAAGCCCGACATCCGATCCGGCTCCAACTGACAACATCACCAACAAGGACCCGACTGTGACAAACTCCCTCGTGCGACTCGACATGCAAGGTGCCGTCTCGATCCTGACGCTCGACAATCCGCCGGTGAATGCGGCCTCGACCAAGCTGATGAACGCGCTGCACGCGCGGCTCGACGAGATCGAGCAGGACAAGGAAACCCGCTGTGTCATCCTCACCGGCGCCGGCAACCGGGCGTTCTGCGCTGGCGGTGATCTGCGCGAAGAGGCCGATTTCGGCACGCCGGAAGGCTCGCGAGCGTTTCAGGCACTCGGTCGCAAGACGCTCAATCGCCTCGAAAACTTCACGGTCCCGATCATCGCGGCGATCCACGGCTATTGTATCGGCGGCGGCACCGCGATCGGCTGGGCCTGCGATTTGCGAATTGCCGCCGACGACACCGTGTTCCGGGCTGCGGACGCGTATATCGGCATGGTGCCGAGTTGGGGCATGGGACTGACGCGGCTGCCGCGCTACGTCGGACGCAACCGCGCACTCGACATCCTGCTGCTCGGCTACGACTTCGACGCCAAGACCGCGTACGATTTCGGCCTGGTCACCAAGGTGGTGCCGCGCGCCGATCTGGAGAAGGAAGCGATGATCGCGGCGCAGCGCGTCGCCACCGCGTCGCCGTTCGCGATCCGCGCCACGCGCGAGGCGATCGCCTTCAATTCCCGCGAAAGCTGGAGCGACATGGTCGATTTCGAAGTCGAGATCTGCGACCGGGTGTTCGCACATCCGGACGCGCATGAGGGGCCGAAAGCCTTCGTCGAAAAGCGGAAGCCGAACTTCGGAGCGCGCTGATGGGCATCCGGAGTCTGCTGGCGCCGGCGTCGATCGCCATCGTGGGCGCCTCCGAGAAAGTCGGGCCGGGCTACAACGCCTTCAAGGCGCTGGACTTCGTCGGCTACGCGGGGGATGTGCATCTGGTCAATCCGCGCGCGCCGACGCTGTTCGGCCGCACCACCTATCCGTCGCTCGCCGAGATCCCCGGCGCTGTCGACGCGGTGTTCGTCGCGGTTCAGGCCGAGGCGGTGATCGACGTCGCGCGGCAGGCTGCGAACAAACAGGCGGGCGCGCTCGCCATTCTGTCGAGCGGCTTCGGCGAGAGCCGCGACGGCGCGGCGGCGCAGCGCGCGCTGGTCGACGTCGCCGAGGCGCATGATCTTGCGGTGTGCGGGCCAAACTGCCTGGGGCTGCTAAGCTTTACCAGCCGCAGCGCGCTGTTCGGGACGTCGCTGCCCGATCACGTGCAGCGCGGCGGCGTCGCGGCGATCGTGCAGAGCGGGTCGATCGGCATCGCGCTGTTAAATTCGGCGCGCGGCCTCGGCTTCAGCCACATCATCACCACCGGCAACGAGGCTGTGACCACCGCGGCCGACTACATCGAGGCGGTGGTCGACGATCCAGACGTCACCACAATCCTGGTGTTTGCCGAGCAGATCAAACGGCCGGCGGCGTTCATGGCCGCGGTGCGCCGGGCGCGCGCGGCCGACAAGCCGGTGATCGTGCTCAAGAGCGGCCGCTCGACCTTCGGCAAGGCCGCGGTGCTGGCGCATACCGGCGCGATCGCCGGCAGCGACGAGGCCTGCGACGCGGCGCTGCGCGCGGCCGGCGCCATCCAGATGCGTTCGCTCGACGAACTGATCGAGACGACGCTGCTGGCATCCAAAATGCGGGTGCGGCCCACCGGGCGGCAGCTCGGCGGCCTCTCGGTATCAGGCGGCGAGATCGCACTGGTGCACGACGCCGCAGAAGACCTCGACATCGGCTTCGCCGCGCTCGGCCCGGCCGCCGAGACGATCGCCGCGGTGCTGCCGGCGTTCTCCCATGTCTCCAACCCGCTCGATCTGACCTGGGCCGGGATCTACGACCCCAAGGTCGCGATGACGTGTGCGGAAGCGATCGCCGCGCAGCCGGATGTCGGCGCGCTGGTGCTGTTTCAGGACGCGCCCGGCGGGCTCGGCGCGCAGCAGGCCGGGCGCTATGCCACGCTGCTGGAGTCGATCGCCACGGGTGCCGCGGCGGCGGGCACGCCATTCGTCGCGCTGTCGAATGTCTCCGATCAGCCGCACCCGACGCTGCAGGCAATGGCCGACAAGCTGCAGGTGCCATATTTGCGCGGCACCGGCACCGGGCTGTCCGCCATCTCGCGCTATCTGCAATGGGCGACGACGCCGCTGCCGGCGCCCGCCGCGGCGGTCGCCGCCGAGGCCAGGCCGGCGCGCGCCGCGCTGGCGGCGGTGCCGCCCGATCGGCTCGCCGCCGAGCACGAAGCGCGCGAGGTGCTGGCCAGCTACGGCGTCCGCGGCCCGCGCGACTGGCTCGCGGCGACGGCCGACGAGGCGCTGCGTGCGGCCGCCGAAATCAGCTACCCGGTGGTGCTGAAGGGGCTGGTCAGCAATGTGCTGCACAAGTCCGACGCCGGGCTGGTCAAGGTCGGGCTCCGCTCCGACGCTGACCTGCGGCGCGCGCTCGACGCCATGCAGATTGCGCTGGCGGCGTTTCCGGCCGCGGACGTGCTCGGCTTTCTGGTGCAGCAGCAGGTCGCCTCGGTCGGCGAGATCTTTGTCGGCGCCCGGATCGATCCGGAATTCGGGCCGCTGGTGGTGGTCGGGGCCGGCGGCGTGCAGGTCGAGCTCTACAAGGACGTTGCCATCCGCGCCGCGCCGATCGACGAGGCCGCTGCATTCGAAGCCATCGCCGCCACCAAGGTGGCCAAGCTGCTCGGCGGCTTCCGCGGCGCTCCGCAAGCAGACATTGCGGCGGTGGCCCGCGCAGTCAGCGCGCTGTCCCGCTTCATCGTCGACTTCAATGACGAGATCGCGGAGGTCGAGATCAACCCGCTCGCCGTGCTAGAGGAGGGTAGCGGCTGCATTGCGCTCGATTGCGTATTGGTCACGCGTGATCGCAGCCTCCCGGGCAAGACGCAGACATGATTTCGACCTTCACGAACGACAACGGCCGGGCCGTTCTGATCTATCGCGAGATCAAACGCCGGATCACCGAACTGGTGTACCAGCCCGGCGACAAGCTCTCCGAAGTGCGGATCGCCAGCGAACTCGGCTGCGGCCGCTCCCCGGTCCGCACCGCCTTTGCGCGGCTGCAGAGCGAAGGCTGGATCGAGATCTCGCCGCAGAGCGGCACCTTCGTCCGCGGCCTCTCCGACGTCGAAATCACCGAGATCCTCGAAGCGCGGATGCTGCTGGAGGCGCATCTCGCCGGGCGCGCGGCGACGCGGATGGAAGAGGCGACGATCGCGCGTTTCCGCAAGGCGTTCGCGGCGCTCGGCAAGCGGGTGTCGTCCGACCGCATGGACGAATATCTCGAGCTCGATCTACAGTTTCATCTGGCGATCTATCAGGCGGCCGCCAACAAGGTGCTGGCCGAGGTGCTGCTCAATCTGGTCGACAAGGTCCGCTGGATCCGGGTCGCCAGCAAGGGCTCACCCACCCGCATCAGCAGCGCCGTTGAGGAAATCGGCCGCGTGCTCGATGCGCTGGAGGCGCGCGACGAACGCGCCGCCGCGGCGGCGATGCGCGGGCATATCGAAAACACCATGCACTTCCGCCATCTCGGCGGGCCGGCCGAAACGGCCGCGAAAACCGCACCGCGCGCTTTAAAGAATCCGTCCGAGCAGAGCTCTCGCAAAGCCCGCTGAGGCGCGGTCTACACCAGCCGGGCGGCAATCACGAAGCCGGCGACCAGCAGCACGGCGGCGAGCGACACCCACATCGTCAGGCGCTTCTCGATCTGCTCGCGGATCACGTCGCCCCAGCGGTTGAGCACGACCGCGACGATGAAGAACCGGCCGCCGCGGGCGATGATCGAGAACAGGATGAACGACCAGATATCGTAGCCGGCGAAGCCGGAGGTGATCGTCACCAGCTTGTAGGGGATCGGGGTAAGACCCTTGAGCAGGATGATCCAGGCGCCCCATTCGGCGTAGCCGGCGCGGAACGCCTCGACCTTGTCGCCATAGCCATAGAGCTGGATCAGCCAGTGGCCAACCGAATCGTACAGCACGGCGCCGATCAGATAGCCGACCACGCCGCCGGCGACCGAGGTGACGGTGCACAGCGCGGCGTAGAACCACGCCCGCTCCGGCCGCGCCAGCGACATCGGGATCAGCATCACGTCCGGCGGGATCGGAAAGAACGAGCTCTCCGCGAAGGAGACCATTCCGAGGATCCACAGCGCGTAGGGCTTATGGGCGGCGTCGATGCACCAGTCGTAGATTCGTCTCAGCATGGGCGGGGATCAACCATCCCGGCGGCGCTTTGTCCATGCCGCAAATGTGACGACCGGCCGCAAAGCCGCGGCTTAGCGCCGCTTTCGCGCCGCGCGGGCCGCGTCCAGCTCGGCGATCGGTCGCCGCAACCCATTAGGAGGTGATTTGGGGAGATGCGGGCCGGTCTTGACCCGTGCCTTCGGGAGCTTCTCGGCGATCCCCAGCAGCGTCTCGCGACGGGCCATCTCCTGCCAGACGTCTTCAGGCCGGACGCCGGCCGAAGCCCACAACACCGTGAGATTGTAGATCAGGTCGGCGCTTTCCCGAATCACGGCGTCGCGGTCGCCATTGACGGCGTCGATGACCACCTCGATCGCCTCTTCGGCGAGCTTCTTGGCCATCTTGCCGGAGCCGTCACGGAACAGCTTCGCGGTCCGGGACGTCGCCGGATCGAGATCCCGCGCGGAAAGCACGGCCTGGTAGAGCCTGTCGACCGAATCGTTCATCCGGGCAGCTTAGCGCAACTAAATGGCAGTGATGTTAACACAGCACAACATCGCAAAGTGGCCTCCGCGATGTTTCAGCGCGCCTGGTTTTGCCGAAGTGATCAGTTCTGATCGTATCAATACGGATCGTAATAGCCGTATCCCGGATAGCCGCCATAGGCCGGGCCACCGTAATAGCCGTAGCCGGGCCCGTAGTATCCCGGGCCGTAATAGTCACGGCGGGCCTGGCTGGCGGCGATCGCCCCGACGGTTCCGATAATGCCGGCGAACGCGGCCGCCGCCGCGGCATTGCCGCCGCCGCCGCGACGCACATAGCGCTTCTTGCGGGCGCTGAAATCAGTGACGTCGTGCTGCGACATGGATTTTTCGGACTTCGGCGCGGCGACCGCCGCGGTCGGCTGCACGCCGGCCAGCCCGATCGCCGCCACCGTCGCGATCGCCATGGCGCGCACGCCGATCGATCGCCCATTGCTACGCTTCACCATCGGAAACCTCCGCCTCATATGGCCGCACCGCGGCCGCTGCAGGAACAACCCCAACGGGGCAGCGAAGGTTCCGCTGAGGAAACTCAACAGCACGTGTGATCGGTATCACGTATTCGGCAGAAGCAAACGCACCCCCGGTCATTGCGAGCCACCGGGTCCGGCCTTTGGCCGGCCCGATGACAAGCTCCCCGAAGCAATCCACCGCCGTGCACCGGGCTGGATCGCTTCGTCGCCGCGCTCCTCGCAATGACGGGGAGAGGTCGGTTGGTCAATCAGCCCTCGGCGAGCTGCCGGTCCAGGTCGTGCAGCACCTGGTAGCAGGGCAGCACCTGGGCGACTGACGAGTTCGGCTCGCGGCCTTCGCGGATCGCGGCGAAGAATTCGCGGTCCTGCAACTCGATGCCGTTCATCGAGACATCGACCTTGGAGACGTCGATCTTCTCTTCCTTGCCGTTCACCAGATCGTCGTAGCGGGCGATGTAGGTGCCGTTGTCGCAGATGTAGCGGAAGAAGGTGCCGAGCGGGCCGTCATTGTTGAACGACAGCGACAGCGTGCAGATCGCGCCGTTTTCGGCCTTGAGCTGGATCGACATGTCCATGGCGATGCCGAGATCGGGATGGATCGGCCCCTGCACGGCGTTGGCCTTCACGATCGGCGAGCCCGCCTGATAGGCGAACAGGTCGACGGTGTGGGCGGCGTGATGCCACAACAGATGATCGGTCCAGCTGCGCGGCTGGCCGAGCGCGTTCATGTTGGTGCGGCGGAAGAAGTAGGTCTGCACATCCATCTGCTGGATGTTCAGTTCGCCGGCCTTGATCTTGTTGTGCACGTATTGATGGCTGGGATTGAAGCGGCGGGTGTGGCCGGCCATGGCCACGAGGCCGGTCTTCTTCTGCAGATCGACCACCGCCTGCGCGTCCTTCAGCGAATCCGCCAGCGGGATCTCGATCTGGACGTGCTTGCCGGCATTGAGGCAGGCGATACCCTGCTCGGCGTGCATCTGGGTCGGCGTGCAGAGAATGACCGCGTCGACCTCCTTGATCGCCAGCGCGTCGGCGAGCTCGGTCGAGACGTGACCGATGCCGTATTTCTTGGCGACTTCCTGGGTCGGCTCCAGCCGGCGGCCGATCAGCGACACCACCTCGACGCCGTCGATGTTCTTGATGCCGTCGAGATGCTTGATGCCGAACGCGCCCGCTCCCGCGAGCGCGACCTTGATCGATTTTGCCATATCAGGCGTTCTCCAGAATAAGATGGCCGACCGCGGTGTTGCTGGCCGGGACGTGGTAGAAGCGGTGGGCGACCTTGGGCTTCGGGCCGCCGGTGGCGTCGGCCATCGCGCCGCGCGCGATCAGCCACATCACCAGCTCGATACCTTCGGAGCCCGCCTCGCGGACGTAGTCGATATGCGGCTTCTTCGACAGCGCATCCGGATCGTTGATGATCTGGTCGAGGAAGGCATTGTCCCATTCACGATTGATCAGGCCGGCGCGCGGACCTTGCAACTGGTGGCTCATGCCGCCGGTGCCCCAGATCTGCACGTTGAGATCTTCGTCGTAGGAGCGGATCGCCTTGCCGATCGCCTGGCCGAGCATGTAGCAGCGCCGGCCCGACGGCACCGGATATTGCACGACGTTGACGGCGAACGGGATCACCGGGCAGGGCCACGCCTGCGGCTCACCGCACATCAGGCTGAGCGGCACGGTGAGGCCGTGGTCGACGTCCATCTTGTTGACGATGGTGAGGTCGAAATCGTCCTGGATCACCGACTGGGCAATGTGGCCGGCGAGCCGCGGATGGCCGATCACTTTCGGCACCGGGCGCGGACCCCAGCCTTCGTCGGCCGGCGTGTATTCGGCCGCGGTGCCGATCGCGAAGGTCGGGATGAAGTCGAGGCTGAACGCGGTGGCGTGATCGTTGAAGACGAGGAAGATCACGTCGGGCTTCTCGTTCTTCAGCCACTGCTTGGAGAACTCGTAGCCCTTGAACACCGGCTTCCAATAGTCCTCGCCGGTCTTCTTGGTGTCGATCGCGGCGCCGATGGCGGGGACATGCGAGGTGTAGACGCTGGCGGTGATGCGGGCCATTACTTCTTCTCCCCGATGTAGCGGTTGCCTTCGGCCGAGCGGCCGCCATTGATCATCATGTTGCGATACTCTTCCTCGGTCATGCCGGTCATCGAGCCGGCCATCTGCTGGAAGCTCTTGCCGTCGGTGGCGCCGATCTTGGCGAGGAAGTAGATGTTGCCGCCGAGCGCGATGCAGCGGTTGAGGTCGCGGTCAAGTACGGCCTGCTTCTGCTCTTCGCTCATCGCCCACTCGTCGAGATAAGCGCGCTCGTCCGCCTTGAAGCGGGCGCGGTTCTCGGCCTTCATCAGCGACATGCAGAACTGGTTGAGATGATAGCCCATCCGCGACATGTCGGCGTCGAAGATCGTGGTGCCGGGTACGTCAGTGTAGGGTTTGTCGAGGGGCATGGCGGAGTCTCCTCTAGGACTTGTTAGTTACGAAACGGGCGGCGGCCGCTCCCTCTCCCCGCGTGCGGGGAGAGGGGTGGGGTGAGGGGGCGTCTCCGCACAGCCGCCGCCCCACGCCCGCGACCCG
>NZ_QYYD01000034.1 GCF_003591005.1 Rhodopseudomonas palustris
CGATCGACGCCCTGCTCAAACCGCCGCCGACCATCAAAGATCAGCGACAGTTGAGCCTCAGTATTGATCAAATTTAAACCGGACAGCCGTGGGACAAGCCCGGCCATGACGAAGTTTGTGAGCAAACTAAGCGAGCGATGATGGCCTTACCCCCGCAATGCAACGAAAAAGGCGCCCCGCGAGGGGCGCCCTGGTCGTCTCGGCGGGCCGGCGTTTGCCGGCGCGGC
The DNA here is from genome assembly GCF_003591005.1 of Rhodopseudomonas palustris. Lineage (GTDB taxonomy): Bacteria > Pseudomonadota > Alphaproteobacteria > Rhizobiales > Xanthobacteraceae > Rhodopseudomonas > Rhodopseudomonas palustris_K. The sequence continues at coordinate 228 of NZ_QYYD01000034.1, forward strand.
GCTCAGTAGGAGTAGTACATCTCGAACTCGACCGGGTGCGGCGTCATTTCGAAGCGCGCGACCTCGGTCATCTTCAGTTCGATGTAGGCGTCGATGAAGTCGTCGTCGAACACGCCGCCGGCCTTGAGGAAGGCGCGGTCCTTGTCGAGGCTCTCGAGCGCCTCGCGCAGGCTGCCGCAGACGGTCGGGATCTGCTTCAGTTCTTCCTTCGGCAGATCGTACAGGTCCTTGTCCATCGCCGGACCCGGATCGATCTTGTTCTTGATGCCGTCGAGGCCGGCCATCAGCATCGCCGCGAAGGCGAGGTAGGGGTTGGCCATCGGGTCCGGGAAGCGGACTTCGACGCGCTTGGCCTTCGGCGAGGTGGTGTAGGGGATGCGGCAGGAGGCCGAACGGTTGCGGGCCGAATAGGCCAGCAGCACCGGCGCCTCATAGCCCGGGACCAGACGCTTGTAGGAGTTGGTCGATGGGTTGGTGAAGGCGTTGATCGCCTTGGCGTGGGTGATGATGCCGCCGATGTAGTGCAGGCAGGTTTCCGACAGGTCGGCGTACTTGTTGCCGGCGAAGGTCGGCTTGCCGTCCTTCCAGATCGACTGGTGCACGTGCATGCCCGAGCCGTTGTCGCCGAACACCGGCTTCGGCATGAAGGTCGCGGTCTTGCCGTAGATGTGGGCGACCTGATGGATGCAGTATTTGTAGATCTGCATCTGGTCGGCCATGTGGGTCAGGGTGTCGAACTTCATGCCGAGCTCGTGCTGGGCCGAAGCGACTTCGTGGTGATGCTTCTCGACCTTGACGCCCATCCGGGCCATCGCGCCGAGCATCTCCGAGCGCATGTCCTGAACCGAGTCCTGCGGCGGAACCGGGAAGTAGCCGGCTTTGGTGCGGATGCGGTGGCCGAGGTTGCCGCCCTCATACTCGGTGTCCGAATTGGTCGGCAGCTCCGAGGAGTCGAGGCGGAAGCCGGTGTTGTACGGGTTCGCCGAATAGCGCACGTCGTCGAACACGAAGAACTCGGCTTCGGGGCCGACGAACACGGTGTCGCCGACGCCCATCGCCTTGACCTGGGCCTCGGCCTTCTTGGCGATGCCGCGCGGATCGCGGTTGTAGGGCTCGCCGGTCGACGGCTCGAGGATGTCGCAGGTGATGACCATGGTGGTTTCGGCGAAGAACGGGTCGATCACCGCGGTCGACGGATCGAGCATCAGCATCATGTCGGACTCGTTGATCGCCTTCCAGCCGGCGATCGAGGAGCCGTCGAACATCGTGCCCTCAGCGAAGATCTCTTCGTCGATCATCGAGACGTCGAAAGTGACGTGCTGCCACTTGCCGCGCGGATCGGTGAAACGCAGGTCGACGTATTTGACGTCGTTGTCCTTGATGGATTTCAGGACTTCTTTGGCGGTCGTCATGAGTACCCCTTGTTGTGCGGGTCGTCGTGAAACGGCGGCCCGAACGGGGCCGCCAGGTGATGCGGTCGATGCAGGTGATAGGCCGGGTGCTTAGATGGCGTCCAGTCCGGATTCGCCCGTTCGGATGCGCACGGCTTCTTCGATGTTCGACACGAAAATCTTGCCGTCGCCGATGCGGCCGGTCTGGGCGGCGCGCCGGATCGCGTCGATGGCTTTCTCCACCAGATCATCGGCGATCACGATCTCGATTTTCACCTTGGGCAGAAAGTCCACGATGTATTCGGCGCCGCGATACAGTTCCGCATGACCCTTCTGCCGGCCGAAGCCCTTGGCCTCGGTGACGGTGATACCCTGCAAACCGACTTCCTGAAGCGCTTCCTTGACCTCGTCGAGCTTGAACGGCTTGATGATGGCTTCGATCTTCTTCACTTAGACTCTCCCCGGACTTCCCAAGCCTTGAGACGAACCGTCGTAAGACTAGACGTCTCGAGACGGCTCGTCGTGAGACGGCAACTGTATGCCAGATTGCGCGGCGCTGCGCAGTGGATCGATAACACCGCGGGCCGATCGGGCAAGCAGCTCCGTTCGCGGTTGGGGCTGGGCCCGAAGCCGGAGACGGTCGCGCGCTGACCCCGCCAGGATCGGCGAGCGCGAGGGATCGAAACATGGCTTCCGTAAAAGCAGGGTCCATGCCAAGTTGCCGGGATGGCTGATTATGGAGCATTATCAGATTATTAAGGCCGCGTCCGCGTAGACTTTCGAGGCTCGCTGCAACGAGGTCTGATTAATTATTGGGCTGTAAGCCTAAATTTTGATCATTCAAGACGTCGTTATTGCCGCCAGATCAGCTTCGACTGCCTTCGTGTAAGGCGAGAGTAACGGGAATTGAGCATGGAGTTACTCACTCCGGTAGAAATGAACCGCGCGGACCTGCTGACAATCTCGGGCGGGTCGTCGGGGTTCGCGCTGATGCTGCACGCCGGCCGGCACGTCGCCCAGGCGGCGATCGAAATGGTCGAGAGCGGCCCCATTCTGGTGATCGCCGGGCCGGGCAACAATGGCGGCGACGGGTTGATCGCGGCGACCGAGCTTGTGGCACTCGGCCGCACCGTGCACGTCATGCTGCTCGGCGATCGTGAGGCGCTGAAGGGCGACGCCGCGCTGGCGGCGCGGGAGTGGAAGGGGCCGCTGCTGCCGTTTCTGCCGCAGTCGATCGGCGCCCCGGCGCTGATCATCGATGCGCTTTTCGGCGCCGGCCTCAACCGGCCGGTCAAGGACCAGGCGCTGGAGATGATCGAGGCGGTGAACGCCAGCGGCGTACCGGTGCTGGCGGTCGATCTGCCGAGCGGCATCAACGGCGCGACCGGCGCGGTGCTCGGCGCCGCCATCAAGGCGCGCGAGACCGTCACCTTCTTCCGTCGCAAGCCGGGGCACCTGCTGGTGCCGGGCCGGCTGTATTGCGGCAAGCTGCGCGTCGTCAATATCGGCATCGATCCGGCGGTGCTGGACGAGATCCGGCCGCAGGCGTTCGAGAACGATCCGGATCTTTGGCTCGGGCACTTTCCGGTGCCGCGCGCCGACGGCCACAAATACGGCCGCGGCCATGCCGTGGTGATTTCCGGTGAGCTGTCGCAGACCGGCGCGGCGCGGCTCGCCGCCCGCGGCGCGCTGCGCGCCGGGGCCGGGCTGGTGACGCTGGCGTCGCCGCGCGATGCGCTGGCCGTGAATGCCGCGGCGCTGACGGCCGTCATGGTGCGGGCGATCGACACGCCCGAGGAGTTGGCCGGGATGCTGAGCGATCGCCGCTTCAACGCGGTCGGGATCGGGCCGGGGGCGGGGATCGACGATCGCACCCGGGGCAATGTGCTGGCGGCGCTGGCCGCCGGCGCCGGCTGCGTGCTCGACGCCGACGCGCTGACGGTATTCGCCGGCAGCCCCGAGACGCTGTTCGAGGCGATCAAATCCGGCACCAATCCACAGGTTGTCCTGACCCCGCACGAGGGCGAATTCCCGCGGCTGTTCAGCGACATGAGCAACAAAAATCCACTTCGGTCGAAACTCGAAAGGGTCCGCGTAGCGGCGCAGCGGTCGGGGGCCGTGGTGCTGCTCAAGGGGCCGGACACCGTGGTGGCGTCGCCCGACGGCCGCGCCGCGATCGCTTTCAACGCGCCGCCCTGGCTGGCGACGGCTGGCGCCGGCGACGTGCTGACCGGCATCATCACCGGCCTGCTGGCGCAGCGCGTCCCAGCCTTCGAAGCCGCCTGCATCGGCGTCTGGATGCACGGCGAAGCGGCCTGCGAAGCCGGCCCGGGGCTGATCGCCGAGGATCTGACCGAGACGCTGCCGGCGGTGACGCGGCGGGTCTATGACGAGCTTGGCGTGGCGTATTGAACGGGTCCGCGTCCGCAGATTGGCCACGGGTCGACCAAAAAGTTCAGGCGCTTAGCTCTCCACCCGTCATGCCCGGCCTTGTGCCGGGCATCCACGCCTTGCTGCCGGAGATGCAGAGAAGGCGTGGATGGCCGGGACGAGCCCGGCCATGACGGCCGAGAGACCGGTGTTCGACCGAAATCCCTGCTGCGTCGAGGTCTTGGAACCCGGCCTTCAACTGACCAGATAGCTCCGCACCAGCCGCGGCGCCGACCATTTGGCGGCGAAGGCTTGCATCAGCCAGAGGCCGGGGTGCTCGGCTGCGAAAGCGATGCGCTGGGTTTGGCCGGCGTCGATCGCCAGCGTGTCGAGCCAGAACGGCTTCCAGCCATCGTCCAGCCGGTCGAGCAGGCGGAAGTGGTGGCCGTGCAGATGGAATACCATCGGCTGGGTGGCGCGATTGGTCAGCGCCAGCACGACGGTGCGGCCGCGTTTGGCGTGGAACGCCGGGCCGGATGCCGGCACGAATTTGTCGGGTGCGAACCAGTCGAGCTGGGCCGGGGCGAGGGCGCCGAGCGGCAGTTCGACCCGTAGCGCCGAGCCGAGCGGCAGCTGCGCCGGCAATCCGTAGCTGGGCAGAGCGGAGGGCGCTGGCAGCGGCGCGGCGCGCAGCGGCGGCTCGGACGAGGTGACCAGCCGGCCGAGCGGCACCGGCTTGCCGCCGTCGAGCAAGGTGATGGCGGAGGACGAGCCGGGCGGCCGCGTGGCGTCGATCAGCGCGTCGACCCGTCCGCCGGGTGTCAACACCAGTGTACCGCCTCGTGCCAGAAACGGCTCAGCCGGCTGACCGTCGAGGCCGATTACCCGGACGTCGAAATCATCGATTCGCACAGCGATCACATTGCGCTGGCAGCCATTGATGAAGCGCAGCCTGAACCGGCCATTGGAGCGCAGCGCGATATCGGCACTCGGCTTGCCATTGATCGTGTAAAGCCAGGCCGCGTCACCGGCGTCGACGCCCGCCGCAAGCGGTTGGCCGTTCGGGCCGAGCCGGGCGTCCTCGACCAGCACCACCTCGTCGCCGTCGACCTGCAGCGGCTTGTCGTCGTGAACCACCAGCGGCAGCACCGGCATCGGCACGCTGCCGTCGGCGCCGAGTCGCAGGTCGGCCAGCAGCGTGCCGGCGGAGCGCAGCGACAGTTTGAACTCGTCCCTGCCGCCGGGCGGCACCGGTCGGCGCGCCACCAGCGGCTCAGCCGACGCCGCGCCGTCGAGGCCACGAATCGTCATCAGGGCAGGCTGTTGCAGAGCATTCTCGAAGCGGATCGTGAGCTCGTCGCCGCGCTGCAGCGGCGCCTGGTCGGTCCACAGCAGGGCCGGGCGTGATACTGGATCGCCGCCCGGCTTGAGCACCGCCGGCTCAGCCGCGGCGCGCAGTGTCAGCGTCTTTCCCGCCGCCGCCGATGGCAGCGGCAGCGCGCCAGCGAGGGTGAGGCCGCCAAGGCCGGCGAGCAGGGTGCGGCGCGAGAGCGGTGCGGGTGTGTGCGTCATCGTGCGATGCGGACCATGTTCGTGCCGCGCTGTCCACTGCGGCAGCCCGACGCGGCGTGATGCAAGTGCGGGTTTTTCTTGATGCGCGACCTATATGTCATGTTATAAGCCCGCCGCCCGCGGCATCGCGGTCGGACATGATGCTCTAGCGGGCGTGGCGGAACTGGTAGACGCGCTGGATTTAGGTTCCAGTGACGAAAGTTGTGGGGGTTCGAGTCCCTCCGCCCGCACCACGCAAGTGCTCTGCTCATGACGAATTTCCGGCGGGCCGGGTCCTTCAGGACACGCGTTCGCCAAACCACAGGTGCAGGCTTTTCGCTGCGCATCGCCAACCTCGACACCTCCAGCCGCGCGGCTGGATCACACGGAAGAAGAAGATCGACGCCATGCAGGTCAAGGAAACCGTCGCCGACGGGTTGAAGCGCGAATTCCAGGTCAATGTCCCGGCAGCGGATATCGACGCCCAGATCGATGCGCGGCTGGTCGACCTCAAGGACAAGGTGAAGCTCAACGGCTTCCGCCCCGGCAAGGTGCCGGTTGCGCATCTGAAGCGCGTCTATGGCCGTTCGGTCGCCGCGGAGACCATCGACAAGCTGGTCCGCGAAACCAATGACGGGATCTTCGCCGAGCGCGGCTTCCGCCTCGCCACCGAGCCGAAGATCACGATGCCGCAGGACCAGAAAGAGATCGAGCAGATCCTCGAAGGCAAGTCGGACCTGACCTACACGGTCGCCATCGAGGTCGTGCCGTCGATCGAACTGGCCGACTTCAAGAGCTTCTCGGTCGAGAAGCCGGTGGTCGAGGTCGGTGAATCCGACGTCGATGAAGCGATCAAGCGCATCGCCGACGCCAATCGCGCTTATGCCGACAAGGGCGAGGGCGCCAAGGCCGAGAACGGCGACCGCGTCACCGTGTCGTTCGTGGGCAAGATCGACGGCGTGGCATTCGACGGCGGCACCGGCTCGGACATTCCGGTGGTGATCGGCTCGGCCAGCTTCATTCCGGGCTTCGAGGACCAGCTGGTCGGCATCGCCCAGGGCGAGACCCGAACCATCAAGGTGTCGTTCCCGGAGAACTATGCCAGCGACACGCTGGCCGGCAAGCCGGCCGAGTTCGAAACCACGGCGACCAAGGTCGAGACGCCGCAGGACACCACGATCGACGACGAGTTCGCCAAGACGCTCGGCATGGAATCGCTCGACAAGCTGAAGGAAGCCGCCAAGGCGCGGCTCGCCGCCGAATACGCCGGCGCCTCGCGGCTGCGGGTCAAGCGCCAGCTGCTCGACCGGCTCGACGAGACCCACAAGTTCGAAGCCCCGCCGTCGCTGGTGGAGCAGGAATTCGGCGTGATGTGGCAGTCGATCAACGCCGAGATGCAGCAGAACGGCAAGTCGTTCGCCGACGAGAACACCACCGAGGAAGCGGCGCGCGAGGAATATCGCAAGATCGCCGACCGCCGCGTCCGGCTCGGCCTGGTGCTGTCGGAGATCGGCGAGAAGAACAAAATTCAGGTTACCGACGACGAAGTCAGCCGCGCGGTGATCGAGCGCGCCCGGCAGATGCCCGGCCGCGAGAAGGAAGTCTGGGACTTCTACCGCAGCAATCCCGAGGCGCTGGCCCAGCTCCGCGCCCCGATCTACGAAGACAAGGTGGTCGATTACATCCTCGAGCTCGCCAACGTGACCGACAAGCCGGTCAGCCGCGAGGAGCTCTACAAGGACGACGACGACAAGACCGCGGCCTGATCGCAAGGCCCTGATCGTAAGGTTCGACCTATTCCAGCGGCCGTCGCGACGCTCGTCGCGGCGGCCGTTTTGCGTCCGCTGCCCGTTAACGATGCCGGCGGAAAGCGCGCCGAATCGATCGGAAAGCCGGCTGGCGGTTTTGCGGTAGACCGCCGAATCGGTATCAACTCCGCTCAGAAACGGGGCTCACCCTTGTGGCCGGGCAATCGGGCCATATCTGAGCACTCGCTTTCACGTCCTGCATCACGGGACGATCGCCGCGGCGGAGCCGGTCGCCAGACCGGAATTGCACCCCGCACGATCGTTTTCGACAACCCTCAGGTGAACTATGCGCGATCCGTTGGAGACCTACATGAACCTCGTGCCGATGGTGGTCGAGCAGACCAACCGCGGCGAACGAGCCTACGACATCTTCTCGCGCCTCCTGAAAGAGCGGATCATCTTCGTGACCGGCCCGGTCGAAGACGGCATGTCGACGCTGATCGTGGCGCAGCTGCTGTTCCTCGAAGCCGAGAATCCGAAGAAGGAAATCTCGATGTACATCAACTCGCCGGGCGGGGTGGTGACGTCGGGCCTGGCGATCTACGACACCATGCAGTTCATCCGCCCGCCGGTGTCGACGCTGTGCACCGGCCAGGCCGCCTCGATGGGCTCGCTGCTGCTCGCCGCCGGCTACAAGGACATGCGGTTCTCGCTGCCGAACGCCCGGATCATGGTTCACCAGCCCTCCGGCGGCTTCCAGGGCCAGGCCACCGACATCATGCTGCACGCCCAGGAGATCCTGAACCTGAAGAAGCGGCTTAATGAGATCTACGTTCACCATACCGGCCAGACCTACAAGGCGATCGAGGATGCGCTGGAGCGCGACAAGTTCCTCACGGCCGAGATGGCGCGCGACTTCGGCATTGTCGACAAGGTGATCGACAAGCGGGCCGAGGAAGCGGCCGCTGTCGCGAAAGCGACCTGAGCAGGGCCCGGCGGGATTGAGCTTGGTGAAAATCGCGGGGCGGGGATGGAATGTTCCGCTTTCGTGCCTGTGCTCGTGCCAATCCCGCAACGCTGCCTTGTTTTCGCCGATCAAGAGTCGCCCAACTGCAGCAAATCACGCTATTGTCACGCGTCCCGGCTTGGGGCGCGGTTAGTGAAATCTTGATAGACGGGTGACAGCATGATTGGCTGAACCTGATCGACGAAAGTGTTTGGGGGATTCGAAGCGGCCGCGATTGGTGCGGCCACAGAAGTGCGGGGGGCTTTTCTGGTACGGAATTTGCTCCATTTATACTGGGTCTGTCGGGTCCAACCGGGAGGCGCAGCTGCCAGAGAAGACCGAACCGCGGACGGAGAACGAAATGAGTAAGGTCGGTACGAGCGACTCCAAGAACACCCTGTACTGCTCGTTCTGCGGAAAGAGCCAGCACGAGGTCCGCAAGCTGATCGCCGGCCCCACGGTATTCATCTGTGATGAGTGCGTGGAACTGTGCATGGACATCATTCGCGAAGAGAACAAATCCTCGCTGGTGAAGTCGCGCGACGGCATTCCGACCCCGAAGGAAATCTGCAAGGTCCTCGATGACTACGTCATCGGCCAGAACCATGCGAAGAAGGTGCTCTCGGTCGCAGTCCACAATCACTACAAGCGGCTGAACCATCAGACCAAGCACAACGACGTCGAACTGGCGAAGTCGAACATCCTGCTGATCGGTCCGACCGGCTCGGGCAAGACGCTTTTGGCGCAAACTCTTGCTCGTATCCTCGACGTGCCGTTCACCATGGCGGATGCGACGACGCTGACCGAAGCCGGCTATGTCGGTGAGGACGTCGAGAACATCATCTTGAAGCTGCTGCAGGCTGCCGACTACAATGTCGAGCGGGCGCAGCGCGGCATCGTGTACATCGACGAAATCGACAAGATCTCGCGCAAGTCGGACAATCCCTCGATCACCCGCGACGTGTCGGGCGAGGGCGTCCAGCAGGCGCTGCTGAAGATCATGGAAGGCACCGTCGCGTCGGTGCCGCCGCAGGGCGGCCGCAAGCATCCGCAGCAGGAATTCCTGCAGGTCGACACCACGAACATTCTGTTCATCTGCGGTGGCGCCTTCGCGGGCCTCGAGAAGATCATCTCGTCGCGCGGACGGACCACCTCGATCGGCTTCGCCGCGCAGGTGCTGGCGCCGGAAGATCGCCGCACCGGTGAGATCTTCCGCCACGTCGAGCCCGAGGATCTGCTGAAGTACGGCCTCATCCCGGAATTCGTCGGCCGTCTGCCCGTGGTGGCGACGCTCGAGGATCTCGACGAGGCCTCGCTGAAGAAGATCCTGACCGACCCGAAGAACGCGCTGGTGAAGCAGTATCAGCGGCTGTTCGAGATGGAGAACATCGAGCTCACCTTCGCCGACGAGGCGCTGGGCGCGGTGGCCCGCAAGGCGATCGAGCGCAAGACCGGCGCGCGCGGCCTGCGGTCGATCCTCGAGAGCATCCTGCTCGAGACGATGTTCGATCTGCCGGGTCTCGAGGGCGTCGAGGAGGTGGTGATCTCCCGCGAGGTTGTCGACGGTACTGCGCGACCGCTCTACATCTACGCCGACCGCTCGGATCGGGCGGCCGAGAGCAGCGCCAGCGCATAATGATCAGCCATCGCACGGACTTCTCCGCGCGAAAGGGCCACGACGTTCGGGCTGCCGGGTTCTCTCGGCAGCCCGTTTTCGTCTCGCTTGTGACTGCGCGCGCTGCGCGCGGATACCTGACAAACCGGTGCTTTCTCCACGACTTGACACCCCCCGGGGGGATAGCCACCTAATGTTCACGGCGATGACAAGCGTTATCAGGATTCGCCATCAACCCGGACGAGTGGGGCCTAAGCCGGCCGAAACGCGCCGGTACACTCGGCACCTTGTGGTGGCTGCGCCGGTGGCGGGTCACGGGCAAGGGGGCACAATGAAAAGGAACGGGCCATGACCGCCACGAAACCCAGGCCAACCATCGTTTACGGCGAAAGCCACGCCTATCCAGTTCTTCCGCTGCGCGACATCGTCGTCTTCCCGCATATGATCGTGCCGCTGTTCGTCGGCCGCGAGAAGTCGATCCGCGCGCTCGAAGAGGTGATGAAGAACGACGCGCTGATCATGCTGGCGACGCAGAAGAATGCGTCCGACGATGATCCGGCGCCGGGCTCGATCTATGAGATCGGCACGCTGGCGAGCGTGCTGCAACTGCTGAAGCTGCCCGACGGCACCGTGAAGGTGCTGGTCGAAGGCCTCGCACGCGCCAAGGTCGACGCCTACACCGATCGCACCGAGTACTACGAAGCCACCGCGACGTCGCTCGCCGACACCGACGCGACCAGCGTCGAGGCCGAGGCGCTGTCGCGCTCGGTCGTGTCCGACTTCGAGAGCTACGTGAAGCTCAACAAGAAGATCTCGGCCGAAGTGGTTGGCGTCGTTCAGTCGATCACCGACTTCGCCAAGCTGGGCGACACCGTCGCGTCGCATCTCGCCGTCAAGATCGCGGATCGACAGGGCATCCTGGAGACGCTGTCGGTCACCGCGCGCCTGGAGAAGGTGCTCGGCCTGATGGAGAGCGAGATCTCGGTGCTGCAGGTCGAGAAGCGCATCCGCTCGCGCGTCAAGCGCCAGATGGAGAAGACCCAGCGCGAGTACTATCTCAACGAGCAGATGAAGGCGATCCAGAAGGAGCTCGGCGACGACGAGGGCCGGGACGAACTCGCCGAACTCGAAGAGAAGATCGCCAAGACCAAGCTGAGCAAGGAAGCCCGCGAGAAGGCGCAGCACGAGCTGAAGAAGCTGCGCCAGATGTCGCCGATGTCCGCGGAAGCGACCGTCGTGCGCAACTATCTCGACTGGCTGCTGTCGATCCCGTGGAACAAGAAGTCCAAGGTGAAGAAGGATCTGGCGTCGGCGCAGGCCGTGCTGGACAGCGATCACTACGGGCTGGAGAAGGTCAAGGAGCGGATCGTCGAGTATCTCGCCGTGCAGTCGCGCGCCAACAAGCTGGCAGGCCCGATCCTGTGCCTCGTCGGCCCGCCCGGCGTCGGCAAGACCTCGTTCGGCAAGTCGATCGCCAAGGCGACCGGACGTGAGTTCGTGCGCGTGTCGCTCGGCGGCGTCCGTGACGAGGCCGAGATCCGCGGTCACCGGAGGACCTACATCGGTTCGATGCCCGGCAAGATCATCCAGTCGATGAGAAAGGCCAAGACCTCGAATCCGCTGTTCCTGCTGGACGAGATCGACAAGATGGGCGCCGATTTTCGCGGCGATCCGTCATCCGCTCTGCTCGAGGTGCTCGACCCCGAACAGAACCAGACCTTCAACGACCACTATCTCGAGGTGGACTACGATCTGTCCAACGTGATGTTCATCACCACGGCGAATACCCTGAATATCCCGGGGCCGCTGATGGACCGCATGGAGATCATCCGGATCGCCGGCTACACCGAGAACGAGAAGGTCGAGATTGCCCGCAAGCATCTGATCCCGCTGGCGCTGACCAAGTACGGGCTGGATTCGAAGGAGTGGTCGATCGACGACGCAGCGTTGCTGCTGATGATCCGCCGCTACACCCGCGAAGCCGGCGTGCGTAATCTCGAACGTGAGATTTCGACGCTCGCCCGCAAGGCCGTCAAGGACCTGATGCTGTCGAAGAAGAAGACGGTGAAGGTCAACGAGAAGGCGATCGAGGAATATCTCGGCGTGCCGAAGTTCCGCTTCGGCGAGATCGAGAAGGACGATCAGGTCGGTGTCGTCACCGGTCTGGCGTGGACCGACGTCGGCGGCGAGCTGCTGACGATCGAAAGCGTGATGATGCCGGGCAAGGGTCGCATGACGGTGACCGGAAACTTGCGCGACGTCATGAAGGAATCGATCCAGGCGGCGGCGTCCTACGTCCGCTCGCGCGCGATCACCTTCGGGATCGAGCCGCCGTTCTTCGAGCGGCGCGACATCCACGTCCACGTGCCGGAGGGGGCGACCCCGAAGGATGGTCCGTCGGCCGGCGTCGCGATGGCCACCACCATCGTGTCGGTGCTGACCGGCATTCCGATCCGGCGCGACATCGCCATGACCGGCGAGATCACGCTGCGCGGCAGGGTGCTGCCGATCGGTGGTCTGAAGGAGAAGTTGTTGGCGGCGGCCCGAGGCGGCATCAAGACGGTGCTGATCCCCGAGGACAACGCCAAGGACCTCACCGAGATCTCGGACGCGATCAAGGGTGGTCTGAACATCATCCCGGTCGCCCGGATGGACGAGGTGATCGCCAACGCGCTGGTGCGTGCGCCGGTGCCGATCGTCTGGGAAGAGGAGCCCGCCAAGCTGTCCGGCAAGGAGAGCCAGGACGGCGACGAGGCGGCGGGCGGTCTCACCGCCCACTGAGCGGCCTTCGGCCTCACGATGCAATCAGCGGCGCCCGAAAGGGCGCCGTTTTGCGTTTGGCGGGCGACAACGCCCACATGCGAAGCTGTGGGAGGGATCGCAGCCGAGCGATCGCGCGGACTTGCGCCGCTTCCCGCCCAGAGGGTAAACAGGCGGGACGGGCGGCTAGCTCAGCTGGTTAGAGCATCTCGTTTACACCGAGAGGGTCGGGAGTTCGAATCTCTCGCCGCCCACCAGGTCTCCCTGCATATGCGATCGACGATCCGCCATGGTCGGCACCGCCGGGCCCCGGAGCCGCGGCGCTCGATATCGGCCGGCTGGCCGCGGGCGCGCCGCATGACATCGCCGCGCGGCCGAACATTCGGATTGAGGTCGTGAGTTGCCACCAATGGCGGTTTGGCTAGACGCTGCGGCTTCCTTCGGCGGCTTTGAGCGTCTGCCCGAGCAGATCGACGCGGCCGCCAAGTCGCGGAATGAATTCTCGTTGATCGAGCCCCCGACTCTCGGAATTCAGCTGAGCGAAGTAGAGGCTGAGCCAGCCGATCTCCTTCGGTTTCACCTGCTCTCCAAATCTCTTGTCCAGCGTGCGAGCCGACAGATTGTCCACCAGATTATCGAGATAGTGCTTGAGCTTTCCGGGAGGCGGAGGCAACTCCGAACCCAGATGCTGAAGGCGATAAAAGATGTAGAGCGGCTGCGCGCCGAAGTAGAAATAGTGAACGGCGCGCTGACCGCGACCAAGCTCGTGACTCGGTAGGCCTTCATCCGAGATATCGTCGATCGCGTGCTGGTACCAACTCGTGGCGATCGTCCGTGCCGCGCTGTCCTTGGTGATCGTCGATGCGGCAAGGACACTCATCGCCGCCCACGAGGTCAGATTGTTCTTCGTCTTGCGCTTCTGATAGAAGGCGATCACGTCCTTGGTTAGTTTTTCCAACCACGGGCGAATGTGGGGATCGGCCTCCGCGGCGTTCCGCAAATCGCTCTTCAGAATGACGAGGGCCAACGTGCCGAGCACCCAACCCTGGACAAACCTGCCGTTGGGCGTGTCCGGCTTGTCGAGAAACGCGCTGTTCTGAGCCCAGCTTCGAAGAATTTGAAGCAGGCAAGATCGCACGACGCCCGAACGATCTCGCAAGCTTGCGTCCGCCAAAATCGACACGACCGATTGGAAATGGCGGGTCGGTGCAACCAAATAGGTGTTCGTGGCCCACAGCCTGAAGTCCATCTCCGACCGTGTTTGATCGCCCTTGCGATAAACGCTGGTCGCTTCGATCTGCCGTATGACGGGGCCGACGGTCGGACACAGCAGGGCGCAGGCTGATCTTTGGCCGAACGCCGAGCCGACCGACGGTGCAACCAACACCAGCGGCCGTAAGGCAACTCGCCAGAAAACGGCTGCCAGACGCGCGCGGATCCCGTGAAGTTGCATGGGCGAGGGCCTGACTAAATGGCGGGGCCAAGGAAAGCGCAATGGGCATCGGCGGTGCGTCGACGCCTCGGCTCCGAAGCCGCGCCGCGGAGTGCCGTTGCCGACCGCTTACGTCCTGCGAGCATCCCCTCGATGTCGATCATCGGTCGCGCGGTCGGTGCAGTACAGCCGAAGCAAACACTATCTGCAAACGGGCCGTGCGCTTGGGTCTCAGGCGAAAGCATCATATCGGGAGCGAAGGCGAACGCCGGCTCGCGGGGAGCGGCATCGCTGCAATGGCGCCCTGGCTCATCCCGTGTTTGCTGAAGAGCATTCCATGCACCCCTGACGCACATCAACGAGCCGACGGACTCACCCGACATTCTCTGGCGTTCGGGTCTCGATGACGTTCGCCCGCAGTGCTGCAACTCTCTCCGTGATCGCCCTGTTCAGATATCTCCACAGGACCTCACCATATTCCTGATTTTTGTGACGGAGATTGTGCCTTGGTACTTGGTCCCATTGGGGGGCATGGCCGGACTCGAAGTTCCTCGAGCCGAGAGCTCCCTCGGAGTACTTGGACGGACATCGATATCCGTCGACGACTACCTCGGCCGGCACATTTAGCACGCTTATTCCATTTTCGCGATGATAGCGCCGGTACAGCTCCGCTTCATTCTCGCAGATCTCCCGCTTGGCGGCGGGCGCCAGTCTTGACCAGGCGTCGGGTGTGCGAAGCTCGGGGACGATTTCGGCTGCATCTTCCCGAACCATCGGACGCGGCAGGAAGAAAACGGGGCGCTCCGGATTTCCCGACTGAATCCCTTCGGCCAGCTTGATCGTGCTCGCAATGGTGCGCTTGTAGTCGCAGGAAGCCTTGAACAGCGCGTAGGACATCGGCGGCGAGTCGATGAACCTCTCGACGGAGTATCCCGCCGCGTTGATGTTGTTCATCTGCCAAGGGTTGACGGGCGGAACCACGCAGGCAACCAGAACAACGTCGAATGGCGACATATCGAAGGGCCCGTCCGATCCTGTCGTGAGCGCCCAGAGGTGTCTTTGTGCAGGATTCTCTGCGCTCGGACCGCCCAAGCTGACGCGATCGTCCTCGAACTCCAGGTCATTCAAGATCTGACTCGAGCCGGCAGCAAAACTGACTTCGAAATCCGACTTATCGACCGCTGCGCGAAGGGTGGCAGCGTGGGAATTTCCAAGTACCAGAAGCTTCATGGAGTCGCTTCCGCGCCCGCGGGCGGAGCAAATGCGGCGAGGATCGCTTCGTCGCAAACGATCTCGTCTTCGGCTTTCTCCAGATTGTCCAGAACCGAATCCGAGCGAACAGAAGGAGCGAGCGGAGCTATCGGTTCGTGGGCGTGAGCCGCGAAGAAGGTTGCCATCACGTGCTCGACGCTCTCCGGGCGAACGTCCCGGAGATTCTGAGTGTAGTGGACGGTGCTGCTCCAGGAATTGGTGATGATCTCGTAGGATGGGAAATAGTCCACGTCATCGTAGCGGTCGGCGAGCAAGCCGGCGACGGAGCGCAGCGTGGATTTCGAATAGCTCGTCGCAACCATCACGTGGTTGCTGGTTGCGGTCGCCGCGAGTGGGACGGGCGAGACCGTGACCAGAAAGCGCGCATTGGGTTGCTGAGCCCTGATGAGTTTGCGACATTCTTCGAAATCGTCCAGGACTTCGCTGAAACTCAGATTCCTGAAGCGGTGGCGCGACGGGTCGAACGAGCCCGCGATGGTGCCCGGCGCCGAGGGATAAACCGTCCCCGAGGGATGGTGCTCCCAGACCTCAGTCAATCCGAATGTGAAGATGAACACGTCCAGCTGGCGCATCAGATCTCGTACTTGCCGCAGGTGGTACTCCCTGTGACGCCGGACCTCGTCTTCGCTGTCGAAGCCGCTCGGCTCGATCGAAGGGCGCAACGCGTCGCAGAACCCACCGTCCTTCGCCTGCCAGACGGCATCGGTCGGACTGAAGAGCCCGAGCGACTCTCTCAGCAATTGCAGCAGCTGTCTGGTCGTGTAGACGTTTCCATAGCGCGCGGAAAACATGCCGAAGCCGAACTGCCCGTATTGCTGTTTCGGCAGATTTTCAGGAGCAGGCTCCGCGTCCAGAACCTGGAAGCCTCGTCTCCGCAATTGATGTCCGATGTGCTGTGCAAAGCAGCTGCCGGCGGTCATGATTTTGTCGCTCGGCAGGATAGGCCATTTCGGGCGATAGATGTTTATCGGCAGCCCGTCCTGACTGAGAGCGCTTTTCCAATAAGCCTTTCGACCCAGGTTATGGTAGGGATTTCTTGCCATCTGTGAAGCGCTCCTGACGGGCGTCCCGTTAAGTTGCGAGATCAGACGAGGTTGCCGAGATCCGATGTTCGATACTACCCGACCATCGGCGGCAAGCCAAGCAGCCGAAGCGTCTGCAGCAAGAGAGCCATGGTGTCGCAGGAGACAGATAGAATTGTCGCCGAAGCCTGAAGACGCCAAACTCGGAAATCTCGCGAAGCGGTTGATGGTTCCTGACGGCGCGACACGCTTGGTGTTACGACAGCAACTATCTTGGAGACAGCGCGCCTTCTAGCGCCGCGCATGTTTTAGGTTAAATTGTGCTCACCGAAAGTTTCAAGAACAGAACGATGCAGGAAACTCTCAAGCAGAAAGTCCCGGGATCCGGCGGCGAAGCGACGCAATTGCAGGCGGAAGATCTCTATATCTGGAGCACATTCAACGACTACGAGAAGCAAACCAACGAAGGCTTTCGGCCGCGAAAGGATCGGCCTGCGGTCCGGCTGGTTGTGCCCATCGACTGGGCGCTGAGCCCATTTGAAGACTCGAACTGGCTGTTCCATTTGCACAGCTGGCGCATGATCGACCCGATCATGAAGGAATGGTTCGCGCGGCCGAACTCAGCGCTGGTCGAGGAAATGTGGTCCTACGCCGCCGACTGGTGGCGATATCACAAGAACGGTGGCCGATGTGCAATGAGCTGGTACGACATGGCTGTCGGCGTTCGTGCAATCCGGCTGGCTTTCTTCCTGCAACTGCACCGTGATGGCCAGCTCACGCTTTCCGCGGCGGACCAGACCACTCTTGCTGAACTCGTGAACGCACATGCTGCCGATCTTCGCGACCCGGCCAAGCTTGCCAGATCAAACCACGGGATATTTCAGGCAGTCGGTTACAGGTTGCTCGGTCGCCAAGCGCCGGCCTGTGAGTTGCTTGCCGATAGCGAGGTCGGATCGGCCGCGTACATGCAGGAGATCTTGGACGCGCAATACACCCCGGAGGGCATTCAAAAAGAGCACTCGCCGGGGTATCACATCTGGGTTTCGGGATTGCTCCGTGACCTCCGCGTTGCCGAGTGGTTCGCGGAGGTTCCTCTCATCACGCAGCGTGTCCAGGCGGCGATCGAGAATCAGGGCTGGTTCATCCAGTCCGATGGCGTGGTGGCCCGGATTGGTGATACGCGCGCCAGAAGGGAGCCGCCGAAATCGCTGTCTCCGTCGCCGGGCTGGGAAACGAACGAATACGCGGTCGGGGATTTCTCAAAATCTGGTTGGATCATCATTCGGTCCCGACCTCAGGTGCCGATCGAACAGCAATCCATGCTGTTCTTTACGGCCATGGCACACAGCTATACGCACAAGCATGCGGACGACCTCAGTTTCGAATGGTTCGACCGTGGGCGCAGGATCCTGATCGACAGCGGCCTGTATTCGTTTCATCGGGACGAAATGAGGCACTATGTGGAAACCTCGGCCGCGCATAATACGGTCGATTTCGCCGATCGCAGCATAGGGCGTTCGGACACCGCCCCGTACGGATCGGGTCTGGCCGCTCCGCAGTTTGCCGAGGATGGTTTCGTGCTGTCGGGCAAAGTGTGCAAACGAGCCAAGAAATTCGACCACTCCCGCAGATTGATTTGGAAGCCAGGCCGGTCTTTGGCTATCAGCGACCATCTGGTGGCCGAGAAGACCTACAAATTTGTCAGCCGGCTGCATTTCGATACGAATCTGACGCTGCACAATCTGGGTGCGGACATCGTCGCCGCATTCCGGGGCAGGGCGATCGCAAAAATCGTCCCTCCATCGGAAGCATCCGTTCAAATTGTCCGAGCCAGGGAAGGGGATTTGCTCGGCTGGGAATCGCCGGATTATCGGGTGATAAAGCCCGTCAGTGTGATCGAAGCCTATCTGCCAGAACAACTGGAAATGATTTCCGAATGGACGTTAACTCTCATTTAGCGTTCGAAGGAAGGAACGAGCGAATGTCGGACGGCATATCAGCGAACGAATACTGGAATAAGAGGAAGACACAGCTCTACTATCAGGTGGTGCAAGTTCTTTCGCAAAAGCTGGCGGTGCGGGCGAAGTCGGTCGTGGACGTGGGATCGAACCAGTGTCCCTACCTCGAGTGGTTTCCGGATGTGCCGCATCGAACCTCACTCGATCTGCGAAAGCCCTTCGTCGGACCGGGGATCAAATCGATCAAAGCGGACTTTCTCGCCTGGGACGCAGGCCGGACTTACGACCTGGCGTTGTGTCTGCAAGTCCTCGAGCATATTCCACGCGCCGATCTAGCGGCGAAGAAGCTTCTCGACGTGGCGAAGACGGTCGTCGTGAGCGTTCCATACAAATGGCCTGTCGGCACGGTCAGTACTCATGTGCACGATCCGGTCGACGAACAAAAAATGCTGGACTGGTTCGGTCGAAAGCCCAATTTTTCGTACCTGTGCCGGGAGGTCAACATAGACGCCGACCGGCTCATTCACGTCTATGAAAGAAACGATCTGGCCTGGAAGTTCACCAATCAAAGGAACGCGCTTCTCAAACAGATGAAGACGGCCGGAGGTGAGGCTGGTCCGTCGGCCGTAGCGAGCGCGTGAGAGCCGGGTTGTCGGCGTGGCTGGCCTTGTATAAGTCACGCCGACTTTATCATCGTTGGGACGATGGCCGGACGTGCGTCATTGGTTGCGATGGCGCTGGTGTCCGTCGTCGATGGTCGAGGGCAGCGCTGAACTGAGACCCGAGGTCGGACGCCGCGTCTCGTCAGGTCACCGCGATCTCGTCGGGCGCAACGAACTGCCTGGGGTTATGGCCGATCGGGATGATCATCGATTTGCCGGCCAGGATGTTGTCGAAATGCCAGCCGACCCAGTTCTCCCAGTATTTCAGACGCACCGGCGAATACCTGAACTCGTCGAAGGCGGTGACGCCGGCGGTGGTCAGTGAATTCTCATGGTGCAGGCCGAGCGCCAGGACGTCATCCATCTCCTCGACATTGGCAGCGCCGAAAGAGCTTTTGATCCGCCAGAGCATCTCGGTGTCGGCGCCGGTGCGGACGGAATCGAACACGCCGATCTTGTCGAACACCGCGCGCCTGATGAAGGTCGACGCCGGATTTCGGTGAACGAAACCGCCCCCCTTGCGGAGGATCGACTCGCCTTCCGACGTCATCCTGATCCAGCTCGACACGGTCGTGATCAGATCACGCTCGGTCATCCGCTTCAGGTGCGTCTCCAGTCGTTGCGGATGCATCCAGTCATCGGAATCGTGGAACGTGATGTATTCGCCCTTGGCTTCGACGACGGCCTGGTTCTTCGAACAATAGGTCCCCATATTGTAGTCGTTGAAGATGTACTTCACGCGCGGGTATCGCAGAGCCAGGTTCTTGATGATCGCGCGGGAATTGTCGGTGCTGCAATCGTCGACGATGATCAGTTCGAAATTGCCATAGGTCTGGTTGACGATGCTCTTGACCGCATGCTCGATGGTGGCCGCCGAATTGAACGACGTCATGACGATCGTGATCAGTGGATGATCGAGCTTCTTGTGGCTGAGCCGTTCGCCGAACCCGAACAGTGAGTTGGAGTCGTCGATGAGAAGGTCTTTGCCCGTGAGTCCCTGAGACTCGAAATGATTGCACATGTGCTGGCGCCAGGCCGATTTCGATCCGTGCCGGAGTGCAAAGTTCGCGAAGCTCGTATGGACGTCGGGGTGGGGCCGCTCGCGCTCCTTCAGGCCTCTCAGCAGCCGTACCGCCGTGGCCTGATCGCCGCGCCGATGCAGAAAATCCGCGATCGACACGATCTGGTTGGGATTGAGCTCCTTTCCGCATTCCATCGAGGTGCGGAGAAGTTGCTCGGCCTTGTCCGGAGCCGTCTGCATGATGAAATCGCCGAGCAGGAAGTAGGCTTCCCAGTCGAGCGGGTAGGTGGCGATGAGCTCCTCGTATTGCCTGATTCCGACGTCGGCGCGGCCCGATCGGACCGCAGCCAGCGCTCGCAGCTTGTACAACCGGTTGATCTCGGATTCCGAGAACAACACCAACTCGCTGGCTCTGGAGTGCAGATTGTCGGCCAGCTGGAAAGCGGTCTCGCTCATGAAGAATTTGAGAAACACACGCGCGGCAGTGAACGTCACGTAGTCTCTGACCGGCTTCTTGATGCTCGGGTTCTTCTGACACTGGTGATAGAGCCAGATTACTCCAGGGCCCGGATCCTTTTTATGAAGATCGAGGATCTGTCCGCGCGCGCTCTTGTCCTGGCCCGTGAGAATTTTCTCGAACACCTTGACGGCGGCATCGGTCGCCCCTTCGGAAAGGGATCGCGACGTACCGAGCTCGACGGCGGGTGCCGCGGGCGTAACAGGCGTGGCGGAAGAGGCCGGAGCGGCAGCGGCGGCTGATGGGGCGTCGTTGTTCGACTCTGAAGGCGCGGGCGCCGTCGACACGCTGGCGATCGCGTCCATAAAGGCTTCGACACGGCCGCTGTCGCCCAGCGTCTTCTTCAACTGTCGGCAGAGGTCGGCATCCGTGACGATGAGCCGCATCAGGTCCGACCAGTTCTTCGTCGTAGACAGGCTCTTGATCGAGGCTGCACCGAGCGGGATGTGCGCCTTGACCCATCTGATGTCGTCTGCGTCCAGATGCAGACGACGCTCTTCATGAACAGTTTCGCGCCGCTCCAACAGAGGCTCGATGGCGCTCGACCGGAATTCGGCGCTGGTGACGATGTTGCAGACAGATTCCGTGATCGAGCGAGCCTGCAATTCGATCATTGCTTTCTCGGAGGGTAGCCTTCCGAGCAGGATGCGCATCAGCGCCACAACGTCCGATTTTGAGGTCATCACCAATGCCGCGCTTAGGTCCTTGCCTGAAGGGTCGATCGGGAGACGATGATCTAGATCGGCTTGCGTCTGATCATCACCTGCGAGCCCTTCCAGAGGACGTCGTATTCGCCGGCCTTGTAATCCAGAAACGCGTTGATGGCGTCGTGCGGCCGCTGATCTGCGGGCCGATCGAGCTTCCACTGATAATCGTCCCAAATCATGACGCCGCCTTCGCGGAGCATCGCCCAGGCCATGATCGACATCACCAAGGTGGGATCCCGCATCTTGCCGGCATCGAGATAGATGATCTGGTAGCGCTTCTTTTGAGCGATCAAGTCGTCAAGGTGAGAAATCGCCTTGCCCTTGAGTTTGGTGACGCGGTCGCCGAATTCGGCGAGGTTGCTGTCGAAGCGGTTCTCGAATTCGCCGTTGAACAGATCGATGCAGGTCAGGTGGGCTTGGGGGAAGTGGTTGAGGATGAAAATCGCGGAGCGACCCTCGAAGCTGCCGAGTTCTAGAAACCTGATCGGCCGCTTAGTGAAGCCTTTGAGGTGCGTGGTCCAATGTGGGACCTTGGAAGTGAACCAATCTGAGGTCAGCTCTTTGCCCGCATACCACTCTTCGAGGTTGCGGGCATCTTTTTCTTTCAGCTTCATAAGTGCGCCTTGTTTCGAGAGCGATAATCAGTCGCAAATATGTGACTCAGAACTCGACTCTTTTCAACGAAAAAAGCAATCGCAGGTAGGGATGGGGTCGCTATTCGGATGACGATGACAGGACGACGACAGTTAGGGTTAATGTCGCGGTGGTTGATCGGTCTCATTCCGGTAATCGGAGTGATCTTATCATCGTCTGTTGTTAGTGCGTTGGAGTGCCCAAATACTGGGCCGGTGATAGCCAAAATTGAGGCATCTCGCGTCTATTCGCGCAACGATCCTACGTACTCCATCGTTGACGCAGCGGCCTACGAAAAGAACAGAGAACTGGTCGGGCCCACGCGACACTTTCAAGCCGTCATCTCGCGTTTGGCCGACGCGTCGCAGAGTGGAAGCAGCGAATTAAGTCGAAGCTGTCTGCATCAAATTCTTTCGACGTGGGCGCGAGGAAATGCGTTCCTTTCCGCGCCGAAAGCTCATCAGGAAGTACTTGTTCTGACATGGGTGCTTTCGACTGTGGCACTGGGGGTTGTGAAGGCCGACATGATCGACGAGGTCCGCGCCGATCCTCAGATCATGGCGTGGTTGGAAGAATTCCAGGCGCGGGTCGTTGCCAATGTCGAGGCGCGTAAGACAATCAACAATCACAATTACTGGGGCGCGCTGGCTGTATTCGTCAGTGGAGTCATTCTCAACAGGCAGGACTTGATCGAGCTTGCAGACGGATGGCACACGCAGGCGCTGGGCAACATCGATCAGGACGGATATTTGTCTGAAGAGCTGAAGCGTGGCGCGCGTGCTTATCACTACCACTACTTCGCGGCGCAGCCGCTGTTCGTGCAAGAGCGTCTTCGGCAGCTTGCCTTTCCAAGAAGGGCTGTTCCAGCTTCCCTGGGGCGATTACTTAATATGCTATCCCGCTCCGCGCTTCCCGCGCGTTTCCCTGTTCCGCAGCAGCCTGCGAAGGAAACCGGCTGGATGTCGATATACTGCCGTCAGGCTTCCTGCCAGCAGCAGTTCGACGCACATGAGTTCATCCCGCGGTTGGCGGGCCGCGTGGATGTGCTCGATGCGACGATGCAGAAACTGGACACGGCGACGCCGGCTGTTTCGTTGCATTGAGGCGGGCGGAGGTCGAGATCCCGTGACGATCGGGCGCACGCGCCAACTCCGGCGGCGCCACCCGGCGCAACAGCGCTTTTGATCATTCGCAGTTCGATAAGCGAAGCACCTCTACCGCGCACGGCGCGGCGCAGCCGGCGCCTCAGGGCGCGAACATGTCGTCGGGGCGTGTGCCGCGCGCGAAGGCGCCATTGTGAAGGTGGGCAGAAAGCAAGCGATCTGGAGCGGCGCCTACGCCCGCTCTTCCCAGATCATCGCCAGATGCACGATCGTCCGCACCGCGGCTTCCATGTCCTGGCGGCTGACCCATTCGAGGCGGGAGTGGAAGGCGTGTTCGCCGGCGAAGATGTTGGGGCAGGGCAGGCCCATGAACGACAGCCGCGAGCCATCGGTGCCGCCTCGGATCGAGGTGGTGACCGGCTCCAGGCCGGCGCGGCGGATGGCGTCGCGGGCATTGGCGACCAGCTCGGGGTGGCGGTCGAGCACCTGCTTCATGTTGCGGTACTGCGGCTTGATGTCGACGGTGGCGGTCGAGCGCGGGTAGCCGCGCATCACTTCGTCGACGATTGTTCGCAGCAGAGCGCCCTTGTCCTGCAGGCCGGCCTCGGTGAAGTCGCGGATGATCAGGCTCAGCGTCGCCTGCTCCAGCGTACCGGCGATGCCGATCGGATGCAGGAAGCCGTCGCGGCCCTCGGTCGTCTCCGGCGAGCAGGTGTCTTTCGGCAGCCGCTCGACGATCGCCGCGGCGATCTTGATGGCGTGTTCGATCTTGCCCTTGGCGAAGCCCGGGTGGGCGCTGACGCCGGTGATGGTGACGAGCGCGCCGTCGGCCGAGAACGTCTCGTCCTCGATATTGCCGGCGGTCTCACCGTCGATCGTGTAGGCGAAGTCGGCACCGAGCTTGTTGAGGTCGACCTTGTCGACGCCGCGGCCGATCTCTTCGTCCGGCGTGAACAGGATCTTGAGCGGACCGTGCTTGATCTCGGGATGCGCGATCAGGAAGGCCGCGGCGTCCATGATTTCGGCGATGCCGGCCTTGTTGTCGGCGCCGAGCAACGTGGTGCCGTCGGTGGTGATGATGTCGTGGCCGATCTGCTGCGCCAGCGCCGGGTGCTCGGCGAAGCGGATGACCTGGGCCGGATCCGCCGGCAGGACGATGTCGCCGCCCTGATAATTCTTCACGATCTGAGGTTTGACCCCGGCGCCTGAACAATCGGGCGAGGTGTCCATGTGCGAGCAGAAGCAGATCACCGGGACGTTCGGCTTGTCGGTCGTCGCCGGGATCGTGGCGTAGACGTAGCCGTGGTCATCGAGATGGGCGTCGGCGAGGCCGAGGTCGCGCAACTCCTGCGCCAACAGGGCGCCGAGAGTCTTCTGCTTGTCGGTCGAGGGGCAGGTCGGCGAGGCGGGATCGGACTGGGTGTCGATCGCGGCGTAGCGCAGGAAGCGCTCGGTGACGCCATGGCTGAAGGCGATGTCGCGGGTCGGTGAATTGCTCACGTCGGGGACCGCCGGACTTGATGGTGCCCGGCAGGCCGGGCTTTGCAGCAACACGATCCCGGGAGCCGTTGGCCGCCCGGGATCGCGAGAAGCGTCGGAAGCAGAGCTTAGATGGCTTCCTTGAGTTCCTTGGCGGCGCGGAACGCGACCTTCTTGCTGGCCTTGATCTGGATGGTCTCGCCGGTGGCCGGGTTGCGGCCGGTGCGGGCGGCACGCTTGCGGACCTGGAGGATGCCGAGGCCGACGATGCGGATGCGCTCGCCCTTCTTCAGGTGCTTGGTGATGCGGGCGACCATGTCGCCGAGAATCGCTTCGGTCTGCTTCTTCGACAGTTCGTGCTCCTCGGCCAGCGCGGCGGCGAGATGCTTCAGGGTCACGGTCGTGGGGGTCGCGGCTTTCGCGACTGCTTTCTTCGCCATATTTAGCCCTCCGGGTTTTGTAGCGGCTTAGGAAACTAAGACGTAGCAGGCCTTAAACGATTCGGGTGGCGCCTGCATACGCTGTTTCCCCTGAAAACAGCGGTTTTTTCGCATTGCCTGTTCAAAAACCACCGGCAGCAAAGGACATTTGCAATACCGCGCACGCGAACCCACAACCTTCGCGCAATCGGCTTGACTTGCGGATGGCGCCCCGGTAGATCGACCGCCTGCGCGGGACGCAAACCACGCGGGAGTAGCTCAGTTGGTTAGAGCGCCGGCCTGTCACGCCGGAGGTCGCGGGTTCGAGCCCCGTCTCTCGCGCCATTTAGCCCTGTTCAATCAGGCGTTTGGCGAAGCCGCAGAAAACTCCGGAAAGACTGTCTGACTGCAGCGCTTGGGCGTTGAGGCTGCGTGCTGCGTTCGTGCTTTGCAATGCTTCGAGCATGCGGCCGGCGGATGCGTGGGCATGCTCGCAGTCGGGTGCGTCACGCCGCGGCGGCGCTTTGCGATTCATTCAGCACGTTTTGCAGAAGTCGGGGATTCATCCCGGCATGTCCAGCACGACCGGGCGTCGGCGATCGTGCGGCGCGCGCCGGGGCCGGCTGCTCGACAACAAAAAGGCCGCCCGAAAGGCGGCCGCCGTCAACCCTCTGTGAGGCGCGATGCGCGGAGCGATCCGCGCGCCTATCTCACCGTCGAGGTCTCGGAGCTGGTGACGGTGATCTGCTTCGTTGCCTTCACGACGTGGGCGGTCTGGCTGTAGTCGGACGAGACCCGCGCTGAAATTCCGAGCACCGCGACCGCAATGCCGGCCACCAGGGCCACCACCACGATCTTCAGGTGGGTCGCACGATCCGCCGAATGGATGGAGTGATTCATCTGCCGCCTCCCACGAAGGAGCTTGCTGCTGCTTCGATGGCGGGAGTCATACGGGCCGTGTGTTTCCGGATAGTTTCGCGGGGTTTGGAAATGGTTTCGTCGGATCTGGATATGGTTTCCGGCACGTTTACGGTGTGGCGGCGAGCGCGGTGGGGCGCGCGCCCGTGCTGGGGCGTCATTCCCGCGAGATGCGGGGATGAGTATTGAAGAG
Organism: Rhodopseudomonas palustris; assembly: GCF_003591005.1. Classification (GTDB taxonomy): domain Bacteria; phylum Pseudomonadota; class Alphaproteobacteria; order Rhizobiales; family Xanthobacteraceae; genus Rhodopseudomonas; species Rhodopseudomonas palustris_K. The sequence goes on from NZ_QYYD01000034.1 coordinate 26,005, forward strand.
CGTTTGCTGTTCGCTGCAAAGGTTTGGGATACTGGGTCGCCCGCCTCCGCGGGCAACGACGGTCGTGTGGGCAGGGCCGCCTCAGTCGCAGCGTCGGAGTGCTGCTGAGGGTGCTCCACAACGATAAGGGTGGTGCATAGGAACGTAGCGCCTTGAGGCGCGTGAAGATGTGAACCGCGGTTTGTGCATGTGTCCGGGAGAACCCATGTCTTGTCAGGAGAGGCCGTGGACGCGTTGTCAACACAGCTTGCCTTGCGCCCCCTGTTGCACTGCGCTAAGCGGTAGAACAATTCAAATGCAAACGAGTCTGCGGCGGTGCACAACCGCGGGATAGGGAACGGTAATGAGCGGCATTCTGCCGAATTATCTGCCAATCGTGGTGTTTATTATCGTAGCGGCTGGTCTGAGCTTCGTGCTCCTGGTGGCGCCTTTTGCCGTCGCCTACCAGCAGCCTGATCCGGAAAAGCTGTCGGCTTATGAATGCGGGTTCAACGCTTTTGGCGATGCCCGCATGAAGTTTGACGTGCGGTTCTATCTGGTCGCGATCCTGTTCATCATCTTCGACCTCGAGGTCGCTTTCCTGTTTCCCTGGGCGGTCGCGTTCGGGAAGCTGGGTGCGACCGGCTTCTGGTCGATGATGGTGTTTCTCGGTGTGCTCACCGTCGGCTTCGCGTATGAGTGGAAGAAGGGTGCACTGGAATGGGATTGAGGTCAGCCTCGATGCAGCAGACGCCGTCGGCCAATCCGATCGGGGCTCAGCCGCTGGTCGCGCCGGCGCCGCGCGGCATCATCGATCCGAATACCGGCAAGCCGATCGGCAGCGACGATCCGTTCTTCCAGAACGTCAATCGCGAACTGTCCGACAAGGGCTTCTTCGTCGCCGCGACCGATGACCTGATCACCTGGGCGCGCACCGGCTCGCTGATGTGGATGACGTTCGGTCTCGCCTGTTGCGCGGTCGAGATGATGCAACTGTCGATGCCGCGCTACGACGCCGAGCGGTTCGGCTTCGCGCCGCGTGCGTCGCCGCGCCAGTCGGACGTGATGATCGTCGCCGGCACGCTGACCAACAAGATGGCGCCCGCGCTCCGCAAGGTCTACGATCAGATGCCGGAGCCGCGCTACGTCATCTCGATGGGCTCCTGCGCCAACGGCGGCGGCTATTATCATTATTCCTATGCAGTCGTCCGCGGCTGCGATCGCGTGGTTCCGGTCGACATCTACGTGCCGGGCTGCCCGCCCACCGCCGAGGCTCTCCTGTACGGCATGCTGCTGCTGCAGAAGAAGATCCGCCGGACCGGTACGATCGAACGCTAAGAAGGCTGCTTCATGGACGACAACGGGCTCGACACCCTTGGTCAGACGATCGTGGCCGCCTTGCCGGGCGCCGCGATCGGTCACTCGGTTGCGCATGGCCAGCTCGAGATCGCGATCGATCCGCTCAAGGTCGTGGACATCGTGCGGGTGCTGCGTGACGATCCGCGGCTGCGCTTCGTCAGCATCATCGACGTCACCGCGGTCGACTACCCGGGCCGCGAATTGCGGTTCGACATGGTCTACCACTTCCTGTCGCCGACGCTGAACGAGCGGGTGCGGCTGGTCGGGCAGGTCGGCGAGACCACGATGGTGCCGTCGATCATCAGCGAGTTCCCGGGCGCCGACTGGTTCGAGCGCGAGGTCTACGACCTCTACGGCATCGTCATCACCGGCCACCCCGACATGCGCCGGATCCTGACCGACTACGGCTTCGACGGCCATCCGCTGCGCAAGGACTTCCCGCTCAGCGGCTTCGTCGAAGTGCGTTACGACGACGACCAGAAGCGGGTGGTGTACGAGCCGGTGCGGCTCAACCAGGAATTCCGCAAGTTCGATTTCCTCTCGCCCTGGGAAGGCGCCGACTATCCGATCCTCCCCGGAGACGAGAAGGCTGGGGTGAAGCCGTGACGCCATTCGCTACTCGCCATTCGCTATTCGCCAGCAAGCGGAGCTTGCCCCATGGCTGACGCCGCCACCGAGGCCGCTGGTCTCCGCAATTTCACCATCAATTTCGGCCCGCAGCATCCGGCGGCGCACGGCGTGCTGCGGCTGGTGCTGGAGCTCGACGGCGAAGTCGTCGAGCGCGTCGATCCGCATATCGGCCTGCTGCATCGCGGCACCGAGAAGCTGATCGAAGCCAAGACCTATCTGCAGGCGATCCCGTATTTCGATCGGCTCGACTACGTCGCGCCGATGAGTCAGGAGCACGCCTTCTGCCTGGCGACCGAGAAGCTGCTCGGCATCGAGGTGCCGCGCCGCGCGCAGCTGATCCGCGTGTTGTTTTGCGAGATTAGCCGCATCCTGTCGCACATGCTCAACGTCACCACGCAGGCGATGGACGTCGGCGCGCTGACGCCGCCGCTGTGGGGCTTCGAAGAGCGCGAAAAGCTGATGATGTTCTACGAGCGCGTTTCCGGCAGCCGGATGCACGCGGCGTATTTCCGCGTCGGCGGCGTGCACCAGGACATGCCGAAGCAGCTGATCGACGACATCGACGTGTGGTGCGACAACTTCGTGCAGACCGTCGACGATCTCGAAACGCTGCTGACCAACAACCGCATCTTCAAGCAGCGCAACGTCGACATCGGCGTGATCTCGCTCGACGATTGCTGGAAGTGGGGCTTTTCCGGCGTAATGGTGCGCGGCTCGGGCGCGGCCTGGGACCTGCGCAAGGCGCAGCCCTACGAGTGCTACGCCGAGATGGAATTCGACGTTCCGATCGGCAAGAACGGCGACTGCTACGATCGCTACTGCATCCGCGTCGAGGAGATGCGGCAGTCGGTCAAGATCATGAAGCAGTGCATCGCCAAGCTGCGCGCGCCGGACGGGCAGGGCCGTGTCGCGGTCGACGACAACAAGATCTTCCCGCCGCGCCGCGCCGAGATGAAGCGCTCGATGGAATCGCTGATCCATCACTTCAAGCTCTACACCGAAGGCTTCCGCGTGCCGGCCGGCCAGGTCTACGTCGCGGTCGAGGCGCCGAAGGGCGAGTTCGGCGTGTTCCTGGTCTCGGACGGCACCAACAAGCCCTACAAGTGCAAGGTTCGCGCGCCGGGGTTCGCGCACCTGCAGGCGATGGACTACATGAACCGCGGCCATCTGCTGGCGGACGTGTCGGCCATCCTCGGCTCGCTCGACATCGTGTTCGGAGAGGTCGATCGGTGATCCCACCCGCGCCCATCCAGTTCGATCGCGCGACCGGCGCTCTCGAGGGGGCTAGCGCCCTCGAGCGCGTCGCCGCGTACGCACTGGTGATGGGCGCGCGCGTGTCGTCGGCGTTCTCGTATCGCGGCTACAATGCCGCGGCGAACCTGATGCGCAAGGCGCTGCCGGAGCGCGACATCGCGATCAAGCTCAACAGCGACGCGACGTTCGTGTTCCCTTATGGCGATGGCTACTGGAGCAAGCTGCTCGAACGCTCGTATCGCTACGAGATCGAGCTCGATCTGCTGTTTGCGCATTCGGCGGACGTGGACTACACGTTCGTCGATTGCGGTGCGAATTACGGCTACTGGTCGGTGCTGGTGTCGAGCCGCCCGTTCGGCGCGCATCGCACTATCGCGATCGAGCCATCGCGCTCCAATTTCGCGCGGCTGGCGCACAACGCCAAGGTCAACGGCGACCGTTTCGAGACGTTGAAATGCGCGATCGGCGCGGCGCGCGGCACCGCGCGGCTGTCGGGCACCAAGCACGAGGCGCTGAGCATCGTCGGCCATGACGACGCGACGGGCGAGGACGTGCCGGTGATCCGGCTCGACGATCTGATCGACGACGGCCACCTGGCGGTCGGCGGCAAGTATCTGGTGAAGCTCGACGTCGAAGGCGTCGAGATCGACGCGATCCGCGGCGGCGAACGGCTGCTGCAGGGCGACACCGCCATTTTGTGCGAGGAACACGGCAGCGACCGGGCTCATACCGTGTCGCGCTTCATCCTCGAAAATACGCCGTTGAAGCTGGTGGTCTACGATCCCGGCAGCAACAAATTCGAGGCCGTCGTCGACCTCGCCATCCTCGACCGGATCAAGGTCGCGTCGAATGTCGGCTACAACGTCGTCGGCACTGCGAGCGCGTTCTGGCAGGCCCGGATCGAAAACCTGAATGCGAGCGCCGCCAAGCGCGCGATGAGAAACTGATCATGTCCGTCCGTCGTCTGGCTCCGAAAGAGCTGCAACCCGCCAGCTTCGCGTTCACCGAGGACAACCTCGCCTGGGCGCAGCGCGAGATCGCCAAGTACCCGCCGGGCCGCCAGTTCTCGGCGGTGATCGCCATGATGTGGCGGGCGCAGGAGCAGTGCGGCGGTTGGCTGCCGGAAGCTGCGATCCGCGTGGTCGCCGACATGATCGAGATGCCCTATATCCGCGCGCTGGAAGTCGCGACCTTCTACACGATGTTTCAGCTCAATCCGGTCGGAAAGAAGGCGCATGTGCAGGTCTGCGGCACAACGCCCTGCATGCTGCGCGGCGCCGGCGAACTGATCGAGGTCTGCAAGAGCCGTATCCATCACGATCCCTTCCATCTGTCGCCGGACGGCGATTTTTCGTGGGAGGAGGTCGAGTGCGCCGGCGCCTGCGTGAACGCGCCGATGGTGCAGATCTGGAAGGACACCTACGAGGATCTGACGCCGGAGCTGCTCAACAAGGTGATCGACGGCTTTGCCGCTGGCAATCCGCCGAAGCCCGGCCCGCAGAACGGCCGGCAATACGCCGCGCCGATCACCGGCCCGACGACGCTGAAGACCGGCGGCATCAATGTCGAGCCGGGCGACAACAAAGGTCCGGCGCTGACCGATAACGAGCCAAAGCGGACGACCGCCGAGGCGAACGTGCGCGAACGGCCCGATCCCAAGGCGCCGACCGCTGACGCTACCGAGAAGAACCCGCCATGATCGCGCCGATGAGCACCGGCCGGAGCGGGGCCGAGGGGACTGGATCGATGAGCAAGCCGCTCTACATCGCGATGCACGCTTGCATCGCCGCCGTCTTCATCTTCGTGCTGCAGCGCTACGCGCTCAGCGCGACATTCGAGTCGAGCCTGATCTGGGCGCTTACCTTCGGGGGATGCGCCGCCGGGCTCGCTTACATGCAATCGAATCGCTGACAGGGAACGTCGCAAGCCATGCTCGACGACAAGGACCGCATTTTCCGGAACCTGTACGGCCTCGACGACTGGGGCCTCAAGGGCGCGCGCCGTCGCGGCCAATGGGAAGGCACCAAGGCGATCATCGACAAGGGTCGCGACTGGATCATCAGCGAGATGAAGGCGTCGGGCTTGCGCGGCCGCGGCGGCGCCGGCTTCCCGACCGGCCTCAAGTGGTCCTTCATGCCGAAGGACAACGCCGACGGCCGGCCGAGCTATCTGGTCGTCAACGCCGACGAGTCCGAGCCGGGCACGTGCAAAGACCGCGAGATCATGCGGCACGATCCGCATACGCTGGTCGAGGGCTGTCTGATCGCCGGCTGCGCCATGGGCGCCCATGTCGGCTACATCTACGTTCGCGGCGAGTTCATCCGCGAGCGCGAGCACCTGCAGGCGGCGATCGATCAGGCCTATGACGCCAAGCTGATCGGCAAGGACAACGTCCACGGCTATCCGTTCGATCTGTATGTGGCTCACGGTGCCGGTGCTTATATCTGCGGCGAAGAAACGGCCCTATTGGAAAGCCTCGAAGGCAAGAAGGGGCAGCCGCGCCTGAAGCCGCCGTTCCCGGCCAATGTCGGCCTGTACGGCTGTCCGACCACTGTCAACAACGTCGAGTCGATCGCGGTGGCGCCCGACATCCTGCGCCGCGGCGCGGCGTGGTTCTCCGGCATCGGCCGGCCGAACAACGTCGGCACCAAGCTGTACGGCATCTCCGGCCACGTCAACGCACCGTGCGTGGTCGAGGACGCGATGAGCATCCCGTTCCGCGAACTGATCGACAAGCACGCCGGCGGCATCCGCGGCGGCTGGGACAATCTCCTGGCGATCATTCCCGGCGGCGCGTCGTGCCCGCTGATCCCGGCGGCGGATTGCGAAGAGCTGATCATGGATTTCGACGGCACCCGCGCGGTGAAGTCGAGCTTCGGCACCGCCGGCGTCATCGTCATGGACAAGTCCACCGACGTCGTCGCCGCGATCGCCCGCATCAGCTACTTCTTCAAGCACGAGAGCTGCGGCCAGTGCACGCCGTGCCGCGAAGGCACCGGCTGGATGTGGCGCGTGCTGAGCCGCATGGTCGAGGGGCGCGCCCACAAGCGCGAGATCGACATGCTGCTCGAAGTGACCAAGCAGGTCGAAGGTCACACCATCTGCGCGCTCGGCGACGCCGCGGCCTGGCCGATCCAGGGCCTGATCCGCGCCTTCCGTCCGGAGATCGAGCGCCGCATCGACGATTTCTCGCGCAAGGCCACGCTCGACGACCAGGGCGTGCTCGATCCGGCGCATATGGTGGCGGCGGAGTAGGGAGGCGAAGGATGGCGGAGCAGCCGGACAATCTTGTGCTGACTTATTTGCGGCGGCTGGACGGCAAAATCGATCGCGTGCTCGATGACGTTCAGGACCTCAAAGTTCGCATGACCGCCGTCGAGGAAGGGTTGGCCGGTGTGAACCGGCGGCTCGACCGTCTAGAAGTTCGTGTCGACCGGATTGAACGCCGCCTTGAATTGTCCGAACAACCGCATTGATCGCTTGCCGACAATGAGAGTGACTGAAGCCCAATGATCAAGATCATCGTCGACGGCAAGGAAGTCGAGGTTCCGCCGGAATACACGCTGCTGCAGGCCTGCGAACAGGCCGGCGCCGAGATTCCGCGGTTCTGTTATCACGAGCGGCTGTCGATCGCCGGCAACTGCCGCATGTGCCTGGTCGAGCTGAAGGGCACGCCGAAGCCGGTCGCGAGCTGCGCCTGGGGCGTGCGCGACTGCCGCCCGGGCCCGAACGGCGAGCCGCCGGAGATCAATACCAAGACTCCGATGGTGAAGAAGGCCCGCGAGGGCGTTATGGAGTTCCTGCTGATCAACCATCCGCTCGACTGCCCGATCTGCGATCAGGGTGGCGAGTGCGACCTGCAGGATCAGGCGATGGGCTACGGCGTCGACACCAGCCGGTTCGCCGAGAACAAGCGCGCGGTCGAGGACAAGTATCTCGGCGCGCTGGTCAAGACCTCGATGAACCGCTGCATTCAGTGCACCCGCTGCGTGCGCTTCGCCGCCGAAGTCTGCGGCGTGCCGGAAATGGGCGCGATCGGCCGCGGCGAGGATATGGAGATCACCTCTTATCTCGAGAGCGCGCTGACCTCGGAGCTGCAGGGCAACCTGGTCGACATCTGCCCGGTGGGCGCGCTGACCTCCAAGCCGTACGCCTTCGCGGCGCGGCCCTGGGAACTCGGCAAGACGCAGTCGGTCGACGTCATGGACGGCGTCGGCTCGTCGATCCGCGTTGACACCCGCGGCCGCGAGGTGATGCGCATCCTGCCGCGCGTCAACGAGGCGATCAACGAGGAGTGGATCTCCGACAAGACCCGCCACATCGTCGATGGCCTGCGCACCCAGCGGCTCGACCAGCCTTACGTCCGTGAAGGCGGCAAGCTGCGTCCGGCGAGCTGGCCGGAAGCGTTCGGTCTGATCAAGGCCAAGATTGCTGCCGCCGATGCCAGGAAGATCGGCGCGATCGCCGGCGATCTCGCCGCGGTCGAAGAGATGTTCGCGCTGAAGCAACTGCTCGAGCAGCTCGGCTCGTCGAATATGGCGGCCGAGAGCGTCGCGGCGTTCAGCCCGAAAGCGGGCAGGGCGTCCTACATCTTCAACCCGACCATCGCGGGCATCGAGCAGGCCGACGCGCTGCTGATCATCGGCTCTAACCCGCGCAAGGAGGCGTCGATCGTCAACGCCCGGATCCGCAAGCGCTGGCGCACCGGCCAGCTGGCGGTTGGCGTGATCGGCGAGCAGTCGGAGCTGACCTATTCGTATGACTATCTCGGCGCCGGCGCCGAGACGCTCGCCGACCTCGCGGCCGGCAAGCACTCGTTCGCCGAGACGTTGAAGAACGCCAAGAACCCGATCGTGCTGATCGGCGCCGCGGCGACCTCGCGGCGTGACGGCGCGGCGCTGCTGGCGGCCGCCGCCAAGCTCGCTGGCGACATCGGCGCGGTCAAGGAGGGCTGGAACGGCTTCGCCGTGCTGCACCCGGCGGCCTCCAGCGTCGGCGCGCTCGACATCGGCTTCGCGCCGGGCGAGGGCGGCAAGGACCTGGCGCAGATGACGACCCAAGGCGCGATGGACGTGGTGTTCGCGCTCGGCGCCGACGAGGTGAAGCTGCCGGACGGCGCCTTCGTCGTCTATATCGGCACCCACGGCGACCGCGGCGCGCACCGCGCCGACGTCATCCTGCCGGGCGCGGCCTATACCGAGAAGTCGGGCATCTACGTCAACACCGAGGGCCGGGTGCAGATCGCCAACCGCGCGTCGTTCCCGCCGGGTGACGCGCGCGAGGACTGGGCGATCATCCGGGCGCTGTCCGACGCGCTCGGCGCCAGGCTGCCCTACGATTCGCTGCAGGCGCTGCGCAAGGCGATCTTCGCCGCCGTGCCGCATCTGATGCGTGTCGACCAGATCGAAGCCGGCGACGCCGGCGCCGTGCGCACGCTGGCCGCCGCGGGCGGCAGCATCGATAAGGCGCCGCTCAAGCCGGCGATTGCGGATTACTACATGACCAACCCGATCGCGCGGGCCTCGGCGGTGATGGCGGAATGTTCCCGTCTCGCTTCCGGCCAGATGCTGACGGCGGCGGAATAGGCAGGACCGATGGCTGATTTCTTCATGACCAACCTGTGGCCGCTGATCATCGTGATCGGCCAGAGCGTGCTGCTGCTGGTCATCCTGCTGATCTCGATCGCCTACATCCTGCTCGCCGACCGCAAGATCTGGGCGGCGGTGCAGATCCGGCGCGGCCCCAACGTGGTCGGCCCGTGGGGCCTGCTGCAATCCTTCGCGGACCTGCTGAAGTTCGTGCTGAAGGAGCCGACCGTTCCGGACAGCGCCAACAAGGGCGTGTTCCTGCTGGCGCCGCTGGTGACCTGCGTGCTGGCGCTGTCGGCCTGGGCCGTCATTCCGGTGAGCGCCGGGTGGGTGATCGCCGACATCAATGTCGGCGTGCTGTTCATCCTCGCGGTGTCGTCGCTGTCGGTCTACGGCATCATCATGGCCGGCTGGTCGTCGAACTCGAAGTACCCGTTCCTCGCGGCGCTGCGCTCCGCGGCCCAGATGGTGTCCTACGAGGTCTCGATCGGCTTCGTGGTAATCTGCGTGCTGCTATGCGTCGGTTCGCTGAACCTGACCGCGGTGGTCGAGGCGCAGAACTCGAAGTGGGGCATGCTCGGCTGGTACTGGCTGCCGCTGTTCCCGATGTTCGTGGTGTTCTACGTCTCGGCGCTGGCCGAAACCAACCGCCCGCCATTCGACCTCGTCGAAGCGGAATCGGAACTGGTCGCCGGCTTCATGGTCGAATACTCGTCGACGCCGTATCTGTTGTTCATGCTCGGCGAATACGTCGCCATCGTCACGATGTGCGCGATGGGCACGATCCTGTTCCTGGGCGGCTGGCTGCCGCCAGTGCCTTACGCCCCGTTCACCTGGGTGCCGGGCATCGTCTGGTTCGCGCTCAAAGTCCTGTTCATGTTCTTCCTGTTCGCGATGGCGAAGGCCATCGTGCCGCGCTACCGCTACGACCAACTGATGCGTCTGGGCTGGAAAGTGTTCCTGCCGTTGTCGCTGGCGATGGTGGTGGTCGTGGCCGCAGTCCTGCAATTCGCAGGGCTGGCGCCGAAGTGAGGCTCTGATGAATATCAACGCAACCGCCCGCTCGCTGCTGCTGACGGAATTCGTATCGGCGTTCTTCCTCGCCATGCGCTATTTCTTCAAGCCGAAGCCGACGATCAATTATCCTTTCGAGAAGAACCCGATCTCGCCCCGCTTCCGCGGCGAGCACGCGCTGCGCCGCTATCCCAACGGCGAAGAGCGCTGCATCGCCTGCAAGCTGTGCGAGGCGGTGTGCCCGGCGCAGGCGATCACCATCGAGGCCGGTCCGCGGCGCAACGACGGCACCCGCCGCACCGTGCGCTACGACATCGACATGGTGAAGTGCATCTATTGCGGCCTGTGTCAGGAAGCCTGTCCGGTCGACGCCATCGTCGAGGGGCCGAATTTCGAGTTCTCCACGGAGACCCGCGAAGAGCTTTACTACGACAAGGCCAAGCTGCTCGCGAACGGTGACCGCTGGGAGCGTGAGATCGCCAAGTCCATCGCACTCGACGCGCCGTACCGGTGAGCTGACGCCATGTCCATGCCTGTCCTGTTCTTCTATCTCTACGCCGGCGCCGCGATCGCCGCCGCCGTCATGGTGGTGTTCGCGCGCAATCCGGTGCACTCGGCGCTATTCCTGATCCTGGTGTTCGTCAACGCCGCCGGCATGTTCGTGCTGATGGGTGCCGAATTCCTGGCGATGATCCTGATCGTGGTCTATGTCGGCGCCGTGGCGGTGCTGTTCCTGTTCGTGATCATGATGCTCGACGTCGATTTCAGCCAGCTGCGCGAGGGCTTCCTCGAATATCTGCCGTTCGGCCTGTTGATCGGCTTCATCTTCCTCGCCGAACTGCTGCTGCTGGCCGGCGGCTGGGTGATCACGCCGACCGTCACCAAGACGATCACGGCGCCGATCCCGACCGATGTCACCAACACCGAAGCGCTCGGCCTGGTGCTGTACACGCGCTACATCCATTACTTCCAGATCTCGGGCATGATCCTGCTGGTGGCGATGATCGGCGCGATCGTACTGACGCTGCGCCACAAGAAGTCGGTGAAGCGGCAGAACATCGCTGAGCAGAACGCGCGCTCCAAGGAGACCGCGATGGCGATCCGTCAGGTCAAGCCGGGGCAGGGACTGTCCGACAGCGACTCCGCGGAGTGGGTGCGATGAACGAGATCGGTCTGGGTCACTTCCTGTCGGTCGCCGCCGTGCTGTTCACGCTCGGCATCCTCGGCATCTTCCTCAACCGCAAGAACGTCATCATCATCCTGATGTCGATCGAGCTGATCCTGCTCGCCGTGAACATCAACCTGGTGGCATTCTCGATCTTCCTCAACGACATCGTCGGCCAGGTGTTCGCACTGCTGGTGCTGACAGTGGCCGCGGCCGAGGCCGCGATCGGCCTCGCGGTGCTCGTGGTGTTCTTCCGCAACCGCGGCACGATCGCGGTTGAAGATATCAACCTGATGAAGGGCTAGGGCATGATCGTCCATCAATCGTCGCTGACCCGCGACGCGATCCGGCTCGAGGCGAAGGCGCGCGCATGATCCAGGCTATCGTATTCCTGCCGCTGATCGGCGCGCTGATCGCGGCCGTCATCGCCCTGTATGGCGCGCACGCCCGCAACCCGAGCGGCGACACCGTCGAGCATCACGACGACCACGGGCATGGCCACGGTCACGCGGCGCCGGTCGGCGGCGACGCCGCGTTGATCCACGAGACGCATTCCGAACCGGTCGGCCAAGACGCCCACGCGGCGCACGGTCACGACGACCATGCCCACGACGATCACGCCCACGGCCCGGTCGAACCGGCCGCGGCCGGTTCGCGGCTCGCCGAGATCGTCACCACGACGCTGTTGCTGATCTCGGCGGCGTTGTCGTGGGTGACGCTGGTCGACGTCGGCTTCATGCACCACGACATCCGCGTCCCGGTGATGCCCTGGATCAATTCCGGCGATCTGCAGGTGGCGTGGACGCTGCGCGTCGACACGCTGACCGCGGTGATGCTGGTGGTGGTGACGACGGTGTCGTCGCTCGTGCATCTGTATTCGATCGGCTACATGCACGAGGATCCGCATCGTCCGCGGTTCTTCGGCTATCTGTCGCTGTTCACCTTCGCGATGCTGATGCTGGTGACCGCCGACAATCTGCTGCAGCTGTTCTTCGGCTGGGAAGGCGTCGGTCTGGCGAGCTATTTGCTGATCGGCTTCTGGTATCAGAAGCCCTCGGCCAATGCCGCGGCCATCAAGGCCTTCGTGGTCAACCGCGTCGGCGACTTCGGCTTCCTGCTCGGCATCTTCACGATCTTCGTGCTGGTGGCGTCGACCGATTTCGACACCATCTTCGCGGCCGCGCCGGGCCTGACCGGCAAGACCATCAACTTCTTCGGCTGGCACGCCGACGCGCTGACGCTGGCCTGTCTGCTGCTGTTCATGGGCGCGATGGGGAAGTCGGCGCAGTTCCTGCTGCACACCTGGCTGCCGGACGCGATGGAGGGCCCGACCCCGGTGTCGGCGCTGATCCACGCCGCCACCATGGTCACCGCCGGCGTCTTCATGGTGGCGCGGATGTCGCCGCTGTTCGAACTGGCGCCGACCGCGCAGGCCGTGGTGATGTTCTTCGGCGGCACCACCGCGCTGTTCGCGGCAACGATCGGCTTGGTGCAGAACGACATCAAGCGCATCGTGGCGTATTCGACCTGTTCGCAGCTCGGCTACATGTTCGTGGCGCTGGGAGCAGGGGCCTATTCGGTCGGCATGTTCCATCTGTTCACGCACGCCTTCTTCAAGGCGCTGCTGTTCCTGGGCGCCGGCTCGGTGATCCACGCGATGCACCACGAGCAGGACATCCGCCACATGGGCGGCCTCAAGGACCGCATCCCCTTCACCTATGCGGTGATGGTGATCGGCACCCTGGCGCTGACCGGCTTCCCGCTGACCGCCGGCTACTTCTCCAAGGACGCGATCATCGAGGCGGCCTACGTGTCGCACAACCCGATGGCGTTCTACGGCTTCCTGATGACGGTGGTCGCGGCGCTGCTGACCTCGTTCTACTCGTGGCGTCTGATCTTCAAGACGTTCCACGGCGAGCCGGCCGATCGCAAGCACTACGAGGCCGCGCACGAGAGCCCGTTGACCATGACGATCCCGCTGTTCGTGCTCGCCTTCGGCGCGCTGGCGGCCGGCTATCCGTTCAAGGAGCTGTTCGCCGGGCACGGGGTCGAGGAGTTCTTCCGCGAGTCGCTGAAGATGCATCCGGGCATCATCGAGGAAATGCATCACATTCCAGCCGGCATTGCCTATCTGCCGACCGTGATGATGGTGGTGGGCTTCCTGGTTTCGTATCTGTTCTACATCCGCCGGCCGTATCTGCCGGTGGAGCTCGCGACCCAGCACCCGCTGCTGTACAATTTCCTGCTCAACAAGTGGTACTTCGACGAGCTGTACGACGTCATCTTCGTGCGACCCGCGAAGTGGATCGGCCGCCAGCTCTGGAAGAAGGGTGACGGCATGCTGATCGATGGCCTCGGCCCGGACGGCATCTCGGCCCGCGTGCTCGACGTCACCCGCGGGGTGGTCAAGCTGCAGACCGGTTATCTCTATCACTACGCATTCGCGATGCTGATCGGCGTGGCCGGTCTGATTACCTGGTTCATGCTCGGCGGGGGAGGCCGGTGATGTCGGCTTCAATCATGACCTGGCCGATCCTGTCGGTCGTCACTTTCCTGCCGCTGGTCGGCGCGGTGCTGGTTTATCTGGCCCGCGGCGACGACGAGGCGGCACGCCGCAATGCGCGCTGGATCTCGCTGTGGACCACGCTGATCACCTTCGCGGTGTCGCTGATCCTGGTGGCGCGGTTCGACGCGTCGAACCCGGGCTTCCAGTTCGTTGAAAAGGCGCCCTGGCTCGGCAACACGATCAACTACCATATGGGGCTCGACGGCATTTCGCTGCCGCTGGTGATCCTGACCACGGCGATCATGCCGTTCTGCATCCTCGCCAGCTGGAAGTCGGTGACGTTCCGGGTGCGCGAGTACATGATGGCGTTCCTGGTGCTGGAAACGCTGATGATCGGCACCTTCTCGGCGCTCGACCTGGTGCTGTTCTATCTGTTCTTCGAAGGCGGCCTGATCCCGATGTTCCTGATCATCGGCGTCTGGGGCGGTCCCCGCCGGGTGTACGCGTCGTTCAAGTTCTTCCTGTACACGCTGCTCGGCTCCGTGCTGATGCTGCTGGCCATCATGGCGATGTACTGGACGGCGGGCACCACCGACATCCCGACGCTGATGACCACGGCGCTGCCGCGCAATCTGCAGACCTGGGCGTGGCTTGCGTTCTTCGCCTCGTTCGCGGTGAAAATGCCGATGTGGCCGGTGCACACTTGGCTCCCCGACGCGCACGTCGAGGCGCCGACCGCCGGCTCCGTGGTGCTGGCGGCGATCATGCTGAAGATGGGCGGCTACGGCTTCCTGCGCTTCTCGTTGCCGATGTTCCCCGATGCCTCGGTGTATTTCGCGCCGCTGGTCTACACGCTCTCCGTCATCGCGATCGTCTACACCTCGCTGGTCGCGCTGATGCAGGAGGACATCAAGAAGCTGATCGCGTACTCCTCGGTCGCGCATATGGGCTTCGTCACCATGGGCATCTTCGCCGGCAACACTCAGGGCGTCGCCGGCAGCGTGTTCCAGATGGTCTCGCACGGCATCGTGTCGGGCGCGCTGTTCCTCTGCGTCGGCGTGATCTACGACCGCATGCACACCCGCGAGATCGCCGCCTATGGCGGGCTGGTCAACCGCATGCCGCTGTATGCCTTCGTGTTCCTGGTGTTCACCATGGCCAATGTCGGCCTGCCGGGCACCTCGGGCTTCGTCGGCGAATTCCTCACGCTGATGGGCACCTTCCGGACCAACATTCCGACCGCGACCTTCGCGTCGCTGGGTGTGATCCTGTCGGCCGCCTACGCGCTGTGGCTGTATCGCAAGGTGGTGTTCGGCGCGCTGACCAAGCCGTCGCTCGCCTCGATCAAGGATTTGACGCTGCGTGAGAGCGTCATCCTGGCCCCGTTCGTGGTGCTGACCATTCTGTTCGGCTTCTACCCGAAGCCGATCCTCGACATGTCGGCCGCTTCGGTCCAGCACCTCGTCAACCAATACGCCGCCGTCGCGACTGCCGTGAAGGCAGCTGCGCTACCGTAACCGGCAAGGACTGCATGCTATGAATTTAGATATCGCCGGTTATTCGCTGGTCCCGGTCCTGCCCGAACTCGTGCTGGTGGTCGGCGCGATGCTGCTCTTGATGCTCGGCGCCTATCGCGGTCCGCGCACCACCGGGCTGGTCGCAACGCTCGCCGTCGTGCTGCTGATCGTGGTCGGGGCACTGGTGGTGATGCTGCCGGCGGGCAAGCTGGTCACCTTCGGCGGCAGCTTCATCGTCGACGACTTCGCCCGCTTCCTGAAGGTGCTGGCGCTGATCGGCTCGGCGGTGACGCTGATCCTGTCGGCCGAGAACCTTGCCGATCCGACCAAGCGGATGTTCGAATACGCCATTCTGGTGCTGCTGTCGTCGGCCGGCATGATGCTGCTGATCTCGGCCGGCGACCTGATCATGCTGTATCTCGGCCTCGAACTGATGAGTCTCGCGCTCTACGTCGTCGCCGCCAGCAACCGCGAGGACGCCAAGTCCAACGAAGCCGGCATGAAGTATTTCATCCTCGGCGCGCTGTCGTCCGGCATGCTGCTGTACGGCGCCTCGCTGATCTACGGCTTCACCGGCACCGTGCAGTTCGCCGGCATCGCGGTCGCGGCCAAGGACGGCAATATCGGCCTGGTATTCGGCCTCGTCTTCCTGCTCGCCGCGCTGTGCTTCAAGGTCTCCGCCGTGCCGTTCCACATGTGGACGCCGGACGTCTATGAGGGCGCGCCGACCCCGGTTACCGCGTTCTTCGCGTCGGCCCCGAAGGTGGCGGGCCTTGCGATCTTCACCCGCGTGACGCTGACGGCGTTCCCCGGCATCGTGCCGCAGTGGCAGCAGATCGTGGTGTTCGTGGCGATCGCCTCGATGGCGCTCGGCTCGTTCGCCGCGATCGGCCAGAAGAACATCAAGCGCCTCCTGGCCTATTCGGCGATCGGCCATATCGGCTTTGCGCTGGTCGGCCTCGCGGCCGGCACCGTCGAAGGCGCGCAGGGTGTGATCGTCTACATCTCGATCTATGTGGCGATGACGCTGGGCGCGTTCGCAGTGGTGCTGTCGATGCGCCGGGGCGGTCTGCACGTCGAAAACATCAGTGATTTCGCCGGGCTGTCGCGCACCAATCCGACGCTGGCGTTCTTCTTCGCGATGCTGCTGTTTTCGATGGCCGGCATCCCGCCGCTCGCCGGGTTCTTCGCCAAGTTCTACGTGTTCATGGCGGCCATCAAGGCCGGGCTGTTCGCGCTCGCGGTGATCGGCGTCGTCACCAGCGTAGTGGGTGCCTACTACTATCTCCTGATCATCAAGGTGATGTATTTCGACGAGCCGGCCCCGGGCATCGACCGGGTGCGGCCGGAACTGCGCGGCGTGCTGGCGGTCGCCGGCCTGTTCAACATGCTGTTCTTCATCTACCCGGCTCCGCTGGTGAATGCGGCCACGGCAGCAGCCAAGTCGCTGTTCTAGGATGGCGCTACGCCTCGGGTCGAAAGCGGAAGCGGCGGGCTATCGGCTCGCCGCTTTCGATTCGATCGGCTCGACCAACACCGAGGCGCTGGCCCGCGCGCGGGCAGGTGAGGCCGGTCCGATCTGGTTCGTCACCACCGAACAGACCTCGGGCCGCGGTCGCCGCCAGCGCGCCTGGATCGCGCCGCGCGGCAATCTGGCGGCCTCGGTTCTCGAAGTCCTGCGGGTGCCGCCGAGCGTCGCCGCGACGCTGAGCTTTGCCGCCGGCCTCGCGCTGGAGCACGCGCTGCAGCAGGTCAGCCTGGAGGCCCGCGCGCGCGGTGGCGCCGCCGCCACCTTTACGCTCAAATGGCCGAACGACGTGCTGGCCGACGGCAAGAAGCTCACCGGCATTCTGCTCGAGGCCGAGACTGTCGGCCCGGATCGCCTCGCGGTTGTGGTCGGCATGGGCACCAATGTGGTCGCCGCGCCCGACGACACGCCATATCCCGCCGCATCGCTGCGCGGGCTCGGCATCGAGGTCAGCGCCGAGGATCTGTTCGCGGCGCTGTCCGACGCCTGGACCGAGATCCGCGGCATCTGGGACGAGGGCCGCGGCTTCGGCGAAATTCGCAAGCAATGGCTGGCGCGTGCGACTAAGATCGGCGAGCCGGTGTCGATCCAATCCGGTGCGTCGACCGTCGACGGCATTTTCGAAACCATCGACGAGACTGGCTGTCTCATCGTCCGCACCGCCGACGGAAGGAGGGTACCGATCTCCGCCGGCGACGTGTATTTCCGCTCCGCCGCGTCATCAGGAGCCGCGTAATGGCACGACCCGACGAACTCACCTTTGCACCCTTGGGGGGCGTCGGCGAGATCGGCATGAACCTCTCGATCTACGGCCTCGGCAACCGCGCTCAGCGCAGTTGGCTCGCCGTCGATCTCGGCGTGTCGTTCGGCGACGAGGAGCATCTGCCCGGCATCGACCTGATCATGCCGGATATCCGCTTCCTCGAAAAAGAAAAGAAGAACCTCGTCGGGCTGGTGCTGACGCACGCCCATGAGGATCATTTCGGCGCGATCATCGATCTGTGGCCGAAGCTGAAATGCCCGATCTACGCCACCAAATTCAGCGCCTCGCTGTTCGCCGCCAAGCTCGCGGCCGAACGCACCACGCTGAAGATCCCGATCACCGAAGTGCCGTCGGGCGGCACGATCAATCTCGGCCCGTTCAGCGTCGAGTTCATTCCGGTCGCGCATTCGATCCCGGAAAGCCACGCGCTGGCGATCCGCACCTCGGTCGGCACCGTGCTGCACACCGGCGACTGGAAGATCGATCCGACCCCGGTCGTCGGTCCGCCGACCGACGAGAAGCGGCTGCGCGAGATCGGCGACGAGGGCGTGCTGGCGCTGATTGGCGACAGCACCAACGCGGTGCGCGACGGCCGATCGCCGTCGGAAGCCGAAGTCGGCGTGTCGCTCACCGGGCTGATCAAATCGGCCAAGGGCCGCGTCGCGGTGACGACGTTTGCGTCGAATGTCGGCCGCATCCGCGCCGTTGCCGACGCCGCGCAGGCGGCGGGCCGCGAGGTGGTGCTGGTCGGCCGGGCGATGGACCGGGTCTCGAACGTCGCCCGCGAATGCGGCTATCTCGACGGCGTGCCGAGCTTCCGCGGGCCGGAGTACTATGGGCATTTTCCGCCCGACAAGGTGCTGGCGCTGTGCACCGGCAGCCAGGGCGAGCCGCGCGCCGCGCTGGCGCGGATCGCGCGCGACGATCATCCGGAAGTCACGCTGAACAAGGGCGACTGCGTGATCTTCTCGTCGCGCACGATTCCGGGCAACGAGAAGGCCGTCGGCGGCATCATCAACGGCTTGGTCAATCAGGGCATCGAGGTGATCACCGACCGCGATCACCTGGTCCACGTCTCCGGTCATCCGCGCCGCGACGAGCTGCGCGAACTGATCTCCTGGGTGCGGCCGCAGCTCTTGATTCCGGTGCACGGCGAAGCGCTGCATCTCAACGAGCACGCCAAGCTGGCGCGGCAGATGGGCGTGCCGAAGGTGATGACCTGCCGTAACGGCGACCTGATCCGGCTCGGCCCGGGCGATCCGGCGGTGATCGAACAGCTGCCCTCCGGCCGGCTCTACAAGGACGGCAACATCCTGGAGGAGGAGAAGTCGCGCGCCGTGGTCGAGCGCCGTAAGCTGGCCTTCGCCGGCTGCGCCTTCGTGGCGCTGGCGCTGACCGAGGCCGGCGAACTGGTCGACGATCCGGACGTCGATCTGATCGGCGTGCCGGAAAACAACAGCGCCGGCGAGCCACTCGAAGAAATCGTGTTCGACGCCGTGGTGGCGACGGTCGAGGGCCTGCCGCGAGCCAAGCGGCGCGACCCGGACGCCGTCGCCGAGTCCGTCCGCCGTACCGTGCGCTCGATCGTCCAGCAGCATTGGGGCAAGAAGCCGCTCTGCGTCGTCCACGTGCTGACGGCGTAGGGTAGCGCGGCGGTCTGACCCGCCCAGAGCTGTCAATCGATCGCGGCCGTGCTCCTGAGGTGGCCGCCCGGGCCGGCGCGGGGGGGGGCGGCCGGGCCCGGGAGGTGGGGGCCCAGGGCCCGCCCCACCCTGGCGGGGCGCGGGGGGGGG
>NZ_QYYD01000035.1 GCF_003591005.1 Rhodopseudomonas palustris
GGCCGCCCCGCCTAACCCCCCCCCCCCGCCAAACCCCCCCCCCGGGGGGGGGGTGGGGCCCCCGGCCCCCCCGGGGGGGGTGGGGGGGCGTCTCCCCGCAGCCGAGCTGCTGCGACTCGCGGAGACGCCCCCTCACCCCCGCCCTCTCCCCGCAAGCGGGGCGAGGGAGCCCGCCCGCCGCGCGGCAACGCATCGTTGTGCCAAGAGGACGCTGACCGAACATGCCCGCCGCCATCGAAACCATTACCGACACGGCCCTGTTCACCTACACGCTCCGCCGTGCCGACGATGCGTTGATCCTTGGGCATCGGTTGTCGGAATGGTGCGGCCATGCGCCGATGCTGGAAGAGGACATGGCGCTGTCCAACATCGCGCTCGACCTGATCGGGCAGGCGCGCGAGCTGTATAGCTATGCCGGCGCGGTCGAGGGCAACGGCCGTGGCGAGGATCAGCTCGCTTACTTGCGCGAGGAGCGCGACTACCAAAACCTGCTGCTGGTCGAACAGCCCAACGGCGACTTCGCCCGCACGCTGGTTCGCCAGTTCTATTACTCCGCATTCGCCGACCCCTATTGGCGGGCGATGATGCGCTCATCCGATCCGACGCTGGCGGCGATCGCCGCCAAGTCGGAGAAGGAGAGCGCCTATCACCTCCGCCACGCCTCGGAATGGATGATCCGGCTCGGCGACGGCACCGCCGAAAGCCATCGCCGCGCCCAGGACGCGGTCGACGCGCTGTGGGCCTTCGCCGGCGAATTGTTCGATGCCGATGACGGCGAGCAGCGGCTGATCGCCAGCGGCGTCGCGGTCGATCCCGCCAGCCTGCGCGGAACTTGGCAGTCCACGATCGTCACCGTGCTCAATGAAGCCACGCTGACGCTGCCGAGCGGCACATGGGTGCAGCGCGGCGGCCGCAGCGGCCGCCACAGCGAGCATCTCGGCCGGCTGCTCACCGAGCTGCAATACATGCAGCGGACCTATCCGGGCCAGACATGGTGACGCTGGCCGACAGCGAGGCCGAGCTGCGCGCCCGCGCCTGGGACGCCGCCGCCACGGTGGTCGATCCGGAAATTCCGGTGCTGACCATCGCCGACCTCGGCGTGCTGCGCGAGGTGAGCGTCGAACACGGCCGCGTCGAAGTCACGATCACGCCGACCTACTCCGGCTGTCCGGCGATGAACATGATCGCGCTGGAAATCGAGACCGCGTTGGCCCGCGCCGGCATTGCCGATGCCCGCGTCAAGACCGTGCTGGCGCCGGCCTGGACCACCGACTGGATGAGCGCGGACGGCCGCGCCAAGCTCAAGGACTACGGCATCGCGCCGCCGCTCGTCTCGTCCGGCCGCCGCGCGCTGTTCGGCGCGCTTGAGATCGCGTGCCCGCAATGCGGCTCGGCCGAAACCGAGCAACTGTCCGAATTCGGCTCGACCTCCTGCAAGGCGCTGTGGCGCTGCAAGAGCTGCCGCGAGCCGTTCGATTACTTCAAGTGCCATTGAGCGCCGCCATGAACGTCTCCGCCACCATTCCCCGTTTCCATCCGCTGACCATCGCCGACCTTCACCGCGAAGGCCGCGATGCGATCTCGCTGGCGTTCACCGTGCCGCCGGAGCTGGCCGACGCCTATCGCTTCGCGCCTGGGCAATATCTGACGCTGCGCACCACGATGGACGGCGAGGAGGTGCGGCGCTCCTATTCGATCTGTTCCGGCCCCGATGACGGTGAGCTACGCATCGCGGTGAAGAAGGTCGACGGCGGCGCGTTCTCGGTGTGGGCGACCGAGGAGCTGAAAGCCGGCGACACGCTCGAGGTGATGACGCCGACCGGACGTTTCGGCGCCGCGCATGCCGCAGGCGAGGCGCGGACTTATGTCGGATTCGCCGCCGGCAGCGGCATCACGCCTGTGCTGTCGCTGATCAAGGCGGTGCTGGCGCGCGATCCGGACAGCCGGTTCTTCCTGTTCTACGGCAACCGCACTACCGAGCAGATCCTGTTTCGCGACACGCTGGAGGCGCTGAAGGACCGCTATCTGCAGCGCTTCGCGGTGTTTCATGTGCTGTCCCAGGAAGAGCAGGACGTCCCGGTGATGCAGGGGCGGCTCGACCGCGACAAGGTGAGGCTGCTGCTGACGGCGATGCTGCCGGCGGCGTCGATCGATCACGTCTTCGTCTGCGGCCCGACCGGGATGAGCGACGACGTCGAGGCCGCCTGCCGCGAGCTCGGCATTGCCGAGGACCGCATCCATGTCGAACGCTTCGTCTCCGGCCTCGGCGGCAAGCCGCGTCCGAAAACGGTCGTCGCCCCCGGCGCGCCGCCGAAGGCGATCGCGTCGCTGATCATCGACGGCAAGCGCCGCGAAGTCCCGGTCGCCGACGGCGAAGCCATCCTCGACGCCGCGCTGCGCGCCGGCGTCGATCTCCCCTTCGCCTGCAAAGGCGGCATGTGCAGCACCTGCCGCGCCAAACTGGTCGAGGGGCAGGCGCCGATGGAGCTGAACTACTCGCTGGAACCGTGGGAGCTCGCGGCGGGATTCGTGTTGACGTGCCAGGCCAAGCCGACGACCGCAAGGGTGGTGGTGGATTACGATCACCTGTGAGGCTGCAACCGGACGACTGACTCAAAGTTCGTCATTCCGGGGCGCGCGAAGCGTGAACCCGGAATCCATACTCCGGGGACTTGCGGTCATGTCGATGAGTCTGACCCACGCACGCTATGCTCAACAATAAGCACAGGGGTTATGGATTCCGGGTTCGTGTAGCTGCGCTACACGCCCCGGAATGACGAACGAGAGGGCGTTGTTGCACGAAGCTAGATTGCTTCATCGCTTCGCTCCTCGCAATGACGCTGAGAGTTCGTCATTCCGGGGCGCGCGAAGCGCGAGCCCGGAATCCATACGCCCTGGACTCGCGACGAAGTCGTTGAGTCTGATCCACGCACGCTGTGCCAAACAACGGGCACCGGGGTTATGGATTCCGGGTTCGTGTAGCTGCGCTACACGCCCCGGAATGACGAACGAGAAGGTGTTGGTCCCGCGCACGCCCGATGCCGTCAGGGGCCGCAAACGCGCGAGGCGGTGACAACTACCCCTTCGGCCGCTTGTCGTAGACGCGCTTGGCCTTGCCGAGCGAGCGCTCCAGCGTGTCGGGCGGCACCACCTTCACCAGAGTCGAAATCCCGATGGTGTTCTTGATATACGCCGCAACGCGCTCGGCGTGCGGGACGAGGCCCGCGCCGTCCCAGCTCTCCGGCCTTGCTTCGGCGAGCACCGTCATCTCGTCCATCCGGCCCTCGCGGGTCAGTTCGATGATGAAGTGGCCGCCGCACCAGTCGGTGGCGAGCAGCGCTTCCTCGATTTGGGTCGGAAACACGTTGACGCCGCGCAAGATGATCATGTCGTCGGAGCGGCCGGTGATCTTTTCCATGCGGCGCATGCCGGGGCGAGCGGTGCCGGGGAGGAGCCGCGTCAGGTCGCGGGTGCGATAGCGCACGACAGGGAAGGCTTCCTTGGTCAGCGAGGTGAACACCAGTTCGCCCTTCTCGCCGTCGGGCAGCACTTCGCCGGTCGTGGGATCGATCACTTCCGGATAAAAGTGATCCTCCCAGATGTGCAGGCCGTCTTTGGTCTCGACGCATTCCTGCGCGACGCCTGGGCCGATCACTTCGGACAGGCCGTAGATGTCGGTCGCGTCCATGTCGAACGCCTGCTCGATTTCGGCGCGCATCGCGTTGGTCCACGGCTCGGCGCCGAACACGCCGTAGCGCAGCGACGACTGTCGCGGGTCGAGGCCCTGGCGCTTGAACTCGTCGAGGATCGCCAGCATGTAGCTTGGCGTCACGGTGATGACGTCCGGCTTGAAATCGTTGATCAGCTGCACCTGCCGCTCGGTCATGCCGCCGGAGATCGGCACCACGGTGCAGCCGAGCCGCTCGCCGCCGTAGTGCGCGCCGAGTCCGCCGGTGAACAGGCCGTAGCCATAGGCATTGTGCAGGATCATGCCGCGCCGCGCTCCGGCCGCGCGCAGCGACCGCGCCATCACGCTCGCCCAGGTCTCGATATCCTTCGCCGTGTAGCCGACCACGATCGGCTTGCCGGTCGTGCCGGACGAGGCGTGGACGCGCACCAGCTGTTCGCGCGGCACCGCGAACATGGCGAACGGGTAGTTGTCGCGCAGATCGAGCTTGGTGGTGAACGGAAACTTCCCCAGGTCGCTCGGCTCGCGGAAGTCCGATGGGTGCACGCCGGCACGGTCGAACGCCGCTTTGTAGTGCGCGACGTTGTCGTAGGCGTGCTTCAGCGACCAAGCGAGGCGCTGCGTCTGCAGCGCGACGATCTCGTCGCGCGAGGCGCGCTCGGCGTCGTCGAGGTCGGCCGCGCCGGCCGGCTTGATCTGGTGAACACGCGCGACCATGGCGATCTCCTCAGCGTGGCTCAGTCGGCGGCACCAGCGTTCCGCCGATCGACCGCGAATGGCCGCGGAATTCGGCGATCACCGTGCCGGCGGAGGTGACGCTGACGTCGTAGATCCCGGAGCGCCCGGCGCGGTTGATCTCGCGGGCCGTGGCGACCAGCCGGGCGCCGAGCTTGCTCGGCCGGATGAAGGTGATCTGGCCCTGCGCCGCCACGGTGTTGTCGTTGCGCGAGTTGCAGGCGTAGGCGAACGCGCTGTCGGCGAGGGTGAAGATGAAGCCGCCATGGGCGATGCCGTGGCCGTTGACCATCTCGGTGGTCACGGTCATCGCCAGCGTGGCGTGGCCGGCGCCGATTTCAACGATCTCCATGCCGAGCGCCTTGCTGGCATGGTCGTTGGCCCACATCGCATCGGCGCAGGCACGCGCCAGCGCGTCGGGCAACAAACCCGGAGCAGTCAAGGCGTCGGTCACGTTTCTCTCCCTCGTCGTCCGGGCTGCGAAAGCCTCTTGAATTGAACGATCGGTCAGTCAATTATTATGCCAACAGATCATCGTGTCAACGGCCGGCGCGGACGTCAAACCGCAGCAACAAGGCCGCATCAGAACGGGGAGGACGACCATGAGCCACATACTGCAGAGTTTTGCGCGCGACGCCTGGGTGACGCCGGAGCAGGGGCTGGTCGACATTCCCAGCGCGATCGACGGCCGCGTGGTGGCGCGCGCCTCCAGTGCCGGGCTCGACTTCGCCGCGCTGGTGCGGCACGCGCGCGAGGTCGGCGGCGCAAATCTGCGGGCGATGAATTTCCATCAGCGTGCCGACATGCTAAAGGCGCTCAGCGCTTACTTGAGCGAGCGCAAGGAGCAGCTTTATGCGCTCGCCGCCGACACCGGCGCCACCCGCCGCGACAACGCCATCGATATCGACGGCGGCCTGGTCACGCTCGCGGCCTTCGCCTCGCGCGGCCGCCGCGAATTGCCCGACACGAACTTCGTCACCGAAGGCGAGGTCGAAGCGCTGTCCAAGCGCGGCAGCTTCGTCGGCCAGCACATTCTCACGCCGCTGCACGGCGTCGCGGTGCATATCAACGCCTTCAACTTCCCGTGCTGGGGCCTCTTGGAAAAGCTGGCGCCGGCGCTGCTCGCCGGCGTGCCGGTGATCGCCAAGCCGGCGACCGCGACCGCTTATGTCGCCGAGGCACTGGTCAAGTTGATCGAGGAGTCCAAGCTACTCCCGCCAGGTGCGCTGCAACTGGTGTGCGGTCGGCTCTGCGATCTGTTCGATTATCTCGGCGGTCAGGACGTCATCGCTTTCACCGGCTCGCTCGAAACCAGCGAGAAGCTGCGCTCACATCCGAATGTCGCGCGTCACAGCATCCGCTTCATCGCCGAGCGCGACTCGCTCAACGCCGCCGTGCTCGGCTCCGATATCACCCCGGCCGATCCGGAGTTCGATCTGTTCGTGCGCGAGATTGTGCGCGAGATGACCGCCAAGGCCGGACAGAAATGCACCGCGATCCGCCGCGTGCTGGTGCCGCGCGCGCAGGAGAGCGCGGTGATCGACGCGCTGAAGGGAAGACTTGGCGAGGTCAGGCTCGGCGATCCGCGCCACGACGACAAGGCGATGGGCCCGCTGGTCAGCCGCGGCCAGCGCGAGGCGGTGCGCGCCGCGATCGCGACGCTGCAGCGCGAGGCCGACATCGTGTTCGGCAATCCGATGACATGCGCAGGCGAGGGCATCGACGCCGAGGCCGGCGCGTATATTTCGCCGGTGCTGCTGCGGGCGCGCGAGCCGATGCAGGCGAGGGAGGTGCACGCCACCGAGGCGTTCGGCC
Organism: Rhodopseudomonas palustris; assembly: GCF_003591005.1. Classification (GTDB taxonomy): domain Bacteria; phylum Pseudomonadota; class Alphaproteobacteria; order Rhizobiales; family Xanthobacteraceae; genus Rhodopseudomonas; species Rhodopseudomonas palustris_K. Next base: position 6,239 of record NZ_QYYD01000035.1, read on the forward strand.
CGGTCGCCACCGTGCTGGCCTATGACGACGTCGATCAGGCGATCGAACTGGTGCGGCGCGGCGAGGGCAGCCTCGTCGCCTCGCTGTTCACCTACGACGATGCGGTCGCCGAACAGATGATCCTCGGCCTCGCGCCGTATCACGGCCGGCTGCTGATCGTCGACCGCGATGACGCGGCGGAATCGACCGGCCACGGCACGCCACTGCCGGCGCTGCTGCACGGCGGCCCCGGCCGCGCCGGCGGCGGCGAGGAGCTCGGCGGGCTGCGCAGCGTGTATCACTACATGCAGCGCACCGCGATCCAGGCGTCGCCTTGCCGGCTGGCCAAGCTCACCGGCGCCTGGACGCGCGGCGCGCCGGCCGCCGCCACGGCCGTGCATCCGTTCAAGCTGAACTACAACGAACTCGAAATCGGCCAGAGCATCGAGACCGCAAGCCGGCCGATCACGCTCGACGACATCGAGCACTTCGCCCACTTCACCGGCGACACCTTCTACGCCCACATGGACGAAGCCGCCGCTAAGGCCAACCCGTTCTTCCCCGGCCGCGTCGCCCACGGCTATCTGATCCTGGCCTTCGCGGCCGGCCTGTTCGTCGATCCGGCGCCGGGGCCGCTGCTCGCCAATTACGGCCTCGACAATCTGCGCTTCCTCAAGCCGGTGTCGCCGGACGACACCATCAAGGTGAAGCTCACGGTGAAGCAGAAATCAGCGGCGCGGCGCCCCGAATACGGCGAGGTCCGCTGGGACGTCGAAGTGGTGAACCAAAACAACGAGCCGGTCGCGCGCTACGATCTGTTGACGATGAGTGCACGGCCCGCCTGATAGCAAGCGCCGTCACCCGCGCGCCCCTCTCCCGCTTGCGGGAAACGGCTGGGGTGAGGGCGGCGCGGGCAGTGACTTGCGACCCGCGCAGAGCAATAAGCTCTTTCGGATCTCTACGCGATCTCCCGCCTTCTCGTTCGTCATTCCGGGGCGCGCAGCGCAGCTGCGCGAACCCGGAATCTCTACCCCCTGACCTCGTGGTGGCGCACAGCTTCGCCAATGCGCCCCTTCACTCCGCCAGCCGCGTCACGATCTTGACTTCCGAAGTCAGCGTGCGGTGCACCGGACATTTGTCGGCGATCTCGATCAGCTTGGCGCGTTGTTCGGCGTCGAGGTTGCCGTCGAAGCTGATGACGCGTTCGATGCGGTCGAGCAGGCCGACCTTGGTTTCGCAGTCGGCGCAATCCTCGGCGTGGATCTTGGCGTGGCTCAGCGTCACGGTGGTGCGCGCGAGCGGCAGCTGCTTGCGGTCGGCATAGAGCCGCACCGTCATCGAGGTGCAGGCGCCGAACGCGGAGAGTAACAGGTCGTACGGCCCCGGACCGGAATCGGCGCCGCCGACACCGACCGGCTCGTCGGCGAGCAGATGATGCGGCCCGACCGCGACGCGCTGCTGAAACTTGCTGGCGCCGGTCTCCTGCACGGTGACGATGCGCGGCACCTCCGGCGCGCCGGCAGGCGTCGCCACCGGCGTCGGCGCGTCGAGATAGCGCTCGGCCCAGGCGGCGATCACGCCGGCCGCGTAGTCGGCGTCGCGGCGGTCGCTGAGCAGATGATCGGCGTGATCGAGCGAGACGAAGCTCTTCGGGTGCTTGGCGGCGAGGAAGATCTTGGTGGCGTTGTCGATGCCGACGGTGTCGTCGCCGGGCGCGTGCAGGATCAGCAGCGCCTTGTGAAGCTTGGCGACATGCGCCAGCAGATTGTGCTCGGCGATGTCGTCGAGAAACTCGCGCTTGATGGTGAACGGCCGGCCGGCGAGCGTGACCTCGACGCTCCCCTGATCGCGGATCGTGTCGACATGTTCGGCGAACAGATGCGTGACGTGCGAGGGATCCGACGGCGCCGCGATGGTCGCGACCGCCTTCGCCTCGGGGATCTGCGCCGCGGCGGCCAGCACGGCGGCGCCGCCGAGGCTGTGGCCGATCAGCAGCGTCGGCGCCTGATAGGTCGCGCGCAGATGATCGGCGGCGAGGACCAGATCGGCGACGTTGGAGGAGAACGTCGCGTTGGCGAACTCACCTTCGCTGGCGCCGAGCCCGGTGAAGTCGAAGCGCAGCACGGCGATGCCGCGCGCCGCCAGCGCCGCCGCGATCCGCCGCGCCGCGAGGTTGTCCTTGCTGCAGGTGAAGCAATGCGCCAGCAGCGCGAACGCCGTCGGCGTCGCTTCCGGAAGGTCAAGCGCCGCCGCGAGCTGATGCCCGCCGCTGCCGGTGAATTGAAAACGTTCGGTCGGCATGGGGACTCCACTGTGCGGTCGTCATTGCGAGGAGCGAAGCGACGAAGCAATCCAGCCCCGTGCACTGCGCTGGATTGCTTCGCTTCGCTCGCAATGACGGTGATAGGGATTGCGTAATCTCGCTCAATCGTCCGAGTAACGCTGCTCCTGCCACGGATCGCCGCGGTTGTGATAGCCGCGGACTTCCCAGAAGCCGGGCGCGTCGTCGTCGCGGAATTCGATCGCCTGCAGCCACTTGGCGCTCTTCCAGAAATACAGATGCGGCACCACCAGGCGCACCGGGCCGCCATGCTCGGGCTCCAGCGGCTCGCCCGACCACGAATGCACGATCATCGCATCGGCCGCGGCGAAGTCGTCGAGCGCAAGATTGGTGGTGTAGCCGTCGTAACTATGCAGCACCAGGTAGCGCGCTTTGTCGTGCGGCTGACAGGCTTCGAGCAGGTCGCGGGTGGCAACGCCCTGCCAGCGGTTGTCGTAGCGCGACCAGGTAGTGACGCAGTGAATGTCGGAGACGATGTCCGACTGCGGCTGCGCCATGAATTGCGCCCAGTCCCAGAACAGCGGCTGCGCCACCGCGCCGTAAACGTCGAGCCGCCAGCGCTCGCGGCTGATCGGCGGCGTGGTGCCGAGATCGAGCACCGGCCAGTCCTGGGTCAGATGCTGGCCCGGCGGCAGCCGCTGCTCGTCCGGGCGCGCGTGGCGCCCGGTGAGAAATTTGCCCTCCGCCGCCCAGCGCTGCTTGCTGCGGGTGAGCTTGGACTCCGGCAGTTCGGGATCGTCGGACATGGCGCTCCTCCTGGTCCGCTTGCGGGCGCGGCGCTCAGTCGTGGTGACGCGCCGAGCCTAGCACAGCGCGTCACGCCCGCCAGTCACCGTGGGGTTACAAGCTGGCGGGCGCCGGCCGCGGATCGATCGGCGTCGCGCCGCGCAGCCCGAGGATGTCTTCGAGCACGGCGGCACCGGCCAGCAGGCCGGCTTCGTTGCGGGGCTTCGCCACCATCTGCAGGCCGACCGGCAGGCCGGAGGCGGTGAAGCCGCAGGGCAGCGACAACGCCGGGCAGCACACCAGCGTGACGGCGTAAACGATGCCCAGCCATTGCACGTAGTTGTCGAAGGTGTGGCCGTTGCATTCGGCGAGGTAGCGCTGCTCGACCGGGAACGGCGCCGTGATGGTCGCCGGGCAAAGTAGCAGATCGTAGCTCTCGAAGAACGCGATGGTCCGCGCCGCCATCGCTACGCGCTGGGCTTCTGCCTTCGCCAGATCGTCGACGCTGAGCGCGAGGCCCTGTTCGATGTTCCAGATCACTTCGGGCTTCAAGAGATCGCGCTTGGTCCGCAGCAGATCGGCCTTGCTGATCGCGAAGTCGAACGCGCGCAGCACATGGAAGCATTCGTGCGCTTCGGACAGGTCAGGCTGCGCCTGTTCGACGATGACACCGGCCTCCGCGAAGCGCTCGGCGGCCTTGCGGGTGATCGCCGCGACTTCCGGATCGACCGGGGTGATGCCGAGATCGGGCGAGTAGGCGACGCGCAGCGGCCTCTTGCGCGAGCGGGCAGCCGCGAGGAACGACGTCGCCGGCGACGGCAGCGACAGCGGATCGGCGGCGTATTCGCCGCTCATCGCGTCGAGCATCAGCGCGACGTCCTCGACGTTGCGGGCCATCGGACCCTGGACGCCGAGATTGCGGTCGATCTTCGCAGCCGGCGTATGCGCGACGCGGCCGAAGCTCGGCCGCAGGCCGACGATGCCGCAGAAGCTCGCCGGGTTGCGCAGCGAGCCGCCCATGTCGGAGCCGTGCGCCAGCCAGGCGGTGCCCGAGGCGAGCGCCGCCGCGGCGCCGCCGGAGGAGCCCGCCGCCGAGCGCGACAGGTCCCACGGATTGCGCGTGGCGCCGAACACCTCGTTGAAGGTGTTGGCGCCGGCGCCGAACTCCGGCGTGTTGGACTTGGCGTAGACCAGCGCGCCATTACGTTCGAGATGCTCGACCATCAGGTCGGAGCGGGCCGGGACGTGGTCCTTGTAGATCGGCGAGCCCTGCGTGGTCAGCACGCCCTCGACCGCGGTGAGATCCTTGATCGGCAGCGGCAGCCCGGCCAGCACGCCGCGCTCGGCGGCAGGCTTCTTCATCAGCTCGGCGGCGCGGGCGCGGGCGCGATCGAAGCACAGCGTCGGCAAGGCGTTGACGGCGCCGTCGACCTCGGCGATGCGCTGCTCCAGCGTATCGAGCAGGTCGAGCGGCGTCACCTCGCCGGACTTCAGCTTGCTGACGATCGCGCACGCGGTTTCCCGCACCAGAGCCGGATCTGAACTCACCCTGTAAACTCCCCTGAGTTGATTTTAGCGGCCATGCGACTACATGGATTTCGCTGCGAGACTAGACGCATTGGGTAGCCCGGATCGCTTCCCAAGCCGCGGTTTCGGGCCTTATATCTCGCGCCATGGGTCTCTTCTCACATAACGACTCGAACGGCCACACCCTGTCCGCGTTCTGGCAATTGTCGCAGCGCTTCTGGCTCTCCGGCAAGCCCCGCGTGACGGGCCTGATCGTCGTGATGATCGGCGTCGTGCTCGCCCAATTGGCGGTGCAGTTTTATCTGAACCAATGGAATAGGCACTTTTTCGACGCGCTGGAGCGGCGTGACGGCGGCGAGCTCTGGACTCAAACATTTGTGTTTCTGGCCTTGGCCTGCGCCAGCATCGCGATGGCCGCAACCTCGGTCTGGGCCCGGATGACCGGGCAGCGCAAATGGCGCGAGTCGATGACTCGCGCGATTCTCGAGCGGTGGGCGGCCAAGAGCCACGCGGCGCCGATGAACGGCCATGACCACAACGCCGAAAATCCGGAATACCGCCTTGCCGAGGACGTCCGGGTCGCGACCGACTCTCCGGTCGATCTGCTGATGGCGCTATTGTCCTCGGTGCTCACCGCGCTGACCTTCTTCGGCGTGCTGTGGAGTGTCGGCGGCAGCATCGGCGTCACCGCGTTCGGCAGCCGCTTCCAGATCCCGGGCTATCTGGTGCTTGGCGTGGTTGCTTATTCCAGTGTCATGACCGGCCTGATGCTGTGGTTCGGCCGCCGCATGACCAGTATCAGCGAGCAGCGTAACCAGAACGAGGCCGAATTCCGCGCCGCCGCGGAGGTGCTGCGCGGTTGCGATCCGGGCGGTGAGGGGCGCGAGACCAAATGGATGGCCAAGCTCGAGCGCCGGCTGCAGGCGGTGATGCGCTCATGGCGCGACCTGTGCTGGCAACTGGTCGACATGACGCTGGTGTCGCACGCCAACTTTCTGCTGGCGCCGGTCGCGGCGTATTTCCTGTGCTTCCCGAAATATCTCAGCGGCGCAATGTCGCTCGGCGAGGTCACGCAAAGCGCCGCGGCGTTCGTAACCGTGCAGGGCGCGGTGAACTGGCTGGTTGATAATTACCAGCGCATCGCCGACTGGCGCTCGTCGGCCAACCGCGTCGCGGCGCTGCTCGCCGCGATTGACCGGATGCCGGAGCCGGGCGAGACGGCCGCTATGCCGTCCTGACGCCGCGGGCGTGACGGATGACGTCGGCGTACCGGGCGAACGAGGCCTTCGGGATCCGCCGCAGCGTCGGGTAGTCCATATAGACCAGCCCGAAGCGCACGCCGTAGCCCGACTCCCACTCGAAATTGTCGAGCAGCGACCAGACGAAGTAACCACGCACATCGGCGCCGGCGGCGATCGCCGCGTCCAGGCCGGAGATGTAGTCTCGCAGGAAGGCGATACGGCCGGGATCAATCAGCTGGCCGTCGGCGTCCAGCGTTTCGATGTTGCTGCCGTAGCCGTTCTCGGTGACGTAGACCGGCTTGCCGTAGCGCTGGCTGACCTCGATCAGCGTATCGCGAAAGCCATCGGGCTCGATCGTCCAGTCGATCGGTGTGCGCGGGATATCGGCGGGCTTCGGCCCCCAGCCGAGGCCGATGATCGCGTTCGGATCGGAATTGATGTAGACCGGGCTGTAGTGATTGACGCCGATCCAGTCGAGCGGGCGGACAATCGCCTGCATATCGCCCGGCATGACGTGCGGCGCGATCGCGTCGCGGATCAGCGCCGGGTACTCGCCGAGATATTGCGGATCGGTGAAGGCGCGGTTCCAGTAGTCGCCGATCAGCGCGGCCTCGGCGACGTCCTCGGGCTTGTCGCTCGACGGATAGATCGGCTGGTAGTTGCTGACCAGACCGATCTTGGCGTCCTTGACGGTCTCGCGCAGCGCATCGACCGCCGCGCCGTGGGCGAGGTTCACGTGATGGATCCAGCGATGCAGCTTGTCGTCCGCGGTTCGATCGCGCGCTCCGAACGAGCGGGCGAACAGGCTGAAAATGCCCGGCTCGTTGAAGGTGGCAAAATGCTTGACGCGGTGACCGTAGCGACGCCCGACGAGCCGTGCGTAGTCGGCGAACCAGCTCACGATATCGCGGTTCAGCCAGCCGCCCCGATCTTCGAGCGCCTGAGGCAGGTCCCAGTGATACAGGCAGATCCACGGTTCGATGCCGGCAGCGGTGAGTTCATCGATCAGCCGGTCGTAGAAGGCGAGACCGGCTTCGTTGACGGCGCCGGTGCCTTGCGGCAGCACGCGCGGCCACGCGATCGAGAACCGATAGGCCTGCAGCCCGAGCGCTTTCATCAGCGCGACGTCTTCCTTGTAGCGATGATAATGATCGCAGGCCACATCCCCGGTGTCGTTGTTGGCGACCTGTCCGGTGCGGCAATACACGTCCCAGATGCTCTCACCGCGACCGTCCTGCTTCGCCGCGCCCTCGATCTGAAACGCAGCGGTCGACGCGCCCCAGATGAAATGCTGCGGGATGTGGGCCAGCGCCGGCAGTGACGAGACCGACTGAGGAGCGAAGGTTGGGCGCGGGTCGGCCATGGCATGGTCTCCGGTCATTCGTCATGCCCGGCCTTGTGCAGGGCATCCACGCCTTACTGAGATCGTTGGCAGGAAAGGCGTGGATGGCCGGGACAAGCCCGGCCATGACGAAGCATGGGTCAGCAACAGCGAAGGTCATACGCTCCACAAAAGGATGAGACGCTTGCGCTGGATCAAACCGCGGCTTTGTGACGCCCGTGACGAGATCGGTGTGTCACATGGGGCTCATGCGCGGCTGTGCTAAATTCATGGTAGCGTCGCGTGGATGCGCCGCCGCTACAAGTAACCTTCACCTGCCTCCGCCGCGAAACGTGCCGGGTCGCCTTCCCACACGATGCGCGCGTGTTCGAGAACATAGACGCGATCGGCGTGCGGGAGCGCGAAGGTGACGTTCTGCTCGCCGAGCAGCACGGTGATCGGCGTGGTCTGCCGCAGTCGCTCGAGCGCCTTCGACAATTGCTCGAGAATCACGGGAGCAAGGCCGAGCGTCGGCTCATCCAGGATCAGGATCTTCGGCTTCATCATCAGCGCGCGGCCGATCGCCAGCATCTGCTGCTCGCCGCCCGACAGCGTCTGCGCCATCTGGCCGTGGCGTTCCTTCAGGATCGGGAACAGCTCGAACAGCCAGGCGAGTTGCGCTTCGCGCTCGGCGTCGGGCAGCGCCTGTCCGCCGAGATCGAGATTTTCGCGCACCGTCATCTCGCCGAACAGTTCGCGCGATTCCGGGCACTGCACGATACCGCCGCGCGCGATCTTGGCGGCGGAGATACCTCGCAGCTTCTCGCCGCCACGCACGATCTCGCCGGTGTAGGGCAGGAAGCCCGAGATGGTGTTGAACAACGTGGTCTTGCCGGCGCCGTTGAGGCCGACGACCGAGACAAACTCGCCTTCATGAACGTGGATCGAGACGTTCTCCAGCGCCTGCGCCTTGCCGTAGAACACGCTGACATTCTCGACCTGCAGCAACGGCACCTTGTCCCTGAAGCTGGTTTCGGGCCGCGCAGAGGTTTCGATCTTGCCGCCGAGATACACCCGCCGCACCGTCTCGTTCTTCATCACGTCGGCGGCGGCGCCGGTGCAGATTTCCTCGCCGAGATACATCGCCAGCACGCGGTCGACCAACTTCGCGACGCTCTTGACGTTGTGGTCGACCAGTAGCACGGCGCGGCCTTCGTCGCGAAAGCTGGCGATCAGGTCGGAGAACACGCCGACCTCGGCCAGCGTCAGCCCGGCGAACGGCTCGTCGACCAGCACGACTTTTGGATCACGCGCGATGGCTTTCGCCAGCTCGAGCCGGCGCAGATCCGCGAACGGCAGCGTCGGCGGCTTGCGCCGCATCACCGCCGCGAGGCCGACGCGTTCGGCGATTGCCTCGGCGCGCTCAGTCAGCGCCTTGTCGTGGAATAGCGCCAGCAGGCTGTCCGGCAGCAGCGCCACCATGATGTTTTCCAGCACGGTCTGCCGGTTGAGCGGCCGCGAATGCTGGAACACCATGCCGAAACCCTTGCGGGCGATCTTGTGCGCGGGCAGGCCGGCGATGTTCTCGCCCTCGAACACGACCTCGCCGGCCGTGGGGCGCTCGATGCCCATCAGCGATTTCATCGCGGTGGACTTGCCCGAGCCGTTTGGACCGATCAGGCCGAAGATCTCGCCGGCGTGCAGCTCGAACGACAGGTTCTTGACCGCGGTGAGGCCGCCGAACTTCTTGGTGAGGCCGCGCGCTTCGAGTACGGGCGCAAAGTTGCTGGCGTCCATCAGGTGCGCGCCTCCCGCGGAGTTGTGTCTCGAGACATGGCGGCGCCGAGGAAGCCGCCGGGGAAAAACAGCACGACGATCAGCGCGATCGCCGAGACGATGAAGGTGGCGAGTTCGCCGGTCGGCCGCAGGAATTCGCCGGCGACGATCAGGAAGATGGCGCCGAGCGCCGCGCCCAGCACGGTGCGCCGGCCGCCGAGCACGGCGGCGACGATGACGTTCACGCCGACCGCGATGTCGACCACGGTGCCGACCGAGGCGGTGCCGAAGTAGAATACCAGCAGCGCGCCAGCGAGGCCGGAGAAGAACGCGCTGACCACGAAGGCGAACAGCTTGTGCTTGACGATGTTGAAGCCAAGCGCGCCGGCCTGTACCGGGTCCTGTCCCGAGGCCTGCAGCACCAGCCCGATGGGCGATTGCGACAGGCCGTAGAGGATCGCCGCGCTGACGGTCATGAATCCAAGCGCGATCCAGTAGTTGGCGCTGGCGCTGATGGTGATGACGTCCGGAATGGTGAGGCCGATCTCGCCGCCGGTGAGATCGGCGAACACGACAATGAAGTTCTGCAGCATCAGCACCGCGACCAGCGTGGTCAGGCCGAAATACGGCCCGCGTACCCGCAGCGCCGGCAACGCCAGCACGAAGCCGGCAATCACCGATGCGCCGGCGCCGATGAAGATGCAGATGTACGGCGACAGGCCGTACTGGTTGTTGATGATGCCGGCCGTATAGGCGCCCACCCCGATCAGGAACGTGGGGCCGAAATTGACCTCGCCGGCAAAGCCGAACAACAGGTCCCAGGACATCGCGAACACGCCGAAGTAATAGGCGACGGTCAAGAGCCCGAGGATATAGCCGGAAACATAGAGCGGCAGCGTCGAGGCGACGACGACCATCACCAGCGCGATCCAGAACAGCCGCGTCTTGAAGAACCCCATCTCAGCGCCTCCCCAGCAGGCCCTGCGGCCGCAGATACATCACGATCACCAGCAGCAGCAGCGCCGGAATGGTCCGGTAGGCCGGGGAGATCATGTAGGCCGTGAAGGTCTCCAGATAGCCGACCACGAAGGCGGCGATCAGCGAACCCGAGACGCTGCCGAGCCCGCCCAGCACCACGATCGAGAACGCGCTCGCCGTCAGCGGGCCGACGCTGTAGGACGAGACGCCGAGAAACATGCCGAGCAGCACGCCGGCGATGCCGGCCAGCACGCCGTAGATCGCCCAGACCACGACGTAGATGTTGGTGAGTTCCAGGCCGAGCAGGGTGACGCCGCGCGGATTCATTGACGCCGCCAGCACCGCCTTGCCCATCTTGGTGCGGTTGACCAGCAGCCAGAGCAGCGCGATCACCAGGCAGCACACCAGTGCGGTGAAGATCTGGTTGCGCGGCGTGCGCACGCCAAAGATCTCGACAACGCCCTGCACGATCGGCAATACGGTCTTGGCGTTGTTGGTGAAGAAGTAAGCGATCGCCTCCTGGATCATGATGCCCCACAGCAGCGTGCCGGTGAGGACGAAGATCTCCTTCTCCTCATTGGCGATGCGCCGCGAGCGCTGGATCGGCTGCACCACCGCGAAATAGGTGATCAGCGCCGCGACCAGTGCGGTGGCGACGCCGACCAGCGCGCCGAGATAGCTGCCGATGCCGAAGGTGCTCGACGCCGCCCACGCCGCCACCGCGGCCGCCACCATGATGGCGCCGTGCGACAGATTGAGGACGCCGGAAACGCCGAAGATCAGCGTGAACCCGGTGGCGCCGAGCGCATACAGCGCACTTATGGCGAAACCGTCGATCAGGATTTGCAGGGGGAGCATGCGGTCTTTCCGTGCAACGGACTGCACGTTCGTCATTCCGGGACGCGCCTCTTGGCGCGGGCCCGGAATCCATATCCCCGGCGGTGGTTATGGATTCCGGGCTCGCGCTACGCGCGCCCCGGAATGACGAACGAGAGGGTGCGATATGAAATGCGAAAAGAGCTCTCGGCGAACCGAGAGCTCCTGGCTCAGGCGCTTAGTTCGCCGTCACCTTGATGAAGGCCGGGAACTTGATCTGGCTTTTGGCGACTTCAGGCGGCCAGACCGCGACCTGCTGGCCGTCCTGCCACTGCAGCATCAAGCCGGTGAGTAGGCCCTTGCCGTATTTCAGGCCATGGGTGAACGGCTCGTCCTTGCCGTAGAACTGCACGCGGCCGATCGTGCCTTCGTAATCGGTCTTCTCCAACGCTTCGACCAGCTTGTCGCCGTCGGTCGAGCCGGCGCGCTTGACGGCTTCGGCGATGTAGTAGACTTCGTCATAGGCGGTGTAGCCGGCATAGGACGGATAGTTGCCGAACTTCTTCTTGAAGTTCTCGGCGAACGGCACCGATTTCGGCGTCACCGCGACGCCCGGGCCGGACACGCCTTGATACAGCACGCCGTCGGAGGCGTTGTTGGTGTCCTTGCCGAAGGTCGAGTTGGTGGCCTGCGAGGCGATGCCGAACATCGGGATCGGCACCTGCTGGTTCTTCCATTGCACCGTCGGCTGCACGCCGACATGCGAGATGCCGGTGATGATCACGTCGGGCTTGGAGCCTTCGATCTTGTTGAAGATCGGGGTGAAGTCGGTGGTGTCGGGCGAGAAGCGGATATGATCCAGCACCTTCAGCCCGACCTTGGGCAGGCACTCCTCGTAGCCGACGTCGAGCGGCTTGGTCCAGGCGGCGTCCTCGCTCATGATCACCGCGGTCTTCATCTTGCGGGCGTCGACCAGGAGGTCCTTGGCGGCGTCGCAGACCGACTGCGCGAGCTCGCCGGAGGTCAGATAGCCGTGGAAAGTGTATTTGTTCTTCTCGTAATCCTTGTTCACCGCCTTGGAGATCTCGTTCGAGGCCGCGCCCGGCGTCACGAACGGCGTCTTCAGCCGCGATGCCCACGGCATCAGCGCCAGCACCACCTCGGAGATGTAGCTGGCGATCACCGCATGGACCTTGTCCTCGTTGACGGCGCGCTGAAAGGCCCGAACCGAATCGGCGGAGGATGAATGGTTGTCGTAGGCGACGATCTCGATCTTGCGGCCGTCGATGCCGCCATTGGCGTTGATTTCCTCGGCGGCGAGCTGCGCGGCCTGCGGAATCGAGGCGCCGGCGATGGCCTGGGCCTCGGCGATCACGCCGATCTTGATCGGATCGGCCGCCCAGGCCGACGAGATGCCGAAGCCGAAGGCCGTCGCCATCACGACGGCGCGCATCGACCACGTATGCGTTGAAAGGGGAGCTGCTGTCATGACGTTTCCTCGTTGTTCTTATTTATCGGGCGCGTTGGCCCCTTGTTCGGGCTCGTTGGCCCTTGGCCTTGTTGGTCAGCCGCGGCAGAGTGTAGCGCGCGTTTTGACGCAGGCAAGCACAATGGCAGGTTGCTGATAGTCGTTGATGTGTGCGCTGCAACGTTGATCGCGTACGCAGATTGGTCCACACCTGCGTGCTGACATTCTGTGCAGCTGACGTATCGAGGAACTTGCCTTGGACAACACGACAAAGACGAAAAGCGAGTATCGGATCGCGGTGATCCCCGGCGACGGCATCGGCAAGGAAGTGATGCCGGAAGGGCTGCGGGCGCTGGAAGCGGCGGCCAAGAAGCACCGGGTTAATGTGAAGTTCGATCATTTCGACTTCGCCAGCTACGACTACTACGCCAAGCACGGCCAGATGATGCCGGACGACTGGAAGGAGAAGATCGGCAAACACGACGCCATCTTCTTCGGCGCGGTCGGCTGGCCCGAGAAGATCCCGGACCACGTCTCGCTGTGGGGCTCGCTGATCAAATTCCGCCGCGAGTTCGATCAATACGTCAATCTGCGCCCGGTCCGGCTGATGCCGGGCGTGCCGTCGCCGCTGGCCGGGCGCAAGCCGGGTGACATTGATTTCTGGGTGGTGCGCGAGAACACCGAGGGCGAATATTCATCGGTCGGCGGCCGGATGTTTCCGGACACCGAGCGCGAGTTCGTCACCCAGCAGACGGTGATGACGAGAACCGGCGTCGACCGCATCCTGAAGTTCGCGTTCGAGTTGGCGCAGTCGCGGCCGAAGCGGCACCTGACGTCGGCGACCAAGTCAAACGGCATCTCGATCACCATGCCGTATTGGGACGAGCGCGTCGAAGCGATGGCCAAGGCCTATCCCGACGTGAAGTGGGACAAGTATCACATCGACATCCTGACGGCGCACTTCGTGCTGCATCCGGACTGGTTCGACGTCGTGGTCGGCTCGAATCTGTTCGGCGATATCCTCTCGGATCTCGGCCCGGCCTGCACCGGCACGATCGGCATCGCGCCATCGGGCAACATCAATCCGGACGGCGACTATCCCAGCGTGTTCGAGCCGGTGCACGGATCGGCGCCGGACATCGCCGGGCAGGGCATGGCCAATCCGATCGGGATGATCTGGTCGGGCGCGATGATGCTCGAGCATCTCGGCGAGAAGCAGGCGGCGGATGCGATCGTCAAGGCGATCGAACGCACGCTCGGCGAACGCACGCTACGCACCCGCGACCTCGGCGGCCAAGCCGATACGACGGCCTGCGGCAAGGCGGTGGCGGAGATGGTGGAGTAGCGCGGAGCCGCGCTCAGCGGCTGCTGACAGCGGCGGGCTTCGGTCTGCCGCGGCTGATCTGCGTCACGGCCCTTGGTGCCGGCTTGCGCATCGCCCGCTTGCGCAGCGGCGGGCGTCGCAGCCGGGGCCTGGCCTGCCGCAGCACCACTGGATAATCGGGCTTGCGGCTCGGCAATGCCGGCAGGGCGCGGGGCGTGCGCTTGGCCTTCTCGAGCCGCGCCCGCATCGCCGGCGCTGAGCGCTTTGCGGCCGGCTTACGATCCTCATCCCGGCGCTGGTGCAGCGGCCGCCGCTTGCGAGGAGCGCGGAGCCGATGAATGATCAAGCGGGCCAGCGGGTCGGCGGCGCTGGGACGCCCGGCGGCCGCGACCGGAGGCGCGAGCGTCGGCGCCGGCTCGGCGGCGGGTGCAAGCACCGCCCGGCTGAACGAGGCGGAGATCGGCGCAGCCGCTCCGATCAGTGGCGGAGCCGGCTCGGCCGCGCGATGCGCATCGGGGATGCGGACCAGCCGCGGTTTTGGACCGAGATTGCCGCGCAGGATTTCCGAGACGTAGAACAGCGCGATCAGCAGCGCGGCGCCATAGACGATGTCCGGCCAGAACATCAGAGCGAGCGCCGTGATGGTTAGGGCCAGCGTGGCGGCCTTGATCAGCCGCTCGCCGTCTTCGAGCAGCGTCTCGATCCACAGCCAGTTGCCGCGCCGCCAGATCGGCGGCAGCAGCCGGATGCCGAGCATGTCGCGTGCCTGAGCGAACCCGAGGTTCCGCGCGGCCAACAGGTACCAGGCAATGCCGAAAGCCAACAGGAACGCCAGCAGGCCGCCCAAACCGGCCGCGCAGCCGACCACGATCACGAGTCCGACGGCAAGCGTCGCAAACCAATCCCTCATGTTCCCACTCCCTGCAAATTGCGGCGATGGTGCACGAGGTTTGGGTCGGCATCGTTGATCGGGATCAGCTGAGACCCCGGTTTGGCAGGATCGACTGGTAGTCCGCTGCCGATTTTGGGGCCGTGACTAACCGGCCGCCGCGATCCGTCGGCAATGTGCGAGCGCGGCCTCGATCAGGTTAACGCTAGCCTCAGGGGTGCGAAACGCCGAATGCGCCGAGAGGGTGACGTTGGGCAGCGTCGTGAACGGGTGGTCCGCCGGCAGCGGCTCGATGTCGAACACGTCGAGCGCTGCGTGGCGGAGATGGCCGGCGCGCAGCGCGTCGATCATCGCCGCCTCGTCGGTCAGTCCGGCGCGCGCGGTGTTGACCAGGATCGCGCCCTGCCGCATCGCCGCGATGCGCTCGCGCGACAGGAAACCGCGCGTGTCGTCGTCGAGCAGCAGATGCAGCGAGATAACATGACTGTCGCGCAGCAGCGTATCTATGTCGACAAACGTCACGCCGTCCGCGGTCTTCGGCGAGCGATTCCATGCCAGCACCTTCATGCCGGAGCCGTGCGCGATCCGCGCCACCTCGGCGCCGATGCCGCCGAAGCCGATCAGGCCGAGCGTCTTGCCGGTGAGTTGCATGCCGTCCTCGCGCAACCATTGCCCGGCGCGCATCTCGCGATCCATCAGCGCGAGGTTGCGCGCCGCCGCCCACATCAGCGCAATGGTGGCCTCGGCCACAGCGGTGTCGCCATAGCCGCGGATCAGATGCACGCTGATGCCGAGGCCAGCGAGCTCCTCGATGTTCATGTAGCTGCGCGCGCCGGTGCCGAGAAACACGACGTGTTTCAGTCCGGCGCATTGCTGCGCGATCGGGGTCGGCAAGTAAGTATGATCGACGATCGCGATCGCGGCACCGGCGAGCACGCCGGGCAGGTCTCCCGGCTTCACGTCCGGGTCGCGATGGATCACGATCGGCAGATCGCCGGGCCTCGCCTGTTGCTCCATGATCAGCGCCAGCGTGTCGCTGGCATCGACGAACACCGCGTGCATGGTGGTTCCCCCGTCTTGGCGCCTTGCTGATCGGTGGCGCGGTGAGGCCGCGCCACCGATGGCGATCGAATTCTCTTTAAAGACTCTTGTTACTTCGCGACGCCGGCGAGCGACAGCACGGTGTGCAGCAACACATTGGCTCCGGCGGCGCAATCGGCTTGCGTGGCGTCTTCGAGCTCGTTGTGGCTGATGCCATCCTTGCACGGCACGAAGATCATCGCGGCCGGAATCTTGGTGTTGAGGTTGCAGGCATCGTGGCCGGCTCCCGAGGTGATGCGGCGGCTGGCGTAGCCGAGCGTCTCGGCGGCCGTCGCGACCGCGCTGACCAGCGTCTTGTCGAAATGCGTCGGCTCCTTGCGCCACACCGCATCGAGCGTCACCTCGACCTTTCGCTTGGCGGCGATCTCGGCCGCCGCGGCGCGGATCCGGGTGTCGAGCTCAGCCAAGATCGCCGCGTCGGCGCTGCGGGCGTCGATGGTGAAGGCGATTTCGCCGGGGATGACGTTGCGCGACGGCGCCGCGATCACCGCTTCGCCAACGGTGCCGACCGCATTGCCGAGTTCGATCGCGATCCTTTCCACCGCCAGCACGATCTCCGATAGCGTCGCCAGCGCATCGCGCCGCAGGTTCATCGGCGTGGAGCCGGCATGGCTCTCGAAACCGATGATCTTGCCATCGTACCACAGCACGCCCTGGCCGTTTTCGACCACGCCGATCGTCTTGCCTTCTGCTTCGAGGATCGGTCCCTGTTCGATATGTAGTTCGATGAAGCCGCTGAACGGTTGCGCGCCGACCGGCTGCTCGCCCCGATAGCCGATGCTGTCGAGCGCTTCGGCGACGCTCACGCCCGCCGCGTCTTTGCGCTCGAGAATATCCTCGACCGTGAAGTCGCCGACGAATGCCGCCGATCCCATCATCGCCGGCGCATAGCGCGAGCCTTCCTCATTGGTCCAGTTGGTGACGCAGAGCGGCAGCTCGGTCTCGATGCCGGCGTCATTCAGTGTGCGGATGACTTCGAGCGCACCGAGCGTGCCGAGGATGCCGTCGAACTTGCCGCCGGTCGGCTGGGTGTCGAGGTGCGAGCCAAGCCCGATCGGCGGCTTCGACATGTCGCGGCCGTTGCGCAGCGCGAACATGTTGCCGAGCGCGTCGATGCGGACGTCGAGGCCCGCCTGCTCGCAGGCGCTGCGAAACCAGTCGCGCACCTGCTTGTCCTCCGGCCCGAGGGTGAGCCGCCTGACGCCGCCCTTCGGCGTCGCGCCGAATTGAGCCGTGGTGTGGATGGTGTCCCACAGGCGCGCGGAGTCGATCTGCAGGTTCGAGGCAGGCTTGGTCATGGTGGCTCCGGATATCGTGCAGCGCCGGGCGGCGCGGTGGTGGTCAGAGAGTTCAACGCGCCGCGACGCGCGTCAACCGATGGCCGGCTCGCGCGCCGGAAGATCTTCGCGGAGCTGCGCTGCATCCGACGGAGTTTCCGATGCAGCTTCTGGCATGAAGCCGCCGCTGTGGGCGATGTCGACGGCGAGCTCGGCGACGCGCTCGATCGCAACCGTGTCGGGGGAGGCGAGCCAACTCGCCGAAAAGCGCAACGGCGGAATTTTGAGGTTGGTGTGCAGCAGCTTGAGGCGTCCATCGGCGAGTTCGCTCTCGACGATGGCGGTCGGAATCACCGCGATTCCGAGGCCTTGGATCGCCATGTGCACCACGGTGCCGAGCGAGGCGGAGGCGTGCAGCCGGATCGGCGGCAGCTCCGGCTTGTTGAACAGCGAGCGCACGATCTCATAAGGCTGCGTCTTGCGCGGGAAAGTGATGACCGGAAATCTTGCGAGGTCCTCGACCGTCAGTTCGTCGTCGCCGAGCCCGAGCGAGGGGCTGGCCAGAAAGCCGATCGCGTAGTCGCACAACACCCGGCTGCGCACCGTCGACGCCGTCATCGGCCCGAGCAGGAAGGCGAGCTCGATCTCCTGCGCAAGCAGCCGCGCCCGCAGGTTCGGCGTGATATCGACTTCGATCTCGAGCGACAGATTAGGATACAGGCGGTTGACCCGCTCGATCAGCCGCGGCAGCCAGGTGTGCACGATGGTCTCCGCCACGCCCAGCCGCAGCACGCCGCGCATGCTGGACTGATCACTGACCACCGCAAGCATCTCGGTGCGCAAGCCAATCAGCTTTTCCGCGTAAAGCATCAGTTGACGCCCGCTTGGCGTCGGCGAAGCCAGGCGGTGGTCGCGTTGAAGCAGGCGGACGCCAAGTTCTCGTTCCAATTGCGCGATCCGCTGCGAGATTGCAGGCTGTGTGGTGTTCAGCTTTTGCGCGGCGCCGCGGAAGCTGCCGAGCGTCACGACCCAGAGGAACGTCTCAAGCGCCTTGAAGTCCACCATGGGGGTGAGCTCCTATTCGGATAAAGAAGTTTTATCGTTTCTGATCAGAAACAAAGATTAGACATTATACTAGGCTTGCGCTCCAGTACTGTCGAGAGACTAGGCAGGGCGAAAGAATGACTGTTTTTGCGGCAAGTGAGCAGTTCCAGGCCGATGGTTCGATGAGTCCATCCCAGCAGGCGAGGCTCGCTTATCGCGCTGGCCTTGCCGACTCTACCGCCGGCGTCGCGCCCGGCTACGTTCAGGGCAATCTGGCTATTCTCCCCGAGAAATACGCTGCTGCCTTTCATCGCTTCTGCCAGCTCAATCCCAAACCTTGCCCGATCATCGGCATGTCCGACGTCGGCAATCCGATGATCCCGTCGCTCGGCGTCGATCTCGACATCCGCACCGACGTGCCGGCCTACCGGGTCTGGCGCGACGGCGAGGTGATCGACGAGCCGGCGGACGTCATGGAGCATTGGCGCGACGATCTTGTCGCCTTCGTGATCGGCTGTTCGTTCTCCTTCGAGGAGGCGCTGCTGGCCGACGATATCCCGATCCGGCACATCGACGAGAAGGTCCGGGTGCCGATGTATCGCACCAACATTCCGTGCACGCCGGCCGGCCCGTTCGCCGGGCCGATGGTAGTGTCGATGCGGCCGCTGAAGCCGAAGGACGCGATCCGCGCCGTGCAGATTACCTCGCGCTTTCCATCGGTGCACGGCGCGCCGGTGCATATCGGTTTGCCGCAGTCGATCGGCATCGCCGACATCGCCAAGCCGGACTATGGCGATGCGGTAAGCATCGCGCCGGACGAATTGCCGGTGTTCTGGGCGTGCGGGGTCACTCCGCAGGCGGTCATCGCGGCTGCGAAAGTGCCGTTTGCAATTACACATGCCCCCGGATTGATGCTTGTCACCGACTTGAAGAACAAGCACCTTGCGGTGCTGTGAGGCCAACCGAACCTTCGATCCCAAAAACCTCGATCCTTGACCGACAGCGCTGGTAACAAAGGAATATGACATGAAGATCGATCGCCGTAATCTCCTGCTGGGCGGCGCCGCCACCGCAGCCGTGCTGCCGTTCGCCACCGCCGCTCGCGCCCAGGCCAAGGAAGTCGTGATCGGCGTGATTTATCCGCTGTCCGGCGCCAGCGCGCAGATCGGCGTCGATGCCCAGAAGGCGTTCCAGACCGCGGCCGAACTGATCAACAACAAATACGACTACGACCTGCCGCTGGCGCGCGGTGAAGGCCTGCCCGGACTCGGCGGTGCCAAGATCCGCCTGGTATTTGCCGACCATCAGGCCGATCCGCAGAAGGGACGCGCCGAGGCCGAGCGCCTGATCACTCAGGAAAAGGTCTGCGCCATTGTCGGTACCTATCAGAGCGCCGTCGCCGTCACGGTCAGTCAGATCTGCGAGCGCTATCAGGTTCCGTTCCTGTCAGCCGACAACTCGTCGCCCAGCCTGCATCGCCGTGGCCTGAAGTATTATTTCCGCGCCGCGCCGCACGACGAGATGTTCTCGCAGGCGATGTTCGACTTCTTCGATGCGCTGAAGAAGAAGGGCCAGAAGATCGAGACGCTGGCGTTGTTCCACGAAGACACCATCTTCGGCACCGACTCGGCCAACGCCCAGCTCAAGCTGGCGCAGGAGCGCGGCTACAAGGTCGCCGCCGACATCAAGTATCGCGCCAACTCGCCGTCGCTGACCGCCGAAGTGCAGCAGCTCAAGGCCGCCAACGCCGACGTGCTGATGCCGTCGAGCTACACCACCGACGGCATTCTGCTGATCCGTACCATGGGCGAACTCGGCTACAAGGCCAAGAACATCGTCGCGCAGGACGCAGGCTTCTCCGAAAAGGCGCTGTACGACGCGGTCGGCGACAAGATTCCGGGCGTGATCTCGCGCGGTTCGTTCTCGATCGACCTCGCGCAGAAGCGGCCGATGGTTGGCAAGATCAACGACATGTACAAGGAGAAGTCCGGCAAGGATTTCAACGACTACTCGTCGCGGCAGTTCATGGGTCTGATCGTGATGGCCGATGCCATCAACCGCGCCAAGTCGACCGATGGCGAAAAGATCCGCGAGGCGCTGGTCGCTACCGACATGCCGGGGGAGCAGACCATCATGCCGTGGGCCCGCGTCAAGTTCGACGACATGGGCCAGAACACCTTCGCCGACCCGGTGCTGCTGCAATATGTCGACGGCAAGTTTGTCACCATCTTCCCCGAGCAGGCCAAGGTTGCCGAGGCGATCTGGCCGATGCCGTAGCCGAGCTCGCGAGATGGACGGGGACGCTTCGGCGTCGCCGTCATTGCGAGGAGCGTAGCGACGAAGCAATCCAGCGCTCCGCCATCGTCATGGATTGCTTCGCTTCGCTCGCAATGACGGAGAGAGGGCTTTGACCACCGCCACGATTATCCAGTCCCTGGCCAGCGGCCTGCTGATGGGACTCCTTTACGGGCTGGTCGCGGTCGGCCTGGCTCTGATCTTCGGCCTGATGGACGTCACCAACTTCGCCCACGGCGAATTCCTGATGTTGGCGATGTACATCACCTTCTTCCTGTTCGCGTTCTTCGCGATCGACCCATTGTTGTCGATGCCGCTGGTCGCGGCGGCGATGTTCCTGTTCGGAGCACTCGCTTATTTGTTTGTGGTCAGGTTTGCGATGCGGGCCAAAGCCAATATCGGCATGGTGCAGATCTTCACCACCTTCGGTCTCGCCATCCTGATGCGCGGCCTGGCGCAGTACTTCTTCACCCCGGACTATCGCAGCATCAACGTCTCCTGGCTCGGCGGCAAGACGATCGAGATCGGCGGGGTGTTCCTGCCGGTGCCGCAACTGGTCGGCGCTTTGGTGTCGCTCGCCGCGTTCGGCGCGCTGTACTTCTTCATGAAGAAGACCGACTTCGGCCGTGCGCTCGAGGCGACCCGTGAGGACGCCGGCGCGGTGGCGCTGGTCGGCATCGACAAGAACAAGGTGTTCGCGCTCGGCTGGGGCCTCGGCTCGGCGCTGATCGGGCTCGCCGGCGCCGTCATGGCGATGTTCTTCTACATCTATCCCGATGTCGGCGCCTCGTTCGCGCTGATCGCCTACGTCACGGTGGCGCTCGGCGGTTTCGGCAGCGTGTTCGGCGCCTTTGCGGGCGGCATCATCGTCGGCCTGGTCGAGGCGACCACCGCAATGATCCTGCCGCCGTCGCTGAAGTCGATCGGCATCTATGCCGTGTATCTGCTGGTTGTCTTCATTCGGCCGCGTGGCCTGTTCGGATCGATCTGATGGACCAGGCTCACCTCAACCGCCGCCGCCGCGACCTCATCGTCGCCGCCGTGCTCGCCGCCGCAGCCGCCTGCGCGCCGCTGTTCGTCAAGGACGTCTACGTCCAGAACATCATGGTGCTGACCCTGATGTACGCGGCGCTGTCGCAGGCCTGGAATATTCTCGGCGGCTATTGCGGCCAGATCTCGCTTGGCCACGCGCTGTATTTCGGGCTCGGCGCCTATACGACGGCGCTGCTGTTCACCAAGTTCGGCGTGCTGCCGTGGTTTGGCATGCTCGGCGGCGGGGTGATCTCGGCGGCGATCGCGCTGGCGCTCGGCTATCCGACGTTCCGGCTGCGCGGCCATTACTTCGTGATCGCCACCATCGTGATCGCCGAGATCGGCTTCCTGCTGTTCCACAATTGGGACTGGGCCGGCGCGGCGCTCGGCATCGACATTCCGGTGCGCGGCGACAGCTGGGCCAAGTTCCAGTTCACCCGCAGCAAGCTGCCTTACTACTACTTCGCCTTGGTGTTCTGCTGCGTGGTCTGGCTGATCACCTGGTCGCTGGAAAATTCCAAATGGGGCTACTGGTGGCGCGCCGTGAAGGACAATCCCGAAGCGGCCGAAAGCCTCGGCGTGGTGGTGTTCAACTCCAAGATGGGCGCCGCCGCGGTGTCCGCCTTCCTCACCGCGATCGGCGGCGCGTTCTATGCGATGTTCGTGTCCTACATCGATCCTGAGAGCGTGATGACCTTCCAGTTCTCGCTGCTGATGGCGTTGCCGGCCGTGCTCGGCGGCATCGGCACGCTGTGGGGGCCGGTGCTCGGCGCGGCGATCCTGATCCCGCTCACCGAAGTGACGCGGTCGTTCATCGGCGGCTCCGGCCGCGGCGTCGACCTCATCCTCTACGGCGCGGTGATCGTGGTGATCGCCTTGGCGCGGCCCGAAGGCCTGATCGGCCTGTTCTCGCGCCGCCCGGCTTCGAAGGGAGTGCCGCAATGACGACGCCCTTGCTGGAGACCCGCGGCGTCTGGCAGCGCTTCGGCGGTCTGGTCGCCAATTCCGACGTCTCGATCTCGGTCGGCCGCGGCGAGATCGTCGGCCTGATCGGGCCCAATGGCGCCGGCAAGTCGACGCTGTTCAACCTGATTGCCGGGGTGCTGCCGCCCACTCAAGGCTCGATCATCTTCGACGGCGCAGACGTCACCAGGCTGCCGGCGACGGCGCGTTGCGCCCGCGGCATCGGCCGCACCTTTCAGGTGGTGAAGAGTTTCGAGTCGATGACGGTGATCGACAATGTCATCGTCGGCGCGCTGATCCGCACCACGGTGATGCGCGAGGCGCGCCGCAAGGCGCACGAGGTGCTGAAATTCTGCGGCCTTGACGCGCGCGCCGACGTGCTCGCCAATCAGCTGATCCCGTCCGAGAAGCGCCGGCTCGAGGTCGCGCGGGCGCTGGCGACCGAGCCGAAGCTGCTGCTGCTCGACGAGGTGCTGACAGGTTTGACGCCGACCGAAGCGCAGACCGGCGTCGAACTCGTCCGCCGCGTCCGCGACACCGGCGTCACCGTGCTGATGGTGGAACACGTCATGGAAATCGTCATGCCGCTGGTCGACCGCGCCATCGTGCTCGACCTCGGCAAGGTGCTGACCGAGGGCAAGCCTGCGGACGTGGTGCGCGATCCGAAGGTCATCACTGCTTATCTAGGGGATCGTCATGCTGTCGGTGCGTGAGGTCACCACCGCCTACAAGGGGCTCGTGGCCATCTCTCAGGTCTCGATCGAGGTCGAGAAGGGCGAGATCGTGTGCGTCGCCGGTGCCAACGGCGCCGGCAAGTCGACACTGATCAAAACCATCGCCGGCGCCGAGCGGCCACGCTCCGGCTCGGTCGCGTTTGACGGCGAGACCATCACCAACACGGCGCAACATCTGATCACGGCGCGTGGCATCGCGTACGTGCCGGAGAACCGGCGGCTGTTCCCGCGGCTGTCGGTGCACGACAATTTGCGGCTCGGCAGCTACATGTTTCGCGGCAAGGCCGACCGCGAGCAGCCGCTGGAGTTTGTCTTCAGCCTGTTCCCGCGGCTGAAGGAGCGCCTCGAGCAGCGCGCTGAGACGCTGTCCGGCGGCGAGCAGCAGATGCTGGCGATCGGCCGCGCGCTGATGACCCGGCCGCGCCTCCTGATGCTCGACGAGCCGTCGCAGGGCATCATGCCCAAGCTGGTCAGCGAGATCTTCCAGTCGGTGAAGAAGATCCGTGACGCTGGCATGACGGTGCTGATCGTCGAACAGCGCATGGCCGAGTGCCTCGAAATCGCCGACCGCGCCTACATCCTGCAGACCGGCCGCGTGCTGATGCAGGGCAAGTCCGCCGAGCTGATGGACAACCCGGACGTCCGTAAAGCGTATTTGGGGTTGTGACGGCCGGTTCTCACGTGGGCGGGCTCGTGCTAAGCTTTCGGCATGAGCGTCGAGGATATCGAAAAGGCGGTCGAGCAGCTCCCCGAAGACCAATTGGCGCGGTTTCGCGCTTGGTTCGCGGCGTTTGACGCTACGCGTTTCGACGAGCGGATCGCCGGAGACTCAGCGGCAGGAAATTTGGACGATCTCGCCGCTGAGGCCGTCGCCGAGTATCGGCGCGGCGGCTCACGCGAGCTGTGAGGCATCTCGCCAGCTCGAAGTTCTGGACCGCCTACAGGGCGTTGCCGCCTGCCATTCGCGATCTCGCCGACAAGAACTTCGCGCTGTTGAAAGCCGACCCGCATCACCCTTCGCCGCATTTGAAGAAGGTGGGGGGCCTGTTCTCAGCCAGAATAGGCCTCGGCTATCGGGCTCTCGCGGTACCGGTCGAAGATGGTCTGTTGTGGTTCTGGATCGGCTCTCATGCCGATTACGACGCAATGCTGCGCTAGGCGAGGGTGGCTGCGCAGATCCGCACGGGTTGTTATGGTCACGTGCAATTCAGGATTTCGCGCATGCCGCGCTTCGCCGCCAATCTCTCGTTTCTGTTCACCGAGCTGCCGTTTCTCGACCGGTTCGAGGCCGCAGCTGCGGCTGGGTTTCGGGCGGTCGAGTTTCTGTTTCCCTACGACTATGCGCCGGGCGACATCGCCGAGCGGCTGCAGCGTCATGATCTGACGTTGGCGCTGTTCAACCTGCCGCCGGGCGACTGGACCGCCGGCGAGCGTGGCTTTGCGGCGCGGCCCGACAAGTTCGACGAGCTGCAGCAGAGCCTGCACACCGCGCTGCCGTACGCGCTGGCGTCCGGCGCCAAGCGGGTGCATCTGCTGGCTGGAATAGCCGACAGCCGTGACGGCCCCGCTGCTTTGGCGTTCCGCCGCTCGCTGGCGGTGGCGGCGCATTTCTTCGCGCCGCACGGCATCGAGGTGATGATCGAGCCGCTCAATGCGCGCGATGTGCCGGGCTATTTCCTGAACGATTTCGGCGTCGCCCGCGACCTGATCCGCGAGCTCGGCATCCCCAACCTCAAGCTGCAGTTCGATATCTATCACTGCCAGATCCTGCACGGCGACGTCGTGATGCGGCTGCGCGAGATGATCCCGATCATCGGCCACATCCAGATCGCCAGTGTGCCCTCGCGCCAGGAGCCGGACAGCGAGGAGCTGAATGCACTATTCTTGTTCGCGGAACTCGACCGACTGGATTACGCAGGCTTCGTCGGCGCGGAGTATCGGCCGCGGGCAGCCACCACTGATGGGCTCGGCTGGTTCGCGGGGTACAGGGCTGGAACTTCAACAGGCGGGTGAGGCCGTTAGTGCTGCACTGCATTCAATCTGTCGTGACCCACGGCCTGTGGTGACGGAAATGCCCGCGAAATGGGCGTGATGCCTCATTCTCCGGTGGCAGTGCCGCTTGGCGAAAAGCCCGCGCTCCAGTAAATCTACGTAATGGCCAGCCGGGTAGGCGGCCTTCACCAAAAAGAACCGGGACGACCCGACGGATGATATCGCTGGTCCGCATCGCATTGAGCCGGCCTTACACCTTCGTGGTGCTCGCGCTGCTCCTGCTGATCGTCGGCCCGCTCGCCGCGATGCGCACGCCGACCGATATCTTCCCGGAGATCCGCATTCCGGTGATCGGGGTGGTCTGGCAATACACCGGCCTGCCGCCGGATCAGATGGCCGGCCGCGTCACCACGCCGTTCCAGCGCGCGTTGACCACGACGGTCAACGACATCGAGCATATCGTCGCCAACTCGTATAACGGGTTCGGCATCATCAAGATCTTCTTCCAGCCCAACGTCGATATCCGCACCGCCAATGCGCAGGTCACGGCGATCTCGCAGACGCTGCTCAAGCAGATGCCGGCGGGGGCGACGCCGCCGCTGATCCTCAACTATTCGGCCTCGACGGTTCCGATCATCCAGCTTGCGCTGTCCGGCGACGGCATGACCGAGCAGAGCCTCGCCGACCTCGCCATCAATCAGCTGCGCACGCCGCTGGTCACCGTTCCGGGCGCCGCGATTCCGTGGCCGTTCGGCGGCAAGCAGCGCCAGATCCAGATCGACCTCAACCCCAGCGCCCTGCAGGCCCGCGGGCTGTCCGGTCAGGACGTCGCCAACGCGTTGGCGGCGCAGAACCTGATCACGCCGGTCGGCACCCAGAAGATCGGCGAGTTCGAATACGTCATCCAGCTCAACAACTCGCCGCTGAAGATCGAGGACCTCGGCAATCTGCCGATCAAGGCGGTGAACGGCGCGATGGTGTACATCCGCGACGTCGCCTCGGTGCGCGACGGCAATCCGCCGCAGACCAACATCGTCCACGTCGACGGCAACCGCTCGGTGCTGATGATGGTGCTGAAGGCCGGCGCGGTGTCGACGCTCGACATCATCGATGGCATCAAGCGCAAGATTACCGAGGTCAAGGACGCGATGCCGGACTCGCTGAAGATCGCCCTGATCGGCGATCAGTCGGTGTTCGTCCGGGGCGCGATCGCAGGCGTGGCGGTCGAGGGCGTCATCGCCGCGCTGCTGACCAGCGTGATGATCCTGCTGTTCCTCGGCAGCTGGCGCTCGACCATCATTATCGCGGTGTCGATCCCGCTGTCGGTGCTGGGCGCGATCATTTGTCTGTCAGCGATCGGCGAGACGCTGAACATCATGACGCTGGGCGGGCTCGCGCTCGCCGTCGGCATCTTGGTCGACGACGCTACGGTGACGATCGAGAACATCAACTGGCATCTCGAGCAGGGCAAGGACGTCGAGACTTCGATCCTCGACGGCGCCCATCAGATCGTCACGCCGGCCTTCGTGTCGCTGCTGTGCATCTGCATCGTGTTCGTGCCGATGTTCTTCCTGCAGGGCGTCGCGCGCTTCCTGTTCGTGCCGATGGCCGAGGCGGTGATGTTCGCGATGCTGTGGTCGTTCATCCTGTCGCGCACGCTGGTGCCGACGATGGCGAAATATCTGCTGAAGCCGCACGTCCATCACGGCAGCCTCGATGGCAAGCAGCGCTCGCGCAATCCGCTGGTCCGCTTCCAGCAAGGCTTCGAAGGCCTGTTCGCGCGGTTCCGCCACGGCTATGGCGACCTGCTGACGCTGGCGATGGGACACCGCAAGCTGTTCGTCGCCGGCTTCCTCGCGGTGGTCGCGGTGTCGTTCACGCTGGTGCCATTTCTCGGCCGCAACTTCTTCCCGTCGGTCGACGCCGGCCAGATCCTGATGCACGTCCGCACCCAGGTCGGCACCCGCGTCGAGGAGACAGCCAATCAACTCGCCGAGGTGCAGAAGGCGATCCGCACCGTCATTCCGCCGGACCAGATCGAGACCATGACCGACAATATCGGCATGCCGATCTCGGGCATCAATCTGACCTACAACAACACGGGCGTGATCGGCACCCAGGACGGCGACATCCAGATCAAGCTGAAAGGCGAGCACAAGCCGACCGAGGAATACGTCAAGCAATTGCGCGAGCAGCTGCCGCGGCAATTCCCCGGCATGACCTTCGCGTTTCTGCCGGCCGACATCGTCAGCCAGATCCTCAATTTCGGCGCGCCGGCGCCGATCGACCTGCAGGTGCGCGGCGCCAATCTGGCGGCGAACTTCGAATATGCCGGCAAGCTGCTCGCCAGGGTCAAGCGCATCCCCGGCGTTGCCGACGCGCGGCTGCAGCAGTCGCCGAACAATCCGACCTTCAACATCGACGTCGACCGCACCCGCGCGCAATATGTCGGGCTGACCACCCGCGACGTCACCAACAGCCTGGTGGTCAACCTCGCCGGCTCGTCGCAGGTGGCGCCGACCTACTATCTCAACCCCGATAACGGCGTGTCGTATTCGATCGTGATGCAGACGCCGCAATATCAGATCGACTCGCTGGGCAAGCTCGAGACGATCCCGATTTCGGCGACCGGCACCGCCGGCGCCAGCGCGCCGATCCTCGGCGGCATCGCCGATATCACGCGCTCGGCCGGCAACGCGGTGATCTCGCAATACGACATCCAGTCGATGGTGCAGATCTTCGCCACCACGCAGGGCCGCGATCTCGGCGCGGTGGCGGCCGACATCCGCAAGGTGATCGACGAGACCAAGGCCGAGGTGCCGAAGGGCTCGTCGGTGGTGCTGCTCGGCCAGGTCGAGACCATGAACAGCGCGTTCTCGGGCCTGCTGTTCGGCTTGCTCGGCGCGATCGTGCTGATCTATCTGTTGATCGTCGTCAACTTCCAGTCCTGGGCCGATCCGTTCGTGATCATCACCGCGCTGCCGGCCGCGCTCGCCGGCATCGTCTGGATGCTGTTCGCCACCGGTACGACGATGTCCGTGCCGGCGCTGACCGGCGCGATCATGTGTATGGGCGTCGCCACCGCCAACAGCGTGCTGGTGATCTCGTTCGCGCGCGAGCGCTACGCGGCGCTCGGTGATCCGGTCCAGGCCGCGCTGGAATCCGGCTTCGTGCGTTTTCGCCCGGTGCTGATGACCGCGCTGGCGATGATCATCGGCATGGCGCCGATGGCGCTCGGGCTCGGCGAGGGCGGCGAGCAGAACGCGCCGCTCGGCCGCGCCGTCATCGGAGGTCTGCTATGCGCGACCTTCGCCACCCTGATGTTCGTGCCCGTCGTGTTCAGCATGGTCCACAAGAAACAACAGCCGGCGCAGGACGCCGCACCGGCGCCGGAGATGTCGCATGTCCACTGAAGCGCCGCCGCCGCAAAAGTCCCGCCGTGGGCTCGGCATCGCCGGCCTGCTGCTCGCCTGCGGCGCCGTCGCGGTGGTCGTCACCGGCATCAGCGCCCGGCAGAAGAGCAATGCCGAACTCACCACCTGGACCAACGAGCAGGCGATCCCCAGCGTCGCGGTGGCCAAGCCGGACGGCAAGGCGCGCGCCAACTCGCTGGATCTGCCAGGCCGGCTCGAGGCGTATTCGCGCGCGCCGATCTACGCGCGCGTCTCCGGCTATGTGAAGAGCTGGAGCGCCGACATCGGCGCCAAGGTCAAAGCCGGGCAGGTGATCGCCGAAGTCGAGGCGCCGGATCTCGATCAGCAATTGCTGCAGGCGCGCGCCGATCTCCTCAGCCAGCAGGCCAGCGCGCGGTTGTCGGAAGCGACGCTCAATCGGCGCAAGACGCTGGTGGCTTCGAACTTCGTCTCGGCGCAGGAAATCGACGAGCGCACCGCGGATCTGTCGAACAAGAAAGCCGCGGTGAAATCCGGCGAGGCCAATGTCGAGCGGCTCGAGGCGCTGGCCGGCTACAAGAAGATCACCGTGCCGTTCGACGGCGTCGTCACCGAGCGCAACACCGACGTCGGCGCGCTGGTCAGCGCCGGCTCCAACGCCGGTCCGGCGATGTTCATCGTGTCGGACATCGCCCGGCTGCGCGTCTACGTCAATGTGCCGCAGACCTACGTGCCGATGATCCGGATCGGCGCCAAAGCGGTGATCACGCTGCCGGAATATCCGAACCGGACATTCCCGGCGACGGTCGAAGCGTCATCGCAGGCGATCGACGCCAGCACGGGCACCACCCGGATGCAGCTCGTGCTCGACAATCCCAAGGGCGAGCTGATGCCGGGCGGCTACGCCAATGTGAAGCTCAGCCTGACCAGCGATCAGGTGTCGCTGTACATCCCGGCCAGCGCGCTGATGTTCAACCGCGCCGGGCTGCGCGTCGCCACCGTCGGTCCCGACGATCGCGTGCAACTGAAAGACGTCAAGATCGCGCGCGACCTCGGCCGCGAAATCGAACTCGCCTCAGGCCTCGCCCCCGACGACCGCATCATCATCGCGCCGCCCGACGGCCTCTCCAGCGGCGACAAAGTCCGCGTCGTCGGCAACGACGGCGCATCGGGCAAGCCGACCGCGTCCGAGAAGCAGGACGTGAAGGGGTAGGTCGCCGTCATTGCGAGCCAACGGGTCGGCGCAAAGCGCCGCCCGATGACAGGCTCCGCGAAGCAATCCAGAAGCGCCGTGCAAGGAGCTGGATTGCTTCGCTTCGCTCGCAATGACGGTGTCCGGTTTGGCCGTGTTCCGCGGAACTCCCGCTGGACTAGGCGGCAAGTTCATCCTCGAACTAACACCGATCCCAGCGCGCCCCCTCTCCCGCTTGCGGGAGAGGGTTGGGGTGAGGGTGCCGCGCACAATGCGCCAACCATTACGCACCCGGCTTCTCAACTGATAAACGCGTCTTGCCAGAGTTTCTGAAGCCCGATGCTATCCGCGTCGGCGATCAGCATGCGCCCATCTCTAATCGCCCGCCCGCCACTCCGGCACGCCATCGGCGCCGCCCGATACTACGCCACGCGCGCCGACCGGGCTGCGATCCAAGTCAGCCAGCACCGCCAGCGTCGCCCGATCCTGCGCCGGCACGCGTGCCAGCGTGCGGGCACCCTCCGGGGTGCGTAGCACCACGACGCCGTGCTCGACTTCGCCGCGGCCGGTGTAGATCACCGTCGAGCTCTCGATCGCCGCATCGCCGGTCACGTCGGTGATGAACGGCGGCACCTCGCCATAAGCGGCGTCGGCCTTGGCCTGAACGCTGACGTGCTCGTCCAGCGACGCATCAAGTACCTCGCGCGAGATCACCAGCGCATGATGCTTGGTGACGAAGCCGCCTTGCCCGTACAGCAGGCCGAGCTTGCCGCCATCTCGCAGCTTGCGCACCATCGCGCAGGCGGCGTGGGTCATGTAGGTGTTGAGCGGCGCGCCGAAGAACGTGAGCCCGCCGGTCACTGTCGGCTGCACGTCGTCGCCGAGCCCGAGCGTGCGCCGCGCCATCTTCGGCACCACCGGGAAGCAGGAATACAGCTCGATCGCATCGAAGGCGCGGCCGTCGCCGCCGACCATCGCCAAGATGGTCTCCAGCACGGCATTCTGCGCGTGGCTCTGCGTGAACTGATCGCGCGCCAGGAAATCGCGCGGCTCCTCGGCGGAAGCGCCGCCATGGATGTAGATCAGCTTGTCCTCGGCAATGCCGGCCTCGCGCGCCTTGGCCAGCGAGGTCAGCAGCACGGCGCCGCCGAAATTCACGCTCGGATTGGCGACCATCAGCTTGGTGTAGGGCCAGGCGATCAGCCGGTTGTCGGCCGACGGCTTGGTGATCTCGTCCGGCGCATAGCCGCGCTTGATCCAGGCGTTCGGATTGGCGGCGGCGGCCTCCGCGTAGCGCGACCAAAGCACGCCGGATTCGGCGAGCGCCTGGCGCGGCGTCTGTCCCCAATGCGCCGCGGTCGCGGCTTCGTACAGCGGATACACGGTGATCGGCCGCGCCACGCCGAGCTGCGTCGCCAGCGGCTTCTGAAACGCCGCGCCGCGCTTCGGCTCCGGCGCATCGCTGGCGAACGGCGTCCATGGCAGCTCGAGCTTGGCGCGCGCCGCCTTGGTGGCGGTCGACTGCGCCTCGGCACCGCACACCACCGCGACGTGGGCTTCGCCGCGCGCGATGCGCAGCGCCGCCTCGTGGATGAAGCGGATCGGGCTCTCGCCGCCGACCGGGCCGTAGTAGCAATGCCGCGGCGTCACGCCGAGCCGCTTGGCGAGCTGCTGCTCCGGCTCGTGATAGCGCCAGCTCAGGAAGTTGACGATGTCGAGCGAGTCGATCTGGCCGACCAGACTCTCCGCGCTGTCGTCGCCGGCGCGCCGCACGGCGGCCTCCAGCAGAGCCAGCGGCTCCAGCCCCTGCACGATATCCTTCGGGTGATCGGCAATCTCGCCGACGCCGGCGATGACGGGAATGCGGTCGGGCGGAAGCGCGGCTGTCATGATCCTGCGGTCTCGTTTCTTGTTGTCGTTGCTCGCTTCATCCTTACCCGGCTCGCGGAGGTTTGTCGCGGCCGTCAACCGCTCCGGCGCCTGAGCTTCCGCCGCGCAGAATATCACGCTCTTGCGCTTTGCTGTGACCAGGGAAATGCTGTGTCCAACGAACAAAAGATCGGGAGTGGAACATGACTGCCAGCGAGGCTCGATCAAGCAACGTCCCGCACCAGCAGTATGACGTCATCGTTGTCGGCGCCGGCTTCGCCGGGATGTACTTGCTGCACAGATTGCGCGGGCAGGGCTATAAGGTGCGCGTGTTCGAGCAGGGATCGGGCGTCGGCGGCACGTGGTACTGGAATCGCTATCCGGGCGCGCGCTGCGACGTCGAGAGCATGCAGTACTCCTATTCGTTCTCCGACGAATTGCAGCAGCAATGGGACTGGAGCGAACGCTACGCGCCGCAACCCGAAATCCTCGCTTATGCCAACCACGTCGCCGACCGTTTCGATCTGCGCCGCGACATTCAGTTCGATACGCGGGTCGAGGCGGCGGTGTTCGACGAGCGGGCGCAGCGCTGGACGGTGACGACATCCGATGGCGCTGTGTCGTCGGCGCAGTTCGTGGTCCTTGCCACCGGATGCCTGTCCAACGCGCGGATGCCGGACATCGCCGGCGCCGCCGACTTCAAGGGCGCGATCTATCACACCGCGCATTGGCCGCACCAAGCTGTGGATTTCACCGGCCAGCGCGTCGGCGTCATCGGCACCGGCTCGTCGGCGATCCAGTCGATCCCGCTGATCGCCGAGCAGGCGGCACGGCTCACCGTGTTTCAGCGCACCGCGAATTTTTCGGTGCCGGCCCGCAACGCGCCGCTCACCGCCGAGGAGCGGCAATGGTTTCGTGACAACTACCCGGAATTTCGCCGCAAGGCGCGCGAGGAGATGCGCAACGGCATCTTCACCGAGCCGCCCGTCAAGGGCGCCTTCGACGATCCCGACGAGGTGCGCCTGCGAAATTACGAAGGCCGATGGACGCGCGGCGGCCTGACTTTCATGGCCGCCTACAACAATCTGGGGCTTGAGAAGGCGGCGAACGACACCGCCGCCGACTTCATCCGCAGCAAGATCGCCGAGATCGTCAAGGATCCGGAGGTCGCCCGCAAGCTGCAGCCGAGCGATCATCCGGTCGGCTCGAAGCGGATCTGCGTCGATACCGACTACTATGCAACGTTCAACCGCGACAATGTCGAGCTCGTCGATCTTCGCGCCGACCCGATTGATCGGATCACGGCGGATGGACTCCGCGCCGGTGGCCGCGACTATCCGCTCGATGCGATCGTATTCGCCACTGGCTTCGACGCAATGACCGGCTCGGTGGCGAAGATCGCCATCAAGGGCCGCGCCGGCCGCGCGCTCAACGACAAATGGGCCGAAGGGCCGCGCACTTATCTCGGGCTGATGACCGCAGGCTTTCCCAATCTGTTCATCATCACTGGCCCGGGCAGCCCGTCGGTGCTGAGCAACATGATCTTGTCGATCGAGCAGCACGTCGACTGGATCGCCGATTGCCTCGTGGCGATGCGGCAGCGTGGCGCGCTGTGCATCGAAGCCAGCAAGCGCGCGGAAGACGACTGGGTTGCCCATGTCAACGAGGTCGCGGCCGGCACGCTCTATCCGCAGGCGAATTCCTGGTACATGGGCGCCAACGTGCCCGGCAAGCCGCGCGTGTTCATGCCCTATATCGGCGGCGTCGGCGTCTATCGCCAGATCTGCAACGAGGTTGCGGCGAAGGGCTACGAGGGGTTTGTGATGAGTGGCGGCTCCACCGCCGAGCGGCATGCTGCGACGTCCGAACGCGCCGCTGCAAGCTAAACACTCCGCTTTCGCAGAGCCTCGCAACACGTCATGCCCGGCTCGTCCCGGGCATCCACGCCTTGCAACCTGCGCCGCCACAAAGGCGTGGATGGCCGGGACAAGCCCGGCCATGACGGACGCGTGGGGGCGTGCCTAACCAGTTTCAATCGACAGCTTCGACGACGCGGCTGTCGTCGTTCGGCAGCCTCAGAACGCCGTGTAGCCGCCGTCGATCACGAAGGTGTCGGCGGTGTGATACGACGACGCCTTGCTCATCAGGTACACGGCGATGCCGCCGAAATCTTCCGGCTCGCCGAACCGGCGCATCGGGATGCGCGGCATGACGTTGGCGACGAATTTGTCGTTGCCCATGATGCCGGCGGTCATGTCGCTCTTGATCCAGCCCGGCAGGATCGCGTTGGCGGTGATGTTGTGGCGCGCCAGCTCGACCGCGAGCGCGCGCACCAGCGCGTTGATCGCCGCCTTGGTGGCCGCATAGTGCTCGTTGCGCGCGGTGCCGAAGATCGAGGCGAGGCTCGAGGTCGCGACCAGCCGGCCGAACGCATCGCCATTGGCGGCGCGCTCGGTCATGTGCCGTGCGGCGGCCTGGAAGGCGTGGAAGACGCCGTCGAGATTGGTGGCGAACATCGTGCGCCACTGCTCTTCGGTGCGCTCGATGAAGCTCTGCCGTCCGCCGCCGCCGATGCCGGCATTGGCGAAGCAGCCGTCGACGCGGCCGAAAGCTTTCAGCGTCGCATCCATCGCGGCTTTCACCGAGGCCGGATCAGTGACGTCGCAGACCTGCGCCTCGGCCTTGCCGGGCAAGCTGGAGAGGCTCGCGACCGCGGCCTTGTTTTTGTCGGCGTTGCGGCCCCAGATCGAGACGTTGCAGCCGGCGGCGGCGAGCGCCTGCGCCATGCCGAGACCGATGCCGCCATTGCCCCCGGTCACAACTGCGACGCGGCCGCTCAGATCGAAAATGCTCATACAGCGTTTCCATTTTTGTTGTTGGGCGCTAAACCGTGCCCCACGGCTGCGCGCTGTGATCGTCGTCCGACCATGGACAAGCGCGCCGCAAAAATCAAATATGGCCTCGACAACGAGACCCTTCCACACCGCGGAATAACGCGGACACAGCGAGGAAACGATGCAGTTCAAACACGTCACGCTCGATTTCGACGGGCCGGTCGCCGTCCTGAAGCTCGACCATCAGGAAGTGATGAATGCGGTGTCGATCGACATGCTCGGCGGGCTCGGCGAAGCGCTCGATGCGATCGAGGACAAGCGCGCCGAAGTACGTTGCCTGGTGATCACCGGCGCGGGCCGCGCGTTCTGCACCGGCGCCAATCTGCAGGGCCGCAATTCCGGCAACAACATGAGCCAGAGCGGCAAGGGCGCCGGCGCCGCGCTCGAGACCGCCTTCCATCCGTTCCTGCGCCGGCTGCGCAAGCTGCATTGCCCGATCGTCACCTCGGTCAACGGCCCCGCCGCGGGCGCCGGCATGAGCTTCGCGCTGATGGGCGACATGATTTTGTGCGCCAAGTCGTCCTACTTCCTGCAGGCGTTCCGCCGCATCGGCCTGGTGCCGGATTGCGGCTCGACCTGGCTGCTGCCGCGGCTGATCGGCAAGGCGCGCTCGGTGGAATTGTCGCTGCTCGGCGAGAAGCTGCCGGCCGAGAAGGCGCTGGAATGGGGCCTGGTCAATCGCGTCTATGACGATGCCGAACTGTGGGGCGAGACGATCAAGCTGGCGCAGGAGCTTGCCAATGGTCCGACCATCGCGTTGTCGCTGATCCGCAAGCTGTATTGGGACTCGCCGGAGAACTCGTTCGAAGAGCAACTCAACCTCGAATTCGAATCGCAGCGCATCGCCGGCTCGACCGACGACTTCAAGGAAGGCGTCGGCGCGTTCCTCGAAAAGCGCCCGGCGCAGTTCAAGGGCAAGTAACCGCGCATGGCCGCGCCCGCGATTGCGGACGCGCTCGCGCACAGCGTCAAACGCTGGTGCGCGGGCGCGACGGGAATCCGCGCCGCCGCGCAGCTGTCCGGCGGCGCCAGCCAGGAGACCTGGTCTTTCGTGATCGAGCGGCCGGACGGCGACATCGCCGCCATCCTGCGCCGCTCGCCGCCGGGCTATGGCAGCGTGTCGGGCCGCGCCGCGGGGCTGGATGCAGAAGCCGAGTTGATGCGGCTGGCCTATGACGCCGGCGTGCCGTCGCCGCGCGTGCTGCATGTGCTGAGCGACGACGATCAGCTCGGCGCCGGCTTCATCATGCAGAAGGTCGAGGGCGAAACCATTCCGCGCAAGATCTTGCGCGACGCTGAGTTCGCTGACGCCCGGCCAAAACTGGCGCGGCAGATCGGCACCATTCTGGCGGGCCTGCACGGCATCGATCGTGCCGCGCTGCC
This sequence comes from Rhodopseudomonas palustris, assembly GCF_003591005.1. Lineage (GTDB taxonomy): Bacteria > Pseudomonadota > Alphaproteobacteria > Rhizobiales > Xanthobacteraceae > Rhodopseudomonas > Rhodopseudomonas palustris_K. The sequence continues at coordinate 41,793 of NZ_QYYD01000035.1, forward strand.
GGCGCTGCGGACGATCAGTTCGACCGAAGAAATCGGTCTGCTCCGCGACGATTATCGCGCGATGCAGTGGCCGCGCCCGGTGTTCGAGCTGGCGCTGCGCTGGCTTGCCGATCACGACCCCGGCGCGTCGAAAAACATCACGCTGGTGCACGGCGACTTCCGCCACGGCAACCTAATCATCGGCCCGGAAGGCGTGCGCGCCGTGCTCGATTGGGAGCTGGCGCATCTCGGCGACCCAATGGAGGATCTCGGCTGGGTCTGCGTTAATTCATGGCGGTTCGGCGAGATCGACAAGCCGGTCGGCGGCCTCGGCTCGCGCGAGGAGATGTTTGCGGGCTATCAGGAGGCGGGCGGCACCGTCGATCCTGATCGCGTCAAGTTCTGGGAAGTGATGGGCACGCTGCGCTGGGGCATCATGTGCTGCGGCATGATGCAGCGCTTCCGCCTGGGCCCGGATCATTCGATGGAGCGCGCCATGATCGGCCGCCGCTCGTCCGAAACCGAAATCGATCTGCTGCGGCTGCTGGCACCGCGCGGCTAGTCATCGAGCGAGGCTGAGATGCAGGACGAACCGAGGCCCGACGAACTGATCAAGGCGGTCGCCGATTTCCTGCGCGACCACATCGCGCCGCAAATCACCGGCCACGCCGCGTTTAAACTCCGCGTTGGCATCAACGCGCTTGATCTGGTGACGCGGCAGTTGACGCTGGCCGGTCATAGCGATGCCGATGAGCTGGCGCGCCTGAAGGAGCTGCTCGGCGCCGACGGCTCGCTGCGTGAGCTCAACACCATCTTGTCTGAGCGCATCGCGTCCGGTGCCATGGACCTGTCGACGCCTGGGCTGCGGGATCATCTGTGGCAGACCACGCTGGCGAAGCTCGCGGTCGACCAGCCAAACTACGCGAGTTATCGGCGGGAATTGGGGCAGAAGTAGTTAATCGGCCGAGCTTCCACAGGCACTCCGTCGCCGTGTCCGACACATTATCGTTTGTCATTCCGGGGCGCGCGAAGCGCGAACCCGGAATCCATATGTGGACGGCCCCCAAGCCACAAGGGATTTTGAGTCTGATCGGATCGCTTGCATCCATATGTGCGGCCTGTTTGTGCGGCCGCGATGGACCGCTGGCCAAGATGGCTTCCGCGACGCGAGCTCCAAACACCCTACCGACCTTTGTGTGCCGATGGATTCCACGGATTGTCTCGCCTCTCGGTTTCGATCGATCGTTCCATCTGTCTCCCGTTGCAGCTCCGGCTCGAGCGTCGGACGATCGCCGCCCGACGCTCGATCTCTCAGGCGGCGCGCGGCGATGCGACCTGCATCCGCGCCCCGTCGTAAGTCTGTCCAGTAGTCATCATCTTCCAGGCGATCCTGGCGATCTTGTTGGCGAGCGCCACCGCCGCCAGCTTGATCGGCTTGCGCGCCAGC
>NZ_QYYD01000036.1 GCF_003591005.1 Rhodopseudomonas palustris
GTATACATGACCGCACCCCGATTCATTTGCCGAAACACCAAAATGCTCTTGCCGAGAGGGGGCCGTCCATACATGACGGTGCGTGGGGCGAGCCCCCACCTCTCCCCGGTCATTCCGGGGCGCCCGCTCTTCGCGGGCGAACCCGGAATCCAGACGTTGTGGAAACGCAGGGGTCGCAGAACCCATCGAGATTCCGGGTGCGTCGCTGCGCGACGCCCCGGAATGACGGTGCGCGGGGCGAAGAGCGCGGCCGCTGTGCGCCCCCGGGATCGCCCGGGCATTCAATAGTCAGCCTTCGTTCATGATCGCCGATTTATGGTTCGCTGCCCGATCCGGGCGCCTGCGCCGACTTCCAGCGAGGTAGCCGGGCCGGACACAAAGCAACCGCAATTTCAAGCAATTAGACCCACCGCAATTCGTCCCTTCAAAGAAGGATGCCGGCCGGACGGCTACCCGCTGATCAGCTCATCTTGTGAGTTCAACGGGAACAAGTATGGTGCTGCACGTGAGGAGCCCGCTGCCGCGCGGCGACGACCTGCCCGCCATATCCAGCCGAGCGATCGCAGCAACCAACGGCTGACAAGACCCTCCACATGGACACTTCCGCTCAAGCCAAGGTTCTCTCCGCGCAGTCACGCCGCGCGCTGTCGGCAAGGGTCGCGCTGTTCGCGCTGCCGCTGCTGCTGCTCGCCCCGGCGCTGTGGAACGGCTACCCGCTGCTCCAATACGACACCGGCGGTTATCTGGCGCGGTGGTACGAGGGCTATCTGGTCCCGAGCCGGTCGACGACCTACGGCCTGTACCTGCACTTCGGCGAGACCTCGCAATTCTGGATCAATCTCGGCTTCCAGGCCATCGTGACGCTGTGGATGCTGCAGCTGACGCTGCGGGTGTTCAATATCACCCGGCCGTTCTGGCTGGCGGCGATCGGCGTCGCGCTGGTCGCCACCACGGCGCTGCCATGGATTACCTCCATGCTGCTGACCGACATCTTCGCCGGCCTGTCGGTGCTGGCGCTGTATCTGCTGGTCGCCTGCCGCGACCGCACCTCGACGATCGAAAAGCTGCTGCTGTTCGCCTTCACCACGTTCGCGGCGGCCACGCACAGCGCCACGGTCGGCGTGCTGACCGGGCTGTGCCTGGCCGGCTGGCTGCTGCTGCCGTTCTTGCGCGGCCGGCTCAGCGCCGTCGGACTGCTGCAGGGCAGCGCCACGGTGGTGGCCGGCTCGCTGCTGCTGCTGGTCACCAACTACGCGCTGTCCGGCACGGTGTCGTGGACGCCGGGCGGCTCCAGCGTCGCGTTCGGCCGCATGCTGCAGGACGGCATCATCAAGCGCTATCTCGACGATCACTGCGCCACCGTGAAGCTCAAGCTCTGCCCCTACAAGAATGAGCTGCCGCCAACCGGCGACGACTTCCTGTGGGGCGGCAACAACATGTTCGACAAGCTCGGCCGCTTCGAAGGACTGAGCGACGAGATGGAATTCATCTCGCGGCAGGCGGTCTCGGCCTATCCGTGGCTGCAGGCCAAGGCCGCCGCCAAGGCGACCTGGGATCAGCTCGTGCATGTCGGCACCGGCGAAGGCACCAACGGCTGGATCCCGCATACTTACGGCATCATCGAGCGTTACATGCCCAATCAGGTGCCGGCGATGCGCGCCGCCCGGCAGCAGCATTGGGACATCAACTTCAACGCGGTGAACTGGGTGCACGTGCCGGTGGCGCTGGCCTCGATGCTGCTGCTGCTGGCCATCCTCGGCCGCGCGCTGGCCCGCCGCGAGCTCGACGACGTCTCGCTCTTGGCCGGCTTCGTCGCCACCGCGCTGCTCGGCAACGCGATGATCTGCGGCATCATCTCCGGCCCGCACGACCGCTACGGCTCGCGCATCGTCTGGATCGCCACCTTCGTGGTGCTGATCGCCGCGATCAAATACTTCGTCGACCGCCGCAATGCCGCCGGCGACGAAGAACTCGCCGACTGATCAGGCCGGCTGCTCGGCGCGCGGCAAAGGCGCCGGCTGCGGCTGCAGCCGCGGCCTGATGAACACCGCCACGACGTCCGGACAGCTGCGCTTGATCTCCGCGTCGAGCTCGTTGAACTCGCGTTCGATCTCGCGGCCCGGGCAGTCCTCGGCAAAATCCAGCCTCAGCGCCACCAGCACCTGACGCGGCGCGAGGTGCACGGTGAACAGATCCTCGGTGCCGACCACCGCATCATGGCGGCGGGCGATCTGCAGGATGCGGTCACGGGTGCGCGGGCCGGCGGGCTCGCCCATCAGCAGCCCCTTGCTTTCCCGCGCCAGGAACGCGCCGGTGGCGGCCAGCAGCAGCGCGATGCCGATCGACGCGACGCCGTCCATCGCCGGCAGTTGCAGATAATCCGACGCGAAGGTGCCGGCGAGCGCAATCAGAATGCCGATCAGGGCTGCGCTGTCCTCGAACAGCACGATGAAGGTCGTCGGGTCTTTGCTGCGGGTCGCCGCTTCGATGTAATCGAGGTCCGGCAGCACGCCGAGGTCGGGCGTCGCGCTGCGGAATCCCTTCCAGGCGACGTACCACGAGCCGCCTTCGAACAGGAACGCGAAGCCGAGCACGATGTAATTGATCTTCACGTCGATGATCGGCTCGGGCGTGATGATGTGGATCACACCTTCATAGAACGACACCCCGGCGCCGATCGCGAAGATCAGCAGCGCGACGATGAAACTCCAGAAATACAATTCGCGGCCGTAGCCGAGCGGATGCATCGCGTCCGGCGGGCGGGCGGCGCGGTGCAGACCGTACAGCAGCAGGATCTCGTTGCCGGTGTCGACCAGCGAGTGCACGCCCTCGCTCAGCATCGCCGAACTGCCAGTCCATGACGCGGCGGCCAGTTTGGTCACGGCGATGGCAAGGTTGCCGACCAGGGCCGCACAGATCGCGGGCTTCGAGGAGGATGACGACATCGGTGATGGCTCTCGACACGCTGTGAGCAACCCGGGCGTTTACGACCCCGGCAGTGCCCGGCACGTTGTGGAACCCTAATGCCGAAACGTCAGATTAAGTTGCAGAACGTCGAATGCGGCGGCTTAAAAGCAAAGAGCCGCGCGGTTGCCCGCGCGGTCCTGGATAATCGAATTGTCAGAGTTTACGGGCAGGAGCGCCGCACGCCGCCATTGGCGATATAGGTTCCCGACGCCGGGTCATAGGTCCGGAACCGCTGCGAGCAGTACGCGACCGCATCGTTCTGCTGGGCCTGCGCCTGGCTGCTGGCGATCGCGCCACCGATGATCGCGCCCGCGGCGAGACCCCCGAGCGCAGCGCCGGCACCCCAGCCGCCATGATGATGACCGTAATAGCCGCGGTGGCCATAGCCGTAGCCGCGGTGGCCGTGCCAGCCGTGACGATACTGAACCTGCTCGATATTGGATTTGGCGGCGACCGGGCTCGACGTCGCCATCAACGGCGCCGCCGAAGCCGGAACCGTCGCGACGGCCAGCGAACCGGCGATCAGCGCCATGGCGGGCAGCGTGCGTGACATCTTCATCAACATCTCCTTCTCTGCGAACATTCAATGGAGCTAACAACGCCGCGCGTGCGGAGTTCCGATCATACTCGGATCGCGACAATTCGCGCTTGGTACGTTGTCGTACTCAAAATTACGCGTTCGCCTGCGGCGCCGGCTGAGATGATAACAAGCAACGGCATGGCGCACGGTTCCGCACAAACTTCACCGCCCATATCGCCTGACGCGTCGGTGACCATGGTGTAAATAGCAGGGCCCGCATGGAGGACCCTCGGCCGATGCCGCGCTACATGGCAGCCCTGAAATATCTCGGTCTCGGACTCGTCGTGACCCTGCTGCTCGGCCTTGCCATCGCCCCCTTCTCCAAACGCGTCGTCGAGCAATGGTCGCGCAGCGACGTCGAGGCGCGGTCGCGGCTGGTGTACCACGCGATCCGCAGCCAGATCGCGGCGGCGATGGCCGATGACAATGTCGTGCAGCTCTCCGTCAGTTTCGAATCCGTCGCGCTCGATCAGCGCATCCTCGCGGTCGGCCTGTGTAGCGACAAAGGCGAACTGATCGCGCCGACCCGGATGATGCCGGCGACATTTTCCTGCGAAAAAGTCGCCCGCTCCGAAGGCGAAAGCTTTTCCACCATCGTGATCGACGGCCGGCGCGTCATGGTTGGCGCCTTCCCGATCGTCGACCGTACCCGCAAGGCCTATCTGGTCATCCTGCACGATCTCAGCTTCGTCGACGCCCGCTCGAGCGAGGCGCAAGGCTTCATGATCGCCGCGCTGGTCGGCATGGCGCTGATGATCGCCGGCGGCGCGGCGCTGTTCGTGATCCTGATGTTGCGCGGCTGGATGAACGCGCTGCGCCGGGCGGTCGACGACGTGCGCTCCGGCGCCGCGGCACGGCTGCCGAAGCGCGACGCCAGCGCGATCGACCTGCAGATCAAGAAACTGCTCAGCGAAGTCGAGACCGGGCGGCATTCGATCAGCTCGGCGCAGATCGACTGGTCGCCAGCGACACTGCAGCAATTGCTGCACTCGACGCTGCCCGACGCCGAAGTTCTGATCGTATCGAACCGCGAGCCCTACATTCACAACCGCGACGGCGACCGCATCGACGTGCAGATCCCCGCCAGCGGCCTGGTATCGGCGCTGGAGCCGGTGATGCGGGCCTGCGGCGGCACCTGGATCGCGCACGGCAGCGGCAATGCCGATCGCGACACGGTCGACGCCCACGACCGGCTCGACGTGCCGCCGGATCAGCCGTCTTACAAACTACGTCGCATCTGGATCACCGACGAGGAGCAGGACGGCTTCTACTACGGCTTCGCCAATGAAGGGATGTGGCCGCTCTGCCATATCGCGTTCGTGCGCCCGATCTTCCGCGAATCCGACTGGACGGCGTATCAGGCGATCAACGAGCGGTTCGCCGATGCGGTCGTGCAGGAGGCGAAGACCGACAATCCGATCGTGCTGGTGCAGGACTATCACTTCGCTTTGGCGCCGCGGATGATCCGCGACAAGCTGCCGAAGGCGACGATCATCACCTTCTGGCACATCCCCTGGCCGAACGCCGAGACCTTCAGCATCTGTCCATGGAAGGAGCAGATCATCGACGGCCTGCTCGGTTCGACAATCCTCGGCTTCCACACCCAGTTTCACTGCAACAACTTCTTCGAGACCGTCGACCGCTTCGTCGAGAGCCGGATCGATCGCGAACACGCCACGGTGACGCTGAACGGCCACGAGACCATGGTGCGGCCGTATCCGATCTCGATCGAATGGCCGCCCGCCGCGCTCGACGACCAGCCGCCGATCGAAACCTGCCGCCGCGAGGTTCGCGAGACGCTCGGCCTGACGCCCGATGTCAAGATCGCGGTCGGTATCGAACGCTTCGACTACACCAAGGGCATTCTCGATCGCATGCGCGCGGTCGACGATCTGCTGACGCGGCAGCCGGGGTGGAAGGATCGGCTGGTGTTCGTGCAGGTCGCGGCGCCGACCCGCAGCAAGCTCGCGAGCTACAGCACGCTGCAGGACGACGCGGTGGTGCTCGCCGACGCGATCAACCAGCGCCACGGCTCGGACTCCTACAAGCCGATCATGCTGCTGATCCGCCATCACGGCTCGCGCGACGTGTTCAAGCTGTTTCGGGCGGCCGATGTTTGCGTCGTCAGCAGCCTGCACGACGGCATGAATCTGGTCGCCAAGGAATTCGTCGCCGCCCGTGACGACGAGCGCGGCGTGCTGGTGCTGTCGAGCTTCACCGGCGCCTCGCGCGAATTGTCCGAGGCGCTGATCGTCAATCCCTACCACGTCCACGAAATGGCGAATGCGCTCGACACCGCGCTGCGAATGCCGCCGCACGCGCAGCAGGAGCGGATGAGCGCGATGCGCCAGCAGATCCGCGAGTGGAACGTGTATCGCTGGGCCGGCCGCATGCTGATCGACGCCGCCACCAGCCGCCGCCGTCAGCGCATCCTCGATCTCGCCGAGGACTGAGCAACCGCGGCGCCGCGAGGCCCGCGTTCAGTCGGTTAATCAGCTCACAAACTCCGTCATGGCCGGGCTTGTCCCGGCCATCCACGCCTTTGCTGCATTTCCGTCAGCAAGGCGTGGATGCCCGGCACAAGGCCGGGCATGACGTCGGGAGACGGAAGTGCCCGAATTGAAACGGCGCCATTCGGGCCAGGCTTGCAGGATGAGGACTCGGTGCATCCGGAGAGGGCAATCGCGCTTCAATTAGTCAATGACCTGCTAGTGCCGGAAGCGCGCCAGCGGACCGTGCTCGACGACGTCGATAAAGGCCTCGTAGTGCCGTCTGAGGTCCGCGAGGTCGTCGGGTGACGGGATGTCACGCTCGCCGTCCTGCATCGCCAGTCCGGCGTGCCGCCGCAGGCTGGAAAGACGCGGCGGGTCGCGTTCGACGCTCGCCACGTGCGTCAGCACCATCAGGATGCCGATCAGTACCGACGGCTTGCCGGCCGCGTTCTGCCGGATCATGTGCAGCATCGCGTCGACCAGTTCGTCGTACTGCACGTGCGGCACCACCAGAACACCGCGGCCCTGCATCACCCAGACGCCGCTCTGCAGCCGGATCTGCTGCATCTCGCACAGCACGGCGCCGAGCCGATTGAGGACGCTGATCGCCGTGTGCGGGTCGTTGATCCCCGGCGACAGTGCTCGCACTGCGACCTCGACGAGCTGCCGGATCGCGAAGCGCAGATCGTTGGAGGACGTGAGATTGGGCGCGAGCGCCGTGGCATTGCGGATCGCTTCCTCGGCGCCTTCGCGCGGCGGCAACATCAACGCGATCGGCGCGCCCGGAAATACGTAATCGCCGGGACGCACCAGCAGGCGGATCTCGGTCTGCTGCTCGCACGCCCAGGCCGCCAGCCCGCTCTCATCCAGATGCTGCAGATAGCCTTCCCGCTGCTCGCAGATCGCCTCGGCATCGCGCCAGTGGGCCGTCGGCGGTGGTGCCGGCTGCGGTCCTTCTGCTGCAAGCGACCGCATCATCCTGCGAACGTCGTCCCCGACCAGCCCGATGACGGTGTCGACATTGATGCGTCCCGCCATGTGGTCGACGAAGTACACCAGCGTCGCGACGCAGACGAACGCCAGCCCGACGCCGACGCCGAGTGCCAGATGCGGCACGAAGGCTCCCTCTTCGGCGGTGCGCACACTGCGCAGTACGATCAGCGCGTAGCAGAACGTCCCCAGGAAGATGCCGAGAGTTATCTGATTGCCGCGGTCGCGCGTGAAGTTGCGCAGCAGCCGCGGCCCCATCTGTCCGGCGGCCAGCGAGAGCGCCGCGATGGTGATCGAGAACACCGTGCCGGCGACCCCGATGGTCGATGACGCCACCGCGCCGAGCAGCGTGCGCGCGCCGGTCGCGCCGCCATTGTACAGCCAGTTCTCCAGCAGCCAGGCCGGCACCGCTCCGCTGCGGTCGACCTCGATCATCCCGAATGCGGCGACCGACCCGAGCAGCACCAGCAATGCGGGGATCAGCCAGAACGTATCGGACAGGTCATCGTAGAGTTTGCGGAGACGCGCGTTCACCCGGCCCGCCTATTTCTGTTCGATCAGCGGCGTCCGCCGCGCCCGGCCGGACCGTGCGGCCCGCCACAGCAGCGCGGCGCCGGCAGCGAGGCCGAGCGCTGCGCCGGCGCGGAGCAATGCGGGATTGAACGCGAAGGCGTGACTCGAAGATTCGCTGTCGAACCGTCCGTGCACGCCGGGATCGTCGCGACCGGCTTGATACAAATTATCCGGCACAGTCGGATCGGCCGGCTCGTCGGTGGTTTCGTTCTCGATTCCGGCTCGGGCCAGCAGCCGGTCGGCGACCGACGGCACCAGCATTTGCGCGACGATTGCCTTGACGGCGGACGCACCGACCCAGTATTCGCGCGGCCGCTCGGATGCGGCGCGCACGACTGCGGCTGCGATCGGCTCCGGCTGCACGATCGGCCGCACCGGCGCCAGCTTTTGGCCGATCTTGTTGCGCGCCCAATCGAATTGCGGCGTGTTGACCGCCGGCAGATGCACCATGGTCAGCGTGATGGCGCTGTTTTCGTTCATCAGTTCGCTGCGCAGCGAATCGATGAAGCCGCGGGTCGCTGCCTTGGCGGCGCAATACGGCGCCTGAAACGGAATCGACCGATACGCCAGCGCCGAGCCGATCGCGATGATCGCGCCACGATTGCGCGGACGCATATGGCGCAGCGCGGCCAGCGTGCCATGCACTTGGCCCAAATAGGTCACGCGCGTCACCTGGGCGAACTCCTCCGGCGTGATGTCGACGCTGCTACCATACACAGTCACCATCGCGTTGTTGACCCAGACGTCGATCGGGCCGAGTTCGCGCTCGACGCGCTCCGCCGCCGCGAACACCGCATCGGCGTCGCCGACATCGGCGACGATCGGCAACGCGCGACCGCCGACCGATTCGACCTCGCGCCGCGCGCCTTCCAGGCCCTGTTCGCCGCGCGCCAGCAGCGCCACCTGCCAGCCGAGACGTCCGAACGCCACCGCGATCGCGCGGCCGACACCGGCGCTGGCGCCTGTAACCACGACGGTGCTTGCTGTACGGATCGTCATGTTCAGATTCCTTTGCGATGATCGATGCGTGAGGCCGCGGTGATTGCCGAGCTAACGCCGGGACGCGTGAGCGGTTGCAGCAGCGCTATCGCGCGCATTGCACCGTGACCGTGACGATTGATGCGTGCCGAACTCAGCCGTCATCCCCAGCGAATGCGGGGGATCCGGTATTGAAGAGCAATGGCGTGCCTGCACGGCGTCCCAACTGGCGCTCTGGCATACTGGGTCGCCCGGACGAGCCGGGTGATGACCTGGGGGGTATGCCGTAACGGCCAAGGGCGGCCTTGCGACCGCCCCTGGCATCGAGATGATGATCAAGCCGCAACTGCGTCGATCAGCCCTTGGCGATCGGCACCGCGACGAAGCGCGCGGCCGCATCGGCGCTCTTCACCCGCATCAGCACGGTCTTGCGCCCGTTGTCGCTGGCCTGCTTCAGCGCGTCGCGGACGTCGCCAGACGTCGACACCGCCTTGCCCGCGACGTCGAGGATGACGTCGCCGGTGCGCACGCCGCGATCGGCCGCGGGGCCCTCGGGATCGACGCTGGTGACGACCACACCCTTGGCGCCGGAGCCTTCGACCTCACCGGCCGGGGCGACGCGGACGCCGAGATATGGCCGGGCTTCACCCTGCGCCGACGAATCGTTGCTCGCGACCTTTTGCGTGTCGTTCGGCATCTCGGCGAGGCTGAGCGTCACGGTCTTGGCTTCACCCTTGTGCAGCATATCGAGCTTCACCGAGGTGCCCGGCGCCATCATGCTGATGGTGCGTGCCAGCGCCCGCGAGTCCTTGATCTCGTCGCCATTGACGGCGGTGATCACGTCACCGGCCGTAATGCCGGCCTTGGCGGCCGGGCTGCCGTCCTGCGGGCTGTCGACCAGCGCACCGCGTGCCTGCTTGAGGCCCATGCTGTCGGCGATGTCCGCCGTCACCGGCTGCACCTGAACGCCGAGCCAGCCGCGCGTGACGCTGCCCTTGTCCTTGAGCTGTGCCACCACCAGCTTGGCGGTCGCGGCCGGGATGTCGAAGCCGATGCCTACCGAGCCGCCCGACGGCGAGTAGATCGCGGTGTTGACGCCGATGACGTTGCCGCTGGTGTCAAACGCCGGGCCGCCAGAATTGCCCTTGTTGATCGGCGCGTCGATCTGCACGTAGTCGTCATAGGGGCCCGAGCCGATGTCGCGGCCGCTCGCCGACACGATGCCGGCCGTCACCGTGCCGCCGAGGCCGAACGGATTGCCGACCGCCACCACCCAGTCGCCGACGCGCGCCGGCTTGTCGGCAAAATTGACGTAGGTGAAGTCGGTCTTGGCGCCATCGACCTTGATCAGCGCCAGATCGGTCTTCTTGTCGGTGCCGACCACCTTGGCGGTGTAGACGGTGCCGTCGTCGGTCGTCACTTGCACCGACTTGGCATGATCGACGACATGATTGTTAGTGACTGCGTAGCCGTCCGGCGAGATGAAGAAGCCCGAGCCTTCGCCGGTCACCATCTCGTGGCGCTTGGGCATGCCGCCCTGACCGCCGCGGAAGCCGAACTGACGCTCGAATTGCTGGAAGCCCTGCATCTGGTCGTCGTCGCCGTCGTTACGGATCAGCGGGGTGGTGCGGCTGTCCTCATCGATCTTGACGCGGACCGAGATCACCGCGGGCTTCACTTTGCTGACGAGATCGCCGAAGCCGGCCGTCGGCGCGAACGAGGCCGCAGCCTCGGCAGCGCGAGCCGGCGACGCGAAGGCGGGAAAGTCGTGGGTGAGAACACCGCCGGTGACCAACGCGGCGCTCAGCGCTGCGGCGGAGGCCAGCAGGGCAAAGCGCCGCGGCTTGATGATGCGGCGCAGCTGTGCGTCCGATTTCGGCGTGTAGTCGATGTCGTTGCGATTTTCATCCATGGCGAGAGCTCCAATGCGGAATGAACGGGGCGTGAACTACGCACTGGAATATAGAGAGCCGACATTACGTCGAGCTGTTTGGAGAATTAATCTTTGGCAAGGCACCGAAGCCGATCGCGATCACCTCGGATCTAACTACACGTGCGACGCGAATGACCTGTCCGAAATGTCATGAATGGCGATCAGGCAGGCGCATCGACGGCCGACAGTCAGTGTCGTCGTTTCACCGAATGTAATGCTCCGTCATGGCCGGGCTTGTCCCGGCCATCCACGCCTTTTTGCTGCGGGTGCTGTAAGCGTGGATACCCGGGACAAGCCCGGGCATGACGGTGGTAACAGCGGTAGCGGCGTCATTGAATGGAGCAGCAAACTACGCGGCGATGCGCATCGCCGCTCACGCCTCAGCGCTTCTTCAGCGACACCGAGACGTTGCGGATATCGCTGCCTTGCGGCGTGATCGTCACCGACTGCGACGCGCCGCGGGTCGAGACCGCGAGCGAAGCCGAGAAGCCCGGGCCGCCGACCTGCGCGTTGATGCTGCCGCCCTGCGCGGTGCCGGAGACCTGCCCGCTGACGTTGCGGGTGGCTTCGCTCCAGGTGCCGGTGAGGCGTCCGCCGTTTTCCTCGACATGGCTGGTGATGTCGAACCGCGCGCTGTCGCTGGCGCACACCAGGGTCTGCTGCAGCAGGCGTCCGCCGCCGGCGACCGCGTAGGAGGCGCGACAGCGGATGCGTTCGGCGGAGCCGTCCGACAATTGCACACGGCCACTGCCATTCCAGTAGCCGGACATGCCGTCGAATGCGCCGGCGGCATGGCTTGCCGTCGATGTCAGCCCGAGCGAGCCGAACAGTACGGCGGCCGACAAAAGCCGCGTCGCGAGGGAAGAGGTCATCGGTGTCCCTTTCAATACAAAACGCCGAAATTCACAACGGCAGATCACGGATCAGGTTTCCTCAAGTTGCGGTGATCGTCTCCTCTGTGTGGCACGGAGGGCTCAACCCACGTCTCCCTTCATCGCAGCCAGCACTGCATCGGAGTCCGCCACCCAGCCGAAAATCCCGCCTTGCGCCTTGATCATCGCAAGGCCGGCGGCGTGAAATTCCGGAAAGTAGGAGGCGCAGCCGTCACCGATGACGATACAGCGATAGCCGCGATCATTGGCTTCGCGCACCGTGGTGTTGACGCAGACCTCGGTGGTGACGCCGCACACCAGCAGCGTCTCGATGCCGTATTTCTGTAGCACGTCGCCGAGTTCGGTGGCGTAGAACGCGCCCTTGCCGGGCTTGTCGATGACGATCTCGTCGGCGTGCGGCGCCAGTTCAGGGATGATGTCGTGGCCAGGCTCGCCGCGGATCAGAATGCGTCCCATCGGCCCGGGATCGCCGATCCGCAGGCTGGGTGCGCCGCGTGCGATCTTGGCGGGCGGCGCGTCCGACAGATCCGGACGATGGCCTTCGCGGGTGTGGATGACCGGCAGCCCCATCCGCCGCGCGGCCTTGAGCACCGCGGCGATCGGCGCAACCGCGCGCTCCAGTTGCGACACGTCGTTGCCGAGCGTCTCGCCGAAGCCGCCCGGCTCGAGGAAATCGCGCTGCATGTCGATGATCAGCAGCGCCGTCGTGGCCCAGTCGAGGCCGATCGGCGCGGGCTCCGCCGTGATGGTCGCTCTTGCAGGGGATGGCGGCATCGCTCTCTCCGGATCGACGATCGCCCCATGATAGAGCAAGCGAGGCCGAAAAGTCAGCCGGGATCGGTTCAGCCGATCAGCAGCGCGATCAGCGTACCGACAATGACACCGCCGCAGGCGGCCGACAGGCCAAACACCGAGCCCCACACCAGGAAATACAGCACAACCGAGCCGAGCGTCTTCTCGAGGTGATTGCCGTACATCCAGAAGCCTGCCGCGCAGCCGGCAAGCAGCACCGCCGCCACGGCGATCCGAACCCACAGCGCCCGCCGCGGCGCGCGGGCCTGATACCACGCCAGCCATCCGGCGACCGCAGCCAGCGCCAGCCAGATGAGGATGAAACGCACCGCCATTCGAACTTTTCCCGCCGGAATCGTCGCCATCTTGACTACAGCCTTCGTCCTAGCGCGTGAAGTCAACGATCGGATGACCCCCGGGCCAGCGGCCGATGACCGCACAGCCCAATCTTGCCATGGTACGGGCGTAGGTGCTGATCTGCGCACGGGCGCAGGGCGATCGGAGACACCAATGACGAAGGCGATAGTGACGGCTGCGCTGCTGCTGGCAGGATGTGCGGCGCTGTCGGGAGCGGCGGCGCAGGACAAGCCTGCCAAGCTCAAGATCGGCTTCGTCTACAGCGGCCCGGTCGGCGAGTACGGCTGGTCCTATCAGCACGACCAGGCGCGCCAGGCGGTCGTCAAGCAATTTGGCGACAAAATCGAGACCACCGTGCTGGCCGGCGTCGGCGAAGGCGCCGAGGCCGAGCGCACCATCGAGCAACTCGCCCGCGCCGGCAACAAGCTGGTCTTCACCACCTCGTTCGGCTACATGGACCCGACCCTCAAGGTGGCGAAGAAATATCCAGACGTGAAGTTCGAAAACGCCACCGGCTACAAGCACGAGAAGAACGTCGCGACCTATTCGGCGCGGTTTTACGAAGGCCGCTTCGTGCAGGGCACGATCGCCGCCAGGATCTCGAAGACCGGCGTGCTCGGCTACATCGCGCCGTTCCCGACGCCCGAAGTGATCTCCGGCATCAACGCCACGTTGCTGGCGGCGCAGAAGATCAATCCGGACATCAAGATGAAGATCGTCTGGGTCAACACCTGGTTCAATCCCGGCAAGGAGGCCGAAGCCGCCAGGGCGCTGCTCGGCCAGGGCGCCGACGTGCTGATGCAGAACACCGGCAGCGCCGCGGCCATGCAGGTCGCCAATGAGCGCGGCGCGCATGCGTTCGCTCAAGATTCCGACCAGATCAAATTCGGCCCCAAAGCGCAGCTCACCGGCATCGTCGACAATTGGGCGCCGTACTACGCGTCCCGCGTGCAGGCAGCGCTCGACAACAGCTGGCAGGCGGGCGACGCCTTCGGCGGACTGAACGACAGGATGATCGTGATGGCGCCATACACCAACATGCCCGACGACGTGAAGAAACTGGCCGCCGACACCGAAGCCGGCATCATCGCCGGCGGCATCAAGCCGTTCGCCTGCCCGGTCTTCGACCAGGACGGCAAGGAGGTCGAATGCAAAGGCGGCGACCATCTCGACGACGGCCAGGTCCGCGGCATGGAGTTCTATGTGAAGGGCATCGACGACAGCATCCCCGGCCGGTAAGCAGGGCGAGATATCGGCAAGACTTCCCCGCCTCCGTCCATATCTCACCAAACCGAAGTCTCACCAGACCGAAGGAACTCGCATGACCGATCTCACGCTCGCGGTTGCTCGCAGCATTCTCGACGCCGCGCTCGCTAAGGCCACCGACCTCAAGCTGAAGCCGATGGTGGTGGCAGTGCTGGACGCCCGCGGCTGCATCAAGGTGAGTGCCGCGCAGGACGGCGCCAGCCTGATGCGCCACGAGATCGCCCACGGCAAAGCCTGGGGCGCGCTGGCACTCGGCATCGGCTCGCGCGCGATCTTTCAGCGAGCGCAGGAGCAGCCGTATTTCGTCGATGCGATCAACACGATGGCGCGCGGCGCGCTGGTGCCGGTGCCCGGCGGCGTGCTGATCCACGATCCGTCCGGCGTACTGCTCGGCGCTGTCGGCATCAGTGGTGATACGTCCGACAACGACGAGGCCTGCGCGGTGGCCGGGATCGCGGCGGCGGGGCTGAAGGCCGTCACCGGCTGATCGCGGAACTCCCCGTCGCAACGCACCATCAAGCAATTTCATTCTCCGGCGAAACCGCTCTGGAGTTAGTTCGTATTGTTTTCGGCAACCGTGCCGGAACAGGGAGGAACGCGAATGAAATACGCAATGATGGCCACCGCCGCTTCGCTACTCGCAGTGAGCATGTCAGGGCCCGCTTCGGCTCGGATGATGGCTTGCGATGGCGCCAGCATGGCGAAGACCTATTCGATGGTTTCGGGCATGGCTGATTCCCCGAACAAGATGATGATGAGTCGTGAGATCGGCATGGCCAACATGGAGATGAGCAAGGGCAACATGCGCAGCGCCTGCATGCACATGATGCGGGTTCAGCGGATGAGCAGCATGCAGCCGATGCAGGGCCAGATGCAGATGGGTCAGATGCAGATGGGCCCGATGCAAATGGGTGCCGCGCCGATGCAGCAGCAAGGCCCGATGCGGACCAGCGCCTCGCGGATGTGACGCCGTCGCCGGCCAGCCGCTCAGCGGCGGCCGGCAGCTTTACGAAGCCGACCAACGCGGGCGGGCGGCCTAGTGCAGCCTCGGCCCCTTCAGAAATTTCGCACGATCCGCGGAGTGCAGCACGACATCGAAGGTGGCGCCGCCGCTGAACAAGGTCAGCGGAACTTCGACGCCGGCGCTGCCGAGCGACCACAGCTTGCGATAGAACTCGGCTTCGGTCGTCACGTTCTCGCCGGCGACCGCCAGGATGACGTCGCCGGTCTTGAGTTCGGCGCGTGACGCCGGCCCTTTCGGCGCGATGCCGACCACCACGATCTTGTCCTCGATCTCGGTCGAATACAGCCCGAGCCATGGCCGCGGCGGCTTGTCGGCCCGGCCGATACTGCGCAGATCGCCGAGCACCGGCTTCAGGAGGTCGATCGGCACCATCATGTTGTAGTGCTCGTCGCTGCCGCTGCGCTCGATCTGTAGCGAGCCGATGCCGATCAGTTCTCCGGTCGCCGACAACAGCGCGGTGCCACCCCAGTTCGGATGCGACGGTTCAGTGAAGATCGCATCGTCGATCAGATATTCCCAATAGCCGGCGAACTGCTGCCGCGCCGCGATCCGGCCGGCCACCGAACGGGTTCGCCCGCCGACGCCGCCGATGATGACGCGGTCGCCGGTCCTGGCCGCGGAGGAGTTGCCGAGATTCAGCGGCGGCAGGTCGATGGCGCCGAGCGCCTGTACCAACCCAAAGCCGCTGTCCTGATCGAACCCGAGCGCATGGCCCGGGACGACGCGGCCATCGCCGAGATGCAACCATACCGTCTCGGCCTCGGTGATCAGATAGCCGATGGTGAGCAGCAGGCCATCGTCGATCAGCACCGCATTGCCGGCCCGCTCGGTGCCGAGCGTGTTGGCCGTGAAGGCGTCGGACGGGATGATGGCGTGGAGGCCGACCACCGCCGACAGCGCGCGGTCGAGATCGAACTGAAAGTCGGCGGCGCGCGGCCGGACCGCGGCCGGCACATTCCATTCGGGCAAGGAAGGCATCCGGCGTCTCCTGTTCAGCACGATGGGCGGAACGGGAAATATCGGAGCCGGCCGGACCAATTGCAAGCCGGCGCCGCTGGACGAGACGCCCCGCGCTGGCGTCAGCCTTCCTTGTGCAGGTGTGACGCGTCGACGATCTTGCGCCAGCTTTCGGTTTCGGCTCGCATCATGGCGCCGAACTGCGCGGCGTCGCCGTGCAGCGGAATGGCGCCGAGCTCGGCGATCCGCTGCTTGATGGTCGCCTCGTCGAGCGCATCGTTAATCGCGCGGTTGAGCCGGTCGATCACGTCCGCAGGCGTGCCTTGCGGCGCGCCGACGCCGTAGAACGAGCTGGTGTCGTAGCCGGCGAGCGTGTCGCCGATCGGCGGAACTTGCGGCAGCACGTCCGAGCGTTGCGGCATGGTGACGCCGAGCGCGCGAATCTTGCCGGCGTTCACGAGCTCGAACGACGACGTCACATTGTCGAACATCGCCTGAATCTGTCCCGACATCAGATCGGTCAACCCCGGCGCCGAGCCGCGATACGGCACGTGCACCCAATTGACGCCGGCCAGCGACTTGAACAGCTCGCCGGACAGATGCAGCGAGGTGCCGATCCCCGACGAGCCGACGCTGATCTTGCCCGGATTGGCCTTAGCGTAGGCGACGAACTCGGCCACCGTCCTGGCCGGGATGTCGTTGTTGATCACCAGCACCAGCGGGATTCGCGCCAGCCCAGCGACCGGCGCGATGCTGGCGGCAAAGTCGAACGGCAGCGTGCGGTCGAACGAGGCGTTGATCGCGTTCGCCGTGCTGGTCAGCAGCAGCGTGTAGCCGTCGGCCGGCGCATTGATCACCGCCTGGGTGCCGATCGTGCTGCCGGCGCCTGGCTTGTTCTCGACCACGAAGGGCTGCCCGAGCTTCTCCGACAGGGACTGGCAGACCATCCGCGACAGCACGTCGGTGGCGCCGCCGGCCGCATAGGGCACGATCCAGCGCACCGGGCGCGTCGGGTAGGTTGTCGCGTCGGCCAAGGCCGGGACCGCCCTGGCGCTGAACAACGCAGCGGCCGCGCCAGCGGCCGAACCGAGAAAAGCTCGCTTGCTGATCATCATCGTCTCCGATCGGCGAATTTGATCAGCGCCTATAACGCGGCGCCGCGCCGGCTTCATGCAAATGCCGGGGACGTGGTAAAGGCCGCCGGACCGGGAACTGCGACAGCCATCCGCTTGCGCTAAGCCGGCATTAATCCCGCATTCCTACAGTCGGCCCGCGGCGCCCCGCGACCGCTGCGTCCACCCGCAGCCGCATAGTTAACGATGTGTATCAGCCGGCGACGCAAGGTTGCAGCATGACCGACTTTGCCATCGCGGTTTCTCCCAGCACGGCGCCACGGCTTCGCGCGCTGCAGCTGGCGCTGTTGTGGTTGGTCGGCGCCAGCGGCGCGATCGTGTTCATTGAGCCGAGCCCGTACGAATTCGCCGTGTTGGCGTCCCTGCTGGTGTTCGTGGCATCGGGACTGCGGATCACACCGGCGCTGACGATACCGATCGGCCTGCTGATCGGAATCGAGTTCGGCTACACAATCGGCGCCTCGACGCTGCTCGACGATCCGCTGATCCTGAACTGGCTGCTGACCTCGTGGTACATGGCGATCACCGCGATGTTCTTCGCGCTGGTGGCGATCGAGGACACCAGCGCGCGGATCGACGCCATCGCCAACGGCTATCTGGTTGGCGGCCTAATCGCGGCGCTCGCCGGCATCGCCGGCTACTTCAATCTGATCCCCGGCGCCAGCGATCTTCTGACCTATGTCGGCCGCGCCCGTGGCACCTTCAAAGACCCCAACGTGCTCGGCGCCTTTCTGGTGTTTCCGGCGATCCTGGCGCTGCAGCGGGTGATCGAAGGCTCGTTCTGGAGCGCGGTGCGCAACGCCCTGGCGTTCGGAATCATCGCGCTTGCCGTATTCCTTGCGTTCTCGCGGGCCGCCTGGGGCACGCTGGCCGGCGCCTCGCTGCTGATGGTCGCGCTGATGTTCGTCACTGCGCCGTCGCAGCACCGCCGGCTGCGCATCGTGCTGTTGGCGCTGTTGGCGGGCGTGGTGCTGATCGCAGCGCTTGCGGTGCTGCTGTCGTTCGACCAGATCGACGCGCTGTTCAAGGAGCGCGCCAGCCTGTCGCAGCCTTACGACAGCGGGCGGTTCGGCCGGTTCGGGCGGCATCTGCTCGGCGCCGCGATGGCGCTGGACTACCCGACCGGGATAGGGCCGCTGCAGTTCCGCCGGTTCTTCCCGGAGGACACCCACAACTCGTTCCTGAATGCCTTCATGTCGGGTGGGTGGATCAGCGGCATTCTGTATCCAGCTTTGGTGTTCATCACCGCCGCGTTCGGGCTGCGCAACGTGTTCGTGCGCACACCATGGCAGCGCACCTATATCGTAATCCTCTCGACCATGATCGTGACGCTGCTCGAGAGCTTCATCATCGATACCGATCACTGGCGACATTATTTCTTGCTGATCGGCTTGACCTGGGGCGTCGCAATTGCGAGCAGTCGCATCCGGTTCCAACATGGCGCCGGCCCCTGACCTCGGTCTGCGGACACCAGCGACGGAAAGCCCAGATGGACGGACACATCCTCGTCACCGGCGGCGCCGGCTACATCGGCAGCCACATGACGCTGGCGCTGCAGGCCGCCGGCGAGCGCGTCGTGGTGATCGACGATCTGTCGACCGGGCGGCGCCAAGCCATCCCAAACGATGTGCCGTTGTTTCAGGGTTCGGTCGGCGACGCGGCTTTCGTCGGCGACGTCATGGATCGCTACCCGATCGCCGCGATCATCCACTTCGCCGCCAGCATCGTGGTGCCGGACTCGGTCGCGCATCCACTTGATTACTATCGCAACAACACCGCCAATGCGCGGACGCTGATCGACTGCGCGGTCAAGCGCGGCGTGCCGCATGTAGTGTTTTCGTCGACGGCGGCGGTGTATGGCGAGCCGGACACGACGCCGATCGGCGAGGATCTGCCGACCCAGCCGATCAATCCGTACGGCCGCTCCAAGCTGATGGTCGAATGGATGCTCGGCGACGTCGCCCGCGCGCATCCGCTGAGCTACGCTGCGCTGCGCTACTTCAACGTCGCCGGCGCGGACCCGGACGGCCGCACCGGACAATCGACTCCCAACGCCACGCATCTGATCAAGATCGCCGTACAGGCCGCGCTCGGCAAGCGCGACGGCCTCGACGTGTTCGGCACCGACTATCCGACGCCCGATGGCTCGTGCATCCGCGACTACGTGCATGTCAGCGACCTCGTCGCCGCGCATCTCGACGCGTTGCGCTATCTGCGTGCCGGCCAGCCGAGCATCATCTGCAACATCGGCTACGCCGCAGGCTATTCGGTGATGGAGGTGATCGAGGTGGTGAAACGCGTTTCCGGCGTCGACTTTCCGGTCCGCCTGGGGGGCCGCCGCGCCGGCGATCCGGCGGTGCTGGTGGCCTCAAACGAACGGGCCAAGACCAAGCTCGGCTGGACGCCGCGCTACAACGACCTTGAGACCATCGTGCGCCACGCGCTGGCTTGGGAGCAGCGGCTGTAACTCGATTGACGCGCCGCTCTCCATGGGGTGAGTCCTCAACCTGAGAGCCCGACCCGAAATGCGCCGTTTCGACTCAGGCCATTCATTTCGACGCGTCATGCCCGGCCTTGTGCCGGGCATCCACGCCTCGCTGATGGAAATGCACAAAAGGCGTGGATGGCCGGGACAAGCCCGGCCATGACGGAGCGCGTGGGCAAACTAAGCGACAGAAAGCGGTCGCCCGCCTGTGGACGACGATTGTCCCGCGGTGAAACGCCGCCTTGCGATGGGACAGCGGTGACACGCCACGGCACAGTCGTGCCGAAATCCCCGCGCAATCCTTACTGATGCGTTAACTGTTTTACCTTGTTGGACAGAAACGGTTAAGCCGCGCTTGAAACGCAATTAAGAAGCGCTGATTGTTTGTTTTCAGTTTGATCGAACCACGTCTTCACCGACCAGACGACGAGCGGAAGTCGCGATGTCCAACGTGCAAATTGCCGAGCGAAGCCTGACCCAGGCGGCGGGAGCCGAACGGCGCCTGTCCGATCGCCGGGTTGCGCCGTTCTCGATCGCGTCCACCGACTCGTTGCCGTTCGGCGAACGCCGCGTCAGTGGCGAGCGTCGGCGCAGCCGCTTTCTCAATTGGAAGCGCAACGTCATCGGTGGCCTGCCGATCGTCGTCGCCGACCGCACCGAGACCGCGCGCGCGATGGTCGACGAAGCGCTGAAGCGCCGCGGGTTGTGGCGCTACCCGGCCTACATGACGTCGACCAATGGCGAGGTGACGTATCGCTGCGCGGTCGATCCGGCCGAGCATGCGATGTTCCTGCAGGCTGACGCAATCCACGCCGACGGCATGCCGCACGTGTTCGTGTCACGATTCAAATGCGACGTGCCGCTGCCGGAGCGGGTGGCGACCACCGACCTGTTTCATGACGTCGCGCGGGAGGCGATCGCGCGCGGTGCCACGATGTTCATGCTGGGAGCCAGCGAAGAGTCCAACCGGCGCGCCGCCGAACTGGTGGCGAGACGTTATCCAGATCTCAAGCTGATCGGCCGGCGCAATGGCTTCTTCGCCGATCAGGACGAAGAGGTCGTGGCGTGCCGGCAGATCGCGGAACTCGCGCCCGATATTTTGTGGGTGTCGATGGGCGTGCCGCGCGAACAGCTGTTCATCGGCCGTAATCGCCATCGCCTCGCCACCGTCGGTGTGATCAAGACCTCGGGCGGCCTGTTCGACTTCCTGTCCGGCTCCAAGCCGCGCGCGCCGAAATGGATGCAGCACCTCGGCCTGGAATGGGCCTGGCGCATGGCACTCGAGCCGCGCCGTCTCGGCATGCGCTATCTGAAAACCAACCCCTACGCGATGTATCTGCTGCTGACGCAGACGATGCGGTAGAGCAGCTCTGTTTACCGCGGAGCCGCTGCGACAAGCACGGCCTCATCATGACGTGTTACTATCGTTTTCACCGTCGTGCCCAAGCTCGTCCCGGGCATCTACGCCTGCGGCGGTCGTGGGAAAAAGGCGTGGATAGACGGGACGAGCCCGGCCATGACCGAATAAACTGATTACTTCCGCGGCCGGAACAGCATCTGGTCGGTGATCGCGATCTGGTCCGGCCGATAATGGCCGACGCCCCATTCGGTCTGTAGCCCGTAGGGCGGATCGTTCGACGGGCCAATCAGCCACCAGCTGCCGCTGATCGGCTGCTGATCGCCCGTGAAGGTCGGACCACCTTCGGCCCCATATTTGCCGTTCATGTAGTCGAGCAGATTGCGCGCCCATTCGCGCGTCTCGGGCGTGCGCAGCGAGGCGCCCATTTCGCCGATCCACACCGGCGCGATGTTGTCGCGGACCAGATAGCCCCAGGTCGCGTTCATCCGGTCGATGAAGCCTTTGCCTGTCTCGGGAATGCCCCAGCGCTTGGTGTCGGCGATCTCCTCCGGGTATTCGTGGATCGAATACACCAGCTTGTTGTCGATCTTCAGCTTGACCGGATTGGCGCCCGCCGCCGTCAGATTGCCGGCCGGCGCAGCGAGCCTCGGATCCATGCCGGATGATTGCGGTGGCGGCTTGTAGGTCTCGGGACCTTCGCAAATGATCAGCACGCCGGGCTCGACGGCCTGAATCGCCGAGCCATAATCCTCGCACATCGCCTTGATATCGGTGGGTCCGCCGCCGCCCCAGGTGATGTGGCCGCGGTCGCCGTTCGGCTCGTTGTGCAGATCGTAGCCGATAACGGTCGGATTGCCCGCGAAGGTCTTGGCGATCCGCAACCAATTTTCCTTGACCATCTCGGCCGAGAACCGTCCGGGCACGATGCCGTCGGTGTTGTCGGTGCCGGGGCCGAGGTCGAACCACAGCCCGTTGCGCTGCTGCCCGGCGGTGCCTTGGGTGGTGTGGTGATCGAAGATCACCTTCAGGCCGATCTCGCCTGCGTAGTCGACGATGCGTCGCAACGCCGTCAGCGTGGTGACGTATTTGTAGCGGCCGTCGGCGCGCGGCTTATCTGAGGCGAGCAGCTCCGGATTGAGCGTTGTGTTGATCCAGCCGAGCCGATCGCTGTAGCCGTGCAGCGGCGTGTCGAGGCCAAGATCGATCCACGGAATACGCACGGTGTTGAAGCCGGCATCAACGATGGAATCGAGTACTGTCTTGTAGCTGACGGTCCAGATCCCCGACGGCGCAGCGCCGGGAGGCCCTTCGGTGCCGTTCCAGCCAATCGAAGCGATGCGTACGGGACGTCCGCGATCGTCGACGATCTGGCTGCCTCGGGTGCTGAGATAGCCCGACGGCAAGAGATAGCCGCCACGCCCGGCAGGACGCAGATCCCCTGCATCACGCGCGATCGCCGGCGGATCGGCAAGCTGGCTGGCGACGTCCGCATCCATGGTTCAGCTGACCCAGTCGCGCGGCGTGTCCGGTCTGCGGAACAGCGCCGAGATCACCACCAGAAAGATCGCGAAGGTGAAAAACCGGCCGGCGAACGAGCCGAAGGTGCTGCACAGGAACAAGAACACCGCGATCGGGAAGATCGCCTTCCAGGTCATCCGCCGATACGCTTCCCACAGCAGCAGCAATGCGCCGAGCATGATCATCGACGCCACCACCACGCCCTGAAAAACGCTCATCTGGATGAACGGATTCTCGACGCCCCACTCCAGCCCGTAGGAATAGACTTGCGACCGCACGTAGTCGGTGTGGGCGCCCCACAGCATGTCTCCCCAATTGAACGACAGCAGCAACGGCACCATGATCCAACGTGTGCGGGCGCTGCCGCCGTCTTCGGTGAAGCGATCGAACATCTGATCGAACGCGCCGATCGAAGCCAGCACCGCCACCGCGGCGATGCCGACCGGGATGATGGTGAACCAGACGATCAGCGCGGTGCGTGACAGCTTCATGCCGGCCGCCGCGCGTAGCAGCGTCCAGGCCAACATCCCGGTCATGATCACCGCGGTCAGCAGAAAGGCGGTGCGCCCGCCGAAGGCGAGCAGCGCGGCGCATTGCAGGCCAATCATCGGCATCCGCAGATTGGGCCGCAGCGCCGTGCCAGCGCCGCATAGCAGGCTGACGATGTAGACGCAGGTTATGGTGGCGGCGTGCAGCGGATGGCTGAGAAAGGCGGTGGCGCGCGGTTCGACCGTCGTCATGCCGTCCGGCGAATAGGTGATCAGCGGAAAGATGTTGAAGCCGATGCCGAGTTCGATCACCGCCAGCAGCGCGTTGGCGAAGAAGAACCAGTGCAGGAAGCGCTCCAGCCGGTCCATGTTGTCCGGCGACACGAACGGCAGCAGCATCGCGCATAGAAACAAATGCAGATCGGTGTCGAAAAACATCCCGAAGCCGTTGCGGCCGTCGGCGACGATGTTGACCACCGCGAACACCGATGCGCAGAGGAAGAAGATCGTGCCGAGCTTGCGCGCGAGGTAATAGCGGGCGAGGTCGCCCTTCTGCGGATAGCTGACGACGAACACGCCGAACAACAGCACGATGAAATAGGTCGAGATGTGGATCTTGGTGATCGGGGAACCGCCGATCGAGCTGTAATCGTAGCCGATCAGGTCGAGCACATTGGCCGACACGATGAACAGCAGCACGATGTAGACCGCCATCATCTTCTGGACGAACGGTGCGGCGAAGGGCAGCCGCAGCCGGACGACCGAGGAAGATGCTGCGGCTGAGGCGAACGCGGCCGGTGGAAACGGCGTGCCCTCGCCTCGCGCCGTCATGCTGCCACCGAAACGTCCGGCTCGACGATCACCACCCGCGCCTTGATCTGGCGATGGCGCAACAGCTCGACCAGGATCTCGGCGTCGTCGCACTTGCCGCCTTCGGCTTCGGCCAGGAACACGACCTCGTCGGCCATGTAGTACAGGCCGAGCTCGGAGGCCGTCTCGCCCATCTCGCCGCCGTCGATGATGACGCGGTCGAAGGCGCGAAGCTGCTTCAGCGCAGCCGACAGTGCCTGCCGGGCATACGGGTCGCGGCTGCCGATCGCCGACAGGCCGACCGGCACGACGCGCATCGCGGTCGGCTGGTGCAGCCGGACGACGTCGTGAATGTCGGCGGCGCCGATCAGCACGTCGCGCAGACCGGGCACACGGTCGAAGCCAAGCCGTGACGTGGTCGGGTGACGCGCCAGATCGGCGTCGACCAGCATGACGTCGGCACGGTTGGCGATCAGGCCGCGGGCGAGCTGCAGCGCGACGTCGCTCAGCCAAGCGCCGCGTTGCACCTGCACGAGAACAATGGTGGTGCCCTTCGGCGCAGCGAGCAGCTCGTCGCCGAGCGCTGCGAGACGGCTGGCTCGGCTCTGGGCCATCGCAGGGCGTAGCACGGAGGGTGCCGCAGTTTCCGCCGGTGCCAGCGTCGGCGCATCCGGCACGGCTCCCGGATCCGGCTCACGCTCGGGCCGATCGAACGCGTCGCGCGTCAGCGCGGCGGCAATACCGATGGTGATGCCGGCGAACAGCGCCGCCGCCAGCATGATCATCGTCGGCGGCCAGCTCTTGTTCTCCGGCGTGGTGGCGCGCGAGATCAGCCGGATGTTGGTGGTGTCGATGCCCTGACGTTCCTCGGCGGTCTTGGCCTTGGCCAGGAACGTCTCGTAGACCACGCGGCTCGACTCCGCTTTGCGCTCGAGCTCGCGCAGCGGCACCATCGCCTGCTCATTGGCCTGGGACTGCTTCTTCAACGCCTCGAAATTGGCCTGCAGGTTCTGCACATTGGTGCGTTCGCTGGCCTCGCTGTTGCGCACCGAGCGGGCGATGTTCTTCAGTTCGCGCTGGATCGCTGCCTGTGCGTCGCGCACCTGCGCGCGCGCCGCTTGCAGCGCTGGATGGTTTGGCCCGTCGATCTGGGCGAGCTGGGCTTCTTCACGCGAGACATCGGCGAGCCGGGACCGCAGTTGCACGATCGCGGCGGATTGAATCGCCTCGGGCAGCGCTTCCAGTCCGGCGTCGCCGTGCTCGATGGTTTCGATCAATCGCACCCGCGCCTGCGCGTCCGCCAGCCGGGTTTTGGCGTTGGTCAGTTGCGTGTTGGCCTCGTCGAGCTGTTGCTCGCTGACCATGCGGCTGCGCGAGCCGACCAGATTGTTGGCGGCCTTGAAGGCCGCAACCGCCTCCTCGCCGCGCTTCACCTCCTGCCGCAGCTTGCCGAGCTGTGACGAGATCGACTCCGACGTACGGCGCTGGAATGCGGCATTGGCGCCGGACTGTTCTTCGAGATACGCGGTCGCAACCGCATTGGCGAGCGTGGCCGCGCGCGGCGCAGTGTCGGCCGACGCCAGAATATCGATCACGAAGGAGCGGTCGATCCGCTTGGTCGCCACGTTCTTGCGCAGATTGCGCAGCGTCACCAGGGCGCGGTCCTCGGTCTTGCCGAGCCCGATCACCGATTTCACCAGCCGCCCGATGGTGATGCGCTCGCCGTTGAATTCCGGATCGTTCTGCAGATTGAGCTGGTCGATGACGCGGTTCAGCACCTCGTTCGAGGTGATGATCTTGAGCTGGCTTTCGACCAGCAGCAGACCGTCGCCAGGCACCGAGTTCTGCAGCGGGTCGTCCTTCGGCGTATACTGATCGCGCGGATCGACGAACACTTGCGCGGTGCCGGTGTAGGACGGGTGCGCGACCAGCAGATAGGCGACCACGATGCCGCACAGCACCGCCGGAATGCCGATCACCCAACTGCGGCGCCGCGACAGGATCCCCACCACGTTCCGGAAATCGACGCCGTCGGAGAATCGGTTGGAGGGCGCATCGGGCGGAGACAGCTTGGGCGACATGATACTTTACAACTCGCTGGATCTACCCACCCTCATTAGCCGCCATGGCCATGCGGGTAAGCGCGGCCTCGTGCCGCAACTGTCTCGGTGCCTATTGACCCCGCCGCGACACCGCCGAACAATTCAGCCGCGCCTGAGCGGCCCTGCACGCTGAAAGTAAAGAACTACGGTTAATTGGGGGTTACGTGCCGGTACGCAGACGGCACAGTGGATGATGGATTTAGATAACAGGACGGCGAGGCTGGAGCATTCCGTCGAATCCGGTTAACCGCGCGAAGGGGAACCTTACCCTCAAGGCAGTTGATTGGTGTAAACTTGATAATACGGCATTTAAACTTTGATTAACCTTCGGCCGATGCGGGCCGACGAACAGCCGACACTCGGGAAGGCAATTTGTCCACGAAATCTTCGATGTCCCGCAATCACCAAACCTGCGCCGCGACGGTCCTGGCGCCGGGCATGGCAGGTTCGCCAGGCGGGGCCAGGCGGCAGGACGACCGTCCGGTCGACGCATCTTGCGGCGCGGGGAAGCGCCCGCGCGTTGTGCTAGTGCAGACCCAGGCCGAGAATGCCGGGGCGCAGGAGATTTCGCGGTTGGTCGGCGCCGGGCTCGCGGCACGCGGCTACGACGTCCACAACCTGTTCTTCTTCCGCCAGTCGCGCTCGTTCGACGAGCCGCCGCAGACCGCGTATTGCGCATCGCGGCGGCCGGGCGATCCGCTGTCGTTTCTGCGCTTTCTCGGCGCGCTGCACGCCAAGCTGCGGGCGCTGCGGCCCGATGTGATCCTCACCTTCCAGCACTACGGCAACGCGATCGGGGGCGCCGTCGCACGGCTGGCCGGCCCGGCGCCGGTGATCGCCAATCAGGTGTCGGCCCGGCTGACGATGCCGGCCTGGCTGCGCGCGATCGACCGCGTGATGGGACAGCTCGGCGTATTCCGGCGGATCACCGTCAACTCGCACGACATGCTGCGCGACTACTCGCGCTATCCGACCGGCTATCGCAAGCGCCTCACCCATGTGCCGCACGGCTTCGACCAGAAGCGGCCGACGCTGTCGAAGGCCGAGGCCCGACGCCAGTTCAGTCTGCCTCAGCACACGATCGTACTCGGCTCGGTGGCCCGGCTGCATCCGTTGAAACAGCTTGATGCGGCGCTACGCGTGCTGCCGGATCATCCGGACTGGACGCTCGCGCTCGCCGGCCAAGGTCCGGACGAGGCGCGGCTGCGCCAGCTCGCGGCGGAACTCGGCGTTGCCGACCGCGTGCGGTTTGTCGGCGAGATTTCGCCCGAGCAGGTCGCCAATTTCCTCGCCTGCCTCGACGTGTTCGCCTTCCCGTCATTGGCCGAGACCTTCGGACTCGCGGCGGTCGAGGCTGCGCATGCCGGCGTGCCGGTCGTCGCCAATGATCTGCCGGTGCTTCGCGAAGTGTTATTATATCAGGGCGAGCCCGCTGCAATTCTGGTCGATGCGTCGAATCCGGCCGCATTCGGCGCCGCGATCGCGCGCGTGGTCGGCGATCCGGCGCTCGCCGCACAGCTTCGCCGCGCCGGCGACGGCCTGAAGACGCGCTACTCGGTCGACGCGATGGTCGATGAATACGTCCGCATCATCGAACAGGCGATCCGTCCCGCCCCGCAGGAGCGCGCGCC
The DNA here is from genome assembly GCF_003591005.1 of Rhodopseudomonas palustris. Lineage (GTDB taxonomy): Bacteria > Pseudomonadota > Alphaproteobacteria > Rhizobiales > Xanthobacteraceae > Rhodopseudomonas > Rhodopseudomonas palustris_K. The sequence goes on from NZ_QYYD01000036.1 coordinate 27,330, forward strand.
GTGATCGTCGAATTGCGTTTCGACGACCGCCGCCCGCGCCGCTGGATGCGGCATGCGATCGATTTGCTGGGCTGCTGCTCCCACAAGCCGCAGATCGCCTGGGTGCGCACCGAGGCGGAACGGCCCCCCGGGCTGGAATCGCTGCTCGAACTGGAGCGCTTGCTGATGCGGCGCGGCCGGCCCTGCGGCGCCGATGCCGATCCGGATCTCGCGCGTGCGCATCCTTCGGCGCTGCTGGCGGCCGATATCGTGGTCGACTTCAGCGCGATGCCGCGCGATCCAGCACGCAGCTATCGGCTCTATCTGCGTCCGCTCTATGACGGCGTCGCCGGCGAGGACGCGGCGCTCGCCGCGATCGTGGCCGGCGATTTGCCCACGATCGACATCGTCGACGAGATCAGCGGCGGGGTGGTCTGGTCAGGCAAGCCGTCGGGCGAAGCCGCCGAGGGCCTCGGCGGCGCGCTGGAGACGGTAATGGCCCGCACCGCGACGCTGGTGAAGGGCGTGCTCGACAGCGGCGCGCGGCCAGTGTCGCCGCATCCCGCGCCATCACACCGGCCGCGCTCGCCGGCGGCGTTCGTGCTGCGAAGTCTCGCCAGCCGCATCGCGCGACGGATCTATCGACTGTGCTGCTACTCACCGCATTGGCGGATCGGCTGGCGCCACACCGACGACGGCGGCATCTGGGCATCCGGCGATCTGTCGGGCCCGAGCTGGCGCGCAGTGCCGAGCCCGGCGCACCGCTTCTACGCCGATCCGTTTCCGATCACCTGGAAGGGTCGCACCTTCGTGTTCTTCGAGGAGCTCGACCACCACGTCGGCAAGGGCTTCATCTCGGCCATCGAATTCGGTGCGGACGGGCCGATCGGCCCGGCAGTCACCGTGCTCGACGAACCCTGGCACCTGTCCTATCCGTTCCTGATCGTGCACGACGACGAACTCTGGATGATCCCGGAGAGCAGCGCGCGGCACGAAGTGACCATCTACAAATGCATCGAGTTCCCACACCGCTGGGAGCGCCACGCCACGCTGTTGTCCGGCGTCGAACTCGCCGACGCCACGATCGTGCAGCACGACGGCCGGCACTACATGTTCGGCGCGACGCGCGACGGCGCCGGCGGCTATTCGGATACGCTGTCGATCTATCACGCCGACGATCTGTTCGGGCCGTGGACACCGCACGAGCAGCGCCCGGTGCTGGTCGATCGCGCCAGCGCCCGCCCCGCAGGACACTTCGTCCGCCATGGCGGCCGGCTGTGGCGGCCGGTGCAGGATTGCACCCGCGGCTATGGCGGCGCGCTGGGGCTCGCGGAGATCACCGAGCTGTCGCCGACGCGGTTCGCCCAGACGGTGCACCACACCGTCTCGCCGGGCCCGCGCTGGCCGGGCCGCAAGCTGCACACGCTGAATCGCTGCGGCCGGCTGGAACTGATCGACGGCACCATCATCCAGCCGCGGATCGAGGCGCTGAAATTGCCCGACAAGCTCGGCGCCCCAGCTGCGGCCGACAGCCGCTAAGCAAAACGCTGAAGCTCAGCGCCGCGGCAACACGCGCACGAACAGCCAACCGACGATCAAGCCGACGGTGCCGCCGCAGAACTTCACCGCCGCATCGAAAACCCGGCCGTGCCGCGATGGAGACAACACCTGCAGGATCTCGAACAGTGCCGCGGCACCGAGCACGACCACTGCGGCAAATACGATGTAGCGCGGATAAGCCGCCGCAAACAGGCCGCCGACCAATGCGAAGGCAAGGAACCGCTCGATCGACGGCGACCATCCGGTGGTCGGCCGCAATCCGAGCGGGCTGAACGTCGCCATCGCGATAAAGCCCAGACATAGCCACGCTGCGACGCGCAGCAGCGTCTCGTATCTCGCCGGTAGCTGGTCCATCCACGCCTCGTTGGCTGGTTTGAGCATGGTTAACAGGGCAGCGGCGCCGAGATTTCTGCGAACGAATACCGAGGCTCTTTACCCTACACGCAATTAGCGATTTGCGTGCCATCGAAGTGACTCCAATTAGAGTAGATTGCAACTCGATGCCAGCGCGGTGATGCCACATCGCTGTTGTGCAGATCGGGCATCCGAGACGATGCGTGCGTCGTCATCAATCGACAGTCTTCGCTCCGGCCAGGTTCAATAAGTGAAGTTCAGCTTCCCGACCGCCAGATTGATCGGCCTCCGGCACAACGTCGCCGTCCGCACGATGACGGGCGCGCTCGCGTTGCGGATCGGCATCACGATTGCCAATCTGGCGCTGGTGACGCTGGCTGCACGGATGCTGAATGGACACGACTTCGGCACCTATTCGATGCTGTTCAGTGCCGCCGGTCTGCTCAGCGTGATCGCCACGTTCGGCCAGCAGATCTTCATCACGCGGTCGTGGAGCGAATTCAGCTCGGCCGGTGACCAGAAGACGCTGAAAGGCGCCATGACCTTCACGGCGCTCGCATCGCTTGCCGGCGTGCTGCTGATCGGGGTGCCGTTCTTCTTCTGGTTCGCGGCCGAGCACGACATGGCGCTGACGCTAGCGGCGACGCTGTATCTGGTGTGCTATTCGCTGCTGCTGACGTCTTCGCATTTCGCCCGCAATGCGGTCAGTGTATGGGTCGGCGACGGACTGACTTATCTTCCGGTGGCGCTGTGCCCGGTGCTCTACATCCTCGGCTGCTATCTGCTCGGCGCACCGATCGAGATTTATCGCATCTTCCTCAGCATGGCGGCGATTTCCTGCGTCACCATGCTGATTCAGATGACGCTGCTGCGCCGCCGGGTGCGCGCGCAGTTCCCCGAGATCGGCAAGTCGGGCTCGCGCTTCGAGCTGAGCACCTGGATCGCGCGCTCGACCAAACTTTGGATCTCCGGCGGCCTCGAAGCCGCCAACCAGTATGCTGACGTGGTGATCATCGGTTATTTGATGAGCCCGACGATCGCCGGCGCCTATTTCGTCACCACCCGAATCGCCAACGCTTTCGCGACGGCCACCGGAGCGGTCTACATCTTCTCGACCCGGCACTTTCCAAATCTCTATTACAATCGGCAGTATCGGGAGCTCGACAGCCTGCTCGATTCCGTCGCTCTCATCACGCTGGCGATCATCACGGCGGGCCTGGTGGTCGTGCTCGGCGGCGGGCATTGGATTCTGCTCGCCTTCAATGCCGACTACGTGCCGTATTACGCCGCGCTGGCGCTGCTCACGATCGGAACCGCGGCGGTCGCAGCCGCCGGCCCGTCGGGCTCGATCCTGATGCTGACCGGACACGAAGGCACCTACCTGGCGATCGTCGGCGGCACCTTCGCGATGCGCGCCGTGGGTTTCTTCATGCTGATTCCGCTGTTCGGCATCACCGGCGCTGTGGCCGCCACCACGGTCTCGTTCGTCACGCTGGCGCTGCTGCTACGCGGCGCCGCCAAGAGCATGGCGGGCATCGATGGCTCCGTGCTCCGCCTGCTGACCCGCCTCCGCCGCGGCCGCATTTCGTTGCATCCGGAGTAATCGGCGTTTTCCCACAGGTCTCGGCTCGGGCATCTGAGACTCAGATGCTGAACTCTCCCCGTCATGGCCGGTCTCGGCCGCGCATCGACGCCTTGCTGATGCGAACCTCAAAAAGGCCTGGATGGCCGGCACAAGCCCGGCCATGACGAGGTGAGCCAGCAGTCTTGCTGAAGACGCTTACAAGCCTTGCGCCCGTCGGCCGGCGCAGTCGCGCTACTGCGCCAGGCTGGTCAGCCAGTTGCTGAACAGCGTCTTGGCGGTGGCTTCGATGGCCGTCGGGATGTCTTCGCGCATTGCCAGGGGTGGCAGCTTGGCGATCTGCGCCGGGTCGCGGCCGGCTTCGGCTTCCGCGCGGAACGCGAGCAAACCCCGTTCGGTGGCGGCGTCGAAGTAATCGACCGGAATGTCCGGATAGTTCTCACGCTCGCCCGCGAGAAAACGGCCGATGTCGCGCAGATATTCCCGCTGCAACGACACCGGATCGTATTCGGGGTGGCCTTGGAAGAACACGAAGCGGCTGCGGTCCTGGCGGGCGAAGATGTCGACGCCGGCGCCTCGAGCATGAGTCAGCACCGTGTAGCCGGCGGCCGACAGCTTGTCGGCCGGCAGATCGTTCAGCCGCGAATGCGGCACGCGCGCCTGCGCCGGCAGATCGGCCAGCAGCGCGTCGTCGCCGCGCTGCTGGCAGGCGTAGACGCCCGAACATTTGCGCTGCAGCCGCTGCCGCTCGATGCCGTCGAGATGCAGCACCGCGGCGTGCGCGGCGAGGCACGACCAGATCGTAGAGCGCGTATTGGCGGCAGCCCAATCGATCAGCGCCCGCATCTCGTCCCAGTACGGCTCGTGCTGCAGCGACGCCGCGCGCGGCTCGGCGCCGGTGACGATCAGCCCGTCGAGCCGAAGCTGATTCAGCTCAGCGACGTCGGTGTAGAGGCTGGCGAGACGCTGACGGGTCGCGGCAGCGCGCGGCACGGACGGCAGCGCGAAGCAATGCAGCCGCACCGGCTGCTCGCCGGCGCCACCCTTCAGCAACCGCTGAAACTGCCGCTCCGTCGCCCGCAGCGCGGCATCGCTCATGTTGTTGACGAGACCGATCTCGAGCACCCGGCTCTTCGGCCGCGCATCCTCAGTCCCAGCGGGCGCGCAGTCCGGCACCAGCGACGTCTGTTCGCCGATTTCGATCTTGTCGAACAGCAGGGTCATGCGGCGCTGCTGTTATTCGGCGGCGAGCAGACGCGGCCGCTGTCCACTTGCCGCGGCCAGCGCCTGATCGAGGTCGGCGATGATATCCGAGATGTGCTCGATGCCGATCGACAGCCGGATCGTCTCCGGCAGCACGCCGGCGACGCGCTGCTGCTCGGCCGACATCTGCCGATGCGTGGTCGACGCAGGGTGGCAGGCCAGCGACTTGGCGTCGCCGATATTGACCAGGCGGGTGATGAGCTTCAGCGCATCGTAGAACGCCTTGCCGGCTTCCATGCCGCCCTTGATGCCGAAGGTGAACAGCGACGAGGCCTGGCCGTCGAGATATTTCTGCACCAGCGGATAGTACGGGCTGTCCGGGAAACCGGTGTAATTGACCCAGGCAACCCGCGGATCGTCCTTCAGGAAGTCCGCGACCTTGCGGGCGTTCTCGACGTGGCGCTCCATGCGCAGCGCCACCGTCTCGATCCCCTGCAACAGCAGAAAGGCGTTGAACGGCGACAGCACCGCGCCCATCGTGCGCTGATAAATGCTGCGGGCGCGCTCGATATAGGCGGTCGGCCCGAACCGCTCTGCATAGACCATGCCGTGATAGGAATGATCCGGCTGGTTGAACGCTGGAAATCTGTCCGGCTGCTTCGCCCAATCGAACCGGCCGCTGTCGACGATGATGCCGCCGAGCGTGGTGCCGTGACCGCCGAGGAACTTGGTGAGCGAATGCACCACGATGTCGGCGCCGTAGTCGATCGGCTTGAGCAGAATCGGCGTCGCCACCGTGTTATCGACGATCAGCGGCACGCCGGCGCGATGCGCCACTTCGGCGATCGCCTCGATGTCGCAGACGTTGCCGGCCGGATTGCCGATGGTCTCGCAGAACACCGCGCGCGTCTCGTCGTCGATCAGGCGCGCGATATCGTCGGGCTTGTCGCTGGCGGCGAAGCGGCCGGTGATGCCCTGCCGCGGCAGGATATGAGAGAGAAGCGTATGGGTCGTGCCGTAGAGCTGCGGCACCGAAACGATGTTGCCGCCGTGATCGGCGACGTTGACGAAGGAGAAATGCAGCGCCGCCTGCCCGGTGGCGACCGCCAGCGCGCCGACGCCGCCTTCGAGCTCGGCAACCCGCTTCTCCAGCACCGCGCTGGTCGGATTGGCGATGCGCGAATAGCGATAGCCTTCGGTCTCGAGATTGAACAACGCCGCGCCGTGATCGGCGCTGTCGAAAGCGTAAGCAGCAGTCTGATAGATCGGAACCGCGACGGCCTTGGTGGTCGGATCGGGATTGTAGCCGGCGTGGATCGCAATCGTCTCGCTGCGCATGGCGTCACCTCCGCATCGGCGTCCTGCACATCACACGCAGTCCGCGCATCCTGCTAGCTAAGGCGGAGACGATGCATTCGACAACACATTTCGAAAATGACGACGTACTAACCCTAACGCTCGCTGATATTTAGCTTCGAATTTGATTCAAATTTTACAGAGTTCGATTCGTTTACCTTGCCCGCGCTTTGTTGGAGCCTCTGCAAGCAATTGCTTGCTCCTTTCGCGTAAATTGCGCCGAACTTTCTCGTCGGTTTGTCGAGGCGGCGTTCATGAACATGCAACCAACATCCGTGATCGCCGCAGCGGCGGACATCGCTTCGTCGCAGCGCCCCTCGGTGGCCAAAAGCTGGTTGAAGGCAATCGAGATCACCGCGCGGATCGAGCATCAACCGCACCGGCTGCTGGCCGACGTCATCGCGGGCCACGCCGCCGCTGCGCCCGATCGCCCTGCTATCCTCTCCGATCACCAATCTCTCAGCTACGCCGAGCTCGCAACCCGCATCGCCGGCTACACGGATTGGGCGATCGCCCAGGGTATCGCCAAGGACGACACCGTTTGCTTGCTGATGCCGAGCCGGCCGGACTATCTGGCGGCGTGGCTCGGCATCACCCGAATCGGCGGCGTGGTGGCGCTGATCAACACCCAGCTGATCGGCGCGTCGCTGGCGCATTGTATCGATGTTGCGCAGGCGAGACACATCATCGTCGCGCACGACCTCCTCGACGCATTCGCCGGCGCCCGCCCGCATCTCACGACGGGGCCCCGGCTCTGGCGACACGGCGGAACTATTGACGAGACCTCGATCGAGACCGCTCTCGCCGCGGGCAGTGACCTCCCTGACCGCCAGCCGCGCGACGTCACGCTCGATGACCTCGCGCTGCTGATCTATACCTCGGGCACCACCGGGCTGCCGAAGGCAGCGCGTGTGACGCATCGGCGGGTGATGAGTTGGGCCGGTTGGTTCGGCGGGCTGACGGACGCCAGGCCCGACGACCGGATGTACAACTGCCTGCCGGTGTATCACAGCGTCGGCGGCGTGGTGGCGCCCGGCAGCATGCTGATGGCCGGCGGCTCGGTGGTGATCGCTGAGAAATTTTCCGCCAGCCGGTTCTGGGACGACATCATCCGCTGGGACTGCACGCTGTTTCAATATATCGGCGAACTCTGCCGCTATCTGCTGCAGGCGCCGCCCGCGCCGCGCGAGACGCGGCATCGGCTGCGGCTGGTGTGCGGCAACGGGCTGCGCGGCGACATCTGGGAGGCGTTCCAAAACAGGTTCGCGATCCCGCGCATCCTCGAATTCTACGCCTCCACCGAAGGAAATTTCTCGCTCTACAATGTCGAGGGCAAGCCGGGCGCGATCGGACGCATTCCGTCGTTTCTGGCGCATCGCTTCCCGGCCGCGATCGTGCAGTTCGACGCCGAGGCCGGCCTGCCTATGCGCGATGCCGAGGGCCGATGCATCCGCTGCGCGCCGGGCGAGGCCGGCGAAGCAATCGGGCGGATCGGCGAGGCCGACGCGCGTGGCGGCCGGTTCGAGGGCTACACCAGCGCTGCCGAGAGCGACAAGAAAGTCCTGCGCGACGTTTTCGCGCCCGGCGACGCCTGGTTTCGCACCGGCGACCTGATGCTGCGCGACGACCAGGGCTTCTTCCATTTCGTCGACCGCATCGGCGACACTTTTCGCTGGAAGGGCGAGAACGTCGCCGCCAGCGAAGTTGCTGAAACCCTGGCGGCCTGCCCCGGCGTGATCGACACCAGCGTCTACGGCGTCGCCATCCCACACTCCGACGGACGCGCCGGCATGGCGGCGCTGGTGGTGGACGCCGGCTTCGACCTCGCGGCCTTGTATCGCCATGCCACCGAGCGACTTCCGGTATTTGCCCGGCCGCTTTTCGTCCGCCTGCGTCCCGCGCTCGAAATCACCGGCACCTTCAAGCAGAAAAAGCAGCAGCTGATCGATCAGGGTTTCGATCCCGCGACCATCAGCGATCCGCTGTATGTCGCCGATCCGACCGCCTGCAGCTACGTGCCACTGGATGAAACAACCTATCGACGTATCGTCAACGGAGAGGTGAGAGTCTGATGTCGCAGGATCTTCTCGAGACCCGCTCTGCCGGCCGCGACGCGGTCGCAGCCGCCTCCGCGCCCCGCGCCGGCATCGCTGCGCCGGCCGTCGCACCGGTTAACTACTCGGCCACATGGACCTTCTTCGAAGGCGACTGGCACGACGGCAATGTGCCGATCATGGGACCGCGGACTCACGCGGCGTGGCTTGGCTCAATGGTGTTCGACGGCGCCCGCGCCTTCGAAGGCGTCACCCCGGATCTCGACCAGCACATCGCCCGGGTGAACTGGTCGGCGACCAACTTCAAGCTCAAGCCGTTGATCGACGCTGCCACCTGGCATGGCCTGGTGCAGGACGGACTGAAGCGCTTCGACGCCAACGCCGAACTCTATGTTCGCCCGATGTATTGGGCCCAAAACGGCTCCGGCGGCGGCGTATTGTTCGATCCCGACACCACCAATTGGTGCCTGTGCATCTACGAAGCGCCGATGCCGAAGCCGACCGGGCTGTCGATCACGCTGTCGCCGTTCCGCAAACCCGGCGCCGATTGTGCGGTGATCGACGCCAAGGCCGGCTGCCTCTATCCCAACAATTCGCGCGCGATGATCGAGGCGCAGAGCCGCGGCTTCGCCAATTGCCTGATGCGCGACATGCTCGGCAACATCGCCGAGCTCGGCAATTCCAACGTCTTCATGGCCAAGGACGGCGTCGTCTACACCCCGGCGCCGAACGGCACCTTCCTGAACGGCGTCACGCGGCGCCGCGTCATCTCATTGCTGCGCGGCGACGGCATCGAGGTGGTGGAGACGACGCTGCGCTACGAGGACTTCGCCACCGCCGACGAAATCTTCGCCAGCGGCAATTTCGCCAAGGTCCAACCCATCACCCGCATCGACGACCGCACGCTGCAGCCGGGGCCGTTCTATGCACGGGCTCGGAAGCTGTATTGGGAATTTGCGCACGGGTGAAGCCGCAACCTCTCCCCGTCATTGCGAGCGAAGCGAAGCAATCCAGCAAGGTGCACGGGGCTGGATTGCTTCGCGTGAGGAGGCAATAAGACGGCGCGATAACCCCCCACCCGG
>NZ_QYYD01000037.1 GCF_003591005.1 Rhodopseudomonas palustris
CCCCCGGGCGGGGGTTTATGGTGCTGGCGTTTTTTGGGGCGGCCCTTTCAACAAAACAAACTCTCCGGTTGTATGGCGGCCGGGGGCGCCACATTGGTCGCCCCAAAAACGGCGGGCGCGGCCCCGGGCCGGGCGCCGGTCACTCGATCAGAACGTCAGCGCCTTGGCCTGCTTGACCTGCGGCAGTTCCTGCACCTTGGCGATCACCTCGGCCGGGGCCGGGCCGTCGATCGTCACCAGCGCGATGGCGTCGCCACCCTGGGCGTGACGGCCGAGGTTGAAGGTCGCGATGTTGACCTTGGCGTCGCCCAGCAAGCTGGCGAACTTGCCGATGAAGCCCGGCTTGTCCTCGTTGGTGACGTAGATCATCGACTGGCCGAACTCGGCGTCGACGCGGATGCCCTTGATGTCGACCAGTCGCGGCTTGCCGTCGGCATAGACGGTGCCAGACACCGAACGCTCCTGCCGCTCCGTCGTCACCGTCAGGGTGATCAGGCTCTCGTAGTCGCTCTCGGCGGCGCGGACGACTTCGTCCACCACCATGCCGCGCTCCTTGGCGATCACCGGCGCCGACACGACGTTGATGTCGCCCAGCATCGGCCGCAGCAGCCCCGACAGTACCGCGGAGGTCAGCGCCTTGATCTTCATCTCGGCGACTTCACCTTCGTAGGTGATCGTCACCTTGGTGATGCCGGTCTCGGTGAGCTGGCCGGCGAACGAGCCGAGCTTTTCGGCGAGCTCGATGAACGGCTTCAGCTTCGGCGCTTCTTCCGCCGTGATCGACGGGAAGTTGACCGCGTTGGTGATGGCGCCGCTGAGCAGGTAGTCGCTCATCTGCTCGGCGACCTGCAGCGCGACGTTCTCCTGCGCCTCGGTGGTCGAGGCGCCGAGATGCGGCGTGCAGATCACGTTGGGCAGGCCGAACAGCACGTTCGAGGTCGCCGGCTCTTCGGAGAACACATCGAACGCCGCGCCGGCGACGTGACCGGACTTTAGCGCTTCGGCCAGCGCCGCCTCGTCGACCAGACCGCCGCGGGCGCAATTGATGATGCGGACGCCCTTCTTCATCTTGGCGATCGCGGCCGCGTCGATGATGTTCTTGGTCTTCTCGGTCAGCGGGGTGTGCAGCGTGATGAAGTCGGCGCGCTTGAAGATGTCCTCGAGCTCGACCTTCTCGACGCCGATGTCCTTGGCGCGCTCCGGCGACAGGAACGGATCGAACGCGATCACCTTCATACGCAGGCCGAGCGCGCGGTCGGCGACGATCGAACCGATGTTGCCGCAGCCGATCACGCCGAGCGTCTTGGCGGTGATCTCGACGCCCATGAAGCGGTTCTTCTCCCACTTGCCGGCCTGGGTCGAGGCGTCGGCGGCGGGGATCTCACGCGCCAGCGCCAGCATCATGGTGATGGCGTGCTCGGCGGTGGTGATCGAATTGCCGAACGGCGTGTTCATCACGATGATGCCCTTGGCGGTCGCCGCGGGAATCTCGACGTTGTCGACGCCGATGCCGGCGCGGCCGATCACCTTGAGCTTCGACGCCTTCTCGAGGATCTTGGCGGTCGCCTTGGTGGCGGAGCGGATCGCGAGGCCGTCGTAGTTGCCGATGATCTCGGCGAGCTTCTCTTTGTCTTTGCCCAGCGCCGGCTGGAAATCGACGTCGATGCCGCGATCCTTGAAGATCTGCACGGCGGCTTCCGACAGCGCGTCGGAAATGAGGACTTTGGGAGCGGTCATGGGATTTCTCCTACACCCTCCCCTTGAGGGGGAGGGTCGGCGCGTAGCGCCGGGGTGGGGTGAAAGCGTCGAGAATGGAAATTGGAGTCCGAGGGCGGGGAGAGTCTGTCACCCCACCCCGCCGCACCTACGGTGCGTCGACCCTCCCCCTCCAGGGGAGGGTGACTGATCAAGCCGCTTGCGCGAGGCCGGCCTTGGTGGTCTCGAACGCGTAGTCGAGCCACTCGGTGAGCAGCTTGACGTCGTTCGCCTCGACCGTGGCGCCGCACCAGATGCGCAGGCCGGCGGGGGCGTCGCGATAGGCGCCGAGATCGTAGCCGGCCCCTTCCTTCTCGACCACCGCAACCAGCTTCTTGGCGAAGTCGGCCTGGGCCTCGGCCGGGAGCGAAGTAATCGCCGGATCGACGACCTTCAGGCAGACCGAGGTGTTGGAGCGGATCGCCGGATCGGCGGCCAGGAAGTCGGCCCACTTGGCCTTCGCCTGCCAGTCGGTCAGCACCTTGGTGTTGGCGTCGGCACGGGCGATCAGGCCCTTGAGGCCGCCGACCGACTTCGCCCAGTTGAGCGCATCGAGATAGTCCTCAACGCAGAGCATCGACGGGGTGTTGATGGTCTCGCCCTGGAAGATGCCCTCGATCAGCTTGCCGCCCTTGGTGAGGCGGAAGATTTTCGGCATCGGCCAGGCCGGCGTGTAGCTCTCGAGACGTTCCACGGCGCGCGGCGACAGGATCAGCATGCCGTGCGCGGCTTCCCCGCCGAGCGCCTTCTGCCAGGAGAAGGTGACGACATCGAGCTTGGCCCAATCCAGCGGCTGCGCAAAGGCGGCCGAGGTGGCGTCGCAGATGGTCAGGCCTTCCCGGTCGGCCTTGATCCAGTCGGCGTTCGGAACACGCACGCCCGAGGTGGTGCCGTTCCAGGTGAAGACGATGTCGGTATTGCAATCGACCTTGGAGAGGTCGGGAATTTCGCCGTAACCCGCCTTGAGCTTGGTGACGTTGGGGAGCTTCAGCTCCTTGGTGACGTCGCCGACCCAGCCGTCGCCGAACGATTCCCACGCCAGCGTGGTGACCGGGCGCGGCCCGAGCAGCGACCACAGCGCCATCTCGACGGCGCCGGTGTCGGACGCCGGAACGATGCCGATCTTGTAGTCCGCCGGCACTTCAAGCACGTCGCGCGTGAGATCGATCGCGAGCTTGAGCTTGGCCTTGCCGACCTTCGCGCGATGCGAGCGGCCGAGCGGGGCGTCCTTGAGGTTTTCGGGGGACCAGCCGGGGCGCTTCGCGCAGGGGCCGGAGGAGAATTGCGGCGCATTCGGCCGCGAAGCGGGCTTCGCAACAGTCATAGTCTATCCTTCCAGATAGCTGCCTCTCGGTGGGGAGAGGTTTCCCGCCGCTGGGGATAGTCCTTTGGAGCCGAATGTCAAGGATATCGCGGTTCCGGGAGATGCCGGACATCCGACGCCCCTGCGGACAGCAACCGCAGATCCTTTGCGTCCATAGCGGTTCCGCTTCGCTTCGAAAGAGAACCGCCGCAGATGGCATCACCCCAAGCAAACCCTCATGGTGAGGAGGCGCGAAGCGCCGTCTCGAACCATGGGCCACCAGTGCCGAGTTGCTCCAGCTTCGAGACTCGCAAGCTCCTCTGCGCCTGCCCGGAAACGCGCCCTTGGGACCCAGGCACTTTCCTAACCACGCGTCATGCCCGGCCTCGTGCCGGGCATCCACGCCTTGCTGAATGAGATGCCGAAAAGGCGTGATGGCCGGGACAAGCCCGGCCATGACGAATGTCTGATCGCTGCACTTAGTACTTTGCCGTGGATCGATCCATGCAAAACGAGCGGTGAAATAACTCACCGCTCGTTCGCATCTTGGTTCGCTTCGGTTATCGGCCAGTGCCGGAGCCAGCTGCGCCGGAGCTACCCGTGGTGGCGCCCGCTGCGCCCGCGCCGGTCGACGTCCCCGCGGCCGCTGCGCCGCTGGAGGTCGAGTTAGGCGTGGCCGTGACCGAACCGGCGTTGGACGCTCCGTTTGTGGAGCCTTGCGACGCTGCCTCACCGCCCGCCTTGCTGGCCGAGTTGGCCGGCGACGTGCTGCTGCCGGTCTGCGCCGAGGCGAAGGCGGTCGATGCCAGCAACGCGGCTGCGACGACGGCGGTCATTCGAAACTTGGACTGCATTATCAGCTTCCTCCGTTGTAGTGACTGATAAGCCAATCCAACAGTGCGCGAGCCGTTCCTCACGCCGCCAGCGTCGATGCATCGCAGGCCACACGAACGAGCAGCGGAACACGACACACATGACTGTCCGAACACCGCGGCGCGTTGTTCGGCCAGACATGATGTGATGAGTGATCCGTGACTGGAGCGTTTTCGAGCGAAGTGGATACCGGTTCGCGTGAAGAAAACGCGTCAAAAGAAAGACTAGAGCTCCGGTTCTGATTCTATCAGAACCGGAGCTCTAGTGATGAGTTATCAGCGACCGACCTGCCCGGGGAACCCCGGCGAGGTCGTGCTGTCGCCCGGCAGTCCGCTCGGCGAGGCACCGCTGCCGATCGTCCCCGGCGAGGATGTATTCGGCACGCCGGGCTGGTTGATCCCCGGCGTGTTGAGCGTCGAGCCGGTCGTGGCTCCGGTCGCGCCGGTTCCGGTTGCCGTGGTGCTCGTGCCGCCGGGGGACGAACTGATGCCGGCGCTGCCGGCGTTCTGTGCCCCCGTTGTCGGATCGACCGCCACGCCTGATGGCGTGGTGGTTTGCGCGTGGGCCGCAGACACAGCCATGACGGCGGCGATCAGCGTAGCTGGTGATAGCAGGCGCATTGGATTCTCCCGTTTACTGTCCGGGACAAACCGATCGCCTAGCTGGCGTTCCCTCACATTGCGATCACGCGTTGTCGCGCAGCTCTCTCCGCGACATCTCGGATTTTGAACGCTCACGCAGTCGCGCCGACCGGCGCGAGGCCGAGCGCGCGTTCGGCATCGCCGATCCAGCGGCACACGGACGGATAATCCTGCAACGCAAAACCGCCTTCAGCGGCGAGCCGGGTGTAGGCCAGCAGCGCCACATCGGCCAAGGTGCAGTGATCACCGACGAGGAAGGCGGTGCCAGTCAGATGCCGTTCCATCAATGCGAGCGCCGCCTGCCCGCGTCGGACCCGATCGGGATCGAGCGCAGACGCCGGTTTGCCGAGATACACCATCTGATAGCGGCACACCGCGATGTAAGGCTCGTGGCTGTACTGCTCCCAGAACAGCCACTCGTCCATCTTGGCGGTCAGATACGGATCGCGCGGAACGAACGCGCTGTCGCGGGCCAGATAGCGGATGATCGCGTTGGATTGCGCCAGCGGCCGGCCATCGTCCAGCACCACGACCGGGACCTGCCCGGCCGGATTGAGCGCGAGAAACTCCGGCGAGCGCGTCTCACCTTGCAGCGTATCGACGGCGATCCAGTCGTAGGGCAACGACAGCGCGTCGCACACCCACTTCACCTTCAGGCAATTGCCCGAATTGAGATCGCCGTAAATCCGCATCGCTCCCGCGCCCCATGATCGCGCGGGCAGTCGATCAGGCGCAGGCAGCTCCGTCAATGAGCCGGCTGATGGCGACCGGTCAGAACTTGTAGCCGACGCCGCCGCGCACGGTGGAGACCGCGGTGTTGATCGGCGCGGCGAATTTCTGGTATTCCCACTCGGCGCGCACGAACAGGCCGCGATACACCATCATGTCGATGCCGAGGCCCGCCGAATAGCCGTAGATGAAGTGGCTGTTCTGGATCTGCGTGGAGGTGAGCGGCGTGAACGGCACGCCGCCCTGGGTGCCGGTGATCGTGGCGGTGCGGACGATATCGGCCTGGCCGAGCGAAACGCCGCCGAACGCGTAAGGCAGGAACCCGCCGATCGCCCAGCCGGCGCGAAGACGCGCCGAACCGACGTCATTGACCTTGATCGAGGCATTGGCCGCATAGTTGGCCACGTAGTTCACGCCATCGACCGTCATCTGCCGTCCCATGAAGCCGCTCATGCCGCCGCCAAAGCTGCCGTGCAGGTAGTTGGCTTCGACGCCGAGCACGACGTCGTCCCACTGCGCATTGTAGCCGGCGAAGCCGCCCCAACCCTGCCCGTGCGCCGAGGTCTTGCCGAGCACCGGCCAGGACGAGGTGCCCATCGAATTTTCGATCACCGTATTGACCAGGAGCCGGGAGGCGAGCTCCTGAGTCGAATTGGTGAGGTCCATGTCGGAGGTGCCGTAGCCGGCCTGTCCGCCGACGTAGAAGCCCTGCCAGTTGACGACGCCGGGCGTGTCGACCACCGCACCGCGCAGCGCGCCGAACTCCGGCATGTCGGCCGCCTGGGCGCCGTGCGCCATCGTGATCACCGCCGCTGCCGCAGCTACCCACACTCCACGCATCGCAACGCTCCTCGACCATTCGGGTACGCTGCGATCATCGCCTGTTAACCTTAATCAATCCTTGTCGCATGGCACTTTCAAAAACAAAAACGGCGCGGGAAGCTCCCGCGCCGTTAACACGTCTTAATCGGCCAGGGCCTATCAGCCCTTGCGCATCAGCGGCGGCGGCGGCGCGTAGACCGGCGCCGAGTCCAGATTCCAACGCACGCCGAGCTTCACGTCGTGCGAAGTGATGTCCTTGAACTTGAAGGTGTTGTTGGTGGTCAGGCCGGTGAAGTCGGAGAGCACGCCGGTGTAGCCGTCGCCGAGATTTAGGTAGCTGTAAGCGAGTTCGAGGGTCAGGTTGGGATTGACCTTGTAGGCCAGACCGGTGTGCAGCGCCCACGCCAGATTCCATTTCGAGGCGGTCGGCGCGCTGGCAAAGCTGGTGGTCGAGAACGGCAGGTTGTTGATGCCGGTGTCGGTGAAGCCGGCCATGGTCACCCGCGCGGCGCCGACGCCGGCGCCGATGAACGGCGTCACGCACCACCAGGTGCCGAGATCGACGTAACCGTTGGCCATCACCAGCCATTCGGATTTGCTGGCGCCGTAATTGTCGATGCCGCTGTAAGGCGTGCCGAACGAGGTGCCGGTGAACCGGTCGGTGCCCTTGAAGTTCGAATTGCCGCGATACTGGCCGACGAGGTCCGCGCGGAACCACGGGTTGAACTGATAGCCGACGCCGATGCCGTAGATCCCGGCTGCATCGAAGCTGGTCGTCTGATCGAACGAGGTCAGCTGCGAATAGGCCGAGTCGCGGCCGTAGCGCAGATCCTTGACCTGCTGGTTGCTGAAGCCGATATCGCCGCGCAGATACCAACCACCGAAGTCTTCAACCGGCGGCGGCGCATAGGCCGGCGGCGGTGCGATGGGCATATCGGCGGCAAACGCCGCCGAGCACATCATCGAAGCCGCTCCGGCGGCCAAAATCTTCGTCACGCTACGCATTGGCTTCGTCCTTTGGTCCAATGATGATCAACGGAAGGCTCCGCAACCGGAAACCCTTGGTAGGACGATGCCATCAATTCCTTAAGCGCCACTTAACCCTAATTTTTAAGGTTGATATTTGGTGATGGAACGGTGCGCGCTGGTAACGACGGTCCACCCGCCCTTCGCTTCGACCACTAACAAACCGTTACTTAATGGCGTTGCAGGAGCCGTCGGTTGCGCATGTGACGGCGGCTGAAGCCGGATTCGTACGCTCGTTAGTTCCGTCATGGCCGGGCTCGTCCCGGCCATCCACGCCTTTTCTGCATCTTAATTCAGCGAGGCGTGGATGCCCGGCACAAGGCCGGGCATGACGCGGAGAGGGCTGAGTGTCAGCCCCATCGGCCGCACGCCTAGTGCGCGTGGCGCGGCATTCTGGGCAGCAGCACCGCGAGCAGACCCAGCGCCGGCAGGAACGAGCAGATCTGGTACACCACGTCGATGCCGTAGCGGTCCGCGAATTCGCCGAGCGCGGCGGCGCCGACGCCGCCGATGCCGAAGGCGAAGCCGAAGAACAGCCCGGAGATCATGCCGAGGCGGTGCGGCACCAGCTCCTGCGCGAACACGATGATGGCCGAGGTCGCCGACGCCAGGATGAAGCCGATGAACATCGTCAGCACAGCGCTGGCAGTGAGCCCGACATAGGGCAGCGCCAGCGTGAACGGCAGCGCGCCGAGGATCGAGAACCAGATCACGTAGCGCCGCCCGAAGCGGTCGCCGAGCGGCCCGCCGAAGAACACCCCGGCCGCGACCGAGGCGAGGAAGATGAACAGGAACAGCTGCGCGGTCTGGGTCGAGACGTGGAATTTCTCGATCAGATAGAACGTGTAGTAGCTCGACAGGCTGGCCATGTACATGTGCTTGGAGAACAGCAGCGCCACCAGCACCACCAGCGCGGCCAGCACGCGGCGTCGGCCGGGCGCGTGCGGATGCGGCTTCGCCACGACCTTGCGGGCCGCGACCAGCGGCTTGTACCAGACGCCGATCCGCCACAGCACCAGGATGGCGAGGAACGCTATCGTCGAGAACCAGGCGATCGACGGCTGGCCGAACGGCACCACGATCAGTGCCGCCAGCAGCGGGCCGAGCGCGGTGCCGGCATTGCCGCCGACCTGGAAGACCGACTGCGCCATGCCGAAGCGGCCGCCGGATGCCAGCCGCGCGATGCGCGCCGATTCCGGATGAAACACCGCGGAGCCGAGCCCGATCATAGCCGCGGCGATCAGGATCACCGCGTAGCTGTGGGCGATGCTGAGCAGCAGCAGGCCCAGAAACGTCGAGCTCATGCCGATCGCCAGCGAGAACGGCTGCGGCCGCTTGTCGGTGAAGGCGCCGATCACCGGCTGCAGCAGCGAAGCTGTGAACTGGAACGCCAGCGTGATCAGCCCGATCTGGGCGAAGTCCAGCGCGTAGTTCGCTTTCAGGATCGGATACACCGACGGAATCAGCGACTGCATGGTGTCGTTGAGGAAGTGCGAGAAGCTGATGCCTCCGAGTACCACATAGGCGGGGCCCGCGGACGGCGGCGAGGTCGACGAGGTCCCAGGCAGCGCCGTTTCCGGCGCCGCAACCGGGGCAGCATTCTCCACATCGACGGCGACCGGCTTGTTCACAGCGGGGGTTTCCTGCGTAACGAACGGCGCCAGCGGACGCCGTCAAACAAAAAGACGGCCGGCGAAGCCGCCGACCGTCTGCAAACTAGAACCCGCGGCGCCGCCACGCCAGCGACGATTTACGATAGCTGCGATGCAGCCCGGACTACGCGTGCAGCGCAGCGATTACTACGCGGCCGCCGCCGCGGCGTTGCCGACCGCATCGACGATGCTGTCAACGACATCCTCGACCAGTTCGCGATCGTCGCCCTCGCCCATCACCCGGATCACCGGCTCGGTGCCCGAAGCCCGAATCAGCAGCCGACCGTGGCCGTTGAGGCGGGTCTCGCCGGCGTTGATCGCCGACTGCACGCCGGCGTCGTCGAGCGGCCGGCCGGCGCGATAGCGGACGTTTTTCAGGATCTGCGGCAGCGGGTCGAAGCGGTGGCAGACCTCCGACACCGGCCGGCCCAGCTTCTGCACCACCGCCAGCACCTGCAGCGCCGCGACGAAGCCGTCGCCGGTGGTGTTGTAATCGGACAGAATGATGTGGCCGGAGGACTCGCCGCCGACATTGTAGCCGCCCTTCAGCATCGCCTCGAGCACGTAGCGGTCACCGACCGAGGTGCGGATCAGCTCGATGCCCTCGGCGGTCAGGAAGCGCTCGAGGCCCAAATTCGACATCACGGTCGCGGCGATGCCGGGCTTGGCGAGCCGGCCGTCTTCCTTCCAGCTCTGCGCGATCACCGCCAGCAACTGGTCGCCGTCGACCACATGGCCGCGCTCGTCCACCATGATGACCCGGTCGGCGTCGCCGTCGAGCGCGATGCCGATATCGGCGCGCATTTCGCGAACCTTGCGGCACAGCGCTTCCGGCGCGGTCGAGCCGACCTCCTTGTTGATGTTGAAGCCGTCGGGCTCGACCCCGATCGAGATCACGTCGGCGCCGAGCTCCCACAGCGCCTCGGGCACCACCTTGTAGGCGGCGCCGTTGGCGCAATCGACCACCACCCGCAGCCCGTCGAGCGACAGGTCGCGCGGCAGCGTGCGCTTGGCGAATTCGATGTAGCGGTCGCGCACGCCGTCGATGCGGCGGGCGCGGCCGAGGCCGGCGCTCTCCGACAGCTTCTTGTCCATCGGCTCGTCGAGCAGCTGTTCGATCTGCTTCTCGACGTCGTCGCTGAGCTTGAAGCCGAGCGGTCCGAACAGCTTGATGCCGTTGTCCTCGAACATGTTGTGCGATGCCGAAATCATCACGCCGAGATCGGCGCGCATCGACTTGGTCAGCATCGCCACCGCCGGCGTCGGCATCGGCCCGACCAGCATCACGTCCATGCCGACCGACGTAAAGCCGGCCACCATCGCATTCTCGATCATGTAGCCGGACAGCCGTGTGTCCTTGCCGATGACGACGCGGTGGCGGTGATCGCCGCGCTGGAACACCAGCCCGGCGGCCTGCCCCACTTTCAAGGCCAGCTCCGGCGTGATCAGGCCATTGGCACGGCCTCGGATACCGTCGGTCCCGAAATATCTGCGGCTCATCTGATTCCCCCGCCTGCCACGATCCGCGCTCGCGGCCGAGAATCAGGCCGGCACGACGTGGCGAAACCCCGCTTATAGGGCCAATTTAGCTGTCGGCCCTTCAAAAAATATAAAGAAACATTACGCGCCGCGGACCGAGGCCCGCGGCGCAAGTTATTGAAAACATTCAGACTCGCTTGGCAGATCGGCTTTCCGGATCAGGACTTGCGCTTGCGCTCGCTGTCCGGCTTCGACGGCGCCGGCTGCGTGACGCTCACCGGGTCCGATCCCGGGAAGGACTCTTCCAAGCCCTCGTCAAGCTGCTGTTCGAGATCCTTGTCCTGCTTGGTCTTAGAGGTCTTGGCGGGCTCGTCGGTCATGATGCACTCCTGCGGCAGCTTGCGTCGTTGGCGGTGCAACGCGCGGGAACTCATGCTGTTCCAAGACAATGCAGGCGGTACCGCAGACCATGTTGCAGTCCGCGCGGCCGTGCTACAGCACGGCCCACGCGCTGAAAAACCGACCGGGGGCGGCAACGTTCATGAAATACATCACCTGCATCGAGGACCTTCGCCAGATTCACAAGCGCAAGGTGCCGAAGATGTTCTTCGACTATGTCGATCACGGCTCCTACGCCGAGGAAACGCTCCGTGCCAATGTCGACGACCTCAAGCGCATCAAGTTTCGCCAGCGCATCCTGGTCGACATCTCCAAGCGCGACCTCTCGACCACCATTATCGGCGAAAAGGCGGCAATGCCGCTGATCCTCGCCCCGGTCGGCTCAACCGGCATGCAATATGGCGACGGCGAAATCCACGCCTGCCGCGCCGCGCAGGCTGCCGGCATCCCCTACACGCTGTCGACGATGTCGATCTGCTCGATCGAGGACGTCGCGGCGAATGTCGAGAAGCCGTTCTGGTTTCAGCTCTATGTGATGCGCGACCGCGGCTTCGTCAAAGCGCTGATCGAGCGCGCGATCGCTGCGAAGTGCAGCGCGCTGGTGCTCACCGTCGACCTGCAGGTGATCGGCCAGCGCCACCAGGACATCAAGAACGGCATGACCGTGCCGCCGGAGATCTTCCGGCCGAAGAACCTGATCGACATCGCCACCAAGCCCGGCTGGGTCAAGGGCATTCTCGCCGGCAAGCAGCGCAACTTCGGCAACATCGCCGGCCATTTGCCGGGCTCGAAGGATCTGGAATCGGTCTCGGCCTGGGTCGCGTCGCAATTCGATCCGGCGCTGAACTGGAAGGACATCGACTGGATCCGCTCGATCTGGCCCGGCAAGCTGATCATCAAAGGCATCCTCGACGTCGAGGACGCGCGCGAGGCCGTCAAAGTCGGCGCCGAGGCGCTGGTGGTGTCGAACCACGGCGGCCGCCAGCTCGACGGCGCGCCGTCGTCGATCGAGGTGCTGCCGGAAATCGTCCACACCGTCGGCTCGCATATCGAGGTGATGTTCGACGGCGGCATCCGCTCCGGCCAGGACGTGATGCGCGCGCTGGCGCTCGGCGCCCGCAGCTGCATGATCGGCCGCGCCTACATCTACGGCCTCGGCGCGTTTGGCGGCCCGGGCGTCGCCAAGGCGATCGACATCATCCGCGCCGAGCTCTCCACCACCATGGGCCTGTGCGGCGTCAATTCGATCAACCAGATCGACGAGAAGGTGCTGGCGGAGTAGTTCGCCCTGCCCCCTCCGCGTCATTGCGAGCCAACGGGTCGGCACGAAGTGCCGCCCGATGACAGGCTCCGCGAAGCAATCCAGAAGCCGCGCAACGTGGCGTGGATTGCTTCGTCGCTTCGCTCCTCGCAATGACGGGGTGAGGTCAACTAACAAACAACAAAAGCAACAACAATCAGGAGGAAACCGATGACAGACCCGCAACGCACCACGCAGCCTGCCGCCAGCGAGGTGCTCTATGCCGTCGAAGACCACATCGCCACCATCACGCTGAACGCGCCGCAGCGGATGAACACGATCTCCGGGCCGATGCTCAACGAGCTCGCGGCGCTGCTGATCAAGGCCAATCAGGATCCCGACGTCCGCTGCGTCATCCTCACCGGCAACGGCCGGGCGTTCTGCGCCGGGCTCGACCTCACCAAGGAGCGCGGCGACGAGGGGCTCAGCGCGGCGTCGTCGCCGACCACGCTCGACCTGCGCAGCACCCCGCCGACCGTGCTGCACGCCATGGACAAGCCGACGATCTGCGCCGTCAACGGCGGCGCCGCCGGCTACGGCATGGATACCGCGCTCGGCTGCGACATCCGCATCATGGCGGAGTCCGCCAAGCTCGCGGCCGCGTTCGTCAAGCGCGGCGTCGTGCCGGAGAGCGGCGGCACCTGGTTTCTGCCGCGGATGATCGGCTGGGCCAAGGCATCCGAGCTGATCTTCACCGGCCGCACGCTGTCGGCACGTGAGAGTCTCGAATGGGGCCTCGCCAATGAAGTCGTGCCCGACGCCGAGCTGATGGGCCGCGCCCGTGCGGTGGCGAAGGAAATCGCCGGCAATGCGCCGCTTGCCGTGCAGGCCGCCAAGCGCATGATGCGGATCGGCCTCAACGAGACGTTCCCGGATCATGTCCACCATGTGTATTTGCAGCTGCTGCCGCTGTTCAAGACGCAGGATATGAAGGAAGGCATCGCCGCCTTCATGGAAAAGCGCGAGGCGAAATTCGTTGGCCGTTAGCGGCTCGCGATTAGTCGGAGACGCCACGATGTTCGAGACCGTCACCACGTTGCTCGACTGGCTCGGCGTCGTCGTGTTCGCCGTCACCGGCGCGCTGGTGGCGTCGCGCAAGGAGATGGACATCGTCGGCTTCGCGCTGCTCGGCACCGCGACCGGCATCGGCGGCGGCACGCTGCGCGACGTGCTGCTCGACCAGCCGGTGTTCTGGATCCGTGAGCCGGCCTATCTGGTCGCCTGCGTGGTCGTGTCCGGCATCGTGTTCTTCACCGCGCATATTCCGCAATCGCGCTACCGGGCGCTGCTGTGGCTCGACGCGGTCGGGATGGCGCTGTTCGCGGTCAGCGGGGCCGAGCGCGCATCGCTCGCAGGCGTCAACGGCATCGTCGCGGTGGCGATGGGCGTCGTCACCGCGACCTTCGGCGGCATCATCCGTGATCTGCTCGGCGGCGAAATCCCGGTGATCCTGCGCCGCGAGATCTACGTCACGGCGGCGCTGCTCGGTGCCGCAGCTTTCGTCAGCTTGACGGCGCTCGGCGCCGGCCGCGATCTCAGCACCGCCATCGGCTTCGCCCTCGCCCTGCTGATCCGCGCCGCCGCCCTGCAGCGCGGCTGGTCACTGCCGCGCTACCGGCCAAGGCCGGGCGCGCAGGACGAGCAGTAAACCTGTTAGCTCGGGGATGCCGTCATGGCCGGGCTTGTCCCGCCTGCGGGGCCGAAGCCCCATCGGCGCGGCGGAGGCCCGGCCATCCACGCCTTTTCTGCGTCTCCGTCAGCAAGGCGTGGATGCCCGGCACAAGGCCGGGCATGACGTGGATAGGAAGCGCCCGATGTCTAAGGGCATATTTCCTGCCAGCCTCCTCGGGATGAAGACCAGTGCAATGTAGACAGGGCGATCACCGTCACATCGGCGGCGTGATGCCGCCCTGGCCGACCGCGATGCGGCTGGTCTGGAACGAGCCGTCGGGCAGCGTCTTGCCGAACGCGATGATCTTGGCGCCCTGCTTGAGATCGGACCTCTCGGCTGGCACGTAGGTGACGATCTGGGTCTTCGGCGTCACGGTGATGACCTTCTCGCCGCCTTTGTACTTCACCTTGACGGTGTTGCCGTCGTTGCTGGTCACCGACTGATCGACGGTGGCGTTGGTCATTGTGCTGTTCGGGCCGAGGTCCCAGGCGCGCGAACCTTCGCCGGTGCCGCGCATCGCTTCCGGGAAGATGTGGATCTCGACCGCGTTGTGCGCACCGTTCGGGCCCGGCACCGTGGTGGCGCCGACGAATGCGCCGGGCTTGACCTCCGACAAGCTACTCGCCGCGATGCCGGCGACGCGCAGATCCGGCTGCAGCTGAAGCTTGACGTCCTGGCCGCTGCGCGACTTCACCGCAAGGCTGTCGCCGTCGACACGCTCGATCTCGCCGCGCACCTTGGTGGGCGTGGGCGATTGCTGCGCGGAGGCGGCGGACAGCGACAGCGCGAAGACGGTTGCGGCGATCAGCGGCGGGGTAGCAAAAACACGAATCGACATCGAGGAGTTCTCCAGCAAAGCCCCTGGAGCAAATGCTCTCGATCGCCGGTTATTCCTCTCACGTATGCGCGAGCAGATCAGCCTCGACTAATTCGCGCAGCTCGGCGGTGACATGCGGCCGAGCGCCGAACCACAATTCGAAGCCGCGCACCGCCTGGTGCAGCAGCATGCCGAGGCCATCGGCGGTGCGCAGACCACGGCCGCGGGCTTCGGCCAGCAGTTCGGTCTCGAGCGGCACATAGACGAGGTCTGCCACCACCGCATCGCCCGGCAGCGGCTCGAGGTCGAGATCGAGCGACGGCTGGCCCTTCATGCCGAGCGAGGTGGTGTTGACCAGCAGCCCCGCGCCCGGCAGCGCCGCGGCCGCTTCGGTCCAGGCGATCGGCGCGACGCGATCGCCGAACAGCTCGGCCAGCGCCTGCGCCCGCTCCATCGACCGATTAGCCAGCGCGATGCGCTTGATGCCGCGCTCCAGCAGGCCGAACAGCACCGCGCGCGACGAGCCGCCGGCGCCAAGCACCAACGCCTGCTCGGCGCGGTCCCAGCCCGGCGCGCTGGCGTCGAGATTGGCGATGAAGCCCTCGACGTCGGTGTTGGTCGAGCGCAGCACGTCGCCGTCATAGTACAGGGTGTTGGCGGCACCGACCGCACGCGCGCGCGCGTCCGGCTCCGTCAGCTGCAGCGCGCGCTCCTTGTGCGGGATGGTGACATTGGCGCCGCTGTAGCCGTGGCCGCGCAGGTTGAGCACGAATTCGGCGAAGCCTTCGGGCGGCACCGCCTCGATCGAATAGCCGCCCGGAATACCGAGGCTGCGCAGCCAGTAATGGTGGATCAGCGGCGAGCGTGAATGCGCCGCCGGCCATCCGATCAGGCAGGCGGCGGTGTGGCCCGCGCCGGGATGCTGGGGCGTCATGGCTCGACCTTGTCCGGAGCCGCCGAATGACGCAACCGCACGCCGCGGCCGCCGTCCTCGCTGCGGGCATGCTCGCCGATCAGCTCGACGCCGGCGCGGTTGAGCGCGTCGACCACCCGGGTCAGCGACTCGACGATGCCACGGACATTGCCGCCGCTGGCTTCCATCCGCTGGATGGTCGGCACCGACACGCCGGCGAGCTTCGCCAGCTCGCGCTGGTCGATCCCGAGCAGCGCCCGCGCCGCACGCATTTGAGCCGAGGTGATCACGCCAGCCTTCCGATTTCGGTTCACCTACCGGCTACCGCAAATACGAAACGGCTTCAATGATGCTTCATGCATCATCGAAGCCGTTGCTCTCTCCGGCGGGCTGATCAGGCGGCGACCTGGCGGTGCGCTGCGATGATCTGGTCGGCGGTGCGGCCGGTGACTTCGGCCATGTGGTCGAAGCTGCGGGTGAAGCTGCCGGCGCCCGCGGTGGCCGAGCGCAGCTCGACGATCAGGTCGCCGATCTCCGCCTCGGGCAGCGTGGCGCGCACGACATCCCAGCCGGTCCAGCCCTCGCGGGTGTCGAAGCCGAGGATCTGGCCGCGCCGTCCGGACAGGATGGCGTTGACCTTGGCGGTGGCGTCGGTCGGGCAGACGATCTCGACGGTGTGGATCGGCTCGAGCAGCACCGGCTGGCACTGCGGCAGCGCTTCGGTGACGCCGATCCGCGCCGCGGTGCGGAACGCCTGATCCGAGGAGTCGACGCTGTGATACGAGCCGTCGGTCAGCGTGACATGAACGTCGACCACCGGGAAGCCGAGCGGCCCCATGCGCAGGCCGTCCGCCGCGCCCTCCTCGACCGCGCTGATGTAGTTGCGCGGCACCGCGCCGCCCACCACCGTTTCGGCGAACACGAAGCCCTCGCCGCGCGGCAGCGGCTTGATATCGAGCACGACGTCGCCGAACTGACCGTGGCCACCGGACTGCTTCTTGTGCCGGCCGCGCTGCGTCACCGACTTGCGGATCGTCTCGCGATAGCCGATCGCCGGCGGATGCGACTTGACGTTGACGCCGTAGCGCTCCTTGAGCCGCTCCAGCGCAACGCGAAGATGCATTTCGCCCTGGCCCCACAGCACGATATCGTGGGTCTGCGGATCGTGGACCACGGTCAGCGACGGGTCTTCTTCCGACAGCCGCTGCAGCGACTGGCCGAGCTTGACGTCGTCCTTGCGGTCGGCGGCCGCCAGCGCCATCGCCAGCACCGGCGGCGCCGCAGCGATCGCAACCAGCGCTGACGGCGCGGCCTTGCCGTTCGCAAATGTGTCGCCGGTCTTGATCGCATCGAGCTTGCCGAGCGCGACGACCTCGCCGGCACCGGCGGAGGAGCGCTTACTATCGTGCCCGCCACCAACCGACTGAATGCCCGAGACCCGCGCCGACTCGCCGGTCGCCGACAGCACCGTATCGCCGTCGTTCAGCGTGCCGGAGAACAACCGCGCGAGCGACAGCTTGCCGCCATGCTGCAGATGATTGGTCTTGAACACGTAGCCGACCGCGTCCTTGGCGGTGGCGACGCCGAGCCGCGCCGCCGTCTCGGCCACGTCGGGCGCCTCGTGGCGCAGCGCCTTGAGCAGCCGCATCACGCCGTTCTCGCGCAGCGCCGAGCCGAGCAGCACCGGGCAGATCAGGCCTTCGCGCAGTTCGCGGGCGAGATCGTCGAACACCGCGTCGCGCGGCGGCGGGATGTCCTCGAGCAGTTGCTCCATCAGCGCGTCGTCGTGATCGGCGAGCTTCTCGAGCATCGAGAAGCGGGCTTCCTTCTCGCGATCGAGGTCGCCGCCTTCCAGCGCCATCACTTCGGAGGGCTTGTGCTCGCGATAGACGAACGCGCGCTCCAGCGCGAGGTCGACATAACCGGCGATCAGGTCGCCGTTCCAGATCGGGATCTGGCGCAGCACCAGAGGAATACGCGAGGCCGGCTGCAGACTGTCGAGCACTTCGCGGACGCGCTTATTGGCGCGGTCGATCTTGTTGAGGAACAGAAAGCGTGGAATGCCGAGGTCTTCGAGTTCGCGCAGGATCAGCTGCAACTGCGGCAGCTTGCGCTCGTCGGCTTCGCACACCACCACGGCGGCATCGACGGCGGGCAACGCGGCGCGCATGTCGTGCGCGAATTCGACCGAGCCGGGACAGTCGAGAAACGTGTAGGTCTCACCCATGAACTGAGTGGTTGCGGCGTTGAGGCTGAGCCCCATCTTGTGTGCTCGCGCCTCGGCGCTGGCATCGCCGACCGAAGTGCCGGCGTCCACCGAACCGGCGCGCGGCACCGCGCCGGTGCGCGCCAGGATCGCTTCGAGCAGTGTGGTCTTTCCGCTTTGGAAAGGGCCCACCAGTGCGATGCACCGGGGACCCGAACCTTTAGTGATTGAGGGATTTCTGACGTCTTGTCCCATCGCCGCCTCCTTCTTCTGGAGCTCGGCCCGTAATTGGGTCGGCAAGACGAGATGCTTCCGCAACACTGGACGGTTGGCAAGCGGGAAAAATTACGTTGCTTCCATGACCGGCTTGAGCAGGATCAAGGACAACAACAAATCGTTGCTGCGGCGCAAGCGAGTTGCGCCGCAGCGAACTGATCAGTTAGCGACCCGGACGCAATTCGAGTTCTTGCAGACCGACCGCGACGTTGACGCCGGTCTGGCCTTGCAGACTGAGCGGCTGCAGCGCGATCGAATTCGACGAACCGCCGACCAGGACATTGGCGCCGGCGCCGACGCCGATCGCCGCCGAGCCCTGCGCGCCCGCGTAGTTGCCGGCGAGGTCGCCGGGGCCGAAGCGCTCGACCGGTGCGAACACCGCCCAGGCGAGCGCGGTTTGCTCAGTGATACCGATGTCGAGACCGATCTTGCGGACGGTCGCGACATACGGCGTGTCGGGGCGGCCGTTGACGCGCAGCACGCAACCGAGATTGGTCACCGAGCCGACGATGAAGCCCATGCTGGCGCCACCACGGCATTCCAGCACGCCGACCTGCACGCGGTTCTGAGCATGGGCGGCGCCGGCGATCAGCGAAGCGGCGATACCGAGCAGAAGCGAAATGCGGCGCATGAAAGATTTTCTCCAGTTCAACGTGATGCGGATAGTTTGCATAAAGTCTTGCGGATAGTTCGCGGATCCTGACGTCGCAGCTGTTGGCATACCGACAGATGACCAAAGTCATCGCTGCTGCAATTCAGGCGCAGCGGCCAGCATCTAGTCACAGCAATCGCAAATCTTCAATGACGGTTCCAGCAACGCGTGCGGCGCGCCGGACAAGAAAAAAGGGCCCGCGCGAGGCGGGCCCTTGGTCACGACGCGCGCGCGCCGCGATCAGCGGTGATGCCGATGATGACGCTTGTGCTTGCGATACTTGCGCGGCAGGTCGGCTGGGCGCAGCTGCACGTCGACGATGCCGGCCGTGGCGTTGAGGCCGGTCTGGCCCTGCAGGCTGAGCGGCTGCAACGCATACGCATTGCCCGAACCACCGACCAACAGGTTGCCGCCGAAGCCGACGCCGAACGAGGCGTTGGCGCCGACGCCGCCGAAGCTGCCGGCGAGATCGCCGCGACCGATCTGGCGGGTCGGGGCGTAGACGGCCCAGGCGAGGCCGGTGTTCTGGGTAAAGCCGAGGTCGACGCCGATCCGCTGCAGGTTGGCGATGTACGGCTCCGGACGACGGCCGTCGGACTTGAACACGCACTGCAGCTGGGTGGCCGAGCCGACCACGTAGCCGACGTTCGGGCCACCGGCGCATTCGAGCACGCCGACCTGCAGCCGCTCCTGCGCGCTCGCGCCGGTCACCGACGCGATCAGGCCGAGAGCTGCGACACCGAACAGTCTTGAGATGGACATTGAAAGAAACTCCGCATTTCAGGGATGAAGATTGCGGGGCGACAAGAAGGAACTGTCTTGGCCAAAACAAGGCAGTTCCAACACGCCGGAATGAATCCAGTGAATCTTGCCGATTTGTAATGAACGCGCCGTTGGCGCGTTCAGCGCAGATTGCCGCAGAAGCGCTGAATGCGCTTGCAGGCCTCTTCGAGGTCGGACGTCTTGGTGGCATAGGAGATGCGGAATGCCGGACCGAGGCCAAAGGCCGAGCCCTGCACGACCGCGACGCCTTCGGCTTCGAGCAGTTCGGTGACGAAGTCCTGATCGGTCTCGATCACCTTGCCGGACGGCGCGGTCTTGCCGATGGTGCCGGCACACGACGGATAGACGTAGAACGCGCCTTCCGGACGCGGGCATTCGACGCCCGCCGCCTGGTTCAGCATCGACACCACCAGATCGCGGCGCTCCTTGAACACCTTGTTGTGTGCGGCGATGAATTCCTGCGGACCGTTGAGCGCCTCGACGGCGGCCCATTGCGCGATCGACGACGGGTTCGAGGTCGACTGCGACTGGATCGTCGCCATCGCCTTGATCAGTTCCGCCGGGCCGCCCGCATAGCCGATGCGCCAGCCGGTCATGCAATACGACTTCGAGACGCCGTTCACCGTCAGGGTGCGATCGAACAGCCTGGGCTCGATCTGCGCCGGGGTGGTGAACTTGAAGTCGTCGTAAACGAGATGCTCGTACATGTCGTCGGTCATCACCCAGACGTGCGGATGCTTGACCAGCACGTCCGTCAGCGCCTTCAGCTCCTCACGGGTGTAGGCGGCGCCGGTCGGGTTCGACGGCGAGTTGAGGATGATCCACTTGGTCTTCGGCGTGATCGCCGCTTCCAGTGCAGTCGGCTGCAGCTTGAAGCCGAACTCGGCGGTGCACACCACCGGCACGCTCTCGCCGCCGGCAAGCGCCACCATCTCCGGATAGCTGACCCAATACGGCGCCGGGATGATCACCTCGTCGCCCGGATTGATGGTGGCGACCAGCGCGTTGTACAGCACCTGCTTGCCGCCGGTGCCGACGATCACCTGGTTGGGCTTGTAGGTGAGGCCGTTCTCGCGCTGAAACTTGTCGATGATCGCCTGCTTCAGCTCCGGAATGCCGTCGACAGCGGTGTATTTGGTCTTGCCGGCTTCGATCGCATGGATCGCCGCCAGCTTGATGTTGGCCGGAGTGTCGAAGTCCGGTTCGCCGGAGCCGAGCCCGATGATGTTGCGGCCCGCCGCTTTCAGCTCACGTGCCTTGTCCGTGACCGCGATGGTCGCGGACGGCTTCACACGATCGAGCGCGGTGGACAGGAACGACATCGTCTTCTCCTTGCAGCCGTCATGAGCCGGCGGAAGGCGCGACTCTTCGGTTTTTGACGGGGATGTCCTACACTAAGCGGCAGGCCGTTGCATCGCAAGACGCTTGCGCCGACCAGTCGAACATACCGGCAGGTTCAGGAAGGCTTAAAGCGCCCTCGCTAGGGTGCGCCGACTCCTTGCGCACGAGCCCAAATGTCCGAACTCTGGCAGCGATTTGCGACCGGCAGCTGGCTGACCCGCGAGCGCCTCCAGGTGTACAGCCTGCTGATGGGTGGCATCTGCGTGGCCGGGATGATTGGCTGGGTTGCGCTGTCGGACGGGCTGATCGACCGTAACGGCAAGCCGCTCGGCACCGATTTCTCCAGCTTCTATGCGGCCGGTTCGCTGGTGCTCGAGGGCAAGGCCAGCGCGGCTTACGACCTGGGAATCCACTATGCACGCCAGCAGCAGCTGTTCGGCACCGCCACGCCGTATTACGCCTGGCCGTATCCACCGTTCTTCCTGTTCATCGCGGCGCCGTTGGCCGTGCTGCCCTATTGGCTGGCGCTCGTAGTCTGGCAGGCGGCCAGCTTCGCCTTCTACCTGACGGTGATCGGCACCATCCTGCGACGGGCCCGCGCCGGCGCCGCCGCTTGGGTCTGGCTGGCGCCGGCGGCGGTATTTCCGGCGGTGTTCGTCAATCTCGGCCATGGCCAGAACGGCTTTCTCACGGCGGGGCTGTTCGGCGCCGCGCTGTGCGCGCTGCGCGCGCGCCCCATCCTCGCCGGCATCCTGTTCGCCATGCTGGCCTATAAACCGCAATTCGCCGTGGTGATCCCGCTGGCGCTGCTGGCCGACGGGCGCTGGCGGACCATCGTCTCAGCCATCCTGGCTGTCGCCGCTCTGGCGGCAGCGACCACGCTGGCGTTCGGCCTGGAGATCTGGCCGGCATTTGCGGCCTCGACCGAAGCGTTCCGCAAGCTGTTGCTGGAGCAGGGCGAGGTTGGCTTCGAGAAGATGCAGAGCGCCTTCGCGGCGATCCGGATGTGGGGCGGCAGCTTGTCGCTGGCCTATGGGGTGCAGACCGCCCTGTCGCTGACGGTCATCGCCAGCACCATGTGGGCGTGGCGACGATGCGAGGATTTCGACGTGAAGGCTGCCGTGCTGGTGCTCGCGACCCTGCTGGCCTCCCCGCACACGCTCGACTACGACCTGATGCTGCTCGGCCCGGCGATCGCCTTCATGGTGAGCGCCGGCTATAATCACGGTTTCCGTCGTTACGAAGTCTCGCTGTTGGCGGGGGCCTGGGTCACACCGCTGCTGGCGCGCAGCGTCGCGGGCGCCGTGGCCATCCCGCTCGGCCTGCTGGTCACGCTGGCGTTGCTGGCGCTGGCGCTGCGCCGAGCGATCGATGCGAGTGCCACAGCGACCGAAGATCACCGCGAAATCGCGCAGGTGTGAGCGCAGAGCCTGCGCGGAAAGCAGCGCCGCAATTGATGCGTCGCAGCAGCGCTGGACTTTTTCCAACCCCGGGGTCTTGCGAGCCGCCGCTATCGGCATCATTGTTTGGCCGCGTTCGGGTCGGCAGATGCCCGGACAACGAAGGCGAGCGAAACGACCGAGATGTACAAGCTCTATTCGATGCAGCGCTCCGGCAACAGCTACAAGGCCCGCCTGGCTCTGGCGTTCCTGGATGCTCCGTATCGTTGCATCGAGGTTGACATCCTGCGCGGCGAAAGCCGCACGCCGGATTTCCTCTCCAAGAATCCGAGCGGCCAGGTACCGCTGCTGGAAGTCGCACAGGGCCGCTATCTGGCAGAGTCCAACGCCATCCTCTGGTATCTGGCTGTCGGCACCTCGCTGGCCCCTGATACGAGGATGGACCGCGCCGAAGCCCTGCAATGGATGTTCTTCGAACAGCATGCGCTGGAGCCGAATATCGGCTCGGCGTATTTCTGGCTGTGCCTGGTCAAGGGCGGCCGCGATCTGCAGACCCACGCGCTGGAAGACTGGTTGGAGCGCGGCTACGCGGCGCTGCAGGTGATGGAAAATCACCTGAAGACTCATGATTACTTCGCGGCCGGTCAGCTCACCATCGCCGACATCGCGCTGTACGGATACACTCACGTGGCCGACCAATGCGACTTCGACTTGTCGACGTTCCCGTCCGTGAACGCCTGGCTGCGGCGCGTGGAACAGTCTCCGGGCTTCGTCACAATGGACTGGACGCCCGCCCCAGCGCCGTTAAGCCACGCCGATTTCGCCGCCGAAGCGTAGCCGAGACCGCAATCGGGCGGTCATTCTGCCGTCTTTTCGACACGATTGACCGGCTGGCGCCCCATAAACGCCTGCAATCGCTTACAAATTCTCGTCGCACGGTGATTCGCCCCTGCTGCGAGGATTTGGTCATGTTTCGGTCGTCCGGCCATGAGGCCGGCTTCGTTCCGCGTTCAACGCCGTTTGGTTCACTCCGGTTGATGCGCGCCGTCGCGGCGTCGCTCGCCGCTGCCGTGGTCGTGCTCAGCGTCATCCTGCTGCTGGCCGTCGCCTCGACCGAGGCGAGCATGGCAATGCCATTCTCACTCTGAGCTGCGCTTTCGAACATCCGCGCCGTCGGCGAGTTACGTCGGCGTGCGCTGCATCTGCTTTGCTGGTGTGTGGAGGCCCTGATGAAGGCACTGCTGGTCTGGGTCTCCGGTTCGCTGACGGCGGCCACGGTGATCATCGCGTCGTTCCTGATCGCCACCAAGAGCAGCGGCGAGCCGACTTCCTTCACCTCCTCGGCAGGTTCGCTGGCGGTCAAGACCTTCGCCGAGAACCTGGCCTATCCGTGGGGACTGGCATTCCTGCCGGAGGGCCGCGCGTTGGTGACCGAACGCCCCGGGCGAATGCGCGTTGTGTCGTCGCAGGGCGCGCTATCGCCACCCATTAGCGGCGTGCCAGAAGTCTGGGCCGCCGGCCAAGGCGGCCTGCTCGACGTCGTCACCGACAAGGACTACGCGACCAACCGCACCATCTACTTCTGCTACTCCGAGCGCACTACCGACGCTGGACGCAGCGGCGGCCGCACCGCCGTCGCACGCGCAGCGCTGAAGGAGGGCGACGCCCCGGCGCTCGAGGGCCTCAAGGTGATCTTCCGCCAGGACGGCCCGCTGTCGAGCGGCAATCACTACGGCTGCCGGATCGCTCAAGGCGCCGGCGGCAATCTCTACGTCACCCTCGGCGAGCATTTCAGCGGCCGCGACGAGGCGCAGAACCTCGGCAATCACCTCGGCAAAATCGTCCGGATCGCACCGGACGGCAGCGTGCCCAGGGACAATCCGTTCGTGGGCCGCGACGGCGCCAGGCCGGAGATCTGGAGCTGGGGCCACCGCAACGCGCAGGCGCTCGCCTTCAACCCCGTCGACGGCAAATTGTGGGAGATCGAGCACGGCCCACGCGGCGGTGACGAGGTCAACATCATCGGCGCCGGCAAGAACTACGGCTGGCCCGTGATCGGCTACGGCATCGACTACTCAGGCGCCAAGATCCACGAGGCGACGGCCAGGCCCGGCATGGAGCAGCCGGTCAAATACTGGGTTCCGTCGATCGCGCCGTCCGGCATGGCGTTCTACACCGGCAAGTTGTTTCCGAAATGGAGCGGCAGCCTGTTCACCGGCGCGCTCGCCGGCAAGATGCTGGTGCGGCTGACACTGTCCGGCGACAAGGTCACCGGCGAAGAGCGGCTGCTGCAGCCGCTCAATGAACGCATCCGCGACGTCCGCCAGGGCCCCGACGGCGCGATCTGGCTGCTCACCGACAACGCCGCCGGCCGCATCCTGCGCGTCACGCCGGCGAGCCAGTAGTTAGTCCCCAGCCCAATAATCGGTCTCTCCAGTAGTCACTGACCTCCCCGCCGTCATGCCCGGCCTTGTGCCGGGCATCCACGCCTTGCTGACTGGAACGCAGAAAAGGCGGGGATGGCCGGGCCTTCGCCGCGCCGAAGCGGCTTCGGCCGCGCAGGCGGGACAAGCCCGGCCATGACGCGATGCTGATCAGCGCGGCATCCCGAAGAACAGGTTCGGGAAGAACAGCGCGATCTGCGGCAGCATGATCACGATCAGCACGCCGAGGAACGTCACCAGCGCATAGGGAATGACCGACCAGTAGATGTCGCCCATCGTCACCTCGGGCGGCGCCACCGCCTTCAGGTAGAACAGATTGAAGCCGAACGGCGGCGTCATGTAGCCGATCTCCATCATCATGATGAAGATGACGCCGAACCACACCGGATCCCAGCCATAGAGCTGCACCACCGGCATGAACACCGGCAGCGTAATCAGCATGATGCCGACCGGATCCAGCACCATGCCGAGCAGCAGCAGCACCGCCAGGATGAAGATCAGTGCGCCCCATTCGCCGCCGGGCACCTGCGACACCAGATGGTTCATCAACTCGTTGGCGCCGAGCGTGGTGTAGGCGGTCGAGAAGGCGTGCGCGGCGAACAGGATCCACATGATCAGCGCGGTCAGCCGCAACGTCTGCATCGCCGAATCCGACAACACCGCGTATGTCAGCTTGCGATGCACCGCGGAGGCAATCAACGCGCCGAACACGCCGAGCGCTGCGGCCTCGGTCGGCGTCGCAAAGCCGCCGAAGATCGAGCCGAGCACCAGCAGCACGATCAGGATCGGCAGCGCCACGGCCTTCAGCGTGCTCAGCTTCAGCCGCCAGTCGCCGCGCTCTTCCGGCGGCAGCGCCGGCGCCAGTGACGGCTGCAGCCAGGCGCGCACGATGATGTAGATCGTCACCAGCACCACGAGCAGAATGCCGGGGCCGATGCCCGAGGCGAACAGCCGGCCGACCGAGACTTCGATCAGCATCGCGTACAGCACCATCAGGATCGACGGCGGCACCAGCACGCCCCAGCCGCCGCCGGCGTTGATGGCGCCGATCGCCAGCTTCTTGTCGTAGCCGCGCTCCAGCATACGCGGCAGCGCGATCGCCCCCATCGTCACCACCGCGGCGCCGCTGATGCCGCTCATCGCCGCGAAGATCGCACAGATCATCACGGTGCCGATCGCCAGCCCGCCGCGCATCGCGCCGAACCAGACGTGCATCATCCGGTAGAGATTCTGCGCGACGCCGGACTTTTCCAGCAGCATCGCCATGTAGACGTACATCGGGATGGCGATCAGCGTGAAGTTCGTCATCGAGTCCCAGAATTTGGACGCGACGATGTAGAAGCCGACCGGCCCCATGGCGAAGTACAGAAAGATCACCGAGATGCCGCCGAGCGTGAACACCAGCGGCGTGCCGATGAACAGGAACACCAGCAGCGAACCGAAGAACAGGAAGGTCAGAAGCTCGACAGACACGAGATCGCCCGATCAGTGAGAGGAAGCGTCGCCGGCCTGCTTGCCGAACGTGGCGGGATCGTTGTCGAGACCGGCGAGCGTGCGGACATCGGACGCGATCCGCACCAGCCCCTGCAGCAGCAGCAGCACGCCGGCGATCGGGATCGCCAGTTTGACGGGCCAAATATATGGATTCCAGAGACTCGACGAGGTCTCGAGCTTGGCGGCCGACTCCCATGCCATGTCGGCGCTCTGCCAGATCAGCACGGCGAGGAAGATGAAGAACAAGAACGAGGTGGCGAGATCCACCCTCGCCTTCTGCGCGCGGCTGAACCTGCCGTAGAAGATGTCAACGTTGACATGCGCCCGCTCGGCGAGCAGATAGCCGCCCGCCACCACCGCGTAGACGCCGAAGATCAGTTGCGCGAACTCCGAGGTCCAGATCGCCGCGCTGCCGACCACGTAGCGCATGATCACGTCGGCCATCAGCAGTACGAAGATCGGCACGATCAGCCATGCGGCAATCCGTGCGACCCAGTAATTGAGCCGGGTAATAGCGGCGGCAATCTTCAACATAAGGTGACTTTCATGGCTCGGCACGCGGCGCCGAGCGGAGCGCGCGATGCCCGGCCCGGCCCGATCCGTCCGGTCGTGGTGCGGCAAGAACGGATGCTGCTGCGTTTCACGGCAGAGAACGACAGCTCAGACGTAGCCGAGGTCCGACATCAGCTTCGACAGGGCGGTGCCGCCTTTGGCGGCGATCTCGCCCTTCGCGGTCTCCTTCTGCAGAATCGTCTTCGACGCTTCGGCGAACTTCGCCAGCACTTCGTCGGGGAATCTCACCACCTCGACATTCATCTTGGCGCGACCGGTGGCAAGCGCCATCGCCTCCTGGTGCTGATACTCGACCGAACGCAGGAAGTAACGTTCCTCGATCAGTGACAGCAGCTGCAGCTTGAGATCCGGCGGCAGCTTGTCGAGCGCAGCCACATTGATGATCCAGGCGTCGTTGGTGATGCCGAGAGCCGGCTTCATGTGGAACGGCGCGACTTCCCAGAACTTCATCGACAGCGCGCCGACCGCGGCGCCCCAATGCGCGCCGTCGACCACGCCGGTCGAAATCGCCTGATAGATCTCGGGACCGGCGACCTGTTGCGGTGAGGCGCCGGCGGCGGCGAAATACTCGAGCATCGAGCCGGCAGATCGAATCTTCAGCGAGGCGAGCTCGGCGGCCGAGCTGATCTTGCGCTTCAGCACGACTTCGGTCGGATAGGCTTTCTCGGCGAAGATCAACACCCCTTTCGGCTTCAGCTCTTCATTGACCAGCTTCTCGACGCCGAGATTCTTGGTGAAGTGCATCATCTCCCAAGGCTCGCGCAGCGTGCCGGGAACGCCGTACAGCAAGCCCATCGCCTGCGCCTCACCGAGAATATAAGCCGGCGATATCGTGCCCATCTGCACCACGCCGCGGCGCACAACGTTGTAGATCTCGCGGTCTTTTGCGATCTCGCCGGCGCCGAACGTCTCGAGCGTGAAGCGGCCGTCGGTGCGCACGGCAAGCTCCTTGGCGAGCGCGCCGAGACTGTCGTTGAACGAGCCGGACGCCTTCGGCCAATGCGCCTGCACCTTCCAGCTGACCTTCTGCTGCGCCAGTGCCGGACCAATCAGCGCCGGTGCCGCCGCTGCGACGAGCGCGCCCTTGAGAATGCTGCGACGGTTCTTGCTGATCGAGCCTGGCACGCGTTTCTCCCTCATCTTGTTGTTGTCCTGATTGGACCATGCGGGAAATACAACAGTCAACGCGCCAACGCTGCTTGCTCGCAGCGACGATGTCGCAGCTACCTGCGCGGTTAGGTCGCGATGTGTCCGCCACCGGACCAACCGCCGCGCGAATGTCGCACCGCACCCTGCGCCTGAGCGTGGCGCCAGACCTATGACGGAATCAATTTTTCAGCGCGCAATCGCTCGAACAGATCGAAGAAGCTGTCGTCGGTCGCCTGATAGTCGAGAAAGCCGAGCTTGCGGCTCTTGCTCATGTCGGTGACGACTTCGATCGGCCGGCCGAGATCGGCATCGGTGTGCCAAGCCGAACTCAGCACGCTGAGATCGGCTTCGGCGAGCCGATACTTGGCGGCGATCTCGCGCCAGATCGGCGCGGCGTCGGCGAGCTGCTGCTCGAGTGGAACGCCTTCGCCCGGAAACGGCGCAGGCGTCAGGCCGAAGTAATCGGCGATGCGGCTCCACATCCAGCTCCAGCGGAAGACGTCGCCATTGACGACGTTGAACGCCTGGTTACGCGCCGCCTCGGTGGTCGACGCCCATTCCAGATGGCGCGCCAGCAGCCGCGCGTCGGTCATGTCGGTGAGGCCGTTCCACTGCGCGGCCGAGCCGGGAAACAGGAACGGCCGGCCGGTCTCCTTGCAGATCGTGGCATACACCGCCAGCGTCACGCCCATGTTCATCGCGTTGCCGACCGCGTAGCCGATGATGGTGTGCGGCCGGTGCACGGTCCAGCCGAAGCCGTCGCGCTTGGCAGCGGCGAACACTTCATCCTCCTGGGCGTAGTAGAAATTCTCCAGATCGAGCCGCGGCTGGTCTTCGCGAAACGGCGTCGCCGGCAGCTTGCCTTTGCCATAGGCCTCGAACGGGCCGAGATAGTGCTTGAGCCCGGTGACCAGCGCGACGTGCTGCACCGACCCCGCCGGCGACAGCGCGTCCAGCAGGTTGCGCACCATCGCGCCGTTGACGCGGATATTCTCGGCCTCGGTGCTCTGACGCAGCCAGGTGGCGAGAAAGACATGGCTCGGGCGTAGATCCTTCAGCGCGGCCTGCAGCGCCGCGGCATCGAGCAGATCGGCGGCCACCGGAATGACGCCCTCGAGATGCTGCGGCGGGCGCCGCGCCAGGCCATGGATTTGCCAGCCCTGCTTGTGCAGATGCTGCGCGAGATTGTTGCCGACGATGCCGCTGGCACCGACGATGAGCGCTGAATGTGCCATGGTCGCCTTTCGCTGCTGAACCGTTCAGATAGGCACCAGCAACGCCGAGCGCCAATCAACGTTCAGTGCGATGTGTGGAAGCTGCCAAACGCCTCGCGCAGGCTGGGCAGCCTCGGACGCTGGGACCGATCCAAGCGAGAGCGTCAAGATGCGGCGTCGAGCGCGGCGATCATCTCGGAAACGCTGACGAATTTCTCGCGCAGCCGGCCGCTGCGGGCCCCTTGCCGCTTCTCGGCGGCATCGATCGCGGTCCAGTCCTGGTAACTCACCAGCCGCGCAACGCGCTGGCGCAGCCGTGCCAGCAAGGCGTCGGGATCGCCGGCGCGCTGCGGCGCGCGCGTGGAAAGGTCGGCGAGGACCGCCTCGATGGTCGCGAGGCTGCAGGCGCGGTTGGTGCCGATGGTGCCGCTCGGGCCACGTTTGCTCCAGCCGCAGACGTAGAGACCGGTCACGACCTCGTTGCCATTGGCGGCGCGTCCGCCGACATTGGCGTGCACGCCGCGCTGCTCATCATAAGGCACACCGGCGATCGGGGCGGTGCGCCGGCCGATGCTGCTGAAGACGGCGCCGCAGGCGATCTGCTGCGCTGCGCCACCCTGACCGGCAAAGCGGATCGCTTCGACACGCTGCTCGCCGTCGATCGCGATCGGCAACAGGCCAAAGCGGAAGATGCAGCGCCGCGGCTTGGCGGGCGTTTGCGCCGCGAAGGTGCGCAGTAGTGCCAGCTTCTCGGCTCGCTCCGGATCGTCGGTCGTCTCGGGCAGATCGGCGAGGTCGCGCGGATCGACCAAGGCGCCGCATTGCGCGAGGTCAAGAAAGTCGCGCAGTTCTTTGGCGCCGAACTTGGCCTGCGCCGGCCCGCCGCGGCCGACGACATGGACTTCGCGGACGCGGCTCTCGGCCAGCGCCTCGAGCGCGTGCGCGGCAATGTCGGTGTGGCGCAATTCGTCGGCGGTCTTCGACAGGATGCGGGCGACGTCGAGCGCGACGTTGCCGTGGCCGATGATGGTGGCGACCTCGTGGCTGAGATCGAAGCGGTGGTCGCGATGATCGGGATGGCCGTTGTACCAGGCGACGAAATCACCGGCGGAATAACAGCCCGGCAGCGTCTCGCCCGCAATGCCGAGCGGCCGGCTGAGATCGGCGCCGGTCGCCAGCACCACGGCGTCATAGGCCGCGCGCAGGTCGCCGATCGCCACGTCGTCGCCGACGCTGACGCCGCCGACGAAGCGAAAGCCGGGCAGCGCCGCGATCTTGTCGAAGGTGATGCTGACCAGCTTGAGCTTGGGATGATCGGGCGCCACGCCGTAGCGCACCAGGCCGTACGGCACCGGCAGTTGCTCGAACATGTCGACGGCGATCGGCACGCCGGAGCGCAGCAACGCCTCGGCCGCGTAGAAGCCGCTCGGACCACTGCCGACAATGGCAATTTGAAACGGGGCGCTCATCGTCCGAGCGCGACCTTGCGTTCGTCGGCGCCGGGCAGCGGCGGCAGCCGCGCAGTGATCACCGGCGTTTCGGCGACGCGCTTGCGGTTGACGGCGATCCAATACTTCTTGTCGGCGGCCAGCCGATAGTCCGGCTCGATCGCGCCGACCGGGCACGCCGGCACGCAGCCGCCGCAATCGATGCAGTTCTCCGGGTCGATATAGGTCATGCTGCCGTCGAGGTGGAAACACTCGACCGGGCACACTGTCACGCATTCGGTGTAGCGGCAGCCCTTGCAATTATCAGTCACGACGTGGGTCATCGTCGAAATTCCAGTGGTGAGACAAGACAACAGCCGACGCCGCGCGGCGTCGGCCTCGATCGGCGAGAGCCGAGCTACATCCGCCCGACCTGCACCAGCACGTCGGAGAACGTCGGTGCGCGGCCGAGATCGGCGAAGGCCGGCGGCGTCAAGGCGTGCACCGTGGCGCCCTTGCGGTTGGAGCGCTGCCAATAGCCGGACGGCGCCACCACGACGCCCGCCATCACGTCGGCCGACACCGTCGCATAGGCTTCGAACGAGCCGCGATCGTTGAACACGCGGATCGGCGCGCCGGCTTCGATGCCGCGATGCGCCGCATCGTCGGGATTGAGGATCACCGCCTGCTCCTCGCCGGCCTGCGCGGTCTGCGCCGGCAGATTGCCGTAGTTGGAGTTGAGGAAGGCGTGGCTCTTCGGCGAGATCAGGCTGAGCGGATAGCGCTCGGCCAGCTGCGGCGCGGTGCGGGCGCTTTCGTTGGGCGAGATGTAGTGCGGCAGCGGATCGACCGGCGTCGCGTCCTGATCGCCATTGTAGCCTTGACGGAACAGCGGCACGACAAAATTGCCGCCGCCGGTGATGGTCGACTTGAACTCGCACTTGCCGGTCGCGGTCGGGAAGTTGCCTTCGCGATGCGGCGCCCAATCGGCTGGCGCCGGCATGTTGAGCCGCGCATAGCCCTTCGCCTTGAGGTCGTCGAGCGTGATGCCTTCGAGCACCGGATTGCTCCAGTCCAGCGAGGCTTCGATCATCTCGTCGTCGCTGCGATAGAAGGCCGGGTCGGTGATACCCATCGCCTTGGCGAGACGCCGGAACAGCTCGGTGTTCGGCACCGCCTCGCCGAGCGGCTCGATCGCCTGATTGTTGTACGACAGATAGAGATGCCCCCAGGAGAACATGATGTCCTTCTGCTCGAGCTGGGTGGTCGCCGGCAGCACGATGTCGGCGTACTTCGCGGTGTCGGTGATAAAGTGATCGCTGACCACCGTGAACAGGTCCTCGCGCTCCAGCCCCTTCTCGATCTTGTCCTGCTCGGTGACCATCGCCATCGGGTTGGCGTTGTAGACGAACATCGCCTTGATCGGCGGATCGAAGCCGAGTTCGCCGTTGAGCGCGCGGCCGAGCCGCCACGAATTGAGCACGCGCATATTTTCGGGCGCGAGTTCGGGCCGCATCAAGACTTCCCACTTCACCGGGAAGGCCCAGATCGGCAGCTGCAAAAGCCCGCCGCCGACGTGTTTCCAGGCGCCGATCAGCGCCGGCAGGCAGGCGATCGCCCGCACCGTCTGGCCGCCGCCGGCGTGGCGCTCGACCGCGACGCCGATCCGCACCACCGCCGGCGGCGTCGTGGCGTATTCGCGCGCCAGCTTGAGGATGTCCTCGACCGGAATGCCGGTCTCCTGTGACGCAAATTCCGGCGTGTAGGTGGCGGCGCGCTCCACCAGTTCGTCGTAGCCGACCGTGTATTTGTCGATGTAATCGCGATCGACCAGATTCTCCTTGATGATGACGTGGATCATCGCCAGCGCCAGCGCCGCGTCGGTGCCGGGACGGATCGGGATGTGCCAATCGGCCAGCCGCGCCGTGCGTGTCTTCACCGGGTCGATCACTACCAGCTTGGCGCCGTTCTTCTTGGCCTGCTCGATGAACGGCCAGTGATGCGAGTTGGTGCTGAGCGTGTTGCAGGCCCAAAGAATGATGTACTTCGAGTGCACGAAACTCTCGGGATCGACGCCCGGCGTGTGGCCGATCGTCATCATATAGGCGGTGCACGAGCCGGAATCGCAGAACGTCCGCTCCAGGACGGTGGCGCCGAGCTTGTTGAATAGCGGGTCGCCGACATTGAGGCCGTTGATGACGCCCTGCGTGCCGAGATAGCTGTAGGGCAGGATCGCCTGTGGGCCGTCTTCGGCGATGATCTTTTTCCAGCGCGACGCGATGGTGTCGATCGCCTCGTCCCAGCTGATGCGCTGGAATTGCTTGCTGCCCTTGGGCCCGACCCGCTTCATCGGGTAGAGCACGCGCTTGTCGCTGTAGACGCGCTCTTCGTAGTTGTTGACCTTGACGCACAGCCGGCCGCGCGTGAACGGATGATCGGGATTGCCGCGCACCGCGATCGCCTTGCCGTCCTCGACCGTGGTGAGGATCGAGCAGGTGTCGGGGCAATCGTGCGGGCAGGCGCCTACGACGGTGGTCCGGGCCATGTGTCTCCTCCGTGTGCACGTTCAGAACCTGCGCAAGGATGCGGCACCCGGCGCCACGTTGCTTTTCCAATCCTGCTTGGTTGTTTTCCAAATCTGCCGTGGACGGCAGCCCCCGTCCGTGGCATGGTAATTGCTTACCTGGACTGCTCTTGCCTGCACTCGCGTCAATCTGTGGAGATTCACGATGGGGATGCTCGGCAATTCTGTCGACAAATATGTCAACGGCAGAATGCTCCAGACTTCGAACGACCGGCGCTGGTCCAACCTGCTGGCGGAGAGATGGAGCCACGAATCCGGCGACCTACCGTCGCTCCTGCCGCGCGACACCGAAATTGCCGTGCTGCTGCGCGGCTCGTCGGTGGTCGACCGCGAAGGCGCCGGGATGCGGCAGCGGACCCATGGCCGGCGCGGCACGGTGTGGCTGTGCCCGGCGGGAATCCGCGAGGATTTCATCCGGGTCGAGAGCCCGATGCACGAGTGCCTGCACATCTTCCTGCCCGGGCGGCCGTTCGAGGACACCATGCTGCAGGACATGGACATCGATCCGGCCGGCATCGCGATCCGCTACGAGGCGATCGACCACGACATCTTCATCGAGCACGTCGCCGACCGCATCCTTCAGGAGCTCACGCACGAATCCTCGACCGGGCGCCTGCTGATCGAGAGCCTCGGCCGCGCGCTGTCGGCGCATCTCGTGCACAGCTATGCCGACACCGCCGTTCGGCTGAGGCAAACGCAGGGCAGCAACCGGCCGCTCGATGCGCGACGCCTGGCGCGCGTCACCGATTTCATCAGCACGTCGGCCGAGCGCGACTTCAGCGTCAACGATCTCGCCTCGATCGCCTGCATGAGCCCGGCGCATTTTTCACGCAGCTTCAAGGCCGCGACCGGCTGCGCGCCGCACGAATATGTCAGCCGGCAGCGGCTCGATCTCGCCAAGCGCATGCTCGCCACCGACCGCCAGTCGCTCGCCGAGATCGCCTATGCGACGGGATTTTCGTCGCAAGCCAATTTCAACCGCGCCTTCCGCAAGGCGGTCGGCACCACGCCGCGACTGTATCGGGCGCAGCATCGCAACACGCTGACGTAGCGCGGTCAGGCGGCGAAGATCAGCGGCGACATGATGCGCCGGCAAAGCCGAATCGCATGCGCGATCGGTCGGCTGCGTCACCGCCATGTAACAAACTACCGATAGGTTAATGCTGCGTTTGATCGTGACCCCCCGTCGCCGATCAGCGTCCCCAGCGGTCCCCGTCAGTCGCCGCGTCTGACCGGGGCCGCACCTTTTTGAGCGGACGATATTGCGATGATCCGTTTTGTCCTGGTAATTGCCTGCGTGGTGCCGCTGACGCTGGCGCTGCTTCCCTTGCATATCTTGGCGCTGCGCTACGGCTGGCGCATTCAGCGCAGCATCCCGCATCTGTATCACCGCATCGTCTGCCGGTTGATCGGCGTTCGCATCCGTCAGGTCGGTCGCCGCAGCGGCACCGGCCCGGTGCTGATCCTCGCCAATCACGTCTCCTGGCTGGATATCTGTGTGATCTCCGCGATGGCGCCGGTGTCGTTCGTCGCCAAGAGCGAGGTCGCCGGCTGGCCGGTGTTCGGCGCGCTGGCGAAGTGGCAGCGCACCGTGTTCATCGATCGCCAGGCCCGTCACCGCACCGGCGCGGCAACCGCCGAGATCGGCA
Organism: Rhodopseudomonas palustris; assembly: GCF_003591005.1. Lineage (GTDB taxonomy): Bacteria > Pseudomonadota > Alphaproteobacteria > Rhizobiales > Xanthobacteraceae > Rhodopseudomonas > Rhodopseudomonas palustris_K. Next base: position 34,574 of record NZ_QYYD01000037.1, read on the forward strand.
CGCGGCTCAAGGCCGGCGAAGCCATCGTGCTGTTCGCCGAGGGGACTTCAAGCGATGGCAGCCGCGTGCTGCCGTTCCGCTCGGCGCTGATCGGCGCGGTACATCACGCGCTCGGCGACGACAGCGACACCACGGTCGGCGTGCAGCCGATGGCCGTGACCTACACCGGCTTCGGCGGCCTGCCGATCGGCCGCGAGTTGCGCGATCGCGTGGCGTGGTACGGCGACGCCGAACTGATCCCGCATTTCATCGGCCTGCTGTCGGCCGGCGCAATCGACGTCACCGTGAGCTGGGGCGAGCCGATCCTGCACACGTCCGATCGCAAGGCGATCGCGCGCGACGCCGAAACGTCGGTGCGGCGGATGTGCGAAGCCGCGCGCCGCGCCGGCATGCAGGGCGCGATCGCGCCGCGGCCCGGTGTTGCGGCGCCGCAAGCTGGCGCGCAATTCGAACCGGCCTGAACTCGGCGCAGCTGCGACGCGCAGGGCTGGCGAGCGTTGGCCGCCTTGCTCCGGCGCGCCACGCGGGCCACAATCGGCGCTCTCGCGGCTCGCACAGGACACATCATGCAACTTCGTAATCTCGGCGGCAGCGGCCTGCGCGTGTCGCTGGTCGGCCTCGGCTGCAACAATTTCGGCCAGCGCACCGATCCCGACACCTCGAAGAAGGTGATCTACAAGGCGATCGATCTCGGCATCACGCTGTTTGACACCGCCGACATCTATGCGGGCCAGGGCGGCTCCGAAACCGTGCTCGGCAACGTTCTGGGCGATCGCCGCAAGGACATCGTGCTGGCGACCAAATTCAGCAAGCCGATGGCCGCCGACGGCAGCAAGCAGGGCGCGTCGCGGCGCTACATCGTCGCCGCCGTCGAGGCCAGCCTGACGCGGCTGAAGACCGACTACATCGATCTGTATCAGCAGCACGATTACGATCCGCTGACGCCGATCGACGAGACGCTGCGCGCCCTCGACGACCTGATCCGCGCCGGCAAGGTGCGCTATATCGGCAATTCCAACTTCCCGGCCTGGCGCATCGCCGAGGCCGAATACGTTGCGCACGCGCTCGGCACCCATCGCTACGTGTCGTGCCAGGACGAATACAGCCTCGTCGTCCGCGACATCGAAAAGGACCTGCTGCCGGCCGCGCAAGAATACAAGCTCGGCCTGTTGCCGTTCTTCCCGCTCGCCAGCGGCTTGCTCACCGGCAAGTATCAGCGTGGCGCCGAGATCGCCGCCAACACCCGCTTTGCCAAAATGCCGGCGATCCGCGACCGCTACTTCACCGAGGCCAATCTCGACATAGTCGACAAGCTCAAGGCGTTCGCCGACGCCCGCGGCAAATCGTTGCTGGATCTCGCCTTCTCGTGGCTCGCCGGTCGCCCGCAAGTCTCCAGCGTCATCGCCGGCGCCACCAGCCCCGAGCAGATCGAGCAGAACGTCAAGGCGGCAAGCTGGCAGCTCACGCCGGAGGAGATGGCGGAGATCGATACGATCACCAAGAGTTAGCATCGCCGCGCCCGTCCTCGCCCCACCACCGTCATTCCGGGGCGCGCGCACCTTGCGCGCGAACCCGGAATCCCGAAGCGTCCTGCGCTACCGCCTTCCGCCCCAACATCGAGATTCCGGGTTCGCACCATCGGGCCGGCAAGGGCCGACCCGATGGTGCGCCCCGGAATGATGGGGTGGACGGCCCCCGAACGGCATCGATGTGCCAGACTGAGGTTGTCGTAACTTCAGACGAGGGAGC
>NZ_QYYD01000038.1 GCF_003591005.1 Rhodopseudomonas palustris
CAGCGGATAAACTCTTCGCCACCCCACCCCGCTCGCTGCGCGAGCGACCCTCCCCCTCCAGGGGAGGGTGGTCCTCGTCGCAGACACAGTATTCGCGGCACCTTCGGGGTCGGCGCGGGTCATTTTGACGAGATTGTCCGATGAATCATTTTCAGTCGATCGCCGTGCTCGGCGGTGGGGCGTGGGGGACGGCGCTGGCGCTGACGGCAGCGCGGGCCGGGCGCAATGTCACGTTATGGGAGCATGATCCCGGCCATGCGGAGCATCTCGCGACGCAGCGCGAAAGCCGGTATTTGCCGGGCGTGCGGCTCGACGATGCGACCACCGTCACCAACGACCTTGCGGTATCGGCACGCTCTGACGCGCTGCTGCTGGTGGTGCCGGCGCAGGTGCTGCGGCCGGTGGTGACGTCGCTGGCGCCGCTGATCGCGCCGCGCACGCCGCTGGTCGCCTGCGCCAAAGGCATCGAGCACGGCACCCATCGATTCATGACCGAAATCATCGCCGAATGCGCGCCGGCCGCGATCCCGGCGATCCTGTCCGGCCCGAGTTTTGCCGCCGACGTCGCCCGCGGGCTGCCGACCGCAGTGACGATCGCGGCCGCCGATGCGGAGGTCGCACAGGCGCTGGCGCAGGCGATGAATTCCGGCAGCTTCCGGCCGTATCATTCGACGGACGTGCGCGGCGTCGAACTCGGCGGCGCCACCAAGAACGTGATGGCGATCGCGGCCGGCATCGTCGAGGGCCGCAAACTCGGCGCCTCGGCGCTGGCGGCAATGACGACGCGCGGCTTCGTCGAACTGGTGCGGTTCGGCAAGGCTTATGGGGCGCGGATCGAGACCATGCACGGGCTGTCCGGCCTCGGCGATCTGACGATGTGCTGCTCGACGCCGCAGTCGCGCAACTTCTCGTTCGGCATGGCGCTCGGCCGCGGCGAGAGCATCGACACCGCCGCGCACGGCAAGCTCGCCGAGGGATACTACACGGCGCCGGTGCTGCTGGAGATGGCGCAGGCGAAAGGCGTCGACATGCCGATCTCGGCCGCGGTGGCGGCGATCCTGGCCGGCCAGCTCGATGTCGACGCGGCAATCGAAGGGCTGCTGACGCGGCCGCTCAAGGCGGAGGAATAAAGTTGGCGTACTGGCTGGTGAAATCCGAACCGTCGGTGTGGTCGTGGGACCAGCAGGTGGCCAAAGGCGCCAAGGGCGAAGCCTGGACCGGCGTGCGTAATCACTCCGCCAAGCTGCACATGATGGCGATGAAAAAGGGCGACCGCGCCTTCTATTATCACTCCAACGAGGGCAAGGAGATCGTCGGCATCGCCGAAATCATCCGCGAAGCCTATCCGGACCCGACCGATACCAGCGGCAAGTTCGTCTGCGTCGATATCAAGGCCGACAAGAAGCTGAAAACCCCGGTGACGCTCGTCGCCATCAAGGCCGAACCGCGCCTCGCCGAGATGGCGCTGCTAAAATACTCGCGGCTGTCAGTGCAGCCGGTGACCGCCGAGGAGTGGAAGCTGGTGTGCAAGATGGGTGGGCTGTAGGCCCTCTTACGTCATTGCGAGCGAAGCGAAGCAATCCAGCTGCGTGCACAGCGCTGGATTGCTTCGTCGCTACGCTCCTCGCAATGACGAACTCTATCGCTGGACATCTCTCCTCCGCTCCCGCATCACCGGCAGATGAGCCCCTCCGCCATCGCCGATCCGGTTGCCTTCATCCACGCCAATACGCGTCTGCGCCCGGTGCCGCTGGTGCCCGAGGTGTCGCTGCATGTCGCCGACGAGGCGCTGCCGCTGTGGAGCAAGACCGAGGAGGAGCTCGGCGAGGCCGGGCTGCCGCCGCCGTTCTGGGCGTTCGCCTGGGCGGGCGGACAGGCGCTGGCGCGCTACGTGCTGGATCATCCCGAGAGCGTCGCCGGGCAGGACGTGATCGATCTCGCGTCGGGCTCCGGCCTGGTGGCGATCGCCGCCATGAAGGCCGGCGCGCTTCATGTCACCGCGTTCGACATCGACGGCTTTGCCCGGCAGGCGATCGCCATCAATGCAGCGGCCAATGATGTCACGCTCGATATCAGCGGCGACGACCTGCTCGGCGTCCCGCATCCGCTGCCGTCGCAAGTCGTGCTCGCCGGCGACATCTTCTATCAGCAAGACATCGCGGCTCTCGCCTTCGCATTCCTGCAAAGCCGCGCCGCACAAGGGGCGCGCGTGCTGATCGGCGATCCGGGGCGTTATTACTTGCCGAAGGATCATTTGGTGCAACTCGCTACCTACAGCGTACCGGTGACGCGGGAGCTGGAGGATGCGGAGATTAAGGCGACGGGGGTGTGGACGCTGAAGTAACATCCCCCGTCATTGCCGGGCTTGACCCGGCAATCCATCTCCTTCGAAGGACGGTGGATGCGCGGGTCAAGCCCGCGCATGACGGATGATTGCGGGGTGAGTTAGTGCGCGACGTAACTCCGCGCGACGTTGACGTTTACGCCGCCGCGGCCGTCACGACCTGCGCCAGCAGCTGCTCGCGCTTCTGCTGCGACCGCGTTCCCTTCAGCGTCGACGCAAAGCGCTCCAGAATGCCGTCCTCGAAGGCGGTGACGATGGTGGCGTGGACGTAGCTCTTGCGACAGATCGCCGGCGTGTTGGCGAGTTCGTCGGCGGCCTGGCGCAGCGCTTCGAGCACCTGCTTGCGGCGGCCGCGGGCGCTGGTGGCGGGCTCGATCCGGGCCAGCGATTCCAGCACCACCGCCGAGGCCATCAGGGTGCGAAAATCCTTCAGCGAGATCTTGATGCCGGCGATCTCGCGCAGGAACACGTTGACCTGGGTGGCGGTGACGGCATGCACGGCGCCGTCCTGGCCGACATACTGAAACAGCCGCTTGCCTTTCAGCTTGCGCAGGATCTCGATCGCCCGCACCAGGCGCGCTGCGCCGCATTCCTTGCGCACCGCCTTGCCGCCTTTGGCCTTGAACGACAGCGTCACACAATCGTCCTCGATCGTGACGTTGGACTTGAGCAGCGTAGCGGCGCCGCGGGTGCCGTTGAGCCGGGCATAGGATTCGCTGCCGGGCCGGATCGCGGTGCGGGCGATCAATTCGATCACCGCCGCCAGCGCGAACTCGCGGGTCGGCTCGTCGCCGGACAGATGCTTGGTCACCGCGCGGCGGATCTTCGGCAGTGCGCCGACAAGCTGAGCCAGCCGGTGCGCCTTGCGGGTCTCGCGCACCTTCTCCCAGTCCGAATGATAGCGATATTGCAGCCGCCCGGCGGCGTCGCGGCCGACCGCCTGTAGATGTGACGCCGGATCGGCGGCGTAGCGAACGTCCTCATAGGCCGGCGGCATCGCCAGCGCATTGAGCCGGCCGATGACGTGCTGCTGCTTCACCGGAGAGCCGTCGGCGCGCAGATACTGAAAGCGCTTGCCGCGGCGGATCCGGCGGATCGTCAGCTGCTCGGGCTCGCCGAGATTGAGCCCGAGATCCTTGGCCAGGACCTCGACCGCAACGGCGGCTTCTCCGACGGCTTCGGGCGTCTCAAAATTCTGCTGGTCCATCATGGCTTTGCACGACCTCTGGGGTGGCCGGCGATAATGCCGGCCGGGGCGCGATGTTCCGCTTGCCCGGAGTCGTGTCCGCCAGTTGCAGCAGGCCTAGATGTTATGGCCCTTCTTGCGCAGGGCTTCGATCATCTGCTGTTGCAGATCCGACCCCACCGAGCGCCCGAACGCCTGCCCGGCCGCCATGGTCTGCTGGGTCAGCGAGGGGGTCTTTTCCAGCAGCTTGGCGCCGGTCGGGGTGCGGTAGAACGCCAGCAGGGTGCGCATTTCGTCGGGCGTGAAGTTTTTGGCGTAGATCTGCGTGACGGCATCGATCAGCTCGCCGAGCCTTGCTTCGAAACCCTTCGCCAGCACCGGGGCCACCACGTCGTAGTCGCGGGCGACTTCGGGACGGCCTTGCACGATGCTCGGCTTCAGGCTTGCCAGCACCGCCGGCAGCAGCGCCTTGAACTGATCGGCGAGCCGGATGGTCTCGACCAATTCCCGCGCCAGCGTCATGGCCTCGGGCGACGGCTGATCGTCGGCGCGGGCCGGCAGGCTGGCGAATGCGGCGAACAGCCACGCCAGCAGCGCCAGCAACACAATCGCTGACCGTCGCCATGGCGAGGCTGTCGAAAGCGTTGCCGATTGCACCGAATAAACCGAAACCATCGTTCGAACTCCCTTGAAGGTCTGGCGCCACCAGACAAAAGTGGCATTGCATTCCGCTTGCCGGTCCGGAAAGCAACGACGCATAATCGCCCCAACAAACCAACATCAAGAGCGCCTGCCGCGCCGTTTGCGGTAGCATAGTGGAGGATTTGATGTCCGAGAAGATTTACGACGTGCCCTCGGAATGGGCGAGCCGCGCTTTCATCAACGACGCGAAATATCGCGAGATGTATGCCCGCTCGGTGAATGACCCGAATGGCTTCTGGGCCGACGAGGCCAAGCGCGTCGACTGGATCAAGGCGCCGCACAAGATTGATAATTCGTCCTTCGCGCCTGGCAATGTTTCGATCAAATGGTTCGAGGACGGCGTCCTCAACGTTGCTTACAATTGCATCGACCGCCATCTCGCCAAGCGTGGCGATCAGGTCGCGATCATCTGGGAAGGCGACGATCCCTCGCAGTCGCGGCACATCACCTATCGCGAGCTGCACGACGAGGTCTGCAAGTTCGCCAACATCCTGCGCAACCGCAATGTCGGCAAGGGCGACCGCGTCACCATCTATCTTCCGATGATTCCCGAGGCCGCGTTCGCGATGCTGGCCTGCGCGCGGATCGGCGCGATTCATTCGGTGGTGTTCGCCGGATTCTCGCCGGATAGCTTGGCCGGCCGCATCAACGACTGTCAGTCGAAGATCGTCATCACCGCCGACGAGGGCCTGCGCGGCGGCCGCAAGGTGCCGCTGAAGGCCAACGTCGATGCAGCGCTGAAGAAGTGCGAAGGCGTCGACTGGGTAATGGTGGTGAAGCGCACCGGCGCGGTCGTCGAGATGGATGACGTTCGCGACTTCTGGTACCACGAAGCCGCCGAGATGGTGACCACCGAGTGCCCCGTGGAGCACATGCACGCGGAAGATCCGCTGTTCATTCTCTACACGTCAGGCTCGACCGGCCAGCCCAAGGGCGTGCTGCACACCTCTGGCGGCTACCTGGTGTTTGCGTCGATGACGCACCAATATGTGTTCGATTATCACGACGGCGACATCTATTGGTGCACCGCCGACGTCGGCTGGGTGACCGGCCACAGCTACATCCTCTATGGCCCGCTCGCCAACGGCGCCACCACGCTGATGTTCGAGGGCGTGCCCAACTACCCGACCAATTCGCGGTTCTGGGAGGTCATCGACAAGCATAAGGTCAACATCTTCTACACCGCGCCGACCGCGATCCGGGCGCTGATGCAGGCCGGCGACGAGCCGGTGAAGAAGACCTCGCGCGCCTCGCTGCGGCTGCTCGGCTCGGTCGGCGAGCCGATCAATCCGGAAGCCTGGGAGTGGTATCACCGCGTCGTTGGCGACGACCGCTGCCCGATCGTCGACACCTGGTGGCAGACCGAGACCGGCGGCATCCTGATCACGCCGCTGCCCGGCGCCACCCGGCTGAAGCCCGGCTCGGCGACGCGGCCGTTCTTTGGCGTCGTGCCCGAGATCCTCGATCCGGACGGCAAGGTGCTGGAGGGCGAGTGCACTGGCAATCTCTGCCTCGCCAGGTCCTGGCCGGGCCAGATGCGCACCGTCTATGGCGACCACGCCCGGTTCGAGCAGACCTACTTCTCGGCCTACAAGGGCAAGTACTTCACCGGCGACGGCTGCCGCCGCGATGCCGACGGCTATTACTGGATTACCGGCCGGGTCGACGACGTCATCAACGTCTCGGGCCACCGCATGGGCACCGCCGAAGTCGAATCCTCGCTGGTCGCGCATCCGAAGGTGTCGGAAGCCGCGGTGGTCGGGTATCCGCACGACATCAAGGGCCAGGGCATCTACGCCTATGTGACCCTGATGGCCGGCGAGGAGCCGACCGAGGAGCTGCGCAAGGAGCTGGTCGCCTGGGTGCGCAAGGACATCGGCCCGATCGCCTCGCCGGACCTGATCCAGTTCGCGCCCGGCCTGCCGAAGACCCGCTCCGGCAAGATCATGCGCCGCATCCTGCGCAAGATCGCCGAGGACGAGCCCTCGTCGCTCGGCGATACTTCGACTTTGGCGGACCCCTCGGTTGTCGACGACCTGGTGGGCAACCGCCAGAACAAGCACCAGAAGGACAAGGTCGGCTGATTGGCCCCAGCCTCACAGCGCAGCGTTGCAGCCCCGCCCTCGTGGCGGGGCTTCTGCGTCCCGCGGTCGCCGGCGGCATGACGCGCTTCAGATCATGGCGGTCCGCAGGCCGCACGCAACCTGCTGGCCGCCGGGGGTGATCACGCCCGATCAACATGATGTGTGAGCCGGCACACATTGGTACTTTGCCGCGCAGTGTTGTTTCCGGGTCATTTACTTTACCGCGCAGATTTTCTTTTTAGGCGCCGTCCGATCCTGTTGTCGCGTCCAACACCAATTGGTCGGTTACCACGCGGCGCCATACTGGCGACGCGCGTGGGACCATGCCGGGCGCAGCGGACCGGCAGGGGTTAACTGGAGAGACACGAATGTCTTTTGGATTTCGTTCGGTGAACATGCTGGCCGCGATCGCGGCAGTGGCCGCCGCGACCGTGCTGACGGCGCCCGGCGCCGAGGCGCGGCCCGACGTGGTGGCGTTCCGCGGCGACTATGCGCCGGGCACCATCGTGGTGAAAACCAACGAACGCAAACTGTATCTGGTGGTCGAGCCGGGTCACGCCGTGCGCTATCCGGTCGGCGTCGGCAAGGCCGGCAAGCGCTGGGAAGGCATCACCAAGATCGACGGCAAATATCGCAACCCGGCCTGGGCGCCGCCCGCCGACGTCAAGCGTGACAACCCGCACATCCCCGACGTGATTCCGGGCGGCACGCCGGAGAACCCGATGGGCGTCGCGGCGCTGACCCTGGCCGGCGGCGGCGAATACGCCATCCACGGCACCAACCGTCCGAACTCGGTCGGCGGCTTCGTCTCCTACGGCTGCATCCGCATGCTCAACGACGACATCTCCGACCTGTACCAGCGCGTCTCGGTCGGCACCCAGGTCGTCGTCACCCGATAAGCGTAATCCCGACTTCCGTTTTCAAGCTGCTCCGCCCGACATGTCGTTCGTCATGGCCGGGCTTGTCCCGGCCATCCACGCCTTTCCTGCATCTCCTTCAGTAAGGCGTGGATGCCCGGCACAAGGCCGGGCATGACGCGTGGAGGCGGAAGGGCCCGAATTAAAGGGCGCATCCCGGTCAAAGCCCTCAGGATGACGTTTTCGGTTGCGAAGGCGCCAGTCACCCCAATGAAAAGCCGCGCCCCTTTCGGAGCGCGGCTTCGTTGTTATCGCGTCAGCGCCTCGGCTCAGCGCGGCGGCGTGGTGCCGGGCGGCGGCGGGGCGACCGATGCCTGACCGCCGTTGAGCAGCGGCGTGATGCGGCGGACGGTGACGCGGCGGTTCTGCCGCTCCGGGCCGTCGGTCTGCACCTTGAGATACTGCTCGCCATAGCCCTGCGAGGTCAGGTTCTCGGCCGGGACGCCGAACTGCTGGGTCAGCAGCGTGGCGGCCGCCTCGGCACGACGGTCCGACAGCGAAAGATTGTCGGTGTCGTTGCCGACCGCGTCGGTGTGGCCTTCGATCAGGAACACCTCGCGCGGGTTCTTCTGGATGGCGCGGTTGAGGCCGTCGGCAATGACCTGCAGCTTCGCGGCCTGATCCGGGGGAATGTCCCAGGAGCCGGTTTCGAAGGTGATGGTATTGAGATCGATCGACGGCATCCGCTGACGCACCGCCGGGCTGTAGCGGATTTCGTCCATGGTGTAGCGACGCTCGATCCGATCGACCGGCGGCGCTTCGAGGGTGTCGTAGATCAGCTCAGGCGACGCGTCCTCGTAGTCGACGATGTAGCGGTCGCGCGGGATACGGATCACCGGCGGCGGCAGGTCGACATAGAAATTGGCCCGGTCGCGCGGACCGTAGCTGTTGTCGATGATGACGATCTCGCGGCCGTCGCGGTCGCGGCGGATGCGGCGCATCAGCTGCCCGTCGTCACCGGTGACGTTGATGATCTCGGTGCCGTCGGGCCGCACCACGATGGTGCGGGAGCCACCGCCGCGAACCTGCTCGGTGCGGATGTCACGCGCGCCGTAGCGGAAGCGGTCCACCTCATTGTGGCGGATGAACTCCTGCCCGCTCGGATCGCGCACGATGACGCGGCCGGGCTCGGTGATCACGGTGCGGCCGCCCTCGTTGACTTCGCGACGCTGGCTGCGGAAGTCGCTGAGGTTGCGCGGGCCGGGCGCCTGCGCGCCGGGTGCGATCGGGGCGAGCGCCTGAGGCGGCGGCGGTGCGGCCGGGATCGGTGCGGTGACCGCCGGCGGCGGCGTGCGATTCACCGGCGCGCCGGGCGGCAAGGCCCCAGGCTGGCCGGGCTGTGCACCAAGCTGCTGAACGCCGCGCGGGCTGAGCGCTCCACCTGGCTGTTGCGCCGGCGCACCGGCCGGCGGAGCTGTGGCTCCCGGAGCCGGCGGAGGCGTCTGGGCAGCCGGCGGCGCGCCGAGCTGGCCACCAGCTGGCGGCGTGGCAGCAGGAGGCGGCGTCGGCGCCCCTCGCAGGCCCTCGCGGGACGACGGGGCCGGTGTCGGAGCAGCAGCCGGGGGCGGCGGCGGCGAACCGGCGGCCGGCGGCGCGCCGTTTTGGCCGGCGGCGGGAGGAGTCGGACGCTGCGGCGGAGCGCCCTTGTCGGCCGGAGGCACCGGGCGCTGCGGCGCAGCTGCGGGCGGCGCGTCCTTGGCAGCGGGCGGCACGGGACGCTGCGGCGCGGCGGCGGGCGGCGCATCCTTGGCGGCCGGCGGCGGCACCGGGCGCTGCGGCGCGGCGGGTCCGCCCTTGTCGGCGGGAGGCGCGGCGCGTTCGGCGGGCGGGGTCGGGCGAGGTGCCGGCGGCTCGGCGCGCGGCGCTGCCTTTTCGCCAGCCGGGGGCTCAGCCCGAGGCGCAGCGCGCTCGGCCGGCGGAGTGGGGCGTTCACCGGCCGGCGGCCGCGGCGGAGGAGGAGCGGCCTTTTCGGCAGCGGGAGGCGGAGCGGCGCGCGGGGTGGCCGGCGGCTCGGCGCGCGGCGCTGGAGCGGCAGGACGGGCCGGCGGCTCGGCGCGGGGAGCGACTGGCGGTTCGCCGCGCGGCGCCGGACCGGCACCGGGAGGCGCCGAATGCGGGGCCGCGCCGGGCGGCGGTCCCTTGCGCTCACCGGGCGGCGGACCCTTGCGTTCTTCACCCTTCTCCGCGCCGGGAGCGGGCGCGGCCTGGGCCAGGATGATCGGCGCATCGTTCGCCAGCGCCGGCGCATTCACGACATGCCATGCCGCAATGGCCGTGGTAGCGAGCAGGGCGAATTGAATCTTTCTCATCAGGTATCCTTGCGAATCCTACGCTGCGAACCCCACGTTCCTCGACGCGGAACCGGTTCGCGGTTTGATCAACAACGATGCGTTGGGCCGGATTGTGGCAAGGCGCTGCATCGTGCTGCTAATTATTTCTTTCGCTGTGGCCGCGCTGCAGACGGCTATTCATCGCGCATTCAGCCGGCTCCTTTGGTGATCTAGTTAGTACCATAACGGACACGCGAAGAGCGGCGCCCTTAGACGCCGCTCTCGATCGAACTAATCGTTAGTTACATCACGGCCGGATTCGGCGCGCCGGGTCCCGGCGGCTGCGGGGTCGGCAGTTCGTCCGGCATGTCGCCCGGCAACTCGTCGGGACGCGCCGGTGCATCGGGTTCGCGAACCGGCGGCGGAATATCCGGGTTAGGATTGCCGGGCGGCGATTCCGACGGCGGCTCGGTCGGTGTGCCGGGCGTTGTCGGCGGCACCTCGGAGGGCGGGTCGATCGGCGTGTCAGGGGCTTCTTGCGCGGGCGCCATTCAGATCGCGACCTTGCGGTTCTCGCCGAGGTCGGGACGACCGCCGGTCGCGGCGGCGACTGCCATCTTAACGTAGCTGACGATGGTGCCGGGCGAATCCCAATACTCGGCCTCTTCCGGCGTCACCTTGAGAACCCGAATGTTCGGATCGTCCGGACTGTCCCACCAAGCCTTCGCCGCAGTGCCGAACAATTCCTTGATCTTGGCGCGATCGTTGGAGATCGCCGCATAACCCGAAACCGAAACATATTTCTGCGCGCTGGCGTCGGCGAAGCCGAGATTGACGTGATGATCGCGGGCGATCTCTTCGTCCTTGTGCCGACGCGCATCGGTGAGGAAATAGATCAGCCCCTCTTCGGGCCGCACATAGGCCGCCATCGGGCGCGAGCGAATCTTTTCGCCGTCGCGCGTCGCCAGCATCGCGAATGTGATCTTCTTCATCAGATCCCAGGCGTGCTGCGCGTTGCCTTCGTTGTCGGGTGTCGCCGCCATCGTCATCTCCCTGTGCGTCAGCGGCGATAACGAACGCTTTGCGGCGATGTTCCGCGGTTGTGGCAGGGCGGCGAACCACTTCAGCACGCGACTCACGCCGACATCGGCCCTCGCGCTGCGCTGCGAGCGACTTGAGTTGGAGTGGCCTGGAAGACCGCGCGACTACGCTTCGCCGGGAGCCTTGGCCTTGATGGCGAGGGCGTGGACGCCGCCTTTCAGTTCCGCGGCGAGCAGATCATTGACCATGCGGTGACGCTCGATCCGGCTCTTGCCGGCAAACGCAGGAGACACAATATGCACTCGGAAATGTGTCTCGCTGCGTCCCGAATGGCCGGCATGACCTTCATGAAGATTGGACTCGTCGATGACGTCGAGGCTTTCCGGCGTGAAAGCTTCGCGCAACTTCTGTGTGAGAGTATCGGTGACGCTCATGGTTCGGCCGGGTCCGGTTCGTCGCTGCGTTTCAGTCATCAACCCGGGGCTCGTTGATAATGTCAAGACTTGAAGCGCGGCGCGGAGCGTAGTCAAAGTCCCTCATGCCCATCGACTCGTCCAAATTCTTCGACAAGATCCGCATCAAGCCGGCCAAGGCCGCGGCGGCACGTGAAGCCGCGCGCGAACAGGTGGTGATGTGTGACGCACCCGGCTGCGCCAATCGCGGCGCGCATCGCGCCCCAAAGGGCCGCGGGCTCGAGAAGGACTATTGGCATTTCTGCCTTAACCACGTCCGCGAGTACAACCAGGGCTACAATTTCTTCGAAGGCATGAACGCCGACGCTGTGGCGCGCTATCAGAAGGATGCGCTCACCGGCCATCGCCCGACCTGGAAGATGGGCCAGAACGGCGCCAAGAGCCGCGCCCGACGGCCCGAGGACATCGAGGGCGCCGCCGATCCGTTCAACGTGTTCGGCGAGATCAATGGCGGGCGCAGCAGTCGCTGGCGTCGCGGTCCCGATCCGTCCGAACAGACCAAGTCGGAGCCGCGCAAGGTGTTCAACGCCGAGCGCAAGGCGCTGCAGGTGATGGGCCTCGACGCCGACGCCACGCTCGAGGTGGTCAAGGCGAAGTACAAGGCTCTGGTCAAGCAGCACCACCCCGACGCCAATGGCGGCGACCGCTCGACCGAGGATCGCCTGATCGAAATCATCAAGGCGTATAATTATCTGAAGACGGTGGTCCGGAGCTGATCCGGACTGTTGGCTTGAAGCCCAGGCCTCATCCGGAGAGCCTGGTGATTGCCGTCAAATCAGCAGCGTCCTCCGTCACTGCGAGAAAAGCGCAGCAATCCAGAGGCCGCAACCTGGCCCTCTCCTGGATTGCGTCGTCGCGTAGCCAGTCCGCGGACGGCGCGGAGCGCCGATCCGGGTGCTCCTCGCAGTGACGACGTCGAAACCGCTGCGCTGCGTGCGGCCCGTGTCCTGCCCCTCACTTCGTCGATGCAGCGACGTGTCTCCTCCACAGCAACCATCCGGCAGCCAGCAGCACAGCCCCGACGCCCGCAACCACCGGCAGCCAGTGATGCAGGCGGCCGTGGGAGTGCTCAAGCGCAGTTGCGGCCACCACGCCCGGCAGCACATGCGCCGGCGCCCATAGCAGGATCGCCGGGATGTTGATGGCGAAGAATTTCGCCGGCGGCATCTGTAGCGCCCCGGCGGTGACCGGCACGAAGGCGCGAATTGGCGGCACGAAGCGGGCGAAGAACACCGCCCAGCCGCCGAAGCGCTGAAACAACGCTTCCGCACGTCCAACCAGCTCCGGATGCCGCGACATCGGCCAGGCCGACAGAATCCGGCGCTGCTCGCGATGGCCGATCAGATAGGCGGCACCGTCGCCGAGCGCGGCGCCTGCGGCCGCCGAAGCCAGCACCCCGACCAGATCGAGTTCGCCGCCCGGGATCAGGGCGCTCAGCGCCAGGATGATGGTCGAGCCCGGCACCAGCGAGCCGAGCACCGGCACGGCCTCCAGGAGCGCCGCCAGGAACAGCACCAGATAGGCTGCGTCGCGGTGCGCCGACGCGAAGGCAATCAGGGTATCGAGAAACGCATCCAACAGGACAGCTCCGGGTGGGGAGGTTGTGGGGGCGCAGTGTATGCGACTGCTACTGAGGAAAGCTTGCACCTGCCCGCGCGCTCGCGGTGTTCTCCCACGGTTTCGCAACGCAGCCTTTCAAATTCCCACGCCACTGCCTATCTCAATGAAAGATCGACGGAACTTTGATCACGCAGCGGGCTTCTGCCAGTCGCGGCTCTCTGCTAGGTTTAAATCCGCACTCAACCGCATCCACCACCAGAGATCGGGTTTCGGGCGCGTCCGGGACCACGGAGGATTGATGACCGCCGCCACGACCACAGCCCAGGAGATCACCGGCCTGCCCGACATGAAAGTGTCGGTTCGCCAGGTCTTCGGCATCGACAGCGACCTCGAAGTTCCGGCTTTTTCCGAAGTCGACCCGCATGTTCCGGACGCCGATCCGGATTACCGCTTCGACCGCGCCACCACGCTCGCCATCCTGGCCGGCTTCGCCCGCAATCGCCGCGTCATGGTCACCGGCTTCCACGGCACCGGCAAGTCGACCCATATCGAGCAGGTCGCCGCGCGGCTGAACTGGCCCTGCGTGCGCGTCAATCTCGACAGCCACATCAGCCGGATCGACCTCGTCGGCAAGGATTCGATCGTCGTCCGCGACGGCAAGCAGGTCACCGAATTCCGCGACGGCATTCTGCCCTGGGCGCTGCAGCACAACGTCGCTTTGGTGTTCGACGAATACGACGCCGGCCGCCCGGACGTGATGTTCGTGATTCAGCGCGTGCTCGAAGTCTCCGGCCGGCTGACGCTGCTCGACCAGAACAAGGTAATCAAGCCGCACCCGGCATTCCGGCTGTTCGCGACCGCCAACACCATCGGCCTCGGCGACACCTCGGGCCTGTATCACGGCACGCAGCAGATCAACCAGGGCCAGATGGACCGCTGGTCGATCGTCACCACGCTGAACTATCTGCCGCACGATGAGGAAGTCGAGATCGTGCTCGCCAAGGCCAAACACTATCGCAACGCCGAGGGCCGCGACATCGTCAACAAGATGGTGCGGCTCGCCGACCTGACCCGCAATGCCTTCGCCAACGGCGATCTGTCGACGGTGATGAGCCCGCGCACGGTGATCACCTGGTCGGAGAACGCCGAGATCTTCGGCGATATCGGCTTCGCGTTCCGCGTGACGTTCTTGAACAAATGCGACGAGCTGGAGCGTCCGCTGGTCGCCGAGTTCTATCAGCGCTGCTTCAACGCCGAGCTGCCGGAAAGCTCGGTCAACGTGGCGATGAGCTGACCAAGACAGCCTCTCCCTGCGCGCGGGGAGAGGCGGAAGGCAGGCGATGACGATCGACACCAAGCTGCGTAAAGATTCGACCGAGCCGACCGTGACGTCAAAGACGCCGCGTCGGTATCAAGACGATCTTTACGGCTGGGTCGAGGATCAGATCGCGCTGCTGCGGGCGAACGAGGTCGGATCGATCGATGCCTCCCACGTCACGCAGGAGTTGGCCGAGTTGGGACGCAGCGAATTCCAGAGGCTGGTCAGCGCCATTCGCCTCGTTCTGCATCACCTTTTGAAATGGGATTACCAGCCTGAGCGATGCTCGCGCAGCTGGGCAATCACAATCAGGCAGCAGCGCAGGCATATTGCTTACGAGATCAAGGACAGCCCGAGCCTAAAGTCGAAAGTCAAGGAAGCGACCGTTCGCGCCTATCTCGACGCCGTCGACGACGTCCATCGCGAGACGGGGCTGGCCGAGAGCGTTTTTCCCGAGACATGTCCTTACGATTGGGACGCGATCACGCTGCGCCCCATTTCTTGGGCCGACGTTGATCATTCGAATCGATGACAGCAGACACACTCCACAACACCGAGCCTGGATGTCGATCCTACGAAACCGACTACTACGGCTGGATCCAAGATCAGATCGCACTGTTGAAGGCAGGGCGGCTGTCGGAGATCGATGTCCAGAACATCGCCGAAGAGATCAAGGGCGTCGGGACTCGACAATACGATAGACTCGAGAATGCCGCTCGGGCGCTGATCTACAATCTGCTGAAATGGGATCTTCAGCCGGACCGGCGGTCGCAGAGTATGGTGTTTTCGATCGACGCCCACCGCGATCGGATTGCGCGCCTGCTCGATCGCAATCCCAGTCTCGCAGTCCGCGCGCCAGAGGCGCTCGCCGAAGGTTATCATTATGCGATCTACGACATGATCCGGGATTCCGATTTACCCGACTCGGCCTTCGCGCCCGATTGCCCTTATGATTGGGAGACGATCCGGAGCCGGCTGGTCGAATTCCAAGGCGCCGACTCACCCGACGGCAGCGAGCACCCATGACCACCACCAACACCAAACTTCGCACCGGCAGCAAGGAAGCGCCGACCGAGCCGTTCAAGCGGGCGGTGACGTCGTGTCTGCGGGCGATCGCCAAAACGCCGGAGCTGGAAGTCACCTTCGCGGCCGAGCGGCCGGGGCTGGCGCCGGGCAAAGCCAGGCTGCCAGAGCCGGCACGAAAAATGAGCAAGAAGGACGCGGCGATCGTGCGCGGCCATGCCGATTCGATTGCGCTCAAGCTGGCCTGTCACGACCCGAAAGTGCATCGCAAGCTGATGCCCGGCAATCCGCAGGCGCGCGGCGTGTTCGAGGCGGTGGAGCAGGCCCGCGTGGAGGCGCTGGGCGCGCGGCGGATGGCGGGCGTCGCCAAGAACCTGACCGCGATGCTCGACGATCATTTCCACCGCGGCAAGTTCGACGAGATCACCGACCGCGCCGACGCGCCGCTGTCGGACGCGTTGGCAATGCTGGTGCGCGAGCGCCTCACCGGGCTGGCACCGCCGGCCGCGGCCAGGAAGCTGGTCGATCTGTGGCGGCCGGTGCTCGAGGACAAGATCGGGCCGCGGCTCGATCAGCTCGAAAAATTCGCCGAGGATCAGTCGAAGTTCGGCGATGCCATCCACGATCTACTCGACGTGCTCGAGCTCGGCGACGAGCGCGACAGCGAATCGGACGACGAGGAGAATCAGGACGACAAGCAGGACGGCGAGAACGATCAGTCCGGCGCCGAGGGCGAGCCGCAGGGCGAAGCCGCGCAGGAGATGACCGCCGAACAGGCCGAGACCTCCACCGACGAGATGAGCGACAGCGCGATGGAAAGCGCGCAGGCCTCCGCCTCCGACAGCTTCGACGACTCCGAGATGGGCGAGGACGAGACGCCCGGCGAGGCGACACGGCCCAACAACCGCGGCGCCAACGAGCCGCGCGGCCCGGAGTATCACGCCTACGCGCCGAAATTCGACGAAGTCGTTGCCGCCGAAGATCTCTGCGACCACGACGAGCTGGAGCGGCTGCGCAGCTATCTGGACAAGCAGCTGGCGCATCTGCAGGGCATCGTCGCGCGCCTGGCCAACCGGCTGCAGCGCCGGCTGATGGCGCAGCAGAACCGTGCCTGGGACTTCGACCTCGAAGAAGGCATTCTCGATCCGGCGCGGCTGTCGCGCGTCGTCACCGACCCGTTCCACCCGCTGTCGTTCATGAACGAGAAGGAAGCGACCTTTCGTGACACCGTGGTGACGCTGCTGCTCGACAATTCCGGCTCGATGCGCGGCCGGCCGATCACGGTGGCGGCGACCTGCGCCGATATTCTGGCGCGTACGCTGGAGCGCTGCGGCGTCAAGGTCGAGATCCTCGGCTTCACGACGCGCGCCTGGAAGGGCGGGCAGTCGCGCGAGGCGTGGCTGGCGGCCGGCAAGCCGGCCAATCCCGGCCGGCTCAACGATCTGCGTCACATCATCTACAAGTCCGCCGACGCCCCCTGGCGCCGTGCGCGAAAAAATCTCGGCCTGATGATGCGCGAAGGCTTGCTGAAAGAGAACATCGACGGCGAGGCGCTTGACTGGGCGCACAAGCGGCTGCTCGGCCGGCCCGAACAACGCAAGATCCTGATGATGATCTCGGACGGCGCACCGGTCGACGACTCCACGCTGTCGGTGAATCCCGGCAACTATCTCGAGCGCCACCTGCGCCACATCATCGAAGAAATCGAGACCCGCTCGCCGGTCGAACTGATCGCCATCGGCATCGGCCACGACGTCACGCGCTACTATCGCCGTGCCGTGACCATCGTCGACGCCGAAGAACTCGGCGGCGCCATCACCGAGAAGCTCGCCGAACTGTTCAGCGAAACCGCGGTGGCACCGCCCGGCCCCGGCAAGCCGCGCCGCAGGCTGCATTCGTGAGCCGCTGACAGCAGATGCGCGATCTGATGGCTCCTCCGACAGGCGCGGTGGAGCAATGCACCGACCCCGCGCTCGGCGCGCTCCCTCCCCCCTTGCGGGGGAGGGTCGGGGTGGGGGGTGCCCCAGGCGAAACGCCATCCTCGTGGCCCCCTACCCCCGCCCCCTCCCCGCAAGGGGGAGGGGAGCCAACACGCCGAGCATTTATCGCAGGAAGTCTCGCGCTCTGCGGTGGAGCTTTGCTGTCGTCAGTCTTGGCGCATCCCGCGCTGGCGCAAGCCACCAAGGCCGAACTCGACGCCTACTCCGTGACGGCTGCCGAACGCATCGAGGTGCGGGCGCGGGCGATCGAGTCGTTCGATCTGCGCGATCGCGCGGCGCGGCGGTTCGGCGCATTGCAATTTCGCAGCGGGCTGGTGCTGACCTCGTCGTTTCGCGGCTTCGGCGGACTGTCGGCACTACGGCTCGACCCCAAAGGCGAACGCTTCGTCGCGGTCAGCGACCGCGGCAGCTGGTTCACCGGCCGCATCGTCTATAACAGCACTGCCATGACGGCGCTCGCCGATGTCGAAGCCGCGCCGATCCTTGGCGCCGACGGCCAACCCCTGACACGGCGCAAATGGTACGATAGCGAATCGCTCGCCTTTGACGGCGGCACCGCCTATGTGGGCTACGAGCGCGTCAATCAGATCGTCAAATTCGACTACGGCCGCGACGGCGTGCAGGCGCGGGGCCAGCCGATCATCGTGCCGCCGGCATTGCGCAAACTACCGAACAACAAGGGAATCGAGACGCTGGTGGCGGTGCCAAAAGGGCTGCCGCTCGCCGGGACGCTGATCGCGATCTCGGAGCGCGGTCTCGATGCCGAGCGCAACATCATGGGCTTTCTGATCGGCGGCAAGACGCCCGGCGCCTTCGCGGTCCGCCGCACCGAGGGCTACGACATCAGCGACGCCGCGCTGCTGCCCGCGGGCGATCTGCTGATCCTCGAACGCAAATTCTCCTGGCTCGAAGGCGTGCACATCCGCATCCGGCGGATTGCGCTCGCTTCGCTGGCTCCAGGCGCAATTGTCGACGGGCCGGCGCTGTTCACCGCCGACCTCGGCCACGACATCGACAATATGGAGGGCATCGACGTGCATCGCGACGCCGCGGGTGACACGGTGCTAACGCTGCTGTCCGACGACAATTTCTCGATGCTGCAGCGGACGCTGCTGCTGCAGTTCACGCTGATCGAAGACTGACGACCCTGCAGCTCACACGATCGCGCGTGCCGCTTCCGCACCGTCCCCGATCCGCTCGGCGGCCGCAGCGTGTTCGCCGCTGCCGGTGTCCGGCACGGCGCTCAGCGCCTGCCGGACCATCCGGGCGAGGTCGATCCGCCGATACGGTTTTGACAGCAGCAGGATTCCCGAATCGATCCGGTCGTTGTGGATCAGCGCGTTTTCCGAATAGCCGGAGGTGAACAGCACTTTCAGCCCCGGCCGCCGCCTGGTCATCTCGGCGGCGAGTTGCACGCCGTTGAAGGGCCCCGGCATCACCACGTCGGTGAACAGCAGGTCGAACCTGGTATCACTGTCGCAGATCGACAGCGCGGCGGTGGCGTTGCCGACCGAGATCGGCGTGTAGCCGAGGCTCTTGAGCTGGGCGTTGACATAGCTGCGCACCATGGCGTCGTCCTCGACCACCAGGATGGTTTCGGTGCCGCCGATGGCGCCCTGTTCGGAGGCCGCCGGCGCGTCGCGTTCGGCCTCGGCGGCGGCGCGCGGCAGATACAGCCGGAACGTCGTGCCCGCCCCCTCCTCGCTGTACAGCGTGATGTGACCACCGGACTGCTTGATGAAGCCGTACACCATGCTGAGCCCGAGCCCGGTGCCCTTGCCGATTTCCTTGGTGGTGAAGAACGGATCGAACACCTTGCCGCGGATCGCCTCCGGGATGCCGCAGCCGGAGTCGGTGATCGCGATCATCACGTAGGCGCCGACATCGACATTGCCGAGCCGCCGGGCGAACTCCTGATCGACGATGATGTTGCAGGTTTCAAGCGTCAGCTTGCCGCCGTTCGGCATCGCGTCGCGGGCGTTGACGGCGAGGTTGACCAGCGCGGATTCAAGCTGGCCACGATCGACATAGATCGGCCAGACATCGTCGGCCAACACGGTCTCGACTTCGATCTGCTCGCCGAGCGTCGGCCGCAGCAGGCTTTGCAGCCCTGCGACCAGCCCGTTGACGTCGGTCTCGTCGGGCCGCAGCGGCTGCTTGCGCGCAAATGCCAACAGCAGGCGCGTCAGCTCGGCGCCGCGATCCGCCGCCTCGCTGATCAGCCTGGCAATCGCCGCAAGGTGCGGCTGGTCGGCGACGCCGTCGCTGATGATGTCGATGGTGCCGGTGATCACCGTCAGCATGTTGTTGAAGTCGTGCGCGATGCCGCCGGTGAGCTGGCCGATCGACTCCATCTTCTGCGACTGCCGGAGCTGCTCCTCGAACGCGATCTTCTCGGTCAGGTCGCGCAGGAATGCGTTGATGACGAAGCTGCCGTCGCGATACAGCGCGGTCATCGCCACCTCGATCGGGATCGGCGTGCCGTCGCGGCGCACCGCTTCGATCTCGACCCGGAAGCCGCTGGTGTCACGACCGAGCGTCGCGGCGAATTGGGCGAATTCGCCGGTGCGCTGCTCGAGCTGGTCTGGCGGGATCAGCAATTGGAAGACGTTGCGGCCGATCGCGTCGGTGCGCTTCCAGCCGAACATCAGCTCGGCGTGCGGACTCCATTCGGTGATCGTCGCCAGCGCATCGATCTGTACGAAGGCGTCGAGCGCGGTGTCGACGATCGCCCGCGCCATCTGCTCGCTGCGGCGCAGCGCCTCCTCGGCTTTCTTCTTCTGGGTGATGTCGTGATACACCATCACGGCACCCTGAACGTCGCCGTTGTCGCTGAGCAGCGGCCTTCCGTTGGCGATCAGATACGAGCGCCGCCCGCTGCCGATCGGCTGAACGATGAACTCGAAGTTCTCGATCGTCTCGCCCAGCGAGGCGCGCAGCAGCGGTGCCTTGTCGGCCGCGAGCGGCTTGCCGTCCGGGGTGAAGCGATCGAATGCGCGTGTGGTGTTGAGCACGCTGGTGCCGGTCAACGCGCCGAACATCGCCCGGGACGCAGGGTTGGTGAGGATCACCATGCCGCGCGCATCCGCCACCAGCACCGGGTCGACCATGTTGTCGATGGTGTTCTGCAACACGCCGGCGAGACGGCTGCGTTCTTCGGCTTCCTCCGCGAAGGCGATCGCGCGCCGCTTCGACTCGCTGGTCATCTGCTCGAACGCATCGGCCAGCAGCTTGATCTCATGGCCGCCGCCGGGCGCGAGTTCGAATTTCTCGCCGCGCGCGAAGGCCTGCACCGACCGGGTGATCCGAACCAGCGGCCGCGTCAGCGAACGCGCCAGCGGCACCGCGATCAGGATCGCGATCAGCATCGCGACCGCGCCGCCCGCCAGGGTGGAATTGCGGACCGCGGTCTGCACCGAGCCCAGCGACGCGTAGTCGCGCATCTCGACGACGCCGATCAGCGGACCATCGGCCAGCCGCACCCAGCCGATGCCGATGCCGAACGATCGGCCCCCGGCGTCCTCGATCACCGAGGGGGTGGCGTCCTGATCTTTGAGAAGGCCGGCGAATGCCGGGAAATCGTCCTGGATGCGGCGGGGCCGGCCGAGGTCGAAGCCGAACTCCTGCGCGCGGTCAGGATGCACCAGATAGTCGCCCGTCTCGTTGATCACATAGATCGTATCGCCGGCGTCGACGCTGGACCGGACCCGGTCGAACAGCGAACTCAGACTGGTGTTGATCACCAACAGGCCGAGGCGCTGTCCGTCAGCCGCATCGATCGGCGCCATTGTCCGCACCGTCGGCGTGTGGGGGATTTCGAGGCCGGTCGCATGCCGGTTGAGTTCGACCCGGGAAATCGCGACCTCGCCGCGCGGCAGCGCCATGCCTTGTTTGAAGTAGGCCCGGTCGCCGCGCCGCGTCAGCTCTCCGGGCGGCACCACGCGGATGCTGCCCTGCGGGCCCAGCCGATCGACCCGGACCAGTTCAAGGCCATCATCCTCGGCTCCGATGATCCGCAGGATCGCACAGCTCGGCTTGGCGGCGAGCTCCGCGACGAAGCGGTCCTCGATCCGCGTCCGCCAGTTGACGCCGTTCGGCCCCGCAACGTCCGGACGCCTGGCGAGCAGATCCTGCAGCGCAACCGATGCCTGCGCGCTCGTGGCGTCGGCGTGCGTGCCGCGGAGCTGCGCGTCCATCAGCAGCGCATTGAGCTGGGCGTGGGTCTGCAGCCGCGCCACCGTGCGGGGAATCAGCAGCTCGACGATGCCGCGATAATTGAGGAAGCCGAGCACCGCCGTGGTCACCAGGACCAGGGCCACCATGGCCAGCATCAGGCGTGTCGAAAGCTTCATCGCGGCCTCTGCGACCGGGCATCAGAGCGGTTGCCCGCCATCGGAACCCGCCGAGCCCGCCGGGCATATTCGAACCCGACACGTCGGTGATTCTAGCAGCTTTTGCGTGTGCTGCCGGACCCGTCACCTCGGAACACTACGTGTCTCAACTAAGGTCGGATGAAGACCCACAGAAACGCTGGCAACCGCTTACTCCACGCAAACGAAACGGCCGGGTCTTTCAACCCGGCCGTCCGAAATCAGGATCGCCGATAGGTAATCGCGCTGAGCGGCTGCTCAGCTCGCGACGGCGACCGGCTCGCCGGCCTTCTTCTTGGCGATCGCGCGCTTCAGCTCGGCGGCCTTCGGCGACAGCTCGTCGACGCTCGCCTTGAGCAGGAAGGCGTCCAGACCACCGCGGTGATCGACGCTCTTCAGCGCGTTGGTCGACACCCGCAGCCGCACCGGGCGGCCGAGCGCGTCGGACAAAAACGTGACGTTGACCAGATTGGGCAGAAAACGCCGCTTGGTCTTGATGTTCGAGTGGCTGACCTTGTGGCCGGTCTGGGCACCCTTGGCGGTCAGTTCGCAGCGCCGGGACATGGCGAAAATCCTTTGTCATCCCCGCCTGCCTCTTAGCAGGCGCGGGGGGTCTATCGACGGTCCATTTCAGGAACCGCGGACCTATAAGCGGGCTTGCGTCCAGCGTCAACCCAGGGCAGCCGCCGATGAAGGTATTTTGCCAGCCAGCGAGGGCCCGCGCAGGCGCCGCCAGCCATTGAACAGGCCCCGCCAGCATTGACGCCAGCCATTGATTTGCAACGCTCGATCAACAATCTACCATCATATAAACGACGCATTCAATTCCGAAACGATGAGTGGACCGGTTGCCGATCGACCACCGGATGAACGGCGCGCCGCGGCCGCCAGGCAGGACGACCTGAGTGAACATTTCCGTCAGCAGTTGCCTTCGTCGGCAGCCGAGCGGTTCGCCGCTGAAGCTCGGTTTTCTCGCCAGGATGGCGGCGCTGTCGACCCTCGTGCTCGCGCTTCCCGCCGCGGCCCAGGGCAAGCTCGACGCCCGCTACGAAGCGACGCTGGCCGGCATCGAGGTCGGCAAGGGCGCCTGGGTAATCGAGATCAGCGACGACGGCTATGCGGCCGCCGCCAACGGCGCCACTTCGGGGGTTATGCAGGCGTTCTCCCGCGGCCACGGCAGCGGCGAGGCTCAGGGCCGTATCGTGGGCGGCCAGTTCATGCCGATGAACTACAAGGCCTCCACCACCAGCTCGAAGAAAACCGAGACGGTCCGCATCACATTGGCCAACGGCGCCGTGAAGGACTCGTTGATCGAACCCGAACCGCCGGCGGACCCGGACCGGATCCCGGTGACGGACGCGCATCGGCGCGGCGTCATCGATCCAATGACCGGCTCGTTTCTGCGGGTGGCTGGCACTGCCGACCCGATGAACCCGGACTCCTGCCGGGTGACGACGCCAATCTTCGACGGCCGGATGCGCTACGATTTACGGCTGGAGTACAAGCGCACCGAAATGGTGAAGGCCGAGAAGGGCTATCAGGGCCCGGCGCTGGTCTGCGGCATCTACTTCACCCCGATCTCCGGCTATATTCCCGACCGCGCGGCGATCAAATACCTGATCGAGCAGCGCAACATGGAAGTCTGGCTGGCGCCGGTCGCGGGCACGAGGGTGCTGGTGCCATTCAGGCTCAAGATACCGACACCGCTCGGCAACGCCGTCCTGCAGGCCACTCAGTTCGTCACGACCGCCACGCCGCCGAAAGCGGTCTCGCGGACCCAGTAGCCTAGTCGACCGCGCCGCCTGCCAGTGCATTTGGGCGTTCCTCGAATCCAGTTGACTCTCGCCGGAATCCCGGAACGCATGACGGCGCACAGGAGCACAGGGTTTTCGGGCGTTGATGTTCCGGCCACCCCCTGATCTGGTGGCCAAAAGTCTCGCGCAACGCGAGATGTTGCGGCGGAGCGACCTTGAACTTGGCGAGTCTGCGATTCGGCCGCGTTTCGTTCCAGACTCGTTCCACCGCTTAACCGGCGTGCGCCGCGGCGTCGCAATGTGACACATCTCTGACCGCAGACACGCAGAAACACAGTCCAAATGCCCAACAGGTTTTCCGCGCCGTTTACCAATGACCGGGCGCCCGGCGCCGGCGTTACAGCAGTGCTCGGCCCGACCAATACCGGCAAGACCCATCTGGCGATCGAACGGATGGTGGCGCATCCGTCGGGCCTGATCGGCCTGCCGCTGCGGCTGCTGGCGCGCGAGGTCTATAACAAGATCGTCGACCGGGTCGGCGAGGGCGCCGTCGCGCTCGTCACCGGCGAGGAAAAGATCAAGCCGCCCAAGGCGCGGTTCTGGGTCTCGACCGTCGAGGCGATGCCGCGGGATCTCGACGTGTCGTTTCTGGCCGTCGACGAAATCCAGATCGCCGCCGATCTCGAGCGCGGCCATGTCTTCACCGACCGCATTCTGCACCGTCGCGGCCGCGACGAAACGCTGCTGCTCGGCGCCGCGACGATGCGGCCGATCATCGAGCGGCTGCTGCCCGGCGTCAGCGTCGTCACCCGGCCGCGGCTGTCTCAGCTCGAATTCGCCGGCGACCGCAAGCTGACCCGGCAGCCGCGGCGCACCGCGATCGTGGCGTTCTCCGCCGACGAAGTTTACGCCATCGCCGAACTGATCAAGCGCCAGCACGGCGGCGCCGCAGTCGTGCTCGGCTCGCTGTCGCCGCGCACCCGCAACGCCCAGGTGGCGATGTTTCAGTCCGGCGACGTCGATTATCTGGTCGCCACCGACGCCATCGGGATGGGGCTCAATCTCGATGTCGATCACGTCGCCTTCGCGTCCGACCGCAAATTCGACGGCTATCAATTCCGCCGGCTGACGCCGTCCGAGTTCGGCCAGATCGCCGGCCGCGCCGGCCGTGCCACCCGCGACGGCACCTTCGGCACCACCGGACGCTGTGCGCCGTTCGAGCCCGAACTGGTCAATAACCTGCAAAACCACGCCTTCGAGCCGGTGAAGATGCTGCAATGGCGTAATTCGGCGCTGAATTTCGGCTCGGTTGGCGCCCTGCAGGTGTCGCTGGCTGAATCGCCGCGGCAGGAGGGATTGACCCGCGCCCCGGTCGCCGAAGACCTTCGAGTGCTCGAACACGTCGCCCGCGATGGCGAAATGCGCGGGATGGCGCATGGCGCCGCTGCCGTGGAGCGGCTATGGGACGTCTGTCAGGTCCCGGATTATCGCAAGATCGCACCCGCGGCCCACGCCGAACTGGTAACGACGCTGTACCGCTTCCTGATGCGAAAGGGGCGTATTCCGGATGAATGGTTCGCCGCGCAGGTCGACCAGGCGGACCGGACCGACGGCGGCATCGATACTCTGTCGGCGCGGATCGCGCAGATCCGGACATGGACTTTCGTCGCCAACCGGGCCGACTGGCTGGCCGATCCTGAACACTGGCAAGGCATTTCGCGCGACATTGAAAATAAATTGTCAGATGCGCTGCATGAACGGCTTACGGAACGTTTCGTAGATCGTCGGACCAGTGTATTGATGCGCCGCCTGCGGGAAAACACGATGTTGAATACGGAAATTGGTAAGACCGGCGAGGTCATCGTCGAGGGACATGTGATCGGTCGTCTCGACGGCTTTACTTTCGCCCCGGATTCCGCCGAAGCGGGATCCGATGCGAAGGCCTTGCAGGCGACCGCGCAGAAGGCCCTGGCCGGTGAGATCGACTCCCGCGCCGAGAAGCTGTCGGGCGCGCCCGACGAGCAATTCGTGCTGACCTCCGAAGGCATCGTGCGCTGGACCGGCGACGCGGTGGCGCGGCTGGTCGGCTCCGACGACGTGTTGCGGCCGCGACTGCGCATCATCGCCGACGATCGTCTGGCCGGCGCCTCGCGCGAAGCCGTGCAGACCCGGCTCGATCTCTGGCTCAAGACCCATATCGAGAAGATCCTCGGACCGCTGTTCGAACTCGGCAAGGCCGAGGACATCACCGGCATCGGCCGCGGCATCGCGTTTCAGCTGATCGAGTCGCTGGGGGTGATCGAGCGCAGCAAGATCGCGTCCGAGATGAAGGATCTCGACCAGCCGTCGCGCGCCACGCTGCGCAAATACGGCGTGCGGTTCGGCGCCTATCACATCTACATCCCGTCGCTGCTGAAGCCGGCGGCGCGCGCGCTGGCGTCGCTGCTGTGGGCGCAGAAGCTCGACAACGTCGACCTGTCGGCGCTGTCCGGCGCGCAGCATCTGGCCAGCAGCGGACGCACCTCGTTCCCGGTCGACAAGGCGCTGGATCGCGATGCCTATCGGACGCTCGGCTACAAGCTGTGCGGCGAGCGCGCCGTGCGGGTCGACATCCTGGAGCGATTGGCCGACCTGATCCGTCCGGCGCTGGCCTGGCGTGAAGGCGCGCCGGGCGAGAAACCGGCCGGCGCGTTCGACGGCCGCAGCTTCGTCGTCACCCAGGCGATGACGTCGCTGACCGGCTCGGCCGGCGAAGATTTCGCCTCGATCCTGAAGGCGCTCGGCTATCGCATGGAGAAGCGGCCGCCGCTGCCGCAGGCCCCAGCGCCGCAGCCGGCGCCGGTCGAGGCCGCACCTGTGGCCGACACCGCGCTCTCAGCCGAAGACCACGCCATTCTGGCCGGCGCGATCGCGTTCGAATCCGTGGCAACGCCCGAGGCGCCGGAAGCCGCCCCCGAGGCCGCGCCTGCCGATCAAGCAGAGGCCGCTGCTGAACCCGCGGCGCAGGAGCCTGCGGCCGGAGAGCCGGTCGACGCCGTGCCCGCCGAAGCGAACTCGTCTGAGGTCGCCGCGCTGACCGAAGCGGATGCAACGGCCGGCGAAGCCGCTGCGGCCGACAGCTCGGCGGCCGAAGCCTTAGCTCCCGAGGCTGCTGCTACCGAGGCGGCGCCCGCCGATACGGCGACAGCCGAAGCGCCCGCTGCTGAAGCCACGGCTGCTGAAGCGCCCGCAACTGAGGCCGCTGCGGTCGCCGAAGCCAAGCCGCAACCCGATCTGATCGAAGTCTGGCGGCCGGGCGGCCGTTCGGACGAGCATCGTCCGCGTCACGACCGCAACAAGCGTCCGCATCACCGCGCGCAGCAAGGTCAGGGTGGTCAGGCCAATGCCGACGGCGAAGCCGGCGCGCGTCAGGACCGGCCGGATCAAGGCGGCCGCCGCGGCAAGGGTGACTTCCGCCGCGATCGTCGTGAAGGTGGCGACGGCGCTCCGCGCCGCGAGGCGCAGGGCGAAGGCCGGCCGCCGCGCGAACGCTTCAAGGGCCGCGACAAGTTTCAGGGCGGCAAGGGTGGTCGTGACAATCAGGGCGGCGGCTCGCACCGCCAGGTGCATTCCAGCGCGCCACCGCGTGAACGCGATCGGCCGATCGATCCGAATTCGCCGTTCGCCAAGCTTGCTGCGCTGAAGGAGCAGCTGGCCGGCCGCAAGGACTAAGTCACGCCGCGCGCCGGCGCGGCCGAACCTGGGTGGTGCGTGGAGCGGCAGCGTCTCGACAAATGGCTGTGGCATGCGCGGGTCGTCAGGGCCCGCAGCTCGGCGGCCGCCTTGGTGGAAAGCGGCCACGTCCGCATCAACGGCACCCGCGAGACCTCCCCGGGTCACGGCATCAAGGTCGGCGACGTCGTGACGATTGCGCTGGATCGTAGCGTGCGGGTGCTGAAAGTGATTGGATTTGCCGAGCGCCGCGGGGACGCGACCTCGGTTACTGGACTTTATGCCGATCTCGAAGTGCCACGGGACTAGGCATCTTCACCTTGCGGCTGTTGGACACCTGCGGTACGCAAACACTCAAAATTAGAACCGTTCCGGAGCTTCGGATGACTTACGTCGTCACTGAAAACTGCATCAAGTGCAAATACACCGATTGCGTTGAAGTCTGCCCCGTCGATTGCTTCTACGAGGGCGAGAATATGCTGGTCATCCATCCGGACGAATGCATCGATTGCGGCGTGTGCGAGCCCGAGTGCCCGGCCGATGCGATCAAGCCCGACACCGAGCCGGGTCTTGAGAAGTGGCTCGAGCTGAATTCGGAATACGCCAAGACCTGGCCGAATTTGACCCAGAAGAAAGACGCGCCGGAAGAAGCCAAGCAGTTCGATGGCCAGGAAGGCAAGTTCGAGAAGTTCTTCTCGAAGGAACCCGGCACCGGCGACTGAGCCCACAACCTCTCGTCCGATCGTATCGACGGACGCGGTTTTCAGACACTGCTTAACCCTGTTGATGATCAGTCGACCCGGCACCGCAACGGTACCGGGCCGATTCGTCATAAATCATTGATTTTTGCGGGAAATGTGCTATATTTGGCACATTCTACACACTCGGCATGCCGTTTTTGCGGCCGGGAAGGGATCCCGTCAAAAACAACCAACAGGGGCGTGGCGGTTCCACGCGCAGGCTGTGTCACAGAAAACGCGTAAAATGAGTGCTTCCTCGAAGGGTGCCAAGCACGCTGGCAGCCGCAGCGCAACCAATAGCCGATCCCGTACTTCTTCCAAGGACCCGCGGACCACCAAGACCGCGGGGTCCAAATCGACGATTTCCAAGGCTTCAGTGTCGAAGCCTGCCTCATCGAAGACTTCGGTTTCGAAGTCACTGGCCGCCAAGGCGCCGAGCGCGAAAGCGAGCGCCGCCAAGGTCGCAACCGCTAAGGGTTCCACCGCGAAGGCTCAAGCCGCACCGGTGACGGCCCTCAAGTCCTCGAAAACCAAAAGAAGTGCAATGCCATCCAAGACTGCGAAACCCGACGCCGCGGCGACCGTGACCAAGGCTGCCTCCGCTAAACCTGCCGCCAAGTCCGCCGCCAAGCCTTCCGTCGCTGCACCGGCCGCGCCCGCCGCGCCGAAGGCGGCTGCGAAGCCGGAGGTGAAGCCGGCGGCTGCGAAGCCGGCGCCCGCTCCGAAGGCCGAAGAGCCGAAGAAGGCCGTGACCCAGCGTCAGGGCTTCAAGGCCAACGAGTTCGTGGTCTATCCGGCGCATGGCGTCGGCCAGATCCTGGCGATCGAGGAACAAGAAATCGCGGGCGCCAAGCTCGAACTGTTCGTCATCAATTTCATCAAGGACAAGATGACGCTGCGGGTGCCGACCGCCAAGGTCGCCAATGTCGGCATGCGCAAGCTGTCGGACCCGGCGCTGGTCAAGAAGGCGCTGGAGACCCTGAAGGGCCGCGCCCGCGTCAAGCGCACGATGTGGTCGCGCCGCGCTCAGGAATACGAAGCGAAGATCAACTCCGGCGACATCGTTGCGATCGCCGAGGTGGTGCGCGACCTGTATCGCTCGGAGTCGCAGCCGGAGCAGTCCTACAGCGAACGCCAGCTCTATGAAGCGGCGCTCGACCGGCTGTCGCGCGAAATCGCAGTCGTCCAGCAGGTCACCGAGACCGAAGCCATCAAGGAAGTCGAAGGCCAGCTCGCCAAGAGCCCGCGCCGCGGCGCCAAGGCGGACGCCGAGGGCGAAGCCGACGCGGACGGCGATCTCGACGCCGATGGCGACGACACCGTCACCGACGAAGCGGCCTGAGCCGCATCGCATCGACCACCAGATCAGGCCCGGCGCAAGCCGGGCCTTTTTTGTTTGTGAGGTCTTTGATCTTCAAGACGCGACCTCGATTGGGAGAAGGAAATCCGCTTGGCCCGGCACGACGGCACCTTCTTCACCCTCCCCTGGAGGGGGAGGGTCGGTCCGCAACTCGCGCAGCCAGATGCGGACCGGGGTGGGGTGAGCGGCGGGCACAGCGGATGAACTCTTCGCGGGCCCCCCCCCCCCCCCGCGCGGGGGGGCCCCCCCCCCCCCCCGCGGGGGGGGGGGGGGGGGGGGGGGGGGGGGGGGTGGGGGGTGGGGGGGGGGGGGGGGGGGGGGGGGGGGGGGGGGGGGGGGGGGGGGGGTGGGGGGGGGGGGTGGGGGGGGGGGGGGGGGGGGGGGCGGGGGGGGGGG
>NZ_QYYD01000039.1 GCF_003591005.1 Rhodopseudomonas palustris
CCCCCCCCCCCCCCCCCCGCCCCCACCCCCCCCCCCCCCCCCCCCCCCCCCCCCCGCCCCGGCGGGCGCCCCCCCCCCCCCCCCCCCCCCCCCCCCCCCCCCCCCCCCCCCCCCCCCCGCCGCCCCCCCCCCCCCCCCCCCCCCCCCCCCCCCCCCCCCCCGGGACTGGGGGCGGAGGACGCGACGGGTCATGCGCGGATGACGCGCCGCCTCATTCCTTCGCGAGCGCCGCCTGCTTGATTTTCGACAGCGTCGCCCCGGGCAAAATCGCATCCGGATCGATCTTCAGATGAATGATCGACGGCAATCCCGAGCTACGCGCCGCCGCAAAAGCGGCCGCAAACTCGGCGGTCTTCTCCACCGTCGCGCCGAAGCCGCCGAAGGCGCGGGCGTAGGCGGCGAAGTCAGGATTGTGCAGTTCGGTCGCGGCGACGCGGCCCGGAAATTCGCGCTCCTGATGCATACGGATGGTGCCGTACATGCCGTTGTCGGCGATGATCGTGATGATCGGCAGCCGATACTGCACGGCGATCGCGAACTCCTGGCCGCTCATCAGGAAGTCGCCGTCGCCATTGACCGACAGCACCAACCGCTCCGGGTGCAGCCGCTGCATCGCGATCGCCGCCGGCATGCCGTAGCCCATCGATGCCGAGGTCGGGGCGATGTGCGTCATGTAGTTTCGGAAGCGATAGAAGCGGTGGATCCATGACGCGTAGTTGCCGGCGCCGTTGCACAGGATGGTGTCGTCCGGCACATTGTCGCGCAGCCACACCATCACGTCGCCGAGATTGACGTCGCCGGGCTGCGGCGTCGCCGTCTGGGTCCAGGCCAGATACTCCGCATGCGCCGCATCCGCCGCGTCGCGCCACTCCGCCTGCGGCGCGATGTCGAGCTTGCTCAGCGCCGCGACGAAGCGGATCGGCGAGGCGTGGATCGCGAGCTGCGGGCGATACACCCGGCCGAGTTCCTCGGCGCCGGGATGGATGTGCACCAGCTTGGTCGCCGGAGCCGGAGAGTCGAGCAGCGAATAGCCCTGCGACGGAATTTCGCCGAGCCGGCCGCCGATCAGTACCAACAGATCCGCCGCCTTGGCGCGCGCCACCAGTTTCGGGTTGGGGCCGAGCCCGAGATCGCCCGCATAGCGCGGATGCATGACGTCGAACAGCGTACCGCGGCGATAGCTGGTGGCGATCGGCAGCCCCGTGCGCGTTGCAAACTCGGCGATCTGTTCGCGCGCCTTCAAATTCCAGCGGCTGCCGCCGAGCACGAGGAGCGGCCGTTGCGCGCTCGCCAGCAACGCCGCCAGCTCCTGCATCTCCTCGTCGCCCGGCGAGGTCTCGACCTGCTTGTAGCCCGGCGCGTTGCTGACGCTGACGCGCTCGCCCAGCACATCCTTGGGCAGCGCCACCACCACCGGACCGGGCCGACCGCTGGTCGCGGTGTAGAACGCGCGCGAGACCAGCTCGGTGACGCGGTCGGGATCGTCGATCTCGGTGGTCCACTTCGTCATGCTGCCGAACACGGCGCGATAGTCGAGTTCCTGGAACGCCTCACGCTCTCTGACGCTGCGCTCGACCTGGCCGACGAACATGATCATCGGCGTCGAATCCTGCCGCGCCACGTGGATGCCGGCCGACGCATTGGTAGCGCCCGGCCCTCGGGTGACGAAGCAGACGCCTGGCTGGCCGGTCGCCTTGCCGATCGCTTCGGCCATCATCGCGGCGCCGCCTTCGTGGCGGCACACCGTCATGGTAATGTCGCGGTCGCGCAGCGCGTTGAGCACCGGCAGGAAGCTCTCGCCTGGCACGCAGAACACGTGCTTGACGCCGCAGTTCACCAATTGATCGACCAGCGCCTCGGCGGCGGTGCGGCTCTTCAGCATTTGATGCATGGCGTTTCCCTGTTGTAAGGCGCGGCCGTCACGGCCCGTACAGCACCAGTTCGGTTTCGGTGAGGTCGCCGACCCGCGGCGGGTTCGGCCCCTTGAAGTACTTCCGCCCACGCGAATCCGAGTAAAGACCACGGAGCCCGTCGATCGGGCCGTTGGCGTCGAGCGCCACCAGCGGCGCGCCGCGCCACAGCAGTGCGCGGCCGAGCGCACCGGCGCAACGCACGAACTCCGAGACGTCGCGGCAATACACCAGCTGCATCGCCGGCGTCGGATAGCGGCCGTGCTTCATCCGCTTCGGCAGCAGGATGAACGGCATCGCCTCGGCACCGACACGCGCGACCAGCGCCAGGCAGCCATAGGCGGCGTGGCTGCGCAGCAGTTCGAGCTCGGCTTTCGGCAGCCCGGCCATGACGCGCGTGTCCGCGTTGATACGGTCGATCCGCATACCCGGCTCGGCGCGCGACAGCCGCGGCACGGCGACGAACATGCCGGCGCAATAGCGCCGGAAGCCTTGAGCCTCGATGATCGGCCAGGTGTTGGCCGCCGGCGAGATGTTGACGTAGGTGACCGCCTTGTTCTTCTGCGCCATCGAGGTCAGCATCGTCGCGTAGTTGCGGAACTCCGGGTCGACGTACCAGCTCGACACGTTGCAGCGAAGCGCGCCGGAACCGCGCTCGGCATAGATCAGCAGCAGCACGCCGACGGGCCGGCCGTCGGCCTCGAGCAGATAGCCGTAGCGCGGACACGCCTCGGGGATATTACGCGCGCGCTGGCGCTGCAGACCGCTGCGCCAGTAGTCTTGCGTGCGGCCCGAAAATCCCCGCGTCAGCAGCTCCGAAACCGCTTCGAGATCGGCTTCGGCGATTTCACGGCAGCGTACTTGCGGGGCGTTCATCAGTGTTTACCAATCGACCGGATTTGCGCGCTACGTACATAGATTCGCTTCATGTTTGCGCCCTATGGTGTTTGTCTCACGGATCGATCAGGAAGGCGAAATAACGATGTCTGTACGGTTAACGATTGTGAAGATGATGGAAGAGATCGCAGCCGAGCAGAACCGCAAGCTGCCGGCACTCACCGACGATCTGGTACTCCACCAATCGGGCTTTGATTCGCTGTGTTTCGCCATCCTGGTGGCGCGGCTCGAAGACACCCTCGGCGTCGATCCGTTCACCACCGCCGACGACGCGATCTTTCCGGTGACGCTGGGCGATTTCATCAAGGCGTATGAGAATGTCCCCGCGTGAAATCTGCGCGCTGCGCAACTACCTTGCGGCCGGTGTGAGCGACCGCACGCTGTCCGACGCGACTGAGACCATCGCAGTCGCCGACATCGCGCGCGGAACCGTGCTGGGCGGCCGGCTGCCGCGGCTGGCGGGCCGCTCCGTCGTGCTGTCGCTGTCGACGCAGCTCCTCAGCGGCATCGCGATGATCGAGCTCGACGGCGTCGCGCGCCGGATGTTGCTGTGTCCGCCGGATTTCAACATGGACTACGCGGCGTCGCTGATCGCGGATGCCGAGATCGACGCGATCGTCACCGATAATCCGGCGCGCTGGGCGGATCTCGGCGTGGACCTGATCGTGCCCGCCGCGCTGCCGCTCCAGCCTGCCGAGTTGCCGGAGCTGTCGCACAGCACGCAATGGTTGATGCTGACGTCGGGAACCACCGGCGCGCCGAAGATCGTGGCGCACACGCTGGCGGCGCTGACCGGCGCGATCGTGGCCGACGGCGCGCCGACCGGCACGCCGCCGACTGGCACGCCCCCGACTTGGGCGACGTTCTACGACATCCGCCGTTACGGCGGCCTGCAGATCTTCCTGCGCGCCGTGCTCGGCGGCGGCTCGATGGTGCTGTCGGCGCCGGGCGAGCAGGTGTTCGAGCATTTGGCGCGGCTTGCCGCGCGCGGCGTCACGCATATTTCCGGCACGCCGTCGCATTGGCGCAAGGCGCTGATGAGCGCCGCGATCGCGAATTTCCGTCCGAACTATGTGCGGCTGTCGGGCGAGATCGCCGACCAGGCGGTGCTCGACAGCCTGCGCCGCGCCTTCCCGGATGCGTCGATCGGCCATGCCTACGCGTCGACCGAAGCCGGCGTCGGATTTGCAGTGAACGACGGCCGCGAAGGCTTTCCGGCCACGATGATCGGCCGCAGCGCCAACGGCGTCGAGATGAAGGTGGTGGACGGTTCGCTGCGGATCCGCTCCGGCCGCACCGCGCATACGTACGTCGGAGCCAGCGCGCCGGCGCTCGCGGACGCCGACGGCTTCATCGACACCGGCGACATGGTCGAGCTGCGCGACGATCGCTACTACTTCGTCGGCCGCCGAGACGGCATCATCAATGTCGGCGGCCTCAAGGTGCACCCCGAGGAAGTCGAAGCCGTGATCAACCGTCACCCCGCGGTGCGCATGGTGCGGATCCGCTCGCGGCGCAGCCCGATCACCGGCGCGCTGGTGGTCGCCGACGTGCTGCTCGCCAACGTCTCGGACTCGGGGCGCACCGGCGAGATCCGTGAAGCAATTCTTGCGGAATGCAGGCACGCGCTGCCGGCCCACAAGGTGCCGGCGGTGATCAACTTCGTGCCGCAGCTCGACGTCACCGCCTCCGGCAAGCTGGCCCGCCATGCGTAAGGTCGTGGTGACCGGCGGCAGCCGCGGAATCGGGCTGGCGATCGCGCGACGTCTCGCCGCCGGCGGCTATGGCGTGATCGCCGTGGCGCGGCGCGAGAGTGACGATTTGCAAGCTGCGACCTCCGCCGCAGCGAATGGCCCCGGCTCGATCGCGTTCAAGCCGTTCGATCTCGGCGAGATCGACGCCATTCCGGCTTTCGTCAAGGAGCTGCGTCGCGAGTTCGGCTCGATCTGGGGCCTGGTCAACAACGCCGGCATCGGCACCGAGGGCGTGCTGGCGACGATGCACAACAGCCAGATCGAGACGCTGCTGCGCATCAACGTGACCTCGCCGCTGGTACTGACCAAGTACATCGTGCGCAACATGATGGCGGACGGCGGCGGCCGCATCATCAACATGTCGTCGATCATCGGCTCGACGGGCTACAATGGTCTCTCGGTGTACGGCGCCACCAAGGCGGCGGCGATCGGCTTCACGCGGTCGCTGGCGCGCGAGGTCGGTCGGGTTGGCATCACCGTGAACGCGATCGCGCCAGGCTTCATCGACACCGAGCTGACGTCCGGATTGGCCGGCGACGGCCGCGACAAGATCGCAGGCCGCAGCGCGCTCCGCCGCCTCGCCGAAGCCGACGACGTGGCGCGGATGGTCGAGTATTTGCTCGGCGACGGCGGGCGGAATATCACCGGGTCGGTACAGACCATCGACGCCGGCAATACGGCTTAGGCCGCGTTCCCTCACCTATCGTTCGTCATTCCGGGGCGGGCAGCGAAGCTGCACGAGCCCGGAATCTATATCCCCTAGACTCGTGATAGAGCACAGCAGCCGCACCGCCGTGCTTCACCGCTTCGTCAGGGCGTATGGATTCCGGGCCTGCGCTGCTGCGCAGCGCATCCCGGAATGACGGGGAGAGGTTGGTTGCTCGGTCGAGGTTCCGGGTTCGCGCTACGCGCGCCCCGGAACGACGGAGAGGCTGGTGTGAGCGCCGATCAATCCAGCGCCAGCACCTCGCGCACGCTCGCCGGCCATGCGCTGGTGTCGATGCCGTGCGTCGCGAACAGCGCGACGGCCAGCCGGTCCATGCCGAAGGCGACGCAGCCGGTGTGGGCGGGGGCGCCGTCCGCGTCGTCGATGCCCCAGGTCACGCCGAAATGCTCGCGATGATAGTTGAAGCTCATGCAGGCGGTCGGGGATTCTTCCGAGCGCAGCGGCACCAGCAGCTCGAATTTCAGTGCCTGCTGCTGCTGGCTGATCGCCTTCATCCGGCCGACGCGGCCGAAGAACGGATCCGACGCGGTGTCGACCCGGAACGCCAGGCCGAGATCGCGGGCGATCGCCTGCGCCTTAACCATCCAGCGCTCGCGAAACGCTGCAACATCCGCCGGCGCGCCGATGCAGACATATTCGCGCATCCGAAACGATTGCAGCCGGTCGAGATGCTTCGACGGTTCGCGGCGGAAGCAATCCGCGGCGACGTCGAAGCGCAGGCCGCCGGCCGGCAGCGGGCCGCGGCTCGCCGCGATCGGATACACCGGATAGCAGGCCGCCGGCGACAGCACGAGATCGGCCGGCGACAGCGACGTCGTCCAGTCGCCGCCGGCGTCGAACCGGCTCACCGCCGCATTGATATCCTGCTCGGTGCCGTGCAGGCCGCAGACGCAGCCGAGCAGGTTCGGGAAGCTCTTCAGATAACCCGACTTCTCGAGTTGTGCCCGGCTCATCACCGGCGGGAACCGCATTACTTCGGTGCCGGCCTCGCGATGCCGAGAGATCAACGCCGCGAGCTTGTCGACGATGCCTTCATACAGCGCGGTGCGCGCATAGACGCCGTCGGCGCCGAGCGGGTGAAACAGATGGGCGGCGAGATGATCGAGCGGATCGACCGGCTGCGCGGCGACGATGGACGGAGCCGAGCGAAGTGCGACATTCATGCTGGTGGCCTCCTGTAAGGGTGTCGGTGATCAGTCGCGCAGCGTCGCCGGCACGGCGGCCATCAGGCTGGCGGTGCCGATGTTGGCGAGGATGCGATCGTTGTTGATCATCAGCGGCGACGACAGCACGTCACGCAGATGCCGGCCGATACTGAAGTCGCCGTCGTTGCGATAGCCCGCCAGGCCGCAAGCGCGCATCGCGCTCATCACCGTCTCGACGGCGAGTTCCGAAGCTTCGACCTTGAGGAGATTGATGGCGGACTGGAAATCCAGCGAGCCGAGCGCACGTTCGTCGAACTCCGCCGCCGTGTACGCGTCGAGATTGGCGCCGATCAGCGCGCGCAGCTTGATCAGCGAGCGCTTGGCCGCATTGTAATGCGCTGCGCCGGGCGGCAGCTGGCCGCCGGCGCCCCGCGCCGCCTTGCGGATGAAGGCCTGCGCGCGCTCGACCGAAGCCGCCGCGATGCCGGCCCAGGCCGACGACCACGACAGATGCGCTACCGGCGTCATGGTCTGGGCGTGAATGCGATCGTAGGGCTCCGCGAACACCTGCGCGGCGAGGCCGCTGGCCTTGAGTTCGAACCCGCGGCTGCAGGTCCCGCGCATGCCGAGCGTCTCCCAGCCCAGCGTCGGCCGCAGCGTGTAGTCGTCCTTGGTGAACACCACCAGCACCTGATCGGAGGCCGCGGCGTCGTTGGCGCGGCGCGCGATCGTCATCACGCCGTCCGCCTGGGCGCCGTAGGAAATCACCGTTGCGTCGCGCACCAGCGCCACGGCCTCGGCGGTGACTTCGACCGCCGCCGCGCTGGCGCGGATGTTGCCGCCATTGTTGCCTTCGGTGGTCGACGACGCCAGCAGCAACTGCTCGTCAGCGATCCGCCGCATCAGTTGCTCGTGCCACACGCTGCCGCGGCCGTGACGGACGAGGCAGGCCACCTTGGTCTGATGCATCGCCACGATCATCGCGGTCGAGGCGCAAGCGCGGCCGAGCGCGTAGCACATCTCGGTGACCTCGTGGACCGTGGCCCCTTCGCCGCCGAACTCGACCGGGATCTGCGCGCCGAGCAGACCGTGCGCACGTGCCGCGTCGATCGCGGCAGCGGGAAACCGCGACTCGCGGTCGACGCTGTCAGCCTCTGCCGCCGCGATCGCCGCCACCTGTGCCACGCGTTGCGCCAATGGGACAGCAGCGTGCCGGAACGAAACGGCCGACGCGGCAAAGTCGGGAACTGCGTGATCAGTCATCATCGCCATGGTGTCGGGCCTCCCTTCGAGACGGACAATGCAGGTGATTAGTCGGGCATCGCTATGCGCAATCGGTGCGGCGCTGGATGTTGCCAACGCCACGCTAGGGAGGAGGCCGCCCGCCGTCGAGATGATTCAAAGTGAATCAATTTGCGATCGAATCCGACGGTTAATCCGGGCTTTTCCAAATGCAGAAAATTTGCGCCTTTCCCGTTAGTGTTAAGATGCGAACACCATTTTCAGACAATGCGCCGCGATTGTTTTTGCAAGTTTTCTGCGATTACATCGCGACTAATCGGGACGCGCGCGACGGCAGATCGGCATCCGCCGGACCGCGCGCGAAACACCAACACGGAGGTTGCCATGCAGGCGGAGACGGCCACGGCGGTTCAGACCAAGATCCTCGAACTGGTGCAATCGATCCTGGCTCAGAACGTAACCGCCAATCGCGTGAAGCCCGATACGCGCCTTGCCGACGCCGGCCTGACCTCAATGGAGATGGTCAATCTGATGCTCGGCGTCGAAGCCGCGTTCGACCTGACGCTGCCGCAATCCGACATCACGCCGGAGAACTTCACCTCAGTCGAAACCATCGAACGCCTCGTTCTGCGGCGCCAGCAACTGCAGGCAGCCTGAGCGGCTGTTACTCCGCATCATTTCGACGCACCCGCAGCACATCACCAGGAGCCCACCCGATGTCCACCGAGCTGATCCTCACGTCGAACACCAATGTCGAGCTGAAGCCCGCCCCTATCGAGCCGTCGTGGATCATCGAGGGCAATCCCGTCGCCACCAACTGCACGCTGTCGCGCAGCGCCGACGGCATGGCCTCGACGATTATCTGGCAGTGCACCGAGGGCAAGTTCGAGTGGCACTACGACATCGACGAGACGATCTGCATCCTCGAAGGCTCGGTGGTGATCGAAAGCGAAGGCATGCCGGCGAAGCGCTACGGCCCGGGCGACGTGATCTTCTTCAAGGACGGCGCCAGCGCGCGCTGGCACGTCGAAGGCCACATCCGCAAGATCGCATTCTGCCGCCGCACCCAGCCGAAGCTGTTCGGCCTCGCCGTCCGCGTCTACGCTAAGCTGCGCACGATGCTGATGCCGGCGGCTCAGCGCCCGGTCACATCCCTGCTCGGCGCCAACTAAGCTCCTTTTCACCTGCCCCGGACGCTACGCAGCACGCCGCTCTCACGGCGTGGTGCGCGGATCCGCTCCGGCCTTTCCCTTGCCGCGGATCAGGTAGCTGACCGGTGCTCCCGAATCGGCGCG
The DNA here is from genome assembly GCF_003591005.1 of Rhodopseudomonas palustris. Classification (GTDB taxonomy): domain Bacteria; phylum Pseudomonadota; class Alphaproteobacteria; order Rhizobiales; family Xanthobacteraceae; genus Rhodopseudomonas; species Rhodopseudomonas palustris_K. Next base: position 8,971 of record NZ_QYYD01000039.1, read on the forward strand.
CAGCGCGTAGCGCCACGCTTGTCCGGAACACGGGTCACGCTCTGCCGGCGCCTCCGAGACTATTTCCAACGATTCACCCCTGCTATCGAGATTGATTTGTCGCAAAGCCGGAGCCCGCCGATTCTGTCATTTCATCATGCGAAAGTCTTATTGGAGCGTGGCGGACAGCGATGGGGTACACTCTCGGCCGAAGCGGCAGACCTTCGATACTGGCCCTCGTGTATTCGGACGGGGCAGCGGCCTGCCGGATGATTTCCGAGTTTGGCTATCGGCTGCGCGACAACGGCGTCGCGATCGCCGGGATCGTCGCTTATCACGCGACGCGTGACGGCACCCCGCGCTGCGACATGGAAATCGAGGAGCTGTCGTCGCGGATCATCCTGCAACTTGCAGACGATCAGACGCCGCAGGCCGCCGGCTGTCGGGTCGATCCCGCCGCCATGCAGGACGCGGCGGCGCTGATCAGTGCGTCGTTTCAGAAATGCCCAGAGCTGCTGATCGTCAACAAGTTCGGCCAGCTCGAAGCCGGCGGCGGCGGCCTCGCCGATGCCATCACCGAGGCGGTCGATCTCGGCATTCCGGTGATCGTCGGCGTCCCGGAGCGCCACATCGCGCGCTGGCGCGAATTCACGAACGGCCTTGCCGAGGAGGCGATGATCGATTCGCCGCGCATCCAGCACTGGCTGTCTCGCCGCGGCCTGATCCCGCAGCGCGTCCGCGCTGCTGCCGAGAGGGTGCTGAATTCGGCGGCGTGATTACACGACCGACCCCGTGTTTATCAGTTGTCGCCAGCGTGGGCGGCAGCATGTCCCGCGACTGGTAAGTCCGTCATTGCGAGCGAAGCGAAGCAATCCAGGGCGTCGAGCACGAGGCTGGATTGCTTCGTCGCTGCGCTCCTCGCAATGACGGAGAGGCTGTGCGTGAGGCTGCGCGCCGACGCGGTGCTGAAGCCCGCGGTTTGAGGACGGTCTCTGCTCCTGTTTGGAGATGCCGCCAGCGTCAATACGAAAACCTGCCGCGATTGCTGAGTCCGTCATTGCGAGCGAAGCGAAGCAATCCAGGGCGCCGAGCACGCGGCTGGATTGCTTCGTCGCTGCGCTCCTCGCAATGACGGAGAGGCTGTGCGTGAGGCGGCGCGCCGAGGCGGCTTCGGCCGCGCAGGCGGGACGAGCCCGGGCATGACGAAGGCTTTCGGTGTGGCGAAGACCTACCCGAACTTGAACAGCACGCCGTAGCCGCCGCGGGGGTAGTTCCATTCGATATCGCCGCCGCCTTCGGCGATCACCCGGCAGGTGCCGCATTCGACGCAGCCGTCGGGCGTCACTTCAACCTGGCCGTTGCTGTTCAGCTCGTAGCAATGCGCCGGGCAGACCTTCAGCAGCGCCAGCAGTTGCGGCGACGGTTTGGTATGCGGCTTCACCTTGATATGGGCATTGCCGACGTCGACCAGATAGCGGTTCTGGAACAGCTTGTCTTCGACCCGAATGGGGGCTTCCGTGGTCATGATGGCCTCTCCGATTTGGATGAACTGATCCGCGCTCAGCGCCACGCCCGCGCGAAGCGGAACGCGTCGCCGAACAATCCGCCCCACGACCGCGCCGACACGAACGACTTGATCGTGGTCTTCTCCTTCTCCAGCTTCGGCGTGCCATCGACCCGCACGAAATTCTGCAGCGCCTTGTTGATCAGCTGCGGATAGGTCAGGAAGAAGTTCTGCGACTGGATGTGCAGCAGGCCCGGCATGTCCTTGTACTTCTTTAGGTCCTTGATGACGAAGCTGTCGTCCAGCATGGTCTTGTAGAGCGCCAGGTTCTGCTTGGTCATCGGATCCTTGCGCGACTTGACCTGGAAGATCGCCTCGCCGGCGATCCGCCCCGAGGTCATCGCCAGATTCGAGCCCTCGCGGTGCAGCGCGTTGTTGAGCTGCGCGGCGTCGCCGACCACGACCCAGCCGTCGCCGTAGAGCTGCGGAATGGCGTTGAAGCCGCCTTCCGGAATCAGGTGCCCGGCATATTCCTTGACTTCCGAGCCCTCGATCAGCGGTGCGATCGACGGGTGCTTCTTGAAGCGGTCGAGCAGATCATAGGGCGTCTCGCCGCTCTTCTGGAAATCGGCGACAAGACAGCCGATGCCGATCGAGATCGACTCCTTGTTGGTGTAGAGGAAGCCCATGCCGGTCATGCCGGCCGAGATCGTGCCGGCCGCCTCGATCACTACGCCTTCGTCGCCCTTCAGATTGAAGCGCGCCTCGATGGTCTCGCGCGGCAGGAAGTGCATTTCCTTCACCGCCAGTGCGACATTGTCCGGCGTCGGCCGTTCGCGCAGCTCCGCCTTGGTGCCGAGCAGGCCGTTGACGCCCTCGGCCAGCACCACGACATCGGCGTGCACCTGGCCGCCATCACGATCGGTGAGCACGCCGATCACCTTGCCGTAGGCGTCCTTGACCAGTTCCTTCACCGTGGTCTCGCACAGCACCACCGCGCCGGCTTCCTGCGCCCGGCTCGACAGCCATTTGTCGAACTGCGCGCGGATGATGGTGTAGCGGTTCGGCTTCTCTTCGTTGAAGTCGTCGGAGCGATGATGCAGGCCGGTGTGCGACTTGCCGTCCATCATCCAGAACCGCTGCTCGACGAGGTGCCGCTCCAGCGGCGCGTCCTCGCGGAAGTCGGGCACCAGCTTCTCCAGCATGTCGGCGTAGAGGATCGCGCCCTGCACGTTCTTCGAGCCGGGATACTCGCCGCGCTCGATCTGCAGCACCTTCAGGCCGCGCTTGGCCATGGTGAGCGCCGCGGCATTGCCGGCCATGCCGGCGCCGACCACGATGGCGTCGAAACGTTCCTCGATCATGGCAGCCTCCTGTTAGCTCGCGATCCGGTCGCGGGTGTGCGGCGACAGCCGCTTGCGGAACGCTTCGGTCAGCGCCGGCAGCAGCCGGATCGCATCGGTGACGAGAGCGAGATGGGCGAAGTCGAAGATCGGCGCGTTCTTGTCGGTGTTGATCGCGACGATCAGGTCGGAGCCGTCGACGCCGACGCGGTGCTGGATGGCGCCGGAGATGCCGGCGGCGATATACAGCTTCGGCCGGATGGTCTTGCCGGTCTGGCCAATCTGACGGTCGGCCGAGACCCAGCCCTTCTGCACCAGCGGCCGCGAGCAGCCATATTCGGCGCCGAGCACGCCGGCGAGCTGGCGCACCAGCTGAAAATTCTCCGGCGAGTTGAGCCCGAGGCCGCCGGCGACGACGATGTCGGCATAAGCGAGGTTCGAGGTCGCCTTGTCGCGATCCGGCACGAAGGCCAGGATCTTGGTGACGATGTCGGCCTCGACCAAACCGAGCGGGAATTCGATGACGCGGCCGATCGGCTTCTCGACCCGGTCGGGCATCGACATCACGCGCGGCCGCACCGTGGCCATCTGCGGCCGGAAGTTCAGCGTGTAAATCGTGCACAGCAGCGAGCCGCCGAAGGTCGGACGCGTTGCAGCGAGCGAGTTGTCGCTATCCACCTCGAGCTCGGTGCAATCGGCGGTCAGGCCGGTCAGCAGCGTCGTCGCAACCGCGCCGGCGAGATCGCGGCCGAGCGTGGTGGCGCCGAGCAGCAGGATCTCCGGCTTGTAGGTGTTGACCAGATCGGTCAGCGCCTTGGTGTAGGACTCGTTGCGATAATCGGTGAGCACGTCGTCGGCGCAGACGTAAGCGAGATCGGCACCGTAGCAGAACGACTCCGCCACCGCGGCCTGCGTCGCCTCGCCCTTGGGGCCGATCACCACGGCGGCGAGCTGGACGCCGAGCTTGTCGGCAAGCCGGCGGCCGGAGCCCATCAGCTCCCACGACACCGGATGCACGTGGCCGCGCTCCTGTTCGATGAAGACCCAGACGTGCTTGTATTGCTTGAAGTGCTCGGACAGCTCCTTCTTGGCGGAGGCGCGTCCGGCGGGCTGCGGTGCAGGCTTGGCTGGCTGACTCATCGGAACGGCTTTCTTGTAAGAGATGTCAGAACCCGCGGGCCAGCTCGAACATGTCGGCTTCGAGCTTGGGGCGGAGCTTGAAGATTTCGTCGATCAACGCCTCGGCCGGCGGCTGGCCGGCGGCCTCGACGACCTTCGCCTTCTCGGCGCGCGGCGTCGGCGCGAACACGCGCTTCACCACGGTCGGCGAGCCGCGCAGGCCGCATTTCGAGATGTCCTCGACGCCGGCATCCTGCGCGCTCCACTTCACCACCTCGGCGCGGGCGGCGTTCAGCGCGTTCTGCATCGAGCCGCGGCGCACCTGATTAGTGCCTTCCAGCATGGTGATCAGGCAGGGCAGCGTGCTGCGCAGCACCTGCACGCCGCCCTCGGAACGACGCTCGACCTCGATGGTGCGGCCTGCGAGATCGACCGACGAGACCTTCGAGACGTAAGTGAGCTGCAGGAAGTCGAGCCGCTTGCAGATGCCCGGGCCGACCTGCGCGGTATCGCCGTCGATGGTCTGCTTGCCGGTGAACACGATATCGGGCGCACCGAAGGTTGCGCCGATCTTTCGGATCGCAGCGGCGAGCGCGTAGCTGGTGGCGAGCGTATCGGCGCCGGCGAAGAAGCGGTCGGTGAGCAGCACCGCGCGGTTGGCGCCGAAGGTCAGCGCCTTGCGTAGCGAATCCTCGGCCGACGGCGGCCCCATGGTCAGCACCGTGACCTCGCCCCCGAGCTGATCGCGCAGCCGCAGCGCCTCTTCGAGCGCGAACAGATCATAAGGATTGATGATCGTCGGGACGCCCTGGCGCATGATCGTGTTGGTGACCGGATGCACGCGGATTTGCGCCGAGTCCGGGACCTGCTTGATACAAACAACGATATGCATGATGTGCTCCGCGTTCAGCTGACACAGAGCTATCAGCAAGGGCCGTACCAACTTTGCGTACAGCGAGATTCATGCGGGAAAGCAAGGTGTTGCACGATCCGCCGCGGCACGGCTCCGGCTTTCGCCGTGGAGGCGACCCGACAAGTGTGACACTTGTCAGGAAGGCGACAGCGGGTTGGAGAGAGACCCTCAACGCCCACTCACGCAGGCGACACAGCCTTACCAACTGCACTGAGCCCTCATCCTGAGGAGCCCGGCGAAGCCGGGCGTCTCGAAGGATGGGGCCACGCGGCACGCGCGGCCCATGGTTCGAGACGGCGCTGCGCGCCTCCTCACAATGACGTCGTGCTTGGGGCAAGGCGTGGATGGCCGGGACAAGCCCGGCCATGACGGAGAAGTATGTGAGCTCGGCGAGGTTTACGCCCCCGATTACTTCAGCGCGTCGAGCGAGACGAAGGCTGCCTTGCGCGGGGCCTTCGGCGCGACTGCGTCCTTGAGCACTTTGAAGACACGCTGGTCGAGCGGTGAAGATGCCACGAAGTCCGCATAGGCGCGCTCCAGCACCGCTTTGCAGCGCGCCGCGGCTTCATCGCCTGGCAGCCCGGCGAGATCTTCGCCGGCGAGATACTGGCCCATCCGCCGCAGGATATGCAGACGTGCGACATTGAGAAGCTTCGGGTCGTAGGCGACGCCGAGCAGCTGGAAGAACTCCTCCGCCGAACCGGCGCGCTGCAGCTGGCCGATGATATCAGCCGACGCGGTGGTCGTGGTCGCCAGGGACGTACTCATGTCACTCTCCTTCGCCTAAGGTTGGGCGCCAGCCTCTCCCCGCCGTCATTGCGAGCGAAGCGAAGCAATCCAGCGTCGTGCACTGGGCTGGATTGCTTCGTCGCTTCGCTCCTCGCAATGACGGGGAGAGGTCGAGCCCCATGATCTAATGCCCCGCACAGCTCGACATCCGCCGGTCGCGGACTTCGCGCCAGATTGCCGTCAAGGTCTCGTTGCCGACCGGGCCCTTGTGGGCGACGGCGTGGCGGCGGACGCGGGCCAGGATGCCTTGCGCCTCGTCGGCGGTCGCCGGCAGATTGAGCCGGGCGAGCGACGAGGTGATGGCCGACAGGCCGGAGTGTTTGCCGATCACGATGCGGTTGGCGCGGCCGAGCAGCAGCGGGTCAAGCGACTGATAGGTACGCTGATCCTTGAGCAGGCCGTCGACATGGATGCCGGACTCGTGGGTGAAAACGTGTTCGCCGACGATCGCCTTGTTGAGCGGGATGGTCCGCGCCGCGGCTTCGGCGACCACGTCGGCGACGTGGCGCAGTTCCGACAGCACCACGCCGGTGTCGCGTCCGTAAAGTTGCTTCAGCGCCACCGCGATTTCTTCCAGCGGCGCGTTGCCGGCGCGTTCGCCCAGCCCGATCACCGTGACCGACGCATGGGTCGCACCGGCCTGCACCGCCGCCAGCGTGTTGGCAGTGGCGAGACCGAGATCGTCGTGGCCATGGAATTCCAGCTCGAGATCGGTGGTCGCACGCAGCGCCGCGAGTAGCTTGAAGCTACCGAACGGATCGAGCACGCTGAGCGTATCGGCGATGCGGAAGCGCCGCGCGCCCGACGCCTTGGCCGTGGCGATCACTTCGGCCAGAAACGCCGGATCGGCCCGCGACGAATCTTCGCCGCCGACCGCGACGTCGAGCCCCTTGTCGCGGGCGTAACCGACCACGCGCTTCACCGTCTCGATCGCGTTGCTGCGCTTGCCGCCGAGTTTGGCGGCGATCTGTACGTCCGACACCGGCACCGAGACGTTGACCATCGCGACGCCGGCCGCAAGCGCGGCATCGACGTCCTCGGTGCGCATCCGGCACCACGCGATCGTCGTCAGCGGCAGCCCGGCTTCGACGATGCCGCGGATCGCCGCGATCTCGTCCGGCCCCATCGCCGGCGTCCCCGCCTCGATCTCCGGCACGCCGGCAGCGGCAAGCACGCGTGCTATCGCGAGCTTCTCGGCGGCCGAGAAGGCGACACCCGGCGCCTGCTCGCCGTCGCGCAGCGTGGTGTCGTTGAGCACGACCGGGAGCGTTGGCGTCGCGACAACATCAGACATGAGCACGCCCCAGCGCCTGCGACGCACCCTGATTGGCACAGAACGGCGAGATCGCCCGCAGCTTGGCGATCACGCCTGGAATGATTTCGAGCGCCCGGTCGATGTCGGCATTGGTGTTGTCGCGCGACAGCGAGAACCGCACGCCGCCGCGCACCGCCTCCTCGGCGACGTTCATCGCCAGCAACACATGCGAGGGCTCGAACGAGCCTGTGGAACACGCCGAGCCCATCGAGGCGGCGATGCCGGCGCGATCGAGCAGCGTGACGATCGCCTCGCTGTCGATGAAGGAGAACGCGATGCTCGACGTATTTGGCAGCCGCTCGGCGCGCGCCCCGACCGCGACGCAATGATCGACCTGCGCCAGGATCTCACGCTCGAGCCGGTCGCGCAGCCCGCGCACGCGAATGTCTTCGTCGGCCATCGCGGCGCCGGCGAGCTCGGCCGCGATGCCGAGGCCCACGATGCCGGGCACGTTCTCGGTGCCGGCGCGGCGGCCGCGCTCGTGCTGGCCGCCTTTGATCTGCGGCTTGAAGGCGACGCCGCTGCGGACATACAGCGCGCCGATGCCTTTCGGCCCGTGCAGCTTATGAGCGGACAGCGACAGCATGTCGATCGCGGTGGATTGCAGATCGATCGGACACTTGCCGACGGCCTGCACCGCATCGGTGTGAAACAGCGCGCCGCATTCCTTGGCGAGTTCGGCCAGGTCCGCGACCGGGTTGAGCACGCCGGTCTCGTTGTTGGCCCACATCATCGACACCAGCGCAACGCGATCCGACAGCGCCGCGCGATAGGCTGCGATATCGAGCCGGCCCTGGCGATCGACCGGGATGACGTGGACGCGAATGCCCTTGGTCTTCTCCAGGAAGGCGCACAGCGCCATCACGGCCGGATGCTCCACCGCCGTGGTGATGATCTCGCGCCGCCGCGGCATCGCTTCCAAGGCCGAGAGGATCGCGGTGTTGATGCTCTCGGTGCCGCCGGAGGTGAAGATCAGTTCCTGCGGCGACGCGGCGCCGAGCAGCGCCTGCACTTGCTCGCGGCCGCGCTTCACCGCCCGCGCCGCATGGCCGCCGAGCGCGTGCTTCGACGACGGATTGCCGAAGTAACCGGAGAAGAACGGCAGCATCGCATCGACCACGCGCGGATCGGTGCGCGTCGTCGCATTGGCGTCGAGATAGACGATGTCGGCGGGCTGCCCGGCGGTTGCACTCATGACACCGGCACCACGCGCAGCGGCCGGCCGATCTTGTCGGCGAGCTTGGCCTGTACGCCCGACAGCGTCACGGATGATAACTGACAGCCGACGCAATTGCCCGACAACCGGACATACACCGTGTTGCCCTCGATGCCGGCGAGTTCGCAATCGCCGCCGTCACGCTTCAGATGCGGACGCAGTTCGTCGAGCGCCTCGGCGATCATCGTCGCCTGTGTCGGTGCGTCGAGTTCGAGCGTGGTCGTCGCAGTCGGCGCCGCGCGCGCCGGCTCCGGCCGCGGCGTCGGCCGCAGATGCGCCGGCGCGGATTTGGCCGAGAAGATGTTGGTGCCGGGCTGCGGCTCGCCGCGCGGCTTGAGATCGACCGCCCGCTGCGGCGTCGAGCCGAGCTGATACGCGTCATGCTTGGCGATCAGTCCATCCTCGACCATCTCAGCGTTGACGCGCACCAGCAGGCCTTCGATCTGCTTGAAGCAGGAGCTGCAGCTTCCGGCCGCCTTGGTGTATTGCGTCACCTGCTCGATGCTGGTGAGCCGGTTGAAGCGGATAGTCCGCTCGATCATCATCTGGCTGACGCCGAGGCATTTGCACGACGGCGTCGTCTCCCCCTCGCGCATCACCGCGCCACCGCGATACGACGTAATCGCGCGCTGCAGCGCCTCGTAGCTCATCACCGCGCAGTACATCCGCTCGGCCGGAAGGCCACCGACGGCGTCGGCAATATCGGCGGCGCTGATCGCCGCCGCATCGTCGAGCGTCTTGCCGCTGATTAATTCTGTCGTCGCCGAGGCGGCGGCGATCGCCGCGCTGCAGCCGAAAGCCTGGAAGGTCGCGCGGTCGATGCGACCAGTTCGCGGATCGATCCGCAGCATCAGCTTGACCGCGTCGCCCCACCGCAGCGACCCGAACGAGCCGACCGCGTTCGCCAGCAGCAGCACTTCGGCGTTCCGCGGACGGACAAAGTGGTCGTCGAGCCTGTCGAGATTGCTAAGCATGACCAACGACTCCTGCCTGAAGCTTTCCTCAGCTTTGCCTCAACCAAACGACTTGCCGCAGCCGCATTTGTTCTCGGCATTGGGGTTGTCGAAGGTAAAGCCGGAGCCTTCCAGGCTCTCGACGAAGTCGATTGTCATACCGTTCAGCAGCGGCTGCGAATCCGGATCGACAAACACCCGGACACCACCGGCTTCGACCACTGCATCATCCTCTCGCGGCGCGGGGTCGAGACCGATCAAGTACTTGTAGCCGGCGCAGCCGCCCGCCTCGACCATGACCCGCAATCCCCCCTCGGTCTTGCCCGCGCGCGACATCGCCGCTTTAACGGCATTTCCGGCTTGTTCGGTCAGAATGATCATGATCGGCTCCTTGCGTTGGGTCCGACATGAGCAGTTGCAACCGCTGTGCCATGCTGAAGCGGCGAGGCAAGCTGCTGGAATTGTTAGTCTTATCGCTGGCTCGACGAATGTCGGAGTTGCGACATGGTCGGAAGACGACGGTTTCCGACAGTCGCTCGCAGCTAACACGACCACCCCTCCCCGTCATTGCGAGCGCAGCGAAGCAATCCAGCGCCGCGCACGGAGCTTCTGGATTGCTTCGCTGCGCTCGCAATGACGGGTGTGGACGGGTCCTTTGTCGTCGGAGAGGCAGCCGCTACGACGCGACCGCCGCCAGCTCTACCTCACGCCGCCGCGCGGCCATGCGGCTCTCGCCGGTTTCGTCGCCAAAACACTCGGCGAAGTCGTTGCACTGCGCACAGGATGGCGTGCTGCACATCACCAGGCCGTCATCCTCGCAAAGCTTGCGGTAGAAGTAGCGCTTCCAGCGCATGTTGCGGGTATTGCCCTGCGCCAGCGGTGCGAAGTGGCGGTTCAGCAGGCGCGTCAGCTCCGACCGATCGCGCAGACCAAGATCTTCCCACAGATGCTCCGGCTCGATCGCCCGGCGCGCCACCATCGCGGCCAGCCAGCGGCCGACCTCGCCGGTGGTCGAGCGATGCTTCAGCAGCAGGTCGCGCAGCATCGCGGCTTCGTCGTCGATCTCCGCTTCGTCCAGCGCCAGCACCGACAGCAGCACCGAAACATGAGCGAAATGAGCGATGATCAGCGCGGTAAATTCATCCGACGACAGGCCGCAGCGTTTGGTGATCGCGCCCGGCTCGGTGATTGCAGCCGAGAGGATCGATGCCAGTACATGCCGATCGAACGCCCGGTCATCATCGATCTGCGCCTCCGCAGGCATCATGCCGGTGAGCGCGCGGTAAACGACTGCCGGTGAGAAGGCGAAGCCGGCGGCAGCGGCGCGCAGCGGCAGCGACAAACGTTCCCGATCCCCCTCCACCGCGCCGCGCATGATCGCTCCTTTACAGGCCGAGTTCGCTGGCCTTGACGTGAGTCTGGCAAGCCTTCGGGCAGACCCGGACGCAGGCCGAGCAGCCGATGCAGTTGCCGGCGGCGTCGAGCACCATCACCTTGCGGACGAACTCTTCATCGTCATCATCGTCGTCGCCCGAACATGCGATCAGTTCGCCGTCCTCGTTGACGCCCATCAGATGCATCACGTCACGCGAACACACCTTGTGGCAACGTCCGCAGCCGATGCACTTCTTGTCGTCGATCGCGGTGAGATAGGTCGGCTCCCAAGGCTGACCGTCGCGGGTGGAAAACACAGCCATTCTGATGCTCCTGCAGCGCGGCACCTGCCGCGCGATGCGAGCGGTCGCACGCGGTCGCCTAGGCGGCCTTGGCTTCCAGCTCTTTCAAAGCCTTGCGCGCAGCTTCAAGGGCCGCGTAGGCATCCTGGGTCTGTTGCGCGATCGTCATGATGTTCTGCCAGTTGATCGGCAGTTCCTCGGACAGATCGTGCAAGTTCATCTTCATCGTCGTCGCGCGGGCCGACAGCTTCTTGATTTCGGCTTTCAGCGTTTCGATGTCGGACATTCGGCTTTCGCTCCGGTTCAGAGGTTGGCGACGTCGGGATATTTGAGGATCATTTGGACGCCCGCGGCGACCAGCTTGTCGCCTTCGGCCGCCAGCTTGCCGAGATTGTCAAAGCCGAAGCGGTGCACGTCGCGCATGTGCTTGTTGATCACGATCAGCCGACCGGCGCTGAGGATCATGCGGCCGAAGCCCTCGTGATGCATCTTCATCATCGGCGACACCATCACCTTGGTGTCGCGCTCGATCGACAGAGCGACCGCATTGTAGAACAGCTCGATCCGCCACAGCGTCTCCGGATCCGGATCGCCCATGATCGGGATCTCGCGGCGCTTGGCCTTGTCGACGATGAACGGCTCCAGAAGCTTGAGATCGGACTTGCCGTCCCAGACGCCGTGGGTGTCCTGGGCGCGGAGCTGCTTGATCAGTTCCTTGACGAACAGCGAGTCCAAGGCTGCTTCTGTGGCGGCGTCGGCAGTCGTTACATCGGTCATGTCAGGCCTCGTCGGCAAAATCGAACGTACGCTCTTCGCCCTTCATCAGCGCCTTGCGCAGCCACGGCGGCGGCACGCCGCGCAGCACGCCCTGCAGCTTGGTGATCAGGTCGGTGATCAGCTCGGGCTGCGGCAGCTTGAGCGGATGCACCTGGGCGGCGACGACGCGGGCGGCGCCGGAGCCGCCGATCGCCGTGCAGTACATGATGGCACAGTCGCGGATCGCGTCGATCTTGGCGGCCAGCTTGTCCTCGTTGCCGTCTTCCTTTTCCTCGGCGAACTGCACGGCTTCGACAAAGCGGTAGTCGTCGGGCGTGATTTCGTAGATGGCGATGTTGCGAGCCCAGCCGAAATGCGCATCGACCCGCGCGAGGTCCTGGGTGGCGAAGGCGACCTTCATGCCTCGTCTCCGTTGTTGATCATCGGCAGTCTCCTTCGCTTCCGAACTAATGAGCCGTAATCGGCGCATCGAACCGTTCCGGACGAGCAGCGGCCTCACGCCAGCTGCTGACATCCGGCTCCTTGATGGCGGCAATGAACACATTGCCGATGCTGAAGATCAGATCGCGGGTTCCGCGATAGCCGACCGCGACCTGATGCGCGGCGCCGAGGCGATCGAACATCGGCAGGCCCATGCGGAACAGCGGCACGCCGAGTCGCTCCGCCGCCTGGCGACCGTGCGAATGCGTCAGCAGCAGATCGCAATCCTCGGCGCGGCGTTCGAGATCTTCGAGATCGCCGATCAGGACTTCCTCGCTCGGCACCTGTGCGAGGATCGGCGAGGTCGTGGTGGTGACCGCGGCGCTGACCGTGCAGCCCATGTCGGCGAGGAAGCCGCCGATGTTGAGCAGCATGTCGGGCTCGGCGCCGATCGCGACCTGCTTGCCGCCGAAATAAAAGTGACCATCGAGCATCGCGTCGACCAGCTGACTGCGCTGGCGGCGATATTTTTGCGGCACCCGCCGGCCGCTGATCTTCGCCAGCGTCGCCATCAGTTCGTCACCGGCTGCGAGCCCGGTGAGGCGGCGCAGCAGCGTGAACTTCACGCCGGCCTTGGCTTCGAGCGCCATCGCGGCGGCACGCATCTGCTCGCCGAGCACCAGCGTGTGCGTCGCCGTGCCCATCGCCGCGACCTCGGCGACCGAGACGCCGCCATGAGTAGTGGGCGTGAAGTCGTCGGGCAGATGGCCGTCGAGCGAGCCGGAGATGTCCGGCAGGAAGGTCGGCTGCAATCCAAACGCCTCGATAATGTCGCGGAGCTCGTCGATGTCGCCGGGCGTCAGATGACTGCCGGCCAGGACGTTGAGCTTTTTGGCATCGCGCGGCGCGCCGGGCGCCGGCGCCTCGACCAGCGTCTCGATGATGCGGGTGACGGTGGCGGCGAAGCCGTCTTCGAAGGCGCCCTTGAAGTCCGGCGTCGACACCGACACCAGCGCCACGTTGGCGAGCTCCGGGTGCTTGCGTCGCACTTCCTTGATGAAGCCGTCGAGATCGTCGCCCTTGATCTCGGTGACGCCGGTGGTGCAGATGCCGATCACGTCGGGCTTGGTGCGGCCGACGATGTTGACGATCGCCTGCTCGACATTCTCGAAACCGCCGAGCACGGTCGCGACTTCGCTCATCGCGGTCGTCTGCATCGGGATCGACTCGCGGAAGTGCCGCACGAACAGCACCAGGCCGAACGAGGTGCAGCCCTGGGAGCCGTGCAGCAGCGGCATGCAGTTGCGCAGGCCCATGAAGGCCAGCGACGCGCCGAGCGGCTGACTCATCCGCAGCGGATTGACGGTGCAGGATTTGGTCTGGGGAACGATCTTGGCCATCGCCCTCTCCTCACGCCACGCGCGCGGCGGGCATCGCCGCGGCAGCGTTCTGTGCAGCGTCGGCCGCGTTGGCGGCGTCGGCGCGGCTCTCCCAAGTGACTTCTTCCCACGGCGGCGCCGCACGGACCTGATCCCAGATCGGATTCGACAGCGCCTTGTCGATCTGCCGCACCATCTCGACGATGCCGACATAGCCGCAATAGGCGTAAGAGCGCTCCTGGTTGATATCCATCCAGGGCATCCGGGCCTTCAGCGCGACGAATTGCGAGCGGCCGCCGGACAGCATGATGTCGGCCTGGGCCTCCTTGAGCATCTTGTACATCTCGCGCGGGCGCAGATCGTCGATCTGGTGGACGTCGGGGCTCATTTCCTTGAGCCGCTCCTTGTCTTCCTTCGTCGATTTCTTGACGCTGGTGCCGACGATGGTGAGGCCCGCTTCCTGCAGCGCCGCCACCACCGACCAAGACTTCACGCCGCCGGTGATCAGCAGCACTTTCTTGCCTTCGAGCCGAGGGGTGTAGGCCTTGATGGCGGCGAACGCCTTGGCCTCTTCGCGCGCGATCAGCGCTTCGACGCGGTCCATCAGCTCGGCGTCGGCGCCGCGCTGGATCAAGAGGCGCGCGATCTGGCGCAGCGATTCCGAGGTGTCGCTGATGCCGTAGAACGAGCCCTCGAAATACGGGATGCCGTAGCGCTCTTCCATCTTGCGGGCGACGTTGATCATCGCGGTCGAGCACACCATCATGGCGGCGCGGGCACGGTGTGACTGCGTGACTTCGTGATAGCGCGCGTCGCCCGACAGGCACGACAGAATGCGGATGCCGAGCTCATCGAGCAGCGGCTTGACCTGCCACAGCTCGCCGGCGACGTTGTATTCGCCGATGATGTTGATGTCGTAGGGGGTCGTGACTTCCGGCTCCTGGGTGCCGATCACGTAGTCCAGCATCGCCTCGCCGGCGAGCTTGTTGCCGAGATTCTTCGGCCCGACGAAGCCGGGCGAGATGATCGGGACGCAGGGCTTGCCGAATTTCTCGGCCGCTACCTTGCAGACAGCAACGATGTCGTCGCCCATCATCGCCGGCACGCAGGTCTGATACACGAACACCGCGGGCGGATCGTACTTCTCGATGATTTCCTTGATCGACCGGAACAGCCGCTTCTCGCCGCCGAAGATAACGTCGTTCTCGCCCATGTCGGTGGTGAAACCGGTGCGATACAGCTTCGAACCGGACGACTTGGTGCCGCGATTGTCCCAGGACGAGCCTTCGCAGGCGATCGGGCCGTGCACCAGATGCGCGACGTCGACGATCGGCTGCAGCGCGATCTTGGCGCCGTCGAAGGCGCAGCCGCCGGCTGCGCCCCCCGGCTGCAGCGGCTTGCTGCAGCCCTTCTTGCGTTGCTTCTCGGGCTTCTTCTGATTGGCCGCACAGCCGGGCTCGTTGAAGACCTCTTGAATCTTGTCTGCGAGCCGGCTCATGCGACACTCCTGAGGATCAGGTAGTCCGAGACTTCGTCATCGTCTTGGGCATCAGCGGATGATGTCGAAGCTGAGGTCGGTCTTGCCGGCGATGTTGGTCGCCTTGTCCATCTCGTCGAAGATCTTGTCGAGGATCTTGACCAGCACGTTCATCGTGCCCTGGTAGCCCCAGATCGGCGAACGATGGTGATGGTGACGATCGAACACCGGGAAGCCCATGCGGATCAGCGGCGTGCCGGTGTCGCGCTCGAGATACTTGCCGTAGGTGTTGCCGATCATGAAGTCGACCGGCTCGGTGAACAGCAGCGAGCGCAGGTGCCACAGATCCTTGCCGGCGTAGACCTTGCAGGCCTTGCCGAACGGCGAGGACGCCAGCAGCGCGTTGGTCTTGGCTTCCCAGCTCTTGTTGCCGTTGGTGGCGAGGATGTGGGTCGGTTCGCCGCCGAGTTCGAGGATGAATTCGGCCAGGCCGTAGATCAGGTCGGGATCGCCGAACAGCGCGAACTTCTTGCCGTGGATGTGCGCGCTCGAGTCGCCGATGGCGTCGACCAGACGGCCGCGCTCCTTGGTCAGCGCCTCGGGAACCGGCTTGCCGGTGATCCGCGACACCGCCTGTAGGAAGCGATCGGTACCCGAGATGCCGATCGGCGAGTTGAACGCGACCACCTCCTGGCCGTGGTCGGCGATCGTCGCCAGGGTCTTCTCGGTGCAGAATTCCTGCATCGAG
Source organism: Rhodopseudomonas palustris (assembly GCF_003591005.1). Classification (GTDB taxonomy): domain Bacteria; phylum Pseudomonadota; class Alphaproteobacteria; order Rhizobiales; family Xanthobacteraceae; genus Rhodopseudomonas; species Rhodopseudomonas palustris_K. The sequence continues at coordinate 24,579 of NZ_QYYD01000039.1, forward strand.
ATCGTCGCCTTGGCGTGGATGGCGTTGGCAGCCTGCTCCAGCGTGGTGCCGCCGTCGTACATCCGGAACTCGCCGTCGGCCGGGGTGTCCCAGACGTCGCTGTTGTCGCCGAAGATGGTGTAGTCGATGCCGAACAGATCGAAGATCCGCTTGACCTCGCGGATATTGCCGACGGTGTTGCCGTCGAAGCCGCCGAGGAAGTTGATCGACTCGTTCGGCTTGCGCTCGAGCTTCTCGACCGTGCCGGACTTACCGTCCCAGAAATGCTCGACGATGCCCTTCATGACGTTGTCGTAGCCGGTGATGTGGCTGCCGACGAAGGCCGGGGTGTGGGCGTAGGTGACGTCGAAGTCGGTCGGGACCGAGCCCTTTTCCTTGGCGTTCTTGATGAACGCGTTGAGGTCGTCGCCGATGACTTCGGCCATGCAGGTGGTCGAGACCGCGATCATCTTCGGCTTGTACAGCGCGTAGGAATTCGCCAGGCCGTCGATCATGTTGTTGAGGCCGCCGAACACCGCGGCGTCTTCGGTCATCGACGAGGAGACGCAGGAGGTCGGCTCCTTGAAGTGGCGCGAGAAGTGGCTGCGATAATAGGCGACGCAGCCCTGCGAGCCGTGCACGAACGGCAGCGTCTTTTCGAAGCCGACCGCGGCGAACACCGCGCCGAGCGGCTGGCAGGCCTTGGCCGGATTGATGACCAGGGCCTCACGGGCGAAGTTCTTGTCCTGATATTCCTTGGTCTTGGTCCAATCCGACACCCGCGCGACTTCGGCCTGGCCGACGGAGTTCTCGAACTTGTTGCGCTTGTTCTCCATCATCTCGGCGTATTCGGGCTGATGGAAGAGATCGAAATGATCCCGGATCTTTTCTGCGGTCTCGGTCATGGTGATGTTCTTTCCCAAGGATTTCGGTGACACGGCGCTTCCGGCGGATCACGCCGGAAGCCCGCGTGACGAAGGGGTTCAGGTCCAAGGTGCCTTGGTCAGTTTCCAGACCGGGGCGTTGATGGCGATGTCCATATCGCGGGCGAAGATGGCGAAGCCGTCATAGCCGTGATACGGGCCGGAATAATCCCACGAGTGCATCTGGCGGAACGGCACACCCATCTTCTGGAAGATGTACTTTTCCTTGATGCCGGAGCCGACCAGATCGGGCCGCACCTTCTCGACGAACTTCTCGAATTCGTAGCCGGTGACGTCGTCGTAGATCAGCGTGCCGTCCTTCACGTAATGCGTGGTGCGCTGATAGTCGTCGTTGTGACCGAATTCGTAGCCGGTGCCGACCACTTCCATGCCGAGGTCTTCGTAGGCGCCGATGACGTGGCGCGGACGCAGCCCGCCGACATAGAGCATGACCTTCTTGCCTTCGAGGCGCGGGCGATAGCGCTCGACGATCGCCTGCATCCGCGGCTTGTACTTGGCGATGACGCGCTCGGCGCCTTCCTTGATCTTGTCGTCGAACTTCGAGGCGATCTCGCGGAGTGACGCTTCGATCTTGGTCGGGCCGAAGAAATTGTACTCGACCCACGGGATCCCGAACTTCTCTTCCATGTGCCGCGTGATGTAGTTCATCGAGCGGTAGCAATGCAGGATGTTCAGCTTCGCCTTCGGGGTGTTCTCCAGCTCGGCGATGGTGCCGTCGCCGGACCATTGCGCGATGACGCGCAGGCCCATTTCCTCGAGCAGGATGCGCGAGGCCCAGGCGTCGCCGCCGATGTTGTAGTCACCGATGATGGCGACGTCGTAGGGGGTGGATTCGAACGCCGCGATCTTGTCGCCGGCCTTGTCGAACACCCAGTCACGGATCACGTCGTTGGCGATGTGATGGCCGAGCGACTGCGACACGCCGCGGAAGCCTTCGCAGCGCACCGGGATGATCGGCTTGCCGTCGTACTGCTTGGTCTTGGCCTTGGACACCGCCTCGATGTCGTCGCCGATCAGACCGATCGGGCATTCCGACTGCACCGAGATGCCGCGGTTGAGCGGGAACAGCTCCTGAATCTCGTCGATGATCTTGCCGAGCTTCTTGTCGCCGCCGAAGACGATGTCCTTCTCCTGGAAGTCGGAGGTGAACTGCATCGTGCCGAAAGTGTCGATGCCGGTGTTGCCCTTGTAATAGTTGCGGCGCGAACCCCAGGAATACTGGCCGCAGCCGACCGGACCGTGGGAGATGTGGACCATGTCCTTGATCGGGCCCCACACCACGCCCTTCGAGCCGGCATAGGCGCAACCGCGGATCGTCATCACGCCCGGGATCGACTTGATGTTGGACTTGACCGAGCACTCGGCCTTCTCGGCCTCGTAGGTGTTGAGATGCTTGGCGCGACGCTTGGCCGACTTGTCCGGATAGGCCTCCAGGACTTCGCCGATCAGCTGCTTGTTACGTTCCTTGATGTCCGCGGGGGATTCTGCGACTGCGGTGCTCATCGAATGTTCCTCGTGTCTGGGGCCGCCGGGGAGCCGGCCGCGCGAGGCGGCCGGCCCGGCTGTCGGATCAGGCGGACGCGGCGGCGGCCTTGGCGGCTTCCTTCGCGGCGAGCTCGGCGAGCGCCTGCTCGTCGGTCTTCATGATGCCGAAGTCGAGCAGCATCTCTTCGAGCTCTTCCATGGTGATCGGGGTCGGGATCGTGCCCTTGCCGGCATTGGCGTGGATCTTGTCGGCCAGGGTGCGATACTCCTTGGCCTGCTGGCTGTCGGGCGCGTACTGGATCACGGTCTGGCGGCGCAGCTCGGCGTGCTGCACGATGTTGTCGCGCGGCACGAAATGGATCAGCTGCGAGTTCAGGCGCTTGGCCAGCGCTTCGGCAAGGTCGAGCTCGCGGTCGGTCTGGCGCTCGTTGCAGACCAGGCCGCCGAGGCGGACGCCGCCCGACGACGCGTACTTCAGAATGCCCTTGGCGATGTTGTTGGCGGCATACAGCGCCATCATCTCGCCGGACATGACGATGTAGATTTCCTGGGCCTTGTTCTCGCGGATCGGCATCGCGAAGCCGCCGCACACCACGTCGCCGAGCACGTCGTAGGAGACGTAGTCGACGTCCTCATAGGCGCCGTTCTCTTCGAGGAAGTTGATCGCGGTGATGACGCCGCGGCCGGCGCAGCCGACGCCCGGCTCCGGGCCACCGGCTTCGGTGCACTTGATGCCCTTGTAGCCGATCTTCATCACGTCTTCGAGTTCGAGGTCCTCGACCGAGCCGGCCTCGGCGGCGAGGCTGAGCACGGTGTCCTGCATCTTGGTGTTGAGGATCAGGCGGGTGGAGTCCGCCTTGGGATCGCAGCCGACGATCAGGATCTTCTGGCCGAGATCGACCAGCGCCGCGAGGGTGTTCTGCGAGGTGGTGGACTTGCCGATGCCGCCCTTGCCGTAGAATGCGATTTGCCGAAGTGACATGTTTTCTCTCCGTTGACCTAATGCCGCTTGATCGATGTGCGCCGGACCGCGCAGCCTCATTCAGTTCAAAACCGTCGCACGGCTCAGATGCGGACGTTGCTTCGCAGAATGCTCACAACGGTGCCTCGCCTTGCTGACCCCTGTTTTGCAACGACCGTGCCAGTCGCTGAGCAAGGCGAAAATGCGTGAGATTTCGCGCAGTTAGTTAGGCTTCGCGTGGAATGTGCGGAGATGTTTAGAATCCGACATCGCCGGTTCGCGGACGACATCAAGGGGGGCGGCTGTTAGAAACGAAACAAACTGATACCGGCTGCTGAGGATGTGGCGATTGGTGTGTTCTCGCCTGCGCATGAAGTGTCGGGCATTGCGGCCACCGCTACTTGCGAATCGCCATCGCGATCGCACCGCCCTCTCCACGTCATTGCGAGGAGCACCCGGATCGGCGCTTCGCGCCGTCCGAGTACAGGCTCCGCGACGAAGCAATCCAGCTCCGTGCGCGGCGCTGGATTGCTTCGCTTCGCTCGCAATGACGCCAATCTCCCGCAAAGAGGTCGGGCGTGGCGAGCTGCCGCCCTCGATTGCGCTTCGCTTCATCGAGGCTACAAGGTCGACTGCCCCATGCGCGGCCTGTAGCCTGGATGCAGCGAAGCGAAATCCAGGACAGCGCCAATCTCCCGCAAAACGTCCGCCGTGGCGAACTGCCGCCCTCGATTGCGCTTCGCTTCATCGAGGCTACAAGGTCGACTGCCCCATGCGTGGCCCGTAGCCTGGATGCAGCGAAGCGAAATCCAGGACAGCGCCAATCTCCCGCAAAACGTCCGCCGTGGCGAGCTGCCGCCCTCGATTGCGCTTCGCTTCATCGAGGCTACAAGGTCGACTGCCCCATGCGTGGCCCGTAGCCTGGATGC
>NZ_QYYD01000003.1 GCF_003591005.1 Rhodopseudomonas palustris
CCATCCTCCTCCGCGTCGGCGGGCTTGAGGGGCTCTCTGAGCTCGCCCCCCACGCTCGGGGGGGGGGGGGCGGCGGGGGGGGGGGGGGGGGCGCCCCCCCCCCCCCCCCCCAAAACCAACCCCAACGACTGCGGTAGCTTCGCCTTCAGCGCATACAGCGCCTCGAGCGCTTCGCGCGGGGACATCTCGTCGGGATGTAGCGCTTTCACTGCTACGATCAGTTGCTCGGCTTCGCTCGGCGGTGCGGCCTCGGCCGGCGCGCGGGCCGTGATGGCGAACAACGGCAAGTCGTCGATCAGCGTCTTGGGCTGACCGCGGTCGTTGGCTTCTAACTTGGCCAGCACCGACTTGGCGCGCGACACCACGCTCGCGGGAAGACCGGCCAGCTTGGCGACCTGGATGCCGTAGGAGCGGTCGGCGGAGCCCGGCAGCACCTCGTGCAGGAACACCACCTCGCCGCGCCATTCCTTGACCCGCACCGTGGCGTTGAACAGCCGCGGCAGCTTGGCCGACAGCGCCGTCAGCTCGTGATAGTGCGTGGCGAACAGCGAACGACACCTGTTCTGTTCGTGCAGATGCTCGATTGCCGCCCAGGCGATCGACAGGCCGTCGAACGTGGCGGTGCCGCGGCCAATCTCGTCGAGGATCACCAGCGCCCGCTCGGAGGCCTGGTTGAGAATCGCGGCGGTCTCGACCATCTCGACCATGAAGGTCGAGCGGCCGCGCGCCAGATCGTCGGCGGCGCCGACGCGCGAGAACAGCCGGTCGACCACGCCGATCCGCGCACGTGCCGCCGGCACGTAGCTGCCGACCTGCGCCAGCAGCGCGATCAGCGCGTTCTGGCGCAGGAAGGTCGACTTACCGGCCATATTCGGGCCGGTCAGCAGCCAGATCTGACCGCTTTTCTGCGCGGGCCCGGGCGACAGGTCGCACGCATTGGCGATAAATGGTTCGCCGGCGCGCCGCAGTGCCTGCTCGACCACCGGGTGCCGGCCGCCTTCGATCGCAAAGCTCAGCGACTCGTCGACCTCCGGCCGCACGTAGTTGTCGTCAGACGCCAGCTTGGCCAGCGCGGTGGCGACGTCGAGCAGCGCAAAAGCGTGCGCTGCGGCGCGCAGATCGTCGCCGGCGGCATCGATCATTACTGCCAGCCGGTCGAAGATTTCCAGCTCGAGCCCGAGCGCGCGGTCGCCCGCATTGGCGATCTTGGCCTCGATCTCGCCGAGCTCGGCGGTGGTGAAGCGGACCTGGCCGGCCAGCGTTTGGCGATGGATGAAGGTGGCGTTGAGCGGCGGCGCCATCAGTCTGTCGCCGTGCTGCGCCGAGACTTCGACGAAGTAACCGAGCACGTTGTTGTGCCGGATCTTCAGACCTTTGATGCCGGTGTCGTCGGCGTAGCGCGCCTGCATCGAGGCCACGACGAGGCGCGACGCATCGCGCAGCTTGCGGGTCTCGTCGAGCGCCGGCTCATAGCCGTCGCGCACGAAGCCGCCGTCGCGCTTGAGCAGCGGCAGATCGTCGGCGAGCGCACGACCGAGTTCCGAGCAAAGATCACGCGACGGCCGCTGCAGTGCCGCCATCGCGCCGGCGATGTCCTGCGGCGGCTCGGCGAGGCGCGACAGTTGCGCCAGAACCTCGTCGGCGGCGCGGATGCCGCTGCACAGCGCGGCGAGATCGCGTGGGCCGCCGCGGCCGAGCGACAGCCGCGCCAGCGCACGCGCCATGTCCGGCGCGGCCCGCAGCGCGCTGCGGATCTGTTCGCGCAACGTCGGTTCGACCACGAAGGCCTCGACGGCATCGAGCCGCCGCGCGATCGCGGCCGCATCGGTCAGCGGCGCGGCAAGGCGCTGGGCGAGCAACCGCGAACCGGCGGCCGTGACGGTGCAGTCGATGGCGTCGAGCAGCGAACCGCGGCGTTCGCCGGCGAGCGTGCGGGTCAGTTCGAGATTGGCACGGGTCGCCGGATCGATCGCCATGGTGGTGCCGATCGCCTCGCGCGACGGCGGCGACAACGGCGGGCGCTTGCCGAGCTGGGTGCGGTCCACATAGGTGACGCAGGCGCCTGCCGCGGTGGCCTCGAGCCGCGACAACGCGGCGAGGCCGTCCATGGTAGCGACCGCGAAGTAATCGCACAGCCGCTTCTCGGCGGTGGCGCTGTCGAACACGTCGCGGGTCAGCGGCGTCACCGCGGCGAGTTCGCGCAGCAGCGGGCCGATCTCGGCGTCGCTATACAGCGCGTCGGCGACGATCGCTTCGTTCGGATTGATCCGCGCCAGCGTCGCCGGCAGCTCGCCGGTCGAGCATTCGGTGACGATGAATTCGCCGGTCGAAATGTCGATCCAGGCAAGCCCGATGCGGTCGGCGCCGGACGAGCCGCGGGCGCGAGCGATGGCCAACAGATAGTTGTTGGCGCGGGCGTCAAGCAGAGTGTCTTCGGTCAGCGTACCCGGCGTGATCAGCCGCACCACGTCGCGCCGCACCACGCTCTTGCGGGCGCGCGCCGCCGCCGGATCCTCGGTCTGCTCGCACACCGCGACGCGATGCCCCAGCGCGATCAGCCGGTGCAAGTAGTCGTCGGAGCGCTCGACCGGCACGCCGCACATCGGAATGTCGGCGCCGAGATGCTTGCCGCGCTTGGTCAGCGTGATGCCGAGCGCGCGCGAGGCGATCTCGGCGTCCTCGAAGAACAATTCGTAGAAATCGCCCATCCGGTAGAACAGCAGCAGGCCCGGATTGGCCGCCTTGATCTCGTGGTACTGCTCCATCATCGGCGACATCTTCGCCGGTGCCTCGACGGGCGGGGACGGATCGGGCGGCGCGGCGATGTCGGCATGGATGGTCATGGCCGATGTCTAGCAAACTTCACCCGGCCCGCTCCACCGCAGCACGCCGGTCATGCACGGTTTCCGCATGTGGTTGTGCGTGGCGTGTGCATTGACCGCCCGGGGCTTGCTTCCTAAAACCCGGGCACAAATCCGGCCCAGCCCGGATCGCCACAAGGGAGAGTTTCGATGGCCGACGTCTTCATCTGCGACGCAGTGCGCACTCCGATCGGCCGGTTCGGCGGCTCGCTTGCCAAAGTCCGCGCCGACGACCTCGCGGCGGTTCCGATCCGGGCGCTGATGGCCAAGCATCCGACCATGGATTGGAGCGCCGTCGACGAAGTGTTCTTCGGCTGCGCCAACCAAGCCGGCGAAGACAACCGCAACGTCGCCCGCATGGCCGCGCTGCTCGCCGGCCTGCCCGACTCCGTGCCCGGCCAGACCCTCAACCGGCTGTGCGCCTCCGGCCTCGATGCGGTCGGCGCGGCGGGCCGTGCGATCCGCGGCGGCGAAATCGATCTGGCGATCGCCGGCGGCGTCGAGTCGATGACCCGCGCGCCGTTCGTGCAGGGTAAGGCCTCCGAGGCGTTCTCGCGCTCGGCCGAGATCTTCGACACCACGATCGGCTGGCGCTTCATCAACCCGCTGATGAAGCAGCAATACGGCGTCGATTCGATGCCGGAGACCGGCGAGAACGTCGCCGAGGAATTCCAGGTGTCGCGCGCCGACCAGGACGCCTTCGCGATCCGCAGCCAGCAGCGCGCCGGCGCGGCGATCGCGGCTGGTTACTTCGCGCAGGAAATCGCGCCGGTGACGATCCCCGGCAAGGGCAAGGCTGGTCCGACCGTGGTCGACCAGGACGAGCACCCGCGCCCGGAGACAACGCTGGAAGGCCTCGCCAAGCTGAAGCCGATCGTGCGCAATCCCGGCACGGTGACGGCCGGCAACGCCTCGGGCGTCAATGACGGCGCCGCGGCGATGCTGATCGCCTCTGAAGCGGCGGTGAAGAAATACGGCCTGACGCCGCGCGGCAAAATTCTCGGCCTCGCCTCGGCCGCCGTGCCGCCGCGCATCATGGGGATCGGCCCGGTGCCGGCGACCCGCAAGCTGATGGAGCGGCTCGGCCTCAAGATCAGCGATTTCGACCTGATCGAACTCAACGAAGCCTTCGCGTCTCAAGGCATCGCCTGCATGCGCCAGCTCGGCGTCGCGGACGACGCCGACTTCGTCAATCCGCACGGCGGCGCGATCGCGCTCGGCCACCCGCTCGGCATGAGCGGCGCGCGGCTGGCACTGACCGCCGTCCACGGCATGGAAGCCCGCGGCGGCAAGCTGGCACTCGCCACGATGTGCGTCGGCGTCGGCCAGGGCGTCGCGATGGCGATCGAGAAGGTGAACTGAGCCCTCAACCCGCTGCCTCGCCCCGCTCGTTCGGGGCAAGGCAGCCGAGGAGCTACCGTTGCAACTGCGCCTTGAGCGTGGCCTCCACTTCGCGATCGAATGATGACGCTTGCTTCGGCTGTTTGTTGCGGTGAGCCCGCAGGTACTCGTCGCGTTGCTTGACCAGGGCGGCGAGCTTGATGTTGAGCGCCTGGCGTTTGCTGATCTGGTCGTCAATCCTGGCGGCGCGTTGCTCGGCGGGTAGGGCGCGCAGACTGTCGGGCAATTCTGCAATCTTGATATCACCGAGCTTCTGCCGTCCTGCAGCAACGTCGCCGACCAGATCGCCGCCACCGGTGACGGCCTCGGACGAAGTCGCGGCGCGTTTGTTGAGATAGCTCGCCATGTCGGAGGCGGCGGCCGGTGCGGCGGCGGCGACTTCGGAGAGTTGCCGCATCTTGTTTTCCGTCCGCTTCTGCAGCGGTGCCGGGCCGTAGGGGATCACGGTGCCGTTGATCTCCTTCTGCAGGATGATGATGTCGTCGTCATACGGCGTCTCGATGATCACCACCTGGCCGCCGTCCTGCGGGATCGGGATATAGCGGCCCCGGCCGCCCTCGGCGATGGCGTGCCAGATGCGCGCGGTGTCCTGCGCACTGCCGGCCTGCACGGCGTTGACGATGATGTCTTTCTGCCGCGCCACTGCCAGCGTGGTCGGATATTTGGTGTCCTGCGCGTAGTCCATGTGCGGCGGCGCGTCGCCAACCAGGAACACGATGCGGCGGGTTTCACCGCCGCTGCTCCAGCGCATCTTATTGACGGCGACGTCGAGCGCTTCGTTGACGCTCTCCGGCCAGTCGCCGCCGCCGCGCGCCTGCAGGTCGAGCAGCCGGGCGTAGAGGTCCTGGATGTCGGAGGTGAGGTCGACGCTGCGGGTGACGTAGTCGTCGCCGATGTCGCGGTAGGCGACCAGGCCCATGCGGATGTCGGCGTCGGGATTGCTGTCGACGATCGCGGTGGCGATCGACCAGATTTTTCGCTTGGCGCCTTCGATCAGCCCGCTCATCGAGCCGGTGGTGTCGAGTACGAAGGCAACTTCGACCGCCGGCTTGGCCTGTGCGGTCGATTGAAAAGCCAGCGGCGCGGCGAGGGCCGCGAGGATCAGCGCCCGGAACAGGGTGATGCGTTTCATTAATCGTCTCCAACTGCCCCCGCAGCCATGCCTCAAAGCATCGCTGCGCGGCGCGCGGCGACGGCGCGGTTCCGGCACGCCCCGCTTGGGAGCCGGCGTCGGAATCGGCTAGACTTCGTCGCGATGAAAACGAATGCCGTTCACATGCTGGTGCCGCCCGATTTGCGGCAGTCGGAAACCGCGCTGCAGATCGCGCGCGGCACCACCCGGCTGCTGCGCTCGCTCGGCTTTGCCTGCGTCAGCGAACTGCCGCTGCCGTCCGGGCGGCGCGCCGATCTGGTGGCGCTGAACGAGCGCGGCGAGATCTGGATCGTCGAGATCAAATCGTCGCTGGCGGACCTGCGGGCCGACCAAAAATGGCCGGAGTACCGGGCGCATTGCGACCGGCTGTTCTTCGCCTTCACGCAGGATCTGCCGTGCGACATCTTTCCCGGCGACACCGGCCTGATCGTCGCCGACGCCTATGGCGCCCACCTGCATTGCGAAGCCCCCGAGCACAAACTCCCGGCGCCGACCCGCAAACTGATGATGCTGCGCTTCGCACTGGCCGCGGCACAGCGGCTGGGGCGGCTGAGCGATCCGCAGGGATTTGGGGAAGGGTAAGCTTCTCCCCGAGCCGCAGCGCGCTCCCTCTCCCGCTTGCGGGAGAGGGCTGGGGTGAGGGCGCCCCAGGCAATGAGCTCATGACTCGTGGAGAGGAGTGCGCGGGGAGAGGTTGTGATGAACGCGTCGAGATTCCGGGTTCGCGCTGCGCGCGCCCCGGAATGACGGAGAGGCTGGAGGGGGGCCTCAGCGCGGGGCGCGCTTGGCCAGGATGCGCTGCAGGGTGCGGCGGTGCATATTGAGGCGGCGGGCGGTTTCGGAGACGTTGCGGTTGCACATCTCGTAGATGCGCTGGATGTGCTCCCAGCGCACGCGGTCGGCCGACATCGGGTTATTGGGCAGCTCGGACTTCTCGTCGCCGCTCGCCAATAGCGCTGCGACGACGTCGTCGGCATCGGCCGGCTTCGACAGATAGTCGACGGCGCCCATCTTCACCGCGGTCACGGCGGTGGCGATGTTGCCGTAGCCGGTCAGCACGATGGCGCGGGCGTCCGGGCGCTCCTTCTTCAGCGCCGACACCACGTCGAGGCCGTTGCCGTCGCCGAGCCGCAAATCGACCACCGCGAAGGCCGGCGCCTGCTTGCCGATCTGCGCCAGACCGCTGGAGACACTGTCGCAGGAGGTGACCGCGAAGCCGCGGGTCTCCATCGCGCGCGACAGGCGCTCGAGGAACGGCTTGTCGTCCTCCACGATCAGCAGCGAGCGGTCGGTGTGGTCGTTCAGTTCGGGGATGGCGTTCACGGCGTGGGGTCTCCTGAGCGTCAATTCAAAAGATATGGCGACCGGGTGCGACAATGCCAAGGCCCGGGCAAAGCCCGAGCCCTGCGACCGGACCGCGCGCCCCCGTTCAAGTCTCTGTCGCGACGACGCTTTCGGTGTTTTCGAAGCGGCTGCGCGGCCATGTCAGCTGGACCACCGCGCCGTGGTCCGGAAACAGCTTATTGCGAAACGACACCTTGGCACCGGTGCGTTCCAGCAGCGTGCGGGCGATGAACACGCCCAGCCCCAAGCCGGCACGATCGGACGGGCCGTCGTCGTCGGGATGGCGGCGGCGCGACAGATACGGCTCGCCGATGCGCTTGAGCAGGTCCGGCTTGATGCCGGGGCCGTCGTCCGAGATCATGATCTGCACCGTCTCGGTATTCCACCAGGCGTTGACCTCGACCGTATCGCGGGCAAAATCGACGGCATTCTCCAGGATGTTGCCGATGCCGTAGAGGATTGCCGGGTTGCGCATCACCACCGGCTCGGCGACGCCCGACACCGCCACCCGGACCTTGATTGTGACGCCGAAATCGCGGTGCGGCTCGACCGCCTCCTCGATCAGGGTCGACAGCGGCATCTTGTCGAACGGCGCGCCGGCGGCGTTGAGATGCGAAATCTTGGCGAGGATCTCGCGGCAGCGCTGCGCCTGCTCGCGCAGCGTGCGCAGGTCGCTGGCCATCTCGGGCGGCGCGGATTTTTCCAACTCGCGCGAGATCAGGAAGATGGTCGACAGCGGCGTGCCGAGTTCGTGCGCGGCGGCGGCGGCGAGGCCGTCGATCTGGGTGAGATGCTGCTCGCGCTCCAGCACCAGTTCGGTCGCCGACAGCGCGTCGGCGAGCTTGCGCGCCTCTTCGGTGACCTGGAAGGTGTAGACGCTGGTGACCCCGATCGCGAGCAGGATCGAGAGCCAGACGCCAATCAGGTAGATTTCCGGCAGTTGCACGGCTTCGTCGCCGGCCCAGGGCAGCGGCTGGTGGCTATAGCCGAGCAGCGCCGCGCAGCCGGCCGCGAAGATACCGAGTGCGATGGTCATCCGGGTCGGCAGCGCGGTGGCGGCGATCAGCACCGGACCGAGAAACAGGAACGCGAACGGATTCTGCAGCCCGCCCGTGAAATACAACAGGCCGGCGAGTTCGGAGATGTTCAGCGCCAGCAGCGCGGCCGCATGGACCGGTTCCAGCCGCTGCATCGGGTTGAAGGCGATCTGCAGCGCGAGATTGACCAGCGCCGAGGCGCCGATGATGGCGAGGCAGGGTAGTACCGCAAAATCGAACTCGAGTCCCTGGGCGACGATGAAGATCGCTGCCAGTTGGCCCAGCGCCGCCAGCCAGCGCAGCCGCAGGATGGTGTCGAGCCGGACATGGCGGCGGGGGTGGCGGAAATCGGCGGAGATTAGATCGTCGGACATGCGCCGGACACTACTCGCCGCGCCGGGTGTTCACAATTCGCGCCGTCGTCGCGGCGCCGCAATGGCTTGCACAGCGGCGCCGCACTCGTCAAAACGCCTGCCATGACTGTCGAGCCCTCATCCCGGCCGCTTCCAGCGACCGTCGACGCCGCCGCTGCGATCGAGGTCGCTGGCCTGGTGAAGCTGTACAAGACGACCCGCGCGGTCGACGGTATTTCGTTTTGCGTGCCGCGCGGCAGCATCACCGGCCTGCTCGGCGGCAACGGCGCCGGCAAGACCACCACGATCGCGATGATCATGGGGCTGGTGCTGCCGACCGAGGGTCGCATCCGCGTGCTCGGCCACGCCATGCCGGAGCAGCGCGCCGCGGTGCTGGGCCGGATCAATTTCGAGAGTCCTTATGTGGATATGCCGTCGCGGCTGACGGTGCGGCAGAATCTCAGCGTGTTCGGCCGGCTCTACGACGTGCCTGATTTGCGCGGCCGGATCGCCGAACTGGCGGCTGATCTCGACCTCGCCGAGTTTCTCGACCGGCCGAGCGGCAAGCTGTCGGCCGGGCAGAAGACCCGCGTGGCGCTGGCCAAGGCGCTGATCAACCGGCCCGAGCTTCTGCTGCTCGACGAGCCGACCGCCTCGCTCGACCCCGACACCGCCGACTGGATCCGCGGTCACCTCGAGACCTACCGCAAGGCGCGCGGCGCCTCGATCCTGCTCGCCTCGCACAACATGCTCGAGGTCGAGCGGCTGTGCGATCGCGTAGTGATCATGAAGCGCGGCCTGATCGAGGACGACGACACCCCGGCCGCCATCCTGGCGCGCTACAACCGTGCAACGCTCGAGGAAGTTTTCCTCGACGTTGCGCGCGGCCGGGATCGCGAGGAAGGCAGCTTGCTATGAGGCAAGAACTCACCACACGTCGTCCCCGCGAAGGCGGGGACCCATATCCCCTGGCTTCTCGATTGAAAGATGGTGTCTGCCCTCAGTCCTTTTACCGCGCCGCTGCGGAGTATGGGTCCCCGCCTGCGCGGGAACGACTTGGTGAGAGGCTGCGCGCAAATCGGACGAAGATACTTCCCGGGAACTTTGATGAGCTCGCGCTACTCTTTCCAAACACACAGGTCTAGCGCCATGAAATCGCTGATCGGCAGCCTCGAGTTCGGCCAGGGCCTCGCCTGGCACCGCATCGCCGCGATGGTGCAGCGCTATTGGTACTTGCTGCTGTCGTCGTGGCCGCGGCTGCTGGAGCTGGTGTACTGGCCGGCGCTGCAGATCATCACCTGGGGGTTTCTGCAGAGCTACATCGCCGAAAACGCCGGGTTTTTCGCGCGGGCCGGCGGCACGCTGATCGGCGCGGTGATCCTGTGGGACATCCTGTTCCGCGGTCAGCTCGGCCTCTCGATCTCGTTCCTCGAAGAGATGTGGGCGCGCAATCTCGGCAACCTGATGATGAGCCCGCTGAAGCCGATCGAGTTCCTGATCGCGCTGATGATCATGAGCCTGATCCGGCTGGCGATCGGCATCGTGCCGATGACGCTGCTGGCGATGATCTTCTTCGACTTCAATCTGCTCGGCTTCGGACTGCCGCTGATCGCCTTCTTCTGCAACCTGATTTTCACCAGCTGGGCGCTCGGGATCTTCGTGTCGGGCCTGGTGCTGCGCAACGGGCTCGGCGCCGAGAGCATCGTCTGGTCGCTGATGTTCGGCATCATGCCGCTGGCCTGTGTATACTATCCGGTGTCGGTGCTGCCGCATTGGCTACAGGTGATCGCCTGGTCGCTGCCGCCGACCTACGTGTTCGAGGGCATGCGGGCGCTGTTGATGCAGCACGTGTTCCGTGTCGACCTGATGCTGTGGTCGCTCGGACTCAACGTGGTGCTGTTCGCTGCCTCCTTCGTGAGCTTTCTGGTGATGCTGAATAGTGCGCGCCGCCACGGCTCGTTAATTCAGAGCGGTGAATAGGCTGTTTCCGGACAGCATTGGCCGGGGCGTTGTGCTCATATTTCGATCTATCGATTGACGCCCCCCGGCCCAGCGGCCACTATGCTGCGGCGCGAAAGAGCTCAAGGGACAGATACTATGCCAGTGATTGGTGAATTTGGCCGCCCGCCGGAGATGCCGGCCGAAGTCAGCCCGGCGATGACCACGCCGATGTACTGGTTCTACGAACTCGCGCACGCCTCGCTCAATCCGGCGCGCGCGATGTCGGACGCCACCAAGCTGGCGCTGAAAAATCCGCTCAATCCCTGGAGCCATACCGACTTCGGCAAGCAGATCGCCGCCGCCTGCGAGGTGTTCGAGCGCACCACGCGGCGCTACGGCAAGCCCGAATGGGGGCTCGACACCACCGACGTCAACGGCATGCGCGTGCCGATCGAGATCCACAGCGTGTGGGAAAAGCCGTTCTGCCGGTTGCTGTATTTCGAGCGCAAGCTGGAGCGTCCGCTGCGCCACCCGCACCCGCGGGTACTGATTGTGGCGCCGATGTCGGGCCACTACGCGACGCTGCTGCGCGGCACCGTCGAGGCCTTCCTGCCGACCCACGAGGTCTACATCACCGACTGGTCCGACGCCCGGATGGTGCCGGTTGCGGCCGGCCGGTTCGATCTCGACGACTATGTCGATTACGTCATCGAGATGCTGCAGGTGCTGGGCGGCAACGTCCACGTCGTTGCGGTGTGCCAGCCGTCGGTGCCGGTGCTGAGTGCGGTGTCGGTGATGGAAGCCAATCAGGATCCGTTCGTGCCGCTGTCGATGACGCTGATGGGCGGTCCGATCGACACCCGCCGCAACCCCACGGCGGTCAACAATCTCGCGGCCGAGAAGGGCATCGACTGGTTCCGCAGCCACGTCATCACCAAGGTGCCGTTCCCGCATCCGGGGGTGATGCGCGACGTCTATCCGGGCTTCCTGCAGCTCAACGGCTTCATCAGCATGAACCTCGACCGCCACGTCGACGCGCACAAAAACCTGTTCAATCATCTGGTGCAAGGCGACGGCGACCTCGCCGACAAGCATCGTGAATTCTACGACGAGTATCTGGCCGTGATGGACCTCACGGCGGAGTTCTATCTGCAGACCGTCGACCAGGTGTTCGTCAAGCACGCGCTGCCCAAGGGCGAGATGATGCATCGTGGCAAACTGGTCGAGCCGTCGAAGATCACGCGCGTTGCGCTGATGACGGTCGAAGGCGAGAAGGACGATATCTCCGGACTGGGGCAGACGGAAGCGACGCATGAACTGTGTAGCTCGATCCCGGATGATCGGCGCGTGCACTACGTGCAGAAGGGCGTCGGTCATTACGGCGTGTTCAACGGCTCGCGATTCCGTTCGGAAATCGTGCCGCGTATCTCCGATTTCATGATGTCGGCTGCGAACAGCGCGCGTGCGAGTGCTGCGGCGGAGTAATCAGCAACACGACAGCTGATGATTGTGGATAAGCCGCAGGATGAGTTGGATTTGTGAAGCCAAATCAAACCGGAGCGTGCTTAGGTCCGCGGGTGCGGGAGGCGGGAAATCCGGATTCACCGAGTTCCAAACGAGTGAGTTGTGAGTCACGATTCATGCGCATTATCTGAATCTAAATTCGATGAATTTTTGAGTTCCCGGGCCCATCTTGTAGGGGGCTGGCTTTCGCCAAACCCTGTATATTGGGCAAATGATTTGTTTTTGCGCCGAGCGCTTCCATTGGGGGCGGATATGGCAGACTCCAGGCGACCTTTCGTTGTCCGGATCTGTAGAAATGGCCTTCCGCGCACTTCTCTATCGGCGGCCCACTGAGCCGTCGACCATCGCCGTTCGTCACGGCTCGCAGTTCTTCGCCGTCCGCATTCGGCGTCATCGCCGCGCCCGCCGCTATACGCTGCGCATTCATCCGAGCGACCGCGAAGCGATCCTGACGATGCCGCCACGCGGCACGCTGGCTGACGCGAAGGAGTTTGCACAGCGTCACGGCGCCTGGATCGCGGCGCGTCTCGGCCGTCTGCCAAAGGCGGCGCCGTTCCAGCCCGGCACGCTGGTGCCGCTGCGCGGCCACGACCACAAGATCGTGCACCGCACCGGCCGCGGTACGGTGTGGACCGAAACGCGCGAGTCCGGCGAGCGGATCATCTGCGTCGCTGGCGAGGCCCAGCATATCGATCGCCGCGTCCACGACTTCCTCAAGCGCGAGGCACGCAAGGATCTGCAGAAGGCTTGCGACCGCTACGCGCCGGAGCTCGGCGTCAAGGTCACGCGGCTGTCGATCCGCGACCAGTCGAGTCGTTGGGGTTCGTGCACCTCGGCCGGATCGCTGTCGTTCTCGTGGCGGCTGATCCTGGCGCCGTCCTATGTGCTGGACTATCTGGCCGCGCATGAAGTCGCGCATCTGGTCGAGATGAACCACTCGGCACGGTTCTGGCGGGTGGTCGGCAAGGTCTGCCCGCAGATGGAGCGCGCCAAGAGCTGGCTCGACACCCACGGCAACGACCTGCACCGCTTCGGCATCAGCGACTGAGGTGTTCTGATCGCGGACGCCGTGACCGCGTCGCCCTCACCCCAGCCCTCTCCCGCAAGCGGGAGAGGGGGCTCGCAGCGGTCGGGGAGGGTTCAAACTACTTAGGGTGCTAACACGAAAGCAGACGTTGCTCCGCTTGCGGCGCGCTCCCTCTCCCGCTTGCGGGAGAGGGTTGGGGTGAGGGCTGCCGCGCATGCTGAGATCAGCTGCCGGCCAGCGCATCACCGCCCGAACAACCGATCCATCAGCCAGCCATCGAGCCCCGCATCCGCCTCTGGCCGAACGTTCGCACGCGTCGGCGGCGGCGTGCGGTTTGCGTTTGGCGGAGGCATGTTGGTGACCTGGGCTTCGCCGCGCGGACCGGCCTGCGCGATGGTGCCGCCTGCCGGCACCGCGCCGCCGGTCAGGAAGCCGCCGATCGCACCGCCGATGCCGGAGCTCGTAGGCGCGGCGGCGCCGCTCGCCACCAGCGGCCCGCCGCTCCAGCCGCCCGGCAGCGGCTGCGGCGCCGTGCCCTTCAGGGCCTCGCGCATGAACCGGGTCCAGACGTCGACCGGCAGGCCGCCGCCAGTCGCCTTTTTGGTCGGCGAGTTGTCGTCATTGCCGAGCCAGACGCCCGTGACCAGCGCGCCGGTGTAGCCGATGAACCAGGCATCGCGGAAATCCTGGCTGGTGCCGGTCTTGCCGGCGGCGCTCCAGCCCGGCAGGTCTGCCTTCTTGGCCGTGCCCGACTGCAGCGTCTCCTGCATCATCGTGTTCATCATCCCGACCGCGCGGGCATCGACGACGCGCGCCGGCGCATCGGAAGACCGCGCGTAAACGACCTTGTTGCCTTGCGCGGTGCGGATCCGGGTCACCACATGCGGCGACACCGTCAGCCCGCCATTAGCGAACGGCGCATAAGCGCCGACCAGCTCGAGCAGCGTCACTTCGGAGGTGCCGAGCGCGATCGACGGGTTGGCTTCGAGCTTGGAGGCAATGCCGAGCCGGTGCGCGGTGCGGACCACGTTCTTCGGCCCGACTTCGAGTCCGAGCCGCACCGCCACGGTGTTGAGCGACATCGCCAGCGCCTGGGTCAGCGTCACCGAGCCGAAATATTCGTGGGTGTAGTTCTCCGGCTTCCAGCCCTTGAGATCGAGCGGCGCGTCCTGCCGGATCGTCTCCGGCGTCAGCCCGGCCTCGACCGCGGTCAGGTACACGAACGGCTTGAACGCCGAGCCGGGCTGGCGCTTGGCGGTGACGGCGCGGTTGAACTGGCTGTCGGCGTAGTTGCGGCCGCCGATCATGGCGCGCACCGCGCCGCCCGGCGTCATCGCCACCAGCGCACCCTGCGACACCTTGAACTTGACGCTTTTGGCGGCGAGTTCGTCGATGATCGCGGCCTCGGCTTCTGCTTGCAGCTTCGGATCGATCGAGGTCTCGACCACCACCGACTGGTCGATCTGACCGATCAGATCGTCGAGCACTTCGGTGATCCAGTCGGCCACGTAATTGATGGTGCCCGCGCCGGTCGGCTTGACCGTGTAGACCGGATTGGCGATCGCGGTCCGCGCCTGCTTGTCGGTGATGAAGTCGGCGTCGGCCATCGCGGCCAGTACAATCTGGGCGCGCTTCTCGGCGCCTTCGGGGTTGCGGTTCGGCGCCAGCCGCGACGGCGACTTGACCAAGCCGGCCAGCATCGCGGCCTCGACCAGTGAAACCTCCCTGGCGGATTTGCCGAAGTATTTCTGCGCCGCCGCCTCGATGCCGTAGGCACCCGAGCCGAAATAGACCCGATTGAGATACAGTTCGAGAATCTCGGTCTTGGAGTGCTTGCGCTCCAGCCACAGCGCCAGCTCGACTTCCTGCAGCTTGCGGGTGATGGTGCGGTCCTGGGTCAGGAACAGGTTTTTGGCGAGCTGCTGCGTCAGCGTCGAACCGCCCTGCGACACGCCCCGGTGCAGCACGTTGGCGACCGCGGCGCGGGCGATGCCGACCGGATCGACGCCGAAATGCTGATAGAACCGCCGGTCCTCGATGGCGATGAACGCCTTCGGCAGATATGGCGGCAACTCCTTCAGCGACACATTGGTGCCGGCCATCTCGCCGCGCACCGCGAGCTGGGTGCCGTCCATCCCCACGATCGTGATGGTCGGCGGCCGCTTGGGAATCTCCAGCGATTGGATCGGCGGCAGATGGGCGCCGACCCAGACCATCACGCCGACCACGGCGAGCACGCCCCAGATCCCGACCACGGCAGTCCAGTACACCGTGCCGGTGACGAAGCGGCGGAACCCGCCTTTGCGGCGCGGTTTGGCTTTGGATTTGCTGCGGCCGGTCGATTTGCCGGCTGACGCTTTCGGTTTTTTCGGCATGTCGTCGTCGGCCACGTTCACCCTGTCGTCGGGACTGATACGCAGGCCCGCAAGCGATTCCGCGAAGCCGCCAAATGTCGGCTCCCGCCGTTCGCCGGCTTTCTTTTTGCCCAACGCCATACGCCACGCCCGTGCCGATCGATCAGCGGACCGTAGCGGACCGGGTTTAAGGCCTGGTAAAGCCATGGTTAAAACCGGGTTCCACAACGCGGCAGCGGGTCGCGCCGAGCCGGCGAATTGAGACATCTCAAATGGCCGGCGCATGGAGCTGCAATACAGGCTGGGCAGCGCTGCCAAGAAAGCGAGCCATGACCCGCGTGCTCAAGACCGCCGACGAGATCGAACATTTGATGCTGATCGATGTCCGCCAGCAGCGTCATTGCGACAAGGTGGAGGCGATCCGCATCGCTGGTTGCCTGCCGGACGACGACAACAACCGCGCGAATTGGAAGGTCATTTCGGTCGATCCCGGCGGCGCCAGCCGCGAATTCGCCGGCGCCGCAGTGATGATCGCAATGGACCGCCTGCAGCGTGAAGTCAGCCTGATCCCGTGGGAGTAAGCCACTTAGGCGCTGCGTCGCTTGATGGAAGCAGACCACCCTCTCCACTTGCACCGAGTCCTCATCCTGAGAGGCTGGCCGAAAATGCGGCCCTTAAAATTAGGCACGTTCCTATCCACGCGTCATGTCCGGCCTTGTGCCGGGCATCCACGCCTTGCTGAAGGAAATGCAGAAAAGGCGTGGATGGCCGGGACAAGCCCGGCCATGACGAAGTTTGTGAGCAAATTAGCCGACCGTAAAATGCGGCTGTGAAGCCGGCTTTAGTTTTGAGCCAGGCTCTGAGGAGCTCGGCGAAGTCGGGCGTCTCGAAGGATGGGGCCAGGCAACGCCCGAGGCTACATGGTTCGAGACGGCGCTATGCGCCTCCTCACCATGAGGTGGTGCTTGTGGCAAGCTGTCCGAGAGCCAATACGGTTGAACCACAACCGGATCCGGTCGACGCGGCGGCGCCGCTTGTCTCGCCCCTTAATGATAGTCCCGCCGCGGCGGGGCGATGCCCATTTCGCCCATCAGCCAGCTCTTCATCTTGGCGCGGCTGGCGAAGCGCTTGGCCGCCAGAAGCAGTTCTTCACGCTCGTCGCCTTCCGGCGTCAGCGCCGCTTCGATGTATTTGGCGACGGCCAGCTCTTCGAGTTGTTCGACGGTGAAATAGCGGCTGGTTTCTGCGTTCATCGTGTTTTCGCCGCGACGCGCGGCGCTCCCGATTCGCTCGCTGAGATAGCGTTTGCCACCGCCGCATTCGACGACGATTCGGAAGACCTGTCTGTCGTGTTTTGAACGACGTCAGCCGGACTCAGGGGGAGGCTACGCATTGCCGATGACGCAGTTACTGATTAGTTGTCCGGGGCTGGTGCCCCGTGCTGATGACGTCGGATGAAAGGTACCTTTGGGATGAGCGCCGGTGCGATGCGGCAGGCATCGCACCGGGACACCTTCGATCTTACATCGCGGCATTGTCCTCGATGATCGGTCCAAACAGTTCCCAGCGTTCGCCGTTGAACTTCATCATCCGCAATTGCTTGTTGACGCGGAAGTCGGTCGGCGAGGTATTCACCGCCATGCCCGGCAACGCCAGGTCACCGACGAAATTTTTGATGTTGGCGGCCTGCTTCATGACGTTGTCGCGGGTGAGGTCGTCGCCGCATTGCTTCAGGATCGTCACCAGAAGCTCAGCGGTGCTGTAGCCGTAGCTGTTGACGGTGTTGAGCTTGTCGCCCTCGGGATAGTACTTGTCCATGAAGGCGAAATACTTCTTAACGCCCTCGTCATTGGCCCATTGCGGATCAGCGGGGTCCTTACCGTAATTGACGCTGATGATGCCCTTGGAGATGTCGAGGCCGGCTGGCTTCAAGGTCGCCGACACCGGACTGGCGTTGATGTCCAAAATATGCACCGGATTCCAACCGAGGTCGGCGACCTTCTTGATCGCCTGCGCGGCGAAGCGCGGTGTCGAGGCGTTGTACAGCAGCGTGGCGCCGGCGGACTTCAGCTTGACGATCTGGGAATCCACGGTCGGGTCGGTGAGTTCGTAGGACGCCTCCGCGATGATCATCTTGTCGGCCTTGTCGCCGAGCGCCGCTCGCAGCCCGGCGACGTAGTCACGACCAAGATCGTCGTTCTGGAACAGGATCCCGATCTTGGCGTCGGGATGGTTCTGCAGGATGTAACGGCCGTAGATCCGGCCTTCGGTCTGGTAGTTGGGGTTGAAACCCATCGTCCAGGAGAAGTTCTTCGGATCCGTGAAGCGCGTCGCGCCGGTGGCGGCCAGCAGCTGCGGCACCTTCTTCTGGTTGAGATATTTCTGCACCGCAGCGTTGGACGGCGTGCCGATGATCTGGAAGGTCAGCAGCACCTCGTCGCTTTCGACCAGCTTGCGGACCTGCTCGACGGCCTTGGGCGGGGAGTAAGCGTCGTCGTACTGGATCAGATTGACCTTGCGGCCGTTGATGCCGCCCTGCTCGTTGATCATCCGCATATAGGCGGCCTGTGTCTTGCCGATGCCCGCATAGGCCGAGGCGGGGCCCGAGAACGGCACGGTCTGGCCGATCTTGATCTCCGTGTCGGTGGCGCCGGGATCGTACTTCTTCTGCGCCGCGGCGGGCGCGGCGGTCAGCGCAACGGTCGCAAGAGCCGCTACGGCGGCCTGATACAGGCTCTTCATCGCTGGTCTACTCCCTCTGGCTTATGACCGGCGGCGTTTGCCTGCCGCCGTTAGCAGGGAGTGTGGATCAGCGCCCGGAGGCTGGCAATGCCGTCGGGGCTGTCTGTTCCACTTTGTTGCTCTGTGCGATGCAGCATGCGTTGCCGACTACGCGATCCAGACCGTGATCAGCGCGAGCACGGCGGGCGCCGCCTGGATGTAGAGAATGCGGCGACTCACGGTCCATGCGCCGTACAATCCGGCGACGACGACGCAACCGAGGAAGAACGTTGCGAGCTGCTGCGCCACCGCGGGATTGGGATTCAGCAGCGACCAGACCAGTCCGGCGGCGAGGAAGCCGTTGTACAGCCCCTGATTGGCGGCCAATACGGCGGAGGCCGCGGCCTTGTCGGGGGTGTTGCGAAACACCTTGAGGCCGAGCGGCTTGGTCCACAGAAACATCTCCAGCACGAGGAAGAACACGTGCAGCGCTGCGATCAGCGCGACGAGAAGGGCGGCAACAAGGTTCACGCGCAGGCTCCCGCAGACATCGACGGCTTCGGTGTGATACTAGCACGACCAAACCGATTCAAAGCAAACCGGAGGTGGCGCATGACGGGGCATATCGATCCGACCAAGGAGATTTTTGCGCAGTTTCGCGACAACGATCGCGCCGGGCCGATCCATATGCTCAATCTGGTGCGGCTGAAACCGCGGGCGACCTACCCGGATGGCCGCGAGGCAACCGGAGCTGAGGCTTACGCCGCTTACGGCCGCGATTCGTTGCCGGTGTTCTCCAGGCTCGGCGGCAAAGTGGTCTGGCAGGGTGCGTTCGAACTGATGCTGATCGGCCCGCAGAGCGAGCGCTGGGATCACATGTTCATCGCCAAATATCCGAGCGTGTCGGCGTTCGTCGAGATGATCCGCGATCCGGTGTATCGCGAGGCGGTGAAACATCGTCAGGCTGCGGTCGAAGATTCCCGGCTGATCCGCACCCGGCCATTGCCGGTCGGGGAGGGATTTGGCCAGATCCCGGAGTAAGCGATGCATTAAGGTGACGTTCGTTTCGCAGTCCGGCTAAATCTTCAGACTAAGTCTGCCTTAGTGGCGCACGGCGCCGCGTTCCGGTAGGTTGCGGACTTCCCCGACATCAGGAGGCCGGACGATGCGTTTGTCGGTGCGCCTGATGCTGGCGATGACGGCGCTGGTGTTATGCACGGTGGCGGCGCTCGGCCTGCTCTCCTACGCCAATATCGGGCACGCGATGGTGCCGGCCGGCATTCAGCGCCTCGCGGATCAAACCAAGGCGCGGATCGGCGGCATCGACGCGTTGCTCAGTACAGTGCGCAATGAAACGCTTGCGGCTCGGACGTTTCCGTCGCACCAGCGGATCCAGCGCGCGCAGGCCAGCGGCGGCATCGATCCGCAGGACGGCTTGGCGGAGGAGTCGGCACGGCGCACGCTCGCCGAGATCTATGCCGGGCAGATGACGGCCAAGCCCGGCATTTTGCGCTATCGCTACATCGGCGTTGCCGATGGTGGGCGGGAGCTGGTTCGGGTCGATCGCAACACCTCTGATCGCTCGCCGCGCATCGTGTCGGCGGCCGAATTGCGGCGGCTCGGTCACGAAGAGTTCTTTCGCCGCGGCATCGCGCTGGCCGAGCGCGAGGTCGAAATGACGTGGACCAGGGGCGATCCGGCGGATGCAACGACTGCGGCGCCGGTGGTGATCTTTGCGACGCCTGTCCGTACGGCCGCCAATGAGCCGTTCGGGCTGATCGTGCTCGAGGTCGATATGCGTCCGACCTTCGAGCGCATTCGGGCCGCGCTGAGCGAAGACACGCGATCCTACATTGTCGACGGCGACGGGCCGTATCTGGCCAATCTGCGCGAGGGCCGCATCGTACCGACCTATGCGGCCGGCCGCTGGCAGGACGATTTCCCGGCCCTGGCGGCGGCGCTTGGTAACAAGAACGGCGCGGCCGCCGTGCTCACTGCGCCCGACGGGCTGCGCGTCGCGGCAGTGATCGGCCTGGTCCGCTTTCCCAACGGCATGCGTGCGGGCGTGATCGAAACCATCGCGTTCGACACCATCATGGCGCCCGCGAAAGCGCTGCAGAGCGCCAGCCTGATCGTCGCGCTGGTCGCCGGCCTGGTGGCCGTGCTGGTCTCGGTGCTGCTGTCGCGCTCACTGGCCAGGCCCGTGGTGCAACTCACCGCCGCGGTGGAGCAGTTCGCACACACCGGACAGATCGCGGTGCCTCGCGGGCTGAGCGGCGAGACGCTGCGGCTCGCCACGGCGTTCGAGCACATGACGTCGGAGATCGACAGCGCCACCGAGGCGCTACGCGCCAAATCTGAGCAGCTCGACAAGATCATCGCCAGCATGGCCGACGCGGTCGCGGTGATCGACGGCAATGGCAATCGCGTGTTCGCCAATCCTCGCTGCCTCGCACTGTTCGGCGAGGCGGCCGAAATCGGCTCGGACCAGTGGAGCAGCAAATACAAGCGGTTCAAGGCCGACGGCGTGACGCCGATGCCCGATGACGACAGCCCGTCGTCGCGGGCACGCCGCGGCGAGAGCTTCGACAATGTCGATCTCGGGATCCGCCAGGGCGACGACGCGCCGCTGATCCAGCTCGTCGCCAGCGCCCGACCGATCGAGAACCCCGACGGCAGCTTCGGCGGCGCCGTCATCGTGTATCGCGACATCACCGCGCTCAAGGAAGCCGAGCGGCAACTGCGTCAGGCGCAGAAAATGCAGGCGATCGGCCAACTCACCGGCGGTGTCGCCCATGATCTCAACAACATCCTCACGGTGCTGACCGGCGGCATCGAAATCCTCACCGAGGGCGTCAGTGATCGGCCAGCCCTCAAGGAGGTGGCGCTGATGGTCGATCAGGCGGTGGCGCGTGCCAGCGATCTCACCAACGGCCTGCTGTCCTTCGCCCGCAAGCAGCCACTGCAGCCGCGCAGCATCGACGTCAACGCGCTGATGGAGGAAACCGCGCGGCTGCTCCGCTCGACCTTCAGCGGCACGATCGAGATCGATTTTCGCCCGGCGCCCGGCTTGTGGCCGGCGTTGGCCGATCCGTCACAGCTGTCGAGCGCGCTGCTCAACCTCGCCATCAATGCGCGCGACGCCATGCCGGGCGGCGGGCGCTTGCTGCTGGAGACCGCCAACGTCAATCTCGACAAGGTGTATGCCGAGCAGCATGACGAGGTCACGCCGGGGTGCTACGTCGTCCTGGTTATCACCGACACCGGCACCGGTATCCCGGCCTCGATCCGCGACCGCGTGTTCGAGCCGTTCTTCACCACCAAGGCGGTCGGCGAAGGCACCGGGCTCGGGCTCAGCATGGTGTACGGATTCGTCAAGCAGTCGGGCGGTCACATCGAAATCCACAGCCAGGAAGGCACCGGGACTGCGATCCGGCTGTATTTGCCGTCGGCTTCTGCGCAGGGTAGCGCCGCCACTGTGCCGGCGCCGGCCGCGCAAGGCGGCCGCGAAGCGATCCTGGTGGTCGAGGACGACGTGCTGGTACGCAGCTACGTGCTGACCGATCTGGCGGCGCTCGGCTACACCACACATGCGGCCGCCAGCGCCGCCCAGGCGATGGCGATGGTCTACGACGAGATCGAGTTCGATCTGCTGTTCACCGACGTGATGTTGGGCGGTGCGATCAACGGCGCGCAACTCGCCGATGAGCTGCGCAAGTATCGGCCGCACCTCAAGGTGCTGTTTACATCGGGCTACGGCGACAGGGTTCTCGAGCAGCAGAGCGTTGGCGCGCAGGGTGCCCCGCTGCTTGAGAAACCGTATCGCCGCGCCGATCTCGCACGCATGTTGCGGCTCGCACTTGACGGTCCGGTGGGGCGTAACAGCCGGTCGTGATCGACCCGCGGCAGCTCAATGCGTGAACCACATCCGCCGCAGCATTCCGTCGCGACGGATATAGTGATGGTACAGGGCAGCCGCGATGTGAAATGTCAGCAGGCCGACCAGCAGCCGCGCACCCAGGCCATGCGGCACGCGCGGCCGATAGCGCCAGAAGTCGGGGAGTGCCGCAGGGTCGGCTCCGAACACGATCGGAACGGCGCCGCTTCGCAGCATCATGCCGATGCCGCTCGCGACCATCCCGAGCAGCACGACATACAGCAGCAGGTGCACGACGCGCGCGGCGCTCTCCCGCAACCCGCCCGGGACATCGGGCAGCGGATCCGGTTTGAGGTCGAAGCCGAGCCACCACGCAATCCGCAGCGCCGTGAGCACCAGTACCAATGCGGCGATCGGCAGATGGATACGCAACGCGGCAGCTTTTGCGGCGACGTCGTCAGTCCCGGCGGCCCCGAAACCTGAAACCAGCAGGACGAGGATCAGGATCGCGCTGAGCCAATGGATCGAGACCGCGACGAAGCCGTAGCGATCTGGAGTGCTTTCTGGTGTCACGGCTGCTCTCCCTGCCTGTCAGGTGGAGTCAGGCCCGCGCCGGTGCGAAGCGGCGGGTCAGCCGGAAGCCGTCGCGGATGTTGAGGCCGAGCAGCGCCAGGTTGATCGCGCCTGCGACGAGCTCGATCGCCTGCACCACAATGAAGCTCTGGTCGAACTGACCGGCGGCGGCGCGTTGCTGCAGAAAGATTGCGCATGGGATCAGAACGACGATGCCGTTGATGGCGATGATCGGCATCCGCCTGCGTTTGCGGACGATGTCGGGATGGGGCGACTTGCCGCCGAGCTTGAAGCCGGTGGCACCGGCGAGGGCGATCGACGGCACCAGCAACAGCAGTCCTTGCACGATCGCGAGCTTGACAGCCGCGATCGTCGCGACATCGCCCTGGATCTCGGAAACGATGGTAGACAGCCAGAAGCTGAGAATGGTGAAAAAGGCGATGAACCCCGCCACCGGGTGAATCTTCTTGATCATTCCGGGTTTCCTTGTTGCGAGTGATCGTCCAGCCGCGTCCGCAGAGCGGCCAGGTTGTCGGTAGTCTTGCGGATATCGCGTGACCCGAGCTCGCCAGCCAAAGCTTCGGCAATCGGCTGCCACAGCTCGGTCGCACGGGAAAAGGCGCGCTGGCCGCGCGGGGTCATCACCACCAGCTTGGCGCGCTTGTGCGCCGGATTGGGTTCGAAGCCGACCAGGCCGGCTTCGGCGAGTTCGTCGACGATGCGCTGAACCGACTGCCGGGCCAGGCCCATATTGTCCGCCAGCCGCGCCACAGAGAACGTCCCGCCGCCATGCGCGATCGAGCCCAACACCTGCCACCGCGCGCTGGTGAGGCCGAGCGGCTTGACCAGCGCGTCACCGATCCGAATCAGCGCGCCATTGAGCCGGAAAACTTCCAGCACCAACGCGTTAGTCGGGTGGTCGAATGGGGGCAACTGACCTTTTGACATGACAGCATGCTGTCGAATTGACAGAGTGCTGTCAAGAGGCGCGGTTCCGCGTTCTGCGTGGTCCGCCGTCACAACGCGCAAGCTGGCCGGCGACCCGAAACACCTCCCGGTCGCTCTGGCATGTCATGCGTCGATCCGGGTCGAGCGGTCGCCGGGAATGGACCGGCCGGCCGCTGGCGCGCAGGCTGCATGGTCAGGCGAATCGGCTGAGCTAGAAGCCTTGCGACGCCTGGCGGCCGTTGCGAATAGCACTTGTCGGTCTTCCGGGATCGGCTAAAAGGCCGCTAACAAACGCCTGTTGGAGTTCCGTTGGAACCGCCGGATTACACATTCGATCGCGAGAGGCTCGCGGCTCTGTCCCGGTTCGCGGTTCTCGACACGCCGCCCGAGCAGGGATTCGACGACATCGTCGAACTGACGACCCTGATCTGCGAGACGCCGGTAGCGCTGGTCAGCCTGGTGACGCACGACCGGCAGTGGTTCAAGGCGCGGATCGGGTTCGACGAATGCCAGACCGATCTGAACAGCTCGGTATGCGCCCACGCGTTGATAGAACCCGATCTCCTGGTGGTACCCGACCTCGCGGCCGATGAGCGATCGCGAGATAATCCGCTCGTCACCGGCGAGCCGTTCATCCGGTTCTATGCCGGTGCCCCGCTACGCACCGCCGATGGCCATGTGCTGGGCAGCCTGTGCGCGATCGATACACGGCCGCGGCCGAACGGCCTGTCTGCCGCGCAGGCAAGCGCGCTGCGCGTTCTCGGTCGCCAAGTGGTCGCGCAGTTGGAATTGCGCCGCGCGGTGGCGCAGCGCGACAGCCTGCTGATCGAACAGAAGGAAGCCGAGATCCGGCGCAACGGTCTGCTCGAGATCGGCGACCGGCTCCGTGACGCCGCCAGCATCGGCGATGTCACCCGGGCCGCGACGGCGGTGATCGGCCAGACCCTCAGGGTCGGCCGTGCCGCGTTCGGCCGGTTCGATGAGACCGGCGCATTCGTCGACATCGAGCCGGACTGGACCGCTCCGGGCGTGCAGTCGGCCGCCGGGCGTCACCGCATCGCCGAATACGGCGACAAGCTGCTCGACGGCGTGCTGCGCGGCGAGATGTTGGTGATCGGGGACGTCACGACGGATCCGGCGACGGCGAGCTACACCGAACCACTGCTGCGGCTGGATATCCGCTCATTGGTCAACGTGCCGGTGATCGATCACGGCCGCACCGTGGCGATGCTGATTGTTCACGCCGGTGAGCCGCGAAGCTGGCCGCCCGAGACGCTGACCTATCTGCGCAACATCGCCGACCGTATCGAGATGGGCGCGGCGCGGCTTCGCGCCGAGGCGCAGCAGCGGGTGCTCAACGACGAACTCAGCCATCGCATGAAGAACACCATGGCGCTGGTGCAGGCGGTGGCGTCGCAGACGTTGAAGAACGTGCCTGATCAAACCCCGGTTCGGGCATTTTCCGACCGGCTGATGGCGCTCAGTATGGCGCACGACGTGCTGCTGCAACAGGACTGGCGGCCCGCCCAGGTCGTCAGCATCGTCGAGGCCGCGATCTGCAGCTTCGACGATGCCGGACGGTTCGACATTGCGGGCGAGTGGGTGACGCTGGGCTCGCGTGCGACGCTGTCGCTGTCGTTGCTGCTGCACGAACTCACCACCAACGCCGTCAAATACGGGGCGCTGTCGAACGACAGCGGCCGGGTCGAGATCGCCTGGGCGATCGAGCCGGACGGTGACGGCGAGGTGTTCCGCATGCGCTGGCGCGAGACCGGAGGCCCGGAGGTCGCACCGCCGACTCGCCAGGGTTTCGGCTCGCGGCTCTTGAAGATGGGCTTGGCCGGCACCGGCGGCGCACGCGTGACCTATCACCAATCCGGCGTCGAGGCCGATTTCGTCGCGCCGCTCGCCGAATTGCAGAAGTAAGCGCCCACTGTGGGAGCCGACCTTATGGCCGGGCTTGTCCCGGCCATCCATGCCTTTTGATGCATTTCCTTCTGCAAGGCGTAGATGCCCGGCACAAGGCCGGGCATGACGACTTAAGAGCAAAGTACTCGATTGCTTCGAGTGCATTTGCGGTCCCGCTCTGAGGAGCGGCGAAGCCAGCGCTCGAAAGTTGGCGCCACGCAGCACCAGCGGCGCATGGATCGAAACGGCGCACCGCGCCCCTCTCCATGAGGCCGTGCTGGGTCGCGACACCGCCTTGCCGGTTCCGATCCTATTAGTAGCAGAGCCGCACTAGGCCGCCGGCTTCCGCTCAGCGTCGCCGTTGGCCAGCAAGTGCACCAGCGCGCGTTTGATCGCGGCTTGCCGGGTCGGCGCGGTGATCTGTGCGCCGAGCAGGTCGGTGACGTAGAACACGTCGCGGGCGCGCTCGCCGAAGGTGGCGACGTGCGCCGAAGCGATGTTGAGGTTGAGCTTCGAGATCGCCGTGGTCAGTTGATACAGCAGGCCGGGGCGGTCGAGACCCGAGACCTCGATCACCGTGTAGCGGTCCGACCAGTTGTTGTTGATCGAGACTTCCGGCTCGACCACGAAGGCGCGCAGCTTGGTCTTGCCAGTGGTGGCGCGGCGCGCCACGGCTTCGGGCAGCCGCAGCTTGCCTTCCAGCACCTCCTCAATCATCTCGCCGATCCGGGTGGCTCTGCGGCCCTCGTCCTCGTCGCGGTCGTATTCGCGGCTGATCGAGATGGTGTCGAGCGCGCGGCCGTCGGTGGTGGTGTAGATCTGGGCGTCGACGATGTTGGCGCCCGCCGACGCGCAGGCGCCGGCGATCACCGACAGCAGCCAGGGATGGTCGACCGCCAGGATGGTGAGTTCGGTGACGCCGCGGGCCTCGTCGAAGCCGACATTGATCGCCAGCTTGTGGCCGGCCTGTTCTGAGGCACGCAGGAAGCGGGCGTGGCGGATCTTGCGCGGCAGTTCGACCTTGAGCCAGTAAGCCGGGTAGTGCCGCGCCACATAGGCGTTGAGCTCGTCTTCGGGCCATTCGGTGAAGGCGGCGCGGAATTCGGCCTGCGCGCTGCGGATGCGCTCGGCGCGATTGACCTCGGAGAAGCCGCCGGTCAGCACCGGCTCGGTCTCGTAGTACAAGGTGCGGATCAGCTGCGCCTTCCAGCCGTTCCAGACGCCGGGACCGACGCCGCGAATGTCCGCGGTGGTGAGGATCGTGAGCAGCTTCATCTGCTCGACCGACTCGACTACGGCGGCAAAGTTTTCGATGGTCTTGCGGTCGGACAGATCGCGCGACTGCGCCACCGTCGACATCACCAGATGCTTGTCGATCAGCCAGGCGATCAGTTCAGTGTCGGCCGCATTAAAGCCGAGCCGCGGACACAGCCGCCGCGCGATTCGCGCGCCGGCGACCGAGTGATCCTCCGGCTGGCCCTTGGCGATGTCGTGCAACAGCACCGCGACATACAACACGGCGCGGTGGTCGGGACGGATCTTGCGGATCAGGTCGGACGACAGAATGAACTCGTCGTTACCGCCGCGCTCGATCTCCTGCAGATTGCCGACGCAGCGGATCAGGTGCTCGTCGACCGTGTAGCTGTGATACATGTTGAACTGCATCATCGAGACGATGCGGCCGAATGCGCGGATGAAGCGGCCGAGCACGCCGGTCTCGTTCATCCGGCGCAGCACCGGCTCGGCGTTGTCCGAGGTCAGGATCTCGATGAACAGCTTGTTGGCTTCGGGATTGTCGCGCAGCTGCGGATTGATCAGCGCCAGCGAGCGCGTCACCGAGCGCATCGCGTCGGGATGGAACGCGAGGTTGTTCTTCTGCGCCAGCCGGAAGATCCGGATCAGGTTGACCGGATCGTGCTTGAACACGTCCGGCATCGCGCAATTGATGCGGTTGTTGTCGATGACGAAATCGTCGGACTCCGGCACGCGGCGGCGCGTCGTGCCGGGGCGCAGCCGCGCCATCATCCGGGTCAGCGCCGGCGCCGGCTTGGCCTGCTGATCTTCCAGCTTGGCGCACAGGATCGCGGTGAGGTTGCCGACTTCCTTGGCGATCAGGAAGTAGTGCTTCATGAAGCGCTCGACGTCCTGCATGCCCGGATGCGAGGTGTAGCCGAGCCGCACGCCGATCTCGCGCTGCAGATCGAACGACAACCGCTCCTCGGGTCGCCGCGTCACAAAGTGCAGATTGCAGCGCACCGACCACAGAAAATCCTCACAGCGGCGGAAGGTGCGAAATTCCACCGGATCGAACACCCCGCGTGCAAGTAATTCGCTGGTCTCGCGGACGCGGTAGACGTATTTGGCAATCCAGAACAACGTGTGCAGGTCGCGTAGTCCGCCTTTGCCGTCCTTGACGTTGGGTTCGACCAGATAGCGCGATTGGCCGGAGCGGCGATGCCGCTCCTCGCGCTCGGCGAGCTTGGCGGTGACGAACTCGGCGGCGGTGCCTTCGACCACTTCCTTGTCGAAGCGTGAAACCAGCTCGGCGTACAGCGCGTCGTCGCCGGCGAGGAAGCGGGTTTCGAGGATCGCGGTGCGGATCGTCATGTCGGCGCGCGCCTGACGGATACACTCGTCGACCGAGCGCGTCGCGTGGCCGACCTTCAGGCCGATGTCCCACAGCGAGTACAGCACCACTTCGGCGACCTGTTCGCCCCAGGCGGTCTGCTTGTAGGGCAGGATGAACAACAGATCGATGTCGGACTCCGGCGCCATCAGGCCGCGGCCATAGCCGCCGGTCGCCACCACCGACATCCGCTCCGAGCTCGACGGCGTCGGCGAGTTGTACAGATACTTGGTGGCCGCCATGAACAGCAGCCGGATGATCTCGTCCTGGACGTGGCACAGCCGTTCGGCGCAGCGCCGGCCATGGCGATCGCGCAAAAGCTGCGCTTCGGCCTCGGCGCGCGCGGTTGCCAGTTCGGCCTTCATCAATTGCGCCAGCGCGGTGCGGAAGAGCTGGTCGTTGCCGGCGTGCTGCTCCGCCAATCCGGCGATCGCGGCGGAGATCCGCTGGGTATCGAACCGCTCGTCGGCGGCCGGCTTCGAAGCTGTGGCAACTTTGTCCATGACGATCCCGGATATCGGACGCCGCGGATGCTGTCACGAAATTCCGCGTGATCAGCTGCGCCTGCCCGGGTCCGGTCCGGCCGGACGGACGTCAGGCGAGGTGACAGCCGGCGAATTCGGGCATTAGATACCCAAAAATCGCAAAACGGGAGGGAGACCATGGACGCAGCCACGTTGCGCGCCACGCAGGCGCCACTGAAGGAACGCTTCAAATCGGACCCGGCCGCGGCGCTGATCACGCTGCGGGCCAATGGCGCGGTCGACGGCGATAGCATCGCCTGCAAGCTCGAGACCGGGCGCGGACTGGCCACAGCCGGGCTGCATCCTTCGGCCGGTGGCTCAGGCGGCGATTTGTGCTCCGGCGACATGCTGCTGGAAGCGCTGGTAGCGTGTGCCGGAGTGACGCTGAAAGCCGTCGCCACCGCGCTCGAGTTGCCACTGAGCGTGGCCCGCGTCAGCGCCGAAGGCGATCTCGACGTGCGCGGCGCGCTCGGCATCGACAAGGAGGCCCCGGTCGGCTTCCGTGAAATCCGGCTGCGCTTCGAGGTCGGCACCGACGCGCCGCAGGACAAGCTCGATCTGCTGCTGAAGCTCACCGAGCGCTATTGCGTCGTGTATCAGACCATCAAGAATGGCCCGAAGGTCTCGGTCGCGCTCGAGCGGGTGTAAGCACTCGGCGTTTTTCGCAACGTCCCTCTCCCCACGTCGTCCCCGCGCAGGCGGGGCCCATACGCCGCAGCCTCTCGATAAGAGCGGTGCGGTCGAGGCCCTGCGTCAATCGGCAGGACAGGGGTTTATGGGTCCCCGCCTGCGCGGGGACGACTCGTGGCGCGGCAGTGGCTGCGATCGGAATTTTTCTTCTCAATGCCATGCGGCTGTGAGACAGGGGTGGGGCTCCGCGCCGCGGGGCTCCACTGAACCTGCCGAAAGCGCTCCGATGTCCAGCTCCGTTTCGCCGCTCGCGCCCACCAACGTTCCCACGCTGCCGGACCTTGCCGGCGTTCGCCTCGGCACAGCCGCGGCCGGCATCCGCTACAAGGGGCGCACCGACGTGCTGCTGGTCGCGCTCGATCCGGGCACCACGGTTGCGGGCGTGTTCACCAAATCGAAGTGCCCGTCGGCGCCGGTCGAATGGTGCCGCGACAAGCTGAAGGGCGGCACCGCGCGGGTGCTGGTGGTCAATTCCGGCAACGCCAACGCCTTCACGGGGAAGAACGGCCGGCAATCGACCGCGCTGACCGCCTCGATCGCCGCCAAGGCGATCGGCTGCAAGACCGACGAAGTCTTCCTCGCTTCAACCGGCGTGATCGGCGAACCGCTCGACGCCACCAAGTTCGACGGCGTGCTCGGCAAGCTCGCCGAGACCGCCGAGCCAGGCCACTGGATGGACGCCGCCAAGGCGATCATGACCACCGACACTTTCCCAAAGGTGGCGACCAAGACGGTGAAGATCGGCACCACCAAGGTCACCATCAACGGCATGGCCAAAGGCGCCGGCATGATCGCGCCCGACATGGCGACGATGCTGTCGTTCATCTTCACCGACGCGCCGCTGTCCGCCTCGTGCCTGCAGGCGCTGCTGAAGGCCGGCGTCGCTGATACATTCAATGCCGTGACCATCGACGGCGACACCTCGACCTCCGACACGCTGCTGGCGTTCGCGACCGGCGCCGCTGCCAAAGCCGGCGCGCCGAAGATTTCACGAGCCTCGGACCCGCGGCTGAAGGCGTTCGTGAAAGCGTTCAACGCCGTGTTGGCCGATCTCGCCGAGCAGGTCGCGCGAGACGGCGAGGGTGCCCGCAAGCTCGTCGAGATCGTGGTCGAGGGCGCGAAAACACCGGCCTCGGCCCGCAAGATCGCGATGTCGATCGCCAACTCGCCGCTGGTGAAAACCGCGATCGCCGGCGAGGATGCCAATTGGGGCCGCGTGGTGATGGCGGTCGGCAAGGCCGGCGAGCCGGCCGACCGCGACAAGCTCTCGATCTCGTTCAACGGTATCCGCGTCGCGAAGGCCGGCGCGCGCGATCCGTCTTACGACGAGAAGGAAGTCTCGGCCGCGATGAAGAAGCCCGAGATTCAGATCAAAGTCGCGCTGGGCCTCGGCAAGGGGCGTGATCGCGTGCTGACCTGCGACCTGACCAAGGAATACGTCGCGATCAATGGTGATTACCGGTCGTGAGTTTCACGCACAAACTTTCAACGTCATTCCGGGCCGGCGCCAGAAGCGCGTCGAAGACGCGCGTGAACGCGCTTTCGAGGCGCGTCCCGGAATGACAAAATCTGTGAACCTCCTTCTCGTCGTCGCCGTCGCGCTGATCGATGCTGATAATCGCGTGCTGATCGCGCAGCGGCCCAAGCACAAGCAGCTCGGCGGGCTGTGGGAGTTTCCCGGCGGTAAGCTCGATCCCGGGGAGCGGCCGGAGGCGGCGCTGATCCGTGAGCTCGACGAGGAACTCGGCATCACGGTGAAGGAAGCCTGCCTGGCGCCGCTGACCTTCGCCAGCCACGCTTATGAGACTTTCCATCTGCTGATGCCGCTGTATGTGTGCCGGCGCTGGGACGGCCAGGTGATGCCGCGCGAAGGCCAGGAGCTCGCCTGGGTCCGCGCCAACAAACTCCGTGACTACCCGATGCCGCCGGCGGACATCCCGCTGATCCCGCCGCTGGTCGAATTGTTGATGTAGGACGAACCGTAGCCCGCATGAGCGAAGCGACATGCGGGCCTGCAACAACCCGCATATCGCTTCGCTCATGCGGGCTACACACCCTGACGATTTAGCATCCGCTCCTCGTCAGAGAACGAACTACTTCGGCATCAGCCCCTTCACCGCTTGCTCCAGGCTTGCCTTCGCCGAGCCCGGCTTCAGCGGCTGCTGCTGGCTTTCGTGCGGCGACCAGCCGGACAGCCAGATGATCTCGAAGGTGGCGCGGATGCGGCCGTCGGGGTCGCTGAAGCGCTCGGCGTAGATCTGGGCCATGCGGGTCAGCGTGGCGCGGCGCAGCGGGGTCTTGCGGCGTTCGACCAGCACATTGGTGGCGCCCATCCGGCGCAAATCCTGCATCAGTGCGAAGGCGTGGTCGTAGCGCACCACGACGCGGTCGACATCGGTGACCGGCAGCGCGAAGCCGGCGCGTTGCAGCAGCGCGCCGAGGTCGCGCAGGTCGGCGGCCGGCGCAACGCGCGGCGACACGCCGCCTTCGACCTCGGCCTCGGCGACCGAGAAGGCTTCGCGCAGCTCCATCAGCGTGTCGCCGCCGGTCAGCGCCGCCAGCAGCAGCCCGTCGGGCTTCAGCGCGCGGCGGATCTGCGCCAGCACGCCCGGCAGGTCGTTGGCGAATTGCAGCGCCAGCGCCGATACCACCAGATCGAGCGACCCCGGCGCGAGCCCGAGCGCCTCGTCGCCTGCGGCATCGAGGTCGACATGCTGGATCGACGGGAAGCGCCCCGGCGGCAGCGCCGCGCCGGGCGTCCAGACGTCGGCGACTTGCCTGAAGTCGCGCAACACGGCGTGCAGCCGGTCGTCCATCTCCTCGGTGACGCGGTCGAGCAAGAAACTCTCGGGGCCGGAGAGGCGGGCGCGAGCCTGACGCTCGGCGAGCAGGCGGCGGTCGAACAGGATGGGGGCGACGTCGGTCATGGCCGGCAGGTGGGGAGCATGATGGCCATCGGCAATGGTCGTCTCAGTTCAGCTTGGCGGCGGCAGCCGGGCCCTTCGAGGCCTCGAACATCTTCAGCACGGCGTCGAGCGCGTTGCGCAAATGCAGCGCGCCGGCCTGGCTGCAGCGCAGCCGGCCGGCGGTGACGAACTTCACTTCGACGCTGCCGTCCGGCAGCGGATTGAGCGTGCGCATGGCCAGTTCGATCTCGACATTGTTGGCCATCACGCCATGCGCCGGCGCGATGTCGAAATAGACGTGCGGGGCGCCCGGCAGATCGACATACGTGATGTTATCGCTGGTCTTGTCGTCTCGATCGGACATCTGCGCTCTCCTGCGTGCGGCGGGGCCCCCTTGTGCGACATTCGGGCGCCGGACACTACCCGGTTTGTCAGCCTTGACGGCGCATGGCGCGACGCTAGCCTTTCGCCATGCAGGCGAACGCGCTAAAGGGTTCGGACCATACAGCGGACGGCAGCCGCCTAGGCCGGGCGCTTGGCGCCGTGCGCGGGGTTTGGCACCGTGCAACGAAGCTGGCGCTCGACGTCGCGCTGCCGACACTGTGCGTCGCTTGCCGTGAGCCGGTGGCGGGCGACGGGCTATGCGCGCAATGCTGGTCGCAGTTGTCGTTCATCGCGCCGCCTTATTGCGAAAAACTCGGCATCCCGTTCGTCTACGACCCCGGCCCCGGCATCCTGTCGATGCAGGCGATCGCCGATCCGCCGGCCTATGCGCGGGCCCGCGCCGCCGTGCGCTATGACGACATCGCCAAGACGCTGGTGCACGCGCTCAAATTCCACGATCGCACCGATCTGGCGCCGACCATGGGGCGGTGGATGGCACATGCGGGCGAGACGCTGCTGCGCGATGCCGACCTGCTGGTTCCGGTGCCGCTGCATTGGCGGCGCAGCTTCTCGCGGCGCTACAACCAGTCCGGCGCGCTGGCGCGCGTGATCGGCAAGCAAACGGGCGTGCCGGTGGCGATCGACGCGTTGCGGCGGGTGCGGCCGACCGCACACCAGATCGGGCTGTCGCGCGCCGAGCGCGCCGCCAATGTCCAGGGCGCCTTCAAGGTTCCGCCCGCCCGCAAGGCCGAGGTGCAGGGCCGGCGGGTGGTGCTGGTCGACGACGTGCTGACCTCGGGCGCCACGGTCGACGCCTGCGCCCGGGCACTGCTGCGCGCCAAGGCCCGTTCGGTCGACGTCTTGGTCTTTGCCCGGGTTGTGGAGATGCTGAAATCTCCCATATAATCCGTATCTTGCTTTGACCGCCCGTCCCACACTCACGACCATGGAGCCGCGATGCCCGCTGCGATCGAGATCTTCACGCGCCCCGGCTGCGGCTATTGCAGCGCCGCCAAGTCGCTGCTGAACCGAAAGAAGGCGGCGTTCACGGAGTACGACGTCGCGGTCGATCCGGCCTATCGCCAGCAAATGGACGAGCGCACCCATCCGGGCTCGACCTATCCGCAGATCTTCATCGGCGGCATCCATGTGGGCGGCTGCGACGACCTTTACGCACTCGACCGCGAGGGCAAGCTCGACGCGATGCTCGCCGGCGAAACGGCCACCTCATGAGCGAAGCCGCGCCGTTCAATGCTGCGCTGGTGCAGATGCGCACCGGCCTCGAGCCTGGGCCGAGTCTGGAGCAGGGCACCGCGCTGATCCGCGAGGCGGCAGCCGCAGGCGCCGACTATGTGCTCACCCCCGAGGTGAGCAACATGATGCAGCTCAATCGCGAAAAGCTGTTCGAGCACCTCGCCGAGCAGGACAGCGACGCGTCGCTGAAGGCCTATCGCGAGCTGGCGCGTGAGCTTAGCATTCATCTGCATATCGGCTCTCTGGCACTGCGCGCCTCGCCAGACCGCGCCGTCAACCGCTCGTTCCTGATCGCGCCCGACGGCAGCATCCTGGCGAGCTACGACAAGATCCACATGTTCGACATCGATCTCGGCAATGGCGAGAGCTATCGCGAGTCGGCGAACTACCAGCCCGGCGAAACCGCGGTGATCTCCGACCTGCCGTGGGGCCGGATCGGGCTGACGATCTGCTACGACGTGCGCTTCCCGGCGCTGTACCGCGCGCTCGCCGAGGCCGGCGCGTCGTTCCTGGCGGTGCCGGCGGCGTTCACCAAGCCGACCGGCGAGGCGCATTGGCACGTGCTGCTGCGCGCCCGCGCCATCGAGAACGGCTGCTTCGTGTTCGCCGCCGCGCAAGGCGGCCTGCACGAAAACAAGCGCGAGACCTACGGCCATTCGCTGATCATCGATCCGTGGGGCAAGGTGCTGGCCGAGGGCGGCATCGACCCCGGCTTCATCATGGCGCGGATCGATCCGGCCGAGGTGACCAAGGCGCGCGGCAAGATCCCGTCGCTGCAGCACGGCCGCCGCTTCACCCTCGCCGATCCGAACGCCGGCCCGGACTATCTGCATCTGGTCCGGAGCCAGCCATGATCCGTTACAGTCTGCGCTGCGACGGTGGGCATGAGTTCGAGAGCTGGTTTCAAAGCTCCTCGGCCTATGACTCGCAGGTCCGGCGCAAGCTGGTGAACTGCCCGACGTGCGATTCGACCAAGGTCGAGAAGGCCATCATGGCGCCGCGTATCGTCGGGAAGAAGGGCCGTGGTCGGGCGCCGGAGCCGGTCGAAGCGCCGTCGCCGGCTGCTGCGCCCGAGGCGGCCGCGAGCGCCGAGGTGTCGCCGACGCCGCTGCTGATGGCACAGGAGCGCGAGCTGCGCGCCAAGCTCAAGGAACTGCGCGACCACATCGTCAAGACCGCCGACAATGTCGGCGACAGCTTCCCCGAGGAGGCGCGCAAGATGCATTACGGCGACATCGAACACCGCCCGATCTACGGCGAGGCCTCGCCGACCGAGGCCAAGGCGCTGATCGAAGAAGGCATCGAAGTGGCGCCGCTGCCGGTGCTGCCGGACGACCGGAACTGACGCTGGAGCCGCTAGTCTAGTTAAGCAAAACCTCCCATTCGTCATTCCGGGCCGCGCGAAGCGCGAGCCCGGAATCCGTATCCCCCGCGCTCTCGATATCGCCGAAGTGATTCCCGCACGGGTCTTCTCCGCTCACGCTGCGGAGTATGGATTCCGGGCTCGCGAGCTTGCGCTCGCGCCCCGGAATGACGAACTCTTTGTATCATCGCGTGGCTTAGCGACGAAGGTGATGAAGTGATCACGCCGCGACCAGGAGCGCCACCCCGAGTACGATCAGCGCGGTGCCGCCGAGTTCGCGTGCCGAC
The DNA here is from genome assembly GCF_003591005.1 of Rhodopseudomonas palustris. Lineage (GTDB taxonomy): Bacteria > Pseudomonadota > Alphaproteobacteria > Rhizobiales > Xanthobacteraceae > Rhodopseudomonas > Rhodopseudomonas palustris_K. Next base: position 35,057 of record NZ_QYYD01000003.1, read on the forward strand.
AGCGGCTGCTTGAACGAATAGTAAGCCACCGCCTGGGCGAACAGCACCTCGACCAGCGCCAGCGTCCGCACATTGGCGGCGGCGGTCAGCGCGAACGCCAGAAACCAGAACTGCGACGAGAACGCGCCGACGAATCCGGCCAGCATCGACGGCTTCCACAGCCGCAGAATGTCGCGCAGCACATTCGGCGCCCGCGCCAGCAGATAGATCGACAGCACCAGCGTCTGCACGCCGAGTGCGAACACCAGCGTGAAGCTCGCGGCGGTGACGAACGTCACCCCCGGCACCACGATGATAGCGCCGCGAAACCCGACCGCCGACAGCGCGAACGCTGCGGCCGCGGCGAGGCCGAGCAGAGTCGGCCGCAGGCTGGCGAGGTTGCGCTCGCTACCGGGGCGGAGCGCGGTAACAACCACGCCGACGGTGGCGATCAGGATCGCCACGACCTTCCACAGATTGAGATGATCGCCCAGGAACACGAAACCGAAGATCGCGGTCTGGATCGCCTCGGTTTTCAAATACGCGGTGGTGACCACGAAGGAGCGTTCGTTCATCGCCGCCAGCATCAGGCCGGTGGCGAGGATCTGCGCCAGCGCGCCGACCAGCAGCCACGGCCAGAACGCTGCGCTTGGCCATGGGATGGGATCGCCGGTCATGGCGATCACCAGCCCGAAGAACAGGATCGAGAACGGAAACCCGAACAGGAAGCGGATATTGGTGGCGCCCCAGGTGCCGAGCGGCCCGGTCAGCGAGCGCTGCATCGCGTTGCGCGCGACCTGGCCGAGCGCGGCGATCAGCGTGAACGGAATCCAGAGTGAGGCGAGGGTGAGCATGCGATGATTGAGGCTGGAGGGCCGGGCACCGTGACGGCGCGGCCCGTCGCGGTCAACCGGAGCAGGCTCATGCCAGCGTTGCGCGACCCTGTCGCGCTGGCGCGGGCAGATTTTACCGCTACACTTCGTTCACCTCGAACGGAGCGACACCGCCATGCTGCGCTGCCTTGCCGTCCTCGCCGCCCTGGTCACGCTGTTCGCCGCACCAGCGCGTGCCGCGGACGGGTTTCGCGGCAGTGAATGTCTGGCGATGGCGCAGGGGCCGCGTGCGATCCCGGTCAGCCTGCGGCGCACGGCAGCCGCCGAGCAGGTGCTGATCACCTATCGGGGCCACGCCACCTACACGATCGAAAGCCCCGGCGGCGTGATGGTGGCGACCGATTACAGCGGCACCTACGACACCGGGCGCACGCCGGACGTCGTCACGATGAACCGCGCGCACTCGACCCACTACACGCTGGCGCCGGATCCGAAGATCGCGCATGTGCTGCACGGCTGGGGTACGGACGGACAACCGGCGAAGATCTACGAGCGGGTCGGCGACGTGCTGATCCGCAACGTCACCACCGACATCCGCCGCTACATGTTCGACGACGGCAATGGCGGCATGATCAAGGACGGCAATTCGATCTTCATCTTCGAGGTCGCCGGGCTGTGCATCGGCCATCTCGGCCATCTGCACACCACGCTCGACGACAGCCATATCGCGGCGATCGGCCGAATCGACATCCTGATGGTGCCGATCGACGGCAGCTACACGATGTCGCTCGCCGGCATCTCCGACATCACCAAGCGGCTGCGCGCCTCAGTGGTGCTGCCGATGCACCGCTTCATGACCCCGCTCGACGATTTCATGCGCCGCATCGGCCAGGACTTCGCAATCGACCAGCGCAGTGACAGCAGCCTGCGCATCTCGCGCGACACGCTGCCGGGGACGCCGACGGTGATTATTTTGCGAGGGGTGTAGTCGGGGCGTCATTGCGAGCGAAGCGAAGCAATCCAGCGCGGTGCACTGAGCTGGATTGCTTCGCTTCGCTCGCAATGACGGATAGGACGTGCGCCGTAGGGTGGGTTAGGCGCGCTTGCGCCGTAACCCACCATCTTTGCGTTGACGGGGGGGCGGTGGGTTACGCGCTGCGCGCTAACCCACCCTACGGCGATGTTACGGCGCCGTCTCGGCCACCACCATGTAGTTCACGTCCATGTCGGGCGAGAGCTTCCAGCGGTCGGCGAGCGGGTTGTAGACCATGCCGGACTGTTCGGTGACGACCAGCTTCATGCCGTTCAGGTGCTGTTCGAGTTCGGCGGGGGTGACGAACTTGTCCCACTGATGGGTGCCGCGCGGCAGCCAGCGCATCACATATTCGGCGCCGACGATCGCCAGCGCAAAGCTCTTCCAGTTGCGGTTGAGGGTGGCCACCACCATGATGCCGGTCGGCTTCATCAGCGCGGCGCAGCGCGACAGGAAGGCGCCGACGTCGGTGACGTGCTCGATCACTTCCATCGCCAGCACGATGTCGAATCGCTCGCGCGGGTCGATCTCCTCGACCATGACGTTGCGATAGTCGATCGCCAGATGCGACTTGTCGGCGTGCAGCTTGGCGGCCGCTATGTTGGTGGCCGAGGGGTCGATGCCGATCACCTGGGCGCCGAGCCGGGTGAACGGCTCGCAGAGCAGGCCGGCGCCGCAGCCGATATCCAGCATCCGCAGCCCGGACAGGCAGCTCAGGCTCTTGGCGTTGCGGTCGAATTTCCGGCAGGCGGCGTCGCGGATGAAACTGATGCGCAGCGGATTGATCCGATGGAGCGGCGCCATCTTGCCGGTCGGGTCCCACCATTCGGCCGAGAGTTTGGAGAATTTGGCGATCTCGGCGGGGTCGACGGTCGACGCCGGCGCGCCGGGGGTCTCGTGTTGCAATGCCATGGCGGTTCGCCGTGCTCCCAGATTCGCGTGTTCGCGCCGTCGCGGGCAGCTGAACCTTGCCCCGGTTCCGTCCGGGGCCGCTCGGTTGCTTGCCCGAAACCGCGGCGCTGTGTATACGCGCCACGCGGCTGCCGACTGGCGGATTCCGCGCCATCCATATCCGTTGTCTGCAAGGATTGCACTATTCGTCATGGCCCGGCTGGTGATGAAATTCGGCGGCACGTCCGTCGCCAATATCGAGCGCATCCAGAACGTCGCGCGCCATGTCAAACGCGAGGTCGACGCCGGCCATGAGGTCGCCGTGGTGGTGTCGGCGATGGCCGGCAAGACCAACGAGCTGGTCGCCTGGTGCACAGAGGCTTCGCCGATGCACGATGCCCGCGAATACGACGCGGTGGTGGCGTCCGGCGAGCAGGTGACGTCAGGCTTGCTGGCGATCGCCCTGCAGGCGCTTGGTATTCAGGCACGGTCCTGGCAGGGCTGGCAGCTGCCGATCCGCACCAGCGACGCCCATGCGTCGGCCCGCATCGTCGATATCGACGGCGGCGAAATCATCAAGCGGTTCGGCGACCGCAAGGAAGTCGCGGTGATCGCCGGCTTCCAGGGCATCAATCCCGAAACCGGCCGCATCACCACGCTCGGCCGCGGCGGCTCCGACACCTCGGCGGTGGCGATCGCGGCGGCGCTGAAGGCCGATCGCTGCGACATCTACACCGACGTCGACGGCGTCTACACCACTGATCCCCGCGTGGTGCCGAAGGCGAAACGGCTCGACAAGGTGGCGTTCGAGGAGATGCTGGAACTGGCCTCGCAGGGCGCCAAGGTGCTGCAGGTCCGCTCGGTCGAGCTCGGCATGGTCTACAACGTGCCGATCTTCGTGCGGTCCTCGTTCGACAAACCCGAAGACATCGATCCGCACGGCACGCCGCCGGGCACGCTGATCTGCAGCGAGGAGAAAATCATGGAGAACCACGTCGTCACCGGCATCGCCTTCTCGAAGGACGAAGCCCAGATCTCGGTCCGCCGGATCGAGGACAAGCCGGGGGTGGCGGCGTCGATCTTCGGGCCGCTGGCCGAGGCCAACATCAACGTCGACATGATTGTTCAGAACGTGTCGGAAGACGGCAAGACCACCGACCTGACCTTCACGGTGCCGGCGGCCGATTTCGCCCGCGCCAAGCAGACCATCACGTCGGCGCAGGACAAGATCGGCTACGCCCGGTTCGACTCAGAGACCGACGTCGCCAAGGTGTCGGTGATCGGCTCGGGCATGCGCAGCCACGCCGGCGTCGCCGCCCAGGCGTTCGCGGCGCTCGCCGCCCGCAACATCAACATTCGGGCGATCACGACGTCGGAAATCAAATTCTCGGTGCTGATCGACGCGGCCTATACGGAGCTCGCGGTTCGCACGCTGCATACTTTGTACGGATTGGATCAAGTTTAGAACAATTTTGGCGTGATCGAACGCGGCGGGCGTGCATCGTCCGCGTCGTCGATGGCAGGCGTTTTGCTTGGCAAATCAAGCCTCAATTCGCTATACGGCCAGAAGCGCGTTGCGCATCGGCAGGGCGGTCGAACGGCCGCCTTCTGCTGCGATGCGAAGGGCGGATCGAGTATTGACGTCGGGTGCGGGACCGCCGCTGCCCGATGATGTTTGAGACGAAGGTTTCTGCCGCCGGCGTGTAGGTCGGCGGCGGCGATGATTTCAGGGGAGATGTCGGCACATGCGGAGCACGTCGGGCGGCCCCCGCGTCTTGCTGAGACGGCTCCGTGAAACCATGGCGGAGCAAGTCTCCGCGCAGGAACGGCTGGACAAGATCGTCGTTCTGATCGCCGCCAACATGGTGGCGGAGGTGTGCTCCACCTACGTGCTGCGCGTCGACAACACGCTCGAACTCTACGCCACCGAAGGCCTCAACCGCGAAGCCGTGCACCAGACCGTGCTCAACGCGCACGAGGGTCTGGTCGGTCTGGTGGCTTCCGAAGCGACGCCGCTGAACCTGTCCGACGCGCAGAGCCATCCGGCATTCTCGTTCCGCCCGGAGACCGGCGAAGAAATCTATCACTCGTTCCTCGGCGTGCCGATCTTGCGCGCCGGCAACACGCTCGGCGTGCTGGTGGTGCAGAACCGCGCCAAGCGCACCTATGTCGAGGAAGAAGTCGAGGCGCTGCAGACCACCGCGATGGTGCTGGCCGAGATGATCGCCTCGGGTGAATTGTCGGCGCTGGCGCAGCCCGGCGCCGAGCCGGCGGCGCGGCACTCGATCCACAAGACCGGCGCGGTGCTGTCGGACGGCATCGCGCTCGGCCACGTCGTGCTGCACGAGCCGCGCGTGGTGATCACGAACTACATCGCCGAGGATCTGCCGAAGGAGATCAAGCGGCTCGACACCGCGCTGGCCAATCTCCGCTCCGACCTCGACCGCATGCTCGAGCGCGGCGATGTCGCCGACGGCGGCGAGCATCGCGACGTGCTCGAGGCCTACCGAATGTTCGCCAACGACCACGGCTGGTCGCACAAGCTGCACGAGGCGGTGGCCACCGGTCTCACCGCCGAAGCCGCGGTCGAGCGCGTGCAGTCGGACACCCGCGCCCGGATGCTGCGCTCGACGGATCCTTACTTGCGCGAGCGGCTGCACGATCTGGAAGACCTCGGCCACCGGCTGATGCGCCAGCTCGTCGGCCAGAACCACGCGCCGTCGCGCGAGCACCTGCCCGAGAACGCGATCCTGATCGCGCGTTCGATGGGGCCGGCCGCACTGCTGGATTACGACCGTAAGCGGCTGCGCGGCCTGGTGCTCGAAGAAGGCACCGCGAATTCGCACGTCGCCATCGTGGCGCGCGCGCTCGGCATCGCCGCGGTCGGCGAAGTGCCGAACGCGCCGGGGATCGCCGATCCGGGCGACGCGATCATCGTCGATGCGACTTCAGGTTCGATCTATGTGCGGCCATCTGCCGAAATCGAAGCCGCCTATGCAGAGCGGGTCCGCTTCCGCGCGCGGCGGCAGGCGCAATATTCGGCGCTGCGCGATCGGCCCTGCGTTACCAAGGACGGCCAGCCGGTCGATCTGATGATCAATGCGGGTCTCGCCATTGACCTGCCGCATATCGAGGACACCGGCTCGTCGGGCATCGGCCTGTTCCGCACCGAACTGCAGTTCATGATCGGCCAGAGCCTGCCGCGGTCGAGCGATCAGCTGGCGTTGTACCGCGCGGTGCTCGACGCCGCCGGCAGCAAGCCGGTGACGTTCCGCACACTCGACATCGGCGGCGACAAGGCGCTGCCCTATATGGAAACCGTGGTCGAGGAGAACCCGGCGCTCGGCTGGCGGGCGATCCGGCTCGGGCTCGATCGCCCCGGCCTGCTACGCAGCCAGATCCGCGCGCTGCTGCGCGCCGGCGGCGGACGCTATCTGCGCATCATGTTTCCGATGGTGTCCGAAGTCGCCGAATTCGACGCCGCCAAATCGATCGTCGAGCGCGAGCTGACTTACTTGCGCCAGCACGGCCACACACTGCCGGAACGCGTCGATGTCGGCACCATGGTCGAGGTGCCGGCGCTGCTGTATCAGCTCGACGAACTGCTCAAGAAGGTCGACTTCGTTTCGGTCGGCTCCAACGATCTGTTCCAGTTTTTGTTCGCAGTCGATCGCGGCAATTCCAAAGTGTCGGAGCGGTTCGACACGCTGTCGGCCCCGATCCTGCGGGCGCTGCGCGACATCGTCCGCAAAGCCAAGGCGGCGAAACGCTCGGTGTCGCTGTGCGGCGAGATGGCGTCGCAGCCGCTCGCGGCATTGGCGCTGATCGCGATCGGCTATCGTTCGCTGTCGGTGTCGGCGCTGTCACACGGCCCGGTCAAGGCGATGATCCTCGAACTCGATGCCGCCAAGGCCGAGGCTGCGATCTCGCCGCTGCTCGATCTGCCGTCCGGTAGCGTGTCGATCCGGCAGAAGCTGGCGGACTTTGCCGAGGCGCATCGGTTGTCGTTGTAGCGATTGTCGTTGCTGCCGGCGCTACGCCCGCCCGCCGTTCTGCCGTTTTTCGTTGTTCGAGATCATCCATGTCCAATCTGCCCGAAGCCAAGCTCGACGTTCTGCTCGCGCATCACGCCTCGCTCGAAGCCCAACTCGTCGGCGGCAATGTCGGCGCCGCCGACTATGTGCGGATCACCCGCGAATTGTCCGAACTCAACCCACTGATCGAAGCCGTGAAGGCATATCGGCAGGTGCGCGACGAGATGGGCGGGATCGAGGAACTGCTCGAGGATCCGGGCGCCGACCCGGAACTGCGTGCGATGGCGGAGGCCGAGCGCTCCGCGCTCGACGGCCATCTTGAGGAACTGATCCAGCAGATCCGCGTCGCGCTGCTGCCCAAGGACGCGATGGACGAGCGCAACGTCATGCTGGAAATCCGCGCCGGCACCGGCGGTGACGAAGCCTCGCTGTTCGCCGGCGATCTGTTCCGGATGTACGAGAAATTCGCCGCGTTGCAGGGTTGGAGCGTCGAGGTGATCTCGGCCAGCGAAGGCACGGTGGGCGGCTACAAGGAAATCATCGCCGAAGTGAAAGGCCGCGGCGCCTTTGCCAAGCTGAAATTCGAGTCCGGCGTGCACCGCGTCCAGCGCGTGCCCGACACCGAAACGCAGGGCCGCATTCACACCTCGGCCGCGACCGTCGCGGTGCTGCCCGAGGTCGAGGAGGTCGACGTCGATATCAAGCCGGACGATCTGAAGATCGACACTATGCGGGCGCAGGGCGCCGGCGGTCAGCACGTCAACAAGACCGAATCGGCGATCCGCATCACCCATCTGCCGACCGGCATCGTGGTGATGATGCAGGACAGCCGCTCGCAGCATAAGAACCGCGCGTCCGCGATGAACATCCTGCGCTCGCGAATCTACGACGCCGAGCGCCAGCGCGTCGATGCCGCGCGCTCCGCCGAGCGCAAGGAGAAGGTCGGGTCGGGCGATCGTTCGGAGCGGATCCGCACCTACAATTTTCCGCAGGGCCGCGTCACCGATCACCGGATCAACCTGACGCTGTACAAGCTGCCGCAAGTGATCGCCGGCGAAGCGCTCGGCGAACTGATCGATGCGCTCACCACCGAGCATCAGGCCGCGCAGCTTGCGGCACAGAGCGACGCCGCGTGACCAGCGCCGCCGATGTGCCGCGGGGTGCGGCCTCGGTGATAGAGGCGCTGTGCGGCTTCCCCGTGGGGGCCGCACGCCGCGCCGTCAGCAAACTATTTAAGGAGGCGGGCCTCGATTCGCCGGATCTCGACGCGCGGCTGCTGATCGGCGAGGTCACCGGTCTCGATCTCACCGGATTGGTGTCGCAGGCCGAGCGGTCGCTCACCGTGGACGAAGCCGGGCGGCTCGCCGCCTTTGCGGAGCGGCGGCTCGCCGGCGAGCCGGTGGCGCGGATCCTCGGAACGCGCGAATTCTGGGGGCTGCTGCTGCGGCTCGGCGCCGACACGCTGGTGCCGCGGCCGGACACCGAGACGGTGGTCGAGGTGGCGCTGGAATATCTTCGCGCTGATGCGTGCCCGCAACCTCGCGTTCTCGATATCGGTACTGGCTCCGGCGCGATCCTGCTGGCGCTGCTCAGCGAGTGCCGTGACGCCACCGGCATCGCGACTGATATCAACCTTGAAACTTTAAAGATCGCCCGCGTCAATGCGGCAGAACTCGGCCTTTCGGATCGCGCGCGCTTCGTCGCCTGCGACTATGCGGCGGCGCTCGCCGGCCCGTTCGATCTCGTCGTATCCAACCCGCCCTATATTCCGGCCGGCGATATCGCGGCGCTCGACGTCGAGGTGCGCGAGCACGATCCGCGCCGCGCGCTCGACGGCGGTGCGGACGGTCTCGACGCCTATCGCCGGATCGTGCCCGAGGCGCTCCGGCTGCTGCGTCCAGGAGGTGCGCTGGTGGTGGAGTTCGGGCAGGGCCAGAGCGAGGCTGTGGTTGGCCTCATGCGGGCGGCCGGACTGACGGTCGCGTCGCCGCCGCGTGCCGATCTGGCTGGTGTTCTGCGCGTGGCGCTCGGTTGCAATTTGCCGGCTTAACGTCGGAATAGATTGCAAAAAACGCTTGGAAAATCGGAGAAGAGCGACTACGTTCCGGCCAGGATATCGGGCCAGGGTGACTGGCCCCTCGGATCTGTAGTCGAAGGCCGGAAAAGAACACAGTTCTTGTCGAGTCTTGTCGAGAACCCGGCTCGAAGGGTTCCAGGCAGCGGGTCCGGTTGAGCGCGAGGGCTTGGACAGAGCCGCGCTGCTCTCGACCGCGGAGCAAACGAAAGCCTGATTTTACGCTTGAAGAACTCACGCAAGCGAAGCTGAGCCTGCTTTGGCGGGCTCGTGGTTGGGTCCGGCCAGCGCGGCATGGTGCGCTCCGGAGTTGGGGAACGCGTCTTTGTTGAACGCGACATGCGGCGCTGACGGTATCAAACGGGTCAATTTTTGCGGATGGGCGGCTGTCGCCCGCAGTCGGCTTTGGCCTGCCATGCGCGCCGGCGGCATCGCGCGCGACCGTGGCGTGCACCAGAACGATCAGGCGCCACAACGATCAAACATCCACCATCGGGACGTACGGGACTCGGTAAAAAGGTAAGACATGAGAAACGGGCAGAACAACAAGCGGCTGCGCAATCGGAACAATGGTGGCGGCGGCAATAATAACAACAACAACCGGCGCGGCCAAAATCCGATGACCCGGGTGTTCGAATCCAACGGCCCTGATATCAAAATCCGCGGCACTGCTTCTCACGTTGCCGAGAAATACGTTCAGCTTGCCCGAGATGCGCGCTCATCCGGCGACCCGGTTGCGGCTGAGAATTATTATCAGCACGCCGAACATTACTTCCGTCTGATCGCGGCGGCGCAGGAGCAATTCCGGCAGAATCAGCCGCAGCAACAGCAGCCGCGCATCGACAACGACATGTCGGACGGCGACGACGACGAGACCGACTACTCGAACTTCGGTGCGGAGCCGGGCCTCGTCCCGGTGCAGCCGCAGCCGCAATATCAGCCGCGCGAACAGCCGCAGTATCAGCCCCGGGAGCCGCGCGAACAGCCGCAGCCGCGTGAACATCGTCCGCAGCCGCAGTTCACCCCGCGTGCCGAGCAGCCGCAGCCGACCGTCGATGCCGGCGTTGATCGCCTGCCGTCGTTCATCACCGGCCCGCAGCCGCAGGTTCCGCCGGCCGCGTTCGAAGGCGCGGGTGGCGGTGAACGCTTCCCGCCGCGCCGCCGTCGGCGTCCACATACGCCGCGTGGCGAAGCCGCCGCCGCAGCGCCTGCCCCGGCCGAGGACGTCTCGCGCGGCGAATAAGCGCGGGCCTGTCGTCTGATAGGATGATGATATCAAGGGTCGCGCTTGGCGCGGCCCTTGTTTGTTTCAGCGCGGCCGTGCCGGCAGGTCGGGATCGTCCGCCTGCATCGGCGACGGCACCAGCGACGGCTCGAGCGACGGAATCAGCCGGATGCGCTCGCGTTTGGCGGAGATCGGCCGCACCACCTGCTTGGTGGCCTCGACAACATGCACGCCGGCCAGCGGCAGCGAAGTCGCGCCGCCGATCCGCTCCCAGGCCGGCGCCGAGCGCATCAGCCAGCCCTGCTGCAGCGGCGGCACGAACAGCGCCTCGCTCCAACTCACCGGCGTGAACCAGGTCCGCCGCAGCAGATCGGAAATCTGCGAGCGCGAATAGGGGCGGCCATGGCCGAACGGGGTGGCGTCGGTGCGCGCCCAGACACCGCGGCGATTTGGTACGACCGCCAGCAAGCGTCCCGACGGCGCCAATATGCGCCAGACCTCCCGCAGCAGCGCCTCGGGGTCGTCTGACATCTCCAGCGCATGCACCAGCAGGATGCGGTCGACCGCGGCGTCAGGAAGAGGCAACGCGCGCTCCTCGACCAGCGTCGACAGCGTTGCACGCGCGGTCGGCCATTTCAGCACGCCCTGGGCGGCCGGCATGAAGGCGATGCAGCGCTCGCATCTGTCGCGAAACAGGCCGAGATACGGGGTCGGATAGCCGAATCCCAGCACGCGCTGGCCTTGCGCATCCTGCCATCGTTTCTGGATACCGCGATTGATGAGGCGCCGCGCGACCACGCCGAGCTGGCTGGAGTAGAATTCACGCAGATTGACCACATCCATCGTCATGGGGCGGCTTTTATCACGCCGGCAGCGCCTCCGGCAAAGCGGCCTTGTGCAGCGGTGGCTACCGTGCGTCGCCGCGGTTCATCCGTTCGGCGGTCCGTGGTAGACTATCGTCGTGACACTGGCTGACGCCTTTCGCGTCCCGTGCCGGTCTATCGAAATCCCCAGGAGAATTCATGGCTGCCGACATCCGCATCATCCCCTGCCTGTCCGATAATTTCGGCTATCTGGTTCACGACACCGCGACCGGTGCCACCGCGTCGATCGACGCGCCGGAAGCCGCGCCGCTGATCGCCGCACTGGAAAAGGAAGGCTGGAAGCTGACGGATATCCTGGTCACCCATCACCATGCCGACCACGTCGGCGGCATCGCCGAGTTGAAGCAGAAGTATCACTGCCGCGTCGTCGCGCCGCACGATGCCAACGCCAAGATCGCGGATGTCGATCTGCGCGTGCAGGAAGGTGACGTTGTTGGGGTCGGCGGTCTGTCGGCGCGAGTGTTGGAAACGCCGGGCCACACCCTCGATCATATCTCTTACGTATTCGATGACGACCGCGCGCTGTTTGCCGCCGATACGCTGTTCTCGATCGGCTGCGGCCGGGTGTTCGAGGGTACTTATCCGATGATGTGGGAATCGCTGCTCAAACTGCGCGAATTGCCGGATGACTTCAAACTTTATTGCGGCCACGAATACACCGCCTCCAACGTCGAATTTGCGCTGACTATCGAGCCCGACAACGCCGCGCTGCAGGCGCGCGCCAAACAGGTCGAGCAGCAGCGCGCGGCCGGTCAGCCGACCATTCCGGTGACGCTCGGCGAAGAGAAGCAGGCCAACGTGTTCCTGCGCGCCGACGTGCCGTCGGTCGCGGCCGCGGTCGGCCTCGCCGGCGAAAGCGCGGCGGACGTGTTCGGCGAGATCCGCGAGCGCAAGAATAACTCGTGATCCGTCCGTCGCTGACCGCCGCCGAGGTGATCGCGCGGCTTGATCTGAAGCCGCATCCCGAAGGCGGTCATTATCGCGAAAGCTTTCGCGATCCGCGCTGCGACCCCGCCGGCCGCAGCTTCTCGACCGCGATCTACTTCCTGCTGGCGCGCGGCGAGCGCTCGCATTGGCACCGCATCGATGCGGTCGAGATCTGGCACTACTATGCGGGTGCGCCGCTGACATTGGAGATCGCCGATGACGACGGCCCGCGCACGCTCGTGCTCGGGCCGGACATCACGGCTGGCCAACTGCCGCAGGCGATCGTGCCGCCGCACGCCTGGCAGGCCGCCTCGGCAACTGGCGACTGGACGCTGGTCGGCTGCACGGTCGCGCCGGGTTTCGATTTCGCCAAGTTCGAACTGGCCCCGCCGGGCTGGACGCCGCCGCAGACGTAGGCCCGTGGGATGGGGTAGCGCGCAGCGCGTAACCCATCGCCGCAAGCGCGGTGTGCGAAGTGATGGGTTACGGCGCAAGGGCGCCTAACCCATCCTACGAGTCCGTGCTTGCGGCCACTGCCTTGCCACCATGACTGCCGTCATGCGCGGGCTTGACCCGCCTGCGGGGCCGTAGCCCCTTCGGCGCGGCGAAGGCCCGCGCATCCATCGTGCGCGGCAGCGCGTCTTTGCGAAGAACGATGGATTGCCGGGTCAAGCCCGGCAATGACGACGGTGATGGTGAGAGCGTGTGAGCCGAACTCATCGTAGGCCCGTAGGATGGGTTAGCGCGAAGCGCGTAACCCATCGCCGCAAGCGCGGTGTGCGAAGTGATGGGTTACGGCGCAAGGGCGCCTAACCCATCCTACGAGTCCGTGTTTGCGGGCACTGCCTTGCCACACTCACCGTCGTCATGCGCGGGCTTGACCCGCGCATCCATCGCGCGCGCGCGCGTCTTTGCGAAGAACGTTGGATTGCCGGGTCAAGCCCGGCAATGACGACGGAGGTGGTGAGAACGCGCGGCCGGACTAACAGGCGCGCAAAAAGATTACTTCGCCTTCTCAGCCAGAAACGCCTCGACTTCGGCGCGGCTCGGGCACGCAAAGGCGCCGCCGGGCCTGGTGCATTTCAGCGCGGCGGCGGCGGAGGCGAAGCGCAGCGCGCTGGGGATGTCCTGGCCTTCGCTGAACGCGACCGCGAAGCCGCCGTGGAAGATGTCGCCGGCGCCGAGGGTGTCGACGACGTGCACCGGGTAGGCCGGTGTTTCCTGGAATTGCTGCTTGTCGTCGAGCCACAGCGTGCCCTTGGGGCCGCGGGTGACGGCGACGAAGGCGTGAGTCAGCGCCGCGACTTTCTTTAGCGAAGCTTCGTCGTCCTCGATGCCGGCGGTGGCGTGCAGCGCTTCGGCCGAGAAAATCAGATGCGACGAGGCGGTGAGCAGGCCCTGGTTGAGCGACATCGCGCTGTCGATATCGACCACCACCGGAATGTCGCGCTTGCGCGCTTCGGCGCAAAGCGGCGTGGCGAAGCTGGCGCAGCGGCTCTCGATCATGATGGCGTCGCAGTCGGCTAATAGCTCGTCAGCCGACGGCAGCTCGACATCCCACAGCTTCGGATCGCGGAAAGTGACGATGGTGCGCTCGCCGGTCGGATCGACCAGCACGGCGGAGATCGGCGTCACCAGGCCCGGCATGTGCACCAGCTCGGAGGTGGCGATGCCTTCCTCGGCGAGCTTGTCGAAGATGAAGGTGGCGGCTGCTTCGTCCTTGTCGCCCATCGGGCCGCACATCCGCGCGGTGCCGCCGAGCCGGGCGATGCCGATCGCCGCATTCAGCGCGTTGCCGCCGCAGATTTCCTGATAGGCGCTGGCCGGCACCTTGTAGCCGCGGCCGGGCACGGCCTCGATCCGGAAGGTGAGGTCCCGCACCGGAATGCCGATGCACAGCACGCGCGGATGGGGCTTGGCGGTTTGGGTCATGAATGTCCTTCCAGCCAACGGCCGACGAGATGATGCGCGATCGCGAACGGGTGCGGTCCTGCCAGTCCGTCCGGATGCTCGCGCCTCAGCATCAGCGCGGCTTCGTCGCGCGAGAACCAGCGGGCGTCTTCGAGTTCGGTGAGATCGACGGTGATGTTCTCGCTGGTGGCGATCGCAGTACAACCGATCATCAGCGACGAGGGATAGGGCCAGGGCTGCGTCATGTAGTAGCGCACGTCGCTGCAGCGGATGCCGGATTCCTCCAAGATCTCGCGGCGCACCGCGTCCTCGATCGTCTCGGCCGCTTCGACAAAGCCGGCGAGGCACGAATACATCCCCGGCGGAAACTGCTTCTGCCGGCCGAGCAGGCACTTCTCGCCGGCCGTCACCAGCATGATCACCACCGGATCGGTGCGCGGGAAGTGCTCGGCCTTGCAGTTCGGGCAGTCGCGCTTCCATCCGCCTTGCGACATCGACGTGCGGGTGCCGCAATTGGCGCAAAAGCCGTGGCGCTGATGCCAGTTGACCAGCGACTTCGCCACCGCGATGGCGGCGAGCTGGTCGGGTGGCAGCACGCCCTGCATCGCCATGCCGCGCAATTCGGCAAGGCCGGCGTCGGGCCGGCCGATCAGCTTCTCGGCTGCCGGCGCGCCGATGCCCATGCCGAACACCGCGGCGCCGTCGCGCAGGCCGAGGAAGATCGTGCCCGCATTGGCGCCGAGCGAAATCGCTTCCTTGATGGTCAACAGCGCGCGCGTGCCGCCGTCCTCATGCTTCACCAGCAGCGAATCGCGATGCACCACATAGGCGCGGGTGTCGGGCTTGTCCTCCATCGCCATCAGCTTGGCGTCGTTCATGCGCAGATGCGCGGCGCGGTCGAGTCCGTTGCTGACGAAGGCCGGCTGGCCGAGAGGGAATGCGCTGCTCATCGGTTCACCCCAGCCAGATCTTGCGCCGCAACGCGCTGATGAATTGCTGCACCTCTTCCGGGTCGTGCGGCAGCGGCGGCATTACGCCCCACACCGGGCGCGGCCAGGCCGCATCGCCGGAGCGTCGCGCAATGATGTGGACGTGCAGCTGCGGCACCATGTTGCCGAGCGCGGCGATGTTCAGCTTGTCGCATTTGGTGATCTCCTTCAGCGCGCGACTGACCCGGGAGATCTCGGTCATCAGCTGCGCCTGCTGGACCTCGTCGAGGTCGATGATCTCGACCGCGCCGGCGCGGCGCGGCACCAGCAGCAGCCAGGGGTAATGCGCGTCCTTGATCACCAGGACGCGGCTGAGCGGCAGATCGCCGATATTGATGGTGTCTTTCTCGAGCTGCGAGCTGAGCGACCAGTCGGAAGGCATTGGGGGTTCCATCGGCCCGTATGGGCGGGCTCTTGCTTGCGGTGAGGCGCGTCCGAATGCATCCATATCAAGCCGGCCGCGGCGGCGGAAGCGGCGGCACGCGCCCGACGCGTCGCCTGACGCATGCCGGCTGCGCGCAGCTCCGGGCTTTTTTGCCTCGGCCTAGCCGAAGGTTCAAAGCCGGCTACGGCCGCTTGCATTCGCGCAAATTTGGCGCCACATAGGGACCGGGAGATTGGCGGTGGACGAGCCACTCGCCAACCGGGTCAGGTCCGGAAGGAAGCAGCCCTAACGAGGTCCGGATCGGGTCGCTCGTCAGTCTCCTACCTGTTTTTCGGCCGTGCGCCGGCCGTTCGAAGGTGGTGGTTCCCGGCGGAAGCCGGGTCTGCGTGGGGTGATCCGGTCAGCCGCATGAACCTGCCCCGCCGTCACCCCGCTGCGTTCCGCAATCCGGCCCCGACACGCACAGCATTGCGGACTGACCGATGAGCGATTCTGGCGTTCCCGCCGATAATCCGGCGTCTGCAGCTTCGACCGAGATGGCCGCGCCGGCCGGCGCCTATCGGGTGCTGGCGCGCAAATATCGTCCCAACAGTTTCGAGGATCTGATCGGCCAGGAAGCGGTGGTGCGCACCGTCTCCAACGCGTTCGACACCGGCCGGATTCCGCAGGCCTGGATCCTCACCGGCGTCCGCGGCGTCGGCAAGACGACGACCGCCCGCATCCTGGCGCGGGCGCTGAACTACGAGATGCCGGACGGCTCGGTGAAGGGGCCGAGCATCCACATGCCGGTGCACGGCGTGCACTGCAAGGCGATCATGGAAAGCCGGCACATGGACGTGCTGGAAATGGACGCCGCGTCGCACACCGGCGTCGACGACGTCCGCCAGATCAACGACAGCGTGCGCTATGCGCCGTCCAGCGCGCGCTACAAGGTCTACATCATCGACGAAGTCCACATGCTGTCGACGGCGGCGTTCAACGCCTTCCTGAAGACGCTGGAGGAGCCGCCGGAACACGCCAAATTCGTGTTCGCCACCACCGAAATCCGCAAGGTGCCGGTGACGGTGCTGTCGCGCTGCCAGCGCTTCGACCTGCGCCGGGTCGAGGCCGACGTACTGATGACGCATCTCGGCAATATCGCCCAGAAGGAAGGCGTTGAGGTCGAGCCGGAAGCGCTCGGCATCATCGCCCGCGCCGCCGAAGGCTCGGTGCGTGATTCGCTGTCGCTGTTCGACCAGGCGATCGCGCATGCGGCTGGCCTCGTGCGCGCCGACGCGGTGCGGCAGATGCTCGGCCTTGCCGACCGCACCCGCGTGATCGAACTGTTCGACGCGCTGGCGCGCGGCGATATCGCGGCGGCCTTCGCCGAATTCCGCGATCAGTACGACACCGGCGCCGATCCGGTGGTGGTGCTCAGCGATCTCGCCGAATTCGTCAATTTCGTCACCCGCGTGAAGATCGTGCCGGCGATCGCCGACAACGTCGCGTTCGGCGAGACCGAGCGGCTGCGCGGGCGTGAGTTCGCCACCAAGCTGTCGATGCGGGTGCTGTCGCGAATGTGGCAGATGCTGCTGAAGGGCATCGCCGAGGTGCAGGGCGCGACGCGTCCGGCCGCGGCCGCCGAGATGGTGCTGGTGCGGATCGCCTACGCGGCCGATCTGCCGACACCGGATGAGGCGATTCGGATGATCGAGCAGGGCGGCGGCGGATCGCTCCCGTCCGGCGGCAGTGCGCCGCGCGGGGCGTCGCCCGCTGCGCCTTCCGCAATGACGTCAGCAACGTCGAACTACTCTGCGCCGGTCGCAATGTCGTCGCGCGGCGCGACCATGAACCAGCCGTCGATGGCGCGGCCGCAGCCGAGCGCGCCCGCGCAGCCCGATCCCGGCGTCCTCAAGATCACCAGCTTCCCGCAACTCGTCGCGCTCGCTTCCGAAAAACGCGACGTGATGACCCGGATGGCGCTGGAAGCCGACGTCCGGCTGGTGCGGATCGAAGACGGCCGGCTCGAGATCGCTTTGGAGCGCACCGCCTCGCGGGCGCTGGTCAGCGACCTCGGCCGCAAGCTCGAGCAATGGACCGGCCGGCGCTGGACCGTGGTGATCTCCAACGAGCCGGGCCAGCCGACGCTGCGCTCGCAGAACGAGGCGATCAAGAACGAGCGCGAACGCGCCGCCGAGAACGACCCCCGGGTGCAAGAGGTGCTGGCGCGCTTTCCCGGCGCCAAGGTGATGGAGGTGCGGCGGCTCGCCGCCGAGCCGGCCGCGGCCGATGCTGCTATCGAAGGCGCTGTCGAGCCGGCCGACGAAGACGACGACCTTTAGGTTCAAGCTCTCTCAAGAAGGAATCCGATCATGGCTGATTTCCTCGGCATGATGAAGCAGGCCGCGCAGCTGCAATCGAAGATGAAAGCGATGCAGGACGAGCTCGACCAGATCGAGGTCGAGGGCCTGTCCGGCGGCGGCCTCGTCAAGGTGCGCATGACCGCCAAGATGGAAGTGCGCGGAATCTCGATCGATCCGTCGCTGGTGAAGCCGGACGAAGTCGGCGTGCTGGAAGACCTGGTGATGGCGGCGCTCGGCGACGCGCATCGCAAGGCAGAAGCGGCCATGCAGGAGAAGATGAAGGCGCTGACCGGCGGGCTCGGCCTGCCGCCCGGGCTCGGTCTGGGCTAGTCTTCCCTCAATACCGATTCGCAATCTCACTCGCCGACCGGCAGTCGCCGCAGCGTCTGCCGGTGCTTTGATTCACCTCTACGAATGGTGCCGTCCCGATGGCAATTGCGGTCGCAGGCCCCGAGATCGAACGTCTGATCCAGTTGCTGGCGCGCCTGCCAGGATTGGGGCCGCGCTCGGCGCGGCGCGCCGCGCTGCATCTGATCAAGAAGCGTGACGCGCTGATGGGACCGCTCGCCGCCGCGTTGCAGGTCGCGATCGACAAGATTCAGGTGTGCAAGACCTGCGGCAATATCGATACGCAGAATCCCTGCACGGTGTGCACCGATCCGCGGCGTGATCCGGCGATCATCGTGGTGGTGGCCGACGTCGCAGATCTGTGGGCGCTCGAACGCGCTTCCGCCACGAACGGCCGCTATCACGTGCTCGGCGCCACGCTGTCTCCCCTCGACGGCGTCGGTCCCGACGATCTGACCATCGACGCGCTGGTGGCGCGCGCCCATGATCCCGCGGTCAGCGAGATCATCCTGGCGCTCAACGCCACCGTCGACGGCCAGACCACAGCACATTACGTCACCGACCTCCTGCAGGACGCCAACGTGAAAGTGACGCGGCTCGCCCATGGCGTGCCGGTCGGCGGCGAACTCGACTATCTCGACGAAGGCACGCTGTCGGCCGCGATGCGGCAGCGCACCTTGTTCTGAACGAATCCGGAAGTGGACCCGATGATCGACCGACTGCTCAAGCCCTCGCTGATTCTCGCTGCGTTCGCCTGTTTGTCCATCCCGCCCGCGGCGGCGCAGGGCAGCGACAGTCAGGCGGCGCTACCCAAGCCCACGGCGATGAAAGTCGGCGACGTGCTCAGCGGCGAACTCACCGCGATGCGCTCGAAGGCCAAGGGCAAGAAAGGCCCGGTGTATCAGCTGGTCAGCGAGCCACGCCGCCTGCCGCCGCCGGCCGGGCTGTGCAATCTCGAGAACGGCCCCGAGACCTTCCAGATCGTGCCGGCTGGCGACAGCCAGGCGGCGCAGCTCAAGAAGTATCTCGGCAAACATGTGTCGCTCAAGGTCGAAGCCGTCGCCTGCGCCGAAGAGGCCGGGCAGTACAGCGAAGCCGTGGTGACGAAGTGGACGCTGGCGAACTAAGTGGGCGCGGCGTCAATGATGGCCGTCATCAGGCGTCCGTGTAAGCCGTCATTGCGAGGAGCGTAGCGACGAAGCAATCCAGCGTAGTGCACTGTGCTTCTGGATTGCTTCGCTTCGCTCGCAATGACGCGCGGAGGGCGTCTTGTTGACAATCTCACCGATCACACCCTCACCGGCCCGAGCGCCGAAAAATGGTCGCGGCGTTGCAGCCAGGCGAGGAGCACGAGGCTCGGCGCGGCGACTGCGACGCTGATCATGAAGAACAGCGGCCAGCCGGTGGCCTGTGCCACATAGCCGGCGCCGGCCGACAGATAGGTCCGCCCCACTGCTGAGAGAGCCGTGAGCAAAGCGTATTGCGTCGCGGTGTGCAGCGGGTTCTGGCACAGCGCCGACAGATACGCGACGAAGATCACGGTGCCGATCGCGCCGGTGAAATTCTCGACCGAGATCGCCAGCGCCAGCGCCCATTGATTGACGCCGACCGTCGACAGCCAAGCGAATGCGAGGTTCGAGATAGCCTGCAGCACCGCGCCGATCCACAGGCTCGTCACCAGCGAATAGCGCCGCGCCAGATAGCCGCCAGCGAAACCGCCGATCAGCGTCGCGGCGAGGCCGACGCCTTTGACGATCGCCGCGTAGTCGTTGCGGCTGAAGCCGAGGTCGATCACGAACGGCGCCGTCATCGTACCGGAGAACGCGTCGGTGAATTTGAACAGCACCACGAAGGCGAGCGCCGCGAGCGCGTCCTTGCGGCCGAGAAATTCCGAGAACGCGCCGACTGCGGCGCGCATCACCCGGGTAAAAGCGCTGTCGGCGCTGGTCGCGGCCTCGGCACGAACCGAGGCTTCCGGCTCGGTCGCCAGCAGCGCCGTGACGGTGCCGATCAGCACCATCGCCGCCATGGTGACGTAGCCCCACATCCAGGCGGTGGCGCGCGTCACGCCCGCGCCTTCGTAAGCGCTAACCAGGAACAGCACGCCGGCGGTCGAGATCAGCATGCCGATCCGATACGCCGCAACATACGACGCCATGCCGGCGGCCTGCTCGTTCTCCGGCAGGCTCTCGACGCGAAACGCATCGACCACGATGTCCTGCGTCGCCGACGCGGCCGCGACCAACAGCGCCCCGAGCGCGACGAACACCGGCGCGCGCGCCGGATCGGTCAGCGCCAACAGCAGGATCGCGGCGATCAGCAGCAGCTGCGTGGCCACCAGCCAGCCGCGGCGGCGGCCGAACAGTCGCGAAAGCACCGGCACATGCAGCGCATCGACCACCGGGGCCCAGATGAATTTCAGCGTGTAGGGCGTGCCGACCAGCGCGAATAGCCCGATGGTGCCGAGATCGACACCCGACTCCCGCATCCACACCAGCAGCGTCGAGCCCGACAGCGCCAGCGGCAGCCCCGAAGCAAAACCGAGAAACAACACGATCAGCACGCGCGGCTGCAAATACACAGCGAAGGCTTCGCGCCAGCTCGGCTTGGGCGCGTCGCTCGATGTGACGGGAGTGGGCGGGTTTTTCGCTGAGGCCATGCCGATTCGTAGCAGATTCGAGGGCAGCCGGTCATTCAGGCGCGGTGCTGCTGCGCCACCAACGAGTCGTCCCCGCGCAGGCGGGGACCCATAACCCCTTGTCCCGGATCGTCCGCGGAAGCCTCAGCCGCACAGCTTCAATCGAAACGCTGCGGCGTATGGGTCCCCGCCTGCGCGGGGACGACGTGTGGAGAGGAAGGCCGAAAATCGCAGATGCGCCGCTGCTCCCAACGGGAACGGCCTCAGCCTGCAGAAACTTCGTCGATCTTGAAGGCGCGGGAGGCGAACAGGTCGCGCTCCTGCGCGAGTGGCGCCTCGGGGTTCGATGGCGGCGCCGGCGTCTCGGGCGCTGCAAAATCCAGTTCCTCGATCCGTGCCGCGCGGCGTTCGATCTTGTCGGCTGAGACCAGGATTTGGCGGACGTCATCATTCACCTGTCCGAAATGCGTCTGCAGCTTGCTGACGCGCTCGCGCAGCCGGGCGAGGTCGTCGCTGAGGTGCAGCACCTCGGTGCGGATCTGGTCGGCGGCGTCGCGCATCCGCGCGTCCTTGAGGATCTGCTGCATCACCTGGATCGCCAGCATCAACAGTGACGGCGACACCAGCACGACGCGGGCCCGATAGGCCTTCTGGATGACGTCGTCGAAGCCGTCGTGAATCTCCGCGTAGACGGACTCCGACGGCACGAACATCAGCGCGGTGTCCTGGGTCTCGCCCGGGATCAGGTACTTGCCGGCGATGTCGTCGACATGCCGCATCACGTCGGTACGTAGCTGTTGGGCGGCGGCTTTCTTCTCCGCATCGCTGCGGGCCTCGCGCAGCGCCGTCACCGCCTCGAGCGGAAATTTGGCGTCGATGCACAGCGGCCGCTGGTCCGGCAGCAGCACCACGCAGTCCGGCCGCTTGCCGTTCGGCAGCGTGTACTGGAACGCGTAGCCGCCCTTCGGCAGCCCGTCCTGCACGATCGACTCCATCCGCGCTTGGCCGAACGCGCCGCGCGCCTGCTTGTTGGCCAGCACGTCGCGCAGCGTCGTCACCTGGTCGGTCAGTTCGGTGAGGTTGTCGTGGGCGCGGTCGATGATGCCGAGCCGCTCATGCAGCGCCTGCAGGCTCTGCATGGTGTAGCGGGTCGACTGCGTCAGCGAATGGCCGAACCGATGCGTGACGCTGTCGAGCCGCTCGCTCATCGCCTTGGCCATTTCGGCCTGGCGCCCGGCCAGCGCCCGCCCCATCGCATCGACCCGGCCGTTGGCTTCGCTCTGATAACGAATCAGATCTGACAGCCGCTGCTCGAGTTCGGCGGCGCGGCGGGTCTGCGCCAGCGTCGCGGCGTTGCCGCCGTGCAGGCCGCGGGCGATCACGGCGGCGATCGCCAGCAGCACCAGCAGCGCCATCGCCGCCATGCCGACCAGCGCGGCGCCGACACTGACCGGCGTGTCTCCCACTACAAACAGCACGTCGTTCATGGTCCGACCCTAGCAGAGGGAATTATCTGTGCGAACGAAGAGAGAACAATAAACTGAATAGAGTTTTAAGCGTCGGTCGCGCCGAAAGTGGCAGCGCCTCCGGGCCGCGCTGGATTGACCGGACCGCCATGGCGCCTTAAATCGCCGCTATGGCCCTGCGCGAAATCATCATTCTGCCCGACAAACGGCTGCGTGAAATCTCCAAGCCCGTCGCCGAGGTGACGAGCGAGATCCGCAAGCTCGCCGACGATATGTTCGAGAGCATGTACGATGCCCCCGGCATCGGGCTGGCGGCGATTCAGATCGCCGAGCCGGTGCGGCTGATCACGATGGATCTGGTGCGCAAAGAGGGCAACGGCGCCAGCGAGCCGCGCGCCTTCATCAATCCGGAGATCGTCGGCGCCTCGCAGGAGCTGAACGTCTACGAGGAAGGCTGCCTGTCGATCCCCGAATACTACGCCGAGGTCGAGCGGCCCAAGACGGTGCGGATCCGCTACACCGACCTCGACGGCAATTTGAAGGAAGAGGACGCCGACGGGCTGTTCGCGACCTGCATCCAGCACGAGATCGATCACCTCAACGGCGTGCTGTTCGTCGACCATATCTCGAAGCTGAAAAAGGCAATGGTGGTCCGCAAGTTCGAAAAGGCTGCCAAGCGCGGCATCAAATACGTCTGAGCGCTCGCGCGGCCGACCGGCCGACGCGTTGCGACGCTCGGCCTCATCGCCAGACCGGTTCGGAACACGCACGCCATGCCGCTTCGCCTCGTCTTCATGGGCACGCCCGATTTCGCAGTGCCGACGCTGATGGCGCTGGCGGCGCATGGCCACGACATCGCGGCGGTGTACACGCGGGAGCCGAAGCCGGCTGGGCGCGGCATGAAGCTGCAGGAAAGTCCCGTTGCGCTCGCCGCGCACCGGCTGCAGGCGCCGGTGCTGACGCCGAAGACGCTGCGGACCGACGAGGCGCTCGCCAATTTCCGCGCCCATGAGGCCGATGCCGCGGTGGTCGTCGCTTACGGCATGATCCTGCCGCAGGCGATTCTCGATACGCCGCCGCTCGGCTGCTACAATCTGCACGGCTCGCTGCTGCCGCGCTGGCGCGGCGCCGCGCCGCTCAACCGCGCCATCATGGCGGGTGACGCCGAGACCGGCGTGATGGTGATGAAGATGGACGTCGGCCTCGACACCGGCGACGTCGCGATGGCCGAGCGCATCGCCATCACCGACGCGATGACCGTCACCGATGTCCACGATACGCTGGCGCAACTCGGCGCCGACCTGATGGTGCGGGCGATGGCGGCGCTGGAGCGCGGGCGGCTGCAACTCACCAAACAGCCCGAGGACGGCGTCACTTACGCGGCCAAGATCGACAAGGCCGAAGCGAAGATCGATTTCGCAAAGCCCGCGTGCGCGGTGCTGCGCCATATCCACGGCCTGTCGCCGTTCCCCGGTGCCTGGTGCGAACTGCCGATCGAGGGCGAGCCGGTCCGCATCAAGGTGCTGCGCTGTGCGCTGGCGGACGGGCACGGCACGCCCGGCGAGGTGATCGGCGACGGTCTCACTATCGCTTGCGAAGACGGTGCAATCCGCATCACGCAACTGCAGCGCGCCGGCAAGCAGCCGATGAGCGCCGAAGAGTTCTTGCGCGGCACGCCGATCGCAAAGGGCGTTCGGGTGGTTAGCTGAGTGCATTGCACAGCGTCATGCGCGGGCTTGACCCGCGCATCCATCCTCGAAACAAATCTCTCTTGAACGATGGATTGCCGGGTCAAGCCCGGCAATGACACCGAATGAGGGTCATGCCCCGCTACAAACTCACCATCGAATATGACGGCGCGCCGTATTGCGGCTGGCAGTTGCAGCCGGCGCTGCCGTCGGTGCAGGGCGCGCTCGAGGTGGCGGCGCTGGCGACCTGTGGCGCGGCGGTGCGGGTGCATGGCGCCGGCCGCACCGATGCGGGCGTGCATGCGCTGGGGCAGGTGGCGCATGTCGATATTCCAAAGCCGTTCCGTGCCGATAAACTGCGCGACGCGTTGAACGCGCATCTGCGGCCGAATCCGATCGCGGTGTTGGCGGCCGAGATCGTGCCCGACACCTTCGAGGCGCGGTTCTCGGCGATCCGGCGGCACTATCGCTATCGCATCGCCAACCGCCGCTCCAATCTGGCGCTCGAACTCGGCAAGGTCTGGCGCGTGCCGAAGCCGCTCGATACCGATGCGATGCACCGCGCCGCGCAGGTGCTGATCGGCAAGCACGACTTCACGACCTTTCGCGATACCGAGTGCCAGGCGGCGTCGCCGGACAAGACGCTCGACGTGCTAGACGTGATCCGCACCGGCGACGTGGTCGATATCATCACCAATGCGCGCTCCTATCTGCACAGCCAGGTGCGCTCAATGGTCGGCTCGCTGGTGTGGGTCGGCGAGGGCCGCTGGACCGCGGACGACCTCGCCGCGGCGCTGGCCGCGCGAAAACGCTCCGCCTGCGGCCCAGTCGCGCCGCCGGAGGGGTTGTATCTGATGCAGGTGGATTACTAAGCCAAGGCGTCTTCGGGCAAACCTCTCGTTCGTCATTCCGGGGCGCGCGTAGCGCGAGCCCGGAATCCATACTCACCGACGGTGGTTATGGATTCCGGGCCTGCGCCGCTTCGCAGCGCATCCCGGAATGACAAAAGGGAGGTCGTTTACTTGAAATATCTCTCCAGCACGCCGCGATAGATCGCGGTGAGCTTGTCGAGATCACTGATCGGCGTGCGTTCGTCGATCTGGTGCATGGTCTGGCCGACCAGGCCGAATTCGACCACCCGGCAATACTTCGCAATGAAGCGCGCATCCGAGGTGCCGCCGCCGGTGTTGAGATCGGGAATGCGGCCGGTGACGTCGGCGATTGCGCTGCTGACGACATCCGTGAATGCGCCGGGCTTGGTGACGAACACGTCGGCGTTCGACGGCAGCCACTCGATCCGCGCGCGAATGCGGTTGCCGCAGGCGGCGGCGAGCCGCTCTTCGACCAGCGCCTTTAGCGTGTCCTGCGTGTGGTGATCGTTGAAGCGGATGTTGAATTTCGCGCGGGCCTGCGCCGGAATCACGTTTGTGGCCGGGTTGCCGACGTCGACCGAGGTGAATTCCAGATTGGACGGCTGGAACTGCGCCGAGCCCTGATCCAGCGGCTCGTCGTTGAGCGCGGTGATCAGCGCGGCGATGTCCGGAATCGGATTAGATGCGCGGTGCGGATAGGCGACGTGGCCCTGCGTGCCGTCGACGATCAGCACGCCGGACTGCGAGCCGCGGCGGCCGATCTTGATGGTGTCGCCGATCGTCTCGACATTGCTAGGCTCGCCGACGATGCAATGATCGAATCGCTCGCCGCGCTCGGCCGCCCATTGCAGCAGCTTGACGGTGCCGTTGACGGCGACGTCTTCCTCGTCGCCGGTGATCAGGAACGAGATCGAGCCTTTTGGCTTGCCGCCATTTGCCGCCAGATAGTCCAGCGTCGCCGCGACCGCGCAGGCGATGCCGCCCTTCATATCGACCGCGCCGCGGCCGTACAGCAGGCCGTCCGCGACGTCGCCGGAGAATGCGCCATGGCTCCAGGCGCTGTCCTCGCCCGCCGGCACTACATCGGTGTGGCCGGCAAAGCTGAGATGCGGAGCGCTGGTGCCGATGCGGGCGTAGAGATTATCGATGTCGGCGGTGCCGGGTTCGCTGAAGGTGACGCGATGAACGTCGAAGCCGGCGTCGCCGAGCAGCCGCTCCAGCACGCCGAGCGCGCCGGCGTCGGCCGGCGTCACCGACGGACAGCGCAGCAGGTCCTGCGCGATCGACAGAGCAGTCGGAGAGGTCATCAGATCACGGCGCCCTGCGGCTCGAGCGGATCGGGGCCGAATCGGTTCGGGCCGCGGGTGCCGCGCAAGCAGCCGAGTTCGACAAAGCCCCAGATCGCAATGCCGAGGCCGATCAGCGACAGCACCCAATTGGTGCCGCTGTCGGCCATCGCGGTGTTCGAGCCGCCGCTCAGGCCCGGACCAAACCAGAACAGCAGGATCCACCAGCCGCTCTTGTCGCGGTCGTGCAGCCGCTTCACGCCGGTGGCGAGAAACGCCCAGGTGCCGGCGATGCTGAGCGCGATCGCCACCGCCCAGATCAGCAGCGCGCCGCCGGCGAAGCGGAACAGATTGTCCGTTTCCATGCCGCCGAGCCAGATCAGCGCGATGCTGCCGAACACCACCCAGGCGGCGACGTTGAGCAGGCCGACCAGCCAGTATTTGGCGCGGTTGATCCGGCCCTGAAAACTGAACAGCAGCGTCGTCCAATCCATCGTCGCCTCCCAAACAGTGGTTTGGCGATCAGTCTCGCAGCAATTCGTTAATCGAGGTCTTCGAGCGGGTGCGCTCGTCGACGCGCTTGACGATCACCGCGCAGGCCGTCGCCGGGCCCGGATTGCCGTTCTTGAGCGGCTTCGCCGGCATCATGCCCGGCACCACCACAGCGTATTCGGGCACTTCGCCGATGAACGTCTCGCCGGTCTCGCGGTCGACGATCTTGGTCGAAGCGCCGAGGAACACGCCCATCGACAGCACCGCGCCCTTGCGGACGATGACGCCCTCCGCGACTTCCGACCGCGCGCCGATGAAGCAGTCGTCCTCGATGATCACCGGGCCGGCCTGCAGCGGCTCGAGCACGCCGCCGATGCCGACGCCGCCGGAGATGTGCACGCGCTTGCCGATCTGCGCGCAGGAGCCGACCGTCGACCATGTGTCGACCATGGTGGCTTCATCCACATAGGCGCCGAGATTGACGAAGGACGGCATCAGCACGACGTTCTTGGCGATGAACGCCGAGCGGCGCACGATCGCGCCCGGCACCGAGCGGAAGCCGGCCTCGCGGAAGCGGTTCTCGCCCCAGCCCTCGAACTTCGACGGCACCTTGTCCCACCAGCTGGCGCCGCCCGGGCCGCCGGAGATCGGGCTCATATCGTTGAGCCGAAACGACAGCAGTACCGCCTTCTTCAGCCACTGATTGACTTTCCAGGTGCCCGACGCATCGCGCTCGGCAACCCGCGCCTCACCCTTGTCGAGCAACTCCAGCGCCTGCTCCACCGCTTCCCGCACCTCGCCCTTGGTCGCCGCGGTGACACTGTCACGCGCGTCGAAGGCGGCGTTGATGGTGGATTCGAGTTGGGAGAGCGACATCGGGAGGTCCTTGGGCGATTTTCGGGGAAATTTGCCCGGTGTTGTCCGGATTCGGTGCGCGGGAGTCAAGGCGCTCCCGCCGCGCCCCCGAGGTCGTAGGATGGGTTAGGCGCCCTTGCGCCGTAACCCTCATGCCCCGGTTGCGGCAGATGGGTTACGCGCTTCGCGCTAACCCATCCTACGGGCTGAGGCTTGGGGCGGACTCGCTGCCTCACTTCGCTGCGCGTAGCCCCGCCAAAAACCCCGTCAGGTCGTCCGTGACGTGATCGACATGCGCGGCGTCGCGGCCTTCCAGCTCCCAGTCTTCGCGGACCACTTGCTGGCTGCCGTCGGGGACGACCAGCACTGTGGTCATGCCGAGCTGGTGTGGCACGGTGAGGTTGCGGGCGAGGTCTTCGAACATCGCGGCTTTCGCTGGGTCGACGCCGTGCAGTGTCAGGAAGCGCTGATAGGTCTGAGCGGCGGGCTTGGGCTCGAGTTCGGCCGCGACGATGTCGAACACCGCTTCGAAGTGATGGCCGATGCCGAGCCGTTCCAGCACCTTGCCGGCATGGGCGACCGAGCCGTTGGTGAGGATCAGCTTGCGGCCTGGTAGGCTTGCGATCGCTTCGCCCATCGCCGGGTTAGGCTCCAGCGGCGAGTGATCGATGGCGTGCACATAGGCCAAGTAATCGTCGGCGCTGACGCCGTGTTCGGTCATCATGCCGCGCATCGTGGTGCCGTAGCGTTTGTAGTAATCCTTCTGAATGCGGAACGCTTCCTCCGCGCTCACCTTCAGCCAGTCGGCGACAAAATCGCGGATGCGGACGTCGACCTGCTGCCACAAATTGACGTGATGCGGATACAGCGTGTTGTCGAGGTCGAACACCCAGGTCTCGACGTGATCGAAGCCGCGCGGGCCGAGTTGCATCATGGAGTGGTGAACCTGAGTGTTTGGCCGCCGCGGGAGAGGTCGACCGGTGCGAAGCCGACGGCATTGAGGCCGCGCGCCGAGCAGTCGCCTTGCTCGCTGATTTCAAACTTGGTATCGCGGGTGCAGAGCAGCGTGGCGCCGCCCCAGTTCAGCGCCTTGCCCTTGATCAACACCGGACGGGCATTGTCGTCGACCGCTTCGGCGAAGCTGAACACGCGCTTCGGCTGCGCCGAGAGATCCGGCCGTAGGCATTTGCCGGCTTCGATCCGGTACCAGCCGCGGCTGGTGATGGTCTTGCCGTCGTCCTCGGCGACCGCCGCCATGACGCGGCTCTTGGTGTCGTTGCACCAGGTCAGCCCGGTGGCGGACGGCGACTCCACGGCCTTGACCAGCGTGTCGAAGAAGTCCGGCGCGTTGGCGGCGTCGGATTTCAGGCCGCTCTTGCGCAGGAAGGTCGCGAGCGCCGCCTGTGTCTTCGGGCCGTCGACGCCGTCGATCGGCGTGGTGTCGTAGCCGGCGATGCCGAGCAGGCGCTGAATGCCGGCGAGCCTTGCCTGCTCGTCGTCGTATTCGCTGTCCTCGGCCAGATACGCGACCAGGTCGCCGTCGCCGTTCTGGCGCGGCTTGATCTCGGTGAACGCCGCCAGCGTCTGGCCGCTGCGGCACTGCCGCGCCGCGGCGATGACGAAATTATCGGCGGCGACGCATAGCCGGTCGGTGCCGTTCTGCGGAATCGGCGAGGCGCCGTACAGCGCCAGGGCGCGGGCGTTGAGCATCACGCGGTCGGCGGTGAGCGCGCCCTGCAGCACGACGCGGCATTGCGCCGGATCGATCTTGAACCAGCCGCGCGTTGCGGTCGAGCCCTTGTCGTCGATGCCGATCGCCGCCTCGATCACGTAGCTCATGCGATTGCACAGCTTGAGATCGGCGCGGGCGGCGGTAGAGAGAGTCAGCAGCCCCACGAGAGCAACGAGCAGCATCTTCGCCGCGTCATTGCGAGCGAAGCGAAGCAATCCAGAGCTCAGTGCACGGCGCTGGATTGCTTCGTCGCTGCGCTCCTCGCAATGACGGGGAAAGGCCGGCTGCATTGACCTCGTCCGCGCGATCCCGAGCGTCATCTGATCACTTGTGGATCAGCGTGCCGGTGCCCTGGTTGGTGAACAGTTCGAGCAGCACGGCATGCGGGACCTTGCCGTCGAGGATGACGACGCCTTCGACGCCCTGTTCGAGCGCGTAGATGCAGGTCTCGACCTTGGGGATCATGCCGCCCGAGATGGTGCCGTCGGCGATCAGCTTGCGGGCGTCCTTGATCGACAGTTCGGGGATCAGCTTCTTGTTCTGATCGAGCACGCCGGGCACGTCGGTCAGCAGCAGCAGGCGCTTGGCTTTCAGCGCGCCGGCGACGGCGCCAGCGAACGTGTCGGCATTGACGTTGAAGGTCTGGCCGTCGCCGGAGCTCGCCAGCGGCGCCAGCACCGGGATCAGTTCGTGGCCGATCAGCTGGTTGAGCAGCGTGAGGTCGACCTTTTCGGGTTCGCCGACGAAGCCGAGGTCGATCACTTCCTCGATGCGCGAATCCGGATCGACCATGGTGCGGGTTGCCTTGGTGGCGGTGACCATGTTGCCGTCCTTGCCGCACAGGCCGACCGCCTTGCCGCCGGCCTCGTTGATGTAGCCGACCAGCTGCTTGTTGATCGAACCGGCCAGCACCATCTCGACGATCTCGATGGTGGCGCCGTCGGTGATGCGCAGGCCGGCGGCGAATTCGGACTTGATGCCGAGTCGCTTCAGCATGGTGGCGATCTGCGGCCCGCCGCCATGCACCACCACCGGGTTCACCGCGGTCTGCTCCAGGAGCACGATGTCGCGCGCGAATGCCCGCGCGGTGTCCTCGGCGCCCATGGCGTGGCCGCCGTATTTGATCACGATGGTTTCCTCGTCGTAGCGCTGCATGTGCGGCAGCGCCTCGGACAGGATGCGGGCCTGTTCGAGCGGGCTGATGACGGCGTCGGTCATTGAGCGGGACTCTCGGGAATGATTCTGGACAGGAACGGCGCGACGCACCGCTAGCATTTCGGCGCGGCCGATCCTAGAGCGGACCGATCACCGGCCCATGCGCGGCCCGAAGGCCGTGCCGCCTCAGCGGCGCGGCGCCAGCGCCCCGGCGATCGCCAGCAGCAGCCAGCTGCCGATCAGCAGCATGCCGCCGGTCGGCGCTGCCATCGGGAACAGGCCGTGGCCGACAAACTGGCGCAGCGTCAGGTCGCCGGCGAACAGCGCGGTGCCGAGCACGAGGCCGAAGGTGGCGGCGAGGCCGGGGATGCGGTGCAGCAGGCCGCGCTCCGTCAGCAGGGCCGCGGCCAGCACCGCGCTGGCGTGGAACAGCAGCATCGACGATGCCGGGCCGAGCCGCCCGGCATCTGGCACATGCGCGGCGGCTGCCGCAAGCGCGACGCCGGCGGCGCCGAACAGGCCGGCGACCACGATCAACGAACGGCTCAGCACAGCCATCAGCGGCGCTCGTCGAGCAGCCGGATCATCGCGGCGCGCAGCTCCGGCATGCCGTCGCCGGTGCGCGACGAAGTCGCCAGCACCTCGGGGAACGCCGCCGGATGCTTGGCCAACGCCAGCTTGGTGGCCTCGATCCGCCCGGCGAGCTCGGCGGCTTTGACCTGATCGGCCTTGGTCAGCACGATCTGGTAACTGACGGCGGATTTATCCAGCGTCTTCAGGATGTCGAGGTCGACGTCTTTGAGGCCGTGGCGGCCGTCGATCAGCACATAGACGCGGGCCAGCGTGGCGCGGCCCTGCAGGAATTTGTGGATCAGCGTCGTCCACGACGCCACCTTGGCCTTGGATGCTGCCGCATAGCCGTAGCCCGGCATGTCCACCAGCCGCAGCCCGGCATTGGGCGGGCCTTCGAAGAAGATCAGCTCCTGAGTGCGGCCCGGCGTATGCGAGGTGCGGGCCAGCGCGTTGCGGCCGGTCAGCGCGTTGATCAGGCTGGATTTGCCGACATTGGAGCGGCCCGCGAACGCGATCTCGACGCTGCCCATCGGCGGCAACGTCTCGATCGACGGCGACGCCCAGATGAAATGCCAGTCGCCCGCAAACATCTTGCGGCCGCGTTCGATCAGGTCGGGATCGATGGTGTCGGTCATCGGGCTTCCATGTCCGAGAGTGGCGCGGACGTGCACCCACAGGGGTTGGCCATTCCGGGGCGTGCGCCCTTAGGCGCGCGAACCCGGAATCTCAGCGCGCAATAACGTCGGGATTCCGGGTCTGCACGCCTT
The DNA here is from genome assembly GCF_003591005.1 of Rhodopseudomonas palustris. GTDB lineage: Bacteria > Pseudomonadota > Alphaproteobacteria > Rhizobiales > Xanthobacteraceae > Rhodopseudomonas > Rhodopseudomonas palustris_K. The sequence goes on from NZ_QYYD01000003.1 coordinate 66,436, forward strand.
CGGCGCGCATCCCGGAATGACGTCGCGTGGCAAGCGTCACGCCGTCTTCTTCTTCTTACTGAACGACGATTTCAGGTTGTCGAACAGCTCCACCTTCACGCCGTTGCGGCGCATGATCCAGGCCTGCTGGATCACCGAGAGGGTGTTGTTCCAGGCCCAGTAGATCACCAGACCGGCCGGGAAGTGCGCCAGCATGAAGGTGAAGATCACCGGCATCCAGGCGAAGATCATCTGCTGGGTCGGATCCGGCGGCTGCGGATTGAGCTTCATCTGGAACCACATGGTGAAGCCCATCACCAGCGGCCAGGCGCCGAGCACCAGATAGTGGCCGAGCACCGGAATCGAGGTCGGATCGAATGGGATCATGCCGAACAGATTGAAGATGTTGGTCGGATCCGGCGCCGACAGGTCGTGAATCCAGCCGAAGAACGGCGCGTGCCGCATTTCGATGGTGACGAACAGCACCTTGTACAGCGAGAAGAACACCGGGATCTGCAGCAGCACGGGAAGACAGCCGGCGACCGGATTGATCTTCTCCTTGCGGTAGATCTCCATCATCTCCTGCTGTTGCTTCACCTTGTCGTCCGGATGGCGCTCCTTCAGCGCCAGCAACTGCGGCTGGATCGCCTTCATCTTGGCCATCGAGGCGTAGGACTTGTTGGCGAGCGGCAGGAAGATCAGCTTGACCAGCACCGTCACCAGAAGAATGGCGACGCCGAAATTCCCGACCAGATGGAAGAAGAAGTCGAGCGCCAGGAACATCGGCTTGGTGATGAAGTAGAACCAGCCCCAGTCGATCAGCAGGTCGAAATGGTTGAGGCCAAGCTGCTGATTGTAGCCGCCTAGCCCGGCGAACGGGAAGTTGATGCCGACGACGCGGGCTTCCTTGGCGCCGGCGAACAGCCGCGCGTTGGCGCTAACGGTGCCGCCGATCGGCACTGTCTTGGCGTCTTCCAGATAATCCGTCTGGTAGGTGCGGGTCGCGCCGACCTGATTGGACGAGAACCGTGCCTGCAGCTGCGCCGTGGTGTCCGGCAGCAGCGCCGCCGCCCAATATTTGTCGGTGATGCCGAGCCAGGCATTGGTGACGTTCTTGAAGTCCACCACCTTGGCTTCATCGATCTTGGCGTAGGTCTTTTCCTGCAGGCCCTGGTCGCCGAGATAGCCGATCAGGCCTTCGTGCAGGATGTAGTAGCCTTCGACGTGCGGGGTGCCGTGGCGCGAGATCAGCGCGAACGGATACAGCGTCACCGCAGCGGCGCCTGAGTTAGTGACGTCGTCCTTCACGGTGAACAGGAAGCGGTCGTCGACGGCGATCTGGCGGCGGAACGTCAGGCCTTCGCCATTGTCCCACTTCAGCGTCACCGGGCTCGACGGCGTCAGCGCGCCGGAGCCTTCCTGCTCCCACACCGTGTTCTGGTCGGGCAGCTTGACGTTCGAACCCGCGGCGCCGACCCAGCCGAACTCGGCGTAATAGGGGTTGGCGCTGCCGGACGGCGAGAACAGATGGATCGGCGGCGACTTCGGATCGACGGTCTCGCGGAACTGGATCAGCGAAAGGTCGTCGAGCCGGGCGCCTTTGAGCGACATCGAACCGGACAGCCGCGGGGTCTCGACCTTGATGCGCGGGGCCGCTGCGATCGCAGCGTCGCGGCTCAGTGTCGGGGCATTGGCGGCGGGTGCAGTCGCGCCCGGTGCGGTGGGGGCGCCGGGTGTCGCAGGAGCCGCGGGCGCGCCCGGCGCGGTCGCCGCCGGCGGCTGCGCCTGCTGCTTGGCGGCCGCTTCCTGTTGCTGCTGCGCCTGCTGGGCGGCGCGCTGCTTTTCCATCTGCGGGATGTTGAAGAAGTACTGCCAGCCGAGCAACACGAGGCCCGACAGAATGACGGCGAGGATGGTGTTGCGATTGTCGCTCATCGGCTCAGGTCTCGCTTCAATCCGGTTTTGGCGACCGCCGCGCAATGCGGTCGAGCGCGGAGCGGAGATCGCCGAGCATGACAGCAAAGTCGCGGCTGAGCGCCGCGCGGCGGCCGACCAGTACATAATCGCTGTTCGGCAGCATGAAACCGCGGTCCGTGCGCTTCACCACTTCGCGCAATCTGCGTCGAATTCGGTTGCGCTCGGTCGCGGTGCCGATCTTCTTGGTGACGGTGAAGCCGACGCGGACCGGACCATCGTCGTCGCGGCGTCGGCTCTGCAGCACAAAGGCAGGCCCATTGATCCGTGGCCCGTTGGCAACGGCGATGAAATCCGCCCGCTGCCGTAACCGGTCCATGATCTGATCTCGGAAGGACCCGTTCAGGCGCTCAGACGCTTGCGGCCGCGAGCGCGGCGGGCGGCCAGCACCTTGCGGCCACCGGCGGTGGCGAGACGGGCGCGAAAGCCATGGCGGCGCTTGCGCACCAGTTTGCTGGGTTGATAAGTCCGCTTCACGGCAAGTTCTCCGCTGACCCGGTCAGTGCTTCGATAAGGTTGAGGTAAGCCCGGCGATTGGCTCACAGATGAGCCGACAGCAGCCCAAAATGAACCGCCCCGGGCAAGCCGGGCCATCGCGGACAGTTGGCGCGGCTTATACGGGAGCGACCTGTTCTCGTCAATTGCGACAGAGGGCGCTTTCGGTGCCCAGAAGCCTACCGCTGAGCCAGCCCGGGGCGGCAGATCGTGGCATCCCGCAAACGCTGGGACATGCTTCCCCGTATATGAGAGAACGGTAATTTGACCTTGGGTAGGCGCGGGCGCATCTTGACTTATATAATTGGGCGGAATCCGAGCGGCGGAGGCAGGGCGACGGCAGTGCAGGCAGCGGATCAGAAGCCGGAAACCCACGCATGGCGGCGGGGCCTGGAGCCGAAGATCGGCTTGTCGGGCAAATTGCTGCTGCTGACGATTCCGCTGATCCTGATCGCCGAAATTCTGATTTATGTGCCGTCGATCGCCAATTTCCGCCTGAACCGGCTCAACGACCGGCTGGCGGCGGCCACCACGGCCGCGCTGGTGCTGGACGCCTCGCCTTCCGGCATGGTGCCGGACACGCTGGCCCGCCAGGTGCTCGCCAGCATCGACGCCCGCGCGGTGGCCATCAAGATGGGCCAGCAGCGCCGGCTGCTGGCGAGTTCCAACCTGCCGACCGCCGTCGACCATGTCGTCGACATGCGCCACGTCACGCCGTGGGCCGCGATCATTGACGCCTTCGTGGTAATGCTGGAGAGCGGCGACCAGACCATCCGGGTGATGGGCCCGGCCGAGGGCAACGCCCAGTTCATCGAGGTGGTGATCGACGAGGCGCCGCTGCGGGTGGCGATGTACCGGTTCTCCAGCAATCTGTTGCTGGTATCGCTGACCATCACCAGCCTGACCACGGCGCTGATCTATCTGGCGCTGCATTTCCTGTTCGTGCGGCCGATGCGGCGGCTCACCGCCAATATGATGAACTTCCGCCGCGATCCGGAAAGCCCGGCCTCGATCGTGATCCCCGGCCCGCGCGGCGACGAGATCGGCCTCGCCGAGCGCGAATTGTCCGACATGCAGCGCGATCTGGTGTCGATGCTGCATCAGAAGAGCCGGCTCGCGGCGCTGGGCCTCGCTGTCTCCAAGATCAATCACGACCTGCGCAATCTTCTGGCCTCGTCGCAGCTGTTGTCCGACCAGCTCTCGAGCGTGCCCGATCCGCGGGTGCAGCGTTTCGCGCCCAAGCTGGTGCGCTCGCTGGAGCGGGCGATCGCGTTCTGCCAGTCGACGTTATCTTACGGCCGCGCTCAGGAGGCGGCACCGGACCGCCGCATGATTCTGATCGAGCCGGTGGTGAGTGAGGTGCGCGAAACCGCCGGCCTCGCCGCCGACGGCGGCGTCAGCGGCATCACCTGGGTGACGGCGATCGAGCGCGGCCTGACCATGGACGCCGATCCGGACCAGCTGTTCCGCGTGCTGCTCAACCTGGTGCGCAACGCCGCGCAGGCGCTGGAAAGCCAGCCGCGCAACGACCCGTCGCTGCAGCAGATCCGCATCATCGGCCGCCGCGAGGGCTCGGTGACCATCCTGGAAGTCTCAGACACCGGCCCCGGCGTGCCGCAGAAGGCCCGCGACCATCTGTTCGAGGCATTCCACGGCTCGGTCCGCGCCGGCGGCTCCGGCCTCGGCCTCGCCATCGCGGCCGAGCTCGTCCGCGCCCATGGCGGCGAGATCAACCTGGTCGAAGGCACGCTCGGCGCCACCTTCCGGATCTCGATCCCCGACCGCCCGGTCGACCTGCACAGCCTGCGCCACGAACGCGCCCGGGCCTGAGCGGGCTCCAAAGTCTGCGCCCTGCCGCCGTTGTCACAGGGCTGAGAAAAAGTCCCACGGCGGCGCTTGCCAAGCCGAACCGGAGCCGCTAGCTATGCGGCCTTCGCAGCGCCTCGCCGCTGCGGATCGCCAGCGGCTCCGGGTTCACCCCGGCAGACCCGCGGCAAACGCGCCCGTAGCTCAGCTGGATAGAGCACCAGACTACGAATCTGGGGGTCAGAGGTTCGAATCCTTTCGGGCGCGCCAACAATCTCCTAAAGCCTTGAAAACGCGTTTGAGATTGCGAACGGCCTACGGGCTGACGACGGGCATGCACGTGCGAGCGATCTGATCGGATCGTCGCTCTCCGAAACTGCGACACGTCTCGAAGATTCGGTCCCGTTCCGGAATTTGATTTGCACTTGGTGCAAGCGCTCGCTTCACGAGGTGTGTTGATCCAAGCTGAACATCCGGTGTTGCGGACACTTCGGCCAGCTCTTTCGAGATGCTTAGCTGCGCGTCGAAGAGCGCTGGATAAGATGCAGCGCCGCGTTGCCATTCGCCAAGACAAGCTCACCGCTAACTTCCGCTTCGCAGTGGCTCTCGCCGCTGCCATCGCGTTCTGGTGCTGATCACGTCTTTGGAGAGAACTGTGGTTGAGAGTTCAAATTTCGTCGTGCGGCGCGCCGACCATGTCGGCTTCTCCGTTGCCTCGCTGGATTTAGCCCTTCGTTTTTGGGTTGAAGGTTTGGGTGGGGAGTTGGTTCGGGTCGGTGATATGGGTGGGGAATTCCTTGGAGAGGTGACCGGCGCTCGCGGAGCATCCGTCCGCATGGCCATCGTGTCTCTGGCAGGGCAGATGATCGAACTACTGGAATATCGTGGTGTCGACTTACAAGATCGAGCGTCCAGGCCATTCGATCCGGGATTTGCTCATCTAGCTCTTGTCGTCGACGACATAGACAGGGTTCTAGAACGGATTGCAGTCTACGAGTGGAGACCGCAGGGAAAGCCGCAGGTCATCTCTGGCGGTACACGTGCGGGAACGAAGGTGATCTACGCCGTCGGTCCCGATGGCGCGACGATCGAGTTGATGCAACCGCCAGAGCCTAGAGAAATCATAAATCAGATTGAGTCTGGACCCTAGTCAGACTTTGGCTTTCCATAAAGGATGCGGTGCTCTCTCTAGCTTCTGCGCCGCTTCAAACTTTAACGGTTCGTACTTGAGCTACGACCGCGGGCATGTATCCGCACGACGCGGTCAACTGCGTCGTGATGTCAAAATGGATGAAGCAACGCTCCGAAGATGAGGCGTGCGAACTCATGGCGGCGAAGTGAAGCGCACCCTTCGCGGCATCGGGCCGGCGGCGGCATGATCTCGAACGAGTAAAGTGAGGTCGGGGCATCCAGCCGCATCACGGCTGGTTGTGAGCGACCGAGTCTCCACGAGTCATTCCGGGGCGCTCGCGAGGCGAGCGAACCCGGAATCTCTGCGGTCCTCGGTGCGCAACAATCTCGGGATTCCGGGTTCGCGGCCTGCGGCCGCGCCCCGAATGACGTGCTTGGGCGGCCCGCGCCGTGCCGTGCATGAGGCGGGGAGCACCAGCGCGCGGCTTCTGGCAACGTTCGTCTAGTCCGTCTCGCCGGGCTGTTCGGGACGGGGCTCGCCGAAGCCGTAGGCTTTGACCTTGATGCTGTCGATGTCGATGCGGATCACCCGGGTGATCCCGAGCTTCTCGTGCTGACGACGGTGGACGCGCCCGTATAAACGACGCCTACTGATACGCCGCCACGATATCCGACACCGCGCGCTCCAGCTGCTTCGCCGTCGCGCATTGGCGGACGACGTTGCAGAATGGGGCGTAGCGGGGCATTTCGCTGTCGCCCCAGCCCCAGCCCATGCGGCCTTCGGGATTGAGCCAGACGACGCGCTTGGCGCGGTCGGAGATCTGGCGCAGCAAATCGGTGCGCGGGTCGAGATTGTTGGTGCGGGCGTCGCCGAGCACGATCACGGTGGTCTTCGGCGTCACGCTGCGCAGGTAGCGCTTTTCGAAATCCGCGAAAGAGTTGCCGTAGTCGGACGAGCCGAACCCGACCTTGGACATGATCTCGCGCATCGCCGTTTCCGGCTCCTGCTTGTCGAGGATGTCGCTGACTTCGATCAGGTGGCCGGAGAATGCGAAGGAGCGGACGTCGTCGACCACTTCGTGCAGGCTGTGGATCAGCAGCAGGAAGAAGTCGGAGACCTGCGCCACCGAGCCCGAGACGTCGCAGATCGCCACGATCTTCGGCCGGTCGCGGTGGCGGCGCTTCCAGGCGGTGAGGAACGGCACGCTGCCCCACGCCGCGTTCTTGCGGATGGTGCGGCGGACGTCGAGATGGCCGCGGCGCTGGCGCTTGCGCGGCTTGGAGTAACGCTCGCGCAGCCGCCGCGCGATGGCGCGGATCAGCGCCTTCATCTGCTCGACCTGGCGCCGCTCCAGCCGCGCCAGCGGCGCGTTGCGCAGGATCTCGTTGCGCAGGTTCTCGGTCTCTTCGCGGCCGTAGAGGACGAGCGCCTGCGACACCATCTCGCGCACGCTGTCGCGTAGTCCGTCGAGCGCTGCGGCGAGCCGCTCGGCCTCGGCCGGGTTGGCGCCCTTCAGCGCGTCGAGGTCGTCGCGCAGCCGGCCGACGCCGAGCGCGTCCATCATCCGGGTCTGAAACAGCCCGCGCTGGGTGAAGTAACGGATGTTGGAGAGTTCGGCCGCGGCGGCAGCGCCGGACAGCGCCGCGGCGACCGCGCTGCGATCCTGCCCGAGCAGCATCTGCGCCAGTTCGCCGAGCTCCGGCTGCGCCGAGCCATCGCCGCCGCCCTGGCCGGGCGATCCCGGCGAACCGTTCTGCGGCTGCGCGCCCGAGGATTCATCGGTCGACGACTCGTCGCTCTCCTCCGGCGGCGGCGGTTCGGGGCGGCTGAAGAACAGGTCGAAGCACTCGCCGAGCGCCTGCTTCTCCTCCTGGCTCTTGGCCAGCGTCACCAGCAGCGTGTCGCGGAGCAGGCCGCGATCGGCGACGCCGATTTGCGTCACCGCCCGGATCGCGTCGATACTTTCGGCCGGCGAGACGCGCACGCCGGCGCCGCGCGCCGCCCGGAAGAAGCGGTGCAGCTCTTCGCGCATCAGCCGAAGGTGCCGGAGCGCCCGGCCTTGGCGACGAAGCCGGCGACCTGCGGGGTCGCGGTCTCGATATCGGCTTCGTACTTGAGCAGCACGTTGAGCGTGTCCTTGACGGTCTGGTGGTCGAGCTCGGTCGATTGCAGCAGCACCAGCACGCGCGCCCAGTCGATCGTCTCGCTGACCGACGGCAGCTTCTTCAGATCGAGCGCGCGGACCTGGTTGATGAAGCCGACCAGTTGCTTGCGCAGCGTCTCCGAGGCGCCCGGCACGCGGCTTTCGACGATGCGCTCTTCCAGCTTCTGCTCCGGAAAGCCGATATGCAGATGCAGGCAGCGCCGCTTCAGCGCGTCCGAGAGGTCGCGTTCGCCGTTCGAGGTTAGCAGCACCAGCGGCTTGACGGTGGCGCTGATGGTGCCCAGTTCGGGGATCGAGACCTGATAGTCCGACAGGATCTCGAGCAGCAGTGATTCGAATTCCGCGTCGGACTTGTCGATTTCGTCGACCAGCAGCACACAGCCTTTCGGCTGCTCCAGCGCCTGCAGCAGCGGCCGCGGCTCGACGAATTCCTTGGAGAAGAACACGTCGCCGAAATCATGCAGTTTGTCGAGCGCGGCCGACAGCGATTGCGCGTCGCCGAGCACTTCGCCGAGCTTGTCCTTGAGGATTTGCGTATAGAGCAGCTGCTTGGCGTATTTCCATTCGTACAGCGCCTTGGCCTCGTCGAGGCCTTCGTAGCACTGCATTCGGATCATCTTCAGGCCGCGCCAGGCGGCGAGCGATTTGGCCAGTTCGGTCTTGCCGACGCCGGCCGGGCCTTCGACCAGGATCGGCTTCTCGATGCGCTCGGCCAGATAGATCGCGGTGGCGATCTGGCGGCTGGCGATGTAGCCGACCGATGCGAGGCCCGCGGTGACGGCGTCGATGGATTCGATCGGCGGGTCGTTACTCATTCTTGGTGTTCGCTCCAGAGGGATTGGCCGAGGCTGATCTGCCGCTGCTTGCGCGGCTCGCGCGCCACATTGGCCAGCACGTCGTAAGCCGCCAGCGCGCGGCCGAGGCGTTCGTCGGCGCGCGCGACGGCGAGATGCGCGCGGATGTCGTCGACGATGCCGGCAGCCAGCGCGCGGACGCCGATCAGCCGGGCCGGGACCGGCGGTGCGCCGTCGTCGAGTGCAGCGACCGCCGCGCGGCTGGCGTCCTCGGCAAGTGATACCAGGCCTTTGAGGCGGCCGAGCCGCAGCGCGTGGTCGTCATTGCGTTCGATATGTTCGGCGGTCGCGGGCAGCAGCCAGCGCAGGAAGCCGGCGAGGCTGGCGGTGCCGAGCGCGTCCTCGAGGTCGCGGAACGGCAGCGCCATCGCCGGATAGGCATCCGGCATGGCGCCGATCTGCGACGCGGCCGGCACCGTGCAGTTATCAAGGGTGAGTTCGCAATGCGCCGCCGGCTTCAGCACGTCGAGCGACGGCATCGGCGTCATGGTCAGCCCTGGCGTGTCGCGCGGCACGGCGAACAGGCCGTAGCGCTTGCGGCCGTCCTCGGTGCTGGTGATCGCCAGCACCAGGAAGATATCGGCGACCGGGCCGTTGGTGATCCACGCCTTGCGGCCGTTGATCACCACATCGTCGCCGCGGCGCTCGGCCGTGGTCCGCAGATGTTTCGGATGCGCGCCGGCGCCGGGCTCGGAGATCGCCACCGCCGCCCAGCAGCGGCCGGCCGCGATCCGCGGCAGCAGGTCATTGCGCTGAGCCTCGCTGGCAAAACGGCCGATGAAGAACCGCGCGATCAGTTGCCGGCCGGCGAAGGCAGTAGCGAGGCCGAGCTCGCCGGTGGCGGCGACGATCGCCTGCTCGGCGCGCGCGATCGCCGCGTAGCTGTCGAGCGCCGCATCGCCGCCGGGCAGGCCGATGTCGAACATCCCGGCCTGCGCGAACGGCGCCAACGGATCGTCGTGCCCGCGGTTCGCCATAATCTCGCGCCAGCGCGCGAGGCGCTCGCCGACGGGATCGTTGCTGCCGCCTGACGCGGGTTGCTGAACGCTTGTCATAGCCGTGTTGTGTAGAACAAGCGCGCGCCGACGGCGAGGCGTTTGTTGTTTTCCGGGATGTGGAATGCGCGGCGGCGAGAGCGATGTCCGCCGCCGCGCGAAGAGTCAGCCGATGAACTGAATGAGGTCGGTGTTGAGCCGGGTCGGCGCGGTGGCGAATAGGCCGTGCGGCTCGCCGTCATATTCGATCAGTTTGGCGTTCGGGATGCCGCGCGTGGCGGCGCGGCCGGTGGTGTCGATCGGCACGGTCTTGTCGCCGGTGCCGTGAATGATCAGCGTCGGCATGGTGAAGGACTTCAGGTCGGGGCGGAAATCGGTCTTGCCGAACGCGTCGACGCAGTCGATCGTTGCCTTGGGGCTTGCCATGATGGCCAGCATGAAGCTCCAGTCGAGAATACCCTGGCTCACCGGGCTGGTGACGTAGCCAACGCCGTAGAACTGCTTGGCGAAGCTCTGCAGGAAGGCGAAGCGGTCGGTGCGGATCTGCGACTTCATATCCTCGAACACGCTGGCGTCGACTCCATCCGGATTGTCGGATGTTTGCAACAGATACGGCACCACCGAACCGATCAGCGCCGCCTTGGCGATCCGCTGACTGCCGTGGCGCGACAGATAGCGCGCGATCTCGCCGCCGCCCATCGAGAAGCCCACGAGATTGACCGCCTGCAGATCTAGATGCTCGATCACGGCGGCCAAATCGTCCGCGAAGGTGTCGTAGTCATAGCCGGTGGCCGGATGGCTCGACAGGCCGAAGCCGCGGCGGTCGTAGGTGATGACACGGTAGCCGGCCTCGAGCAGCGCCAGCGTCTGATACTCGAACATGTCGCCGGTCAGCGGCCAGCCATGAATCAGCAGAACCGGGCGCCCGCTGCCGGCGGTTTTGACATGGATCCGGGCGCCATTGGTCTCGACATACGTCATTCGTGTTTCCTTCTTCATTGATCGTGTCGACAACGGAAGGAACAGGAACGCGTTCCGGCCTAGCGAATCTCCTTCATGACCTGCGCATAAGCGAGTAGCGCGAACAGCGCCGTGCCGCCGACGATGTTGCCGAGCAGCGCCGGCAGCAGGAAGCCCGTCGTCACCTCGAGCGGACCCGCCACGCCGCTCAGCACCAGCATGAATGCTTCCATGCTGCCGGCGATGATATGAGCGAAGCCTCCGACGAGATCAGCCAGGTCATCATCACGATGACACCGAGCTGACCGGCCTCCGCGCTCGGCAGTAGCCACACCATCGTGGCCATCAGAAAGCCGGCGACGACGCCCTTGAACACGGTGTCGATCGCGCCGTGGCTGAGGATCACCCGGCTGATCTCGATCGCTTCGGCCTTTAGTTCCGGCGTCAGAGCCGGCGTCAGGCTGCAGAACGCCGCCGCGAACAGCGTGCCGGCCAGATTCGCCAACAGCACAATCGCCCATAGCCGGCCGGCGCGGAAGAAATTACTTGCGCTCGGCTCGGCCATCACCGGCAAAATCACCGTGACGGTGTTCTCGGTGAACAGCTGCTGGCGCGCCAGCACCACCATGACGAAACCGAGCGAGTAGCCGAAGCTGGTGATCAGCGGACGCCACGGGGCATCGGGAATGTGATGCTGAAGGATCGCCTGGGCCAGCAGCGAAAAGCTGATCGACAGGCCGGCGGCGAGGCCCGACCACCACAGCGAGGTGAGCGGGCGCTCCATCTCCTCCTCGCCGGAGCGGCGGACGATTTCGTAGATCACGGGGGTGCGCGGACTGGAGCGCGCCTCGACGTCCTCGACTTCCCGGTTGGAAATATTCGCCCGCGATGCAGACATTTCTGCATCGCGGGTCTCGGCCGCCCGATCGGCGGCGGGGTCAGGAGCTTTGGTCATCGGCCCGCCGAAGCGGTCTAGACCGCATGCACCTTCGGCTCGCGCTCCCAGAACCGCAGTTGCGTGCACAGCTCGAGGAAGCGCTCGGCATCGTTGGCGCCGCCGAGGTTCATCACGCCGCCATCGGGTTCGACACCGGCCTTCTCCAGCAGCGGCGCGGCCTCCTTGGTGGTGGCGATGAACTTGGCGTGCGCGAACGCATCGGCGACGAAATCCCGCGCGGTGGCTTCTTGCTGCAATTGCAGCGCGCCGTCGTCGGACAGCAGGATCGCCACGGCGTCGTACAGCACCGAGGGGCCGCCATTGATCTTCTGCTTGGCCGGCCGCAGCTTGCCGTCTGAGGCGGTGAAGCCGCCGACTTTCGGGGCGATCATTTCGACCAGCGCGCCGTGCCGCTTGGCGGCAGCCTCGAGCGCCGCCAGCAGCTTGGCATCAGCGCCGTCGCTGACCAGGATGCCGAGCTTGCGGCCCTTGAAGCTGCCCGGCGCATTCTTGATGATGCTGAGCGCGGGCGAGGGCGGCAGATCGGTGATCGGCTTGCGGGCCGGTTCGGCGGCCTTGGGCAACGCCATGCCGAGACCGTCGGCGACCAGCTGCGCCAGCGTCTTGTCGACGTTGACGAGGTGCGACACCACGCGGGCGCGGATCTCCGGCGTCTCGACCTTGCTGAGCTCGAATACGAACGCGTCCTTGATGTGGGTCTGCTCGGTCTCGCTCTGGCTGACGTAGAACTGCCGCGCCTGGCTGTAGTGATCGGCGAACAATTCGCCGCGGGCGCGTCGCTTCTCGCCGGATTCTTCGGTCGGGAAACTGCGGAAGCCCTTCGGCGTCTCGCGCGGTCCGCCATTCGCACCCCACGAGTTCGGCTCGTAGTTGGCGCGGCCGCGCGGATTGTTCAGCGTCATGTGTCCGTCCTGCTGAAAGGTGTGGAACGGACATTTGGGCGCGTTGATCGGCAAATCGTTGAAGTTCGGGCTGCCGAGCCGCTTCAGCTGAGTGTCGAGGTAGGAGAAGTTGCGGCCCTGCAGCAGCGGGTCGTTTGTGAAGTCGATCCCTGGGACGATATTGCCGGTCTGAAACGCGACCTGCTCGGTCTCGTTGAAGAAGTTGTCGACGGTGCGGTCGAGCACCAGCCGGCCGACGCGGCGGATCGGCACGCGCTCTTCGGGAATGATCTTGGTGGCGTCGAGGATGTCGAATTCGAACTCGTCCGCGAAGGCGTCGTCGAACAGCTGCAGGCCGAGCTCCCACTCGGGATAGTCACCGGCCTGGATCGCATCCCACAGATCACGGCGATGGAAATCAGGATCGGCGCCGTTGAGCTTGAGCGCTTCGTTCCAGACCACCGACTGCATGCCGAGCTTCGGCTTCCAGTGAAACTTGACGTAGGTCGATTTGCCGTCGGCATTGATCAGCCGGAAGGTGTGAACGCCGAAACCTTCCATGAACCGGAACGAGCGCGGGATCGTCCGATCGGACATGATCCACAACGCCATGTTGATCGATTCCGGCATCAGCGAGATGAAGTCCCAGAAATTGTCGTGCGCCGTCTGCGCCTGCGGGAAGCCGCGGTCCGGCTCCTGCTTGGCGGCGTGGATCAGGTCGGGAAACTTGATGGCGTCCTGGATAAAGAACACCGGAATGTTGTTGCCGACGAGATCCCAATTGCCCTGCTTGGTGTAGAACTTCACCGCAAAGCCGCGGACGTCGCGGGCCAGATCGGCCGAGCCTTTGTTGCCGGCGACGGTGGAGAAGCGCACAAACACCGGCGTCTTCTCGCCCGGGCGCTGGAACAGATCGGCCGCGGTGACGTCGGCCAGCGACTCATAAGGCTCGAAGAAACCGTGGACGCCGAAGCCTCGGGCGTGGACGACGCGCTCCGGAATGCGTTCGTGGTCGAAATGGAAGATCTTTTCGCGGAAGTGAAAGTCTTCCATCAGCGTCGGGCCGCGGCTGCCGAGCTTCAGGCTGTTCTGATCGTCGCTGACCGGCACGCCCTGCCGCGTGGTCAGCACCGGCGTATCCTTGCCGGCGATCTGGTGGGTTTCGCCGCCCGGGCCGCGGTGAATCGAGGCGTCAGCCAGTTTGGCGGATGTGAGATCGGGATGCTTGTCGGCCATGGGAACCTCGCACGGGAGAATTGAACGAACGGCAGCGGCGACAGCCCGCGTCGCGATGATGGGCATCGCGGCGCATGCCGATACAATCGGTGCGCGAAGGCGTCCGCTGCCGTGATGACGGCGGCAGTGCGGTTTGGTTCCTAAAGTGAACCAAGATCGGAGCGAGGGCGTCGACGCTCGAGCGTCAACTTTGGGATCACCCTCTCCACGTCATGCCCGGGCTCGTCCCGAGCATCCACGCCTTGCTGACGGAGACGCAGAAAAGGCGTGGATGGCCGGGCCTTCGCCGCGCCGAAGCGGCTTCGGCCGCGCAGGCGGGACAAGCCCGGCCATGACGGAGGTGGATGCTATCTCTCCTGGAGTATCGGCCTGCGCCTAATTCAAATGCGCCAGATAATGCGCCAGCGCGTAGATCTCTTCCTCGCTGAGCGGGTAGGCAACGTCGGCCATCGCGGCCATCGAGCCGCCGGAGCGCTGGCCGGATTTGAATTCGTTGAGCGCCTTGACCAGATATTCCTCGCGCTGGCCGGCGAGCCGCGCGGTGCCCTTGATGCCGGCGTAGTTGTCGGTGTGGCACGAGGCGCAGCGACGGCCGGCCGCGGCTTCGGCGCCCTTGCGTGACAGTTCGGAATTTTCATCCGGCTTGGGGTTCTTCATCGGCGGCAGCGACGCGAAGTAAGCGCCGAGATTGCGGATGTCCTCGTTGCTGAGATCCTCGACAACCGCGGTCATATTGGCGTTCTGCCGCGTGCCGGCGCGGAAGAACACCAGCTGCCACTGAATATAGAGATCGGGCTGGCCGGCGAGCGAGGGCGTGTACTCCATCTTCGAGATGCCGTCGGTGCCGTGGCAGAAGCCGCAGACCACAGCTTTCGCCTTGCCGGCCTCGATGTCGGCCGCGCGGAGGGGGAAGGCGCCGCACAGCAGAGTCAGTGCAACGATGGCGGCGAGGCGAGTCATGCGGGGCTCTCTCTGTTGGCTCAGAGTTATGATTGAAGTTCGTCATTCCGGGATTCGGTCCGGTCGGCGCAGCCGGCCGGGACGAAGGCCCGGAATCCATAACCCCTATGCTCGCGGTGGAGCACGAAGACGGTGGTCGTGCCTGATAACGGGTACGGGGAGTATGGATTCCGGGCTCGCCGCTGCGCGGCGACCCGGAATGACGAACGAGGGGTGGGTGCGTCAGCTCACGATCACTTGCTATAGCTGATACGATAGATCGCGCCGGCCCAGTCGTCGGCGATCAGCATCGAGCCGTCCTTGGCCAGCACGATGTCGGCGGGACGGCCGAGATAGCCCTGATCGCCTTCGATGAAGCCGGTGGCGAAGTCTTCCTGTTTGGCGTTCTTGCCGTCGGGATCGACGATCACCCGCTTGATCAGCGCGCCCTGGTACTTGTGGCGGTTCCACGAGCCGTGCTCGGCGATGAAGATGTTGTTCTTGTACTCGGCGGGGAATTGATCGCCGGTGTAGAATTTCATCCCGAGCGGAGCGACGTGGGCGCCGAGGTTGAGCACAGGAGGCGTGAACTCCGAGCACTTGTGACCCATGGCGAATTTCGGATCCTCCATGTCGCCCTGGTGGCAATGCGGATAGCCGAAATGCTCGCCGAGCTTGCTGATCATGTTGAGCTTGTCGCTCGGCATGTCGTCGCTGATCCAGTCGCGGGCGTTCTCGGTGAACCAGTACTTGCCGGTGCGCGGGTCGACGTCGCCACCGACCGAGTTGCGGACCCCGAGTGCGACGATCTCGGCATTGCCGGTCTTCGGATCGACGCGGCGGATCTGCGACAGCGAAGTCGGCGGAATGCCGATGTTGAAGGGCGGGCCGAACGGCACGTAGAACCAGCCGTCCTTGTCCGGCGCCAGATATTTCCAGCCATGCGCCACGTAGGACGGCATGTCGTCATACACGACCTTGCCGGAGCCGAGATTGTCGAGATTGGCCTCGGCGTTGTCGTAGCGGATCAGCTTGTCGATATCGATCACGTACAGCGCGCCGTTCTGGAAGGCCAGACCGGTCGGCATCTTCAGGCCCTTGAGGATGGTCTTGACCTGCTTCTTGCCGTCCTTGTCGGTGATCGCATAGACGTTGCCGAGGCCGAACGAGCCGACAAACAACGTGCCGTTGTCGCCCCACGCCATTTGCCGCGCCGCGAGCACGCCCGACGCATAGACGTCAATCTTGAAACCGGGCGGCAGCTTGATCTTCTTGATGGTGGCGGCAAGTTCGGCGTCGCTGGCGCCGGTCGGCGGACCGGACGGCGGCGCGAGGCCCTTCTGCGCCTCAGTTTCGTCGCCGAGGAACCAGTCCGGCGGCGGGTTGGCCCAGAATTCCTTGGTGCCGGATTCATACTTCTTGAGGCCCTGCGCGCTGGCCTGATGTACCGCCCCGATCGCCAGGACGGCCGCGCACGCAACAACGGATCGTGTGAAAACCGATTTCATCGCATTCACTCCCTCGCCACGGCCGACGCTGCGACCGCTCGTTGTTTTGCGACGTCTATGCGTCGTCAGCGGCGTTCGTGCGCCAGCGAGCGAAGGCTAACACAATGGCGGCGGGAGAGAAGATGCTTGATGATCAATCGCAACAAGCGAAGGTCGATTAGTTCGCTGCACTGCAATCGATGCGGTGCAACGTTTCGACGTTTTGCATCGAATCGTTCTTGAATCACGGAGAGGCGCGACCGTTTCCACCTGCACTGAATCGTCATCCTGAGGCGCGCGCGCAGCGCGCCTCGAAGGATGCGGCGACAGTGTGCGCGGCCGCATCCTTACGAGGCTCGCCCTCGCGGGCGAGCGGCTCAGGATGACGACCCGGTCGTGTCAAAACGACAATGCCCGGCACGAAGCCGGGCATGACGTGAGCGCTATGCAGCGCGAAGGTCAGAAAATCTTCGCGGCGTTCTGCAGCGTGATCCACACGCCCCAGGCGAGTGGGATGCCGACGAAGGCCCAGAAGGCGGCGGCGCGGGCATCGAGGCCGCCTTTGCCGATGCCGTAAGACCCGCCGCCGGAGGTCGCCGCGACGCCCTTGGCCTGCAGCGCGGCGACCTCTTCGGGCTTCATGAACCATTTGTCCGCGAGCGGCCGCACTAGCGCGTTGCAGATCAGGCCGAGCACCAGCATGCCGGCCAGGATGTACATGGTAAAGTCGTACACCTGCGCGCGCGGCACGCCGGCGGCGATCTGCGCCTCGCGTATGTAGTTCACCACCACCGGGCCGATGATGCCGGCGGTCGCCCAGGCGGTCAGCAGCCGGCCGTGGATGGCGCCGACGAACTGCGTGCCGAAGATGTCGGCGAGATAAGCCGGCACCGTCGCGAAGCCGCCGCCATACATCGACAGGATGATGCCGAAGGCGAGCACGAACATCACCTTGCTGCCCATCGCGGCGAGCGTCGGCGCGAGCGCGTAGAGCACGATGCCGAGCAGGAAGAACACGTAGTAGGTGTTCTTGCGCCCGATGTGGTCCGACAGCGACGCCCAGAAGAACCGGCCCGCGATGTTGAACAGCGACAGCAGGCCCGCGAAGCCGGCGGCGATGCCGGCGATCAGCGTCTTCTGTTCCGCCGAGAGCTGATTGAACGACAGATCCGGCAGGCCGATCAGCTTGCCGCCGAAAATCTCCTGCAGCATCGGCGACGCCATGCCGATGACGCCGATGCCGGCCGAGACGTTGAGGCACAGCACCGCCCAGATCAGCCAAAATTGCCTGGTCTTGTGCGCGTCCTTGAGGTGAACGTGATGTGCGGTGATCATGGTGTTGGCCTGCGCCGGCGGCGTCCAGCCGTCCGGCCGCCAGTTCGGCGGGGTGATGCGATAGGCGAAGGCGCCGATCGTCATGAACACGAAGTAAATCAGGCCCATCACCAGGAAGGTCTGCCACACGCCGACGTCGGTCGGGGTCTTGAAGTAGTTCGTCAGCATGTTGGCGAGCGGAGCGCCGATCATCGCGCCGCCGCCGAAACCCATGATGGCCATGCCGGTCGCCATGCCGCGGCGATCCGGGAACCACTTCACCAGCGTCGACACCGGCGAGATGTAGCCGAGCCCGAGCCCGATGCCGCCGATCACGCCGGAGCCGAGCCACAGCAGCCAGAGTTGGTGCGTGTAGATGCCGATGGCGCCGAGCACCAGGCCACCCGACCAGCAGATCGCCGAGACGAAGCCGGCCTTGCGCGGTCCCACGCGCTCGAGCCAGCCGCCCCAAATCGCCGCCGAGGCGCCGAGCAGCACGAAGAACAGCGTGTACATCCACCCCATCGAGGCGACACGCCAGTCGCAGGTGGTGGTGAACAGCTCCTGCATGATCGTCATGTCGCCGCAGACCTTCGGCGCCGACAGGCCGACGGCGCGCGAGAGCGGCAGCCAGAACACGCTGAAGCCATACGCCATGCCGATACACAGATGAATGCAGAGCGCCGCCGGCGGCACCAGCCAGCGGTTGAAGCCGGCGGTGGCGATGATGCGTTCGCGGTCGAGTAGACCCGGCCGTACGCCGGACAGCCGTCCGGCTCCTTCCAAGGTTGCCATCCTGTTTCCTTCCCCTTTTGAGCGCCCGTTTTCGGGCTGCAAGTCGTCCGGCCGGTTACTTGGCCGGCCTCAGCGCCTCCACTGCAGCCCGCACCTCGGGCTCCAGACCTTCCCCTCCGGCGTCGAGATGCGCGATGATCGCGCTGCGCATCCGCGGCTCCCAGAATTTCTTGAGATGTTCGGCGATGCCGGGCACCGCCTTGTCGGCGCCCTGGCTGCGAAAGAACGCGCCGATCTGATTGGCCATGTAGACCAGCCGGTCAGGCGACATCGGCGGCTCCCTTGGTGTGCGTGTCCATGCGGTGCGGATGGGTGAAGATCTCGAAGCCGTCGGCGCGCGCGATCGCCGCCAGCGTGATGCCGGCAGCCTCCGCCATCTTGACGGCGAGCGCGGTCGGCGCCGACACCGCGACCAGCACGGTCGCGCCGATCGCCGCCGTCTTCTGCACCATCTCGACGGAGACGCGGCTGGTCAGCAGCACCATGCCGGCGGTCGCAGCGATGCCCTGCCGGGCGATCGCGCCGGCCAGCTTGTCGAGCGCATTGTGGCGGCCGACGTCTTCGCGCAGTGCTACGATGCCTTGTGTGGGCGTGTAGTAAGCCGCGGCATGCACCGCGCGGGTGGCGACATTGAGTGTCTGCAGCGGCGGCATCGCCTCGATCGCGGCGATGATCTGTTGCGGCGTGAACGTCCGGCCTTCGCCGACCAGCGCGACTGGGCGCACCGCCTCGGCGATGGAGTCGACGCCGCACAGGCCGCAGCCGGTCGGGCCGGCGATGTGGCGGCGGCGTTGCTGTAGCCGATCGGCGACGTCGCCGCCGATCCACATCCGCAATTCGACGCCGTCGTCGTGCGGCACGATCTCGAAGCTCTCGATCTGTGCGGCGGTTTCGACCACGCCCTCGCTGAGGCTGAAGCCGATCGCAAAGTCCTCGAGGTCGGCCGGCGTCGCCATCATCACGGCTTGTGTCGAGCCGTTGTAGCTGATCGCGACCGGCGTCTCCTCGGGGATGGCGCGCGCACCATCCTGCATTCGGCCATTGCGCCAGACCTTGGTGTCGGCGGTGTGGACCGTCGGCTTCATCGTCACTCCGCGGCTTCGGCCGGCGTCGCGATCCGGCGGGCGGCTGCGGCTTGCTGATTGTAATCGCGCTGCCATTCGGACGGACCGTTCGACGGCGCCACCTGCACGGCCGTCACCTTGTATTCGGGGCAGTTGGTGGCCCAGTCGGAATATTCAGTGGTGACGACGTTGGCCTGCGTGTTCGGGTGATGGAACGTGGTGTAGACCACGCCCGGCGCGACCCGGTCGGTGATCAGCGCGCGCAGCGTGGTCTCGCCGGCGCGGCTGGCGAGCCGGACCCAATCGCCATCGCGGACGCCGCGCTGCTCGGCGTCGTGCGGATGGATCTCGAGCCGATCCTCGTCGTGCCAGATCGAATTGGCGGTGCGCCGGGTTTGCGCGCCGACATTGTACTGCGACAGGATGCGGCCGGTGGTGAGCAGCAGCGGGAAGCGCGGCCCGGTGCGCTCGTCAGTCGCGACATATTCGGTGATGACGAACTTGCCCTTGCCGCGCACGAAAGCATCGATGTGCATCACCGGCGTGCCTTCCGGCGCGCGCTCGTTGCACGGCCACTGGATCGAGCCGAGCTCTTCCAGCCGGTCGTAGGACACGCCCGCGAAGGTCGGGGTCAGCGCGGCGATCTCGTCCATGATTTGCGACGGATGCGTGTAGTTCATTTTATAGCCGACGGCCTCGGCCAGCTTCTGCGTCACTTCCCAATCTTCCAGCCCGTTCTTCGGCGTCATCACCTTGCGGACGCGCTGGATGCGGCGCTCGGCATTGGTGAAGGTGCCGTTCTTCTCCAGGAAGGTCGAGCCGGGCAGGAACACGTGGGCGTAGTTGGCGGTCTCGTTGAGGAACAGGTCGTGGACGATGACGCATTCCATCGCTTCGAGGCCGGCGGCGACGTGCTTGGTGTTGGGGTCGGACTGCAGAATGTCCTCGCCCTGCACGTAGAGCGCCTTGAACGAGCCGTCGACGGCGGCATCGAGCATGTTGGGGATGCGCAGGCCCGGCTCGTTGTCGAGCTTGACGTTCCACAGCGCCTCGAAGCTCTCGCGCACCGCATCGGTCGAGATGTGCCGATAGCCCGGCAGTTCGTGCGGGAACGAGCCCATGTCGCACGAGCCCTGCACGTTGTTCTGGCCGCGTAGCGGATTCACGCCGACGCCGGGGCGGCCGAGATTGCCGGTGGCCATGGCGAGGTTGGCGATTGCCATCACGGTGGTCGAGCCCTGGCTGTGCTCGGTGACGCCGAGGCCGTAATAGATCGCGCCGTTGCCCCCGGTGGCGTAGAGCCGCGCGGCTTCACGGAGTTGCTGCGGATCGACGCCGGTGAAGGCGGCAGTCGCTTCCGGGCTGTGCTGTTCGTCTGAGACGAACGCCGCCCAGTGCTCATATTCGCTCCAGTCGCAGCGCTCGCGCACGAAGGCCTCATTGGCGAGGCCCTCGGTGACGATGACGTGCGCCAGCGCGGTCAGCACCGCGACATTGGTGCCGGGCTTCAGCGGCAGATGTTGTGCGGCTTCAATATGTGCCGAGCGCACCAGATCGATGCGGCGCGGATCGACCACGATCAGCTTGGCACCCTGGCGCAGCCGCTTCTTCAGCCGCGAGGCGAACACCGGATGGCCGTCGGTCGGGTTGGCACCAATGATCATCACCACGTCGGTGTGCTCGACCGAGTCGAAATCCTGGGTGCCGGCCGAAGTGCCGAAGGCGGTGGAGAGGCCGTAGCCGGTCGGTGAGTGGCAGACGCGGGCGCAGGTGTCGACATTGTTGTTGCCGAAGCCGGCGCGGATCAGCTTCTGCACCAGGAAGGTCTCTTCGTTGGTGCAGCGCGACGAGGTGATGCCGCCGATCGAGTCACGGCCATACTTGGCCTGGATCCGCTTCAGCTCGGAGGCGGCGTAGCTGAAGGCTTCGTCCCAGCTGACTTCGCGCCACGGCTCGCTGATGCTGGAGCGGATCATCGGGTTGAGGATGCGCTCCTTGTGATTGGCATAGCCCCAGGCGAAGCGGCCCTTGACGCAGGAATGGCCGCGATTGGCCTTGCCGTCCTTGTAGGGCACCATGCGGACCAGCTCTTCGCCGCGCATCTCCGCCTTGAAGGTGCAGCCGACGCCGCAATAGGCACAGGTCGTCACCACCGAGCGCTCGGGCGTGCCGATCTCGATCACGCTCTTCTCGTTCAGCGTCGCGGTCGGGCAGGCCTGCACGCAGGCGCCGCAGGACACGCATTCGGACCCGAGGAAGCTCTCCTGCATGCCGGGCGAGACGACCGAGTCGAAGCCGCGGCCCGCGATGGTCAGCGCGAAGGTGCCTTGTACCTCTTCACACGCACGGACGCAGCGCGAGCAGACGATGCACTTCGACGCATCGTAGGTGAAGTAAGGGTTGGACTCATCGAGCCCGGGATTGGGGTGCTTCTCGCCGGAGTAACCATAGCGCACGTCGCGAAGGCCGACCGCGCCGGCCATGTCCTGCAGCTCGCAATCGCCGTTGGCCGAGCAGGTCAGGCAGTCGAGGGGGTGATCGGAGATGTACAACTCCATCACGCCCTTGCGGATCTGCTTCAACCGCTCGGTCTGGGTGTGAACGACGAGGCCGTCGGCGACCGGCGTGGTGCACGACGCTGGCGTGCCGCTGCGGCCGTCGATCTCGATCAGGCACAGCCGACAGGAGCCGAACGCATCGACCATGTCGGTGGCGCAGAGTTTCGGAATGGCGGTGCCGATCTCCATCGCGGCGCGCATGATCGAAGTGCCTTCGGGCACGCTGACGCTGCGGCCGTCGATCGTCAGCGTCACCATCTTTTCGGAGAGCGAGCGCGGCGTGCCGAAATCGGTTTCGTGGACCAGAGCCATATTGTCGTCCTTTATTCCGCGGCCTGCAGGCGGCGCGGCGCGAGGCCGAAATCCTCGGGGAAGTGCGTCAGCGCCGACAGCACCGGATAGGGCGTCAGGCCGCCGAGCGCGCACAGCGAGCCGAACTTCATGGTGTTGCAGAGGTCTTCGAGCACGGCGATGTTCGCGGCGGGCTTGTCGCCGGCGATGATCTTGTCGATCGTCTCGGCGCCGCGGGTCGAACCGATCCGGCACGGCGTGCACTTGCCGCAGGATTCGTGGGCGCAGAATTCCATCGCGAACCGCGCCTGCTTGGCCATGTCGACGGTGTCGTCGAACACGACGACGCCGCCATGCCCGACCATGCCGCTCCGCGCGGCGAAAGCTTCGTAGTCGAACGGCGTATCGAACAGCGCGCGCGGGAAGTAAGCGCCGAGCGGGCCGCCGACCTGCACGGCGCGCACCGGCCGGCCGCTCAGCGTGCCGCCGCCGATGTCGTCGATCAGTTCGCCGAGCGTGATGCCGAACGCGACCTCGAACAATCCGCCATGCTTGATATTTCCGGCAAGCTGGATCGGCTTGGTGCCGCGCGACTTGCCCATGCCGCAATCCGCATAGGCCTGCGCGCCGCCATCGAGAATGTACGGCACCGCCGAGAACGTCAGCACGTTGTTGATCACGGTCGGGCGGCCGAACAGGCCGTGATGCGCCGGCAGCGGCGGCTTGGCCCGCACCGTGCCGCGCTTGCCCTCGAGGCTCTCCAGCATCGAAGTCTCTTCGCCGCAGATGTAAGCGCCGGCACCGACCCGGACTTCGATGTCGAACGAGTCGGTCGAGTGGCAGATGTTGTCGCCGAGGAAGCCGGTCCGCCGCGCGGCCTCGATCGCGGCGTTCATGGTGTTAATGGCGCGCGGGTATTCGGAGCGGATGTAGATGTAACCCTTGGTCGCTCCGACCGCGATACCGGCAATGGTCATGCCTTCGATGATCATGAAGGGATCGCCCTCCATCAGCATCCGGTCGGCGAAGGTCCCACTGTCGCCTTCGTCGGCGTTGCAGCAGATGTATTTCTGGCCGCGGCCGGCCTGGGCCACCGTTCGCCATTTGATGCCGGTCGGAAATCCAGCGCCGCCGCGCCCGCGCAGCCCGGACTTTGCCACATCCTCGATGATGGCGTCGGAGCTCATTTTCAGCGCGCGCTCAAGCCCGCGATAGCCGCCATGGGCACGATAGTCATCGATCGAGCGCGGATCGACGATGCCGCAGCGCGCGAAGGTCAGCCGGGTCTGCCGCTTCAGCCATGGAATCTGTTCGGTCAGCCCGTGTTTAAGCGGGTGCGAAGTGTCGTTGATGATCGCATCGAGAATGCTTGGGACATCCTCGGCCGTCACCGGGCCGTAAGCGACGCGCCCGGCCGGCGTATCGACCTCGAGCATCGGCTCCAGCCAATACAAGCCACGCGAGCCGGGCCGCACCAAGTCGAGGCCGAGCTCGCGCTCATGTGCGATGCGGGTGAGTTCGCTCGCGACCTCGTCGGCGCCAACCGCCAAAGCCCCGGAATCCCGCGGGATAAACACACGGAGCGTCATTGCTGCGCCTCCGCCATCAGCCGGTCCAGCCGCTTGGTATCAAGTCGCCCGACAACACGATCGTTGAACATCGCGGCCGGCGCAGTGGCGCACAGGCCGAGGCAATATGCCGGTTCCAGCGTCACCGATCCATCCGCGCAGGTGTGACCGAACGCGACGCCGAGCCGCGTCTCCGCATGCACTGCCAGCGCATCGCCGCCCGCCGCCTGGCACGCCTCGGCGCGGCACAGCTTGAGTACATGCCGGCCCGGCGGCTCGCGGCGAAAATCCGGATAGAAGCTGACGACGCCATGCACCTCGGCGCGCGACAGGTTCAGCGCTTCCGCCACCATCGGCACGACGGCCTCCGGCACATAGCCGAACGCCTCCTGCAAGGCATGCAGGATGACCAGCGTCGGTCCTTCCTTGTGCGTCAACCCGGCGATGATCTCGGCCGCGCGGGCCCGGTCCCATGGTTCGTTATGCATCGGCGCTCTTTTCGGCGTTGGTTCGCGGCCGATGAGAATTGGAATCGTTCAAGGAATCAATAAAGCCGTCCCATGCTGCGATAAGGAAACGGTATCGAGGGGGGTGTCTGAGGCCTCAGGCCTCGCTCTCCAGCGACGGCGCGACCTCGCGGGCGACCTGCATCAGCGCGGCGACCAGCGGCGTATAGGGTTCGCGCGGCGGCACCACGAGGCCGATGCTGTAGGACACCACCGGATCGACGATCGGAATGGTGCGGACGCCGTCGCCGAGGCCGAGCGTTTCGGCGAGTTTCGCCGGCATGACGCTGGCCCAGCGTCCGGTCTTGACGTGGGTGTACAGTACGATGATCGAGTTCGACGTCAGCGTCGGATGCGCGATGGTGCCGGCGGCGCGTAGCGCGCGGTCGATGATCCGGCGGTTCTGCATATTGGGCGTCAGCAGGCAGAGCGGAACCTGGCCGACCTCTTGCCAGGTCACCTGATTGCGGTCGCCGAACAGGCCGTCCTGCGAGGTAATCAGCCGATAGCTCTCCTGATACAGCGGAATGCTGCGCACTTTGCCGAGCGGCTCGTTCTCGATGTAGGTCAGACCGGCGTCGGCCTCGAGGTTTTCCAAGAGGCCGAGCACGTCCGAGGAGGTGCAGGAGATGATGCTGAAACGGACGTTCGGATAGCGCGCCCGGAACGGCGTGGTCAGCTGCGCCACCATGCCCAGCACGGTCGGGATCGCGGCGATCCGCAGTTCCCCGGTGAGCTCGCCCTTCATGGCGCCGATATCCTGGCGCATCGCCCGCGTGTCGCCGACGATGCGGCGCGCCCATTCCAGCGTGCGCTCGCCCTCCGGCGTGAAGCCGAGGAACCGCGAGCCGCGCTGTACCAGCATCACGCCGAGGATCTCCTCCAGCTGCTTGATGCTGGTCGACATCGTCGGCTGGGTGACGCCGCAGGCCTCGGCGGCGCGGCCGAAATGCCGTTCCTTGGCGAGCGCAAGCAGCAGCTCGAGCTTGTCGATCACATCCGTCCCTCGGAATGTCCTGAAGAGACGGCAGTGTTGCCCGATCGCAAAGGCTTCGGCAAGGCAGCCCGCTACAGGCCCGCATGGTGGGTAGCGGCGAATAAAAACCCCGCCTCCCGATTGCGGCATCGGAAGCGCGGGGCTCAGTCAGGGGAGAGACGAAACCCCGCGCGCACAAAATGGCATCGCGCCAAGCATCGTCAGCCAACTAAGTATCTGATCGGAACAAAGGCGTTTTGAGCTGAATCAAATCGGTTGTCGTCCATTTGATCTGCCAGCGCCGCCGATCCTCGATCGAAGAAGTCAGAATCCCAACTCTACGCGTCATGCCCGTGGCGGGTGCGGCGTGACGGAAAGGACGATGTCGTCCATCACAAAGAAAGTGGCTGCGAAAAGGAAGAGGCTGCGCAATCGCGCAGCCTCTTTGATAGTCCGGCTGTTACTTACTGCAGGCCGATCGTGGTCAGGTCCTGGAACCAGTGCTGCGCCTGCACGAAGCTTTTCACTTTCGGCGATAGCGCGTGCGGGTTGGTGTCGTGGACGACCCAGACCAGCACGGCGTCGTCGACGATCTGGGCGTGCGCCTGCGCCAGCAGTTCGTCCTGCTTGGCAGGCTCGAAGGTGGTCTTCGCCTCATCGATCAGCGCATCGACCTTCGGGTTCTTGTAGCCGCCCCAGTTGACGCCGACTGGCGCGACCTGGCCGGAGTGGAAGAACCGCACGATCGCGTAGAGCGGGTCGGAGGTGACGTAAGCGATGTTGTTGGCGGTGATGCCCGCCATGCTTTCGTCGGCCGCGCCCTTGCGCCACGCGGTGTACAGCACTTCGAGCTCGACGACCTTAAATTCGACGTCGATGCCGATTTCCTTGAAGCTCTGCTGCAGGAACTCGTTCATCGGCAGCGAAAGCATTTGGCCGGTGCCGCCGGTGGCGATGATGAAGGTGGTCTTCAGCGGCTTCTCCGGCGAGTAACCGGCTTCCTTCACCAGCCGCTTGGCTTCCGCCAGATCGTACTTGATCTGGAAGGTCGGCTTGCCGAACCACGGGCTCGACGGGTCGACCTGGCCGATCGCCGGCTTGGCGAGGCCGTTCATCAGTCCGACCACGGCGTCCCGATCGATCGCGAGGTTGAGCGCCTTGCGCAGACGCACGTCGGTCCATGGCGAGCCGGGCAGCATGCTGAGGTGATAATTCCAGACATGCGGCGTGACGTTGTCGACGATCTTCATGCCGGCTGATTTGAGCTGCGGCACCGCGTCGGGCGCCGGAGTCTCGACCAGGTCGACCTGGCCGGCGAGCAGCGCGTTGGTGCGGGTCAGCGCCTCGGGCATCGGCACCAGGATCAGCTTGTCGGTCTTCGGCAGCCGGGACTTGTCCCAGTAGTCGTTGTTCTTGGTGAGCTCGGCGAGTTCGCGCGGCACCAGCTTGGTCAGCTGGAAGGGGCCGGTGCCGGACGGCTGCGACGCGAACTTGTCCCAGTCCTTGCCGACCTTGTCATACTGCGCCGGGCTCGACACCAGGAACCACAGCATCTGATAGGGGAAGAAGGAGTCGACCGCCTTGGTGGTGATCTCCACCGTATAATCATCAATCTTGGCGTAACTCTTTACCGAAGGCAGCCGGGTCTTGACCTGCGCGCTCTGGCGCTTGTCGAACTGCGGTGCCTTTTCGTTGAGCACCTTGTCTAGATTCCAGACCACCGCGTCGGCGTTGAAGTCGCTGCCGTCGTGAAACTTCACGCCCTTGCGGAGGGTGAAGCGCCACTTGGTCTTGTCGGAATCGTCGACCTTCCACTCGGTCGCGAGGCCCGGCACCAGCTTGCCGGGGCGATCGGCCACGTTCATTTCCCAAGCCACGAGCGGATC
Source organism: Rhodopseudomonas palustris (assembly GCF_003591005.1). Classification (GTDB taxonomy): domain Bacteria; phylum Pseudomonadota; class Alphaproteobacteria; order Rhizobiales; family Xanthobacteraceae; genus Rhodopseudomonas; species Rhodopseudomonas palustris_K. Next base: position 93,254 of record NZ_QYYD01000003.1, read on the forward strand.
GTAGATGGTGTAGCCGGTGAACTGATAACCGCCGGCGCCGCGGTCCGGCTGGCCCGTGGTCAGCGGAATATCGGCCATCGAGATGCCGTAACGCACCACGGATTCGGCCCGCGCGGGGCTGATCGCGCCCGCGGCGGCCACCATCGCGGCCAGCATCAACGCACTTCCAAGTCGCTTCATCGCAACTGATCTCCTCATGACGATGGCGCAAAAGCTTGCAATGCCGATGCCAGTTTCGTCGTGGGAGACACGAGGTCGCATTTATTTGTGTGCCAACGATCCTGCCGCTTTGGGTGGCACACGCATTGCATAATGCAGCGCACAAATTAGTCACATGGGAAATTTCCAGCATGCGTCATCTTCGCGTCCTTCGTCGCACCACTGCGCTGCTCGCCCTGACCGCCAGCGCCATGGTCCTGCCTCAGCTCGCCGCCGCCGAAACCGTGCTGCGGATCGGCATGACGGCCGCGGATATCCCGCGCACGCTCGGCCAGCCCGACCAGGGTTTCGAGGGCAACCGCTTCACCGGCCTGACCATGTATGACGCGCTGACGATGTGGGACCTGTCGTCGGCCACCAAGGCGAGCGTCGTGATCCCCGGGCTCGCGACCGAGTGGAAGGTCGAAGACGCCGATAAGACCAAATGGGTGTTCAAACTGCGCCCCGGGGTGGTGTTTCATGACGGCACGCCGTTCAACGCCGACGCCGTGGTGTGGAACGTCGACAAGGTGCTGAACAAGGAGGCGCCGCAGTTCGACGCCAGCCAGGTCGGCGTCACCGCCTCGCGCATGCCGACGCTGGTGTCGGCCAAGAAGATCGACGACATGACGGTCGAGCTCACCACCAAGGAGCCCGACAGCTTCCTGCCGATCAACCTCACCAATCTGTTCATGGTGAGCCCGGCAAAATGGCAGGTGCTGTACGAGCGCGCCGACGGCGCCGACGCCAAGGCCAAGTCGCAGGCCGCGTGGGCGGCGTTTGCCCGCGACGCGGCCGGCACCGGCCCGTGGAAGATGGCCAAGTTCACGCCGCGCGAGCGGCTCGAACTGGTGAAGAACGACAACTACTGGGACAAGGCGCGGGTGCCGAAGACCGACCGCATGGTGCTGCTCCCGATGCCGGAGGCTAACGCCCGCACCGCCGCGCTGCTCGCCGGTCAGGTCGACTGGGTTGAGGCGCCGGCTCCGGATGCGGTGAAGGAAATCGAGGGCCGCGGCTTCAAGATCGAGAAGAACGAGCAGCCGCACGTCTGGCCGTGGCAGTTCTCACGCATCGAAGGCTCGCCGTGGAACGACATCCGCGTCCGCAAGGCCGCCAACCTTTGCATCGATCGCGAAGGCCTGCGCGACGGCCTGCTGGCCGGCCTGATGGTGCCGGCGACCGGCACGTTCGAGCCCGGCCACCCGTGGCGCGGCAATCCGTCGTTCCAGATCAAATACGATCTGCCGGCGGCGCAGAAGCTGATGCAGGAAGCCGGCTTCGGCCCGAGCAAGAAGCTCAGCGTCAAGATCCAGACCTCGGCCTCCGGCTCCGGCCAGATGTTGCCGCTGCCGATGAACGAGTATCTGCAGCAGGCGCTGGCGGAGTGTTACTTCGACGTCAAGCTCGACGTCATCGAGTGGAATACGCTGTTCACCAACTGGCGCCGCGGCGTCAAGGATCCGTCCGCCAACGGCAGCGACGCGGTGAACATCACCTATGCGGCGATGGACCCGTTCTTCGCGCTGGTGCGCTTCCTGCAGTCGTCGATGGCGCCGCCGGTGTCGAACAATTGGGGCTTCATCAACAACCCGAAGTTCGACGAGTTGGTGAAGAAGGCACGGACATCGTTCGACGAGAAGGAGCGCGACAAGGCGCTGGCGGAGCTGAACGCCGCCTCGATCGACGACGCGGCGTTCCTCTACGTCGCCCACGACGTCGGCCCGCGCGCCCTGAGCCCGAAGATCAAGGGCTTCGTCCAGCCCAAGAGCTGGTTCGTCGACTTCTCGCCGGTGTCGATCAGCCAGTGAGCGAGGTCTCTCGTCATTGCGAGGAGCAACTCGACGAAGCAATCCAGCGCCGTGCACTGTGCTTCTGGATTGCTTCGCTTCGCTCGCAATGACGGACAGGCAGTGCGTTGACACTCGACGAGTACGTCGTTGGTCCGCGCGCACTCTTTCCAGGTCATGGCCGGGCTTGACCCGGCCATCCACGACGACAGACACCGTGCCTGCGTCCGTGGGTGCCCGGGACAAGCCCGGGCATGACGAAGGAGGGGTTTCCGATCAGGAGATCCCGCCGTCTTCTCAAGTCGTGCCGTAAGGGACACCAGTGTTCGTCTACATCGCCCGCCGACTCGTCTATGTGATCCCGATCGTGATCAGCGTCGCGCTGGTCTGCTTCATGCTGGTGCACATCACGCCCGGCGATCCGCTGGTGGCTGTGTTGCCGGCCGACGCGTCGCAGGAGCTCGCGGCGCAGCTACGCGCCGCCTACGGCTTCGACCGGCCGCTGCCGGTGCAGTTCGGGCTGTGGCTGTGGAAGGCGCTGCACGGCGATCTCGGCAATTCGATCGCAACCGGCCGTCCGGTGCTGGCCGAAGTGCTGCGCGCGGTGAGTAACACCGTGATGCTGGCGATCGCCGCGGCGATCATCGGGTTTTCGTTCGGGCTGCTGTTCGGCCTGCTCGCCGGTTACTTCCGCGATACCTGGATCGACAAGGTGTCGACATCGATCGCGATCGCCGGCGTCTCGGTGCCGCATTACTGGCTGGGCATGGTGCTGGTGATCATCTTCTCGGTGCAGCTCAACTGGCTGCCCGCGGTCGGCGCCGGCCCTGGCGGCTCCGGACAATGGGGCTGGGACTGGGCGCATCTGAAGTACTTGGTGCTGCCGGCGATCACCACCTCCGTCATTCCAATGGGCATCGTCACCCGCACGGTGCGGGCGCTGACCGGCGATATCCTGTCGCAGGATTTCGTCGAGGCGCTGCGCGCCAAGGGCCTGCGCGAAACCCAAGTGTTTCGTCACGTGCTGAAGAACGCCGCACCGACCGCGCTGGCGGTGATGGGGCTGCAATTGGGCTACATGCTCGGCGGCTCGATCCTGATCGAGACGGTATTCTCCTGGCCGGGCTCCGGGCTGCTGCTCAACTCCGCGATCTTCCAGCGCGACCTGCCGCTGCTGCAGGGCACCATCCTGGTGCTGGCGCTGTTCTTCGTGTTCCTCAATCTGGTGGTGGACATCGCGCAGGCCGCGATCGACCCGCGCATCAAACGCGCCTGAGCCGGGAGGATTCGATGACCACACTCACCGACACCGCCGTGCAGACCGCGCCGGCCGGCCCCTCGCGCGGCTATTGGGCGACGGTCGGCCGCCGCCTGCTGCGCGACAAGGTCAGCATCGCCTGCGCGCTGATCCTGCTCTTGATCCTGCTGTCGGCGATCTTCGCGCCGTATCTGCATCTCGCCGATCCGTATCAGGGCTCGATGATCCGCCGGCTGAAGCCGATCGGCACGCCGAACTATCCGCTCGGCAGCGACGAGCTCGGCCGCGACATGCTGGCGCGGCTGATCTATGGCGGGCGGCTGTCGCTGCTGATCGGCATCCTGCCGGTGGTGCTGGCGTTCGTGCTCGGCACTTCGCTCGGCCTCGTCGCCGGCTATGTCGGCGGCAAGGTCAACACCGCGATCATGCGGACCATCGACGTGTTCTACGCGTTCCCCTCGGTGCTGCTGGCGATCGCGATCTCCGGTGCGCTCGGCGCCGGCATCACCAATTCGATCGTCTCGCTGACGGTGGTGTTCCTGCCGCAGATCACCCGCGTCGCCGAGAGCGTCACCACCGGCGTGCGCAACATGGATTTCGTCGAGGCCGCGCGCGCCTCCGGCGCCGGCCCGTTCACCATCATGCGGGTGCACATGCTCGGCAACGTGCTGGGGCCGATCTTCGTCTATGCGACGGGTCTGATCTCGGTGTCGATGATCCTGGCGGCCGGCCTGTCGTTCCTCGGCCTCGGCACCAAGCCGCCGGAGCCCGAATGGGGCCTGATGCTGAACACGCTGCGCACCGCGATCTACGTCAACCCGTGGGTGGCGGCGCTGCCCGGCGCGATGATCTTCGCGGTGTCGATCTGCTTCAATTTGCTGAGCGACGGGATGCGCAGCGCGATGGATATCAGGAACTGACATGACGCAGATCGCGGACATACCCGATCGGCTGGAGCCGATCGAAGATCTCGGCGGCGCGGCGCAGCCGCTGCTGCACGTCAAGGGCCTCACCAAGCACTTCCCGGTGCGCGGCGGATTGTTCGGCGCCGCCAAGACGGTCCGGGCGGTTGACGACGTCTCGTTCGCGATCGCCAAGGGCGAGACCGTCGGCATCGTCGGCGAATCCGGCTGCGGAAAGTCGACCACGGCGCGGCTATTGATGCATCTGATGCCGCGCAATGGCGGCGACATCATTTATGACGGCCGCGCAGTCGGCCGCGAACTCAGCCTGCGCGAATTGCGCCGCGGCATGCAGATGGTGTTTCAGGACAGCTACGCCTCACTGAACCCGCGCCTCACCATCGAAGAGTCGATCGCGTTCGGCCCCAAGGTGCACGGCATGGCGGACGCCACGGCGCGGGCGTTGGCGCGCGAACTGCTCGGCAAGGTCGGGTTGCGGCCCGAGACGTTTGCTAATCGCTATCCGCACGAAGTCTCCGGCGGCCAGCGCCAGCGCGTCAACATCGCCCGCGCGCTGGCGCTGTCGCCGCGGCTGGTGATTTTGGACGAAGCGGTGTCGGCGCTCGACAAATCGGTCGAGGCGCAGGTGCTGAATCTGCTGGTCGATCTCAAGCGCGAATTCGGCCTGACTTATTTGTTCATCAGCCACGACCTCAATGTGGTGCGCTACATCTCCGACCGCGTGCTGGTGATGTACCTGGGCGAAGTCGTCGAACTTGGCCCGGTCGATCAGGTGTGGGATCAGCCGGCGCATCCCTATACGCGGGCGCTGCTGGCGGCGATGCCGTCGTCCGATCCAGACCGTCGCACCGAAGTGCCGCCGATCACCGGCGATCCGCCGAACCCGATCGATCCGCCGGCCGGCTGCCGGTTCCACACCCGCTGCCCGTTCGCGGAGCCGCTGTGCGGCGCGACCTCGCCGAAGCTGACCGCGCTGGACGCGAGTGGCCATCAGGCGGCATGCTTCATGGCCATTCCGGGCTCCGGCCACAGCCGCGCCCCAAGAGGAGAAACCGCCCGATGATCAAACCCGCTCCCGCCGTGATCAAGCCGATGGCGGAGATCGCCGGCCTTCCGGTCGACGACGACGTCGCAGCGCGGATCGCTAATTCGATCGGCCCGGCATTCGAAGGTTTTGCACCGATCGCCGGCACGCTGCCGTTCGATCTCGAACCGGCGAGCTACGTCGCCGTGCAGAACGAGTCCGCCCGATGAGTTCGTCCGATCCGGCGCTGCTGACGCTGACCGAAGTCGCGGCTGCGCTCGCGGCAAAGAAACTGTCGTCGCGCGAAGTCACCCAGGCTTGCCTCGATCGCATCGCCGTGGCGCAGCCGAAGCTCAATGCGTTCATGTCGATCGAAGCGGAAAGCGCGCTCGCCGCTGCCGACGCGGCGGATTCGGCTCTGGCCCGTGGGGACAGCAAGGGCGTGCTACATGGCGTGCCGCTGGCCCACAAGGACATGTACTACGACAAGGGGCACGTCGTGACCTGCGGCTCGAAGATCCGCAAGGACTACGTCGCGACCACGACCTCGACGGCGCTGCAGCGGCTGAAGGATGCCGGCACGGTTCGACTCGGCTCGCTGCAGATGTCGGAATTCGCCTATGGGCCGACCGGCCACAACGCCCATTACGGCGCGGTCGGCAATCCGTGGGCGCCCGCGCATATCACCGGCGGCTCGTCGTCGGGCTCCGGCGCCGCAGTCGCCGCGCGGCTGACCTTTGCGGCGCTCGGCTCCGACACCGGCGGCTCGATCCGGATGCCGGCGCATTTCTGCGGCGTCACCGGGCTGAAGACCACGGTCGGACTGATCAGCCGCGCCGGCGCGATGCCGCTGTCGCAATCGCTCGACACCGTCGGACCGCTGGCGCAGACCGCCGAGGACTGCGCGCTGCTGACCGGCCTGATGGCCGGCGTCGATCCGGCAGATCCGACCACCTCGACCCGCGCGGTGCCGGACTATCTGGCGGCGACGCGCGGATCGCTGCAGGGCATGACGATCGGCATTCCGAGCGCATTCTATGTCGACGATCTCGACGCCGACGTCGCGCGCGTACTCGACGAGACCAAGGCGACGCTGGTTCGTGAGGGCGCGAAGGTCGTCGAGGTGACGCTGCCGGAGCAGCGCCAGCTCACCGCGGCGAGCCAACTGGTGCTGGCGGTCGAAGCCGCGGGCTTTCACGCGCAGTGGATGCGCGAGCGGCCGCAGGATTACGGCCCGCAGGTGCTGATGCGGCTGCAGAACGCGCTCGGCGTGCCGGCGCTGAGCTATCTCGAAGCGATGCGCTGGCGCGGCGTCGCGCTGGCCGAGTTCGTCGCGGCGATCGCCGGTGTCGACGCTGTGCTGGCACCGGTGTCGCCGGTGCCGGCGCCGACGATTGCCGAGAGCGATGTCGGCAACAGCCTGAATGCCGAGGCGGTGATCCAGCGGCTGACGCGCTTCACCCGGCCGATCAACTATCTGGGCCTGCCGTCGCTGGCGATGCCGTGCGGCTTTGCGGCGAGCGGACTGCCGATCGGGCTGCAACTGTTCGGCCGCGCCTTCGACGAAGCGACGCTGCTGCGCATCGGCGCGGCGTGGCAGCGCGCCACCGACTTCCACACAAAAGTGCCGGAGCTGGCATGAGCAATCTGGTCGAGGTCCGCGATCTCAACATCCGCTTCGGCGGCGAGCGCACGGTGCACGCCGTCAACAATCTCAGCCTCACGCTCGGCGAGGGCGAAGTGCTGGGGCTGCTCGGCGAGTCCGGCTCGGGCAAGAGCGTGACGCTGCGCGCGCTGATGCGCCTGCTGCCGAAGAAGCGCACCACGATCACCGGCAAGGTCGAGGTGATGGGCCGCGACGTGGTGACGATGGACGACGACGCGCTGTCGAACTTCCGCGGCCAGGCGGTGTCGATGATCTTCCAGGAGCCGGCGCTGGCGCTCGATCCGGTCTACACCATCGGCCAGCAGATCGCCGAGACGGTGATGCGCCACGAAGGCAAGAGCCAGAAAGACGCGATGGCGCGGGCGTTGGAGATGCTGGAGGTCGTCCGCATTCCCTCGGCGAAGCGGCGGCTCGACGCCTATCCGCACGAGATGAGCGGCGGCATGCGGCAGCGCGCGATGATCGCGCTGGCGCTCGCCTGCCGGCCGAAGATTCTGCTGGCCGACGAGCCGACCACGGCGCTCGATGCCACCGTGCAGATCCAGATCCTCCTCTTGCTACGCGAACTGCAGCGCGAGTTCGGCATGTCGGTGATCTTCGTGACGCACGATATCGGCGTGGCGATCGAGATCTGCGACCGCGTCGCCGTGATGTATGCAGGGCAGATCATCGAGCAGGGCACGCTGAGTGAGATCGTGCGGACGCCGCTGCATCCCTACGCGCAGGGCCTGCTCGCCTCCACGGTGCACGGCGCCAAGCGCGGAGCGCGGCTGGAGACAATCCCCGGCGCGCCGCCGTCGCTCGACAAAGCGCCGACCGCCTGCTCCTTCGCGCCGCGCTGCGCCCATGTCCAGCCGCGCTGTCTCGAGGGCCTGCCGCCCGACGTCCAGGTCGGCCCCGGCCGCACCGCGCGCTGCGTCCTTGTCGAGCCGGCGGCGGCGATGGCGTAGTATCGACGGTCTAACACGGCCGAAGTCATTCCAGATCGCCGAGCGTGCCTTTGGAATCCGTCATGGCCGGGCTTGTCCCGGCCATCCACGCCTTTTGTGCATTTCCGTCAGCAAGGCGTGGATGCCCGGCACAAGGCCCGGCATGACGGGGTAAGGCCGTATAGGGAGCCTCAGCGACCGATGCCGCGGCCGGCTTCTATCAGTTTCACCGCGACCTGCAGCGCCTGGTTGGTCGGCGTCGGGATGCCGAGCTCCGCGCCGCGGCGGGCGACAAAGCCGTTGAGGAAGTCGATCTCGCCGGGCTTGCCGCGGGCGAGGTCCTGGGCGGTCGATGACTTCTGGCTCGGCATCATGCCGGGCAGCGCCAGCACCTTCTCGTGCAGATCGTCCGGAATACTAACGCCGGCGGCCCGTGCCACCGCGATGCATTCGGCCACCACATTGGCGACGACATCGCGGGTGCCGTCGATCTGCATCAGCGGGCCGTAGGGCATGTCGGCGATCGCCGACAGCGCGTTGTAGGCGCTGTTCAGGATCAGCTTCGACCACAGCGCCTGGTCGATGTCGGGCACGACGGTCGTCGGGATGTTGGCGGCGGTGAACGCAGCGGCGATCGCGTCGCTCTGCGGCGAGGTGCCGATCAAGAGATCGCCGCGGCCGTGATGCAGCACGTGACCTGGGCCGGCCATCTCGGTGCCGACATAGACCACGGCGCCGATCGCCGGGCGACCGATCGGACCGGACAGCCGCTGCGGATTGTCGACGCCGTTCTGCAGGCTGAGCACTGCGGTATCTGCTTTCAGCCGTGGCGCCAGCGCCGTGCCGGCACCCTCGGTGTCGGCGGATTTGACGCAAACCAGCACCAGATCCGGCGGCTCGATCGCGCCCACGTCCGTCGCCGCCTTAAGCCGAATGAAACGTTTGCCGGCCTTGGTTTCCAGCAGCAGGCCGTTGGCCTCGACGGCCGCCACATGGTTCGGTCGGCCGATCAGCGTCACGTCGTGGCCGGCTTCCGCCAGCAGCCCGCCGAAATAGCACCCGACGGCGCCGGCACCCATCACCACGATTTTCATACGCTGCTCCTCTTACTTTGGCCGGACCGGTTCTGCAGCGCTTTGCGGACGCCGGCAAGGAGGCACAGGCGACCATTTGCGCATTGCAGGGGCGAACCATTGCGCAACCAATGCTTCTTATCCTTCGGCGTCACCGACAGAGGATCACCGCGTGCATATCGACCTGAACCCGAAACTGGATTTTCGCGACGTTCTCATCCGACCGAAGCGTTCGGTGCTGTCGTCGCGGTTCGAGGCCAATATCAGCCGCAGCTTCGGCTTCCGCCATGCCCGCCGCGAATGGACCGGCTTCCCGTTGATCGCCTCCAACATGGATACGATCGGCACGCTCGAGATGGCCGAGGCGTTTCGGCCGTTCGGCGCGCTCGTCGCCCTGCACAAGTTCTACGATCCGGAGCGGCTGGCGGCCTATCTGGATCGGCATCCGGACCCGAATGTCTTCCTCACCGTCGGCAGCGGCGCCGCCGACTGGGAGCGGCTCGCCGCGGTGAAGCAGAAGACCAAGGTGCCGATGATCAATATCGATGTCGCCAACGGCTACACCGAGGCGTTCGTCCGCGCGGTGTCGAAGCTGCGCGACGAGAATCCCGACGCGATCATTATGGCCGGCACCGTGGTGACGGCGGAGATGACCGAGGCGTTGGTGATCGCCGGCGCCGATATCGTCCGCGTCGGCATCGGCTCCGGCTCGGTGTGTACCACGCGCGATCTCACCGGCGTCGGCTATCCGCAGCTCTCCGCGGTGATCGAATGCGCCGATGCCGCGCACGGCCTCAAGGGCCACGTCTGCTCCGACGGCGGCTGTACCGTGCCGGGCGATCTCGCCAAGGCGTTCGGCGGCGGCGCCGATTTCGTCATGCTGGGCGGCATGCTGGCCGGCCACGATGAATGCGGCGGCGAACTGAAATACGCCGAGCAGGAGGGCCTCCAGGTGCCGACCGGCATGGTGTTCTACGGCATGTCGTCGGCGACCGCGATGAACAAATATCATGGCGGCGTCGCCGATTATCGCGCGGCGGAAGGCAAGACCGTCGAGGTGCCGTATCGCGGCGAGGTGCGGGCGACGGTGGAAACCATCGCGGGCGGCCTGCGCTCGGCGATGACCTATATTGGTGCCGAGAAGCTCAAGGAGGTGCCGAAGCGCACCAGCTTCATCCTGGTCAACGCCCAGCGCAACACAGTGTTCGATCGGTAAATCCCGTCATGGCCGGGCTTGACCCGGCCATCCACGCCTTATCTGCATTTGCCTCAGCAAGGCCCTGGATGCCCGGCACAAGCGGGCATGACGCGGGGAGAGGTTAATAGCTACACCGGAGCGTGGCGGTCCACTCGATCAGCTAACCATCCGACCTGACTACTTCGCCCGAAACCGCTCCACAGCCTGCTGCAGCGTCACGGCGATAGCTGCGGTTTTGTCGCCGATGCGATACTCCGGGCCGGCGACGACGACCGATAATCTCCGCTCGCCGATCGGCAGCGGCACGGCGACGCCGGCGAGGTCGCGGCTGTAGTCGGCGAAGCTCTGACAGTAGCCGCGCTCCAGCGATTTGCGCAGTTCAGCCTCGACCGCGTCGATGCTGATCGGGGTCGTGTGGTTGTACTGCTTGAACTCGATCTTGCGATATAGCGAGTCGCGCTCGTCCTTGGAGTATTGCAGCAGCAGCGCGCGGCCGCTCGATGTGGCGTGGATCGGCACGCGATGTCCGACCTTGGCGAAGTAACGGATTGCGGCGGCCGATTCGACGACGTCGATGAACACCGCCATCACCCCGGACGGCGCGACGATCGCCACCGTCTCGCCGGTCTCGGCCGACAGCGCGGTGATCAGCGCGCGGGTCCAGCCGGGCAGCGGCTCGACCTCGGCGACTTCGCGGGCCAGCACCAGCCAGCGCGGCGTCGGATAGTAGCCGGCGCGCGGGCGCGGCTCGTACAGATAGCCCTTCTCGGCCAGCGTCGTCAGCAGATTGAAGGTCGAGGAGCGCGGCCAGCCGAAGTGATCGGCGATCTCGGCCAGCGTCGCCGGCTTCTTCACGCGCGCGAAGTATTCGAGGATCTCCAGAACGTTGACGGCCTGGCGGACGATCATGGCGAGCCCCGTTGGCGGCGGCCGGTGGCCGGCTGCATCCTAGTGACCAAGGATCTTTTGCGCCGCCCTGAGATGCGGCTTGTCGAGCATCCGGCCATCGAGCCGCAGCGTGCCGGCATTTGGATTGTCGGCAAACGCTGCGATCACTTTCTCGGCCCAAACGCGCTCGGCATCGGTCGGCGCGAAGGCGGAGTTGACGATGTCGACATGCTTGGGATGGATCAGCGCCTTGCAGGTGAAGCCGTCGCGCCGCGCCGCGCGGGTTTCGGCTTCGAGCCCGGCGAGGTTCTCGATGTCGGTGTAAACGGTGTCGATCGCCGTGACTTCGGCGGCCGCTGCGCCGATCAGGCACAGATCGCGTGCGAGGCGATAGGGGCTGTGGAACACGCCGCCGGAGCCGTTCTCGGTGGCGCCGAGCGAGGCGGCGAGATCTTCGGCGCCCCACATCATGCCAGCGAGCCGCGGCGAGCAATCCTTGTAGCTGCCGAGCCCGAACACCGAGCCGGCAGTCTCGGTCGCGACCACCACGATGCGGGTCGCGCCAGGCTCGGTGCCGGCCGCCGCCTCGAACGCATCGAGCCACAGCGCGACGTGGCGCACGTCATCGCCGCCGCGCGACTTCGGCAGCACGATGCCGTCCGGCCGCGCCGGCATGATGGCGGCAAGATCGCCGAGCGTGCGGCCGGTGTCGAGCGCGTTGACGCGGACATAGAGCAGCGGCTTGCCGCGCGGCGCTTCCAGCATCGTCCGAGTCAGGCCACGCGCTTCGTCCTTCTTCTCCGCCACCACGGAGTCCTCGAGGTCGATGATCAGCGCGTCGGCGTTGCCCTGCGACGCCTTCTCGAATTTGCGCGGGCTGTCGCCCGGCACGAACAGCATCGAGCGCATCAGGCGGGCCTCTTGTGCATCAGCGCCATCCGGCGGCATTTGCCGACGATCTCGTCGTTCTGGTTAAGCGCGTGGTGCTCGAACTCGACGATGCCGGCGTTCGGCCGCGACTTCGATTCGCGCACCGACAGCACCTTGGTGGTGGCGCGCAGCGTGTCGCCGTGAAACACTGGCTTGGGGAAGGTGACGTCGGTCATGCCGAGATTGGCCACCGTGGTGCCGAGCGTGGTGTCGTACACCGTCATGCCGATCATGATGCCGAGCGTGTACAGGCTGTTGAAGATGCGCTGGCCGAACTCGGTCTTCTCGGCGAAATGCGCGTCGATGTGCAGCGGTTGCGGGTTCAGCGTCAGCAGGCTGAACATGGTGTTGTCCATCTCGGTCACGGTGCGGGTCAGCGCGTGGCGAAACTCCTGACCGACCGAAAATTCCTCGAAATACATCCCTGCCATGGTGTCGTCTCCTGGTGTTGTTGGGCTCGACTGGGCCAATCTCAGTCTGGAAGCTGGACTGCTTTGCTGCGGCCCAGGCGCTCGATTTCTTCCGCCGTGAAGCCGGCCTCGCTCAGGATGTCGCGACCGTTGCCGCCGAGCGTCGGGGCAGGCCCGCCCGGCTGCGGCTGCGTCGCGCTCCAGGTCGACGGCACCTTCATCTGGCGAACGCGGCCTTCGACCGGATGCTCGATCGTCTCGAAGAAGCCGATGGCCTGCAGATGCGGATCCTCGAGGATCGACTCCATGCTGTGCATCGGCATCACCGGGATATCGGCGCGCTCGAGCAGTTCGCGCCATTCCGCGGTGCTGCGGGTCAGGAAGATCGCGCCGATTTCCTCGTAGATCTCGTCGATATGCTTGGTGCGCGCGGCGTGGTTGGCAAAGCGCGGCTGCGCCAGAAAGTCGGTGCGGTCGATCGCTTCGAAGAAACTGCGCCATTGTTTGTCGTTGTAGATCAGCACGCAGAGGAAGCCGTCGCTGGTCTGGTACGGCTTGCGGTAGCGTGACAGCAGCCGGGCATAGCCGCCGTGGTCGAGCGGCGGGTCGTAAGTCAGGCCGCCGAGGTGATCGACCAGCACGAACGACGCCATCGATTCGAACATCGGCACGTCGATGCGCTGGCCTTCGCCGCTGCGCTGCTGATGCAGCAGCGCGCCCAGCATGGCGTTGACCGCCATCAGCCCGACGATTCGGTCGGCGATGGTGATCGGCACGTAGCGCGGCGTGCCGTCGCCGGCGGCGGCGAGCAGCGTCGGCACGCCGGCGGCGCCCTGGATCAGATCGTCATAGGCCGGCTTGGCGGCATAGGGGCCATCCTGGCCGTAGCCGAAGGCGCCGAGATAGACGATGCCGGGATTGACCGCGGCGACCTGCTCGTAGCTCAGCCCGAGCCGGGCCATTGCCTGCGGCCGCACATTGTAGATCAGCGCATTGGCGCGCTCGGCGAGCCGCAGCAGCGCCTTGCGACCGTCGTCCTGCTTGAGATCGATGACGATGCTGCGCTTGCCGCGGTTGGTGTTGAGAAACATCCCGCCCATGCCCGGGGTCCGGCCCGGGCCGATGTGGCGGACGATGTCGCCGTCCGGACTTTCCACCTTGATGACGTCGGCGCCCATGTCGGCCAGCGTCTGGGTCGCATAGGGGCCCATCAGCACCGAGGTCAGATCGAGAATCGTGATGCCAGACAGAGGTCCCAACGGCCGTTCCTTCAGTTCATCGGTTTGTAGCTAGAATTCAGAAACATCGCCGGTCAATCGGTTTCGCTGCACGCTGACTGCATGGCTGCATGCATTGTCCATTACGTTGACTAATAAATTCACCTGTATGTACGATTGAAACATCAAGAAGCGGCGCCAGCCGCAACGTCGCCCGTTCGCAGGGCGACGGCTCAGGGAGGACATCGGATGCGGAAGAGCATGGCTTTGGCGGCGGCATTGGCGCTGCCGGTGACGATTGTGTCGGCCCAGGCGGTCGAGCTCAAGGTCGCCGACTCGTTTCCGGCCGGGCACTACCTTGTTCGCCTGATGCTCAAGCCGTGGATGGACGACGTCACCAAGCGCACCAACGGCGCGGTGACCTTCAGCTATTATCCCAATCAGCAGATGGGCAAGGCGACCGACCTGCTGCGGCTGACGCAGTCCGGCGTGGTCGATATCGGCTACATCGCGCCGTCTTATGCGTCCGACAAGATGCCGCTGTCGGAAGTGGCGCAGCTGCCGGAATCCTTCACCACCAGCTGCCAGGGCACGCTGGCCTATTGGAAGAGCGCGCGCGAGGGCGTGCTCGCCAAGCAGGAATACGCGCCCAACAAGATCAAGCTGCTGATGGCGGTGGTGTTGCCGCCCTATCAGGTCTTCACCGTCAAGCAGAAGGTCGACTCGATGGAGGCGATCCAGGGTCTCAAGCTGCGCTCGACAGGCGGCGCGCAGGACTTGACACTGCGGGCGCTGGGATCCGTGCCGGTGCGCATGGCGGCGCCGGACGCCTATGAGTCGCTGGCGCGCGGCACCATGGACGGCGTGCTGTTCCCGGCCGACAGCATCGCGTCCTACGGCCTCGACAAGCTGGTCAAGCACGCCACCGACGGTGTCAGCTTCGGCTCGTTCATCGTCGCTTATTCGATCAGCGAGCGAGCCTGGAACAAGCTGCCGGCCGACGCCAAGAAGGCGATGGAAGAAGCCTCCGAGGCGATCGAGTCCAAGGTTTGTGCCGATGTCGACAAGGAGCAGCAGCAGACCCGCAAGCAGCTCACCGACGCCGGCGTCAGCTTCGAACCGATCCCCGACGCCGCCAAGGCGCAGATGAAGGACAAGCTCATGGGCGTCGCCAAGGAATGGGCGGCCGGCATCGACTCGCGCGGCAAGCCGGGCACCGAGGCGCTCCTGGAATTCCAGAAGCTGCTCGCCGACACCGGCAAGTAATCATCCGCCCTAACAGTGGAGACCGCGTGATGCAGCGAGCCAGTGCCACGCTTGCAGCGCTCGAACGGGCGCTGACGCTGATCGCCGTCAGCTTCATGTTCGTAATCATGATGCTGGTGGTGGCGGATGTGTTCATGCGCTACGTGCTGAATCGCCCGTTCTCCTTCACCTACGATCTCATCGGCCTGTATTTGATGGCCGGCGTGTTCTTCCTGACGCTGTCGGACGCGCTGCGCGAGCACGTCCATGTCGGCGTCGACATCCTGGTGCCGCGGTTCTCGCCCGCGGGGCGGCGACTCGCCGAGATCGTCACCGCGCTCACCGGCCTGTTCGTGTTCGCACTGCTGTGCAAGGTCGGGTTCGACCGCGCGCTCGATAATTTCGAGCAGAACGACGTGCTGTCCGGCGCGATCCCGTGGCCGACCTGGATCTCGGCGGCGTTGGTGCCGTTCGGCTGCGGCGTGCTGGTGCTGCGGCTGCTGCTGATGCTGGCCGGCCACGCGGCGAGCCTCGTCACCGGCCGCGATCTCTATCCGCTGCCGCCCCTGGTCGGGGTCGGCGAAGCCAAATCCTTCGAATAGCGGCACCTGACATGACAACCTTGATCGTTCTCGGCCTGCTGTTCGTCCTGCTCGCGATCGGCACGCCGGTCGGCTTTGCGATGGCGTTCTCCGGCTCGGTCGGCCTGCTAATGGTCGGCGGCACCGGCACGCTGTTCGGCATTCTGGAGACCGCGCCGTTGTCGACGGTGTCGTCCTACGAACTGATCACCATCCCGATGTTTCTGCTGATGGCCGAACTGGTGCTGCTGTCCGGCGTTGCCGATGCGCTGTTCAAGACCGCCTCGGCCTGGGTTGGGCGCATTCCCGGCGGCCTCGGCATGGCGACCGCGCTCGCCGGCGCCGGCTTCGGCGCGATCTGCGGCACCAGCACGGCGTCAGCCGCAACACTGTCGTCGACCAGCCTGCCGGCAATGATCAAGCAGGGCTACGAGCCGAAGATGGCGGCCGGCGTGGTGGCAATCTCCGGCACGCTGGCGATGCTGATCCCGCCGAGCGTGGCGCTGGTGATCTTCGGCCTGCTCGCCGAAGTGAACATCGGCCAATTGCTGATCGGCGGCATCATTCCGGCTGCGCTGGTCACTGCGACCATCATGGCGACGATCTACGTGCTGGTCTGGCTCGATCCGTCGCGGGCGCCGCGCGTCGAATCGGTGCCGTGGCGCGAGCGATTTCTCCTGCTGTGGCAGATCGGGCCGATGCTGGCGCTGTTCGGGCTGGTCACCGGCACCATCTATCTCGGCGTCGCCACCCCGACCGAAGCCTCGGCGCTCGGCGCCGCCGGCGCGCTGGTGCTGGCGTTCGCCAAGCGCAAGGTAACGCCGCGGACGCTGTACAAGGCGCTGCTCAGCGCCAGCTACGGCACCTGCATGATCGTCACCATTCTGGTCGGTGCCTCGATCTTCGGATACTTCTTCACCCTCACCCACGTCACCCAGGACCTGGTCGCCTGGGTCGGCTCGCTGGAAACGTCGCGCTGGGTGATCATCGTGCTGATCCTGTGCGGCTATATCGTGCTCGGCTCGTTCATGGACCAGATCGCCATTCTGGTGCTGACGGTGCCGATCGTGATGCCGTTGATCAAGTCGCTCGGCTTCGATCCGATCTGGTTCGGCGTGATCAAGATCGTCACCGCCGAAGTCGGCATGATCACGCCGCCGGTCGGCCTGAACTGCTTCATCGTCGCGCGCTATGCCAAGCGGCCGGTCGCCGAAGTCTTCCACGGCACCTTCCCGCACTTCATCGCGCATCTGCTCGCGATCGCCGTGATGGTGGCGTTCCCCAGCATCATCCTGTGGCTGCCGTCGCAGATGGCGCCTTAGCGCCGCTGCGTCGTCCGCCGATCTTTTCAGCAACAAACACAAAGAGCCAGCCATGGACTTCGCCCTCACCGATCAGCAGCAAGCCATCCGCGACGCCATCGCCAAGATCTGCGAAGGATTCGACGACGCCTATTGGCTGAAGAAGGATCGCGAGGGCGGCTTCCCGCACGACTTCCACAAGGCGCTGGCCGACGCCGGCTGGCTCGGCATCTGCGTGCCGGAAGCCTATGGCGGCTCCGGCCTCGGCATCACCGAGGCGGCCATCATGATGCGCACGATCTCGGAGTCCGGCGCCGGCATGTCGGGTGCCTCGGCGGTGCATATCAACGTGTTCGGCCTCAATCCGGTGGTGGTGTTCGGCACCGAGGAGCAGCGCATGCGCATGCTGCCGCCGATGGTCGAAGGCCGCGAAAAGGCGTGCTTCGCTGTGACCGAGCCGAACACCGGCCTCAACACCACGCAGCTCAAGACCCGCGCGGTGAAGAAAGGCGACCGCTACATCGTCAACGGCCAGAAGGTGTGGATCTCGACCGCGCAGGTCGCGCACAAGATCCTGCTGCTGGCGCGCACGACGCCGCTCGATGAGGTGAAGTCGCCGACCCACGGCCTCAGCCTGTTCTACACCGATTTCGATCGCACCAAGATCAAGGTGCACGAGATCGAGAAGATGGGCCGCAAGATCGTCGACTCCAACGAGCTGTTCTTCGAGGATTTCGAGATCCCGGAGGAAGATCGCATCGGCGAGGAAGGCAAGGGCTTTCAGTATATCCTCGAGGGCATGAACCCCGAGCGCGTGCTGATCGCCGCCGAGGCGGTCGGCCTCGGCCAATGCGCGCTGTCGCGCGCCACCGAGTATGCCAAGAGCCGGATCGTGTTCAACCGCCCGATCGGCCAGAACCAGGCGATCCAGCATCCGCTGGCGAAGAACTGGGTCGAGCTCGAAGCGGCGTGGCTGATGGTGATGTCGGCGGCGTGGCAATACGACAACGGCATGCCGTGCGGGGCCGCCGCGAACGCGGCGAAGTACCTCGCCGGCGAAGCCGGCTACCAGGCCTGCGAGCAGGCGGTGATGACCCATGGCGGCTTCGGCTACGCCAAAGAGTATCACGTCGAGCGCTACCTGCGCGAAGTGCTGATCCCGCGCATCGCGCCGGTCAGCCCGCAGCTCGCGCTCAGCTTCATCGCCGAGAAGGTGCTCGGCCTGGCGAAGTCGTACTGATCGTAGGCTGCGGCGCGCCGCCGATGTCCGCCACAAGCACGCTCGACTTTGACGGCCTGATCCGGGCCGGTGATCTCGTGGTTTGCGGCCAGGCCACCGCCGAGCCGCTGACGCTCACCGAAGCGCTGATGGCGCAGGCGGCAACTCTGCCGCCGTTCCGGCTGATGCTGGGGCCGGTGTTCTCGGAAACGTTCGCGCCGCCGCCGCCGAACGTCTCCTTCGTCAGTTACGGCGTGATCGGCAACGCGCGCAAGCTGGCACGTGCCGGCCGGCTCGACGTCATCCCGAGCAACTACTCGGCGTTCTGCGCCGATTTTGCCACCGGACGCCACCGCGCAGATGTGGTGCTGGTCCAGCTCGCGGAAGCGGCTGATGGCCAACTCAGCGCCGGCCTGTCGTGCGACTATGTGATCGACGCGGCGCGCCGGGCCCGCTTGGTGATCGCCGAGATCAACCCGGACGCGCCGTTCACCTATGGGGCCGAGTGGCCTGACGACATCGCGATCCACCACCGCGTCGCCGCGCGGCGCAAGCCGCTGGAGTTGCCGTCCGGCGCGGTCGATGACGTATCGCGCAGGATTGCCGCCCACGCGGCCGGGCTGATCGCCGACGGCGCGACGCTGCAGTTCGGCGTCGGCAAGATTCCCGATGCGATCCTGTCGTCGCTGACGCATGCCCGCGACCTCGGCATCCATTCCGGGCTGATCAACGACGCGGTGGTCGACCTGATCGAGCGCGGCGTCGTCACCAACGCCCGCAAGGGCATCGATCCCGGCATTACGATTACCAATCAGCTGATCGGCACCCAGCGGCTGTACGGCTACGCGCATCAAAACAAAGCGGTGCTGATGCGGCCGGCCGCTTACACGCATGATCACGGCGTGCTGCGGCGGATCAGCAAGCTCACCGCGATCAATTCGGCGCTGCAGGTCGGGCTGGACGGCAGCGTCAATGCCGAGACGCTGAACGGCGTCGCGATCGGCGCGATCGGCGGCCAGCTCGATTTCGTCCGCGGCGCCAATGCCTCGCCGGGCGGTCGCGCGATCATCGCGCTGCCGGCGTGCGGCCCGGACGGCTTCAGCCGCATCGTCGCGCAGGTCGACACGGTGACAACGCCGCGCGCCGATGTCGACGCCATCGTCACCGAATGGGGCGTCGCCGAACTGCGCGGCTGCGGCCTCGCCGAGCGCGCAAGGCGGATGATCGCGGTCGCGGCGCCGCAGCATCGCGACCGGCTGGCCGAGCAGGCCCGGATCTAAATCCAGTCTCTCCGAGTAGCAGCAGGGTCATCGAACGGCGCAGCCACCGTTCAGGGCCGCAGGTCCATCTCGATGCGGACGAAATCGCCGCGGTAAGTCACTTCGGCCAGATAGATCACGGTGCCGTCGGCGCTCGTGAAAACGCGCCGCACCTCGGCGACAGGCGAATTCAGCGGCACGTGGAGCAGGCGCGCGACGTCGACGTCGGCGGTGCCGATCGTCAGGGTCTGGCGGGCGCGCACGATCTTGGGCTGCTTCAACTCGGCGAGAATCGGGATCACGGTCTCGCTGCGAAACCGTTTGGGCGAACGGCGGAAGACCGACTCGTCGAGATAGATCGAGATCACGCAATAGGGCTGTGCGGCGCGCGAATGCACCCGCCGCATGAAAACGTACTTGGCGGCGGCCTTGCCATCTTCCGGCAACAGCGGTGCGACGCTGCGGCTCTCGGAGATGGTGATGATCTCCGGCGACGTGTCGCGATACATCTCGGCGAGGTCGGCGAACGTGGTTTCGACCCGCAGCCAGCGGTCTTGCCTGGCGCCGCCGGTGACAAACGTGCCGCGGCCCTGCTGGGCTTCCAGCGCGCCGTCGCGCGCCAGCAACTCGACCGCCTGGCGGATTGTAACGCGCGACACGCCGAATTCGGCGGCGAGCTGTTCGTTGGCGGGCAGGCGAAATCCGGTCGGCCACTGGCCGCGCGCGATCCGGCGACGGAAGATATCGGCGATCTGCGCGTATTTCGGCACGTGGCTATCCGAATCCAGATCCATCGCGCGCCCTATCCTGGCTTGATCAACGCCGCGCCGTGTTCTCCGATCATCAGGCTGGTCGCGTTGGTGTTGGCCGATGTGATCTGCGGCATCACCGACGCGTCGATCACGCGCAGCCGTTCGACGCCGCGCACCCGCAGCTGCGGATCGAGCACGGCTTGCGCGTCGCTGCCCATCCGGCAGGTGCCGACGCAGTGAAACACGGTGCCCCCAGTGTTGCGGGCGAACTCCCACAGCGCCGCACGGCTATTCGCCGCTGCGCCGGGCACGACTTCGAGGTCCCAAAGGTTGCTGAACGACGGTTGGCGGAAGATGTCGCGCAGCATCTCGAGCCCCGCCACGATGGTCTTGCGGTCGATCTCCTCGGCGAAGTAGTTCGGCACGATGCGCGGTTGCTCGAACGGATCGGTTGAGCGGATCGCCAGATGCCCGCGCGAGCGCGCGTGGGCCTGCCACACCGACGCGGTGAAGCCAGAATAGCGGTGCAGCGGCGTGCCGGGCTTGTCGACCGACAGCGGCATGACGTTGAACTGCACGTCGGGGCGGCCGTCCTGCGCGTATTCGGTACACGCGGCGCCGCCGACCTGACCGGCGCCGACGGTCAGCGGCCCACGGCCGCTGGTCAGCCACTGCCAGCCCATCCGCGTCAGTTCGACCGGATTGCGGACGTGGTCGTTCAGCGACCATTTCTGATTGAGGCGTACGATCAGCCGCGCCTGATAGTGATCCTGGAGATTGGCGCCGACCTCCGGCGCATCGGCGATCACCGGGATGCCGAGGCTGCGAAGCAAGTCGGCCGGGCCGATGCCGGACAGTTGCAGCAATTGCGGCGATTGCAGCGCGCCGGCCGACAGCACCACTTCGCGCGCGGCACGGGCGCGATGCACCTGGCCGCCAGCGATCCATTCGACGCCGGTGGCGGTCGTGCCGTCGAACGTCACCTTGCTGGCCTGCGCACGGGTGATGACGGTGAGGTTCGGCCGGTCCATGATCGGGCGCAGGAATGCCGAGGCTGCACTGGTGCGCCAATGGCGGCCGATGCCGAGCTGATAGCTGCCGACCCCGTAGGTCGTCTCCGCATTGAAATCCGGATTGCGCGGCAGGCCGAATTCGACGGCGGCCTCGACCCAGGCGGCGGAGGCCGGATTGTCGTTGCGCAAATCCGACACTTCGAACTCGCCGAGCGCGCCGTGATACTGGCTTTCGCCGCCGCGATAGCGCTCGGTGCGGCGGAAATGCGGCAGCACGTCGCGATACGACCAGCCGGTCGCGCCGAGCCGCTCCCAGTCGTCGAAGTCCTGATGCTGGCCGCGGATGAAGATCAGCCCGTTGATCGAGGAGGAGCCGCCGAGGACGCGGCCGCGCGGCCAGACGATGGCGCGGCCGCCGGTGCCCTCGCTCGGTTCGGTGGTGAACAGCCGGGCGAAGCGCTCGTCATAAATCGCCCGATAATAGCCGACCGGAATCTTGAGCCAGAAGTTACGGTCCGGGCCCCCGGCTTCAAGCAGCAGCACGCGGCAGGCCGGATCGGCCGAGAGCCGATTGGCGACTACACAGCCGGCCGATCCGGCGCCTACGATGATGTAGTCGTAGTCCGTCATGGTCACGCCGTCCGCCATTGCGCGATCGCCGCGACGTCGGGCTCGAACCCCAGCCCCGGCGCTTCACCGAGCTCTATCCAGCCGTCGCGCACCGCGGCGACAGGGCCACAGAACTGATCGCGTAGGGGATTGTCGTTGCAATCGACCTCAAGCAGTCCGTTGCCACCGATGCCGGCGAGGAGATGAGCGGAGGCGAGCAGGCCGATGCCGCCGCCGAGATAATGCGGGCAGAACCGCTTGCCGGCGCCGCGGATCGCGCGGGCGATGCCGGCGCACAGCGACAGGCCGCCCCATTTGGCGATGTCCGGCTGGATCAAGCGGAGCACATCGCCGCCGATTGCCGCGTCAAAGCCGTCGCGGCTGGTGATGTTCTCGCCCGCCGCCAGCGGCACAGCGATTCCGTCCCGCAGCCGCTGCCAGTCGGCAAGCGGCCGGTCGGCGCGGATCGGTTCTTCGAGCCAGGCGAGATCGAAGGCGGCAAGGCGCGGTGTCATGGCCAATGCCTGATCGACCGACCAAGCCTGGTTGGCGTCCGCAGCGAGCGAGCCGTCACCGATCAGTCCGCGCAACGCCGCAAGGTTGGCGCTATCGACGTCGGCGCCGAAGCCGACCTTGAGCTTCAACGCCCGGTAGCCGCGCTGCAACGCGGCCTCGGCCATCGCTGCGGTGCCGGTCGGGTTGATGCCGCTGGCATATACCTGGATACGCGGCGAAGCGCCGCCCAGCAGCCGCCACAGCGGCGTGTTGCGGCGGCGCGCGAACAGATCCCATACGGCGAGGTCGATGCCCGCAATTGCTTGCGCGAACGGCCCGGCTTCGCCGGATTGCAGCGCCAGCACGGCCGTAGCATTCGTTAGTTGTTCGAACAGCTCGGCCGGCGCGGACATGCGCTGGCCGACCACCAATGGCGCCAGGGTTTCGTTGATCAGCCGCGCGCGATGCTCGGCGCCCGGCGATGGAAAGTTGCACCACGCTTCGCCCCAGCCGACCGTGCCGTCGTGGTCCTCGACGCGGACGAATACGGCCGGCCGCGACGTCATACGGCCGAACGAGGTCACCACCGGCGTCGTCAGCGGATAGCGATAGGCGAATGCCTGCAGGCTGCGGATCGTGAAGGGCGTGGTCATCTGAACCTTGCGGCGCACGCGCGCTGCGCTCTTGTCTGGTCATCCTATTTATAATATGACTTGCCGCCAACACAAATGAGAAATGGGGAAGCTCCTGGATGGACGGCGCCTTCGTCCGACGCTTTGCACTCGGGCTGTTGCCGTGGCTCGGCGCGATCCTGCTGTGGTACGGCGTGCGCTGGAGCGGGCTTGTCAATCCGTCGCTGATCCCGGCGCCGCATCAGGTCGCCGCCAAGTTCTTCGAGCTGCTGACGCGCGAGAACCTGCTGCTCGACATCTACACGTCGACGCGCCGGGTGTTTCTTGGTGTTCTGTTCGGCATCGCCGCGGCGGTACCGGTCGGCTTTCTGCTTGGTTGGTATCGCTCGGCGCGTACCTTTGCGGATCCGATGATCAATTTCTTCCGCGCGCTGCCGCCGATTGCGCTAATCCCGCTGGTGATCGTGTATTTCGGCGTCGATGAGCTCGCCAAGCTGGTGATCCTGTTCTACGCCTCGTTCTTCGCCGGCGTCATCGTGATGTACGAAGGCGTGTCGCAGATCGCGCCGATCTACATCCGCGTCGCACAGACGCTCGGTGCCAATCAGTTCGAGATTTTCCGCAAGGTCATCATCCCGCTCACCGTGCCGCACATCCTCACGGCGCTGCGCGTGGCGCTCGGCGTCGCGTGGGCGACCCTGGTAGCGTCCGAACTGATCGCCGCGCAGCGCGGCCTCGGCGCCATGATCCAGAACGCCTCGACCTATTTTCTGCTCGACGTCATCTATGTGGGCATCATCTGCATCGGACTGATTGCGCTGATCATGGATCTCATTCTGCGCAAGATCAGTGCGCGATTGCTGGTGTGGCAGGATCGGGCCGTCGGATGATCAAGCGCGCGCAATTCGACCACGTCTCGCTGTCCTTCGCGACCGCCAAGGGACGCCTGCATGTGGTCGAGGATGTCCACTACGACATCGACGATGGCGACTTCATCGCGGTGATCGGCCCGTCCGGCTGCGGCAAGACCACCATGATGAGCATGCTGGCCGGCTTCCAGAAGCCGACCACCGGGCGCGTGCTGTTCGACGGCAAGCCGGTTGAGAAGCCGGGCCCGGAGCGCGGCGTGATCTTCCAGGAATACGGCGTGTTCCCGTGGCTGACCGTGAAGCAGAACATCGCGTTCGGCCTGACGCTCGACGCCAATCGCGTCCCTGCGAGCGAACGCGAAGATATCTGCCGGCACTATCTCGAGCTGATGGGGCTGTCGGACTTCGCCAATTCCTATCCGAAGCATCTGTCGGGCGGCATGAAGCAGCGCCTTGCGATCGCGCGCGCCTATGCGGCGCGGCCGCAGTTCCTGCTGATGGACGAGCCGTTCGGCGCGCTCGACGCGCAGACCCGCGCCAACATGCAGAACCTGCTGCTGCAGGTGCTGGCCGCCGAGCGCAAGACGGTGATGCTGATCACCCATTCGGTGGAGGAGGCGATTTATCTGGCTTCGCGCATCGTCGTGGTGACGGCGCGGCCGGCGCGGATCAAGCAGATCATCGACGTGCCGTTCCCATATCCCCGCGACGATTCGATCCACGAGCGTCCTGAATTCGCCGAGCTGCGCGGCCATATTCGCCAGCTGGTGATGGACGAATACCGGGCCCAGCAGGCGCAGATGCGGCCGGCCTCATTTTCGGAATAACAAAACACAAAACAATATCATCGGAGGAGTGACGCCATGGATCGACGACAATTCCTGACCACGACCGCCGGCCTCGCCATGGCCGGCTTCGCTCCCGCGGCGCCGGCGATCGCGCAGGCCAAGACCAAGATCCGCGTCGGCTATCTTCACACCGTGGCAGTCGACGGACAGATCTGGACCGGGGTGGATCGCGGCAGCTTCGCCAAGCAGGGGCTCGAGCTCGAACTGCGCCAGTTCAATACCGGGCTCGAGATCTTCCAGGCTTTGATCGGCGGCAGCCTCGACGTGCTGGCCACCGGCGCGGTGCTATCCAACTTCCCGGCGCGCGGCCAGGGCAAGGTGTTCCTGATCAACGACATCGAGGTCGCCACCGCGCAGCTCTGGGTGCGGCCCGACCAGGGCATTCGGTCGTTCGCCGATCTGCGCGGCAAGCGTATCGCCACGGCGACAGGCACCACGGCGCATGTCTTCCTCGACCGCGCGCTACGCGCCAACAAGATCGACCCGAAGGAAGTGGAGCTCGTCAATCAAAGCATGCCGGCGGCGGTGACGGCGTTCGTCTCCGGCGCGGTCCCGGCGGTGGCGCTGTGGGTGCCGTTCAACGTCACGGCGCGCGACAAGGTGCCGGGGTCGATCATGCTGGCCGACGCCTCGGCGTACTACCCCCAGGCGGCGATCATCGGCGGCTGGGCGGCGGCCAACGACTACTACGAGCCCAATCAGGAGACGCTGGCCAAGCTGATCCGCGGTTGGGGCGAGGCCAACGACTACATCATGGCCAATCCGGTCGAGGCGATGGAGAGCCTGCAGAAGAACCACTACAGCCAGACGCCGCTGGCGGACATCAACGAATCCTTCAAGGCGCAGAAGATGTTCACCGCGCATGACTGGAAGCGGATGTATGCCGACGGCACCGTCACCAACTGGTTGCAGCAGTCGACCGACTTCTTCATGGCCAATGCCGGCGTCAAGGAGTTCATCCCCGCATCGAAGTATTTCGATCCGAGCCTGTACCTGAAGACGATCGTCTAAGGTCTGGTGGATCGCGGACTCACTGCCCGGGGCGCCCTCAACCCGGCCCTCTTCCGCAAGCGGGAGAGGGGGAACCTGGAGCCTTGTCTCTCGCTCGCCTGCTGGATTTCGATACATTCCAAGTCGCTGCAGGCTGTCAGCTGCCAATGATGTGATAAGTGGTCGCCCGCCGATCAAGACGGGGGCGAGGATATGACGGTGGTGACGACGAGGCGCTTCGCGCGCAGCGCAATCTTCAAGGCCTTGATCTGCTCGACCGCCCTTGGAGTCAGCCTGCCCCTCGGCGAAGCGCAGGCGCAGTCCGGTCGCGATCTGCCACCCGTCACGGTCGATGCACCGAAGCCGCAGACCGCGCGGCGGGCAGCTCCGCCGCAGCGGGCAACACGCGCTCCGACAACGACGCGCCGTGCCGCGGCGCCCGCACGCCAGCCCGCGGCTCCGCCGGTCGCTGCCGCAGCCAATGCCGGTCGCGGCATCGAGCGTGCCAATGGCCCCGTGGTCGGCTATCTGGCCAATCAGAGCGCGACCGGAACCAAGACCGATACGCCTATCCTGTCGACCCCTCAGTCGATCTCTGTGGTAACGCAGGCCCAGATCCAGGCGCAGGGCGCGCAGAACGTTGTCGAGGCGTTGCGCTACACGCCGGGGGTCACGCTCGATACTTATGGGGCCACGACCTTCTTCGATTCGTTCAAGCTGCGCGGCTTCGAAGTGCCACGCTATCTCGACGGGCTGCGGCTGCCGATCGACCCGGGGACGCAGTTCGCCTATCCGCGGATCGAGACCTACGGTCTGGAGCGCCTCGAAGTGCTGCGCGGGCCGTCGTCGGGTTTGTATGGCCAGACCGATCCCGGCGGCCTGCTCAACATGGTGAGCAAACGT
Organism: Rhodopseudomonas palustris; assembly: GCF_003591005.1. Taxonomy (GTDB): domain Bacteria; phylum Pseudomonadota; class Alphaproteobacteria; order Rhizobiales; family Xanthobacteraceae; genus Rhodopseudomonas; species Rhodopseudomonas palustris_K. The sequence goes on from NZ_QYYD01000003.1 coordinate 119,474, forward strand.
CCGACCCCCTACGCGCAGCACGAGGTGATCGGCACGTTCGGATCGTTCGAGCGGTTTCAGGGCGCGTTCGACAGTTCGGGGCCGATCGACAAGAACGGCGAATTCCTCTATCGCATCGTCGGCCTCGGCCGCAGCACCGATGGCCAGCAGGACTTCGTGCACGAGAACAAGGCCTATATCGCGCCCAGCCTGACGTGGCGGCCGACCACCGACACCTCGCTCACGCTGCTCTCGCACTACTCCAACATCAAGGCCGACGGCTGGCAGCAATATGTGCCCGGCGGAGTCTCGCTGCTGCCGAACCCATACGGAAGAGTGCCCTACAGCCGCTATCTCGGCGAGCCGAACCGTGACGGCTACACGCTCGAACAGTTCTCGGTCGGCTATGCGTTCGAGCACCGCTTCGACAACAATCTCCAATTCAGGTCCAACCTGCGCTATTTCGACGTGTCGCAGGATCTCGGCGGCGTACGCTCCGAAGGCTTGCTGGCCGACAACCGCACGATGCTGCGGTCCTACAACTACGTGAATTCCAGCGCTCAGAATGTCGCGCTCGACAACCAGCTGCAGGCCGACTTCGCGACCGGGCCGCTTCTCCACAAGGTGCTGGCCGGCTTCGACTATCAGCGCCAGACCTCGAAGTCCGATTACCGCTTCACGATGATTTCGTCGATCGATGCGTTTGCGCCGGTGTATGGCGCCTTCGTGCCGTCGGCGGCGTCGCTGTCGCCGTTCATCGCCACCAATACCACGTCCAGTCAAGCCGGCCTGTATTTGCAGGACCAGGTCAAATACGACGGCTGGACCCTGACCCTGACCGGCCGTCAGGACTGGGCGCAGGCCGAAACCGTCTCGACCGGTCTGTTTCCGGCCGCCGGGACCTATCTGCAGAACGACAAGGCGACGACTGGCCGGGTCGGGCTGAACTATCTGTTCGATTTCGGGCTGTCGCCCTACGTCAACTACTCGTCGTCGTTCGTGCCGGCCTCCGGCACCGACAGGTTCGGCGCCACGTTCAAGCCGACCACCGGCGAAGGTGGCGAGATCGGCGTCAAGTTCAAGCCGTTCGGTTCCAATCTGATGCTGACCGCGGCGGTGTTCGACATCACCCAGAAGAACGTGCTGACGGCGGACCCGGCCAACATCGTGTTCAGCGTTCAGACCGGCCAGGTCCGGGTGCGCGGCTTCGAGTTCGAAGCGCGCGGCAACGTCACGCGCGAACTGGAGATCGTCGGCGGCTACAACAAATACGATCCGCGGGTCACGGCCGCAAACGACGGCACAGTCGGCAACTATCTGCTCAACACCGCGCTGGATCAGGCCTCGCTGTGGGCGAAATACACGTTCTACAGCGGGCCGGTCGCAGGTCTCGGGCTCGGCGCTGGCGTGCGCTATGTCGGAACCAGCTACGGCAATGCTGCCAACACCATCCTGATTCCGAGCTATACGCTGTTTGACGCCGCGATCAGCTATGACTTCCAATATGTGCGGCCGGACCTGAAGGGGTGGAGCGCGCAGGTCAACGCCACCAATCTCGGCAACCACTACTACGTGTCGTCGTGCGTGACCGGGCTGGCGTATTGCGGTCTCGGTGCGGCGCGGACGGTGCTGGGGACGCTGAAATACGCCTGGAACTGAGGCCGGGCCTGTCGCCGCACGATTGCGGCTGGCGGCGTTGTCGACCTAGCCGGCGGACGCGTCCGCGCTACGCGGGCTGTCGTCGCTTGCGAGGCCAGGCGAGCGGACGAAATTGGGCGTTCGCTGCCCCGCGGCCCGCCATTCGCGGCGCCAGGCATTCGGCGTCGTGCCGGTGTGGCGGCGAAACAGCCGCGACAGGTGAGCCTGATCGCTCAAGCCGCACGCCAGGGCGATTTCGCACAACGTCAGGTCGGAGGTCTGCATCAGCGTTTTGGCGCGCTCGATGCGGCGTTCGATCAGGAAATGCCGCGGCGCGATTCCGACGCTTTGCTGGAATGCCCGCGCGAAATGACCGGGACTAAGTCCCGTCAGCCTGGCAAGGTCGCGGACCCGCAGATTTCCATCGAGGTGCTGCTCGACATGCAATATGACGCGGTTAAGCTTCCAGCGCGCCAGGCCGGGGCCGCTGCCGCGCGTCGACGGCTCGCATCCGGCTGGGGCGTGGCGCGCCTGCACTTCCCGCAGCAGCATCGCAGCTCGCGCGATACAGGTGCGAGCCACCATCGGGTCACCCGCGACTGCGGCCGAGGCTTCTTCGAGGAATTCTGCGATTGATGCAAAAGGGTCGGTCGTGGTTTCGCCGGTGATGTCGTCTCCTGACCTTTCCATCGTGCTGTGGCCTTCCGTCGTCGTCACCGGATCCGCAATGGCATTGGTGCTGGATCGCAGGGAACACACAGAGACAATCAAAGCCAAGTCGCACGAACGTGGCGGGATTGGCCTGCATTGGTATACAAATCATCAAACCAAGGTTTAACGGCTGCTTGCTGCCCAAGCGGAAATGCTGTCGCGCGATGCTGCGCCCATGAGGAAACTTCGTCGCGCTCCGGGAACGAACCTCGCATAAAACCATCGTATGACTTCTGAGCCTATCTGCTCTGTCGCAAGGTTTGCGGACCTGGGATCGCACTGCATCACCCCTCGAGGATGGCAGCAATGACCATCGGCAAGATCGTGGCGGTGATCGATGACGACGACAACGTTCGAATCGCCGTCGTTGCGCTGGTGCGATCGCTCGGCCACGAGGCCCGAGGCTTCTCCTCGGCGCATAATTATCTCGCTTCCGATCTGTGCGGCTCGGCTGCGTGTCTGATCACGGACGTGCAGATGCCGGGCCTCAGCGGCCTCGACCTGCACGCGCAGTTGCTGACCGAGGGCCGCGCCTGCCCGGTGGTGTTCATCACGGCCTTTCCGGAAGAGCGCGCCGAGGCGCGGGCCAAGGCGTTCGGAGCGATCGCATTTCTGAGCAAGCCGTTCGACGCACAGGTGATGGTGCAGTGCATCGAAAAGGCGCTGGAGCAATCGTCCCGCGCCTGACTAGGGGCGCACCGGCTCGGCGATTTCGGCACTGGCAGCGCTCTCCCGGCGGAATAGCACATACAGCGCCGGCAGCACTAGCAGCGTCAGGATGGTGGACGAGATGATGCCGCCGATCACCACGGTGGCGAGCGGCCTCTGCACCTCGGCGCCGGCGCCGGTTGCGATCGCCATCGGCACGAAGCCAAGCGAGGCGACCAGCGCGGTCATCAGCACCGGCCGCAGCCGCGTGACCGCGCCTTCGCGCACCGCCTCGATCACCGGCTTGCCCTCGCTGCGCAAGCGTTCGATGAAGGCGATGATGACGAGGCCGTTGAGCACCGCGACGCCCGACAGCGCGATGAAGCCGACGCCGGCGCTGATCGACAGCGGGATGCCGCGCAGCAGCAGCGCTGCGACCCCGCCGGTCAGCGCCAGCGGCACGCCGCTGAACACCAGCAGCGCGTCGGCCGCCGAGTTCAGGCTCATGAACAGCAGCAGCAACACCAGCAGCAGCGCCACCGGCACCACGATGGTCAGCCGCTTGCTCGCTGAGACCAGTTGCTCGAACTGGCCGCCCCAGCCGATCCAGTAGCCGGCCGGCAGCGTCACCTTCTCGGCGACGGCCTGCTGCGCCTCGGCCACGAACGAGCCGAGATCGCGGTCGCGCACATTGGTGGTCACCACGATCCGGCGCTTACCGTTCTCGCGGCTGATCTGGTTCGGTCCCGGCGCGGCCTCGACGGTCGCGACCGCGGAGAGCGGGATGTGGCGCATCTGCAGCGCCTGCGATCCCATCGCGGCCTTGGTGAGGCCCGTGGTCGGCTCCTCGGCCGGCGGCAGCGGAATGGGAATCGCCCGGATCGCCTCCGGACTGACGCGCAGCCGCTCCGGCAGCCGCAGCACGATATCGAAACGGCGGTCGCCCTCGAACAGCTTGCCGACGCTCTTGCCGCCGATCGCCATCTCGACGATGCCCTGCACGTCGGCGACACTGAGTCCGTAGCGCGACAGCGCAAGCCGATCGAGCTTGACGGTGAGGATCGGCAGGCCGGCGACTTGCTCGGTCTTGACGTCGGTGGCGCCGCGGATGCCCTGGATCGCGGTCTGCACCTGCTTGGCGGCGTTTTGAAGGATGTCGAGGTCGTCGCCGAAGATCTTGACACCGACGTCGCTGCGCACGCCCGACACCAGCTCGTTGATGCGCAGCTGGATCGGCTGGGAGATCTCGTAGTTGCTGCCGGGAATGTCCTCGGCGGCCTTCTCGATCTCCTCGACCAGTTCGGCCTTGGTCTTGGCCGGGTCGGGCCACTCGGCGCGCGGCTTCAGCATGATGTAGCCGTCCGACATCGACGGCGCCATCGGGTCGGTCGCGACCTCGGCGGTGCCGGTGCGGGTGAAGAAGTCCTTCACTTCGGGAAGTTGCCGGACGCGCTTCTCCAGCGCCATCTGCAAGGCGAGCGACTGCGTCAGGCTGGTGCCGGGAATCCGGATCGCGGCCAGCGCGACGTCGCCCTCGTCGAGACTCGGAATGAACTCGCCGCCCATCCGCGTCGCCGCAAAACCGCTCGCCAGCGTGATGGCGATCGCGGCGACCACCACGCTCTTGCGATAGATGATGGCGCGCGTGAGCAGCGGCAGATAGATCCGCTTGGCGCCGCGCATCACGATGTTCTCTTTCTCCGACACCTTGCCGGACACGAAGATCGCGACCGCGGCCGGCACGAAGGTGATCGAGAACAGCGCCGCGGCGCCGAGCGCCATCAGCACCGTCAGCGCCATCGGCGTGAACATCTTGCCCTCGACGCCGGTCAGCGTCAGAACCGGCAGATACACCACGGCGATGATCAGCGTTCCGAACAGACTCGGCTTGATCACCTCGCTGGCGCCGGCCAGGATCGTCTGCATCCGCTCGTTCAAACTGAGCAGCCGGCCTTTGTCATGCTGCGCGGCGGCGAGCAGCCGCAGGCAGTTTTCGACGATGATCACCGCGCCGTCGATGATGATGCCGAAATCGATCGCACCGAGGCTCATCAGATTGGCGGAGACCTTGGTCTCGACCATGCCGGTGATGGTCATCGCCATCGACAGCGGGATGATGCAGGCGGTGATCAGCGCGGCGCGGATGTTGCCGAGGATCAGGAACAGCACGACCACCACCAGCGTGGCGCCTTCCAGCAGATTGCTCTCCACCGTCTTGATGGTGGCCTCGACCAGATGCGAGCGATCATAGACGGTGCGGGCGATAACGCCCTCGGGCAGCGAACTCGCAATCTGCTGCAGCTTGGCGGCGACGCGCTGCGCCACGGTGCGGCTGTTGTCGCCGATCAGCAGCATCGCGGTGCCGAGCACGGTTTCCTCGCCGTTCAGGGTCGCGGCGCCGGTGCGCAGCTCGGTGCCCTCGATCACCTGGGCGACGTCCTTGATCCGCACCGGAATTCCGCTGCGCGTGCCGACCACGATGGCTTCGATCTCGGCGCTGGTCCCGACCTGGCCGGGCGCGCGGACCAGATACTGCTCGCCGTTGCGCTCGATATAACCGGCGCCGACATTGGCGTTATTCGCCGCCAGCGCGACCATCAGGTCGCGGAAGCCGAGCCGGTAGGCGATCAGTTTGCCCGGATCGGGCAGCACGTGGAATTGCCGCTGATAGCCGCCAATGCTGTTGATCTCGATCACGCCTGGCACGTTGCGCAGCTGCGGCTTGATGATCCAGTCCTGTACGGTGCGCAGATCGCTCGGCGAATAGGGCTTGCCGTCGGCGTTGGTGGCGCCGGGCTTGGCCTCGACCGTGTACATGTAGATCTCGCCGAGGCCGGTGGAGATCGGCCCCATCGCCATCTCGACGCCGGCGGGAAGCTGGTCGCGCACCTGCTGGATGCGCTCATTGACAAGCTGGCGGGCGAAGTAGATGTCGGTGCCGTCCTCGAACACGATCGTGACCTGGCTCAGCCCGTAGCGCGACAGCGAGCGCGTGTAGGACAATTTCGGCAGCCCTCCCATCGCGGTCTCGACCGGGAAGGTGATGCGCTGCTCGGTCTCGAGCGGCGAGTAGCCGGGCGCCTGGGTGTTGATCTGTACCTGCACGTTGGTGATGTCCGGCACCGCGTCGATCGGCAGCCGGGTGAAATTCCACGCGCCGAAGGCGAGGAGGCCGAGCGCGGCGATCAGCACCAGCCAGCGCTGGCGGATCGAGAAGGCGAGAATCCTCTCAATGACCATGCTCGGCCTCACCCTTGCCCATCTCGGCCTTCACCACGAAGGAGTTTTCGGCGACGTAGCGTTCGCCCGCGGCGAGCCCGGCCTTGATTTCGACGAAGCGGGCGTCCTGCTCGCCGAGCACGACCGGCCTGGCTTCGAGCGCGTCGTCGGCTTCGCGAACGAACACCACGGTCTTGTTCTCCAGCGTCTGGATCGCGTCGGCCCGCACCGCGACGGGAACGTCGCGCTTGGCGAGCACTAAGCGGGCAGTGACGAACAAGCCCGGCCGCAGCCGCCCGTCCGTATTTGGCAGTACGACGCGCGCCAGCGCAGTTTGCGTATCGAGCGCGCCGATCGGCGCGAGATAGTCGATGCGGCCCTTGATCTCGCTGCGGCCGTCATCCGGATCGATCAGCACCTCGTCGCCGATCTTCACGCGCTGGATGTCCTGGCGATAGATCGACAGATCGACCCAGATCGTCGTGAGGTCCGCGACCACGAAGGCCGGCTTCTGCTCGGAGGCGTATTCGCCGAGCGAGATCTGGCGATCAATCACCGTGCCGGCGAGCGGCGATTTCAACTCGTAGCTGGTCAGGCTCTGGTTGCTCTCGATCGACGCCATCGGCTCGTCCCTGGTCACCTGATCGCCGATCCGTTTACGGATGGTGCGGACGAGGCCGGGAAACCGCGGCGTGACCTGAACAAGGGTCTCCTGATTGGCGCGCAGGATGCCGTTCAGCGCCAGCGAGTCGCTGAGCGTCGCCGAGCCGGCTTCGGCGAAGCTCGCGCCGGCCGCGGCGAGCTTGATCTCGCTGATCAGAATGCGCTGGGCGCCGTGCTCGTCGGGCTCGGCGTGTTGACCAGACTTCTTTTCGCCTTCCGCGACCTTGTCGTGGGCATGTTCGGTCGGCGCGCGGTGCTCGTCCGGCGCCAGATAGCGCGCGCCCAGCGCGCCGGCCGCGGCAGCCAGAATGATCGCGATGACCGTTGCGGTCCTGTTCATCGTGCGCTCCCCCGCGCCAGTGAAAACGGATTGCCGACCAGCCCCTCGATGGTGGCGACGGCGACATGGAAATTCTGCTGCGCTTCCTGCTCGCGGAGCTGCGCCTGCGCGACGCTGGCCTGGGCATCGAGCACTTCGAGCAGCGAGAAGCGGCCCTGGCCGTAGCCCTCGGCGATCGCTGCGGCGGCGTCGCGCGCTTTCGGGATCGCGATCTCGCGCAGCACCTTGAGTTCGCTGAGCGCGCCCTGCAGCGAGTCGTAAGCGCGGCCAGCGAGCACGATCAGCGTGTTGCGATTGGCGGCGCGCTCGGCGGCGGTCTTCGCCAGACTCTCCTGCGCGGAGAGGATGTTGCCCTGATTCTGATCGAACACCGGGATTGGCACCGACACCGACAACCGCACTGCGTCGTCCTTGGTTTCGTTGTAGTGACGCCAGCCGGCGCTGACGCGCACGTCCGGATACGGCTTCAGCCGCGCCAGCAGCAGCTCGGCGTTGCGCTGCGCATAGACCGCGGTCCAGCGCATCAATTGCGGATTGGCGTCGATCGCCTGCACGACGGATTGGAAGCTCGGCGGCCGGCCGCTCGGTTCGAGCCGGCCGGAGACGGTGGAGAATTTCGGCGCGCTGTCGCCGATCAGCACCGCGAGTTCGCGGCGGGCGCTGGTGAGCGTCGCGCGCACCCGTTCGCGGTCCGCCTTCACCAGCGCCGAGGCGACTTCGGCGCGGCCGGTCTCGGCCGGCGACGAGGCGCCGGCGTCGACCCGTCGCTGCAGCAGTGGGGTGAGTTTGTCGATCGCGGCGACCTGCTGATCCAGGATGGCGATGCGCTGCTGCAGACCGAGTACGCTGACGAAGGCGATCGCCGTCTCGGACAGGATCTCCAGCCGCACCGCGCGGCGCTGCACAGCGGCGACTTCGATGCCCGCTTGACCGACCGCGATGCGCGCGTCGCGTTTGCCAAATAGTTCGAACAGCTGGCTGATCTGCAACGTCGTCTCGGCCGATCGCGTGCCGCGATAGGCGCCGCTGCCGAACGAGTCGTCCTGTTCGTAGGAGATTTCCGGATTGAGCAGCGTGCCAGCCTGGATGCGCTGGCCGGTGGCGATGCCAATGTCGCGCTCGGCAGCAGTCAGCCGCGGACTGGCGGCAAGCGCGCGCTGCAGCGCCGACTTCATGGTGAGCGTTTGTGCATGCGACACGCCGCTCAGCGCGGGGCTGAACAGCAGTGCCATCGCGCACGCGAGGCGCGTGGCGGACTTGATGAGCATGGATGAAACCTGATCGACGGCAGAGCGTGGGCGCGGCTGCGCCCGGCGATGGCGGTCAGGTCAGGGGTTTTGGCGGCGGCGGATCGAGTCCGCGATCGCGGCCGAGCAGCGCGCTGGCGGCGTGGCCAAGCAGGATATCGTTCGACGTCATGGTGATTGGCGCCGGCACCGGCGCGGCCGGCACCGACACGGAGAAACAGCTATGGCAATGATGCCCGGCGAGCGCGCCGCCGTCGTCATGCTGTGCGCCGTCGTACGCCGCCGATGCGATTTGGACGTCGCCGCCGATGCGGGCGAAGTCGAAATCGCAGGCATTATGCAGCAGGCCCGACAGCAAATAAGCAGCGGTCATGCACACGACCGCGAACGTACGGACGATGCGGCTAAGTGATGTCCGATGGAACCTGATCAAGCTCGATACCCGGATGGCATGGCGGACTGGTAGCACGCGCCTCGCCGCGCCGTCGAGCCGCAATAGTGTTACGCGGTTGCTGCGAGTGCCCAATCGCGCCGGTTCCCAGAGTGCCGATGGCTCACGATGCCGGCTTGGTCGCCGCGTCGGCGCTGGCAATGATGCCGGTCAGCGCCGCCGTCATCATTGCTTCGAGCCGGCCGCCTTCCGTTTCCTGCAACGGCGCGATGCCGAGCACGGTGCGCAGGATGCCGGTGCCGGCGAGCAGGGCCGTGATCAGCGCCGCGTTGAGCGCGTCGGCGCGGCCAAGCTTGGCGGCGAGTGGCTCGATGAAGCTGCGGGCCACCACCTCGCGTAGCACCCGCGATGCGTCAGCGCTCGACAGCGAGTGGATGACGATATCAAGCGGCCGAACCTGATGCGGCCCGTGGCCTTCGGCATGGTGAAACAGTTCGTGGGCCAGCGTTGCGGCGAGATCCTCGGCCTTGCCGCCGAGCAACAGCTCCGGCTTCAGCGTCGCCTCGACGGCTGCGGCGAACAGCCGTTCCTTCGAGCCGAAGCAGCGATGCACGTAAGCAACATCGACATCGACATCGGCGGCGATGTCGCGCAGCCCGGTCGCCTCGTAGGACTGCCGGGAGAACCGCACAATAGCCGCGTCGAGAATCCGGTCGCGCGTCGCAACCTTGGCGGACGGCGCACTGTGCGCGAAGGCCTTGTTCTTCAAGAGCGAAATCCTGCGTTGTGACAACTCAGCGGAGTAAGCGCCGGTGCATGCGGGACACAGCTAACGCCGCTGTGATCAACCGCTGTTGATCTCGCTCAAGGTGCTGGCCGCGTGGCTCTGCAAAGTCGGCACCATGCCGGTGTCGAGGATGCGGTCGGTCGCGTCTGGCGAAGCGGCGTGACTGGAGAGAGCCGATGGCGACGGACTGGAAGCGCTGGGTGATGATCGTCGCCGTGGCGGTGGTGGCAGGTGGTGGCTACATCGCGTGGCGCACCTTCGGCACCAAGGCGCTGCCGCCGGGTATCGCCAGCGGCAACGGCCGGATCGAAGCGACCGAGATCGACATCTCGACCAAGGCAGCCGGACGGATCCGTGAAATTCTGGTGCGCGAAGGCGACTTCGTCACCGCCGGTCAGGTGCTGGCGCGGATGGACACCGATCAGCTCGAAGCGCAGCGTCGTCAGGCCGAGGCGCAACTGCGGCGCGCCACGATCGGCGTGCAAACTGCCACCAGCCTGGTCAATCAGCGCGAGGCCGAGCGCGAAGCGGCGATTGCCGTGGTGGCGCAGCGCGACGCGCAGCTCGATGCGCTGGAGCGCCGCCTGGCGCGCGCCGAGACGCTGATCAAGACCAACGCGGTGTCGCAGCAGGTGCTCGACGATGACCGCGCCAACGAGCAGGGCGCCAAGGCCGCGGTCGCGGCCGCCAAGGCGCAGCTCGCTGCAACCGAAGCGGCGATCAGTGCCGCGAAGGCACAGGTCGTGGATGCGGGGGCTGCCGTCGATGCCGCCAAGGCGGCGATTGATAGTATCACGGTCGAGATCAACGATAGCACGCTGAAGTCGCCGCGCGACGGCCGCGTGCAGTATCGCGTCGCGCAGCCCGGCGAAGTGCTCGCCGCCGGCGGCCGCGTGCTCAATTTGGTCGATCTCAGCGACGTCTACATGACGTTCTTCTTGCCGACCGCGCAGGCCGGCCAGGTCGCGATCGGCGCCGACGTGCGGCTGGTGCTGGATGCGCTGCCGGATGTCGTGATCCCGGCGAAAGCGACGTTCGTGGCCGACACGGCGCAGTTCACGCCCAAAACGGTGGAGACCGAGGAAGAGCGGCAGAAGCTGATGTTCCGCGTCAAGGCGCACATCCCGCAGGAACTGCTGCGCAAGTACATCGCGATGGTCAAGACCGGCCTGCCGGGCGTCGCCTACGTACAGCTCGATCCGAAGGCGCCATGGCCGGCCAAAGTCAGCGGAGCGCCGGTGCAATGAGCGAGCCTGCGGCGGGTCTCGTGGTGCCCGCGCCGATCGTTCGCCTCAAAGGCGTGTCGCTGCGCTACGGCCAAACACTGGCGCTGGATGATATCACGCTGGATCTGCCGGCCGGCTGCATGATCGGACTGATCGGGCCTGACGGCGTCGGGAAGTCGAGTTTATTATCACTGATTTCCGGCGCGCGAGCGGTTCAGCAGGGTCGTGTCGACGTGTTCGGCGGCGATATTGCTGACGTCAAGCATCGCCGCGCCTCGTGCCCGCGCATCGCCTACATGCCGCAGGGGCTCGGCAAGAATCTCTATCCGACCCTGTCGGTTTACGAAAATGTCGACTTCTTCGGCCGGCTGTTCGGCCAGGGCGCTGCCGAGCGCGCCCGGCGGATTGCCGAACTGCTTGAATCTACCGGGCTTTCGGCGTTCGCCGGGCGGCCGGCGGGAAAGTTGTCGGGCGGCATGAAGCAGAAGCTCGGGCTGTGCTGTGCGCTGATTCACGATCCGGACCTGTTGATCCTGGACGAGCCGACCACCGGCGTCGATCCGCTGTCGCGCCGGCAGTTCTGGGAATTGATCAATCAGATCAGAGCCCAGCGCCCCGGTATGAGCGTCGTCGTGGCAACCGCTTACATGGAGGAGGCAGAGCGCTTCGACCATCTGGTGGCGATGAACGCCGGCCGCGTGCTGGCACAGGCCACGCCCGTGGAATTGTTGCGACAAACCGGAGGCGGCACACTCGACGCCGCGTTCATCGCGCTGCTGCCCGAAGACGAGCGCCGCGGCTATGCCGAAGTGGTGATTCCGCCTCGCAAGACAGGTCAGTCAGGAGTTGCAATCGAGGCCGAGCATCTCACCATGCGGTTCGGCGACTTCACCGCGGTCGACGACGTCTCGTTCCGGATCGAGCAGGGGGAGATCTTCGGCTTTCTCGGCTCCAATGGCTGCGGCAAGACCACCACGATGAAGATGCTGACCGGGCTGTTAGCCGCGACCGAAGGCAAGGCGCGGCTGTTCGGCCATGAGGTCGATCCTAAAGACATGTCGGTGCGGCGCCGGGTCGGCTACATGTCGCAGGCGTTCTCGCTCTACAGCGAACTCACCGTGCGGCAAAATCTCGAACTCCATGCGAAGTTGTTCCGGATGGAGCCGGCGACGATCGAGCCGCGCATCGCCGAGATGGTGCGGCGCTTCGACCTCGGCGAGATCATCGACAAGCTGCCGGACGAACTGCCGCTCGGCATTCGGCAGCGGCTGTCGCTGGCGGTGGCGATGATCCATTCGCCTGGAATCCTGATTCTTGACGAGCCGACCTCCGGCGTCGATCCGGTGGCGCGCGACGGCTTCTGGCAGATCCTCTCGGACCTGTCGCGCAACGACAACGTCACCATCTTCGTCTCGACGCATTTCATGAACGAGGCCGAGCGCTGCGACCGGATCTCGCTGATGCATGCCGGCCGCGTGCTGATCAGCGACTCGCCGCGCGCGATCGTCGAAAGCCGCAACGCCGATAGTCTCGAGACCGCCTTCATCGCCTATCTGGAAGAGGCGATCGGCGCGCAGGCGAAGGCGGCGCCCGCAGCGCCAATTGCACCGACCAAGATCGAGGACATCAAGCCGCGCAACGCCATGCGCACATGGTTCGATCTTCGGCGGATGTTCGCCTATACGCGGCGCGAGGCGCTGGAACTGCGGGGCGATCCGATCCGCGCCACCATGGCGCTGCTCGGCAGCGTGGTGCTGATGTTCGTGCTCGGCTACGGCATCAATCTCGACGTCGAGAAGCTGACCTTCGCGGCGCTCGACCGTGATGACACCACGATCAGCCGCGACTACATCCTCAACATCGCCGGCTCGCGCTACTTCGCCGAGCAGCGGCCGATCACCGACTACGCCGATCTCGACCGGCGGATGCGCAGCGGCGAACTCACCATGGCGATCGAGATCCCGCCGGGTTTCGGCCGCGACGTGTCGCGCGGCCGCCCGGTCGAGATCGGCACCTGGATCGACGGCGCTATGCCGGCTCGGGCCGAAACGGCGCGGGGCTACGCCCAGGCGATGCATCTGGCCTGGCTCAGCCAGAAGGCGCGCGAACTCTACGGCGACGCCGCGGCCTCCGGCAGCTTCCAGATCGAAATGCGCTACCGCTATAATCCCGGCATCAAGAGCCTTGTGGCGATGGCCCCGGCGGTGATCCCGCTGCTGCTGCTGATGATCCCGGCGATGCTGGCGGTGCTCAGCGTGGTGCGCGAGAAGGAACTCGGCTCGATCATCAACTTCTATGCGACGCCGACCACGCGGCTCGAATTCCTGATCGGCAAGCAGCTGCCTTATGTGCTTCTGGCGATGGTCAACTGCGTGTTCCTGACCGCGTTTGCGATCTTCGTGTTTCAGGTGCCGTTCACCGGCAGTTTTCTGGCCTACGGCACCGGCGCGCTGCTCTATGTCATCATCGCCACCGGCCTCGGCCTGGTACTATCGACCTTCATGCAGAGCCAGATCGCGGCGATCTTCGGCACCGCGCTGCTGACGCTGATCCCGGCGCTGCAATTCTCCGGCCTGATCGATCCGGTGTCGTCGCTGCAGGGCTTTGGCGCGCTGATCGGCGAAGTCTATCCGACCACCTATTTCGTCAATATCACACGCGGCGCGTTCTCCAAGGGGCTCGGCTTCAGCCAGATGTGGTCGTCCTTCGTGCCGCTGCTGATCACCGTGCCGCTGCTGCTCGGCGCCGGCGCGGCGCTGCTCCAGAAACAGGCGAAGTGACCGTGCGGCTGTCCAACATCGTCCAGCTCGGCGTCAAGGAACTGCGCGGATTGTTGCGCGATCCGATGCTGCTGGCGCTGATCGCCTACGCCTTCACGATCTCGATCTATACCGGCTCGAAGGCGCTGCCGGAGACGCTCAACCACGCGGCGATCTCGATCGTCGACGAGGACCGCTCGCCGGTGTCGGAACGGATCGTCACCGCGTTCAACCCGCCGTACTTCTCGATCCCCAAGCTGATCACCCAGGCGGAGATGGACAAGCGCATGGACGCGGGGCTCGACACCTTCGCGCTCGACATCCCGCCGGACTTCCAGCGCGATCTGCTGGCGAAGCGATCGCCGACCATTCAGCTCAACATCGACGCCACCCGGATGACCCAGGCTTTCACCGGCGGCGGCTATGTGCAGGCGATCGTCACCGGCGAGATCAATGAATTTCTCGCGCGCCACCGTGCCGCCGCCACGGTGCCGGTGGAGCAGACGCTGCGGGTGCGGTTCAATGCCGAGCTGAACAAAGGCTGGTTCGGTGCGATCAATCAACTGATCACCGCCGTCACCATGCTGTCGATCATCCTGACCGGCGCTGCATTGATCCGCGAGCGCGAGCACGGCACCATCGAGCATCTGTTGGTGATGCCGGTGACGCCGCTCGAGATCATGATCAGCAAGGTGTGGTCGATGGGCGGCGTCGTGCTGCTGGCGTCGGGCTTCGCATTGGCAGTGGTGATCCAGGGCGTGCTGAGCGTGCCGGTGCAGGGCTCGATGCTGCTGTTTCTGCTCGGCGCCGCGCTGCATCTGTTCGCCACCACCAGCATGGGGATTTATCTCGCGACCGTCGCCGGCACGATGCCGCAGTTCGGGCTGCTGATCATGCTGATCCTGGTGCCGCTGCAGGCGTTGTCCGGAGGCCTGACGCCGCGCGAAAGCATGCCGCAAGTGATTCAGGACATCATGCTGCTGGCGCCCAACACCCACTTCGTGTCGCTGTCGCAAGCCATCCTGTTCCGCGGCGCCGGCTTCGACGTGGTCTGGCCGCAGTTTCTGGCGCTGCTGATCATCGGTGTCGCGCTGTTCGCCTTGGCGCTGAGGCAGTTCCGGCGATTCTTGAACGCCTGAGCTCCCCACGCGCAGCGCGCTCCCTCTCCCGCTTGCGGGAGAGGGCTGGGGTGAGGGCGCGCCAAGGATAGTGTCCCGTCGCGGACCCCCACCCCCAACCCCTCCCCGCAAGGGGGAGGGGAGGAGCGGAGGCTCCGCGTTTCGTGTTAGTCGCTTGTCTCTCGACAGGTCCGATTGTCTCCCGCACGCCGGCGCGCTTCCTCTCCCGCTTGCGGGAGAGGGATGGGGTGAGGGCGCCCCAAGGATGGGCTCCCGCCGCGGCCCCCCACCCCCGACCCCTGCCCGCAAGGGGGAGGGGAGGAGCGGCGCCGCGTTTCATGTCAGTACACCTCTTCTCTATCGAGTAGGTCAGTCCGCCTCCCGGAGCTGCGCCGCCGTTGCGCGCCAAGCGGAGCAACCTCATGCGTCGCGGCTACAGTCGGTCGATACGTTCGATGAAGGTGTATTTCTGCTCGTGACGCCGGCGGAGATCGGCAATGCGCCTCATAAAGGCATCGATTGTTCCGCGCTCTTGTGCGATCGCTTTCAGGTCGGCGAGTAGAACCATCGCCCGGTCGTAACTTTTGACGTTGCGCCATTGGATCTCGGCTTCGATCTCCACCCACACCTGTTCGCCGCGCCGCTCGATCTCGGCCAGCCTGTCGCGGCGTACACGTTGTTCCTCCTGCTCGCGGCGCTGCTGCTCGGCGAGTGCCTTCGCGGCCTCGGCTTGCTCGCGCGCCTGCCGAAGTTCGTCGGCGCGGGCACGGAGGTCGTCGACCGTTCGCGCCGGCGCGCGCGGCGCTGCGGGGAGGCGAACGCGGACCAGCTTGCGCAATTCACTCGTCACGACGGCGTCGCCCTCGAACATCCGCCGTAGAAACCAGGTCTTCTCCTCGTCGGTCATTGCGGCGATCACCGGCGCGGCGTCGGCGACAGACGTGCCGACGCGAGGCGCACTGTGCTCGGTTGCGGCGGCGATCAGGTCGCGATCGATGTAGAAGAAATCGGCGAAGGCCTCGAGTGTTGCCGTCAGAGGTCCGAGCCCCGGCAGCGGCTCGGTTTCGTCGGGCGCCACCCTGTCGGCCTCGACGGCCATCAGCCACACCAGATACAGCACCCGCAGATCACCCTCGAGCAAAGCGATGCGCAACGGCGCCAAATCAGGCAACCCGCCGCTGCCATCGTCCCACTCATCGTCGAGATCATCGGCATCAATGGCGATGCTCAGGATCAAATGGTCGCCGTATGTCCATGCACGCGCGATGTCGTCGTCCTTCAGAAAGGCGTCAACCTGATCCTTGCTGATCAACCGGCGTGGCAAGCGGATCATCAGGCAGCGCGTGCCCCAACTGGCCAGATAGAGATGAAGATCGAACCACCGCTCCATCAGTTCGGCGGGGTCACCTTTGAAGTCGCCCCACTGATAGCTATTGGTGAAACTCGTGTTGGTGATCCGCGCCCGCGTCGACAGCGCGCGCAGCGCCTTGACGTCGGCCGCCTCGAGCGGGCGGTCGAGCGCCCGGAATTCGTAGTACTGATGCCCACTCATCGTTGTCGTCCCGCTGGCGCCGCTTCAGTTCGGATGCAGCAGCCCGTCCATCTCGAGCAGGCGCATCGCCTCCTCCAGCGTCACGCCGTCATGCACACGCCACCATCTGCCGGTCGCCCGCATCCAGTAGATGTCGAAGCTGTCCGGCCCGATACAGTCGAGCCGGGCGAAGGGCGCGTTGAACTCGGCGCCGCGGTTTTCCTCGAATCCGGACCGGTATCGCTGGAAAAGCGATAGCGTCCGCCCGACCACGCCCCGCCGATGTCGACCGGATAGTTGAACTGCGTCGGCGTAATCTTCGGCTGGAAGCGCGGCTTCAGATAATCCGCAATCAACCGCTCGCAGGCTTCGATGATCGCTTGCTTCTGCTCCTCGGTGACCGGCCAGCGTGGCCGTACCTTGGGCTGAACCCAGGATCTTGCTCTCATCATGCCACGATCCATTGCCCGCGCGCGGCGGTCGCTTCTGAATGTTGCAGGCAAGATTACGTGACGACGGCCCCCGGCGTCATCCGTGGCGCTTGGAGAGCAGGTGGGTTGTGCACATGGACGTGCGCGCTCCCTCTCGCACTTGCGGGAGACGGCTGGGGTGAGGGTGCCACGAGGATAGTGTCCCGTCGCGGACCCCACCCCCGACCCCTCCCCGCAAGGGGGAGGGGAGCAGACACGCCGTCACGCCGGCTGGAGGCCTAGCGCCTGGGCGCTTTCGAGCCAGACGGGGAGTTCGCGCTGATACAGCTCGTTGCTGTCCTTGGCGCCGAGTGCGGGCTCTAGCATGAAAGTGGCGAGGGCGGCTTTCACCTTTGCGTCTTCGTTGGCGGCGACGCAGAGCTGGCCGAGGCGGTCGACGATCGGCTGCGGCGTCGCTTTCGGCACGGCGAACCCGGTGAAGCCCGAGACGGTGAAGAACTTCGCCGTCGCGCCCTGTTCAGGCAGCGTCTTGATCTGCGGGATGGCATCGACTTTCTTGGAGTGCACCGCGAACACCGTGCCGCGATCGCTCTCCAGCACCGGCTTTGCCGCCGTGTAGCTTCCCATCGCGACGTCGAGCGAGCCGTCCAGCATCCCGGTCCACATCGGCGCCTCGCCGCGATAGTGGATCGCCTCGATGTTGAGGCCGTATTGCTTGTTGAGTTCGTTGATCGTCATGTGCGGCGCCGAGCCGGCGCTGTAGGTGCCGAAATTGACCTTGCCGTTGTTCTTGCGCGCGTAGGCGACGAAATCGTCCAGCGTCTTGATGTTGTGTTTCGGATTGGCAACCAGCAGCAGCCCGCCGCCGGGAATGACGCTGACCAGCGTCAGATCCTTGTCCATGTCGTAGCCGGGGTTCTTCATCATCACCCGGTTCATCACATAGGTCGTCGAGATCGAGCACAGCAGCGTGTGCCCGTCGGGCTCGGCGCGCGCCACTTCGGCGGTGCCGATCGAACCGGAGGCGCCGGCCTTGTTCTCGATCACCACGGTCTTGTCGACCTGTCGCGAGATGAAGTCGCCGAACGCGCGGGCCAGCAGATCGGTCTGGCCGCCGGCCGGATAGCTGCAGATCAGCCGGATCTGGCGCGACGGCCAGGGCGTCTGTGCCGAAGCGCCGCGCGCCACGAACGGCAGCGCCAGTGCCGTCGAGCCGGCCGCGATGAAGTGACGGCGATTGATAGTCGCAGACATGGTCTCCTCCCTGTTTTTTCAGCGAGGCTAGCGCAGCGCCCGGGGCGCAGCCATCGAACGATGCTGTGACCTTTTGCCACCACGCGCCATTGCATCCCGCAGCGCGTCACGGCGTTGGCGGTTGGGCACAACTCAATCTCCGGAGCTGATCTTGCGCGTTCCGACGACGCGACGGCGTCAGGCGTCTTTCAACCTCAGCGCGCAAACTCCGGCGGGGCGGTCGCGGGGGAGGCGATGATTGCGCCGTATTGCGGCGCCGCGCCGCTGCCGGCCGAGTGGCTGAGCCGCTGGAATCTCGATCCGGTGCTGATCGTTGCGCTCGCCTGCGGCGCGGCCCTGCATCTCGGCCTGCTGATTCGCGAGCGCGCCGATGATCGCAACGCCCGGCTTGCACTGGCCGGCAGTGCCTGGACGCTGATAGCGTTGCTGCTGGTGTCGCCGCTGTGCGCGCTGACCTCGGCGCTGTTCTCGGCGCGGGTTGCACATCACGTCGTGCTGATCGCCGCGGTTGCGCCGCTGCTTGTGCTGTCTCTGCCGCAACGTTTCGCGCGGCTGCGCCTGCCCGGTGTCGCCGGCAGCGGGGCATTCGTGCTGCACATGGTGCTGTTGTGGCTCTGGCATGCGCCGGCGCCGTATGCGGCGGCGCTGGCCGATACACGGATGTTCTGGATGATGGAGCTGAGCTTGCTCGGCAGCGCGCTGCTGCTGTGGCTCGCGGTGCTGGCGCCGGCGGCGCGGCTCGGCAGCGCGATGGCGCTATTACTCGGCTCGGTGGTGCAGATGGGGCTGCTCGGCGCGGTGATCACCTTCGCGCGGACGCCGCTGTACGAGGTGCATCTCGGCGCCACCGCGCCGTGGGGGCTGTCCGCGCTGCAGGATCAGCAGCTCGCCGGGCTGGTCATGTGGGTGCCGGCGGCGATCCCGTATCTGATCGCGGCGCTGATGCTTCTGGTCGGCCGGTTCGGCGCGGGCCTCGCCGATGAACCCGCGCGATGATCGCGTGGCTCAAGGCGATCCATATCGCCGCGCTGATCGTGTGGTGCGGCGGCCTTTTGGTGCTGCCGGGCCTGTTCACGCGGCGAACCCTGCTGAACCGCCGCGAGGCGACCGAAATGCACCGCTACATCCGGACCTTGTTCATCGGCCTGATTTCGCCGGCGGGATTCGTCGCGGTGGTGGCCGGCACGGCGCTGTTGTTCTTGCGCGAAGCGTTCACCACCTGGATGATGCTGAAGCTGCTTGCGGTCGGACTGCTGGTGATCATTCACATGCGGGCCGGCTATGTGCTGCTCAGCGTGTTCGAACCGGAGGGGCATTACGCGCCGTGGCGGCGCTGGGTGATGACTGCCGTGACCGTCATGGTGATCGGCGTGATCCTGGTGCTGATCCTGGACAAGCCCGCGATCGATCATGGCGCCGTGCCGGCGTGGTTGCGCACGCCGGGCGCGCTTCAGTCATCGTTCGAAACCATGATGCCGATGCCGTGATCGAAAACCAGCTTGCCACCGTGCCAGCCCGCGATGCCGACGAACACCGAGCCGAGCGCCGACATCATCAGGCCGACCGGCAGGATGTTCTCGTGATCGTAGAGCCGCAGCCCCCAATTGGCGCCTGCGATCGATACCAGCATGACGCCCGCGATGGCGTGCATCCAGCTTGCTGTGCGTTTGCGGATGCCCTCGACCGCGAGCAATTCGGCGGTGCCGGCGAGGCTGGCAGCGACGCCGAGCCAGAACGCGAAGCCGCTCGCCCACAATCCGGCGCGCGCCCAGAACGGATCGGCACCCCACCAGTAGAAGACGTCGCAGCCGAGTGTTGCTATCACCAGCGCGATCGGGAAGGACACCATCATCGCATGGATCGGATGGCCGGCGAGCGCCACGATCGAGCTGGTATCGTAAGCGCGGACTTCTTCGATGACGGTCTTCGGCATGGTGCACCTCGCACCAGCCTAATGCGCCGGAGCCGCGCTTGGTTCAAAGCGGGCGTGATCGGCAACGGCAGCCTGCTGATCGCCGGCTGCTCCGGGCCGCTGTCGACGGTCGATCCGGCCGGGGCGAGTGCAGCGGCGATCGCGTCGCTGTGGTGGGCGATGCTGATCGGCGCCACGCTGTTGTTCGCGCTGGTGATGGCGCTGTTGCTGTGGGTGTTTCTCAAGCCCGCGGCGAAGCGCAGCGCCTCGCCGAAACTTTGGTTGGTCGGCGGCGGGCTGGTGCTGCCGGCGTTGGTGCTGACGCCGCTGCTTGGCTACGGCCTGTATATCGGCGAGAAACTCCTGGCGCATCCGCGCGCCGATGCGCCGGTGCGGATCGATGTGCTGGTGCGGCAATGGGACTGGACCTTCCGCTATCCCGGCCCGAATGGCACGCGCGTCTCGGTGAATGAATTGCACCTGCCGGTCGGCCGCGCCGCCGATCTCCACGTCACCACCGCCGATGTCATTCACGGCTTCTGGATTCCGCGTCTCGGCGGCAAGGTCGACGCGATCCCGGGCCACACCAATGTGGTGCGGCTGTCGGCATCGCAAGCCGGGAGCTATCGCGGCGTCTGCGCCGAATTCTGCGGCACCGGCCACACCGTGATGGACTTTGCCGTCGAGGCGCACGACGGCGACGCGTTCGACGCGCAGCTCGACAAACTCTCGAAGGATACACCATGAGCGAGCAGCGCCCCGATACGCCGGCCGCTGCGACCAGCGCGATCGCCCTGCACAAGCAGCTCGAGCGGATCTGGGGCACGGCGGCCGGCTGGGGCCGCTTGGCCGCCGTCAACCACACCATCGTGGGGCGGCGCTTCATCCTCACGGCCTTCGTGTTCTTCGGCGTCGGCGGTGTGCTGGCGATGCTGATCCGCGCCCAGCTCGCCACGCCGCGCAGCGCCTTCCTCGAGCCCGGCCTATACAACCAGATCTTCACCATGCATGGCACGGTGATGATGTTCCTGTTCGCCATCCCGATGTTCGAAGGGCTGGCGATCTATCTGCTACCGAAGATGCTCGGCGCGCGCGACATGGCGTTCCCGCGGCTCGGCGCCTATGGTTATTGGTGCTATCTGTTCGGCGGCTCCATCCTGCTTGTCGCGATGGCGCTCGGACTGGCGCCGGACGGCGGCTGGTTCATGTACACGCCGCTCAGTTCGAAGGCCTACACGCCCGGCATCAACGCCGACATCTGGCTGATCGGCATCACCTTCGTGGAGATCTCGGCGCTGTCGGCGGCGGTCGAGATCATCGCGACCATTCTCAAGATGCGCGCGCCCGGCATGTCGCTCGACAAGATGCCGCTACTGGCGTGGTATCTGCTCGTCACCGCCTTCATGATGCTGTTCGGCTTTCCGCCGCTGATCCTCGGCTCGGTGCTGCTCGAGGTCGAGCGCGCCTTCGACCTGCCGTTCTTCGACGCGGCGCGCGGCGGCGACTCGCTGTTGTGGCAGCATCTGTTCTGGCTGTTCGGCCATCCCGAAGTGTACATCATTTTCCTGCCGGCAGCCGGCATGGTGTCGACCATCCTCCCGGTGCTCGCGCGGCGTGAGATCCTCGGCTACACTTGGATCGTCGTCAGCATCGTGGCGCTCGCTTTCCTCAGCTTCGGGCTGTGGGTGCACCACATGTTCACCGTCGGCATCCCCCATCTGGCGCTGGCGTTCTTCTCGTCGGCTTCGACCGCCGTGGCGGTGCCGACCGCGGTGCAGATCTTCGCCTGGATCGGCACGCTGGCGGCGGGCCGACCGCAGCTCAAGCTGCCGATGTTGTATCTGCTAGGCTTCTTCTCGGTGTTCGTGCTCGGCGGGCTGACCGGCGTGATGCTGGCGATCGTGCCGTTCAACTGGCAGGTCCACGATACGCATTTCGTCGTCGCGCATCTGCACTACGTGCTGGTCGGCGGCTTCATCTTCCCGATGCTGGCGGCAGCGTATTACTGGCTGCCGCATTTCACCGGCCGCGTGCCGCGCCACAGCCTCGGCGTGCCGGCGTTCTGGCTGGTCATCATCGGCTTCAACCTCACCTTTCTGCTCATGCACTGGACCGGTCTGCTCGGCATGCCCAGGCGGATCAGCACCTACGGCGCCGACACCGGATGGGAGTGGCTCAATCTGGTGTCGTCGATTGGCGGCTTCGTGATGGCGATCGGCTTCGCGCTGTTCACCGTCGACGTGTTGATGCATTGGCTGCACGGCAAGCGCAGCCCGCGCAATCCATGGTCGGCCGGCACGCTGGAATGGGCGATCCCGACGCCGCCGGCGAGCTACGCCTTCGCATCGCTCCCCGACGTCGCGAGCCGCGCGCCGCTGGCGGACATGCCCGATCTTGCCAATCACCTCGCGCGCGGCGACGGCTATCTCGGCTTCGTCCGGCACGGCTGGCTCGAGACGCTCGGCGTCGACGTGATGTCGGGGCGGCTCGAGCAGATCGTGCGGCTGCCGTCGCCGACCAAGCTGCCGCTGATCACCGCGCTGGTCACCGGCGTGTTCTTCGTTGCCGTACTGTTCAAGCTGTACTGGCTCGCGGTGCTGGCGCTGCCGGCGATCGCGGCGATGTTCCTGGCCTGGACGCCGACCTCGGGCGAACGCAGCGATCAGGGCGAGCTGCCGATCGGCAACGGCGCGCAGGCGGTGCTGCACAGCGAGGCCGCGTCGCCGCCGTCGCTGTGGGCGATGGGACTGACGCTGGCCGCCGACGCCACCGCTTATGCATCGCTCGCCTTCGGGCTGCTGTTCTTGTGGGTGGTTGCGCCGAACTGGCCGCCGCCGGCGCTGATCGACTGGACGCCGATCGGCGCCGCGCTGATGGCGGGCGGCGCGGTCATTGCGGGGCTCGCCGGCGCTGCGGCGACCACGCGGCGCGTCATCGGCAGCAGAGTGCGACGCGAGGGCGCGCTGGCGGTCGCGGTCATCGGCTATGGCGCGGCGCTGGCCGGGCTGGCGCTGGTGATCGCCGCGGTGCCAGATCCGACCCGGCATGCTTATGCAGCCGCCACGCTGGTGATCCTGCTGTATGTCGGACTGCACGTCGCGGTCGGCGCCGTGTTCGCCGGCTTCGGCATCTGGCGCAGCCGCGCCGGCTATGTCTCGGCGCGGCGTAGCGCCGACCTGCGGATCGGCGCGCTGTGGCACGCCTTTACGGCGGCGATGGCTGGCGGCACGCTGCTGATCGTCTACGGCCTGCCGCTGGTGATGGGAGCGCCGCGATGACCCGCGCGCCGACCCATCCGGCCTCGCTGCTGCTGATCGCCGCCGGCTTCATCATCTGGGCGCTGGCGTTCACGCTGCTGTATGGCGGACTTTCGGTCGGCTGCGCTTTCGGCTGGCAGGCGATGACAATGGCGGGCGGCAATTTTTTGCGCGTGGTGCTGCTGGCGATCTGGGCGGTGCACATGATCGCGCTGGTCGGCCTGCTGATTTATTGCCTCCGCCTGCCGCGCACCGGCGACTCAACGCCAGCGTTCACCCGCAAAGCCGCCATTGGCACGACGGTCGCGGCACTGGTTGCTACGCTGTGGACCGGCTTTCCGATCCCGGCGCTGTCGCAGTGTGTATGATTGCCTCTCCCCGCCGTCATTGCGAGGAGCGCAGCGACGAAGCAATGCAGCCCCGTGCACTGCGCTGGATTGCTTCGCTTCGCTCGCAATGACGGAGAGGTCGGGTGATTAGGTTGACGGTCGTCAAGGCGTGGATGCCTGGGACGAGCCCGGGCATGACGGAGTCATTCAGTTAGTCTCTAAATATCGGCGCCTTGATCCGTCTTGCTACGCGGCTCTTGCAGTGTCGCCCAGCCTTCACCGCTGGGGGGCTGGGGCAGGTCGCGTTGCACGTCGCGGTTGCGCAGGATGTGGGACTTCGAGATCATGTGGGCGGTGATCGGCGCGGTCAGGAACAGGAACAGCGTGATCATCAATTCGTGCAGCGACAGCTCGCCGCGGATCAGCGCGAAGTAGAGCAGCGAAGCGATCAGCAGTGCGCCGATGCCGAGCGTGGTGGATTTAGTCGGCGCGTGCAGCCGCTGCATGATGTCCGGCAGCTTCACCAGCCCGAACGAGCCGACAAACAGGAACAGCGCGCCGATCAGGATCAGCGCCGACACCAAAAGTTCGCTGAGCCACGCCATCGCTTACTCGATCACGTTGCCGCGCAGCAGATATTTGCAGAACGCGACGGTGGACAGGAAGCCGACCGCGACGAACAGCAGCGCGATCTCGAAATACAGGCTGGTGCCGTACCAGATGCCGATCACCACGACGAGGCCGATGGTGTTGGTCACCAGTGTCTCCAGCGTCAGGATGCGGTCGAGCACGTCGGGGCCCTTGGCGAGCCGATAGAGATTCATCAGCGCCGCGACGGCGATGACGCAGACGGCGATCAGGCACGCAGTCGCGATCATCCGAAGATCTCCTTCAGCCGGCTTTCGTAGCGGGTCTTGATCTGCGCCACCGTGTCGTCCGGATCGGTAGTATGCAGGCAATGCACCAGGATGGCGGTGCCGTCGGCGGCGAGATCGGCGCTGACGGTGCCGGGCGTCATGGTGATGGTCCCGGCCAGGAGCGCAATCGCCTCGGCCGAGGTGAGGTCCAGCGGCACTACGACGTAGCGGGTCTGCAGCCGCGACGTCGGCCAGAACAGCACCCAGATGGCGACCTGGATGTTCGACACAACGATGTCCCAGCCCACCACGGCGATGTATTCAATGATCTTGATCGGCCGGCGCATCCTTGGCCGCGTCGGCCAATACGGGCTGGTGAGCAGTGGGATGGCGACGCCGAGCACCAGGCCGAGCAGCACGGTGCCGAGCGAGATCGAATTGATCAGCGCGACCCAGACGGCGGCGATCAGCAACGTGAGAATCGGATGCGGGAGGACGCGGGTCATCGCGTGCCCTCCCGCGTCAGCACGGCGAGCGAGGCTGGATCGACAGCGCGCACATAGGCGGTGACGTCGAGCGCCTGCCGTGCGGTGGCGGCGAGATCGCGCGTCGCCGGGCCGGCGAACAACGCCAGCAGCACGGTGGCGGCGAGCAGCGCCGCGATCGCGCCGGCCTGCAGCCCGATGCGCGGCGCTGGCATTGTCGTTTCGTCCGAAGGCTGCGGCGCGACCTTCCAGAACAGCGTGCTGCCGGCACGGGCGAAGCCAATGATCACCACGAGGCTGGTACCGAGCACGATGCACCAGCTCGTCACCGCCAGCGGGCTGCGCCAGGTGGCGTCGAGGATCAGCAGCTTGCCGAGGAAGCCGGACAGCGGCGGCATGCCGGTGATGGCGATCGCGGCGACGAAGAATAGGCCGGCGAGCAGATTGGCGTGCGGCAGCGGCGGCGCGGGGGAGAGGCGGTCGCCGGGACGGCCGCGCTGTGCGATCACCAGATCGGCGAGCAGGAACAGCGCCGCGCCGCTCAGCGTCGAATGCAGTAGATAGTAAAGCCCCGCGGAGAGGCCGGCCTGATCGAACAGGCCGAGCGCCAGCAGCAGCGAGCCCATCGACCACACGATGGCAAAGCACACCAGGCCGGTCAGCGACGCGCTCGCCAGCACGCCGACCGCGCCGAGCAGCAGCGTCGCCAGCGCCGCCGGCACCACCCAGGGCGCCGCGATGTCCGCGACACTGCCGGCATCGGCACCGAAAACCACGGTGTAAACGCGGACGATCGAATAGGCGCCGACCTTGGTCATCATCATGAACAGCGCTGCGACCGGCCCGGCCGCAGCCGCATAGGCGGTCGGGAGCCACCATTGCAGCGGCACCAGAGCGGCCTTTAGCGCGAACACCAGCAGCAGCAGCAGCGCGCCGACCCGCAGCAGCGCCTCGTCGCCCGGCGCGATCTGCGCCACCTTGCCGGCGAGATCGGCCATGTTGAGCGTGCCGGTGACGGCGTAGATCAGCCCGACCGCGAACAGAAACAGCGTCGAGCCAATCAGATTGATCGCCACGTAGTTGAAGCCGGCGCGCAGCCGGCGTGGCCCGCCGCCATGCAGCATCAGCCCGTAGGAGGCGATCAGCATCACCTCGAAGAACACGAACAGGTTGAACACGTCGCCGGTGAGGAAGGCGCCGTTGAGGCCCATCAGCTGGAATTGAAACAGCGGATGGAAATGCCGGCCGGCTTTGTCCCAACCGGCCATCGCATAGACCAGCACCGCCACCGCGAGCAGCGCCGTGAGCAGCAGCATCGTGGCGGCGAGCCGGTCGAGCACCAGCGCGATGCCGAACGGCGCGCGCCAATTGCCGAGCAGATAAGGCTGCGGCGCGCCGTCCGATGCCGCGGCGTACAGCCAGATCGACAGGCCGAGCAGCGCCAGCGTCGCGGCGCCGGAGACGATGCGCTGGGCGATGAGATTGTGGCGCGGCAGCAGGAACAGAAATGCCGCGACGGCGGCGGGCAGCACGATCGGGGCGACGATCAGATGATTCATCGGCCGGCCTCGTGCTCGTCACCGGCATCGACGCGCTCGCTGCCGCTTTCGAGAAAGCCGCGCAGCGCCAGCACCACCACCAGCGCGGTCATGCCGAACGAGATCACGATCGCGGTCAGCACCAGCGCCTGCGGCAGCGGGTCGACATAGTCGGTGACGCCCTTGCTGATGATCGGCGCCTTGTCGATTCCCAGCCGTCCCATCGCGAACAGGAACAGGTTCACCGCATAGGACAGGAAGGTGGTGCCGATGATCACCGGGAAGGCGTGCCGGCACAGCACCAGATACAGCCCCGTCATCGTCAGCACGCCGATGGCGCTCGCGACCAGGATTTCCATTCAGCCCTCCTGCGCCTTTGCCGCGCCGCGGCGGGTCAGCGGAATATCGGAGGGGCCTACCGGGGCCGGACCGCGCTTGGCGCGGCGCTCGACCTTCGAGATCTGCGACAGCGATAGCACCACGGTGCCGACCACGGTGAGGAACACGCCGGTGTCGAACAGCATCGCGGTGGCGAGTTCGATCTCGCCGATTAGCGGCAGATGGAAGTAGCCGAACGAACTGGTGAGAAACGGCCGCCCGAACGCGAAGGCGCCGAACCCGGTGGCGGCGGCGATCAACACGCCGGCGCCGAGCAAAAGGTGACCGTTGATGCGGCGCTGTTCGGCGCTCCAGGCGTAGCCGCTGGCCATGAACTGCATGATGATGGCGATGGCGACGATCAGGCCGGCGATGAAGCCGCCGCCCGGCTGATTGTGACCGCGCAGGAAGATGTACATCCCGACCGTGACGGCCAGCGGTAGCAGCACGCGGGCAGTGACGGCCAGCGGCAGCGGATGCGCGTCGGCGGAACCATGACGCTGGCGCATCGCGTCGAGCCGGCGCGCCGCGGCGCCTTCCAGCGCGCTGGCGAGCATCGCATAAATCACCAGCGCAGCGATGCACAGCACGATGATCTCGCCAAACGTGTCGAAGCCGCGGAAGTCGACCAGGATGACGTTGACCACATTGGTGCCGCCGCCACCCGGCTTGGATTCGGCGAGGTGATAGGCCGAGATCGAACTGCCGTCGCGTGTCATCACCGCATAGGCCAGCGCCGCCGCGGCGAGACCCCCGACGCCGGCAATCAGGCCGTTGCGCAGCCTGTGCGACAGTGGCTCGGTGGGCGTCAGCTTTGGCAGCAGATTGAGCGCCAGCAGCAGCAGGATCACGGTGACGACTTCGACCGAGATCTGGGTCAGCGCCAGATCCGGCGCCGAGAACTGCATGAAGGTCAGCGACACGATCAGGCCGGCGACGCTGCTCAGGATCAGCACCAGCAGGCGGTGGACGTGGAACGCCATCACGGCGAGGCTGGCCGCAATCAGCAGCAGCCAGCCGACCAGCGCCGGCAGATTGACCGGCAGCATCGCCCGCGTGCCGGCCTCGTATCGGCCGCCGAGGAAGCCGGCGGAGCCGACGATCAGGATGGTGGCGGTGATGATTGCCAGATAGCGCGGCAGCGAGTCGGTGTGCAGCCGGCGGATCGCCCAGCGCGACGCGCGCACCGACGCTGCGATCACGGCGTCGAACATCGCCTTGGCGTCGGGCCGCGGCAGAGCGCTGCGCAGCGTCTCGAGCGGCGCGTGGATCAGCAGCAGCGCCAGGCCGCCAGCGAGCGCGATGCCGCTCATCAATAGCGGTCCGGTGAGGCCGTGCCAGATTGCCAGCGGATGAAAGTCGAGCGGTGCGGCGCCGACCACGGCCTGCGCGGTGCGTTCGACCACGTCGCCGGCGAGAAATTGCGGCGCGACGCCGATCGCTACCACCAGCATCACCAGCACGGCGACCGGCGCCCACATCCCGATTGGCGGATCGTGCGGGTGGTGGTCCAGCTCGGCGCGGGGCTGGCCCAGATAGGTGGAGAACGCGAACCGCGCCGAGTAGGCGACCGACAGCAGCGCGCCGAGCGTCGCCGCCGCCGGCACGATCCAGACGCTGCCGAACACGGTGGTGTCGGCCGCGGCCTCCAGCATCATCTCCTTGGACAGGAAGCCGTTGAGCAGCGGCAGGCCGGCCATCGACGCCGCGGCGATCAGCGCCAGCGTGGCGCTGATCGGCATCAGCCGCGCCAGGCCGCCCAGCCGGCGCAGGCTGCGCGTGCCGGTCTCGTGATCGACGATACCGGCGCTCATGAACAGCGCCGCCTTGAAGGTCGCGTGGTTGAGGATGTGGAATATGCAGGCGATCACGGCGAAGCGGGTGCCGAAGCCGAGCAGCATCGTCATCAGTCCGAGATGGCTGACGGTCGAATGCGCCAGGATGCCCTTGAGGTCGTCTTTGAACAGCGCGATCCAGGCACCGATCAGCATCGTGACCAGCCCGGTGGTGGCCACGATCGCGAACCACGCTTCGGTGCCGGACAGCACCGGCCACAGCCGCGCCAGCAGGAAGATACCGGCTTTCACCATGGTGGCGGAGTGCAGATAGGCCGACACCGGCGTCGGCGCCGCCATGGCGTGTGGCAGCCAGAAGTGGAACGGAAACTGCGCCGACTTGGTGAACGCCGCACCGAGCACCAGCAGTAGGATCGGCAGGTAAAGCGGCGAAGCCTTGATGGCCTGGCCACGCTGCAGGATCTCGGTCAGGTCATAGGAGCCCGCGGCCTGGCCGAGCAGCAGCATACCGGCCATCAGCAGCAGCCCGCCACCGCCGGTCACCACCAGCGCCATTCGGGCGCCCTGGCGCCCCTCCTGCAAATGGCTCCAATAGCCGATCAGCAGGAACGAGCTGAGGCTGGTCAGCTCCCAGAACACCACCAGCAGCAGGATATTGTCGCTGAGCACGATGCCGAGCATCGCGCCCTGAAACAGCAGCAGGAACGCAAAGAAGCGCCCCATCGGATCGTCGCGGTGCAGATAGAACCGCGCGTAGATGATTACCAGGACGCCGATGCCGAGGATCAGCGCGGCGAAGAACAGCCCGAGCCCATCGAGAAAGACACCGAACGACAACCCGAGCGCCGGCACCCATTCGGCACTGTAGCGTACCGTCTCGCCGGCGATCACCGCGGGGGCCTGCGCCAGCAGCACCAGCAGCGCCGCGAGGCTGACTCCGCCCGTCACCAGCGCACACACATTGCGGCCGGCCCGGATCGCGATCACAGGCAGCACGGCGCCGAGCAGCGGCATCAGAACGATCAGAGCTAGCTGCATCAACTCCCTTCGAGCAAGGCGACCTGTAGCGTACAGAAGGCGACGGCTGCGGACACGCAGCGGCCGGCTTCCAAGGATGGCTGGCAGGGTTTGCAGGATTGCATCGGCGATGCAAGGGCGGGTCAGCGCCGGGGCAATCCCGGGCCAGCCGCCAAGCGGCACAACAGCATCGAGCCTACAACCGGCTTTTTGGATATCCGGGCATTTTCCCCCGGCGAGCGGGGCGAGGGAAGGCGGCATATCGGCGCGGCCGATCTCCCCGCAGGCGCCTCAGAGCCTGACCCATAAAATCCGGCGCTTGGCTCGCATTGACGGGGCGAAGTTGTTGATTTTCAAGCTCGCGGTTGCGGCAGGACTTCAGCTCTGCAGAAAGCCGTCGAAATACGCCGCAAGCTCTGCGGTGGCGCTCAGCGGCAGCACCTGCGCAACGTATTGGTCCGGTCGCACCACCACCATGCAGCCGGCCGTTCGGTCGATGCCGCGCAGCGCGAAGATGTCCGGGCCTGTCTTCAAATCGGCACAGAAGATATTCTCGTAGTCGGTCAGGCCGAGCTTGCCCTTGGCGGGGCGCAGCAGCTGAGGCATCGCGGCGATCGACAGATCGCGGTGATGCTGCTGAAACACCGCGCGGACGTCGATCACCGCGTCGATGTCCTCGCCGGCGCGGCGATACTTGCGCAGCGGCGAGGCGGGGTCGTCGGCGAGCCATTTGCACAGGCGATGGATGGCGGAGCGGGGACGGCCAGGGTCTTCCGCGGTCGCGAAGATATATAGCCGGAAGCGGCCGTCGGCGCGCGCGATGTGGCCGAGTTGCAGCGGCTTGGCGTCGGCGAGCCGGATCACCGGGGCGGAATGAAACCGCGTGCCGACCTCAAAGCCTGTGGCGAGATGTTGATGCTCGTCCGCGCCGATCAGGATCGACGACGCGTAGCGCGTCGCGGTGCCGGCGGTGTAGCGGCCGTGCTGCACGAAGTAGCGCTGGGTCTCGGCCGGATCGGCCTTGGCGCCGTCATGCTTGGCGGAGGCGAGCAGCGCGGCCCATTCGCGGTCGAAATCGATCAGCTCGTTGGCGACGGCCCGCCGCTCGGCCGAGTAGCTGTGCAGCAGCGCCGGCGCGGCGCGGCCGCGCAGCACCGCGGCGAGCTTCCAGCCGAGATTGAAGGCGTCCTGCATCGACACGTTCATGCCCTGGCCGGCTTTGGGACTATGCGTGTGGCAGGCATCGCCGGCGATGAACACGCGCGGCAGCCGCGCGCTCATCACATCCTCCGGCACGTCGTCGAATTTGTCGGTGAGCCGCTGGCCGATCTCGTAGATCGACCACCACGGCACCTGCTTCACGTCGAGGCTGTAGGGATGCAGGATGCGCTGCGCCTTGGCGACCAGATCGTCGAGTCCGAGCTTGCGATTAGCCACACGCTCGTCCGCCTCGAGCCGCGTCAGCTCGACATACAGCCGCACCAGATAGCCGCCCTCGCGCGGAATGATCAGCAGGCTGCCGTGCTCGGCCGACTGGATCAGCGCCTTGCAGCGGATGTCGGGAAAGTCGGTGACGGCGAGCACATCCATCACGCCCCAGGCATGGTTGGCGGAGTCGCCGCGCAGCTCGCGGCCGATCGCGGCACGCACGGCGCTGCGGGCACCGTCGCAGCCAACGACCATGAGGGCGCGGATGGTTTCGGTTTCGCCCTGATGCGCCGTGTCCTGCCGCTGCAACGTCACCGTTATGCGCTGCGCCGGATCGTTGCTGTCCTCCGGTGGCTGCAACGAAACCATGCGGCGCGCGTAGTACGGCTCGAGCTTGGCGGCGGAGCGGCGCATCACGTCGAGGTAGAAGTCGTGCACCCGCGCCTGGTTGAGCACGACGTGCGGGAATTCCGATAGTCCATCCTCGACGTCCTGCACCCAGCCGCTGCGGGCGATGTGCGACGGCTGCGCGTCGTCGGGCTTCCAGAACGTCGTCTCGTTGATCCAGCACGCTTCCTTGAGCACGCGCTCGCTGAAGCCGAAGGCATCGAACATTTCGACGGTGCGGCAGGCGATGCCGTCGGCCTGGCCGAACTGCAGCGGCCCCGGCTTCTGCTCGGCGATACATGTGGTGATGTCGGAAAACTGCGCGAGCTGCGCCGCCAGCGTCAGCCCCGCCGGCCCGCAGCCGATGATCAGCACGTCGACCTCTGCCGGAACTCTGCCGCTGGCGCCCGGGCGCGGCGCACGCTCGGCCGGATCTGTGATCGACGGATCGCCCGGCACAAAACCATCGAGGTGAAACTGCATGCATCCTCCGGCGCCGCCGTCGGATCGTGCCGGGGCAGTCGTTGTTGATCGAGTCGGTTTGCCGGAACTTACCCGAGAATCGCGCCGCGTCATCCTCAAGCCGCACGACACACGAGATGCCAGAAGTTTAGCACCACCTCTCCACGTCATGCCCGGCCTTGTGCCGGGCATCCGCGCCTTGCTGACGGAAAGGTGGAAAAGGCGTGGATGGCCGGGACGAGCCCGGCCATGACGTGCTTGGGGGAAAATGCGGCCTTGAATGTCGTCGTTGCGAGAGCGAAGCGACGAAGCATCCAGGAACACCCAGGCCGGGGCCTCTGGATTGCTTCGCTTCGCTCGCAATGACGGAAAGCGCAGCTGATTTTGCCGCTCTAGTTTCCCGGTCGGGCTTTCAGGATGAGGACGCTGTGGGAGCGACTACGTCCCCACTCGCAGCGCGGTGCCCTGTTTGCGCAGCAGCGCGATCACCGACAGGGGGGTGATCAGGCCGGTGCGGGGGTTGTCGGAGGGAATGTTTTCGATGGTCACCGAGAACCGCGCCGAATCCGCATCGACCTCGATGCGGTGGGTGTTGCGGGTGACGGTGGGGTCGGCCCAGATTTCCACCATGGTGCGGTCCGGTCCGATGCCGGCGAGCGACAGCGCCACCGCGACGTTGAGATTGGCCGGAAAACCCTTGCCGGCCTCGCGGGCGCTGCCGTAGAACAGTTTCAGCGGTTCGCGCAGATTGTCGATGTCGATGCCGTTGTCGACGATGAACGGCGCGCCGCGCAGGCCAACGGCCGGCTTGCGGGTAATCATCCGCACGGAGTGAATGGTGCCGACCGCGGCGGCCGTCACGGCGTCGAGCCCGATCAGCGCGCCGGTCGGCACGATGATCTGGCCACCCTTGGCCTTGGCGATATCGATCAGGTCCTCGTGCTGCAGCAGCGCCGCGGCGCTGAGCACGATGGCGCTCTTGCCGTTGCTGACGAACGGCTCGACAATCGCGCGCAGCAGTTTGGCGGGAGCCGCCTCGATCACCAGGTCGGCGTGATCGTGCAACTGATCGATTGGCACGACCAGCGGCGGCGCCCGCAAGCTCGCCAGGAAATCGCGATGCTTCTCCGGGCTGCCACTGGCGACGGCGGTGAGCGTCAAGCCGTCGAGACTGCCGTCGAGTTCACGGGCGATCGCAGCACCGATGGCGCCGAGCCCAGCGATGGCGACGCGTTGCGGGGCCCGGCTGTTGCTCATGGCGGCGTCCTTCCGGCTCAGATCACGCGCTCGCGGTGAACGCAGCGGCAGTCCATCTCATAGTCGAGGCCTTCGACCGGCGGGCGGTTGAAGTGCCAGGTCAGGCCGTGGCGGAACACGCCGCGCTGGCCGAGTTCACGCTCGAGGAACGGATGGATGTCGTGCACGGTGTACAGCTGCGCGCCGGTGATCTCGGACCAGCTGCCGCCGAACGCGCTCATCCGCCGCTCCATCTCGCCAAGCACGAACTGCGCCTTTCGCTGCAGGCCGGCCGGGCTGATGTCGCCGAGCGCGACTGTGTGGTCGCGGTAATTGCCCTTGCCTTCCGGCGCTTCGCCGCTGCCGGCGATCACGAACGACTTCGGCGCGTTCTCGGCCGGCACCGTATAGGAGAACGCGTAGAAGCTCGGCTCCGCCGGCGGGTCGAGTTGCGGACAGACATTGCTGCGCGCGATCGGATTGACGCGGTCCTGCATGATGCCCCAGTCGACCAGCGTCTTGATGTACACCTCGTTGAAGTCGACGAAGCCCTGTTCGGTGAACGGCGCGGGCGAGCGGAGTTCGCAGGCGCCAAACGCGGTCAGCGGCCGGCCGGCTTCCTTGAGTATCTCGGCGATCCTGGCAAAGCCCTGCTTCAGCGGCACCGGATTGGCGAAGCGCACGCGCTCGATCGTGAAGCCGGGCAGCGCGGCGATGCCGCAGGAATACTGGAAGACGCCCGGCATGTAGCGATAGCCGCTGTTCGGGGCTTCGACGGTCTCGATCATGATTCCTCTTTCGATCAGCAAGTGAAACTTCGGATTGTCATTCCTGCAGCACGCCCAGATAGGCGTCGCGAACGATCGGGTCGGCGAGCAGCTCTTCGCCCGAGCCCTCGCGGACGATGCGGCCCATGTCCATCACGAAGGCGCGGTCGCACAGATCGAGCGCGATGGTGACGTCCTGTTCGACCAGCAGGATCGAGGTGCCACCCTTGTTGAGGACGCGCAGCGCGTCGACCAGCTGCTCGACCAGGAGCGGCGACAGGCCGAGCGAGAGTTCGTCGATCATCAGCAGCAGCGGCGCGCTCATCAGGCCGCGGCCGATCGCGCACATCTGTTGCTCGCCGCCGGACAGCGTCGCGGCCTGCTGATTGCGGCGCTCGCGCAGCCGCGGGAACGTCGTGTAGACCTGATCGAGATCCTGCTTGATCTCGGCGCGGCCGGCGCTGCGCAGATAAGCGCCCATCAACAGGTTCTCTTCGACGCTCATCGCACCGAACAGCCGGCGACCTTCCGGCACGTGGACGATGCCGTGCGACAGGATCTCGGCGGCGCTGCGGCCGGCGAGGTCGTGGCCTTCGGAGCGATACACGCCGCCACGCACCGCGACGAGGCCGGACAGCGTTCGCATCAGCGTGGTCTTGCCGGCGCCGTTGGAGCCGATCAGCGCGGTGATCTCGCCGCGGCGGACCGCGAGGTCGACGCCCCACAGCACCTGGATCTCGCCATAGCCTGCGTCGAGCCCCTTGGCCTCGAGGATCAGATTATCAACCTTGCTCTCAGCCATGGCGGGCGGTCCGTTGCGCGTATTGCTGGCCCAGATAGGCCTCGACCACGGCCGGATTGCTGATCACCTCGCGCGGCGGGCCGTCGGCGATCGGATGGCCGTTGTGCAGCACGACGATGCGGGTGCAGACGTTCAGCACCACCTTCATCAGATGCTCGATCATCACGATGGTGATGCCGTCGGCGGCGAGCTGGTGGATCAGCTTAGTGGCGCGCTCGACCTCGGCGCTGTTGAGGCCGGCATTGACCTCGTCGAGGAACAGCAGCTTGGGCTTCATCGCCAACGCTTTCGCAAGCTCGAGCCGCTTGCGCATCGCCAGCGTCAGCGTCGCGGCGGATTGCTCGGCCTGCGCCTCGAGGCCGACGAAGGCAAGATGCTCGCGCGCGGCCTCACGCGCCGATTTCAGGCTGGCGCCCGGCTGCGAGAACAGCGCGGCGGCGGCGACATTGTCGAGCGCGGAGAATTCGGCGAACGGCTGCACGATCTGGAAGGTGCGCGACAGGCCGAGCCGCGCGGCCTGATAGGCCTTGATCTTGGTGATGTCCTTGCCGTCAAACAGCACGGTGCCGGTGTTCGCCGGAGTGACGCCGCAGATGGTGTTGACCAGCGTGGTCTTGCCGGCGCCGTTCGGCCCGATCAGGCCGAGCACTTCGCCGCGCGCGACCGACAGAGTGACGTCGCGCAGCGCCTGCAGGCCGGAGAAGCGGCGCGATACGCCGGTGAGGCGGAGCAGTTCAGACATGCTTGGTCCTCCGCCACAAACGATCGGCGCGGAGCGAGGTCAGGCCGTGCGGCAGGAACAGCAGCAGCAGCACGATCAGCACGCCGAGCACGCCGGTGTGGATGTGGGTGTAGTTGCGCCACACTAGTTCCTCGAGGCCGAGATACAGGAATGCACCGCACGCCACCCCGAGCGGCGAGCCGAGCCCGCCCATCAGCGCCATCACGATCGGCTTCACCGAATACAGAATGTCGAACACGTCCGACGGATCGATGTAGTGCACCCAGGCGGCGTAGATGCCGCCCGCCACCGCGACGAAGCAGGCCGACAGGCCGAACGCCGCGGCCTTG
The DNA here is from genome assembly GCF_003591005.1 of Rhodopseudomonas palustris. GTDB lineage: Bacteria > Pseudomonadota > Alphaproteobacteria > Rhizobiales > Xanthobacteraceae > Rhodopseudomonas > Rhodopseudomonas palustris_K. The sequence continues at coordinate 155,138 of NZ_QYYD01000003.1, forward strand.
GCCAGCGTGGTGTTGAGCCCGACCATGCTGGAGGCGGTCTCGTTCTGGCGGATGCAGTTGAGCGCAAAGCCGAGCTTGGAGTTGGCGACCGCGATCACCATCAGGGCGGTGAGCAGCATCACGCCCCACATCGTGTAGAAGTAGTAGGTCGCCTCCGCCATCACGCCAGCGCCGGACACGAGCGGGATGTTCAGCCCCATGCCGCCGCCGGTGAGGTCCGTGGCGTTATTGACCAGTTCGCGCAGCACCTCGGCAAGCGACAGGCTGGCGATCGCGAAATAGTGCCCGCGCAGCCGCAGCAGAATGGCGCCGAGCAGGCCGGCGGCGAACAGCGCCAGCACGCCGGAGACGATCAGCGCCAGGCTCATCGGAACGCCTCTGCCCATCAGCACGCCGGTGCAATAGGCGCCGAAGCCGAAGAACGCTGCCGTCGCGAACGACGGATATCCGGCGAAACCGCCGACAATGTTCCACGACAGCGCCAGCACCGCATACATGCAGGCCATAGTGCCGAGCCGCAGCGCATAGGCGCCGCCGAACAGCGGCAGCGTCGCCACGCAGGCGACCAGGATCAGGAGAGCGACGTGGCTGCGGGTCATTCGAAGCCCTTTCGGCCAAGCAGGCCCTGCGGGCGCAGCACCAGGAAGATGATCAGCAGCAGGAACGACAGCGTGGTGGCGTGGGCCGGGCCGAGATAGGTGGCGCCGACGCTTTCGACCAGCGCCAACAGCAGGCCGCCGGCCAGCGCGCCCGAGACGCTGCCGAGGCCGCCGAGCACGCAGACCACGAAGGCCTTGCCGAGGAAGGTCGAGGAGGTCAGCGGCGAGATCGGGAAGATCAGCGCCATCAGCACGCCGGCGCAACCGGCGAGCGCGGCGCCGAGCCCGAACGCCACCGCGTAGATCGACGGCACGTGGACGCCCATCAGCACCGCGGCGTCACGATCAAGCCGCACCGCCACGATGGCGCGGCCGACCTTGGAGCGGCGCAGCAGCAAATAAAGCAGGCCGGTCAATGCCAGCGCGGTGGCGGTGGCGATCAGGCGGTCGACCGGCACCACCACGTCGCCGAACGCCAGCGAGCCGAGCGGCGGGGTCAGGATCAGCTTGCGATAATCGGCGGTGAAGAAATAGATCATCGCGTTGTTCAGGATCAGGTCGAGCCCGAAGGTCAGCGTCAGCGTCACCAGCACCGGCGCGGTGATCACCCGGTTGAGGATCAGCCGCTGGATAACGTAGCCGAACGCGAAGAACAGCGGCGCCGCGACGAAGATCGCGTACCACGGCGACAGATGCAGCGACTGGTACAGCATGAACGCCAGATAGCCGCCGAGCACGATGAACGAGCCGTGGATCAGGTTGATGACGTTGAGCACGCCCCACACCAGCGAAAACCCGATCGCGATGCAGGCATAGAGACTGCCCAGCACCAGCGCGTTGATCAGGATCTGGATGGCTTGCATGGGGGAGGGTTCACTTGGGTTGGGAGAGATTAGGAGCGCCGGCGGCGTGGCGACGGAGTAGATGTCGGATTGTCTACGAGGCCTTAGCCCCGTCATTGCGAGCGTAGCGAAGCAATCCAGGGGCCCCATGCGTGGCATGGATTGCTTCGTCGCTTCGCTCCTCGCAATGACGGGGAGAGGTCGGGGGCGGAAGAGAGGTTTATTCGACGCCGACTTTCAATTCGCCCTGCTTGATCGCCTGCGGGAACAGCACCACCGGCTTGCCGCCCTGGATCTGGAAGACCGGCGGGTCGAGCGAGTTGATCTGGCCGTTCGCGCCGAACTTGACCGGGCCGAAGAAGGTGACGACGTCCATCTTGGCGAGTTCGTCGCGGACCTTGTCGCGGTCGGTCGAGCCGGCCTTCTCGATGGCGATCTGGAACAGCGCGCCGCACAGCGCGGCCGAAGCGTGCGCGTAGTCCGGCTCGGCGTTGTACTTCTCCTTGAACAGCTTCACGAAGTTCGCGGTCGAGCCGAAGATGTCCTTGCCTTCATATTGCGAGGCGGGGTGCCACCAGGCGGCGGAGGAGACGTTCTCGGCGCCCTTGCCGAGCGCGTCGATGAACTCCTGATAGGCCGGGCCAGCGATCATCGACACCACCGGCGCCTTGATCTGCTGGTCGGCCATCTGCTTGCGCACCAGCAGCAAATCGTTGGTATAGCCGGTGACGAAGATCCACTGCGGTGCCAGCGCCTTGATCGACGACAGCGTCGCCGAATGGTCCAGCGTGCCGATCGCGTATTTCTCGAAATACGCCACTTCGAAGCCGGCGGCCTTGGCGGACTTCTCCATTTCCTGGGCGATCGCCAGCGGGAACAGGTCGTTGCGGGCGAGAATCGCGATCTTCTTCACCTCCGGCACCTTGGCCTTGACCATCTCGGTCAGTGGTGTCGTCAGCGTGTCGTTGGGCGTGAAGGTGCCGAACAGATATTTGTAATTCTGGTCGTAGACCTGCACCGAGGAGGCGGTCGCGGCCAGCGTCGGCACTTTGTATTTCTCCGAGACGGTGCTGGCGGCCTTGGCGGCGCCGGAGCCGAAAGGCCCGAACAGGAAATTGACGTTGTTCTGGGTGATCAACTGCTCGCTGGCCTGCACGGCGCGCGGCGTGTTCGACTGATAGTCGGTATAGACGATCTCGACCTTGTACTTCTTGCCGCCGACATTGATGCCGCCGGCCTTGTTGGCCTGCTCGGCCCACAGATTATAGCCCTGCTGCTGCTTGATGGCTTCGGGCGCCAGCGGCCCGGTGATCGGCAGCGGCGCGCCGATCTTGATCACGTCGTCGGCCGACGCTGCGGCAATGTGAGTTCCGGAGGCCAGCACGGCGAGGCCGAGCGGGACAGAGAAGCGAACGCAGCGAGCAACCCACGTGTGAAGCATGCGGAAGTCTCCAAGGGAGGTGATGGCGCCAAATCCTGCCAAACCGTCCGTTCGAATAAAAGCATTGAATTTCGAGCCCTGAGATCGAATAATTCGAACACTAGCCAGTCGCTGCCGTAATCTTCGGCAGGCGGAATGCAAAGCGATCATCGAAGGAAACCATCACAATGATCGAGTCCGCGGCGATCCGTTATTTCCGCGAGGTGACAGAATCCGGATCGATCAAGCAAGCCGCCGCGACGCTGCGGATTGCGCCGTCGGCGATCAGCCGGCAGATCCAGGCGGTCGAGGAGGAGCTGTCGGTCAAGCTGTTCGAGCGCAACGCCCGCGGCATGGTGCTGACCGACGCCGGCCGGCTGGTGTATCGCTACGCGGTCGACAACCGCAGCCTGCTCGACGGCATCCGCACGCGGGTGCAGGAATTCGCGGCGATGAGCCGCGGCCAGGTCAAGCTCGCGACGGTCGAGGGCATGCTGTCGAACTTCCTGTCGAACTTCCTGATCGAATTGTCAGCCGATTATCCGGGCATCTTCGTTTCGACGACGGTGCTCGGCTCACGCGCCGTCGCCGAAATCGTCGGTCGCAACGAGGTCGATCTCGGCCTGGTGTTCGGTCGCGCGCCGCGGCGCGATCTGATCGAGCTGGCGAGGATGCGGCAGTCGCTGTGCCTGATCGTCGCACCGAACCATCCGCTGGCGACGCGGGAATCGTGCACCGTCAAGGAGCTCGCCGGGCTGCGCGTCGTGGTGCCCGATCCGTCGTTCGGGATTCGGCAGGAGGTCGATCGCGCCTGTGCCACCGCCAAGATCAGGTTGGAGATTTGCAGCGAAACCAACTCGCTGGCGTTCGCGCAGATGCTGGCGTGGCGCACCGACCTCGCCACCTTCCTGCCGCGCGACACCGCGATGCCGGCGATCACCGCGGGCCGACTGGTCGCCGTGCCGCTGCGCGACCCGCGGCTGGAGGCGACGCAGGTAACGCTGGTGCAACTCGCCTCGCGCACCATCTCGCCGTCGTGCCGGATGGTGGCGGACCTGCTGGTGGCAAGGATGAAGAGCGCAAGGGAGTAGCTACTCCTCAGAGGCGACCACGCCAGCCCCATCGTCATTGCGAGCGCAGCGAAGCAATCCAGCGCCACATGCGCGGCGTGGATTGCTTCGTCGCTTCGCTCCTCGCAATGACGGGGAGAGGGCGTATTTAGACGTGACGCGCCCTTACGCCGCCTCGTCGCGCAGGTGATACCAGCGATACAACATCCGTTGGCCCAAGCGGCGGAACGGCTCGAAGGTGTGGGTTGGTAGTGGCGAGGTGAAGATCGGCAGGTCCTGGCCCTTGAAGTGCTGGCCGGCGATCATCTGCGCCATGCGGCGGCCGGCCTGCGCCGAGTAGGAGACGCCGTTGCCGCCGTAGCCGAGCGCGTAGAACAAATTGCTCTGCGGGTCGGGGCGGAAGATGCGTGGCATCATGTCGTGGCTGACGTCGACCCAGCCCCACCACGAGTAATCGATCTCGATGCCCTGCAGCGCCGGGAACTTGCGGTGCAGGCCGTCGATCAGCAGTTGCAGGTGCTTCGGCGCGTCGGCATCGGCGCCGGTGATTGACGAGCGGCTGCCGATCTGGATGCGGTTATCCGGCAGCAGCCGATAGTAATAGCGCAGCGTCCGCGTGTCGGTGAGCACCAGCTTGGTCTTGAAACCGGTGGCTTCGAGTTCGGCGGCGGTCAGCGGCCGCGTCACGATCGAGTTGGACAGGATCGGCATGCAGCGGCCGCGCAGCGCTGGCGTCAGGCCGGGCGCCGTGTAGGCGCCGGTGGCGATGCCGACCGCGCGGGCCCGCACGGTGCCGCCCGGCGTGCGCAAATGCAGCTTGCCGCCGCGCTGCTCGATGTTGGCGACCGGGCTCGCCGGATGCACCTTGACGCCGAGATCGCGCGCCATCCGCTGATAGCCGAAGGCGAGCTTGGCCGGGTGCACGCCGGTGCCGAGTGGCTCGAGCACCGCGCCGACCGCTTCGGCCTCGTTGACATATTCGCGGCGCAGCTGGTCGGCGCCAATCACGCGGGTCTGCTCGCCGAAGGTGTCGCGCAGCAGCGCGGCCTCGGTGGAGATCTTGTCGAGGTTGCGCTGACGATGCGCGATGTAGAGATGGCCGCCGCGCTGCGGTTCGCAGTCGATCGGGCTTTGCCGCACCAGCTCCTCGAATGTCTCGAAGCCGTCGCGAATCTCGCCGTGCAGCCGCTTGGCGACGTCGATGCCCCAGCGCGCGATCCATTGCGAGCGCGTCAGCCGACCGGCGGCGTTCTGGCCCTGGCCGCCGTTGCGGGTGCTGCAGCCCCAGGCGACGCGATTGGCTTCGAGCACCACCGGCTTGAGCCCGTGCTCGCGCGCCAGGAAGATCGCGCAGGCAAGGCCGGTGTAGCCGGAGCCGACGATCGCCACATCGGCATCGATGTCCGAACTAACCGGTCCGTCGTCCGCCGGCAGCGGCCCGGCGGTGGCGTGCCAATAGGTCGGTGCGTAGTCGCGGTTGTGGCCGGGGCCGTCGCTGACCAGCGGATCGTAATGCGGATCATAGGCCGCCAGCGGCGGCGTCTTGAGCGGCCCGTTCATCACGCGGCTCCCTTGGCGGGCAGCGCCGGACGATCCTTGCGGAACGCGCTCTTGCTGACGATCTTGTCGCCGCGGAAGCCGAACAGGTCGACACCTTCGGCCTCGATGCGCGAACCATCTTTCGCGGTGGCGCGAAAAATCCATTCGGAGATGCCGCGGTCGCCGAACACGGCGTGGCGCGTGCATTCCCAGCTCACATCCGGGAAGGTCGCGAAGGTGGTTTCGAATGCGGCGCGGACGTCGGCGGCGCCGCTGATGCGGCGGCCGCAGGCTTCGGGCCCGGCAGCGGCATCGAACACGACATCATCCGTCATCACCGCCATCACGCCGGCGCCATCGTGGCGATTGAAGGCGGCGAACAGAAGTTCGAGTTGGCGCAGGCGCTGAGTATCAAGTTCCGACATAGCAGACACATTCCATCATAGTGGGCGCAGGGGCGTCTCCGTGATGGTGGCGCGGATCGGCCGGCAGCTTAGAGCGCAGGCTGTCACGAGCGATCGTGCATGCTTAGAACCAGATGCCGCGATGTCTGCGGCCAGAATGGCCGGCCGCAACTGGCCCAACGGCTTGGCCCCGGCTGGACCTTCGCGCGCGATGCGCAATCGCCAAGGTGATGCGATGATCAACATCGACACCCGCATCAATCCCGCCATCGCGCCCGCCGTGTCGGACGTGTTCACGCAATTGCAGGGCCGTCATCTGATCGGCAATGCGCTGGTTCCGGCCGCGGCCAGCGCGACGCTCGACGTGATCGACCCCGCCACCGGCGCGCTGCTCGCGGCCGCGCCGGCTGCGACCTCCGAGGACGTCGCCCGCGCCGTCGATGCCGCCGCGAACGCGTTTCCCGGGTGGGCCGCGACGCCGGCGCGGCAGCGCGGCAGACTGATCGCCGAGGCGGCGCGCGCCATCGCGGCGCGCAGCGAGGTGATTGCCGCCGTGCTGGCGCTGGAGACCGGCAAGGCGATCCGCACCGAGTGCCGCGGCGAAGTCGCGACTGCGATCGATATCGTCACGATGTATGCGGGGCTGGCGTCCGAGCTGAAGGGCGAGACTCTGCCGTTCGATCCGCAGATCCTCACCTACACCAGCCGCGAGCCGCTCGGCGTGGTCGCCGCGATCCTGCCGTGGAACGTGCCGCTGGTGCTGATGATGCTCAAGATCGCCCCGGCGCTGGTGGCGGGCAACACGGTCGTCGTCAAAGCGTCCGAAGAGGCGCCGTTCGCCACCATCGAGATGGCGCGGCTGATGGCCGAGCTGCTGCCGGCCGGCGTGCTCAACGTGATCTGCGGCACCGGCCGCGATTGCGGCTCGGCGCTGGTCGAGCATCCCGCGGTCGCCAAAGTAACGTTCACCGGCTCGCAGGCGGTCGGCGAACTAATCTACCAGACCGCGGCGCGAAAAATCATTCCGGTCAGCCTCGAACTCGGCGGCAAGAGCCCGATGATCGTCTATCCGGACGCCGACATGGCGCGCGTCATCGCCGGCGCGATCGCCGGCATGCGTTTCACCCGGCAGGGCCAGAGCTGCACGGCGGCGAGCCGCATCTACGTCCACAGCGCTCTGCTCGCCACGTTCGTGGCTCAGCTGAAGGATGCGCTCGCCAAGCTGGTGATCGGCGATCCGCTCGATGAGGCGACTGATGTCGGCACGGTGATCTCGGCGCGGCAGAAGGCCAAGATCGAATCCTACCTGGCGCTCGGCGAGCGCACTGCCGGCGCGCAGGTCGCGCGCTGCGGGGAAATTCCGCGCGCCAGCCATCTCAAGGACGGGCTGTATCTGCAGCCGACCATCGTCACCGGCCTGCCGGAAGATTCGCCGCTGATGCGCGAAGAGATCTTCGGTCCGGTGGTCTGCGTACAGCCGTGGGACGACGAGGACGACGTCATCGCGCGCGCCAATGACAGCGATTTCGGCCTCGCCGCGACGGTGTGGACGCACGATTTGCGCCAAGCGCTCCGCGCCGTGCAGCGGCTCGACGCCGGTTACGTTCAGGTCAATCAGAACCTGACGATCCAACCGAATCTGAGCTATGGCGGATTCAAGAAGTCGGGTCTCGGCAAGGAAGCGTCGCTGGAGGCCATGCTCGAGCACTTCACCAAGAAGAAGACCGTCGTCATCGACATGCGGTGAGCGCAGCATGCAGGATCTGATCGCCGCCGCGCAGGCGAGCCTCGCCAGCGCGCTTCCGGCGCCGCCTTTGATCGCCGCAACGCTGGGCGCCGTGATGGCAGCGGCGCTGCTGCGCGGCTTCACCGGCTTTGGCTTCGCGCTCGCCGCCGTGCCGCTGATGGGCCTGTTCATGACGCCCGCCAAGGCGGTGCCGGTCGCGGTGCTGCTGCAGCGTCTCGGCGGGCTCAACGATCTGCGGCGCAATCATCGCGACTGCCATTGGCCTTCGTTACGCTGGCTGATCGTCGGCGCCGTCATCGGCTCGCCGCTCGGCGCGCTGGCGCTCAGCGTCGCGCCGGCGCCGGTGGCGCGGATCGTCATCGCGGTGATCATCGCGGTGGCGGTGCTGATGCTCGGCCGCGGCTTCGCGCTGGCGGCAGTGCCGTCGCGGCTCGCCACCGCGATGGTCGGACTGATCGCGGGGCTGTTCAACGGGCTGGCCGCGATGCCCGGGCCGCCCGCGGTGGTGTACTACATGTCTGGCCCGTTCCGCGCCGTGGCGGCGCGGGCCTCGATGCTGGTGTTCTTTCTCGCCACCTCGATCGCAGCCTTCATCAGCATCGCGCTGGTCGGCCTCGCCACGCCGGCGGTGATCTGGCTGGCGGTGATGGCGCTGCCGGTGATGTTTCTCGGCACCTGGGTCGGCGAACTCGGCTTCCGCCGCGGCACCGAGAAGCTGCATCGCCACATCTCGATCGCCAGCCTCGCGATGATTGCGCTGATCAGCGCCGCGAAGGGATTCAGCGAGCTGATGTAGTTCGCTTCGCCGCATCAGATTGCGTCATGCCCGGGCTTGTCCCGGGCATCCACGCCTTTGCGCGTTGGACGGTTGAAAGGCGTGGATGGCCGGGACGAGCCCGGCCATGACGGCGGATTTCACGATTCCGCTTTCAAATACGCCGCGATCACTTCGCCGAGGCGCTGGATGCCGGTTTCGATGCGGTCGGTGCGGATCGAGGAGAAGCCGAGGCGGAAGCAGTGCCGGCTGGCGGTTTCGTCCATCGAGAACACCGCGCCGGGTTCGATCACCACGCCTTGCGCCAGCGCGGCTTGGGCCAGCGCGGTGGTGTCGGTGCCGGGCGGGCAGGCGATCCAGTAGTTGGTGCTGCCGGGGCCGCGCGAGAACGTGCAGTCCGGCAGATATTTGGGAAGCAGGCGGTCGAGCACCCTGGCGCGCTCCAGCAGCACGCGGCCGACCTGCTGCAGGTGCGAGCGATAATGGCCGAGGCCGATGAACAGCGCGGCGACGCGCTGGTTGTTGAGCGGCGGATGGCGCAGCATTAGCCGGCGCAGCGCGCGCAGCTCGCGGATCACCGGCGCCGGCGCCACGACATAGCCGAGCCGCAGCCCCGGCGCGAGCGCCTTCGACAGGCTGCCGACATACAGCACGTTGCTGGCGTGATCGAGGCTCTTCAGCGGCGGCAGCGTCGCGGCCTCCGGCATCAGCTCGCCTTCGTAATCATCCTCCACCAGCACGACGTCGCCGGTCTCGGCAGCCTTCAGCAGTTCCAGCCTTCGCTGCAGCGGCATGACGGTGGCGGTCGGGCATTGGTGGCTGGCGGTCACATAAGCCAGCGCGCAACCGCGGAACGTGTCGTCCGGTAACAAGCCTTGCGAGTTCGAGCGCAGCGGTACGACGTCCGGCGTCAGCATCCGGAAGATGTTGCGCGCGTCCGGGTAGCCGGGTTCTTCGATGCCGACGCGGGTGCCGTGCCTGATGAACAGCGTCGCGATCAGATACAGCGCGTGCTGAGCGCCGATCGTCATCATGATCTCGTCGGAGCGGGCATGAATGCCGCGGCGCGGCAGAACCTGCAATTGAAGTTGCTCGATCAGCGCCGGATCGTCGCCGTCGATCAGGTCGCGCGCCCAGTTTTTGATCTCGGGAACGCTGAGCGCGGCCCGTGCCGATTCGCGCCAGTCATTGGTGGGGAACAGGCTGGGGTCGAACTGGCCGAAAATGAAAGGATAGGGCTGCGCCTGCCAGTCGGCCGGCTTGACGATGTTACGGTGCGCCGAGGGCTGCACCGCATAGCGGGCGGCCCAATGCGCATCGTCCCGGCTCGCGGCTTCGGCCGGCTTCTCGGCGCCGGTGGCGATCTTCTTAGGCAGGCCGGCGACGAAGTAACCGCTGCGCTGGCGCGACACCAAGAAATTCTGGTCGACCAGCTGCTCGTAGGCGATCACTACGGTATTGCGCGACACCTTCAGCACAGCCGCGAGATCGCGGCTTGACGGCATGCGCATGCCGAGCGGCAACCGGCCGTCCTCGATCGCCGTGACGATGATCTGGCGGATCTGCAGCTGCAGGAACGAACCGCCGCGATCCATTCCCCGGAACAACGCACCCCAGAATAGAGCGTCGCTGTTGCCTAATGAGGCGGCATTTGCTGAATGATCGAGCGTTCGATCCCGCGACGCTTCCGGGTAGGTGACCTGTGCGAGCTTTCCCAAACGATTTAACCTACTCAACGCGGGCAGATTCCACGGGCGGAATCCAAGTATGTCGGATCCTGAGCGTTAAGCAAGAAGTCTGCCAGCGAGCCCGGCGCTACGCGGATAGGTGCTGGCTCCATTCGTGCGGACCATCTGGCGCTAGTGTGAGGTGGTCAATGGCTTCACGCTTGCAATCGTAAGTTCGAAAGGCTCAGCAGCGTGAACCACGATACCGTCGTCTATTCGGCCCGCAAGATCATCACGATGAATCCGTCGCGTCCCTTCACGACGCATGTTGCGGTGCGTGAAGGGCGGATCGTGGCGACCGGCACGGCCGACGAGCTGTGTGTCAATGGCGCACGGCTCGACAATCGTTTCGCCGACAAGGTGCTGATGCCCGGCTTCGTCGAGGGCCATGCCCACATCATGGAAGGCCTGATGTGGAAACTGCCGTACGTCGGCGCGTTCGATCGGCGGTCGCCGGAAGGCAAAGTGGTCGCCGGTGTTCCCGATATCGAGTCGATCGTTTCGCGTCTGCAGCAGGCCGAAGCCGCGATGCCCGACGACGCGACTCCGCTGTACGCCTGGGGCTTCGACCCGCTGCATATCGGCGGCAAGATGCTGACGCGGCAGGATCTCGATCGCGTCTCCACCAAGCGCCCGGTGCTGGTGGTCCACGCCTCGTTCCACATCAACAATGTCAACACCGCGACGCTTGAACTCGCCGATCTGCTCCGCGCGACCGAGATCTCGGGCGTCGTCGCCGGCGCTGATGGCCTCGCCAGCGGCGAGCTGCAGGGCATCCCGGCGCGGATGCGGCTGTTCCGCGCGCTCGGCCACAACCCGATGGCCGGTACCATCACCGAGGCAGACGTGCGGCGCTACGCGGCGTCGTCCTGCGTGCAGGGCGTTACCACCATCACCGACCTGCACAACGACCTCAACGATCCGACCATCGAGGTGTATCGCAGCGTCGCCAGCCAGGATGATTTTGGCGTCCGCCTGGTGCCGGCGCTCGCCGCAGTGTCGCACACCCCCGAGCAGGCGATCGCCAAGCTCGAGACGCTGCGCGGCCACGCCAGCGCCAAGCTGCACTACGGAATCGTCAAGCTGGTGGTCGACGGCTCGATCCAGGGCTTCACGGCGCGGCTGCGCTGGCCCGGCTATCACAACGGCGCCGCCAATGGCCTGTGGTACATCGCGCCGGAAGAACTGCCGCGGCTGGTCGACAAGTATCATCGCGCCGGCGTCCAGCTCCACATCCATACCAATGGCGACGAGGCGACCGAAGCCGCGCTCGACGCGATCGAGGCGGCGCAGATCGCGGCGCCGCGGCCGGATCATCGCCACACGCTGCAGCATTGCCAGATGGCGGATGCGGCGCAGTTCCGGCGGATGAAGGCGCTTGGCGTCTGTGCCAATCTGTTCGCCAACCACATCTATTACTGGGGCGATGCGCATTACGAGCTGACCATGGGGCCGGAGCGCGCATCGCGGATCGACGCCACCGGCACCGCGCGCCGCATCGGCGTGCCGTTCGCGATCCATTCGGACGCGCCGGTGACGCCGCTGGCGCCGCTGTTCACTGCCTGGTGCGCGGTCAACCGCGTCACCTCGGGCGGCCGCGTGCTCGGCCGCGACAGCGAAGCGCTGACGGTGGAGCAGGCGCTCGCCGCCATCACGGTCGATGCCGCCTATACGCTCAAAATGGACCATCTGGTCGGCAGCGTCGAGACCGGCAAATACGCCGATTTCGCCGTGCTCGACGACGATCCGCTGACCGTTGCTCCGGAGAAGCTGAAAGACATCACGATCTGGGGCACCGTGGTCGGCGGCGTGGTTCGGGAGGCGCCCCGCGCATGAGGAAAGCGACCGCGACCATCCCAGTCACGGTGATCGGCGGCTTCCTCGGCGCTGGCAAGACCACGTTCGTCAACCATCTGCTCGCCGGCGGCGGACCGCGCACCGCGGTACTGGTCAATGATTTCGGCGAGATCAACGTCGACGCGACGCTGATCCAGGGCCATGACGGCACCACCATGACGCTGACCAATGGCTGCATCTGTTGCAGCATCGGCACCAGCTTCATCGAGACGATGTGCCAGGTGCTGGATGCGGAGGTGCCGTTCGAGCGCATCGTGATCGAAGCCTCGGGCGTCGGCGATCCGTGGAAAATTGCCGAGATCGCGCTGATCGAGCCGACATTGCGGCTCGACCGCGTGATCGTGCTCGCGGATGCCAGCCGCATCGCCGCGTTGCTCGGCGACGCCCGCGTCGGCGCCACGGTGCGCAGCCAGTTCGACCGCTGCGACGTCGTGCTGCTGAGCAAGACCGATCTGGTCGATGCGGCAACGTTGGCGGCCGCGCGAGCGGCGGTTCTGACGCTGCGCCCCGGCATGCAGATGATCGAGACAGCGCGCGACTCTTTGCCGAGCCTGTCGGCGCTCGATGCGCCCGCGCAAGCGTCGGCGTTCCGTGCCGACTTGCCAGCGTCTAATCATGGCGAGACCTTCCGCAGCTTTGCCTATCGCCGCGACGGCGCGTTCGACCGCGCCCGCATCGCCGGCGCAGTGGCGGCGCTGCCGCCGGAGTTGCTGCGGCTGAAGGGCTCGTGCCGGCTCGACGGCGAGGACTCGCCGCAGGTGTTTCAGATGGTCGAAGGTGTATGGTCGCTGGTGCCGGCCGATCAGCCGGGCGACGATGCCGGCATCGTATTAGTGGGCGTCGGCACCGCCGATCTGCCCGAGCCGGCGGTGCTCGACGCGATCCTCGACCGCGCGCTCGCGGCCGGTGTCGCGGCATGAGCGCCGCGCCCTGCCGTTCCGTTTCGTCGATACGCCGCGCTCGCGGATCGACAGCACTTAGTCTCGAACCCTCATGGCGGAGTTCAAATCGATGAAGTTGACGAAGCGATCCTTTGTTATCGGCGCTCTCGGGGGCGCCGCCCTGATGGGGCTGCCGTTCGAGACCCGGGCGCAGTCGGCCGGCAGCGGCGGCACATTGGTGATCGGCTCGACGCAGGTGCCGCGTCACTTCAACGGCGCGGTGCAGTCCGGCATCGCCACCGCGCTGCCGAGCACGCAGATTTTCGCCAGCCCGCTGCGCTTCGACGAAAATTGGAATCCGCAGCCTTATCTGGCCAAGTCCTGGGAGGTCGCGCCGGACGGGCTGTCGATCACCCTGAAGCTGGTCGACGACGCCGTGTTCCACGACGGCAAGCCGGTGACCTCCGAGGACGTCGCGTTCTCGATCATGACCATCAAGGCCAACCATCCGTTCAAGACGATGCTGGCCGCCGTCGATAGCGTCGAGACGCCCGATCCGAAGACTGCGGTCATCAAGCTGGCGCATCCACATCCGGCGCTGCTGCTGGCGATGTCGCCGGCATTGATGCCGATCCTGCCCAAGCACGTTTATGGCGACGGCCAGGATGTCAAAACTCATCCGGCCAATCTCAAGCCGGTCGGCTCCGGCCCCTACAAGCTCGGCGAATACAAGCAGGGCGATTACTACACGCTGGAGAAATTCGACAAGTTCTTCATCCCGGGCCGGCCCAAGCTCGACAAGATCGTGGTGCGGCTGATCTCGGACCCGAACGCCCTGATGGTGTCGACCGAGCGCGGCGAAGTGCACGCGCTGCCGTTCTTGTCCGGCGTCCGCGACATCGACCGGCTTGAGAAGGCGAAGGATCTCGTCGTCATCGACAAGGGCTTTGCCGGCCTCGGCGCGCTCAACTGGCTGGCCTTCAACACCAAGAAGAAGCCGCTCGACGACGTTCGCGTCCGCAAGGCGATCGCCTATGCGGCCAACCGCGACTTCATCGTCAGCAAGCTGATGGGCGGCAAGGCGATGCCGTCGATCAGCCCGATCGCGCCGGGCTCGCCGTTCGACGAGCCGAATGTCGAGCTCTACAAATTCGACGTCGCCAAGGCGAACAAGCTGCTCGACGAAGCCGGGCTGAAACCGGACGGCAGCGGCGTCCGCGCAACGCTGACGATCGACTATCTGCCGGGCAATGACGAGCAGCAGCGCAACGTCGCCGAGTACATGCGGTCGGCGCTGAAGCGCATCGGCCTCAATCTCGAAGTCCGCGCCGCGCCCGACTTCCCGACCTGGGCGCAACGGGTGTCGAACTTCGATTTCGATCTGACGATGGACTCTGTCTACAACTGGGCCGACCCGGTGATCGGCGTCGACCGCACGTACCTGACGTCGAATATCCGCAAGGGCATCATCTGGTCTAACACCCAGCAGTATTCCAATCCGAAGGTCGACGACCTTCTTGCCAAGGCGGCGGTCGAAACCTCGCCCGAGAAGCGCAAGGCGCTGTACTCGGAATTCCAGAAAATCGTCGTCGACGAGGTGCCGATCTTCTTCATCAATGCCGTGCCGTTCCGCAACGCCTTCGCCAAGGGCCTCGGCGGGCTGCCGACGACGATCTGGGGTGTCGTCTCGCCGCTCGACGAAATCTACTGGGCGACGCCGCCGAAGACCTGATCAAGCAGAGCGCGAACCAGCCACATGACGCTTCTCACCCATCTTTTCGGAAAACTCGCCAATGCCGCGGCGCTGCTGCTCGCGGTGCTGGTGTTGAATTTCTGCCTGATCCATCTTGCGCCGGGCGATCCGGTGCAGGTGATCGCCGGCGAGATGGGTGGGGCGTCGGCTGAAGTGATCGCCGAACTGCGCGCCAAATACGGTCTCGATCAGAGCCTGCTGACGCAACTGTTCACGTATCTCGGCAAGGTGCTGCACGGCGACTTCGGTTACTCCTACTACTTCAACCAGCCGGTGCTGTCGCTGATCGCCCAGCGGCTGCCGGCCTCGCTGTATCTGGCGCTGTCGTCGCTGTTCGCCGCGGTGATGATCGGCACGCTGCTCGGCGTGATCAGCGCGCGGCGCCCCAACGGCTTGCTGAGTCACGGCGTCACCGTGCTATCGCTGGCCGGCTACGCCGCCCCGGTGTTCTGGACCGGGCTGATGCTGCTATTGCTGTTCGGCTCGGTGTGGCCGGTGCTGCCGGTCAACGGCATGGCCGACGTCGTCAATCCGAAGAGCGGCTTCGCCTATGTGCTCGACGTCGCCACCCATCTGGTGTTGCCGTCGCTGACGCTGGCGCTGGTGTTCATCGCGCAATATTCGCGATTGTCCCGCGTCAACATGATCGACGTGCTGTCGGCCGACTATGTCCGCACCGCGCGCGCCAAGGGCCTGCCGGAGAGCGTGGTGATCTTCAAGCACGCGCTGCGTAACGCGCTGATCCCGATCGTCACTGTGGTCGGGTTGCAGTTCGGCAATCTGTTCGCCGGCGCGGTGCTGGTCGAGACGGTGTTCAGCTGGCCCGGCATGGGCCGGCTGGTGTTCGATTCGATTCTGCGCCGCGACTACCCGACCCTGATGGCGGTGCTGTTCTTCTCGGCCGTGATGGTCATCGCCGCCAACATCATCACCGATCTGGTTTACCGCCTGATCGATCCACGAATCCGCGCGGGGGCCCGATGAGCACGCTCGACCACACCCTGATCGCGACTCCGCCATCGGCCGCCGTGGTGGTGTTACCTGCCACGCCGGCCGTGTCACCCGCCAGGGCGGCTTTCCGCCAGTTCATGAAGAGCCCGTCCGGCGTCGCCGGCGCCGTGCTGCTGATCGTGCTGGTGGCGATGACGGTGCTTGGGCCGTGGGTCTACACGATCGATCCTCTGGAGATTGTCGGCCTGCCGTTCACGCCGCCGTCGGCGGATGCGTGGCTCGGCACCGATTATCTCGGCCGCGATGTGCTGGCCGGCCTGGTGCATGGCGGCCGCGCGACGCTGACGGTCGGTGCGGTGGCGGCGCTGATCACCATCGCCATCGGCGTCACGGTCGGCGCGCTGGCCGGCTTCTTCGGCGGCTGGATCGACAGCCTCTTGGTGAAGATCGCCGAGTTCTTCCAGGTGCTGCCGCCGCTATTGTTCGCCATGGTGCTGGTGACGCTGTTCGGGCCGAAGCTGACCACGATCACGCTGGCGATCGGCGCGGTGAGCTGGACTTCGGCGGCGCGGCTGACGCGCGCCGAATTCATGCGGCTGCGCGATCTCGATTTCATCAAGGCGTCGCGCGCTGCCGGCGCCGGCAATCTGCACCTGATCCTGCGGGTGGTGCTGCCGAACGCGCTGCCGCCGATCATCGTGTCGGCGACGCTGGCGATCGGCGTCGCCATCCTGTTCGAGGGCGGCCTCAGCTTCCTCGGCCTCGGCGATCCCAACACCATGAGCTGGGGCCTGATGATCGGCCAGAACCGCAACTACGTGCTCGACGCCTGGTGGGCGGTGACGTTCCCCGGCGCCGCGATCTTCCTGTCGGTGCTGGCGATCAGCCTGGTGGGCGACGGCGTCAACGATGCGGTCAATCCGCGGCTGCGACGGAGGTGATGATGGCGCCGGTGCTCGAAGTCGACAATCTCAGCGTCAGCATGACCGATCGCCGCGGCGATCTGGTGCCGGTGCTGGAGAATTTGTCGTTCACCATCGATAAGGGCAAAACGATTGCGCTGGTCGGTGAGAGCGGCTGCGGCAAGAGCATGACGGCGCTGGCGATCATGCGGCTGCTGCCGGAGGGCTTTGTCGTCACCGGCGGCCGTATCCTGCTCGAAGGCGAGGACCTTCTGACCGCCCGCAACAAGCGGATGCGCGCGCTGCGCGGCGACGCGGTGTCGATGGTGTTCCAGGAGCCGATGACGGCGCTCAATCCGCTGTACACGGTCGGCGATCAGATCGCCGAGGTGCTGTATTATCACCGCCGCATGAGCCGCAAGGATGCGACCGAGCAGGCTGTGCAGTTCCTCAAGGCGGTGCAGATCCCGGCCGCCGAGCAGCGCGCCAAGGCGTATCCGCACCAGATGTCGGGCGGCATGCGGCAGCGGGTGATGATCGCGATGGCGCTGGCCTGCAAGCCGAAGCTCCTGATCGCCGACGAGCCGACCACCGCGCTCGACGTCACCGTGCAGGCGCAGATCTTCGACCTGCTCGCCAAGCTGCAGGACGAGACCGAAACCGCGATCGTGCTGATCACCCATGATCTCGGCGCGGTCGCCGAACTCGCCGACGATATCGCGGTGCTGTATGCCGGCCGCTGCATCGAGACCGGGCCGTCGCACGAACTCGCGGCGGCGCCGCGCCATCCTTATACGCGCGGGCTGCTCGGCTGCGTGCCGCACCTGGCGGTCGGCGTCGCCAAGCCCGACCGCTGGGTCGATCTCGGCGAGATCCCCGGCATGGTGCCGTCGCTCGGCCAGCGCGGGCCGGATTGCGCCTTCCTGGCGCGCTGCGCCAATGCGCGCGAGGTGTGCCGCTCGCGGCCGCAGCCGCCGCTCGGCGCCATCGCGCCCGGCCATACTGTGTCGTGCTGGCGCGCCGAGGAGATCGCCGCATAATGCATCAGCGCGCGAACCCGCCGGACGGCGATCCGATTCTGCTCGACGTCAACGACCTTGTGGTGCATTTCCGCGCCGGCAAGAAGCGGCCGTGGGGCAAGCCGTCGTTCGTTCATGCTGTCGACGGCGTCAGCTTTCGCGTCAAGCGCGGCACCACGTTCGGCATCGTCGGCGAAAGCGGCTCCGGCAAGTCGACCACCGCACAGGCGATCATGCGGCTGGTGCCGTCGACCTCCGGCCAGATCGTGTTTCGCGGCGAGGATATCATGCCGCTGACCGGCGAGCCGCTGCGGCAGGTGCGCCGGCACGTGCAGATCGTGTTTCAGGACCCATTCTCGGCGCTCGATCCGCGCCGCCGCGCCGGCGACCAGATCCGCGAGCCGCTCGACCTCCTGAACATCGGCAGCCGCAGCGAGCGCGATGCGCGCGTCAAGCAATTGCTGGCCGAAGTCGGCCTGCCGCCCGAAGCCGCCGATCTGTTTCCGCATCAGTTTTCGGGCGGCCAGCGGCAACGGCTGTGCATCGCCCGCGCGTTGGCGCCGGAGCCGGAGCTGATCGTCTGCGACGAGGCGGTGTCGGCGCTCGACGTCGCCATCCAGGCGCAGATTCTCAACCTCTTGAAGAAGCTGCAGCGCGAGCGCGGGCTGACCTACATCTTCATCTCGCACGATCTCGGCGTCATCCAGCAGTTCTGCGACGAGATCGCCGTGATGTATCTCGGCAAGGTGGTGGAGCAGGCGCCGGCCTCGACGCTGTTCACCGCACCGCGCCATCCCTACACCTGGTCGCTGGTGTCGGCCGCGGTGCCGCCCGGCCCGCTGCGCGACGAGCTGAAGGCGAAGTATCTGGTCAAGGGCGAGCCGCCGTCGCCGGTCGATCCGCCGCCCGGCTGCCGCTTCGCCGGCCGCTGCCCGTTCGTGATCGAGCGCTGCCGGGAAGACCTGCCGTTCCTCGACACCACCGGCCCCGAGCACTACGTCGCCTGTCACCGCAAGGACGAACTCGGCGTTCCGGACTTCACGCCCGTCACAAGCGGGGCGATCGGGTAGTCGCGCCTTCCGCCAGCGTCATTGCGACCGAAGCGTATCAATCCAGAAGCTCAGTGCACCGCGCTGGACGGAGAGACTATACTTTCGCGCCGAGCAGCGACTTCATGGCGATGTCGGACTTGAGGGCCGCGCGGACGGCGCGATGCTGGCCCGCTTGGGGTGCTGCCGCAGCTTGCGCCGCGCCCAGAGCAGCAGGCCGGTGCTCAACAGTCCGGCCAGCACCACCGAGACGATGAGGTTGAGTGTGCCGGCGATCAGCGCCGACCAATTGCCCTCGTGCAACAGCCGAGGCCAATTGCGCGGCATCGGCGTCACGCCGCCGGCCGTGAACGTGTAGGCGCGCAACTCGCCGTCCTCGTAGATCCGCGCCATCATTCGTTGGCCGCGCTGCGCCAGCATCGCCAGATGCGACACGTCGTGCGTCTGCGCCAGCGAGCGCACCGCCTCAGTGAGCGGCAGCGGCGGCCGGAGCGGTGACGGTGGTGCGCCGGTCAGCGTCCAACCGAATGCCATGAACAGCCCGGTGATCGGGCTGAGCAGCAGCAGCGGCAGCGTGAGCCATGCCGCGCCCTTGTGCCAGCCGGCAAGGCTGTTGCGCAGACGCGGCAGGCCCATCACGATGCCGATGCCCATGATCACCACCATCGCGATGGTCGATCCGATCACCAGCCAGTCGTAGCCGAGCAGATGCTCGTGGGTGCGCCGCGCCCACAGCATCACGTCGCCGAGCCGGTCGGATGTGGCGGCCGGCTCGCCGCTGACGAGATCGATCGCCGGTGCCGTGACGCCGAGCAGGCGCATCTGTTGGCCGCTGGCGTTGATGCTGAGCCCGCGCGCCTGGCCGGCGGGGTCGTAGCGCTGCAGCAACGCCGTGAGGCGATCGGCATCGACCAGCCCGGCCGGCAGCCCGCGGCTCTGGATGATCGGCTCGGCCGACAGGATCAGGCCGGTGAGGATCAGTACGATCAGCGGCAGCGCGAACACCAGGGTGATCCAGCGGTGCAGCTTGAGAAGTAGAACGTTGTTCATCGAGAGCATCCCATCGAAGCCCGGGCGCCGCGCCATCACATGTGCGTTGCGGCCGGCGATCCCGGAAGGCGAGTGATTGAGCGTCACCTGATCAAAGCGCCGACCCGTTGGACTTAGACCCGCAAAGCTGTCGTTCGCCTGACAAGCCGCGCGGTTGCTCTCGAGCCGCGCTCAGCTGTTGCGCTGCGCGGCGGCGAATCAGCTGGCTGGCGAGCGCAAGTGGAGCTCAATGCTGACTCCGCGCCACGACTTACTGTCCGGTTTATTCCGGACAGAATTTGCGAACTACTTGCGGCTCGTTCACCGGTACGCAGTCGATCTTGTGAGTGCCGGCGCGCCCTTGTCGGCATCTAAACGCGTCGCGGGCGTCCCGCAATGCGGCGAAATCCGCCACGTTGACAGACTGATAGGCATCGGTAACGCCATCTGTGATGGGTCGACCGAAGTGCGGGCGTCGTGCCATCACGTCCGAAGTTCACATCCCGCCAACCGTCTTCATTCGTTCGCTATTTAGTCTGACTAAACTTGTGCCTGTTGAAATTTCGAGGTGTTGCTACGATGCTTCGGTACGGCCGATATCGTGCAAACCCAATTGGTATGGAGGTAGTATGCGTTCCTCGTCGATGATCCTGCTCTGCTCCGTCGCCCTTGTTGCTGCACTTGCGGTCAGCGAACGTGTCGGCACACCTGCCGTTCTGATCGAGCCCGCCGTCGCCGCGACGCCGGTCGCGCCGGCGCCGCCACCGCCGCCAGTGTTCCGCACCGTGACATCGTCGTCGTGCTCGGCCAATGGATGCCCGACGACCTGCGAGACCGACGAGGCGCTGATTTCGGCGATCTGCATCGGCTCGACCGGGGCGAAGTTCAGCGAAAGTCTTGTGGTGGAGAACGGACAGATCACGGCAAGCTGTGGCCCGTCCTCGACCGCCATCGTGGTGTCCTGCGCTCGCAAATAGCGCCGGCACGTTTCAGCAAGGGCTGTGCCGCCGGCATGCGGCGGCGCCGCCCGTCGTATCAAAGGTCAAACCGATGCAGAAATGGTTCGTCGCACTGGCGCTGGCCGTGCTGATCGTCATCGGCTTCGCCGCCGGACCGATGTCCGTCGTCGTCGCCTTCCTGTCGTTCTGGGTCACGCTGTATCTGGTGTGGGCTTATGAACTCGGCTTCAAAGATACTTGGGCACGCTACGGCCTGCACCGCATCAAGCCGCCATTCTGGGCGGACGAAAACAAGGCGTGGTTTCTGCCGATTTTCGACGATCGGTTGAAAGTGGTGAAAGCCGCCGCGGTGTCGCTGCTGATCGTCGCCTTTAGCCTGATGTTGCCGGTCTCAGTGGTGCGGATCGCCACGCTGATCGTACTGGCCTGGTACGTCAGCGAAGTCTACCGTGCCCAGAAGGCGACCGATCAGCTCGACCGGGCGCGGTTCAACTGACGACGATCGTCGATCAGGATCGGCTGATTAGCCATCTTTGCAGATCGCCCCCGTCGTCGCTGGACGGCGCGGGCGATTTCGACATCAATATGCAGACGTCTGAATAACAAAGTGCCCGGGGGCCGAGGAGATCGCGATGGCAGACGACAAATCATCCGACGTCATTCTCAACATGATGTCGAAGAACCTCGAACAGGCGCGGGGCGCGATGAGCAACTATCTGCAGTTCATCGAGAAGAGTCTGGCGGTGACGCCGATCGGAAACAGCAGCCAGGCCTCCGCGCTGAAGAGCTACGTCGATCGCAATGTGCAGGCGACCTTCGACTTTTCGCAGCGATTGCTGCACGCCAAGGACTTCCAGGACGTCGTCCGCATCCAGACTGAGTTTTTGCAGACCCAGTTCCGGGTTCTGACCGACCAGGCCAAGGATGTGGTCGAGATGACCAAGCCGACGGTGATCGTGCCGGGCGACGGCTAGAGCGTTTTCGAGCGAAGTGGATACCGGTTCGCGTGAAGAAAACGCGTCAAGAGAAAGACCTAGAGCTCCGGTTCTGATTTTATCAGAACCGGAGCTCTAGGACGGGCTTCGCCCCGCCGGGGCCGGGCGTGTTCGGAAGTGAGCAGTTAAAGCCGTACAGGCAGCCCGGCATCGGGGCCGAAGGAACAAACAACGTGGCTAACGACTTGCTAACCGCTCGATCAATTCTCGATACGGAACTCGCTCGATGTTGAAAGTCGTTGGTTTGGTCGTTTCGCTGCTCCTGCTGGTGTCGGTCGCGCAGGCCCAGTCCGGCCGCCCCGATCCGGGCTGCGGCCGTGACGTGTCGCGGTTCTGCCGATCGGTGATGGATCAGGGCGACGGGGTCATTCTAGGTTGTTTGCAGAAGAACCGGTCCCGGCTTAGCAAAACTTGCGCCAAGGTTCTGACCGACCATGGTCAATAAGTTCGCTCAGGTCGAGCCACCGCTGACGCCGGAAACCGGTAGCACCTCGGTGGCGGTGGCGCGATCAGGCGATTCTTCCTTCCATCGCACCGAGCCGAACGGCCGCTCCAGCATGCGGCGAACCCGGATCTCGTCCGGCCCGCGGTGAAATGCCATCGCGCGCTGGTGCAACGCTCGGTCGTCCTGAGTTGAACGGTTGCGCTGGCGCAGATAGTCCAGCCAAGTCGGACAATGATAGCGCTCGGTCCACAATTCCGGATCGCCGATATCGCGCGCGATCGACCAGTCATAGGCGCCGTTGCGCTGCCGGCTGAGCTGCACCTGCTGCATGACGCCATAGAACGAGCGCGCGTCTTCGGCCGAAATCCGGTATTCGATCTCGATCACGACCGGGCCGCTGCGCGGCGTCACCGCGAGCTTGACCTCCGGATCCGCTAGCAGATCGGCGTCGGCGATCTGGGTGCCGACCGACGGCATGCGCAGGAACAGCCCGAGCAGCGTCGACACCAGCATGGTGCCGGCGGAGATCAGCATCGAGAGTTCGACGCCGGCCAGATCGGCAACGTGGCCCCACAGCCAGCTGCCGATCGCAACGCCGCCGGCGATCGAGGCCTGGAACGCCGCCAGCGACCGGCCCGCCACCCAGCGCGGCGCCGACAGCTGCACGCCGATATTGAACAGCGCGATCGCCAGCATCCACACCGCACCCGCGACCACCAGCGCGGCGGCTGTCAGCACCGCCGAGTGGCTCAGCGCGATCGCTGCCAGTGCCACGCCCATGATCACCGTGCAGGCGCGGATCGAGCCCTCGCTGCCGAGCCGTTCGCGTGCGGAGCCGACATTGAGCGCGCCGATCACCGCCCCGACCCCGAAGGCACCGAGCAGGATGCCGTAGGTTTCAGCGCCGCTTTTGAGCACGTCGCGAACCACCAGCGGCATCAGCGCCAGCACCGAGGAGCCGGCGATGCCGGTGACCAGCGTCCGCATCAGTACGATCCGGATCGACGGCGAGTTGGCGATGTAGCGCACGCCGGACACGATCGCACGGTTCAGCCGCTCCGGCGGCAGCCGCGGCGGCTCGCTGACACGCCGCCACAGGAACAGCACCATCAGCAGCGGCAGGTACAAAACGGCGTTAGCCGCAAATGCCGCCACCGCGCCGGCTGCGGCGACGATGATGCCGCCGACCGCCGGACCGAAGCTGCGGGCGATGTTGTAGCTGATGCCGTTCAGCGCGACGGCGGCCGGCAGGGCGTCGGGCGGCACCTGTTCGGACACCGAGGCCTGCCAGGCCGGGCCGAACAGCGCCATGCCCATGCCGATCACGAAGCAGAAACCGAGCAGGATCTCCGGCGTCACCAGACCAAGATGCGCCAGCACGGAGAGCGCCACTGCCCCGGCAAGTCCGACCGACAGCGACGCCAGCGCAACCCGGCGGCGATCGTACATGTCGGCGATCGCGCCGGCCGGCATCGCCACCAGCATGATCGGCAGCATCAGCGCGGTCTGCACCAGCGCCACCTTGTCGGCCGAGGAGGTCATCTGGGTCATCGCCCAGGCGGCGCCGACGCCGTTGATCATCAGGCCGAGGTTCGACAGCAGGCTCGCCAGCCAGATCCGCCGGAACAGCGCATAGCGCAGCGGCGCCGCGACGCCGCCGGGGGAAAATGCGCCGCGCTTCGGCCTGCCCGTCATCAAAGCCTTCCCTTCCGACGTTATCCTCGCCCCGACCGGCGCGGAAATCGGTGCAGTGATGCCTGCGAACCTCCGCGCCTGTCCAGTGCCAAACGGCCGCTTGAACGGAGCCAAGCGCCTGCTAGGCTTTGCAAAAATCCGGGAGGACGCCTTGCCGACCACCAGACGCAGCCTTTTGAAGGCATTCGGCGCACTGCCGCTGCTGATTGGCGCCGCGCCACTCAGCGCGCCGGCGCAGACCGCCGCAATCTCCGCCGGCGACACGGCCGTTCCACCGATCCTGTTTGTGCACGGCAATGGCGATCACGCCGCGTTGTGGCTCACCCAAATCTGGCGGATGGAGTCCAACGGCGTTCCGCGCGCGCGGGTGGCGGCGCTGAACTTCACCGATCCGCTGGCTCGCAACGATGATGGCGCTCCCCAGCCGAACCGCTCCTCGACCGAGGACCAGCGCCGCGAACTCGGCGAAGCCATTGCGGCCCTCAAGCAGCGCACCGGCGCCGCCAAGGTGGCACTGGTGGCCAGCTCGCGCGGCGGCAATGCGGTGCGCAGCTACATCAAGGCCGGCGGCGCCGGCGACGTCAGCCACGCGGTGCTGTGCGGCACGCCGAACCACGGCGTCTACGCCTGGGACACCGGGCTCGGCAACGAATTCAACGGCAAAGGGCCGTTTCTGAGCGGTCTCAATCAGGGCGACAGCGAGGTGACCGAGGGCGTCGCCTTCCTGACGCTGCGCAGCGATGGACAGGACAAGTACGCGCAGCCCGACGGCCGGTTCGTCGGCAAGCCGGGCACGCCGACCGGGGTCACCGCGGAGGGACCGGAGCTGCGCGGTGCGAGCAACCTGGTGCTCGGCGCGCTCGATCATCGCGAAGTCGCGTTCCATCCGCGCGCCTTTCGCGAGATCTACAAGTTTATCGCCGGTCGCGAACCGAGCGTGATCGCGATCACACCCGAGGTAGCCGTGCAACTCAGCGGTCTCGTCACCGCAACGCCCGGCGGCGTGCCGACGAACCGGCCGGTCGAGGGCGCACGGGTCGAGGTCTACCGGGTCGCGCCGGACAGCGGCGAGCGGATCGGCGCCGCGCTGTATGACGGTCGCAGTAGGCCGGACGGGCGCTGGGGCCCGGTCGATACCCAGTCGCCGTGGCCGCTGGAATTCGTGCTGAGCCAGCCTGGCGAACTCACCACGCATATCTATCGCTCGCCGTTCCCGCGCTCATCGGACGTCGTGCATCTGCGCGCCGCCAAGCCGGCGGCAGCGCCGGCTGGGGGCGCCGGCGCCGTGGTGATGCTGTCGCGGCCGCGCGGATACTTCGGCCTGCCGCGCGACATCGTGCTGCTCGACGGTCAGCAGCCGACCGATATCAAGTCCGGCGTGCCGACCGATTCGGTCAGCGCCGTGACGATTCCGGCCGCCGAAGTCGGCCGCGCAGTCGCCGGCCTGTTCAACGAGGAGCGCATCGTGGCGCGGGCGTGGCCATTGTCCGAGAACCGCATCTCGGTGGCGGAGCTGACCGGCTGAGACCAGGCGGCCGGCCTTTCCGGCGCCCGGATTGCACCCTACCTTCAGCCATAGGGCCGAAACCGAATGCCAGGAGCGCGCCGTGAGTATTGCCGAGTCCTATGATCTCGCCGAGCGCGCGCCCCTGGTGCCGCCGACGCCGCCGCGCGCCCCGGAGGGCATGGGCGCGCTCGGCCGTCTCGCCGCGATCCGCCACAATGCGATCGCCAGCTGGGGCCAGCGCGCCTATGAAGACGACGTCGTCAAGGGCCGCTTCTTCAATCACGCCAGCTACATCCTCAACATGCCGGACGATATCCGGCATGTGCTGGTCGACAATTACGAGAACTACACGCGCACCGCGGCGGGCATCCGCGTGCTGCGGCCGATCCTCGGCCAGGGCCTGCTGCTCGCCGAAGGCCGCGCCTGGAAGCATCAGCGCCGCACGCTGGCGCCGGCGTTCACGCCGCGCGCGGTCGGCACGCTGGTGCCGCATATGATCTCGGCGACCGAAGACATCGTCGCCGAGTTCGAGCGCAGCGTCGGCGCGCCGGTCGATCTGCGCGAGGCGATGCAGCGGTTGGCGCTGGAGATCGCCGGGCGGACGATGTTCTCGTTCGGGATGGGCCAGCACGGCCAGCAGCTGCGCGACTTCGTCATCGAATACGGCATGAAGCTGGCGAGCCCGCGTTTCCTTGATCTGCTGCTGCCGCTCGGCTGGCCAAGCCCGCAGGATATCTCGCGCGCGTTCTTCCGACGGCGCTGGACCAAATTTGTCGGCGAACTGATCGCGGCCCGGCGCGCCGCCGGCAAGAGTGACGGCGCGCCGCCGCGCGATCTGTTCGATCTGATGCTGGCGGCGCGGGATCCGGAAACTAGCGAAGCGTTCTCCGACGATCAGCTCGGCGACCAGGTCGCCACCATGATTCTGGCCGGCCACGAGACCACCGCGACCGCATTGTTCTGGGCGCTCTACATGCTGGCACTCGATCCGGAGACGCAGAACGACGTCGCCGACGAAGCGCGAGCGGCTGGTTCGACCGAGTCGCTCGACAAGCTGCCGTTCACCCGGGCGGTGCTGGACGAGACGCTGCGGCTGTATCCGCCGGC
Source organism: Rhodopseudomonas palustris (assembly GCF_003591005.1). Lineage (GTDB taxonomy): Bacteria > Pseudomonadota > Alphaproteobacteria > Rhizobiales > Xanthobacteraceae > Rhodopseudomonas > Rhodopseudomonas palustris_K. The sequence goes on from NZ_QYYD01000003.1 coordinate 181,410, forward strand.
GTTCCTGATTGCCCGCGCCGCGGCCGGGCCCGATACGGTGGCCGGCGAGCCTATCCGCAAGCACGACGTGATCCTGATCGCGCCGTGGCTGCTGCACCGGCATGAGAAGCTGTGGGACAATCCCAACGCCTTCAAGCCGGCGCGCTTTCTGCCCGGTGCGCCGCCGCCGGATCGCTTCGTCTATCTGCCGTTCGGCCTCGGGCCACGGGTCTGCATCGGGGCGCATTTCGCGTTGGTCGAGGCGACGCTCGCGCTAAGTCGGATCGTCGGCGCCTTCCGGATCGAACTGATCGACCGCGAGCCGGTGATGCCGATCGGCGTCGTCACCACCCAGCCGGACCGCTCGCCGGCGTTCCGGCTCACCCGCCGCTGATCAAGCAGGCGTCATTTGGCCGCGGGCCGGACGCCACCTAAATGAGGCCCATGACCGACGTCCGCCCCCTTTACGCCGTGCTGCGCCAGACCACCGATCCGCGCGTCGTCGACGCTATCGCCGAGATGATCGCGAGCGGTGAGGATTCCGAACTCAACCGCATCAATCTGCTCGAATTCGCGGCGCGCAATCGACTCGACGAAGAGAAGGTGATCTCCGGCTTCCTGCACGCTGCCCAGCTCGGGCTGTTCGACATGAGCTGGAACGTGCTGTGCCCGGGCTGCAGCGGTGTGCTCGACAGTCATCCATCGCTCAAGGCGCTGCGCCATGAGGAGTACATCTGCGCCTTGTGCGCCAAGGGCTACGAGGCCTCACTCGACGACCAGGTCGAAGCCGCCTTCACGGTGCATCCGTCGGTGCGCCGGATCGGCGCCCATGATCCCGACAGGCTGTCGCTGTGGGACTATACACGGCAGGTGTATTGGAGCTCGGGGATCGAGATCGATGAGCAGGTGCTGGCCCGGCTGTCGGATCAGGACACGCTCGCCGCGATCGAGATCGCACCGGGCCAGACCGCCGAACTATCACTCGAGCTGCCGACTGAATTCATCATCGTGTTCGAGCCGGTGACGCACGCGGCGCAATTTATCGACGTCGCCGGCGAACGCACCGAGGAGGTGCGGTCGGTCTCGCTGAGTTACAATCGCAGCCATGCGCTGACGCCGACGCTGTCGCTGCAGCCGGGGCCGGTGAAACTGACGCTGACCAACACGACCGAAACCCGCGTGCTGCCGGCGGTGTGGGTCGCGGCCGATGCGCTGCATACGCTGCTCGGCAAGCGCAAGCCGATCCTCACCGCCAAGCGGATGCTGACCAATCAGACCTTTCGCGACGTGTTCAAGGCCGACAACCTCACCGCCGAGCAACGACTGAAGATCACCTCGCTGACCTTCCTGTTCACCGATCTCAAGGGCTCGACCGCGCTGTATCAGCGGGTCGGCGATCTCGCCGCATTCGATCTGGTGCGGGCGCATTTCCGGGCGCTGCTGGAGATCATCGCGGCCGAAAAGGGCGCGGTGGTCAAGACCATCGGCGACGCTGTGATGGCGACCTTCAACCGCCCCGAGCACGCGCTCGCAGCCTCGCTGCGGATGCGCAAGGCGATGGACGCGCTCAACGAAGAGCGCGGTACCAAGGATCTGGTGGTGAAGATCGGCATCCACGAAGGTCCGTGCCTGGCGGTGATGCTCAACGACCGCCAGGATTACTTCGGCCAGACCGTCAATATCGCCGCACGTGTGCTCGGCCTGGCCACCACGCAGGCGATTCACCTCACCGGGGCGGTGATCGATGTGCCGGCGGTGACCAGGATTTTGGACGAGCACGCCATTGCGCCGATCGAGAAGCACGCCGCGCTGCGCGGCATCGCCGACAAGGTGCTGGTCTATGAAATTCCTTAACGCCTTGGCGACATTGACAAAGTGTCATTTCGGCCAGCGGAACCGGCCCCGATTGCCGACGTTAGATTTCCGCGTCATAGAGTGAGCCCTGCGCTCGCGCCCTTTGCGAAAGCCCCCGATGCTGGAAAAACTGCGCCAATTCATTTCCGACGTGGTCGCGCCGAGTGCGCCAGACGAGCTGAATTTCGACGACGGCGGCTATCGCCTCGCCGCCACCGCGCTGCTGATTCATGTCATTTCGCTCGACGGCGAACCCACCGAGGTCGAGCGCCGCAAGCTGCATTCGCTGCTCGAAAGCCGCTTCGGTCTCGATTCTGCCACCGCGACCCGGCTGATCGAGAACGCCATGCTGGTCGAAGGCGAAGCGGTCGATCTCTATCACTTCACCAGCGTTATCATGCGTTCGGTGAACGAAGAGGGCCGGCTGCGCATCATCGAGATGATGTGGGAGCTGGTGTTCGCCGACGGCAATGTCACGGAATTCGAGGAGAACGTCGTGTGGCGCGCGGCCGATCTGCTCGCCGTCTCGGCGCGCGATCGCATCAATCTCAAGCGCCAGGTGGCGGCCCAGCAGGTCGAGCCCGACCCGGCGAACTAAGCCGGCCGCTACTTATTACCGAATTGTCATGATCGACCGAGCCGGTGCTGATGGCGCCGGCTTTGTTGCGTTGGGGCGCGAAGCGGCGGGCTGATCGGCGAACAGCCTTGCACGCTGCTTGCATCTTGCCTAAGGCCTAGCAATGATCCGGGGCCTCCAATTGGCGAGTCTGAATCGTGACTGAACGCGTAACTTTGATTACGGGCGCATCGGCCGGTATCGGTGCAGAACTGGCGCGGATCTTCGCCGCCAAGTCGCATCGAGTCGTTCTGGTAGCGCGTCGGGCTGACCGACTGGAAGCGCTGGCGGCCGAGATCACGGCCAAGGGCGGGGCGGCGCCGATCATCATTGCGTCCGATCTTGCAAGGCCTGACAGCGTCGACGAGATCGTGGCCAGCCTCGCTGCGGCGGGTGTCGAGGTGGAATATCTCGTGAACAACGCCGGCTACGGTTTGTTCGGACGCGCCGCGGAGATGGACCGCGAGGACCAGCTCGGTATCATCGACGTCAATATCCGCGCGCTCACCGATCTGTCGCTGCGGTACGCGGCCAGCATCACCGCGCTGCGCGGCGGTATCCTCAACGTCGCATCCATTGCCGGCTTTTTGCCGGGGCCCGGTATGGCCGTATACTACGCGTCCAAAGCCTACGTGCTGTCGCTGAGCGAAGCGCTGCACCAGGAGCTCGGCAAGAAAGGTGTGCGCGTCACCGCGTTGTGCCCCGGGCCGGTGCCGACCGAATTTCAGCTTCGCGCCGGATTCAAGCCCGGCTTCGATTCGGTGGTGCTGAACGTGCCACCTGCCGAGGTCGCGCGGCAGGCCTATCAGGGCCTGATGAACAGCAAGCGGTTGGTGATCCCGGGACTCGGCGTCAAGGCCGTGCCGTTCCTGCTGCGCTTCTTCCCGCGCGGCTTTGTCGCCGCGGCCGTCAGCGGCCTTCAGTTGCGGCGGCGCTGAGCTCACCTGAAAACTGCTCGCCAGCTTCGGCCATCATGCTTTAGTCTCGCCGCAAGCGCCGGCTCTCACGATCGGCGCAGCGTGGGAGGCGGTATGACGAGCGAGGATTTCGCGCGGCTGTTGGAAGCATTCACCCGCTCGGCCGAGTCCGGCGACGGCGCCCGGTTCGCGGCGCATTTCACCGAAGACGCGGTGTATCACGACTACATCTACGGCCCGCACACCGGCCGTGCCGACATCGCCCAGATGATGCAGGGCCTGTTTCACCGCGACGCGGCCGACTATCGCTGGGAGATGTTTGACCCGGTTTGCGACGGCACGCAGGGCTACGCCTGGTCGCTGTCAAGCTTCAACTCGACCATTCCGGAGTTCGCCGGCCGCCGCGTGGTGATCGACGGCATGAGCCGCTTCGTGCTGCGGGATGGGCTGATTGCCGAGTATCGCGAGTCCGTGAATGGCGGCGTGGCGATGCAGCAGCTCGGCGTCGCGCCGGAGCGCATGACCAAGGTGTTCGGCCGCTGGTCCGGCTGGCTCCAGGAGCGCCCGGAAACCAAGGCCTATCTGGCGCATCCGAAAGGCTCACGCCGCGACTGATCAGCTCCGACGACTTCATCAAGACGGCCCGTCTCAAGGGCGCAACAAGAGCAAGAAAGGGAGACGCCATGAGCACCGAACACATCCTCTATGAGGTCGCGGATCGGATCGCGACCATCACGCTGAACCGGCCGGACCGCATGAACGCCTGGACCCCGGTGATGGAGCGCGAAGTGCGCGAGGCGATGGAGAGCGCGGCCGCCGATCCAGAGGTTCGGGTGATCGTGCTGACCGGCGCGGGGCGTGGCTTTTGCGCCGGCGCCGACATGGAGGTGCTGCAGAAGATCGACCCGGCCGATATTCGCCGCGCTTCGGCGTTGCCGGCATTTGACATGAACCGCCGCGCCGACTGGCAGACCCGCTATGCGTTCTACCCGTCGATCGGCAAACTGATCATCGGCATGCTGAACGGCGCTACCGCCGGCATTGGCCTGGTCCACGCGCTGTATTGCGACGTCCGTTTTGCGGCGGATAGCGCGGTGTTCACCACTGCGTTCGCGCGGCGCGGACTGATCGCCGAGCACGGCATCTCCTGGATGCTGCCGCGCATCGTCGGCCACGCCAACGCGCTGGATCTGCTGCTGTCGGCGCGCCGCGTCTCGGCCGAGGAGGCGCTGCGAATCGGGCTGGTCAACCGGCTGTATCCGGCCGACCAGCTGCGCGAGCAGACCTATGCGTATGCGCGCGATCTCGCCGACAACGTCTCGCCGGCCTCGATGCGAGTGATCAAGCGGCAGCTCTACGAAGTGCCGTTCCAGACGCTCGCCGAAGCCACCATCGAGGCCAACCGCGAAATGACCGTCTCGCTCGGCAGCGAAGATTTCAAGGAAGGCGTCGCCAGCTTCGTCGAAAAGCGCCCACCGCAATTTAAGAGCGCGTGAGGGGCCTGGAAGTCGGCGTCTGAGATCAGCAACAGCCCTCACCACGCGTCATGCCCGGGCTCGTCCCGGGCATCCACGCCTTCGACGGTCGACCTCAGCAAAGGCGTGGATGGCCGGGACAAGCCCGGCCATGACGGATGGGTGGTGCTCAAGTCTAACAGAGCTTGGAAAGGTCAGTGCTGGGATTGTTGCTGCGCGTGGCCGCCTCGGTCAGCGGCCCGTCTTCGCCCTACGGGCTACGTCGCGGCAGCCTTCGCCACGATAGGCAGGCTTGCCGAGCCGAAGCTGGCAAAGCCAGCGAAGGCTGGTGGAGCCAGGCGGGATCGAACCGCCGACCTCGTCATTGCGAACGACGCGCTCTCCCAGCTGAGCTATGGCCCCTCCGCGGTCGATGCGCGGGGCACCGATCAGCGAGTGCCGCCATTTACAGTGGCGGCGAACGCCAAGTCAAGGACGTGACTGCGGCTTCTGACACGTCATCGTCATCAGGCTTTATTGCCCTGAGTTCCCTTGTTTGGACCGGGCCGAACCGATATTTACGGCACAGCCTTTCCGCGTTCGAACCCGCGAGCTTTTCCCCGCCATGCGCGCCATTCTCGACATCATTCTCATCATTCTCGATCTGTACATCTGGCTGCTGATCGCCTCGGCGATCCTGTCCTGGCTGATCGCCTTCAACGTCGTGAACACCCGCAACCAGTTCGTCTCGGCGGTGTCCGAATTCCTCTATCGAATCACCGAGCCTTTGCTGGCGCCGATTCGCAATCTGCTGCCGTCGCTCGGCGGCCTCGACATCTCGCCGATCATCCTGATCCTGATCATCATGTTCCTGCAGCGGGTGATCACCTATTACATCTACCCTGCGGTGTTCTGAGCCGCTGACCAGACTGTCAGGAGTTTCCATGGCGGAGGCGTGGCGGTATTCTGCTCAGGGCGTCGCCGTGGCGGTGCGGGTTACACCGCGAGGCGGCCGGGACGACATCGACGGCGTGGAGACGCTGTCGGACGGCCGCAGCGTGGTGAAGGTGCGAGTCCGGGCGATCGCCGAGGGCGGCGAGGCCAACCGGGCGGTGATCGAACTGCTGGCGAAGTCGCTCGGGGTGCCGAAACGTGACGTTCGGCTGCTGTCAGGGACGACCTCGCGGCAGAAACAGATCGCGATCGACGGCGATCCGAAGAAGCTCGGCGAGGCGCTGCGCCAATTGATGGCAGCAAAGCCCGACTGAGCCGATCGAACGGGAGGCCTTCGAGGGCACAAGGCATTCGCCTCTCCAGTCGGAGAGGTTTTTTGTTTCGACTCGGAAGGGGACGACATGACTGCCCGGATCATCGACGGAAAAATCATCTCGGCCGAACTGCGTGCCCGCGTGGCCGCCGAGGTGGCGCGGATCAAGAGCGATCACGGCATCACGCCGGGCCTGGCGGTGGTGCTGGTGGGCAGCGACCCGGCCTCCGAGGTCTACGTTCGCAGCAAGCACAAGCAGACTCAGGAAGCCGGCATGGCGTCGTTCGAGCACCGGCTGCCGGCCGACGTGCCGCAGGCCGAGTTGCTGGCGCTGATCGGACAGCTCAACGCCGATCCGGCGGTGCACGGCATCCTGGTGCAATTGCCGCTGCCGAAGGGGCTTGATTCGACCGCGGTGATCGACGCGATCGATCCGGCCAAGGACGTCGACGGCCTCAACCCGACCAATGCGGGCCGGCTCGCCTCCGGGCTGTTCGCGCTGACGCCGTGCACGCCGCTCGGCTGCATCATCATGGCCAAGCAGGTGCATGCCTCGCTCGAAGGCATGAATGCCATCGTGATCGGCCGCTCCAATCTGGTCGGCAAGCCGCTGGTGCAGCTGCTGCTCAATGAGAACGCCACGGTGACGATCGCGCATTCGCGCTCGCGCGACCTGCCGGCGCTGTGCCGGCAGGCTGACCTGGTGTTCGCCGCGGTCGGCAAGGCCGAGATGGTCAAAGGCGACTGGATCAAGCCGGGCGCCACCGTGATCGACGTCGGCATCAACCGCACGCCGTCGCCGGATGGCGGCAAGGACAAGCTGCTCGGCGACGTCGCCTTCGCCGAAGCCAAGGACGTCGCCGGCGCCATCACCCCGGTGCCGGGCGGTGTCGGCCTGATGACGGTGGCGTGCCTGCTGGTCAACACCGTCCGCGCCGCCAGCGCGATCCACGGTTTGCCGAAGCCGGCGGTGTAAGCCAGAGCCCGTAGCGTGGGTTGAGCGTAGCGAAACCCACGAGGGACATGCACGGGTTTGATGGCTTTCGCTGCGCTCAACCCATCCTACGAGCTGCGAACTGCGCCTGACCGTCATTGCGAGCGAAGCGAAGCAATCCAGAAGCGCAGTGCACGGAGCTGGATTGCTTCGCTTCGCTCGCAATGACGGAGGTAGCGTAACTGGGTGGACTACCCCGCCGTCGCCTGCATCAGGCGGACGTAGAACCGGATCATGTCCGCGTAGTTGCCGATGCTGAGGCGTTCGTTGGTGCCGTGGAAGCGCTTGAGGTCGTCGGAATTGGCGCGGACCGGCGAGAAGCGGAAGATGTTGTCGGCGATGCCCGCATAGTGCCGCGAGTCGGTCGCGGCAATCATCAGGCCGGGCGCGACGATGACGTCGGGAAATATCTCGCGGATGGTGCGGTTGAGCGTGGCGTAGGCCGGGCCGGCGGTGCCGGTCACCGGCGGCGGATCAAAATTGCCGTCGAACGGCGCGATCGAGATGCGGTCGTTGGCGATGCTGCTGCGGACGTGGTTGGCGATGCTGGTCTGGGTGTCGCCCGGCAGCAGCCGGAAATTCACGCTGGCCTCGGCGACGCCGGGCAGCACGTTGTCCTTATCGCCGGCGTTGAACACGGTCAGCGCCGTCGAGGTCTGCACCATCGCCGCAGTGGCGCCGCTCTTGGCGAATTCGCGCAGCAGCAGCGGCCGGAACAGCCACAGGTTCGACAGCACGATGCGGTTGAAGCCGCGCATCTCCGGCGCCAGCGTGTCGAACATCTCGGCGACCGAGCCGCGGATCCGCATCGGCAGCCGGTTGTTCTCGAGCTGCGTCAGTCCGGCCGCGAGCATGCCGATTGCGGTGTCGCGCGGCGGCATCGACGAATGCCCCGGCGTGCCGCGCGCGGTCAGCACCAGAGTAGCGTAGCCCTTTTCGGCGACGCCGATCAGCGCCGCCGGCTTGTCGAGGCCCTTCATCACGCCTTCGGTAATCAGCAGGCCTTCGTCCAGCACGAAGTCGAGCCGCACGTTGCGGGAGGCGAGCAGATCGGCGATCTGCCTGGCGCCGCGCAGGCCGGAGACTTCCTCGTCATGACCGAAGGCGAAATAGATGGTGCGCTTCGGCTTGAAGCCGTGCCGCGCCATCAGCTCGGCGGCTTCCAGAATGGCGAAAAGGTTACCCTTGTCGTCCCAGGAGCCGCGGCCCCAGACGTAGCCATCGGCGATCACGCCGTCGAACGGCTTGTGTTGCCAGTCCTGCTCGGTTCGTGGCGCGATCGGCACCACGTCCTGATGCGCCAGCAGCGCGATCGGCTTGGCGGTCGGGTCCGAGCCTTGCCATGTGTAGAGCAGGCTTTTGCCGCCCACGAGTTCGCGCTGGGCGGCGGCGTGCAGCGCCGGAAAGCTGGCGACGATATGCGCCTGCAGGCCGCGCAGCGCCTCGGCGTCCTGCTCGGGATTGAGGAAATTCGAGATGGTCGGAAACCGGATCGCCGCGGCGAGCCGCTGCGCGGCGCCCTGGTCGTCGATCTCGACCGGCGGCACCGGATCGACCGCGAGTTGCCGCGACGGCTGGCGGAAGGCGTTGTAGGCCAGCACCGCAGCGAGGCCGGCGACCGCGACAAGCGCGATCGCCACGATGTTGCGGATCCATTTCAGCAGCCGGCGCATCACAGTCTCCCTGGTGGCCGCTGCAGGGCCTCAAGCCTTGGCGGCTTTGGCAGCCTTTTCGCGCTCGATGCCTTCGAGGATCAGCTTGTGGGCGTCCTCGGCGCCGCCCCAACGCAGCACCTTCACCCATTTGTTGGGCTCGAGGTCCTTGTAGTGCTCGAAGAAGTGCTGGATCTGGTGCAGCGTGATCTCGGGCAGGTCCGAATAGGTCTTGATGCGGTCGTAGCGCTGGGTCAGCTTCGACGACGGCACCGCGATGATCTTCTCGTCGTGGCCGGCCTCGTCGCTCATGAACAGCACGCCGACCGGGCGAACGCTCATCATCGCGCCCGGCACGATGCCGCGGGTGTTGGCGACCAGCACGTCGCACGGATCGCCATCGTCCGACAGGGTGTGCGGGATGAAACCGTAGTTCCCCGGATAACGCATGGCGGTATAAAGAAACCGGTCAACCACCAAGGTGCCGGCGTCCTTGTCCATCTCGTATTTGATCGGCTCGCCGCCGACCGGGACCTCGATGATCACGTTGACATCATGAGGCGGGTTGACGCCGACGGGAATTGCGTCGAGACGCATCGAGGACTCCAGGGTGATTGATTACGGGAGCGGATCGAATAGCCCGAGCCCGCCGCCTTCGCCAGAGTAAAACAGCGGCGGCGCAGACGGATCAGTTGCTCCAGGCGAAGGCAACCTTGTCGAGCGACTTTTGGCCGAAGCGTTCCGAGGACCGCGCCACCATGCGGCCGCCGAGCGCGCGATAGAACTCTGTCGCGGCTTCGTTGTCCGATAACGCCCAGATCACCATGCTCTTGAGGCCGCTTTGTCCCAGGTCGCGGCGTGCTGCCGTGAACAGCCGCCGACCGAAGCCGAGGCCCTGGAATTCAGGCCGCAGATAGAGCTCGTAGATCTCGCCGTCGAAATGCAGGCTGCGGGCGCGGTTGCGGCCGTAGTTGGCGTAGCCGGCAACCTTGTCGCCGAAGCACAGCACGCTCACCCGGCTGCCCTTGCGGATCGCCGAGTCCCACCAGGTCGGGCCGCGGCGGTTGATCAGCTTTTCCAGCTCGGCGCCCGGGATGATGCCCTGATAGGCAGACCGCCAGGCTTCGTCATGGGTGGAGGCCACCGCGGGCGCATCCGCAGCCTTGGCCGGCCGAACCTCGATCAGCGTTGTGCTCATATGCTGATCAAAGCAAGTCAGGGGCGCGGCTTCAAGGTCCAACCTTAATTATCGGTTAATATGTGGACTTTCTGCACCACCGCAGACGCTTCTGTGCCGGAATTGGACAGCAGCCGTGGTTGGGAGGTCGCGACTTATGCAGTGCAGCACCCCCAACTCAGCTCGCGGCTCTACCAACTACCCAGGCTCTAGGACTTCCTGCGCCGCCCGCTCGCCCGAATCGCGCGCGCCGTGGGCGGTGGAGAAGAAATGCGGCGAGGTGGCTTCGCCGGCGAAGAACAGACGGCCGTCGACCGGCGCGGCCAGCACCGCGCGGGCGCCGGCGTGACCGGGCAGCGCGTGCGAGTAAGCACCGCGCGCGAACGGATCGTGCGCCCAGCGCGATTCTGCGAGCGGCGACAACTTGCGGCGGATGTCGTTGCCGAGCAGTCCGGCGATCTCGTCGATCGCCTGCGCTGCGAAGGCGCCGTCACCAGCGTCCTCCAGCTCGCGCGCGAAGCGGCCGCCGAAGAAGCCTTCGATGCAATCGTTGCCGAATGGGCGAAGGTGATAGGTGCCCATCTCGGTCCGCATCGTCGCGGCACGCAGATTGCCATCGGCCGGAAAGTCTCCGGCATCTGACAGCTTCAGCATGACCTTGTCATCGACGCCGAGCGGCAGGTTGCGGGCGGCATCGAGCTTGACTGGCAGTTCAGGCATGAACCGGATCGCCTCGTCGGCGATCAGATTGGTCGGCACCGTGATGATGACTTTGCCGGCGGTGAGCGTGCCTTGCGAAGTTCGTAGTTTGATGCTCAGTCCGCTGTGATCGATCAGTTCGACCGCGCAATTCAGCACCACGGGGCAAGCGGCCCCATAGGCGGCGACCAGCGCGCCGTAGCCTTGGCGGACCCGCCAGTTGATCTCGGTGTCGCGGTAGGCTTCGACGTCGTGAATCGACACACGGTCGAGCTCGGCGCCGTTGATGTAGGTCGACACCGCATCGATCATCGGATTCCAGCGGTTGCCAGGCTCCAACAGCGTCGAGGCTGCGGCATCGGTCTTGCGCTTGGCCGCGCGCCACACCCGCTCGTAGTAAGCGTCCAGCGCCGCATTGAAGGCGGCGCGCTCGCGCGGCGGAAAGGCGTCGCGATAGCTCGGCTTGCTCCACGGCGGATCGGTCTTGTCGACGGCGATGCCGAGCTGCTTGGCGATGCCGACGAAGGAGTTCTCGTCGGCCGAATGCAGCCAGCCGCACCCGAGGTCGAACGCGATCTCGGGCGTGACCATCCTGGTATAGGCGCGACCGCCGATGCGGTCGCGCGCTTCCAGCACGATTACCGACAGGCCGGAATTCTCCAGCGCATGTGCGGCGCCGAGTCCGGCCGCGCCGGCGCCGATGATGGCGACATCGATGGAGGAGGGAAGGCTGTGCTCAGACATAGGGCGATCTTATCATGTGCGTCACGGCACATCGATGTCGTGGCGCGCGCCTGAAACGACAATGCCCGGCGCGCGGCCGGGCATTGAGTATTAAGGCGCCTCAAAGTTCCAGTGCTCGACAAAAGAAGCACTGACTCTCACGGTCATTGCGAGGAGCGAAGCGACGAAGCAATCCAGCGCCGATGCACTACGCTCCTGGATTGCTTCGCTTCGCTCGCAACGACGAGGCGGCAGGTGGAGATTAGGCCACCGCCTGCTTGCTCTTCTCGGCGCGCTTGCGTTCGTTGGCGTCGAGCAGGCGCTTGCGCAGCCGGATGGACTTCGGGGTGATCTCGACCAGCTCGTCGTCTTCGATATAGGCCAGCGCCTTTTCCAGCGTCATGCGGATCGGCGGGGTGAGCCGCACCGCCTCGTCCTTCGAGGTCGTGCGGATGTTGGTGAGCTGCTTGCCCTTGAGCACGTTGATCTCGAGATCGTTGTCGCGGGTGTGCTCGCCGACGATCATGCCCTTGTAGACCTTCCAGCCCGGCTCGATCATCATCGGGCCGCGGTCTTCCAGCTTGAACATCGCATAGGCGACGGCCTCGCCCTGATCGTTGGAGATCAGGACGCCGTTACGGCGGCCCTGGATCTCGCCGCGATACGGCAGGTAGTTGTGGAACAGGCGGTTCATGATCGCGGTGCCCTTGGTGTCGGTCATCAGTTCGCCCTGGTAACCGATCAGGCCGCGGGTCGGCGCGTAGAACACCAGCCGCAGACGATTGCCGCCCGAGGGACGCATCTCGATCATCTCGGCCTTGCGCTCGCTCATCTTCTGCACGACGACGCCGGAGAACTCCTCGTCGACGTCGATCACGACTTCCTCGACCGGCTCCAGCAGCGTGCCGTCCTCGTCGCGGGTCAGCACCACGCGGGGACGCGACACGCTGAGCTCGAAGCCTTCGCGGCGCATGTTCTCGATCAGGATCGCGAGCTGCAATTCGCCGCGGCCCGACACTTCCATCGCGTCCTTGTCGGCGGATTCGACGACGCGCAGGGCGACGTTGCCTTCGGCCTCGCGCATCAGGCGGTCGCGGATCAGGCGGCTGGTGACCTTGTCGCCTTCGGTGCCGGCGAGCGGCGAATTGTTGACGATGAACGACATCGACACGGTCGGCGGATCGATCGGCTGGGCCTGGATCGGGGTGTCGGCGGCAGGATCGCAGAAGGTATCGGCGACAGTGCCCTTGGTCAGGCCCGCGATCGCAACGATGTCGCCGGCTTCGGCGATATCGAGCGGCACGCGCTCGAGGCCGCGGAAGGCGAGGATCTTGGTGACGCGGCCGGTCTCGACCAGCTTGCCGTCGCGCGACAGCACCTTGACGCTCTGATTCGGCTTCAGCGTGCCCGACGCGATGCGGCCGGTGATGATGCGGCCGAGATAGGGATTGGCTTCCAGAATGGTGCCGAGCAGGCGGAACGGGCCCTCCTCGACCGACGGCGGCGGCACGTGCTTGAGCACCAATTCGAACAGCGGCTTCATGCCTTCGCTCGGATCGCCGTCGGGCTTGTCCGACATCCAGCCGTTCTTGCCCGAGCCGTACAGGATCGGAAAGTCGAGCTGATCGTCGGTGGCGTCGAGCGCCGCGAATAGGTCGAATACTTCGTTGACGACTTCGGTGACGCGCGCGTCCGAGCGGTCGACCTTGTTGATGGCCACGATCGGCTTGAGGCCGAGCTTGAGCGCCTTGCCGACCACGAATTTGGTCTGCGGCATCGGCCCTTCGGCGGCGTCGACCAGCACGATAACGCCGTCGACCATCGACAGAATGCGCTCGACCTCACCGCCGAAATCGGCGTGGCCGGGCGTGTCGACGATGTTGATATGCGTCTCGCCCCACACCACCGAGGTGCACTTGGCCAGAATGGTGATGCCGCGCTCGCGCTCGAGGTCGTTCGAGTCCATCGCCCGTTCGACCTGGCGCTGGTTGTCGCGATAGGTGCCGGACTGCTGCAGCAGCTTGTCGACGAGGGTGGTCTTACCGTGGTCGACGTGGGCGATAATAGCGATGTTACGGAGGTTCATGTTGTCTCTGTCGGGTCCTGCGGCCGGTTGCCAATCGTCAGCGCGATTGCAGGCACACCAGCGGAGGCGCCGGAGGCGCGCCGCAGTCTGCCTATGTCTGAAACGCGTGGGGCAATTCCAAAAAACAGGCCCGGCCAATCAGGGGCCGGGCACTTGCACGCGTTGCGACGCAATATAAGCAAAAATCGCAAAATAACAATGACGATCGGCACTTTTATGATTTCTCGTGCGCCGTCCAAGGCTTGCGGCACCGAGCGAGAGGACGCTTGTGGAATGCGAGTGTAACGTTATAACATAACATTCACTCGCTCCCGCGTAGAAAATTTCCCATGCTCAGTGATCCGCCAAACCCTCGTCAGCCCAATCTCGGTCGCCCGCCTCCGGTGGCGGCGCCGGCCCCTATGTTTGCGCTCGCCCGAGCCTGCACGGGGATGGAGTCGACGTTCGCGTTGACAGTGCAACCCGGACCACCCTACGGTAGCCGGCGACGGTTCCCGCAAGGGATCAATAGGGAATGCGGTGCGGAGTCTCACGATTCCAATGCCGCAGCTGCCCCCGCAACTGTGAGCGGCGAGCCTTTCGCCAAGCGCCACTGGGCTACCAGCCCGGGAAGGCGGCGAAAGGCAGCGACCCGCGAGCCAGGAGACCTGCCGTCGTTCGTGGTCACACGCGAGCACATTGGGCGGGGTGTCCTGATGGGTGTCGAACTGCGGCGTTCAGCGTCGCGGCCAGGCCTCGTTCGCGGTGACGTGCCACGTTTGCCGCGAGCAAAATGATGACTCCCATCCTCAATGCCGCCGGGCGCAACCGGCGCCTGCTGTCCTCCGTCGCGTTCGTCTCCCTGATCTGGCCGGCTGCCGGCCATACCCAAACCGCCCGTGGCCTCGACCCGATCGTGGTCGAGGGCCAAAGCGCGCGGCCGTCGAAGCCACGCGCGACGGCCAATGCCGGCGCCTCGCGCCAGCGCCGCGCCGCCGCGCGTCCGGTCGCGACGACGCCGGTGCCCACCTCGACGTCGGCGGCCACCACCAGCACCGCCTCGCCGCCGACCTTCAATCTCGGCACGCCGGCGTCGAGCGCGTCGCGCCTGAACCTGACGCCGCTGCAGACGCCAGCCAGCGTCGAGATCATCACCGCCGACACCATCGCCGAGCGCGGCCAGCACAACGTCATCGATGCCGTGACCCAGAACGCCACCGGCTTCACCGCCAGCCCGGCGCCCGGCAATGGCGGGCTCGCCTTCAACACCCGCGGCTTCACCGGCAACGGCACGGTGATGTCGCTGTACGACGGCACCCGGATGTATGTCGGCTCCGGCACCATGACGTTTCCATTCGACACCTGGACGGCGCAGCGCATCGAGGTGCTGCGCGGGCCGGCCTCGGTGATGTACGGCGAGGGCGCGATCGGCGGCGCCATCAACGTGATCTCGAAGAAGCCGTCGTGGCTGCCGCGCAACGAGGCCGAGATTTCGCTCGACACCAATTTGACGCGGCGGCTGGCCGTCGACAGCACCGGCCCGATCAATTCGAATGTCAGCTACCGGCTCGCCGCGATCGGCAATATGTCGGACGGCTGGGTCGATCGCGACAACACCTCCAACGTCGCGGTGTCGGGTTCGGTGCGGGTGCAGGCCGCCGACAATCTCGCCTTCACGCTGAGCGAGGACTACGCCGACCGCAGCCCGTCGCGCTATTTCGGTACGCCGCTGGTCAACGGCCGGCTCGACGAGTCGTTGCGCTTCCAGAACTACAATGTCGGCGACGCCTCGATCCGCTATCGCGACAACTGGACCCAGCTCAAGACCGAATGGGACGTCGCCGAAGGCGTCTCGGTCAAGAATGTCAGCTATTATCTCAGCAGCCACCGGCACTGGAAGGACGTCGAAAGCGACGCCTACAGCCCGGCGACCGGGACTATCAATCGCAGCTCGTATATCGAGATTTTCCACGACCAGGAGCAGATCGGCAACCGCTTCGACACCACGCTGCGCGGCCATCTGTTCGGGCTCGCCAACGAGTTCGTCGCCGGCTTCGACGTCAACCGCATCGCCTTCAGCCACACCAACAACTCGCCCTATGCGGGCACGTCCTCGGTCACGCCGTATAACTTCGATCCCGGTTACTTCTTGCCGGTGAGCCCGACGCGCCCGAGCTTCCACACGCTGACGACGCAATACGGGTTGTTCGCCGAAAATCGCCTCAGCCTGACCGATCAGCTCTCGGTGGTCGGCGGCGTGCGCTCCGATCATCCGACCGTTGAGCGCACCGATTTTCTGACGCCGTCGAACAGCTTCGAGAAGAGCTATTCGGCGCCGAGCTGGCGCGCCGGCCTGGTGTACACGCCGATCAAGGATCTGGCGTTCTACGGCCAGTATGCGACCGCGGTCGATCCGGTCACCAATCTGATCACCATGACCGGCGTCAATCGCGACTTCGCGCTGTCGACCGGCAAGCAGGTCGAAATCGGCGTCAAGCAGCAGCTCGCCGGCGGCCGCGCCGAATGGACGCTGGCGGCGTATCAGATCGTCAAGAACAACCTGTTGGCGCGCGATCCACAAAACCCCGCCAACACCAACCCGTTGCAGATCGGCCAGCAATCGTCCCGCGGCATCGAAGCCTCGGCGGGCGTCAAGGTCACCGACACGCTGAGGCTCGACGCCAATGTGGCGGTGCTGCGCGCCCAATATGACGACTTCGTCCAGGTGGTGGGCGGCAAGCCGGTGAACTACGCCGGCAACGTGCCCGCTAACGTGCCGCAGGTCGTCAGTAACATCTGGGCCACCTGGGCGTTCGCGCCGGGCTGGTCCGCCAATGCCGGCGTCCAGCTGGTCGGCGACACCTGGGCCGACAATGCCAACACGCTGGTGCGGCCGGCCTACAACGTCGTCAATGCCGGGCTGATGTGGAAGCCGGACGCGCAGCAAACGTTTGCTCTGCGCGTCTACAATGTGTTCGACACGGTCTACGCGACCTCGGGCAACACCACGCAATGGCTGCTCGGCATGCCGCGCACCGCGGAGCTGTCCTACAACGTGAAGTTCTGACGATGCGCTCCGCCGTGCGGCGGCTGAAGCGGTGGCTGTATCTCGGCCACCGCTGGCTGGGCATCGCAAGCTGCGTGCTGTTCGCCATCTGGTTCGTGTCGGGCGTGGTGATGATGTACGTCGCCTTCCCGAACCTCACGACAAGCGAGCGGCGCGCGGCGCTGCCCGATATCGCCTGGTCACGCGCCTTGCTGTCGCCCGACCAGGCGATGGCGGTGGCCGGCCTGTCGCGCTACCCGCGCGAGTTGCGGCTGACGATGCTGAACGACGAGCCGGTGTATCGGATCGCCGACTGGAAAGGGCCGCGGCAGACGATTTCCGCGGTGACCGGCCGGGCGATCACCAGCATCACCGCGGAGCAGGCGCTCGCAGTGGCGGGGCATCATCCCGCCGCTGTCGCGCCGCGGCTGCTCGGCACCGTCGATCGCGACCAATGGAGCGTGACGGCGCGGTTTGATTCCGATCGCCCGCTCTATCTGGTCGATCTCGGCGATGCCGCCGGTACGGAACTCTACGTCTCCTCGCGGCGCGGCGAGGTCGTGCTCGACACCACGCGGCACGAGCGCATCTGGAACTGGCTCGGCGCGATTCCGCACTGGATTTATCTCACCGTGCTGCGTCAGGACGCGCCGCTGTGGCGGCAGGTGGTGATCTGGATCTCAGGCATCTGCATGGTCACGGCAGTCAGCGGCATCTGGATCGGCCTGCTCCGCGCCGGTCTGCGCCGCCGCTATGCGGGGGGACGTATCACGCCGTATCGCGGCTGGATGGCGTGGCATCATTTCGGCGGCCTGGTCGCGGGCATCGTTGTGTTGACCTGGATGTTCTCAGGCTGGCTGTCGATGAACCCGTTCGACTGGTTCGCCGGCCGCGCCGATCGCAGCGAAGCGCTGCAGCGTTATGCCGGCCATGACGCTCCGACCACCAAGGTTGCGCTGCCGGTCCGTGACCGGCCCGGCGTGGTGGAAGTGCGATTCATCTGGGTGGACGGCTCAGCACTGTTGCTGCTGGCGCATCGCGATGGATCGCAGAGCATGGTCGACCCGATGAGCGGCGCGTCGCGGATGCTGTCGGAGGATCGTCTGTTCGCAGCCGCCGCCCGGCTGTTGCCGGACGCGACCATGACGCTGCGGCAGCGGCTCGAGCAGGCGGATCTATACTGGTACACGCACCACCAGCAGCGGCTGTTGCCGGTGCTGCGCGCCGGCTTCGACGATGCGGCGCTGAGCTGGGTCTATCTTGACCCCGCGAGCGGCGAGATCCTCGGCTGGAGTGATCGCAGCACGCGCCTCCGCCGCTGGCTGTTCAACGCGCTGCACAGCTTCGACCTGCCGCCGCTGCTCGCCTATCGGCCGGCGTGGGACATCGTGGTGATCGCGTTGTCGCTGGCCGGACTGCTGATCTCGCTCAGCGGCATCGTGATCGGATGGCGGCGACTGCTGCGCTGAGCGCTCCGCGTCTCACACCGCCTGCGGACGGGCGGGGCGAAGGGGCGCGGGCGGCACAGCGGCGAGCAGCGTTTTGCGATCGGCCACGGCGTTGTGAAACTGCTCAAGCGCGATGCTGAACGCGGTCAGCGCCGCGCTGTCGATCGCGCCGTTTTCGTAGCAGTTCAGAGCGTCGCGCAGGATCGCGTCGGCTTCGGTCTGCATCGCGTCGAGCTCGTCGCAAGAGTCGCAGCGCCGCGCGCTGGCCAGCATGTCGAGCAGTCGGTCGCGCTGCGACGCGTTACTGATGCGTTCGTCCTTGCGCAGATAGCTGGCGAACCAGGCGCCGATCGAACCGGTTGCCGAAAGTCCCATCAGCGAGAACCAGATCAGGTCGCTGTAGCGGTCGAGAAAGCTCTTCTCGTCACCGTCCACATAGGCGGCGGCGCCGGGTTGCACCGGGATCACCGCGTCCTTGTCGGTGTCGGGCGTCTCGATCTTTGCCGCCAGAGGGTTTTCCGTCATCACTGTCTGACGCGCGGTGAAAAGTTGCTGGGTGAAGGTGGCGATCGTGCTGTCGGCGACGCCGTCGCGCGCCACGATGTAGTGCGAGAAGCTGATCGTCTTGATATCGTCACTCGGCCGTACCGGCCCGCCGCCGAACGCCCCCGCAGGAATCGTCGCGGCCTCGTAGGTCGGATGATTGGCGACCAGGGCTTCCGATGAATCGATGCCGAGGAACACCGGCTCGTGGCCCGACGACGCGGTCGCCGCCAGCGCCTCGCTGATCACCTTGCTGTTGAGCGGGCCGGCGGCCAGGAAGGCGTCAACCTTGCGGTTCTGCACCGCGTCGGGGACGTCGCCGACCGCAAGTTGCACGTTCTCCACCTTGCTGGGGTCGACGCCATATTGCTGCAGGATCACCCGCAGCAGTCCGGCATTGGCCTCGGTGCGGCCGATCACGCCGACGCGTTTTCCGACCAGTTCGGTGATCGCGGTGATACCTGGCGTCTTCTTGCGCTTGCCGCCGGCCCGCCCGGGTGCCCACAGCACCGCCAGGTTCTTGTGCAGCACTGCCACCGAGCGCGCGTTGCGTGGCACCGGCAGGTCGCCGCGGATCACCGCGAGATCGGCGGCATCCGCGCGCAACGCCGAGGCGCTCGCTGCCGGCCCGTCGGTGACGATCGGGCGTATCCGCACGGTGTTGCGCTCCCGCGAAAACACTTGCGCCAGCGCCTGGATCAGCCGGACGTCGTCGCCGGCCGGGGGGCCGACTGCGATCTTCAGCGTCGCCGGGCGCATCGCGAAGTAGTACGCAGCACTCACTGCGCCGATCAGCGCCAGGATGGCGGCCAGCGTGATCAGCCGCATTCTCCGGCGCACCGGACGTGGCGCAGGCTGCAGATAAGGATCCAACGTCTCGGACCCACCCGTCGACCGGGCAGGGGGCAATGTCGCTGTCGCCCGTCGGAACTCCATCCTACCAGTTCCCTTCGCGACCGCACTTCTGTTTTGCGGCCGCTGCGATATGGTTGGGTCTCAGGCGCAATTTGGCCCTTTGTTTGTGGCCGGCTTCAGTCCGCCGCGGGCTCGGCCGATAACATCGGCGTGAGGAGAAGGTTCATGAAGCTGTTGTCGGGCGCCGACCTGCGTGCGGCATTGGACGATCTGCCAGGTTGGAGTGAAGTGTCCGGCCGCGCCGCGATCGCCCGCACCTTCGTGTTCGGCGATTTCAATCAGGCATTCGGCTTCATGACCCGCGTGGCGCTGATCGCCGAAAAGAGCGATCACCATCCGGAATGGCGCAACGTCTACAAGACTGTCGAGGTGGTGCTGACCACGCACGATGCCGGCGGCGTCACCGTCCGCGACATTGCGCTGGCGACCGCCATGAATGCGATCGCCGGCGAATTCGGCGTCTGACCGCGGCTGCTTGCAGCGCGGATCGCGAACCCCCACATCATGTAGCGTTGATATCCGTGGGGAGCGGAGGGACGCGATGACCGAACATAGTGTGGGGTTCGAGCCGGCCGACCGGCTGGCGCAGGATCCCGAGACGTTGCGCCGCAAGTTCTGGCACAAGATCAAGCGCGTCGCGGCGCATCTGCCGTTGGCCGAGGAAATCCTGGCGGCGTACTACTGCGCGTTCGATCGCCAGACGCCGCGGCACGTCCAGGTCGCGCTGCTCGGCGCGCTGGCGTATTTCGTGCTGCCGTTCGATTTCGTGCCGGACATCCTGCCGGTGCTCGGCTTCACCGACGATGCCGCGATTCTGGCGGCGGCGATCCGCATGGTCGCCAGCAACATCACCCCCGCTCACCGCGAGGCCGCCCACGCCGCGATCCAGCGCGGCCTGCAGGACGAGGCTTAAGCCGCCCCCAGCATCCGCTCCGTCGCACGCCGTGCCAGCGCGGCGCGTTCGGTGATCGCGTCGGCGCTCAGCGGCGGCGCGGTGCCGAGCAGCGTCTGCAACTGCGCAAAGCCGATCAGCACTGAAAAGAACACGTTGATCAGCGTCAGGATCTCGTCGCTGCGGACGATGCCGCGCGCCGCAGCCTGTTCGAAAAACCGCGTCATCGCCCGCATCACCGGCTGCCGGCCGTGAACGTCGAGCTCGCGCGCTACCTCGCCGCCGCCGCGCGCGGCTTCGGCGATCGCCAGCCGATACATCGCGGTGCGCTCGGGATGGAGAAACTCGGCCAGAAAGCCGCGGCCGAATTGCTCCAGCACGGCGAGAAACTGCGCGCGGTCCTGCGGCTCCGGCAGGGCGGGCGAGGGCTGCATCTTCTGGCTGCCGTAGCGCACCAGCGCCACCAGGATGTCCTGCTTGCTGGCGAAGAACGCGTACAGCGTTCGCTTCGAGGTCCGCGCCCGGCGCACGATCTCGGCCGTGGTCGCCGACTCGAATCCCTTCTCAACGAACACGTCGAACGCCGCCTGCAGGATCGCACCGCGCCGGGAATCGTCAGGTTTTTCTTGTGAGTTCATCACCTTGGCATCGTTCGTCGCAGGTTTCGAGAATCCGGTACCATTCGGTACCAGATGTGCTAAGAGTCCGGTACCGGATGGTACCGGCTACCGCTCCGGCCGACAACCCCGCCGTGCCGCCGGCGCCGACGCGACGTCGATGCAAGACGTGGAGGCTGCGATGCGAACCTTCCTAACCGTCAAACTGGTGCTGGTGCCGTTCGCCATGTTCTGGGCGCTGCTGGCGCTGCATCAGCCGAGCGCGGCGATCTGGAGCGGGCTGGCGCTGTCGCTGCTTGGCAATGTGTGGCGGGCGTGGCGCCGCGAGCTGTTCGTGCTCGAGGCCGGCGGGCTTGGGCTGTTCTGCGGCCTTGCGGCGCTGCTGCTGACCGCGCCGCAACTCGCGGGAGCGAACGCGCTGTGGCTGTCGTTCGCCGGCCTGTCGGCGATCAGTGTCGCAAGCCTGATCGCGCGGCGGCCCTGGACGGCCGATTACGCCCGCGCCGCTTATCCGGACAACGCCGCCACGCCGCAATTCTTTGTCGTCAACGCCGCCATCACTGGCCTGTGGGCGGTGCTGTTCGGCACGATCGCGGCCTGCCGCTATGGCGGCGCGCCCGGCGAAGTGATCACCGCGCTGGTCAGCTTCGGCGCGCTGGTGTCGATGTTCGGCCCGAAGCTGGCGATCCGGCTGGTGCTGCGGCGGCTCGCCGCCTCGCAGGAAACCTATCGCTGGCCGGCGCCGTCGTTCGCCGCCGATCCATCGGCCGATTGCGACGTCGTGGTGATCGGCGCCGGCATCGGCGGCCTCACCGCGGCGGCGCTGCTCGCCGATGCCGGGCTGAAGGTGAGGGTGTTCGAGAAGCACGTCGTCGCCGGCGGCTATTGTCACAACTACCTGCGCAAAGCGCGTCATGAGGGCCGGCCGGTGCTGTACCGATTCGATGCCGGACCGCACGATTTCTCCGGCGTGCATCCCGGCGGCCCTTTCAATCGCCTGCTGCAGCGGCTCGGCGTCGCCGACCGCATCGTCTGGGAGCGGGTGACGCAGAGCTTCCAGACCAAAGACGGCCTGATCGATGTGCCGCCGGATTGGCGCGACTACGTCCGCGTTCTCGGCGAGCGATTTCCGGACAGCGCGGCCGGCATCGCGGCGTTGTTCGCTGAGATCAAGGCGATCCTCGACGATATGTTCGCCACCGGCGACCGCAACGGCGGCATCCCCGGTCCGCCGGCGACGCCCGACGAGCTGCTGGCGTTTCCGCGGCAACATCCGCACGCTTACAAATGGATGCAGCGGCCGTTTGCCGAACTCATCTCTGCGCATGTGCGCGATCCGGCGGCGGTCGCGGTGATCAACGGCCTATCGGGCTATATCGGCGATGGCACCGAATCCTTCATTTGCGCCCGTATGGTGCCGATCTTCGGCTACTACTTCCATGGCGGCTACTATCCGCGCGGCGGCTCCGGCGTGGTCGCCGATGCGCTGGTTGCTGCGATCGAAGCGCGCGGCGGCGAGGTGCGGCTGAAGTCGGCGGTGAGGCAGATCGTGGTCGAAGAGGATCGCGCGGCCGGCGTCGTGCTCGCCAATGGCCAGACCGTGCGGGCGCGTGCGGTCGTGTCGAACGCCGACTTGAAACGCACGCTGCTGGAGTTGGTGCCGTCATCGGCTCTGCCGCAGGACTTCCGCGCCGGCATCGAAAAAGCCGCGCCGGCGAATTCCTGTTTCAGCGTGCATATCGGCGTGGATTTCATCCCCGACCTCTGTCCCTCGACGCATCTGCACGCGCCGATTCAGCTCGGCATCGCGATGATGTCGAAGCTCGACACGTCCGCTGCGCCGCCCGGCCATTCGATCCTGTCGCTGATCGCGCTGGTGCCGCATGCCGAGGCGCAGAGCTGGTTTCTGCCTACTGGCAGCGGCAACGAGTGGCAGGAGTGGCGGCGCTCCGATGATTACTTGCGCCGCAAGCGCGACTTCGGCGACCGCATGATCGCCGCCGCCGAGACGGTGATCCCGAACCTGTCGCAACACATCGTGTATCGCACCGACGCCAGCCCGGTGACCTATGCGCGCTACGACTGGGCCAGCGCCGGCTCGATCTACGGCATGTCGACGGCCGGTCAGCTCAAAGGCTCCAAAACCCCGCTACGCAATCTGGTGATCGCCGGCGGCGGCAATATCGGCGCTGGCGTCGAAGCGGTGGTGATTTCAGGCGCGCATGCGGCCGAAGCGCTGGTGCCGGGGTTGCTGGCGCGGGCCGGCGGCAAACCAAACGCTTCGCTCAGTCCACGCACGCCCGCCACGCGTGCCCCGGACAACGCGGACCGCGAAGCAGTGCGCTGCTGATCCGGGGGCCCGGTTACGTCGGCGTACCAACCGGGGTCCCGGATCTGCGCAGCAGCGCTATCGCGCTGCCGCATGTCCGGGACACCACGTTTCGCACACGTCGTAGCGCGCAGCCCGTCGTTAGGTACACACGCCCGCTACGCGTGCCCCGGACAAAGCGGACCGCGAAGCGGTGCGCTGCTGATCCGGGCCCCGGTTACGTCGGCACACCAACCGGGGTCCCGGATCTGCGCAGCAGCGCTATCGCGCTGCCGCTTGTCCGGGACACGGCCGCGTGGTCGATTGTTAGTTACGGATGCAGGATCACCTTGCCCATGGCCTGACGGCCGGCGAGCACCTTCAAGGCGTCGGCGGTTTGGGCCAGCGGGAAGGTGCGGTCGACGTGAGACGAGATCTTGCCCTCAGCGGCCCACTTCACCAGCTTCTCGAGATTGGCGCGGTTTTTCTCAGGATTGATCCGCGTCCACGCGCCCCAGAACACGCCGCGGATGTCGCAGCCCTTCAGCAGCGCGAGGTTGAGCGGCATCTTCGGGATGTCGCCGGCCGCAAAGCCGATCACCAGGAAGCGGCCTTCCCAGGCGATCGAGCGCAGCGCCGCCTCGGCATAGCTGCCGCCGACCGGATCGAAGATGATATCGACGCCCTTGCCGCCGGTCAGCTTCTTCAGGCCTTCCTTCAGATCTTCCTTCGCGTAGTTCAGTCCCAGCTCGGCGCCGTGCTGCTTGGCGAATTCGAGCTTCTCGTCAGACGACGCGCAGGCGATCACCTTGAGGCCCATCAGCTTGCCGAGTTCGCAGGCGGCGAGGCCGGTGCCGCCGGCGGCACCGAGCACGGCGAGCGTCTCGCCCGGCTTCGGGCTGGCGCGGTCTTCCAGCGCATGCAGCGCGGTGCCGTAGATGATGAAGATGCCGGCGGCGCGGTCGTAGTCGAGATTGTCGGGGATCTTGACGATCGAGGCGGCCGGCAGCGCGATCTTCTCGCGCGCGCCATTGTGGCCGCATGAAGCGGCGACGCGGTCGCCGGGCTTCAGATCGGTGACGCCTTCGCCGACGCTCTCGATCACGCCCGCCACTTCGGCGCACGGCGAGAATGGGAATGGCGGCTTGATCTGATACTTGCCCTGGATCATCAGGATGTCGAAAAAGTTCAGCGCCGCCGCCTTGATGGCGATCACCGCTTCGCCTGGGCCTGCAACCGGATCAGGAACCTCGGCATATTCGAGCTCGTCGGGACCGCAATATTGCCGGCAGAGAATCGCCTTCATGTATCCACCCAGGGTGCGAGGTTTGTGATTGCGTGCCGTTGTGCCGGATTTGGTCGCCACGGACAATTGGTTTCGGGCTGACGCGACGTCGACACGCACGGCGTCATGCCCGGACGTGATCCGGGCATCCATCTCTTTTCATAACAAGCGCGATCGGAAGCTTGTTACGTAGTGGATGGATTGCCGGGTCAAGCCCGGCAATGACGCGTTGGGAGAGAGCGGGCTCGAATTCCGCTCCACGGTCAATCAGGGAGAAGCGCGATGTTCGAGGCCGGGCTGCTTGCGGGCAAACGTATTCTGATCACCGGCGGCGGCTCTGGACTCGGCGCCGCGATGGCGCAGCGGTTCGCGGGACTCGGCGCTGCGCTGGTGCTGTGCGGGCGGCGCGAGCAGCTGTTGCAGGAGACGGCGGAGAGACTGCGCGCCTCGGGCGCGGAGGTGACGACGCATCGCTGCGACATCCGCGACCCCGACGCGGTCGAGGCGATGCTCGAGGCGATCTGGCAGGAGGCGCCGATCGACGTGCTGGTCAACAACGCGGCCGCGACCTTCATTGCCCAGACCGAACATTTGTCCGCGCGCGCCGCCGATGCGATCCTGGCGCCGACGTTGCATGGCGCGCTGTACTGCACGCTCGGCGCCGGCCGCCGCTGGATCGCGGCGCAGCGTCCGGGCGTGGTGCTCAGCATCCTGTCGACCTCGACCGTCACCGGCCGCGCCTTCACGGTGCCGTCGGCGATGGCCAAGTCGGCACTGCTGGCGATGACCAAGAGCCTGGCGGTCGAATGGGGGCCGAAGCGCATCCGCACCGTCGCAATCGCGCCCGGTGCGTTTCCGACGCCCGGTGCCTCCGCCCAGTTGCAGCCGCAGGGGCGCAGCGTCGATCCGGCGTCGCGCGCGCCGGTCGGCCGCGTTGGCCACCCCGACGAACTCGCCGATCTCGCCAGCTATCTGGTCTCCGATCGTGCCGGCTTCATCACCGGCGAGATGGTGGTGCAGGATGGCGGCGCGCATCTGCGCTCATCCGGCGCCGAAGACTTGCTGGCCTGGAGTGAGGCGGATTGGACCGCGCATCGCACGGCGCGCGCCAAATCCTGACGCAAAAGCGTCGGGCGGTGCGCTGCCGGACGCGATGCGCCGGGCGGACGCCTTTTGCGAATCGGCCTGGGCCGTTATTCCGGGGGTGGTGAGCAAGCGACCGCCGCGGGCCATTTTGCAGTCACAATAATGAGGGACCAGACTTGCCCATGAATGTGAGGCGAATGCTGATTGCCGCGACGGCGGGACTGGTGGGGTGCGGCGTGGCGAGCGCCGCGATGGCGGCTCCTGCTTCGAAGGGGAAATCGTCGAACTCGGAGGCCAAGCCCGCGAGCCTCGGTGCCGAGCCAAGCCTGATCGGCCAGTTCGGCAGTTGGGGCGCCTATATGGCGGCGCCGGGCGGCAAGAAGGTTTGCTTTGTGCTCGCCAAGCCGGCGTCGTCCAAGACCACCCCGGCAGGCCGGCCGCGCGATCCGGCCTATGCGTTCATCTCGACCCGCCCGTCCGAGAAGGTGGTCAACGAAGTCTCGGTGATGATCGGCTATCCGCTAAAGCCGGGTTCTGAATCGACCATGGAGGTCGGCGGCGCGTCGTTTGCGATGTACACCCAAGGCGACGGCCTGTGGATCAAGAACGCCGCCGAGGAAGAGCGGCTGGTCGAGGCGCTGCGGAAATCGGGCGAAGTTACCGTGAAAGGTGTTTCCGCCAAGGGAACCGCCACCACCGATACCTTTTCACTGAAGGGTCTCGCCCAGGCGCTCGACAAGGTCGCGCAGAACTGCGGCGGCTGAGCGCGGCGGCGGGCCGGCTTCCGCCATTCTCGGCTTTGCAGAACCGTGAAAAAGCCTTATCTGACGCTGATTGCCGAGGCGCGATCGTCGCGCCTTGCTCATGGCCAGGGAGCCTCGGGCTGCCTGACCCCATGGGCCGAATGCCCTTGTCCTTCGAGCCATAGCCGGGTGGCCGCGGCTCGGGATGAGGCGCCATGCTTGCTGCGGGCCGTGACCCGCCTGAATCGGATCGCCATGACTCTCGCCGCTGCCGTGCCGCTCGAAAAGACCCCGCTCGAAACCTTCGTGCCGCCGGCCAAGCCATCGCTGGTCGGGCTGTCGCGGGGCGAGATTGCCCATCAGCTCGGCGCCATCGGCGTCGCGCCGGGGCAGCGCAAGATGCGCGCGCAGCAGCTGTGGCACTGGATGTATGTCCGCGGCGCTCGCGAATTTTCCGAGATGACCAACGTCTCCAAGGAGATGCGCGCTCAGCTCGCCGAGCATTTCACGGTCGACCGGCCCGAAGTGGTGGCCGAGCAGATCTCCGCCGACGGCACCCGCAAATGGCTGCTGCGGCTGCCGAGCGGCAACGACGCGCAGAAAGCCCACGAGGTCGAATGCGTCTACATCCCGGAGACCGACCGCGGCACGCTGTGCGTGTCCAGCCAGGTCGGATGCACGCTGAACTGCTCGTTCTGCCACACCGGCACCCAGCGGCTGGTGCGCAATCTCACGCCCGGTGAGATTGTCGGCCAGGTGATGGTGGCGCGCGATCGCCTCAATGACTGGGTCGACCGCGAAACGCCGAACGGCAACCGCCTCGTCACCAACATCGTGATGATGGGCATGGGCGAGCCTTTGTACAATTTCGACGCGGTGCGCGACGCGCTGCTGATCGTTACCGACAACGAAGGCATCGGCATTTCGCGGCGGCGGGTGACGCTGTCGACCTCGGGTGTGGTGCCGAACATCAAGCGCACCGGCGACGAGATCGGCGTGATGCTGGCGATTTCGCTGCATGCAGTGCGCGACGAACTGCGCAACGAGCTGGTGCCGCTCAACCGCAAATATCCGCTGAAGGAATTGCTGCAGGCCTGCCGCGACTACCCGGGCGCCTCCAACGCGCGCCGCATCACATTCGAATATGTGATGCTGAAGGGCGTCAACGACTCGCTCGACGACGCGCGGCGCTTGGTCCAGCTGCTCAAGGGCATTCCGGCCAAGATCAATCTGATCCCGTTCAATCCGTGGCCGGGCTCGAAATACGAGTGCTCGGATTGGGACCAGATCGAGAAGTTCTCGGAATACGTCTTCAACGCCGGTTACTCGTCCCCCGTGCGCACTCCGCGCGGCCGCGATATTCTGGCCGCCTGCGGTCAGTTGAAGTCGGAGACCGAGAAGTTGTCAGTACGCGAACGCGACGCGCTGCGCGCGATGGCGATGACGGACTGATGAGCGTTACCCCAGATACCGACGTCACACGCGGGCCTGACCCGCGTGTCCATCCTCTTCGAAAGCGATGGATTGCCGGGTCAAGCCCGGCAATGACGCTCGGGGAAAAGGCGGACGTCACCCCAACCACCGTCATGGCCGGGCTCGTCCCGGCCATCCACGCCTTTGCCACACGCAAGGCCGCGCCATGTCGCTGATCGGCCATTTGTTCGCGGTCGCGTTCGGCTTCCTGTTCGCGAGCCTCGCCGCCGGCGTGATCGTGGTCGGGGCGATGCTATTTCCGGAACTCAGCGCCATCACCGATGCGCCGCTCGATCAGGACACGATGAACATCGTGCTCGGCTTCGGCTTCATCTTCGTGTCCGGCTTCGCGCTGGTGCCGGCGCTGATCGTGGTGCTGGTCACCGAAGCGTTTTCGATCCGCAGCGCGCTGGCCTATGCGATCGGCGGAGGCTTGGTCGGCGTCGGCTGCTATCTCGGGCTGGTGCCGTTCGATCCCGGCACGCTGCGGTTCGACGGCATCGTCCGGCGGCACTTCGAAATCATGACCGGCGCCGGCATCGTCGGCGGCCTGGTCTATTGGCTGATCGCCGGCCGCACCGCCGGACTGTGGCACGATCCGCCGCGTCCGCGGATGACGCAGCCTGCCCGAACTCCGGCTTCCCAGCCTTCAGCGCCGGCTGGGCCGCCGCCTGCAGCGTAGCGTCGCGCCGGCTTTTCATCCCTGAGCGCGTCGGCTAAACCCCCGCCATGAACCGGACCGGACTTTTCATTGCGCTGGCGCTGTTCGCCGTGATCGGCCTGTTGTTCGGGCTCTATCCGGAACTCGACATGCAGTTGGCGGCGCTGTTCTACGACCCCGCCACCAAGCGCTTTCCGATGAGCGGCGTCACTCTGGCGGCGTTCTCGCGCGATGCCGCGATGTGGATCGCCTGGGGCATCGCTGCGCCATCGGTTATCGCGTTCGTGGTCAAGCTGGTTCGGCCGGACAAGCCGCTGCTGGTCAAGGGCCGCACCATGGCGTTCCTGCTGATCAGCATTATCCTGGCGGCCGGCATTCTGACCAACCTGACCTTCAAGACGCATTGGGGCCGGCCGCGCCCGGCGGCGGTCACCGAATTCAACGGTGCCTGGCAGTTCAAGGCGTGGTGGGATCCGCGCGGCGCGTGCCCGAAGAACTGCTCGTTCTTCTCCGGCGAGGGCGCCACCGCCTATTGGACGTTCGCGCCGGCGGCACTCACGCCGCCCTCGGTGCGGCCCTATGCGTACGCCGCCGCCTTCGTGTTCGGCACCGTCACCAGCGGGCTCCGCATGGCGTTCGGCGGGCACTTCTTCACCGACGTGGCGATCGCCGGGCTGGTGACGTTCCTGGTGATCTGGCTGCTCTATGGCCTGATTTATCGCTGGGCCTGGAGCCGGACCAGCGATGCGGCGGTCGATGTTGCGCTGACCCGGGCCTTCTGGCCGCTGTACCGTTGGCGGCAAAAGCGCCGCGGCCACGACGTCGGCCCCGCCCCAGCGGCCGTCTAGGCCGGATTATCGGCGATTAAACGCGTGCCCGGCGGCACGAAGTTTGGTATGCGCGCAGCCGAACCCCGCCTCTGTCGATTGGAATGTCCATGACCACCATCCTGAAAAGCCTGCCCAAGGGCGACAACGTCGGTATCGCGTTCTCGGGCGGGCTCGACACCAGCGCGGCGCTGCTGTGGATGAAACAGAAGGGCGCCCGGGTATTCGCCTATACGGCAAACCTGGGGCAGCCCGACGAATCCGATTACGACGCAATCCCGCGCAAGGCGATGGAGTTCGGCGCCGAGAAGGCCCGGCTGGTCGACTGCCGCACCCAACTGGTCCACGAGGGCATCGCGGCGATCCAGGCCGGCGCCTTCCACGTCTCGACCGGCGGCCTCACTTATTTCAACACCACCCCGCTCGGCCGCGCCGTCACCGGCACCATGCTGGTGTCGGCGATGCAGGAAGACGGTGTCAACATCTGGGGCGACGGCTCGACCTACAAGGGCAACGACATCGAGCGGTTCTATCGCTACGGGCTGCTGACTAATCCGAGCCTGCGCATCTACAAGCCGTGGCTCGATCAGCAGTTCATCGACGAGCTCGGCGGCCGCGCCGAGATGTCGGCATTCATGACCGCCCACGGCTTCGCCTACAAGATGAGCGCCGAGAAGGCGTATTCCACCGACAGCAATCTGCTCGGCGCGACACACGAGGCCAAGGATCTCGAGCAGCTCGATAGCGGCATCAGGATCGTCAGCCCGATCATGGGCGTGCCGTTCTGGCGCGACGACTGCGCGGTGAAGGCCGAAACCGTCACGGTGCGGTTCGAGGAAGGCCAGCCGGTCGCGCTCAACGGCAAGACCTTCAGCGACGCGGTTGCGCTGTTCCACGAAGCCAATGCGATCGGCGGCCGTCACGGCCTCGGCATGAGCGACCAGATCGAGAACCGCATCATCGAGGCCAAGAGCCGCGGCATCTACGAAGCACCCGGCATGGCTCTGCTGCACATCGCCTATGAGCGCTTGGTCACCGGCATCCACAACGAAGACACCATCGAGCAGTATCGCATCAACGGCATGCGGCTCGGCCGGTTGTTGTATCAGGGCCGCTGGTTCGACTCGCAAGCCTTGATGCTGCGCGAGACCGCGCAGCGCTGGGTGGCGCGCGCCATCACCGGCGAGGTGACGCTGGAGCTGCGCCGCGGCAACGACTACTCGCTGCTCGATACGCAGAGCCCGAACCTGACCTACGCGCCGGAACGGCTCAGCATGGAGAAGGTCGAGGACGCGCCGTTCACCCCGGCCGACCGCATCGGCCAGCTGACTATGCGCAACCTCGACATCGCCGACACTCGCACCAAGCTCGGCCTGTATGCCAAGTCGGGCCTGCTGTCGGCGGGCGAAGGCACGCCGATTCCAAAGCTGGAAAGCGACAAGGGCTGAGTGTGTAGGATGGGTTGAGCGTAGCGAAACCCATCACCTCCCGGACTCGCTCGATCGATGGGTTTCGCTTTGCTCAACCCATCCTACCCGCTCCGATATTTGCCCGTCATTCCGGGGCGCTCGTGGAGCGAGCGAACCCGGAATCCCCAGATTGCTGAACGACCGGCCGTGCCTTGAACATCGAGATTCCGGGTTCACGCGAGCTGACGCTCGCGCGCCCCAGAACGACGGTTGTCGAAAGGCAGCGACGCAGCGCGCGACGAATCAATTACTTCGTCCCGCACCATCCTTCGCGATGCCCGCCATTGTACGCACGCGCGTGGCCGCCCTCGAGCAGCGCCGCCGAGACGCTCGACGTGCGCTTCGTCGCGACGTCGGCGACGACGCGGCCTTCGTATTTGTCGGGGCCGATGTTGTAGATAGCAACCTCGCCCTGGCGCAGCAATGCACGCAGCGCCTCTGCGGCGGCTTCGGCGAGTTGCAGTTCCTTGGCACATTGCGCCTTCAGCTCCGGCGCGTCGATACCGCGCAGTCGCACGCGGGTGACGAGATCTTGGCCGGGTAGCAGATGCACCCGCGCCTCGAAGGTGTCGCCATCGATGGTGTACAGCACGTCGACCGGATGCCGTATGGTCGGATTGCCGGCCCGCCGCCATACCGTCTCGGCATCTTCCGGATTAACACGCGAGATTGGCTTGCTCCACGGCCACTGGATCCAATGCCGCGTCGGCAGCATCGTGCCGGCCGCAATCCCGAGCACGAACACCCACGGCAGAATCGACGCCATCCGCCCGCGCCAAGGCAGGCGCGCGATCGGGACGCGGTTCGGTCTTGGGCGAGGAGACATGGTCCGACGTTAGCGTGAGTCGGGCGTTGCAAGCGACGCAATCACCGATTGCAGAATCGCGCCAGCGACGTTGTTCTCGAAACAGGTCACAGCGATCGCGCGAGAACGCCGCTCAAAAATCCGACGCGATGCCCTTCACTTCCCAGTCGCCGTAACGAGTCGGCTCGGGGCCCTTGGGGCCCTGAAACTCTTTGGCGCGGGCTTCGGCGTGCTGGGCGGCTTCGACGCGGCGGGCTTCGGCCTCGGCCAGCGCCCGCTTGGCGGCCTCCGGCAGGTCCTTGCGCGGCGCGGGAACGGGCGTTTTCGGGACAGCGTCGGTCATGGCTCGGCCTTTCGTTTCAACGCGATCTAAGCCGCGGCGTTAGCAGGCGCAACATCGCACGTCGCCGGATTCTTAGAATCGGCATATTCGCCTGCCATCCAATTCCGACGCGCGTCGCGCCGCCAGCATCCGTCCTCCAGTGTGATACCCTCCTCCATGCCAGCTTCTAGATTCGCCCAGCCCTCCGAAGTGCCGGGTTTGGCCGCGCGCCGGATCGCCGCCGACATTTTGGACGGCGTGCTCGGCAAGCGCCGGACGCTGGACGAACAACTTGAAGGTCCGGCTGCGCATCCGGGATTAAAGACGCTAGCGGATCGCGACCGCGCGCTGATGCGGCGGCTGGTGGCGACGATCCTGCGCCGGCTCGGCACGCTGGATCATGTGCTGGCGAAAATGCTCGACCGCGGCGTTCCGACCGACGCGCCGCGGGCGCGGAGCGCGCTGCTGATCGGGGCGGCGCAGATTTTGTGGATGGACGTGCCGGATCATGCCGCCGTCGATCTGTCGGTGCGGCTGGTACAATCCGACCGCCGTGCTTCCAAATATACCGGCCTCGTCAACGCCGTGCTGCGGCGCTGCGCCCGCGAGGGCCAGCCGCTGGTCGACGAAGTTGCCGCTCAGGCGCTAGACGTGCCGCAGTGGCTGATGGCGCGCTGGAGCGCGCATTACGGCGAAGACGCCGCCCGCGCGATTGCGCTCGCGATCAGCCACGAGCCGTCGCTCGACATCACGGTGAAGTCCGACGCGGAGCATTGGGCCGGCCGGCTGTACGGCGAAATGCTGCCGACCGGCACGGTGCGGACGCTGTTGCAGGGCTCGGTGAAGATGCTGCCCGGCTTCGACGACGGCGAGTGGTGGGTGCAGGACGCCGCCGCGGCGCTGCCGGCGCGGCTGTTCGGCGATCTCGCCGGAAAAGCGGTGGCCGATCTGTGCGCGGCGCCGGGCGGCAAGACCGCGCAACTGGCGCAGGCCGGCGCGCGCGTCAGTGCCATCGACCGCTCGCCGGCCCGCGTGGCGCGGCTGCGGGAAAATCTCACCCGGCTGTCGCTGGAGGCCGAGACCGGCGTCGCCGATGCTACCGAATGGCGGGCCGACGCGCCCGGCAGCTTCGACGCCGTGCTGGTCGACGCGCCCTGCGCCTCCACCGGGACGATCCGCCGCCATCCCGACGTCGCCTGGCTGAAGCAGGAGGCCGATATCGGCGCGCTCGCGGCGGTGCAGGATCGGCTGCTGCACAAGGCGGTGGCGCTGCTGCGGCCCGGCGGCACGCTGGTGTATTGCACCTGCTCGCTGGAGCCGGAGGAGGGCGAGCAGGCGATCGCCAAGCTGCTCGATGCCGAATCGGCGATGCGCCGCGTCCCGGTGGCTCCCGAGGAGGTCGCCGGCCTCGCCGAATTCCTCACGCCGGACGGTGACGTCCGGACGCTGCCATCGCACCTGCCGCATGCCGACCCGCGGCTCGCCGGGGTCGACGGCTTCTATGCCGCGCGGCTGTCGAAGTCCCTGTAATCGTTGACAAAGCCCGTCGCGTGGATGCCGCGCGACAGTCCCGGAAGTTGTCCGTCCACACCCCGCCCAACGGGTGGGTGTGCGGTGGCCGATTCCGGACTAAAAGGATTTGAAACGAATTTTCGTTAATCCGAGGTTGCTTTAGTTCACAACGTCCTTCCGCTTGCGCGCCGATGTCCTCAGAGCTGTTTCAATCAGGGCTGGCTTCATCGAAGGCGCCACGGCGCGCGAAGGTCGCCGCCGTCTTGCTGAAACTGAGATCCGCTGGTCCACGGTCGCGCCAAGCGGACGCCATCCACGAACCGGGAGTCCTGGCACGCGTGTCCGCCGTCCACCGCCGACGAGTCTCCAGTCTGATCGTGGGCCGTTTCGCGCGGAATCTCGTGGCGCGTGCGTCCGGCGGCTCGGCGGCGCTGGCGCGGTTGTGGCCCGGCCGCACCGATCGGCTGATCATCGCGCCGCACGATCTGCGCACCGCCGACGCCACCCGCGCGGCTGAGATCTATGCGGGGCGCTTCGTGTTCGCCGGCAAGATCGTCACCTGCCACGGCCGCTCGATCTTCGAACTGGAATCGCCGTCGGAGGATTGGGAAGCCGCATTGTTCGGCTTCGGCTGGCTCCGCCATCTGCGCGCCGCCGACACCGCCATCACCCGCGCCAATGCCCGCTCGCTGGTCGACGACTGGCTCGGCAACATGGCGTGGCACCGGCCGGTCGGGCGTCGCCCGGAGGTGATGGCGCGGCGGGTCATCTCGCTGCTGTCGCAGGCGCCTCTGGTGCTGTCGGACACCGACGGCCGGTTCTACCGCCGCTATCTGCGCGGCCTGACCCGCGAGGTCCGGGCGCTGCGCCTCGCGCTACTCGACGTCTCGGACGGCGTGCCGCGGCTGCAGGTGACGATCGCGCTGTGCTACGCGGCGCTGTGCCTCGCCAATCAGGCGCGCAACATCCGTGCCGCCACCAAGCGGCTGTCAGACGAACTGCAGCGTCAGATTCTGCCGGACGGCGGCCACGTCTCGCGCAACCCCGGCGCGCTGATCGAGCTCCTGATCGACCTGTTGCCGCTGCGTCAGACTTTCTCGGCCCGCAACATCGCGCCGCCGCCGGCGCTGCTCAACGCGATCGACCGGATGATGCCGATGCTGCGGTTCTTCCGCCACGGCGACGGCGCCATCGCGCTGTTCAACGGCATGAGCGCGACGCCGCAGGATCTCTTGGCGACGCTGCTGGCCTATGATGACAGCCACGGCACGCCGATGGCCAGCATGCCGCATTCCGGCTATCAGCGGATCGACGCCGGCTCGACGCTGGTGCTGGTCGATGCCGGTGCGCCGCCTCCGGCGAATGTCAGCCAGGATGCGCATGCCGGCTGCCTGTCGTTCGAACTGTCCTCCGGGGCGTGCCGGATCGTCACCAATAGCGGCATGCCGGGCACCAATCGCGAAAGCTGGCGCGGCTTCGCGCGCTCGACCGCGGCGCATTCCACCGTGGTTTGCCACGACACCTCGTCGTGCAGCTTCGTCGAGCGCTCGGCGATGAAGAAGCTGCTGCAGGGCGCGCCGATCGTCAGTGGTCCGAACCACGTCGAGAACCGCCGCGAAGACGTCGCGAACGGCGTGCTGCTGACGATGTCGCACGACGGCTATCGCGACAAATTCGGCGTGCTGCACCAGCGCGTCATCATGGTGAAGCACGACGGCAGCCGGGTCGACGGCGAGGATTCGCTGGCGCCGGGGCAGGGCGGCCGCCACCGCGCTGCGCAGGCCGACTACGCGCTGCGCTTCCATCTGCATCCGCAGGTCAAGGCGAGCCGGCTCAGCGACGCCAAGGGCGTGATGCTGGTGCTGCCCAATCGCGAGGTCTGGACCTTCGAGGCCGCCGACGACACCGTCGATCTCGAGGAAACCGTGTTCCTGGCCGGCAATGACGGGCCGCGCCGTTCGGCCCAGATCGTCATCCGGCAAAATTCGATCGAGGCACCGAGCGTGCGCTGGAGCTTCATCCGCTCCAATGCTTCGCCGCAGGCCACCTCGGCCCGCCGCGCCGCACGGCGGGAGCCGGAACTGCCGCTGTAGATTCGCGGTGGAAATTCCCGCCGGTCCGCGCTAGCCGTGGGTCCGGGAGTGGGCACCGGCGAGCGCGTGAGGATGCAGGACGGCATTAAGGCCGATATCGAGGCGGTGCAACGGATCGAGTCCGTGCCGCTGATCCTGGAGGTCGTCTGCCGTACCACCGGGATGGGCTTTGCGGCGGTCGCGCGCGTGACCGAGGACCGCTGGGTGTGCTGCGCGGTGCGCGACGAGATCGCGTTCGGC
The DNA here is from genome assembly GCF_003591005.1 of Rhodopseudomonas palustris. Taxonomy (GTDB): domain Bacteria; phylum Pseudomonadota; class Alphaproteobacteria; order Rhizobiales; family Xanthobacteraceae; genus Rhodopseudomonas; species Rhodopseudomonas palustris_K. Next base: position 217,092 of record NZ_QYYD01000003.1, read on the forward strand.
CTGGAGCCGGGCGGCGAACTGCAGATCGAGACCACCATCTGTCACGAGATCCGGCAGAGCCACCAGGCGGTGGTGATCGATCACGTCGCCGAGGACGCCACCTTCCGCAATCACCACACGCCGGCCCAATACGGCTTCCAAAGCTACATCTCGGTGCCGATCATGCGGGCCAGCGGCGAGATGTTCGGCACGCTGTGCGCGATCGATCCGCGGCCGGCGCTGCTCAGCACGCCGCACACCATCGCCACCTTCAAGCTGTTTGCCGAACTGATCGGCTCCCATCTCGATGCGCTCGATCGTCTGCAGGCATCGGAAGCGGATCTGCGCGATGAACGCCACACCGCCGGGCTGCGCGAGCAATTCATTGCCGTGCTCGGCCACGATCTGCGCAACCCGCTGGCCGCGATCGACGCCGGCACGCGCGTGCTGAGCAGGGCGCCGGAGCGCGCGCCCGAGGTGCTCGACCTGATGCGCAACGCCGTGAAGCGGATGTCGGGACTGATCGACGACGTGATGGATTTCACGCGCGGCTGGCTCGGCGACGGGCTGTCGCTGCGCAAGCGCTCGGTGCAGCTTTTGCTGCCGGTGATCGAGCAGGTCGTGTCGGAAGCGCGGGCGACGGCGCCCGATCGCCGCATCGAGCTGGAGGCCGATCTCGCCGTGCCGGTGAACTGCGATGCCGGGCGGGTCGCGCAAGTGCTGTCCAACCTGCTCGCCAACGCGGTGACCTATGGCGCGCCGGATCAGCCGATCCGCGTGGTGGCCCGTTCGGACGCTGCGCGGTTCGAGCTGTCGGTCGCCAACGCCGGCGAGCCCATCCCGGCCGCGGCGCTGCTGCAGCTGTTTCAGCCGTTCTATCGCGGCCAGACCGAGCCGGCGAAACCGGGGCTCGGTCTCGGCCTGTACATCGCCTCCGAAATCGCCCGCGCCCACGGCGGCACGCTCACGGCGAGTTCGACGCCGCAGGAAACCCGCTTCGTCTTCAGCATGCCGGTGAGCTGACGCGCGCGTCCGCGTGCGATGCAAATCGGCCCTGCGCCGCGAGCGACCCCGGTCGGCGTTGTCGCGGCCGGCCAAACCTGCTAATCCACCGGCGTTTCGCGCGACTGGCGACCACGGATGGAGCACCATCGGGAAGCGCGGAATGGATCTGCCGCGCGCCTGGGCATGTGTTTCCTTCCCCTAAGAGGATCCTGCCCATGAGTCCGACTCCGCGCCGCGTTACCCGCGCTTTGCTCTCCGTTTCCGACAAGACCGGCCTGATCGATTTCGCCCGTGCGCTGGTCGGCCATGGCGTCGAACTGGTCTCCACCGGCGGCACGGCGAAAGCCATCGCGGCGGCCAGCCTGCCGGTGAAGGACGTCTCCGATCTCACCGGCTTCCCGGAAATGATGGACGGCCGCGTCAAGACGCTGCATCCCAAGGTGCATGGCGGCCTGCTGGCCATCCGCGACAACGCTGAGCACAAGCAGGCGATGGCCGATCACGGCATCGCGCAGATCGATCTGCTTGTCGTCAATCTCTATCCGTTCGAAGCCACTGTCGATAAGGGCGCCGGCTACGAGGATTGCATCGAGAATATCGACATCGGCGGCCCGGCGATGATCCGCGCCGCGGCCAAGAATCACGACGACGTCGCGGTGGTGGTCGAGGCTAATGATTATCAGGCAGTGCTCGACGAGCTTGCGGCCAACAACGGCGCCACGACGCTGAGCTTGCGCAAGCGTCTCGCCGCCAAGGCCTATGCGCGGACGGCCGCTTACGATGCGGCGATCTCGAACTGGTTCGCGCTGCAGCTCGAGCTCGACGCGCCGGATTTCCGCGCCATCGGCGGCCGGCTGCTGCAGTCGTTGCGCTACGGCGAAAACCCGCATCAGAAGGCCGCGTTCTACGCCACGCCGGAGAAGCGCCCCGGTGTCGCCACCGCGCGCCAGGTGCAGGGCAAGGAACTGTCCTACAACAACATCAACGACACCGACGCCGCCTATGAGGCGGTCGGCGAGTTCGACGCGCAGCGCACGGCGGCCTGCGTCATCGTCAAGCACGCCAATCCCTGCGGCGTCGCCGAAGGGGCGAGCCTGCTCGACGCGTGCCAGAAGGCGCTGGCCTGTGACTCCGTCTCCGCGTTCGGCGGCATCGTTGCGCTCAACCGCACCCTCGACGCCGAAGCGGCGCGCGCTATCACCGAGATCTTCACCGAGGTGATCATCGCGCCGGACGCAACGGCTGAAGCAATTGCCATCGTTGCGGCGAAGAAGAATCTTCGGCTGCTGCTGGCGGGTTCGCTGCCCGATCCGCGTGCGACCGGGCTGACCTACAAGACCGTCGCCGGCGGCCTGCTGGTGCAGTCGCGCGACAACGCGGTGGTCGACGACATGGCGCTGAAGGTCGTCACCAAGCGGCAGCCGACCGAAGCCGAACTCCGCGATCTGAAATTCGCGTTCCGAGTCGGCAAGCACGTGAAGTCGAACACCATCATCTACGCCAAGGACCTCGCCACCGTCGGCATCGGCGCCGGGCAGATGAGCCGTGTCGATTCCGCCCGCATCGCCGCCCGCAAGGCGCAGGATGCGGCCGAGGCGATGAAGCTCGCCGCGCCGATGACCAAGGGCTCGGTGGTCGCCTCCGACGCGTTCTTCCCGTTCGCCGACGGCATGCTGGCCTGCATCGAGGCCGGCGCCACCGCGGTGATCCAGCCCGGCGGCTCGGTGCGCGACGACGAAGTGATCAAAGCCGCCGACGATGCCGGCATCGCCATGGTGTTCACCGGGACAAGGCATTTCCGGCATTGAGCCATACCCTCTCCCCTTGCGGGAGAGGGTGGCGAGCGCAGCGAGCCGGGTGAGGGGACACAGCCGCCTGAAGCAGTCGTCTCAAGCACGGAGTCGGTGGCTTGAGAGTCGGACTCAAAATGCGAACCGACCTCTCAGGCCCTTTCTAACTTACTTGGTTGCTCCCGAACTCCGTCATGGCCGGGCTAGTCCCGGCCATCCACGCCTTTTCTGAGTTTCAGTCAGCAAGGCGTGGATGCCCGGCACAAGGCCGGGCATGACGCGTGGAGACGAGCTTGCTTGCTTCAGAAGATCATAGTTCGTGTAGCAACACGACGATTGCCATCTCGCTTAGCTGATCAAGCCGCCGCACCTTTCTGCTGAGCGCCGCGACGTGTCGTTCGCCGGCTCAGCACTGCGTCAGCCAGCTCATGCAGCACGGTCTCGGTGGTCGCCCAGTCGATGCAGCCGTCGGTGATGCTTTGGCCGTAGAGCAGCGGGCGGCCCGGGACGACGTCCTGGCGGCCGGCGACCAGATTGCTTTCGATCATTACGCCGATGATGCGGTCGTCACCGGCCGCGAGCTGGCGGCCGATATCGGCTGTGACCTTGGGCTGGTTCTCCGGCTGCTTGTGGCTGTTGGCGTGGCTGGCGTCGATCATCAGCCGCGGCGCCAGGCCGTTCTTCCCCAGCACCGCTGCTGCGGCGTCGACGCTGGCGGCATCGTAGTTCGGCGCAATGCCGCCGCGCAGGATGACGTGGCAGTCGCTGTTACCGGTGGTGGCCGCGATGGCGTTGCGGCCACGCTTGGTCACCGCCATGAAGTGATGCGGCTGCGCCGCGGACTTCACCGCCTCGGCGGCGATCCGCACGTTACCGTCGGTGCCGTTCTTGAAGCCGATCGGGCACGACAGGCCGGACGCCAGTTCGCGGTGAATCTGGCTCTCGGTGGTGCGGGCACCGATCGCGCCCCAGGCGACCAGGTCGGCGATGTATTGCGGCGTGATCAGATCGAGGAATTCGGTGGCGGCGGGCAGGCCGAGATTGTTGACGGCCGCCAGCACATGGCGCGCCAGCCGCAGACCCTTGTCGATGCGGAAGCTGCCATCGAGATCGGGGTCGTTGATCAGCCCCTTCCAGCCCACGGTGGTGCGCGGCTTCTCGAAATACACCCGCATCACGATCTCGAGCCGGTCGGACAGGGTCTCGCGCAGCGCCGCCAGACGGCTGGCATAGTCCATGGCCGCGGCCGGATCGTGGATTGAACAGGGGCCGACCACGACCAGCAGCCGGTCGTCGGCTCCGTTCAGGATGGCGTGAATCGCGCTGCGGCTCGCCGCGACGGTGCGGGTCGCGGTCAAGGTACGCGGCACCTCGCCCAAAACTTCGTCGGGCGTACTCAGTTCGGTGATGTTCTGCAGGCGAAGGTCGTCGGTGGTGGTCAACACGGCAGTTTGCTCCTGATGAGGAGACCTGCCGGCTTCAAACGAAAAAGCCGCCAGGTCTGGCGGCTTTTCGGATCTCTATGCTGCAATCTTCAGATCGCGCGAAATCCTCCCGCCGCCAGCGAGCTGCTAAAATAGAAGTACCAGTACGAGGCGGTCGGACGGATCATGCGGCTGATATAGACCACGCCGGCGGCTTTGTCCACGGATCGCGTTCAGGTGTCCGACGAAGGCTGGACCCGCGTCAGCAGCGCCAGGCCGCCGACGAAGAACAGCACCAGCACCGCCATGCCGGCCTTCTGGCTGGCGGTGATGGCCGTCACCGTGGCGATCAGCAGCGGGCCGATGAACGACGTCACCTTGCCGGTCAGCGCGAACAGGCCGAAATACTGCGCGATGCGATCGCGCGGCGCGATGCGGATCAGCAGCGTGCGCGACGCCGCTTGCAACGGTCCGCCGGCGATGCCGATCAGGCAGCCGAGCAGCAGATAGGCGCGCTCGGCCGGCGCGGCGAACAGCGCGCCGCCGGGTTGCGGCGCGGTGACTTCGACGAACAGGATGTGGGACGGATCGATCAGCAGGATGCCGGCGATCGCGATCAGCAGCAGCACCATCGAGCCGGCGATCACCCGCTTGGAGCCGAGCGCGTCGTCGAGCCGGCCGCCGATGAAGGCGCCGAAAGTTGCGGCGATCGCCAGGATGACACCGAAGCTGCCAATCTGAATCGTGTTCCAGCCGAACGTGCCCGTGGCATAGATGCCGCCGAATGCGAATAGCGAGACGAGGCCGTCGGTGTAGATCATGTTGGCGAGCAGGAAGGCGGCGAGCGAGCGCCGGTTCGGCAGATCGCGCAGCGTCTCGCGGAGTTCGCGCAGGCCTTCGCGCACCGCGGCGCGGACTTTCAGCTTGGCGGGAAAATCCGGCGTCAGCAGAAACATCGGCAGCACGAACACGACGAACCAGATGCCGGTGAGCGGTCCGCTGATGCGATCGCCTTCATGCGTCGCCGGATCGAGCCCGAACAGCGGTGTGATGCCCAGAAGCGTCTTGCCGCTCTCGGGGCTTGCGGCCAGAAAGCCGAGCACCAGGATCAACGATAGGATGCCGCCGATGTAGCCGGTGGCCCATCCGGTGCCTGATAATCGGCCGATCTTCTCGGGCGGCACCAGATTGGGCATCATCGCGTTGTTGAACACGGTGGCGAACTCGACCCCGATGGTGGCGAGCGCGTAGGCGATCAGCAGCGGCAGGATCAGATGCGGGTCGCCCGGTCTGCCGAACCACATCAGGCAAGAGCCGATCACCAGCATCGCGCCGAACAGCGCGATCCACGGCTTGCGCCGGCCGCTGGCGTCGGCCACCGCGCCGAGCACCGGCGAGGCCAGTGCGATCACAAAGCCGCTCGCCGCGGTGGCGAAGCCCCACCAGGATTGTCCGGTTGCCGGATCGGGCGCGACGTAAGTGACGAAATACGGCGCGAAGATGAACGTGGTGATCAGCGTGAAGTAGGGCTGCGCCGCCCAGTCGAACAGGATCCAGCCAAGCACTGCAGGGCGCGACGGATAGACTCGCGGCGTCGCGTCCGATGCGATGTTCGTGGCGAGCGATGACGCCATTTTGTTTGCCCATGCTGCGCGAGGGCCACATTGTTCGCCCCTGCTGCGCCGGCATTTGGCCGGCCCGGGCAATCCCTATAGGATTCTCCGGCGCAAAGGCAGCCCGCGCATCTCTTCGGAACCTACAGATGAGCACCATGACGTTTCTTCATCGCAGCATCGTGACGGCGTTCACCATCACCGCGCTGGTGATCGCGCCGGTCATCGCTTCTGCGCAAGACATGCGCGGCGGCGGGCTGCGCGAGTCCGCGTCCGCGCCTGCCGTGGTCGCCAAGCACGGCATGGTGGTGGCGCAGGAGAAGCTCGCGGCCGAGGTCGGCGCCAAGTTTCTGGCGCGCGGCGGCAATGCGATCGACGCCGCGGTGGCGACTGGGTTTGCGATGGCGGTGACCTATCCGCGGGCCGGCAACCTGGGCGGCGGCGGCTTCATGGTAATCCACTCTGCGGCGAAGAACGAGAATATCGCGATCGATTATCGCGAGACTGCACCGCAGGCTGCGACTGAGGACATGTTTCTGACGGGTGGCAAGCCCGACGCCGACAAGTCGCGCAAATCCGCGCTCGGCATCGGCGTGCCCGGCACGGTCGCCGGTCTGGCGATGGCGCTGGAGAAATACGGCTCGGGCAAATTCACACTGCGCGACGTGCTGCAGCCGGCGATCGAACTCGCGCGTGACGGTTTCATCATCGCCGATGACAACGCCGATACGTTTCCGCAATGGCACGCCTGGCTGTCGCGCTGGCCGACGACTTTGAAAGTGCTGGCTCGGCCGGACGGCTCGGCGCTGCAGGGCCGCGACGTCCTCAAGCAGCCGGATCTCGCCGCGACGCTGCAGGCGATTGCCGAAAGGGGCCAAGACGGGTTCTATCGCGGCGAAGTCGCGGAGAAACTTTCGCGCGCGGTCCGCGATGCCGGCGGGCTGATCACCACGGAGGATCTCGCGAATTATCAGGCGGTGGTGCGCGCGCCGGTGCGCGGCACCTATCGTGGTTACGACATCGTGGCGATGCCACTGCCGTCGTCCGGCGGCGTGGTGCTGATCGAGACGCTGAATATTCTCGAAGGCTACGCGCTGCACGACTATGCGCAAGGCAGCGCGCCGTCGCTGCATCTGCTGATCGAAGCGATGAAGCGCGCCTATGCGGACCGGGCCCGCTATCTCGGCGATCCGGCATTCAGCGATGCGCCGACCGCCAAGCTGCTGTCGAAGGACTACGCGGCGGCGCTGCGCAAGGGCATCGATCTTTTGCGTGCGACGCCGGCGGCCGATGCGGTGTCGCAGCCCAAGGAGGGCGAGAACACCACCCACTACTCGGTCGCCGACGATCAGGGCAACGCGGTCAGCAACACCTACACGCTGAACTTCTCTTACGGCGTCGGGCTGATCGCCGACGGCACCGGCGTGCTGCTCAACAACGAGCTCGACGATTTCACCGCCGCGCCGGGCGCCTCCAACGCCTATGGGCTGGTCGGTTTCGCCGCCAATCTGCCGGCGCCCGGCAAGCGGCCGCTGTCGTCGATGTCGCCGACCATTGTGCTGAAGGACGGCCGGCCGGTGCTGGTCACCGGCTCGCCCGGCGGCAGCCGGATCATTTCGGCGACCCTGCAGGTGATCGTCGATGTGCTCGACTATCGCATGAACGTCGCCGCCGCCGTCGCCGCGCCGCGGCTGCACCATCAATGGATGCCCGACGAAGTCCGCGTCGAATCCGGCTTCCCCGACGCCACGCTGGACGCGCTGCGCGCGATGGGCCACCGCATCGCGGTGCCGCTCGGCCAGACCTCGACCAACACGATCTTCATCGACGCCGCCGGCTTCCACGGCGCCCCGGATCCACGCACGCGAGGCGCTACGGCGGCGGGGAATTGAGCGCTGGTAGGTAGTCACTGAGGCGACACCTCTCCGCGCGCGCTGCGCGCTCCCTCTCCCGCTTGCGGGAGAGGGCTGGGGTGAGGGTGCCCCAGGCAGTGAGCTCACCGCTGCTGGATCAGCCTCGAGGCGCGCGCTGCGACTCGTGGCTTTCCCTCACCCCAACCCGCCCCCGCAAGCGGGGGCGGGAGCTCGCCTCGTGCGCGGCAACTGCTTCGGCTTGCAGATGAAACCAACGTCTCGCCGCAAGCGGGTGTAGCGAGGCTCTGCTAAGCTGGCCGGCGATTTCGAATCTAAGCGTTCAGGAGACCACCATGGCATCACTGAAGGGCAAAACCCTGTTCATCACCGGCGCGAGCCGCGGCATCGGGCTGGCGATCGCGCTGCGAGCGGCGCGGGATGGGGCAAATATTGCGATCGCCGCCAAGACGGCGGAGCCGCATCCCAAGCTCAAGGGCACGATCTACACCGCGGCGGACGAGATCCGCGCCGCCGGCGGCAAGGCGTTGCCGCTGGTGTGCGACATCCGCGACGAAGCGCAGGTGATTGACGCGATCGACAAGACGGTCGCCGAGTTCGGCGGGCTCGATATCTGCGTCAACAATGCGAGCGCGATCAGCCTCACGACATCGCAGGCGACCGACATGAAGCGCTATGATCTGATGACCGGCATCAACACCCGCGGCACTTTCATGGTGTCGAAATACTGCATTCCGCATTTGAAGAAAGCGCCGAGCCCCCACATCCTGATGTTGTCGCCGCCGCTCGACATGAAGCCGAAATGGTTTGCGGCCTCGACCGCCTACACGCTGGCGAAGTTCGGCATGAGCATGGTCGTGCTCGGTCTATCCGCCGAATTGAAGAGCGCCGGCATCGCCGTTAACGCGCTGTGGCCGCGCACCACGATCGCCACGGCGGCTGTCGGCAATCTGCTCGGAGGCGACGCCATGATGCGCGCCAGCCGCACGCCCGAGATCATGGGCGACGCCGCATATGCGATCCTCACCAAACCGTCGCGCGAGTTCACCGGACAATTCTGCATCGACGACCGCGTCTTGTACGATTCCGGCGTCACCGACTTCGAGCCTTACCGCGTCGATCCCAGCGTGCAGCTGATGTCCGACTTCTTCGTACCCGACGACGACGTCCCGCCGCCTGGCGTGAAGGTGACGCCGCTGCCGATGGGGTAGGGCGTATTGCTAGTTGTTGCCCTCCCCGAGCACAGCGAGCCCCCTCTCCCGCTTGCGGGAGAGGGTTGGGGTGAGGGAGCCGCGGGCGATCACGTCTCGATTTCGATGAAGGTCAGTAGCAGCAGGCGATGTACCTGGGGCTCCCTCACCCCCGCCCTCTCCCGCAAGCGGGAGAGGGAGCCGGCCGTGCCTGGGGCGCTGTTACTTACGCTTTCCCGATCTCGTACGGTCCGCCCTTGTCCAACGCCCGTTGATACGCCGGGCGGGCGTGGATATTTTCCAGCCAGGCCTGCGCCTTCGGGTAGCGCCCGTCCAAGCCGGCGCGCGAGGCGGCGGCCTCTAACGGGAAGCTCATCTGGATATCGGCGGCGGTGAAATCATTGCCGGCGAAGTAGGTGCTTTTGCCGAGTTCGCTTTCCCAGAACGCCATGTGCTGCTTGAGTTGCGGGTCGACGAAGCCGGTCAGCGCGCCGCCCGCCACCATCTTCACCAGCGGCCGCAGCAGCGCCGGCGCCCGCTTGGGCATCATGCTGAACAGCAGCTTCAGCAGCAGCGGCGGCATCGCCGAACCTTCGGCATAATGCAGCCAATAAGTGTAGCGCAGCCGCTCGGGCGTTTTCGGCGGCGGGATCAGCCGGCCTTCGCCGTAGGTATCGATGATGTACTCGATGATCGCGCCGGACTCGGCAATCGTGTTGCCGGCGTCGGTGATCACGGGCGATTTGCCGAGCGGATGCACGGCACGCAATTCTTTGGGCGCCATCATGTCGGGCTGGCGCTGATAGCGCTTGATCTCGTAGGGCACGCCGAGCTCTTCCAGCAGCCAAAGCACGCGTTGCGAGCGGGAGTTGTTGAGATGGTGGACGGTGAGCATGGCGACCTCGCTGCATGATGCGATGGGTTGATAGCCCGAAAACGCTCGAGGCGGATGACGATTTCGGCGCCACGCGCTGCCGCGAGGCGCTCCACCTCAGAGCGGGCGGGCGCCGAGCTGCTCGCGCCAATGCGCGGCGCGATCCTTGAGCTGGTTGTCACGCAAATAGCGGTCCTCGTCCGGCTCGAATACTTCCAGGGTCTCGAGCGCGAAGGCGTCGGCGCCGTGCGCCGTCCAGGCCAGCTGCAGTTCGCGGTTGGGATGGCTGCCCTGGCGCAGCGTGAACCAGATCTTGTTGTGCACCGTGTCCGGATTGAGCGTCGGCCCGATCCACACCGCGTCCGCCGCTGCGCAGCGCAGCGCAAAGATTGCCGCCTTCGGCTTGCGCTCCTTGTAGGCGTTGATCGCCGCCTTGCGGTCGAGTTTGGTCATCACGGGTCCTTTGAGTGCCGGTTCGGCGTGCGTCCTAGCAGGGAGGGGCAGGGCTTGTCAATTTTACCCGGATAAAATATTGAGGCTTGGACGTCGACAGCGGAGCGCCTGCCATGAACCCCAATGACGTGCCCAGCTACGTCGCCTTTCGCGGCGAACGCCTGCTCGCCGAGGGCGAGCTTCGCAGCGTCGTGGCGGCGATCAAACCACTGGTCGATCGCGGCGAAGCGGGCGTGCTGGTTTTCGACTGCGCGTCGCAGCAGGTCGATTTCGATCTGCGCGGGTCGCTGGCCGATGCGCTGGCGCGACTGCCGGCTGATCCGCTGTCGTCGGAGCCTGTCGACGGCGGAGTGCCGCGCGGGCGAGGGCGGCCGAAGCTCGGCGTCGTGGCGCGCGAGGTGACGCTGCTGCCGCGGCATTGGGAATGGCTTGGCCGGCAGCGCGGCGGCGCCTCCGTGGCGCTGCGCCGGCTGGTCGACGAAGCGCGTCGCACCTCGGCCGACACCGACCGCCTGCGCGCCGCGCAGGAAGCCGCGCATCGCTTCATGACAGTGATGGCCGGCGACCGGCCGGATTACGAGGAGGCGGCGCGCGCGCTGTTCGCAGGAGAGCGCGACAAGTTCGCACGCTGTACCCAAGCCTGGCCGGCGGACATCCGCGATCATGCGCGGCGGCTGGCGCAGCCGTCGTGGTTGCCGGGTTGATTGCGCAGCGACGACCCGCTAGGCTGATGGGATGATGAAAATCATATAAGCGCGCCTCGCAACGCGCCGCCGGAGGACACGATGCCCACGCCCGCCCCGCAATTCCTGTTCGACTTCGGCAGCCCCAACGCGTTTCTGGCGCACGAGGCGATCCCGGCGATCGAACAGCGCATCGGCGCCAAATTCGACTACGTGCCGGTGCTGCTCGGCGGCATCTTCAAGGCGACCAACAACAAGTCGCCGGCCGAGACGCTGGCCGGCGTCAAGAACAAGCGCGAATTCCAGGCGGTCGAGACCGAGCGTTTCATCAAGCGCTACGCGGTGAAGCCATATGTGTGGAATCCGCATTTCCCGGTCAACACGCTGAACCTGATGCGCGCGGCGGTCGCGGCGCAGCTCGATGGCGTATTCGCGAAATATGTCGCGGCGGCGTTCCATCACATGTGGGTCGAGCCGAAGAAGATGGACGATCCGGAGACCGCGGTGGTGGCGCTTTCGTCATCCGGGCTCGACGGCAAGGCGCTGCTGACCCGCGCGCAGGAGCCGGATGTTAAGGCCAAGCTGATCGCCAACACCGAAGACGCGGTGCAACGCGGCGCGTTCGGCTCGCCGACCTTCTTCGTCGGCAACGAGATGTTCTTCGGCAAGGAACAGCTTCGCGACGTCGAGGAGATGTACGGCTGAAGGCCGGTGCTCGGGACGCATCGTAGGATGGGTTGAGCGGAGCCAAACCCATGCTGACGCCATCGATCGATGGGTTTCGCTCCGCTCAACCCATCCTACAGGCTCGCCCGCAATGACGGAGCCCAGGGAGACTCCAAATGCAGCCACGCAACGCCACGGTCGCGGTGATCGGCGCCGGAGACTACATCGGGGCGGAGATTGCCAAGAAGTTCGCATCCGAAGGCTTCACGGTGTTTGCCGGGCGGCGCAACGGCGAGAAGCTGCAGCCGCTCGTCGAAGAGATCGAGGCGGCCGGAGGCAAGATCGTCGCGCGCTCGCTGGATGCCCGCAAGGAAGACGAAGTCACGGCATTCCTCAACGACGCCGACGCCCATGCGCCGCTCGAAGTGACGATCTTCAATGTCGGCGCCAACGTCAATTTTCCGATCCTCGAGACAACCGACCGCGTGTTTCGCAAGGTCTGGGAGATGGCGTGCTGGGCCGGTTTTGTCTCCGGCCGCGAATCGGCGCGGCTGATGCTGGCGCGCGGGCAGGGCAAGATCTTCTTCACCGGCGCGACTGCGTCGCTGCGCGGCGGCTCCGGCTTCGCGGCGTTCGCCTCCGCGAAGTTCGGCCTGCGCGCGGTGGCGCAGGCGATGGCGCGCGAACTGATGCCGAAGAACATTCACGTCGCGCATCTGATCATCGACTCCGGCGTCGATACCGCCTGGGTCCGCGAGCGCCGCGAGCAGCTGTGGGGCAAAGAGGCGCTCGACAACCCCGACCTGCTGATGCCACCGGCCTCGGTCGCCGGCGCCTATTGGGGGCTGTATCAACAGCCGAAAAGCGCCTGGACGTTTGAGATGGAGATCAGGCCGTTTGGCGAGAAGTGGTGAGCGCCGAGTTCATCAGGCGGAACGGCCGAAGGTGGCTGTCCTCGAGCTCTCCTGGCGTCATTGCGAGCAGCGAAGCGACGAAGCAATCCAGCTCCGTGCGCCGGGAATGGATTGCTTCGCGGAGCCTGTCATCGGGCGGCGCGTTGCGCCGACCCGGTGGCTCGCAATGACGCAGTGATCGCCTGATGCTAAGAACCTCATCAGGGAGGACCAACGGCAATGCGGATTCTGATCGTCGGCGCCGGCGCTATCGGCGGGTATTTCGGCGGGCGGCTGTTGCAGGCAGGGCGCGACGTCACGTTTCTGGTGCGGACGGGGCGCGCCGCGGAGCTGGCGCGCGACGGCCTCGTCATCAAGAGCCCGAACGGCGATGCGACGATCAAGAACCCGCCAGCGCTGCAGTCCGCCGATCTGAAGCCGGATTACGATCTGGTGCTGCTGAGCTGCAAGGCGTTCGATCTCGACGATGCCATCGCGTCGTTTGCCGGCGGAGTCGGGCCGCAGACCGCGGTGCTGCCGCTGCTCAACGGTCTGAAGCATCTCGACACGCTGGACGCCAGATTCGGCCGCGACCGCGTGCTCGGCGGGCAATGCGTGATCGCCGCGATGCTGGACGCGCAGCGCCATGTCGTGCAACTGGCGCCGATGAACGCCATCACCTTCGGCGAGCGTGACGGCACACAGAGCCCGCGCGTGACCGCGATTGCCGCGGCGCTCGGCGGCGCCGGCTTCGACGTCAACGCGTCGGCCGACGTGATGCAGGAGATGTGGGAGAAGTGGGTGTTTCTGGCCTCATTGGCCGGCTCGACCAGCCTGATGCGCGCACCGGTCGGCGACATCCTGGCCGCACCTGGCGGCGCCGAGTTCATGCTCGGCGCGGTCGCGGAGATCAGCGCGATTGCCTCTGCGGCCGGCCATCCGCCGCGCCCGCCGTTCGTCGAGCGCACCCGCGGCATGCTGCTCGCCGAAGGCTCCAAGCTGACCGCGTCGATGTTCCGCGACATCCAGGCCGGCGCCAGTATCGAAGCCGACCACGTCATCGGCGACCTGATCGCCCGCGGCGACGCCGCCAGCCTGCCGGTCGAGCGGCTGAAGGTGATCTACACGCATCTGAAGGCCTACGAGCATCAGCGCGCCTGAGCAGCGGGCTGTCGATCTAACGAACGCCTGGACCGTCGCGCACTGACTCTCCTCCCGTCATGCCCGGGCTTGTCCCGGGCACCCACGCCTTGCTGACTGAAACGCCGTAAAGGCGTGGATGGCCGGGACGAGCCCGGCCATGACGGGACTGATATCATTCGTTTGCCGATCACGAAGCGCGACCTGGGATGCGCCGCGCCTTCATCGCGCTAGGCAGCATTCGCCACTAGCTATCAGTTGCGCCAGATCGGCGCTTAATCCCTTCGTCTAAAGCCCTCGTTCATTGCAGTTGAAAACGCCTCGTGCTCGTCCGAGGCGACGCCGCGCTATGCGCTTGCTTTGCTGCGCTTCCTGCCGAATCCGAAAGCTGCGCGTCGCTGGTCAGGTCGATCTGCCGCAAAATGATGCAATTTGATTTCGATCAATCGACCTCGACGGATTCCAGGTTTGGTGCGACCAACTGCCCCGCCGAGAAAAGATTGATCAGATGAATCAAGCTCTCACATCCAAACGGATCACCCTGGGCGAGGGTGGTCTTACGCTCGTATTCACCTTGAGCACAGTGCTGTGCATCTACGCGACGATCTTCGCCAAGGATGCGCCGTTCGCCTTCCATGCCGCCCTCGGCGCTGCCTTCAGCGCCTGGGCCGTGTTCGCGATCATCACCCGCTACAGCCGCCGTACCGGGCTGCCGCCGCAAGAAATCAACGGCGTGCCGAACTACAATCTCGGCCCGATCAAGTTTCTGTCGTTCATGGCGATGTTCTGGGGCATCGCCGGTTTCACGGCGGGCCTCTACATCGCGCTGGAGCTGGCGTATCCCGGCCTCAACGTCGCCCAGTGGGTGAATTTCGGCCGGCTGCGGCCGCTGCACACCTCCGCGGTGGTGTTCGCCTTCGGCGGTAACGTGTTGCTCGCGACCTCCTTTTACGTCGTGCAGCGAACCACGCGGGCGCGCCTCGCCGGCGACCTCGCGCCATGGTTCGTCGCGATCGGCTACAACTTCTTCATCGTGATTGCGGGCACCGGCTATCTGCTCGGCGTCACCCAGTCGAAGGAATACGCCGAACCCGAATGGTACGCGGACCTCTGGCTGACGATCGTCTGGGTCACTTATCTGTTGATCTTCGTCGCGACCTTGATGAAGCGCAAAGAGCCGCACATCTACGTCGCGAACTGGTTCTATCTCGCCTTCATCCTGACCATCGCGGTGCTGCATCTCGGCAACAACCCGACGCTGCCGGTGTCGCTGCTCGGCTCCAAGTCCTACATCGCCTGGGCCGGCGTGCAGGACGCAATGTTCCAATGGTGGTACGGCCATAACGCGGTCGGCTTCTTCCTGACCGCCGGCTTCCTGGCCATCATGTACTACTTCATCCCGAAGCGGGCGGAGCGGCCGGTCTATTCCTACCGGCTGTCGATCATCCACTTCTGGGCGCTGATCTTCCTGTACATCTGGGCAGGCCCGCATCACCTGCACTACACCGCGCTGCCGGACTGGACACAGACGCTCGGCATGACGTTCTCGATCATGCTGTGGATGCCCTCCTGGGGCGGCATGATCAACGGCCTGATGACGCTGTCGGGCGCCTGGGACAAGCTGCGTACCGACCCGGTGCTGCGCATGATGGTGGTGTCGGTCGCGTTCTACGGCATGTCGACCTTCGAAGGCCCGATGATGGCCATCAAGGCAGTCAACTCGCTCAGCCACTACACAGACTGGACCGTCGGCCACGTGCACTCCGGTGCGCTCGGCTGGGTCGGCTTCGTCTCCTTCGGCGCGCTGTACTGCCTGGTGCCGTGGGTGTGGGGCCGCAAGCAGCTCTACAGCCTGCGCCTCGTCAACTGGCACTTCTGGATCGCGACCCTCGGCATCGTTCTCTACATCTCGGCGATGTGGGTGTCGGGAATTCTGCAGGGGCTGATGTGGCGCGCCTACACCTCGCTCGGCTTCCTCGAATACTCGTTCATCGAATCCGTCGAGGCGATGCATCCCTTCTATGCGATCCGCGCCGCGGGTGGCGGGCTGTTCCTGATCGGCGCTCTGATCATGGCCTACAATCTGTGGATGACGGTTCGGGTCGGTGAATCGTCGGAGGCCCAGCCGCGCGTCGCCCTGCAGGCCGCCGAGTAAGGAATAGGTCGATGTCTTTCTGGAATCGTCACAAGATCTTCGAGACGAACTCGATCGTCCTGATCGTGGGTATTCTCCTCGTCATCGCGGTCGGCGGCCTGGTCGAGATCACGCCGCTGTTCTACCTCAAGAGCACGATCGAGAAGGTGGACGGGGTTCGTCCCTACACGCCGCTCGAACTCGCCGGCCGCAACGTCTACATCCGCGAGGGCTGCTATCTGTGCCACTCGCAGATGATCCGTCCGCTGCGCGACGAGATCGAACGCTACGGCCACTACTCGCTGGCGGCGGAGTCGATGTACGACCATCCGTTCCAGTGGGGCTCCAAGCGCACCGGTCCGGACCTCGCCCGGGTCGGAGGCAAGTACTCCGACGACTGGCACGTCGCGCATCTGAAGAACCCGCGCTCGATCGTGCCGCAGTCGGTGATGCCGAGCTACGCGTTCCTGGCCGACAACAAGGTCGACCCGTCGAGCATCGCCGACCATCTGCGCACCAACCGGACGCTGGGGGTGCCCTACACCGACGACGACGTCGCCAAGGCCGCGGAGGATCTGAAGACCCAGATCGACCCGGACAGCGCCGATGCCGCCGATCTGCTCAAGCGCTACCCGAAAGCGGTCGTCCGCAACTTCGACGGCCAGGGCGGCGATCCCACCGAACTCGACGCGCTGGTCGCCTATCTGCAGATGCTCGGCACGCTCGTCGACTTCAAGCTCTACAACGAAAAAGCCAATCTGCGCTGAGGCCGGGACATGAAAGCGATCATCTCAGTCGAGAACATCGTATCCAGCTTCGTCACCGTATGGTGGACGCCGCTGTTCATGGTGATCTTCTTCGCCATCGTCGCCTACGCGCTGTGGCCGAAAAACAAGACGGCTTTCGACGACGCCGCGCGCATGCCGCTGCGAGAGGACTGAATCACCATGGCTGACCACGCACATCACGCCGAGATCGACAAGGTCACCGGCACCAGCACGACCGGCCATGAGTGGGACGGGATCAAGGAGCTGAACACGCCGCTGCCGCGGTGGTGGATCTGGACCTTCTACGCCACCATCGTCTGGTCGATCGGCTACTTCGTCGTCTACCCGGCCTGGCCGCTGGTGGACGGCTACACCAAGGGCCTGTTCGGCTATTCGTCCCGCGCAGAACTCGCCGTCGACCTCGCCAACCTCGACAAGGTGCGCGGCGACAAGATGGCGGCGCTGGCCGCCGCGCCGCTCGCCGAAATCGAGAAGGATCCGGCGCTGCTGGCGCTGGCCCGCGCCAAGGGCAAGGTGGTGTTCGGCGACAATTGCGCCGCCTGCCACGGCTCCGGCGCCGCCGGCGCCAAGGGCTATCCGAACCTCAACGACGACGATTGGTTGTGGGGCGGGTCGCTCGAACAGATCGAGCAGACCATCAAGTTCGGTGCCCGCTCCGGCAATGACGAAGGTCACATGGGCAACATGCCGGCGTTCGGCAAAGACGGCCTGCTGACCAAGGAGCAGATCGTCACGGTTGCCAACTACGTGCGGTCGCTGTCGGGTCTGTCGACCCGTCCCGGCACTGACCTCGCGGCCGGCAAGCAGATCTTCGCCGACAACTGCTCGTCCTGCCACGGCGACGAAGCCAAGGGCAATCCCGAACTCGGCGCCCCCAACCTGACGGATCGGATCTGGCTGTACGGATCGGATGAAGCCACCATGGTCGAGACGCTGACCAACGGCCGCGGCGGCGTGATGCCGGCCTGGGCAGGGCGCCTCGACCCCGCCACCATCAAGGCGATGGCGGTGTACGTGCACTCGCTGGGCGGCGGCAAGTAGCCGCCTCCTTTCGGGACGGACTCTCGGGTGGCGGGGGCGCCCGAGAGTGCGGCCCCGAAACAAGACCATGCGGAACGAGCCGATGCTCGACGAATCAACGACAAGAACGAGCCCCGAAATGAACAAGCCGCTGCGCCAGGCCGATTTTGCTCCCGTCGAAGACGATGACGGGCCCCTGTATGCGGCGGGCAAGAAGATCTACCAGCAGAGCGTCACCGGCCCGTTCCGCCGCACCAAGTGGATCCTGATGGCGGTGTGCCTCGGCATCTACTACTTCCTGCCCTTCGTGCGCTGGAATCGCGGCCTCGGCGCGCCCGATCAGGCGGTGCTGATCGATCTCGCCAACAACCGGTTCTATTTCTTCTTCATCGAGCTGTGGCCGCAGGAGGTCTATTACTTCACCGGCCTCCTGATCGTCGCCGCGGTGGCGCTGTTCCTGATGAACGCGCTCGGCGGCCGGGTCTGGTGCGGCTATCTGTGCCCGCAGACGGTGTGGACCGATCTGTTTTACTCGGTCGAGCGGCTGATCGAAGGCGATCGCCGTGAGCGGATGCGCAAGGCCACTGAGCCGTGGAGCCTGCAGCGCGGCGCCGAACTGGTGCTCAAGCATTCGATCTGGCTGATGATCGCGTGGTGGACTGGTGGCGCCTGGGTGCTGTACTTCGCCGACGCGCCGACCCTGATCAAGGAGCTGGTTACCTTCCAGGCGCCGATGGTGGCCTATATCTGGATCGGCATTCTCACCTTCACCACCTATACGCTGGCCGGCTTCATGCGCGAGCAGGTCTGCGTCTATATGTGCCCGTGGCCGCGCATTCAGGCGGCGCTGACCGACGAATGGGCGCTCAACGTCACCTACAAATACGACCGCGGCGAGAAGCGTACCTCGCTCAAGAAGGCCGCAGCGCTGCGCGCCGCCGGCGAGCACGTCGGCGACTGCATCGACTGCAACCAGTGCGTCGCGGTGTGCCCGACCGGCATCGACATCCGCAATGGCCCGCAGCTCGACTGCATCCAGTGCGGCCTGTGCATCGACGCCTGCGACAATGTGATGACCAAGATCGGTCGCCCGACCCGGCTGATCGGCTACGACAACGACATCAACATCCACCGCCGGATGGAGGGCAAGCCGGAGGTGTTCAAGCCGCTGCGCGCCCGCACCGTGGTGTATTCGGCGATCATCGTCGGCATCGGCGCCGTGATGTTGTACGCGCTGATGAACCGCAGCCTGCTCGACCTCAACGTGCTGCACGACCGCAATCCGGTCGCGGTGCGGCTGAGCGACGGCTCGATCCGCAACGGCTACACCATCCGCTTCCTCAACAAGCGCGGGTTCGACCGCGTCGTCGCGGTCGACGTCGACGGCCCGCCGAACGCCCGCATCCACGTGGTCGGCGCCGACTCCATCGTGCCCGACCGGCCGATGATCATCCTCGGTCGCGACGCCACCACCGAGCTGCGCGTCCTGGTGGATTCCAATTCGAATGAAGACATCGCCAAGTCGGTGCCGGTGACGTTCCACGTCACCGATATCGGCCTCGGCGAAGTCGCGTCCGCCAAGGACGTATTCGTCACGCCCTGAGCCGCAGCTGGAGTTGCTATCATGTCCCGTTCGTCCAAGTCTCGCCCGCTCACCGGCAAGGTCGTGCTCGCATCGCTGGTCGCGTTCTTCGGCGTCGTGTTCGGCGTCAACGGACTGATGATGACGCTGGCGATCAAGACGCTGCCCGGCACCGAGGTCGACAGCGCGTACGCGGCAAGCCTGGCCTATGAAAACGAGATCTCCGCGGCGCGCGACCAGGAGCAGCGTGGTTGGAAGGTCGATGCCAAGCTGACGCGTGAGCTGGACGGCAAGGCGACGCTGCAGCTCGAGGCCCGCGACAAGGCCGGTTTGCCGCTGACCGGGCTGGCTTTCACTGGTCGTCTTGAACGGCCTGCCGACAAGCAGTTCGATCGCGAGATCACGCTCGCCGAGCTTGGCGGCGGCGTCTATCAGGGCGCTATCACCGATGTTTTGCCGGGGCGCTGGGATCTCGTGCTGGAAGGCGACCAGAACGCCGTCCGCATGTTCCTGTCGAAGAACCGCCTGAAGCTGGATTGATTGGGGCGCTCGGGGTTCGGGATCAAAGGGTCGCTGCATGTTGATGACGCGGGACTTCTCTCACTACGTCAAGGATGTCGATCAAGAGGTCGCGCATCTCGATCTCGCCGTCGAAGGCGTCACCTGCGCCGCCTGTATGGCCAAGATCGAGCGCGGCCTTGCGGCGATCCCGGACGTGACGCTGGCGCGCGTCAACCTCACCGACCGCCGCCTCGCGGTGGAGTGGAAGAAGGGAGAGCTGGAGCCGGCGCTGTTCATCGATCGGCTCGCCGAGCTCGGCTACAAGGCCTATCCGTACGAGCCGGTGCGGGCGGAGGTCGAGGAAAGCGAGCGCTCGAAGTTTCTGCTTCGCTGCCTCGGCGTTGCTTCGTTCGCCACCATGAACGTCATGATGCTGTCGGTGCCGGTGTGGTTCGGCGGCGACCTTTCCCCGGAAGCCCGCGACTTCTTCCACTGGCTGTCGGCGCTGGTGGTGCTGCCCTGCGCCGCCTATGCGGGCCAGCCGTTCTTCCAGTCGGCCTGGCGGGCGCTCAGCGCCAGAAGCGTCAACATGGACGTGCCGATCTCGATCGGCGTCACGCTGGCGCTCGGCATGTCGCTGGTCGAAACCATCAATCACGCCGAGCACACCTATTTCGACGCCGCCATCATGCTGATCGCCTTCCTGCTGGCGGGCCGCTTCCTCGATCAGAAGATGCGGCAGAAGACCCGCGCGGTCGCCGGCAATCTGGCGGCGCTGAAGGCCGAGACCGCGACCAAATTCGTCGGTCCCGACGAGATCGCCGAGGTGCCGATCGCAGCAGTGCGCGCTGGCGACATCGTGCTGCTGCGCCCCGGCGAGCGCTGCGCGGTCGATGGCCATGTCATCGAAGGCCGCTCCGAGATCGACCAGAGCCTGATCACCGGCGAGACTCTCTACGCCAAGGCCGAGCGCGGCACCCAGGTCTATGCCGGCACGCTGAACATCACCGGCACGCTGCGCGTCCGCGTCGCCGCGGCGGCCGAAGGCACGCTGCTGTCGGAGATCACCAGGCTGCTCGACCACGCGCTGCAGGCGCGCTCGCGCTATGTCCGGCTGGCGGATCGTGCGTCCCAACTCTATGCGCCGGTGGTGCACGCCACTGCGCTGCTCACCGTGATCGGCTGGGTGCTGGCCGGCGCCAGCTGGCACGATGCCATCGTCACCGGCATCGCGGTGCTGATCATCACCTGTCCGTGCGCGCTCGGCCTCGCGATTCCGGCGGTGCAGACCGTGGCGTCGGGCGCGATGTTCCGCGCCGGCGTGCTGCTCAATGCCGGCGATGCGATCGAGCGGGCCTCGGCGGTCGATACCGTGGTGTTCGACAAGACCGGCACGCTGACGTTGCCCGAGCTCGACGTCGTCAACGCTGCCGCCGTGGCCCCCGATGTGTTTCAACTCGCCGGCCGGCTGGCGCTGGCCAGTCATCATCCGGTCGCCGCCGCGGTGGCGCGCGCCTCGGGCGCCAAGGCGCCGCTGCCCGGCGTCACCGAGGAGCCCGGCCGCGGCGTTCGCGCCATGATCGACGGCGAGGAGCTGCGGCTCGGCAGCCCGGCGTTCTGCGGTGCGGATTATGAAGCCAATGCAATCCTCAGCGCCGATCCGGAAGTCTCGGTCGTGGCGTTCAGCCGCGGCGAGCAGCGTACCGTTTTCGCGGTGCGGCAATTGCTGCGGCCCGATGCCGCCAAGACCATCGACGCGCTGATCAACCGCGGCATCGCAGTCGAGCTGCTGTCCGGCGACCGCGAGCCGGCGGTGCGCCACGCCGCGGACGCGCTCGGCGTCGGCGCCTGGCGCGCCAGCGTCACCCCGGCCGAGAAGATCGCCCATATCGAGGCGCTGAAGGCGCAGGGCCGCATCGTGATGATGGTCGGCGACGGCATGAACGACGCGCCGTCGCTCGCCGCCGCGCATGTCTCGATGTCGCCGATCAGCGCCACCCATCTCAGCCAGGCCACCGCCGATCTGGTGTTTCTCGGCAAGGAGCTGGCGCCGGTCTTGGCCGCGGTCGACTATTCGCGCAAGGCGATGAGCGTGATGCGCGAGAACCTGACGCTGGCAATCGGCTATAATGTGCTGGCGGTGCCGATCGCGATCGCCGGCTTCGCCACGCCGCTGATCGCCGCGCTGGCGATGTCCGGCTCGTCGGTGCTGGTGATGCTGAACGCGATGCGCGCTCGTCGCGTTCGCCGAGGAGGCAGGTAGATGGAAGTCATGGTGATCCTGGTGCCGCTGGCACTGGTGCTCGGCCTGCTGGGGCTCGCGGCCTTCCTGTGGTCGCTGAAGAGCGGCCAATACGAAGATCTCGACGGCGCCGCCTGGCGCGCGATTTCCGACGACGACCAGCCGCCGCCGGTTCCGAAACGAGGCTAGAGCGAGGCTGCCATGGCACTGCTCACTTATGTCGATCCCGACGCCCTGATCCCGCGGCCCGCGCCGCCCGAGCCGCGGAGCGATGCACCGCCCGGCAGCGACGACGACATCAAGGAACGCTGGCTGCAGGCACAGCCCTGGCCGTACCGCGTCTTCGCCCGCTGCTACCGCGCCCTGCGCAAACTGCAGCCGATGTTCCCGCCGATGTCGTGTTGCTGAGCGGCGGGCTATCGGTCTCCCATCTTCGCCGCAGCCACCGCGCTCAAGCTTCGCGGACGAAGAGCCTTCTGCTGGATCGCATGCGGGGCGAGGTTGCGTCGTGCCGATGGCGGCCGGTGTGCGATCAATTCCGTCAGACAACTGGACGCCGCCCGAGCGGTCCAGGCACTCGCATCCATGTCCTAATCAGGCGCTAGCCGCAGCCTGACTGGCGTTGCCGCATTGCTGCCCGGTCGAGCGGGCATGCGGAGCCTGGGTGGCACAAGCGAGGCTTCGCGGCTAAGCAGGGTGGCTGCCTGGCCGGCGGCATCGGCCGCAGCGCCTTGAGGCAAGTGTTTCGACCGCCGCGCGGGCAGGATTCACGCGGGGCGCATCAGGATGAATCGCGATCATGCATGAGGACTTCGAGGCGGATCTGCGCGGATTGGCGGCGCGGGGGCGGCTGCGGGCGCTGAAGGCGCGGGCGGGGATCGACTTCACGTCGAACGACTATCTGGGACTTGCCGAGTCCGAGGAGCTCAACCGCGCAGCGGCCGAGGCGGTGGCGCGCGGCGTGCCGGTGGGGTCGGGCGGCTCGCGGCTGCTGCGCGGCAATCATCCGGAGCACGAGGCGCTGGAAGCCGAAGCCGCGGCGTATTTCAGCGCCGAGACGGCGCTGTATTTCGGCGGCGGCTTCGTCGCCAATCAGGCGATCTTCTCGACGCTGCCGCAGCGCGGCGATCTTGTCGTCCACGACGAACTGATCCACGCCAGCGTCCATGAAGGGCTGCGCCGCGGCCGCGCCGAGTTCGTCGGCGTGGCGCACAACGATATCGACGCGTTCGAGAGCACGATCGTGCGCTGGCGCGCGACCGGCGGCAAGGGGCGGCCGTGGCTGTCGGTCGAGAGCCTGTACAGCATGGACGGCGACAGTCCCGATCTCGACGGCCTGTTCGCCATCGCCGATCGGCACGACGCCATGCTGGTGATCGACGAGGCGCATGCCACCGGCGTGCTCGGGCCAAACGGCCGCGGCCTCGCGGCGCGGTTCGAGGGCCGCGCCAACGTCGTCACGCTGCACACCTGCGGCAAAGCACTCGGCACGGTCGGCGGCTTCGTCCTGGCGCCGCGTGTGATCCGCGATTTTCTCGTCAACCGCTGCCGGCCCTTCATCTTCGCCACCGCGCCGTCGCCGCTCACCGCCGCGATCACCCGCGCGGCGATCGAGCTGTCGCGCACCAATCCGGACCGCCGCGAGCGGCTGGCGCGCCTCGTGGCTTTCGCCGGGCGCGAGTTGCGCCGGACCTGCGGGCTGCAGGCGTCCGGCTCGCACATCGTGCCGGTGGTGATCGGCGCCGATCAGGCGGCGGTCGCGGTGGCGGCGTCGCTACAGCGGCGCGGCTTCGACATCCGCGCGATCAGGCCGCCGACCGTGCCGGAAGGCACTGCGCGGCTGCGCATCGCGCTGACGGCGAACGTCGACGAGGCAATCGTCGCGGAATTGTTCGCGGCGCTGGCCGAAGACATGCGGATGGCCGCATGAGCGCGCGTATCATCGTTACCGGCACCGACACCGGCGTCGGCAAGACCGTATTCGCCGCCGCGCTCACCGGTGCGCTCGATGCCGACTATTGGAAGCCGGTGCAGGCCGGGCTTGATGAAGGCACTGACAGGCAGACGGTGCTGCAACTGTCGGGCCTGCCGGAAGCGCGGCTGCTCCCGGAAGCGTATCGGCTGGCCACGCCGGCCTCGCCGCATCTCGCCGCCGAAATCGACGGCGTCACCATCGATCCGGACAAACTCGCGCTGCCGCAGACGCAGCGGCCGCTGGTGATCGAAGGCGCCGGCGGGCTGTTGGTGCCGCTGACCCGGACGCTGCTGACCATCGATGTGTTCGCGCGCTGGCAGGCGCCGGTGGTGCTGTGCGCCCGCACCACGCTCGGCACCATCAACCACACGCTGCTGTCGGTCGAAGCGCTGCGGGCGCGCGGCATTCCGCTGCTCGGCATCGCCTTCATCGGTGACGAGAATGCGGAGTCCGAACGCGTCATCGTCGATTTCAGCGGCGCGCGGCGGCTCGGCCGGCTGCCGCATCTGCCGACGCTGAATGCTGCGGCGCTGCGCGCGGCGTTCGCCGCGAACTTCAACGCCGATGATTTTCTGAAGGCTGTTTGATGACCTCCAAATCTCCCGTCTGGCATCCGTTCACCCAGCACGCGGTGCAGCCCGACGCGATCCCGATCGCGCGCGGCGAGGGCGCGTGGCTCGAGACGCCGGACGGCCGCCGCATCTATGACGCGATCTCGTCGTGGTGGGTGATCACCCACGGTCATCGCCATCCCCACATCGTGCAGGCCATCAAGGCGCAGGCCGACAAGCTCGACCAGGTGATCTTCGCCGGCTTCACGCATGAGCCCGCCGAGAGGCTGGCGCGGCGGCTGGTGGAGATTACGCCGCCGCAGCTGGAATACGTGTTCTTCTCCGACAGCGGCTCGACCTCGGTCGAGGTCGCGCTGAAGATGGCGCTCGGCTTCTGGCGGCATCGCGGCGAGAACCGAACGCGTATCCTGGCGCTGCAGGGCGCGTATCACGGCGACACCATCGGCGGCATGTCGGTCGGCGAGCGCGGCGTGTTCAACGCGCCGTATGATCCGCTGCTGTTCGCAGTCGACCGCATTCCGTATCCGGAGCCGGGCAGTGAGCAGGAAACGCTGGATGCGCTGGACGCGGCGTGCGCGGCCGGCGGCGTTGCGGCGCTGATCGTCGAGCCGCTCATCCTCGGCGCCGGCGGCATGCTGATCTATCCGCCTGCGGTGCTGGCCGAGATGAAGCGGGTGTGCGAGCGCCACGATGTGCTGTTCATCGCCGACGAGGTGATGACCGGCTGGGGCCGTACCGGCACGCGCTTCGCCTGCGAGCAGGCCGGCATCGCGCCGGACATCGCCTGCTACTCCAAGGGCCTCACCGGCGGTTCGCTGCCGCTGGCGGTGACGCTGTGCCGCGCCGACATCTTCGACGCGCACTACTCGCCCGACCGCACCCGCACCTTCTTCCACTCCAGCTCCTACACCGCCAACCCGATCGCCTGCGCGGCGGCATTGGCGAATCTGGAGGTGTGGGACACCGAACCGGTGATGCAGCGCATCGAAACGCTGGCTGCGCTGCAGACGCGCAAACTGGATCGCTTCCGCGCGGATGCCCGCTTCACTAATCTCCGCCAGCTCGGCACCATCGCGGCGCTCGACGTCGTCGCCGGCGATGCCGGCTACATGGCGAATATCGGCCCGTCGCTGTACGAAAGTTTCCGCGCCCGCAACCTGCTGGTCCGCCCGCTCGGCAATACGATCTATCTGATGCCGCCTTATTGCAGCACGGAGGCGGATCTCGATCTGGTCTACGACGCGATCGACGAGATTGTGCCGCGCTGACATCATGGAGGCGGAGCGTCGTTGCGGCTTGCGTGGCTCAATCGTTCGCTCTAACCCGACTCGCAGACGGCTGCCGCCTATGGCGCCCTCACGCTCCGCCCATCGCATCGGAGCGCCGCCCGCTCTTGCGCGAAAGGAACTTCGATGTCTGTCGATCGCCGTACGCTTTTGAAAATGTCGCTCGCCGGCGGTGTCGCCGGTGCGCTGGGCTTGAAGAGCGGCGTTGCAGCGGCGCAGCAAACAGGCAGCGACGGCGTCAAGTGGATCTGCCTCGGCACCAAGGGTGGACCGCGGGTCGGCACCGGCCGCTCCAATCCCGCCAATGTGTTGCTGGTCGACGGCGTGCCCTATGTGGTCGACTGCGGCCCTGGCGTGTCGAAGCGGCTGGTCGAGGCCAAGGTCGCGTTGCCGAGCCTGCGCTACGTATTCATCACCCATCTGCATTCCGACCACGTGCTGGAATTCGGCAACATGGTGTATGGCGGCTGGTCGGCGGGACTCAATCACGATGTCGAGGCGTTCGGCCCTGTCGGCCTCGACGCGCTCGCCAGGAACTATTGGGAATCGATCAGGGACGACGTCGAGACCCGCATTCCGGACGAAGGCAAGCCGGATCCGCGCAAGCTGCTCAAGGTGAAGGAGATCACCGAACCGGGCCCGGTGCTCACGACCGACAAGGTCAAGGTCACCGCGTTCCGCACGCCGCATCCGCCGATTCTGGAGAAGAACTACGCCTATCGGTTCGAAACCCCGAGGGGCGTGATCGTCTACGTGTCGGACAGCGCCTACAACCCGGAACTGGCGACGTTCGCCGAGGGCGCCGACCTGCTGATCCACGAGACGCTGTATGTGCCGGGCGTCGACGCGATGGTGAAGCGGGTGAAGAACGCCGCGTCGCTCAAGGAACATCTGATCGCCTCACACACCACCACCGAGGACCTCGGCAGGCTCGCCGCTGCCGCCAAGGTGAAGAAGCTGGTGATGACGCATCTGGTGCCGGGCGACGATCCCTCGATCACCGACGAGATGTGGATGCAGGACGCCAGCAAACACTACAGCGGCCCGATCGTGGTCGCCCGGGATTTGATGGAGATTGCGCTGGAGGGGTGACATCCCTCGCGGTTGCGAAGTGGTAGCTATGATTCGTCATGGCCGGGCTTGTCCCGGCCATCCACGCCTTGACTCGGGGGGAGGCCTGAAGGCGTGGATGCCCGGGACAAGCCCGGGCATGACGGTGGAAAGGCTAATGCACGAACTAACTCATTGAATGCTGGCGTCTCACGGCTTCTCCAGATACGCCGCCAGCATTTTTCGCGCGTCGGCGCGGCGGGCGGCGCGCCAGTCGGCGGCGCTGAGGTCGGTGTCGAATTCGGCCGATAGCGTCGGGGTGTTGGCGAGGTGGAACTGGCTGAGGGCGGCGATCAGCACGTAGAGCCGTAGCGGATCGAGATCGGCGGCGAGCCGGCCTTCGGCGACGCCGCGCGCGAGCAGCCGCTTGGTCATCGTCAACACCGGCGACGACATCTCGCGGATCCGTGCGGATTTGCGGATATGCCGCGCCTTCAGCATGTTCTCGCTGCGCAGCAGGCTGACCAGATGGCCGTTGCGCTCGAAATGGCCGTTCATGAAGTCGAACAGCTTGAGCAGCCCCTCGAGCGGATCGAGATGCATTACTTCGAGCGTTAGCTCCTCGGTGCGCAGCGCGCCGAGTGCGCTTTCCAGGGTCGCGACGTACAGCGCCGATTTGCTGCCGAACTGCTCGTAGATCATCCGCGGATTGGAGCCGGCCTTCTTGACGATGCGGTCGATGCGCGCGCCGGCGTAGCCGTGGGTGGCGAACTCGGCGGTGGCGGCCTTGAGGATCTCGGCGCGGTTCTGCTCGGCGGAGCGGCGCGCCCGCCGGCGCGGCTTGGGGACGGCGTCGAGATCAGTCATCGAATTCGTCATGCCATTGCCCGGTGAGCCAAACGTGCGATCAGCGTCCGCGCCGCATCGAGCAGTGCGCGATCCTGGCCAGCGCCCGCGACCAGCGACAGGCCGACCGGGCAGCCGTCGACAGTGGCGACCGGGAGATTGATCTGCGGCAGGCCGGCATGACCGGCGATCGAGGTCAGCGTCAGCGCGCGGCCGTAGAACGGGCCGATCTGCGCGCCGGCGCCGGGCGCATCCTTGCGCAGCGCGGTGCACGGCGCCGTCGGAATCAGCCAGGCGACGCCGCCGCCGAGCTGCGCGCGCAGCTTGGCGCGGACCGCATCGCGCAAAGGCCGCCAGCGCGCGACGTCGTCCTCGGTGATCTCGGCGGTGCCGGCGAAGCGCGGTGCGATCGCCTCGCCGAAGCGCGGCTGCGTCGCCGTGATCCATGGCCCCAGCTCGCGCCAGTTTTCGGTGCCCTGCAGGATGCGATAGGCCTCGAACCAGTCGGCCTCGGCGCCGTCGAACACGGTGATCTCTTGCGTGACGCCGAGCCTGGCGCAGAGATCGCGCAGCGCGGCCGCGACCGGCGCATCGGCGATCGCGAAGGCGTCGCGGACGATGATCAGCGTCTCGATCGGCGCGGGCTTCGCTGGCGGCAGCAGCACGTCGCCCACTTTAGCCAGTAACTCCGCGTCACGCGCGAACCAGCCGACGGTGTCGTAGCTCGGCGCGAACGGCAGCACGCCGTCGAGGGAGATCGCATTGTGGGTCGGCCGCATCCCGTACAGGCCGCAGAAGCTCGCCGGCACGCGCACCGAACCGCCGGTGTCGGTGCCGAGCGCGAAGTCGACCAGGCCGGCCGCGACCGCCGACGCGGAGCCGGACGACGAGCCGCCTGGGATGCGATCGGGGCAGGCGGTGTTGAGCGGCGTGCCGTAATGTTCGTTGACGCCTTCGAGGCTGAAGGCGAGTTCGTCGGTGATCGTCTTGCCGAGGACGCTGGCGCCCGCCGCAAGTAATCGATCCACCACAGGCGCAGAGCGCGGCGCCGGCTCGTGCGTGCGCTGCCAGTCCGGATTGCCGCCTCCGGTGACGGTGCCGGCGACGTCGATCAGGTCCTTGACGGCGAAGCTTAGTCCGTCGAGCGGACCGGACGCCGTGGCAGCAACCTGTAGCAGGGGCCCGGGGACGAACGCACCGACATCCTGCGCGATCTTCGCGCGCTGATCGGGTGTGGCGGTGGTCATCATGCTGGCATCTCCATTGCGCGCATCATCGTCGTGGGACGCGCTCTTCACTACGGGGCGACTACAAACTGTGCCGATCAACCTGTTTGCAAATTCGCTGCCAGCGGCGATTTGCGAGCAGATTCAATGCCGGCGCAGCTGCCAAACGAACGCCCTGCTTGCGGATTCGACAAAAGCCTCAGGGTGCGGCTTAAAAAGTAAGCATTTGTTTGTTTCGGGCGATAGCTACGTCGGATTTTGCGAGGAAAGTCAACGTACTGGGCTGTTGGCATGTCACTTGCTGCAGGGGAGTGGCCGAAACAAACCAGCTTCCAAAGAGGGCTCCTATGAGGTCACGCCGTTCCGTCCTGAAAGCCGCGCTGCTCGCCGGCGCGCTGACGTTGTCTGCCACGCTTGCGTACGCCGAGCCGCTCAAGGTCGGCATCCTGATTCCGGGATCGAGGTCCGACAAAGGCTGGATGGAGTCGTCCTATGACGGCCTCAAGGCTGCCGAGAAGAAGTATGGCGACAAGATCAAGGTGCAGATGATCGAGAACATCAACTACGCCGATATGGATCAGGCGCTGACCAACCTCGCCAGTAAGAACACGCTGGTGATCGGCGTCGGCGGCCAGACCCAGGCGTCGGTGTACAAGATCGCCAAGCGCTTCCCGAAAGTGCATTTCTCGATCGTCGGCGGCAATGACGGCGAGAGCGCGCCGAACGTCGCCGGCTACGACGTCAAGCAGGCCGAGATCGCCTACGTCGCCGGCGCCGCTGCGGCGATGCTGTCGAAGACCGGCGCCATCAGCTATGTCGGCGGCCTCGAGATCCCGTCGATCGTCAATGCCGGCAAGGAGTTCGGCAACGGCGCCAAGTCGATCAACCCCAACATCAAGTACACCGAGAATTACACCGGCGATTTCGACGACGTCGCCAAGGCCAAGGAAGCGACGCTGGCGGCGATCGCGCAAGGCGCCGACATCCACTATCACATTCTCAATCTCGGCCTCCGCGGCATGGAGCAGGCCGCGAAGGAGAAGGGCACCCACATCATCGGCAGCTACACCGATCGCTGCGGTACCGATCCGTTGTATGTCGCCTATTCGATCACCGGCACCGGCTATCAGGTGCAGTACGCCATCGACGAAGCCGTGAAGGGAAGCTGGGCGCCGGGCTACAAGGAATTCGGCCTGAAGATGGGTCCGGAAGCCTCCAACATGGTGATCTGCGGCGCGACCCCGGAGCAGAAGGCCAAGCTCGACGCCATCATGAAGGATCTGCTGGACGGCAAGATCAAGGTGCTGAAGGGCTAGTCATGATCAGCACCTCGTCCGCTGTCGAGGCCTCCGCGCCGCTGCTCAGCCTGTCGCAGGTCACCAAGCGGTTCGGCAGCTTCACCGCATTGTCGGAGGTCTCGCTCGACCTGCGGCCGGGCGAGGTGCATTGCATCCTGGGCGAGAACGGCGCCGGCAAATCGACGCTGTGCAATGTGATGTTCGGCGTGCATCGGCCGGACGGCGGCGCGATGAGCTATCGCGGCGCCGCCTATCAGCCGGCCGGCCCTGCCGATGCGCTGGCCCAGGGCATCGCCATGGTGCACCAGCATTTCAGCCTGGTCGGCGACATGAGCGTCGTCGACAACGTGCTGCTCGGCCGCGGCCGCGGCTTGCTCAATCGCAAGGAATGCGCGCGGCAACTGGCCAGGCTGGCGGATGAGTACGGCCTGCCGCTCGATCCCAGTGCCAAGATCGACGATCTCTCGGTCGGCGAACGGCAGCGGGTCGAGATCGTCAAATGCCTGATCCGCGATCCGCAGCTGTTCGTGCTGGACGAGCCGACGGCCGTGTTGCTGCCCGACGAGATCGCCGCGCTGCTGCAGGTCTGCCGCCGCGTTGCGGCGAGCGGCCGCGCCGTGGTGCTGGTCACCCACAAGCTCGCCGAGATCAAGGAAGTCGCCGACCGCGTTACCGTGCTGCGCGGCGGCCGCACGGTTGCGACTTCGGAGGCGCCGGCGCGCGATATCGATGCTCTGGTGCGGGCGATGATCCACGGCGACGTCGCCGAACTCGACGGCGCCGTGGCCTCGACGCTCGGTCTCGGCAAGGTCGCGCATGTCGGCCATCAGCCGCCGCCGCGCAGCAAGGTCGAGGCGCTGCAGATCGACGGGCTGACGGTGAAAGATCGTCAGGGCGTCACCCGGCTCGATAACTTCACGCTGACGGTTGACCGCGGCGAGATCGTCGGCGTCGCCGGCGTCGAGGGCAACGGCCAGAGCGAGCTCGCCGCTGTGCTGGCCGGGATGATGACGCCGACCTCCGGGCGTTATTACTTGGGCGAGGCCGATCTGACCGGGCGCTCGCCGAAGGAGATCACCGCTGCGGGCATCGGCATCGTCTCCGAAGATCGCCATGCCGTCGGCTGCGTGCTCGGCATGAGCCTCGCCGAAAACATCTATCTCAACCGCCTCGATGAATTCACCCGCTTCGGCTTCCTCAACCGCACCGCCCTGCAGCGCGAGGCGACGACGCTGATGCAGCGCTTCGACGTCCGCGCACGCGGGCCGGGCGCTCCCTTCTCGAGCCTGTCCGGCGGCAATCAGCAGAAGGCCGTGCTGGCGCGCGAGATCACGCTGCCAAATCTCTCCTGCCTGGTCGCGTCGCAGCCGACGCGCGGCCTCGACGTCGGCGCGGTCGCGGCGGTGTACGGCCATATCCGCGAAGCCTGCGGCCGCGGCATCGCGGTGCTGCTGGTGTCGTCCGAACTCGACGAGCTGCTCAGCGTCGCCGACCGGATCGTGGTGCTGTATCGCGGCCGGATCATGGGCGCGTGCCGGGCCGATCCGGCCCGCAAGGCGGAGATCGGCGCCATGATGGCGGGGCAGGCGCAATGACGACGCTCGATCAGCAGAAATCACCTCCGCGCACGCCGCGGTTCACTCTGCGGCCGTCACTACTAGTACCAGTCGCAGCCGTGGCCTTCGCGGCGGCCGTGGGCCTCGCGCTGATCGCCGCGATCGGCGTGTCGGTGCCGGAGGCAATTGAAGCGTTCGTCGATGGCACCATCGGCTCGCCCTATGCGCTCGCCGCCTCGCTCAACCGCGCCTGCGTGTTCGCGCTGGTCGGCTTCGGCTTCGTGCTCGCCAACCGCGCCAATCTCACCAACGTCGGCGGCGAGGGCCAGATCGCGGTCGGCGGCATCGCCGCGACCGCTGTCGCGCTGTATGGCCACGTCGCCGATCTGCCGCTCGGGCTCGCCTTCATGCTGCCAATGCTCGCGGCAGTGATCGCCGGTTCGCTGTGGGGCGCGCTCGCCGCGGTGCTCAAGGTGAAGTCCGGCACCAACGAGGTGATCTCGACGCTGCTGCTGTCGTTCATCGGCGTCTGGCTGCTGTATTGGTGCGTGCAGTCGCCGGCGCTGCTGCGCAAGCCGATGACCAGTTCGGCGACGCTGCCGGAGTCGCTTGAAATCCCCGAGGCGACGCAGCTGCCGCTGCTGACCGGCGACTACGGCTTCCCGGTGCATATCGGGCTGCCGCTGACGTTGCTGATTGCGCTGGTGGTCGGCGTGTTGCTGGCCAAGACGATTTTTGGCGTGAGGCTGCGTGCCGTGGGTCTCAACCCAATGGCGGCGCATCGGGCCGGCATCTCGACTGCGAAGACCGTGATTATCGCGCTGGCCGGCGCTGGTGCCCTCGGTGGTCTCGCCGGCGCGCTGATGCTGCTCGGCGAGCAGCACACGCTGAAGGACGGCTTCTCGTCCGGCTACGGCTTCGATGGTCTGGTCGCGGGGTTGCTGTCGCGCGGCTCGATCCCCGGCGTGATCGCCGCGTCGCTGCTGTTCGGCTTCATGCGCTCGGGCGGCATCAACATGGAGATGGTCGCGGCGGTGCCGACCGCGCTGGTGGTGGTGATTCAGGGCCTGATCGTGATCACGCTCGCCGGCGCCGCGCTGTTCATCGAGAAATGGGAGCGGACATGAGCGGGGTGCGCGAATGACCTGGGATCTGTTCGCCGTCTTCCTCGGCTCGTCGATCCGGCTTGCCACGCCGCTGTTACTTGCCGGCATCGGCGAAATGGTCAGCGAACGTGCCGGCGTGCTCAACATGAGCATCGAGGGCATGATGCTGATGTCGGCGTTCGCCGCCGCGGTCGGCGCGTGGGCGACCGGAGATCCGCTGGTCGGCCTGTTGATCGGCATCATCTCGGTGGTGCCGGTGTCGCTGCTGCAGGCATTCTTGAGCAACACGCTGCGCGCCAATCAGATCGTGTCCGGCATCGGCATCAACATATTGGTGCTTGGCGCGACCACGCTGGCCTATCGCGAAATTTTTGGCGCTCGCTCGCGCGCGGAGATCCCCGGCCTCGCCAAGATCAAGCCGCCGCTGCTCGGCGATATTCCGGTGATCGGCCCCGCGGTGTTCGAGCAGGTCTGGCTGCTCTACGCCGGCGTTGCGATCATCATCATCACCGCGCTGGTGCTGCGCTACACGTCGCTCGGCCTCGCCATCCACGCCGCCGGCGCCGAGCCGAAGGCGGTCGACAAATCGGGCCTGTCGGTGACGGCGGTGCGCTACGGCGTCGTGGTGTTCGCCGGCTTCATGGCGTCGCTGGCCGGCGCCTTCCTGTCGATCGGCGACATCCACACCTTCACCGAAGGCATGACGCGCGGCGCCGGCTATCTGGCGATCGCCTCGGTGATTTTCGGCAAATGGCGGATCGGCGGCACCACGCTGGCATGCCTGCTGTTCGGCGCCGCGACAGCGCTGCAATTCCAGCTGCCCGCACTCGGCGTCAACGTGCCGAACGCGCTCCTGATCATGCTGCCCTATCTGCTGGCGTTGCTCGCGGTCGGCGGGCTGGTCGGCCGCCAGATGGCGCCGGCGACGCTGGGCGAACCGTATCGGAGGTGAGCCGGCCGCAGTCGGCCGGCCGCCGGACACTACGATCGTTGCTGCACCACGTTATCGCAGCCGGAGCAGCGGAAGATCACGCGCTCGGTCTCGTTGGCACGCCGGGGCAGGCGGCCAAGCATCTTCATCTCGCCTGCACAAATCTCGCATTTCCGAGATGGCGCTTCAGAAGTCTGGTTCATGCCGGGTCATCGTCGCGGGTTGTAAGGTTTACTTTACACCGGGCTGATGATGGTTGTCAGGCATCTTCTGTTCCTATGCACGGGAGATGGACAAGAGGTCATATGATACCAAGGGCGCTGATTTTCGACGTCGATGGGACGTTGGCCGAGACGGAAGAGCTGCATCGCCAGGCCTTCAACGAAACTTTCGCCGCAGAGTTGCTACCGTGGGTCTGGGACAGGGCCGCCTATCGCAGGCTGCTTGATGTCGCCGGAGGCAAGGAGCGGATTGCCCATTTTCTGGCTTCGCAGCCGGAAGGCGCCGAGCGAGCGGCGGGCCGGATCGCGGAGCTGCACGCCGCCAAGACGCAGCGCTACACGGCGCTGGCGGCCGTCGGAGCGCCGCTGCGGCCGGGGGTGGCGCGGCTGATCATGGAGGCGCGGCAGGCCGGCGTGCGGCTGGCGATCGCCACCACCACGAGCCTGCCGAATGTCGAAGCGCTGCTCGGCAGCGCGTTCGGCCCAGACGCCATGGCGCTGTTCGACATCGTCGGCGCCGGCGACGTCGTGCCGGCCAAGAAGCCGGCGCCAGACATCTATTGCTACGTACTGGGGCGGCTCGGCCTGCCGGCCGGCGCTTGCGTCGCATTCGAGGATTCGACCAATGGGGTGAGGGCGGCCCGCGGCGCGGGCCTCGCCACCGTCGTCACGCCGGGGATCTACACCGAGGGCGATGATTTCACCGGAGCACTCGCGGTGCTGAGCGATCTCGGCGAACCGGACGCGCCGTACCGTCACCTCGCCGGCGCTGGCGCGAGCGACACGATGGTGACGCTCGAGACGCTGCGGCGCTGGATGACGGCGGCCTGAACCGCCTGCAGCAATCTCCGCCGCCTCAGCGCGGCCGCACGATCTTGAACACGCCGGTGGCGACGATGACGCAGCGGCTGTCGACGCTGACCTCGGTCGACGTGAAGATCAGGCTGCGGGTCGAGCGGATCACCTTCGGGCGCGCGATCAACAGATCGCCGATTTCGCCGGCGTCGATGAAATGCGTGTCGAGCTGCACCGTGGCGACATGCGGCGCGCCGGACTGTTCGCGCGCCGCCATGCCGGAGGCGCGATCGGCCAGCGTCATCATCAGCCCGCCCTGCACCAGCCCGCGGCGATTGCGATGCTTCGGCCCGGTGGCGATCGCAAACTCATGCTGTCCGTCGACCACCCGATGCCACAGCGGCCCGACCAGATCGATGAAGCCTTCGTCGTGGACGATCGTCCAGCCATCGGCTTTCAGGCTGCGGGCAGTCTCGGTCATGCGTTCTGTCCTTGTCGCCGCGGCGACAGCGCGGTGGTGGTTTCCTCGATGACGCGGCCGGTGTAGTCAAGTCGCATGAACCATCTGCACAACGACGCCCTGCGCGACGAGATCGCCGCGCGTTGCCGCGATTTTCCGCGCCACGACGATGGACTGGAGCCGCAAGGTCTCAAGCGCGCCGCCGTGGCGATCGCGGTGGTGGCCGGCAGCGATGGCGCGGCTTCGTTTCTGCTGACGTTCCGCGCCGCCGGCCTGCGCGCGCATAGCAATCAATGGGCACTGCCGGGTGGCCGCTGCGACGCCGGCGAAACCGCGCCGGAGACGGCGTTGCGCGAATTGCACGAAGAACTGGGGCTGCACCTCGACGCCGCCGACGTGCTCGGCATGCTCGACGACTATCCGACGCGCTCCGGCTATCTGATCACTCCGGTGGTGGCCTGGGCCGCGTCGGCCGGGCCGCTGGCGCCCAATCCGGCCGAGGTCGCCTCGGTGCATCACATCGCGTTGGCGGACGTCGCCCATCCCGAGGCGTTCGATTTCACCCGCATCCCCGAGAGCGAGCGGCGCGTGATCCGGTTCCGCCACGCCGGCGACTACATTCACGCCCCGACGGCTGCACTGATCTATCAGTTCCGCGAGGTGATGGGCGGCCGCGTGACCCGCGTGGCCGATCTCGAACAACCGGTGTTCGCCTGGAAATAGCGTGCGGCAGCGCGCGTGCGCTTCGCCACGATTTGCCGCAGACGGAACCGGGCCGGTGCAGCAATTCGTTCACCACTGGCTGCGATATGATGCGGCCATGCCGACCTGTCTGATTCGCTCCGTCAGTCTCGCGTCGCTGGCTCTCATCGCGCTGGCGTCCTCCAGCCTTGCTCAGACCGCGCTGCCGTTCGCCGTGGCCAATGCCCGCGCGCAGGCGGCCTCGCCCGAAGCGATCGCCGACTATCGCTACCGGCTGCAGCAATACCAGGCCGCACGCGCCGAGTTCGATCGCGACGCCGAGGCCTATTGGGGGGCGGTCGCCGAGAAACGCCGCATCCGCAACGCCAAGCGCCGCGCCGGCGATGCCATCGGGCCGGACGA
This sequence comes from Rhodopseudomonas palustris, assembly GCF_003591005.1. GTDB lineage: Bacteria > Pseudomonadota > Alphaproteobacteria > Rhizobiales > Xanthobacteraceae > Rhodopseudomonas > Rhodopseudomonas palustris_K. The sequence continues at coordinate 253,366 of NZ_QYYD01000003.1, forward strand.
CTACGTGCTGGTGCAGCCGCCGGTCTACACTGGACCAAAGCGGCCGGTCGATCCCGAGCCGCAGCCGCGGCCGCCCGGCGAGCGCCGGTCGCTGCCGGTGGTGGCGGATTTCATCAAGGCGGCGGGCGACTACTATCAATTCATGCCGCAGCGGCCGTCGTCCGAGGTCGAGTTCAAGCGCGCCTACGCCCGCGTCGCCCGCGCGATGGGGCTGACGCGCGAGCAGGCGGTGCGGGTCTATGCGTTCGAGACCGGCGGCGACGGCAGCTACGACATGCAGTCCGGGCTCAGCAAGTCCCGTCCCGGCTCGCGCGCGATCTCGACCGCGATCGGCTACAATCAGCTGCTCACCACCAACACGCTGGTGCTGCTAGCCGAGCAGGGGCCGCACATTCTCAAGGTGCTGAACGACCGCGCCGCGACGCTGTCCGGCCCGCCGCGCGCGGCACTGGAGCGCAAGATCGCCGTGGTCAAGCGCATGGTCGGAGTGGCGCGGTCGATCCCGGGCAATTGGAGCGAGCACGAGAAACTCGGCCGCACCCCGCAGGGCTGGGGCGTGCACGCGCTGGTGCTCGACATCGACGTCGGTCCGCTGCTGCAGACCCACAAGCTGCTGACCTCGGTGAAGTTCGCACGGCAGAAGGGCTATATGGAGCCGCTCACCGCCGCCGAGCTCGAGATGATGAACCTGACGGGCGACGGCACCGGCTTCGACATGGTGACGATGCCGCAGGCGCTGCGTGAAATCGTGCCGACCTCGAATTTCTTCCAGCGCTCCGGCTACGAGCGCAACCCGGTGGCGATCCGTCACAATACCGTTGCGAAGCTGCTGGCGGTCACGGACGAGCGCATGGACGTCAACAGCGCCAAGCCGGGCGCGCGCGAACTGTACGCGGCGTTTTGAGCTGTTCGCTGATTGAGCGCGATCGCATTCTCCACCAGCACGAAGTTCTCATCCTGAGAGCCTGGCCGGAAATGCGCTCGTTTGATTCGGGCACTTCCGTCTCCCCACGTCATGCCCGGCCTTGTGCCGGGCATCCACGCCTTGCTGCCGGAAATGCAGAAGGCGTGGATGGCCGGGACAAGCCCGGCCATGACGGAGGTTGTTAGCAAATCAGCCGACTGAAGAATGATTCGGCTTCAGTTTTGGGTCAGGCTCTGAGGAGCCCGGCGAAGCCTGGTGTCTCGAAGGATGCGGCCACGCCGATCCAGGGGCCCATGGTTCGAGACCGAGCTCCGCGCCTCCTCACCATGAGGTTGTGCCTATAGGCGAGCGTCTCTTTAGCTATGCTCGGATTCCATTACGAAACAGAATCGCCTAGCGGTTGGAGCCGAATTTAAAATTGCCGTTGTCTTCGACGAACGGCCCGGTGCGCATGTAGAGCTGGCCGTTGGCGCCAACGAAGAACAGCGTTTCCTTCGGCACACGTTTGGCGCCTTTGAACAGCTCCTTGGCGTTGCTGGTGCCCATCTTGTAGGACAGCATCTTGCCGTCCTTGGTGTAGCCGTAGCCCATGTCCGGCGACAGAACCCATGGCGCAGCGTCCTCGGTCTGCGCCATCGCCGGCGCCGCAAGCATGGCGACGACAGCCGCGGACAGCAGCGTCTTCCAACAGGGAATGGTCATGGCTGCGGCCTCCTCGAGCGTCGATGCGACGGCGCATGCGGCGTCCTGCGTCGCGGTTTTGAACAAATCACGAACGGCGTTCCCGCGTCAAGCTGGGCCGATGCTTCAAGCGCATGTCGGCATCGTTCGCGATTTTGCCAGTGCGCTTTGGTGTGTCTTTCGCGTGAGCCGATTCCAGACTACAGCAATCCTGAGATCACTCGGCGCCGGATTCGGAATTCCAGTCTGGCGCATGTTTTCGACGAAGCGTCATCACTTCGCGAAAACCGCCGCCGCGGCGGCGATCAACAAGTCGGGAGCGGACGATGCGGGCAAGTTGTTGGCAGGCTTGGACGACGGGTGCGGCGCTGTCCGCCGTTGTGGCGATGACGCTGCCGGTCGCCGCTGAGGCCGACGAGTTCAAGCTCAGCAACAACCAGCGCATTTCCTGCAGCCGCGGGCTCAGTCCGGGCAAGCTCACCACCGCGAGCTGCCGCTCCTACGCCTATCTGTTCAACGCCAGGACGTCCGAATACTTCCGATGCTCGGTCAGCCTGGCGATGACGCGCGACAACAAGGAAGTCATCAACGTCCAGAGCGATGGCGGTTGCAGCAAACGGGAGCGGATTTTCGAGACCGACGGCAACTACACGTTCGACGCCGCCGAGACCGAGCCGCCGAACACCAATTCGTTCTTCGGTTCGGGCGGCTACGCGGTGTGGGCGAGCGACACCGGCAGCCGCAAGCTGCGCGGCTGCATCATTATCGCGTCGGGTCTCGGCAACGACGTCTCGAAATGCATCGACATGACGTTCGACTGACTCAGGTCCGCTCTGCTTAGAGCCTTTTCGAGCGAAGTGGATACCGGTTCGCGTGAAGAAAACGCGTCAAAAGAAAGACCCAGAGCTCCGGTTCTGATTCTATCAGAACCGGTAAAGCTCTAGTCCAGCGTGTTGAGCGGCTTGGTGGCCGCGGCGCGGGCGAATTTCTTCAGTCCCATCGGCTTGCCGAACAAATAACCCTGCAACAGGTCGAAGCCGAGTTCGTGCGCCGCGATGTAGTCGGAGCGGCTCTCGATCCCGGTGGCGGTGCAGCGCGCGCCATAGTCGACGGCAAGGTCGACGATCCGTTTGCAAACCGAGCGTTTGAGGCGGTCGTCGGCGCAGCCGGTGACGAAGGCGCGGTCGACCTTCAATTCGACGAACGGAAACGCGTCGCGCGAGATCAGGTCCGGCCAGTCGGCGCCGATCTTGTCGATCGCGATCGCGACATTGTGCAGCCGCAGGTGCTGGGCGGTCTCGATCATCGCATCGAGATGCTGCGCCAGCTCCAGCGCGTCGATCTCGATAATCAGCCCGCCGAACGCCGGATGCCGCGGGATCCAGGCGCAGAGATCCTCGACCGCCTGGATGTCGAGCAGAAATTTCGCCGGCAGGTTGATCGACAGATCGACGGGACCATGATGATCGAGCAGATAGCGCCAATCGGCCATGGCGCGCGCCACGACGAACTCCGACAGCGCGCGAAAATTCGGATCATTATGGTCGGGCAGGAACGCCGCCGGCACCACGACGCCCCAGCTCGGATGCCGCATCCGCACCAGCGCCTCGGCGCCGCACGGCGTCAGCGACCGCGCGTCGAGCTTGCGTTGGTACCAGAGTTCGAGCCAGCCGGTCTTCAGCGCTTCGGCGACATCGACTTCCGGTTGGGGCGCCGGCTCCTGCGGCAGCAGCGGCGCGATGCATTCGCGCAGCATCCGGGCACTGAACGGCGTCGACAGCGGCGGCAGCATCGTCAGGCCGCGCTCGAGGCCATGATGCAGGATGGCGCGCTGTGCGATGGTCTCGCGCGCCGAAATCAGCATGACGCTTCCGCGAAATCCGGCATTGCACGCCACGTCGATGATCCGCGCCGCCTCGACGCCGCCGACCGACGAGCCGATCACCAGCAGGTCCGGCTGCTGATCGGCGATACGCATCGTCAGATCGTCGGCGTCGCCGCATTCGCCGGTGACGAAGCGCAGTTCCTCGAGCGTGTCGGCAAGGAAGGCCCGCAGATGTTGCTTGCCGTCGATGATACACGCGCGCGGTGACACCTTGCGGCGCCCGAACGCCGCGCTGATCCCGTGTTCCTGCATTCCGATGGTGGTGATCGTCATTGCAGTCTTCCCCCGTTACCCTCGCGTTCTTACGAGATCGGACGGGAAGGAATTATGGTTTTGTTCCACAACTCACATGAACAAGTGGGTAAGGTTAAACGAGCGAATGCAGTTTAAATTGCAGCAATCGGCAATGCGTTGATTTCGCAGGGCGAGTGATTAGTTGCCTGCACCTTGCTCGCCCCGCGGGGGCTGGTAACTGCCCGATAGTTACACGCGCTCGCGGCAGCCAGGCCCCGCGCGCGACGCCGCTTTGCGGGTTGCGCCGCTCTATTGCGGCTCGATCTTGGCGAACTTCGCGACTTTGCCCCATTTGTCGATCTCGGACTGGACGTAGCGCTGCATGTCGTCCGGCGAACCGCCGACCGGGTCCGCGCCGAGCTTGCGCAGCCGCGCCGTACCGTCCTCGGTCTTGATGAACTTCTCGACGCTGGCGTTGAGCTTGGCGATGACCTCCGGCGAGGTCTTGGCGGGCGCGCCGATCGTGAACCACGCCGCTGCGTCGTAGCCCGGCGCGCCGGCTTCGGCGATGGTCGGCAGGTCGGGTAGCAGCGGCCAGCGCGTGGCGGTCGACACCGCGATCGCCCGGATCGATCCGGCGTCGGCGTGTGGCTGCGATGCCGGCAGATTGTCGATGGTGAGATGCACGCGGCCGGCAATCAGGTCGGTCAGCATCGGCGCCGAACCTTTGTACGGCACGTGCGTCATCTGCACGCCCGTCATCGACTTGAACAATTCCGTCGAGACATGCGCGGTGGAGCCCAGACCCGGTGTGCCGTAGAACAATTCACCTGGTTTCGACTTCGCGTAGGCGATCAGTTCGGCGACGCTCTTCACCGGCAGCGAATTGGTCACCGAGAACAGGTTGGGCACCTTGGCGATGATGATCACCGGCGCGATATCCTTGACCTGATCGTAGGCGAGCGTCTTGAACACGAACTGATTGATCGCGTGGGTGCCGGGCGTGCCGACGATGAAGGTGTAGCCGTCGGGCTCGGACTTGGCGACGAACTCGGCCGCAATGTTGCCGCCGGCGCCGGCCTTGTTCTCGACGATGAATTGCTGGCCGTACTCCTCCGACATCTGCTGCGCCACCAGCCGCGCCAGAATATCGGTGGTGCCGCCGGCCGCGAACGGCACGACGAACTTCACCGGGCGGCTCGGCCAGGAGGTGTCGGCGCGGACGACGCCCGGCAGCAGCGGCAGGGCGCCGAGGGCAGCGACCCCGCGCAGCAGGCTGCGGCGGCTCGGACGGAACGGCGGGCGAGTCGAAGACGGCATGCGATGTCCTTCAGGTTCGAGCAGCAATGGATGACGGCGCCGGATCGCGGCGGGGCGCGAGGCCGGCGGTGATGGCGGTCGATCTCGGAAGGACGATTGTGAGACAGCGATCGTGGCTTGCCGTCTGCCTCGGATCAGGGACGGCAAGCGACGGCGCGACGCGCCGTGCGGCGGTCATCATGAGCGTTCTCCCGGTCGACCGGCCTCTTGGTGGGCCGGTGCGGAAGCCAGACTACGCGGTCGCGCGCGATGTGACCAGCCCACGCGCTTGCCAAGAGTTGCTGAACGGCTGCGGCCTACTGGCTGATCAGTCCCGGCCGGCCGGCTTCGACCAGCAAGGTCTGCGCGGTGTTGACCGGCCGGCCGGGCTCATAGGTGCTGTCGACGATGCGGAAATCGGCCTGCCACTGCGCCGGCGTGACAGTGTGACGGGTGTAGCCGCGCTGATCGCTGAAGAACTTCAGATGCGGGTTGTTGCGCAACATCGTGGCCCGGTCGGCCTCGGACGCTGGTCCGTCGCCGGCCGAGGAGATCGAGGTCGACAGAAATTCGACGGCCGCGCACGGCGACGCCGGATCGCGCCAGTCGCGGCGTACTTCCAGTGCGAGCGCGCGGTGCAGGTCGCCGGTCAGCACCACCGGGTTGGCGATCCTGGCGGCCTGCAGCATGGCCAGGACGTGTTCGCGGCCGGCGGTGGCGCCGTTCCAGGTATCGAGGTCGAAAACGGGCGCCGCGGCTTCCTTGACGAACGGAAAGCCGCGCCAATCGAACTGCGCGAACATCACCTGCTGAGCCAGCACCTGCCAGGTCGCCGGGGTTTGCGCCAGCCGCTCGGCGAGCCATTGTTCTTGCGCTGCGCCCAGCATGGTGCGGCCCTCCGCATCCGCCTCGGCGCAGCCGGCCAGGAAACCGTCGCCGCACGGCTGGCGCGAGCGATATTGCCGCGTGTCCAGCACCGCCACATCGAGCAGCGCGCCGAGCCGGAAGCCGCGATAGGCCCCGACATCCGGGCCACGCGGCAGCTGCGCGCGGCGCACCGGCATGTGCTCGTACCAGGCCTGCAGCGCCATCGCCCGGCGAAACAGAAAGGCGTCGGCCGGCGTGTGTTTCGGGTCGCTGTCGGCGGCCCAGTTGTTGGCGATCTCGTGGTCGTCGAAGCTCGGCAGGAACGGACAGGAAGCGTGCGCGGCCTGCAGGTCGGCGTCGGTCTTGTACAGCGCGTAGCGGCGGCGATAGTCGGTCAGCGTGAAGCAGGCCTGAAAATCCGCCGGCATGGTGCGCGGCGCCGGCTGCCTGTCGCGGCCAGTCACGTCGGTGTGGGCGTACTCATAGATGTAGTCGCCGTAGTGAAAGACGAAATCCAGCTTGTCGTCGGCGATCGCCCGCCACGCCGTGTAGTAGCCGTCCTCCCAGCGCTGGCAGCCGGCGGCGGCGAAGCGGATCTGCGCCGGCGCCTCGCCGGGAGCCGGCAGCGTCCGGGCGCGACCGACGCCGCTTTCGGCATCGCCGGCGCGGAAGCGGTAGAAGTAGTCGCGGCCGGGCGCCAGCCCCTCGATCTCGGCGTGAACCGAGTGGGCCAGTTCCAGCCGCGCCGTCTTGGTCATGGTACGCACGATCCGCGTCATCGCCGGATCGTCGGCGATCTCGACGGTGACCTCGACCGGCGGACTGCTCATGCCGCCGCGCGCCTTCAGCGGCTCCGGCGCCAGACGGGTCCACAGTACGAAGCCATCCGCCGCCGGATCGCCGGAGGCGACGCCGAGCGTGAACGGATCGGACTTGAATGCCACGCGGCCGGACTCCGCGGCTCCTGTCGGACGGGTGCCGAGGCCGACGCCGAGTCCAGCGCCGAGCGCTCCCCGGAGCAGCGTGCGGCGGTCGAGGGCGTAACGGGGCGAAGGCGAATGCGTCATGGAGCGACTTCTGTAGGCGGATGCGCGAGCGAGGGCGCGGAGTGTCAGGCAGGATAGCACGGCCGATGTGAAGGTGCGGCGACGCGTTGTTCGCTAATGACGGCGCGAGTTCCGTACAAAACCAGCTACCTGCGATTGCGTGCCGCCGCCGGTTTCTTTAGCGTATTCGGATTCAGGACAGGTTTCGATGCGTATGGATGACCTTTACCGCCTGCTGCGGACCACTCACGTTCAAGCGCAAGGCGTCGTGGACAGCGTGTCCAATCCGATGCTGGTGCTGGACGCCGGACTGGTCGTGCTGAACGCCAGCCGGGCGTTTTTTGAAACGTTCAAGGTCGATCGCGACGAGACCATCCGCCGCCCGCTCTACGAGCTCGGAGACCGTCAGTGGGACATCCCCGAACTGCGCCAGCTGCTGCTCGACGTGCTGCCGAAAGCCGAGACCATCATCAATTACAGGGTCGAGCACGACTTCCCGAGCATCGGCAACAAAACCATGCTGCTCACCGCCCGCACGCTGGCGCACCCGGACAATGCCAGCCATTCGATGCTGGTGTCACTGGTCGACGACACCGAACGCAGCCAGCGCGACAGGCCAAGGACATGCTGCTCGGCGAACTGCGTCACCGGATGAAAAACCTGCTCGGCATCACCCAATCGATGGCCTGGCAGACCCGCACGGAGGGACGTACGGCGGCGGAATTTCGCGAAGATTTTATGGGCCGTTTCAATGCGCTGATCGAAGCTGAGGACTTGGCTTTCAGCGACCACAACGGAGCCGGTCTGACTGCCTTGTTCGAGCGGATCCTGGCTCCTTTTAGGAACGACCGCGCCTCGATCGAGATTGAACATGGGCCGGCGGTTGAACTGCCGTCACGTGCCTTGGTGTCGCTCAGCCTGATTTTTCATGAACTGGCGACCAACGCAGTGAAGTACGGAGCGCTGTCGGTTCCGGGCGGTCAAGTGCGGGTGCGCTGGCAGGTGGTCGGCCATGAACTCCGCTTTACGTGGATCGAGCGTGGTGGGCCGGCAGTGACGCCGCCGACCCAGACCGGCTTCGGCAGCAATCTCATTCGATCTGCAACCAGCTACAACCTCGGCGGTCGCGCCGAACAGCATTTTGCCCCGGAAGGTCTGACGGCCGAAATCGTCATGCCGGCACCAAGCATTTGATCCTCTAACCGAAAGCCGATTGTGCAGAAGACCGTTCTGATCGTCGAAAACGAATTTCTGATTGCGATGGATCTGATGCGGATGCTGCAAGCACTCGGCTGGCAGGTGATCGGCCCGGCTGCGAGCGTCAAAGCCGCGCTGCAGCTGCTGGACCACGAAAGTCCGGCGGTCGCGCTGCTCGACGTCAATCTCGGCACGGAAGTCGTGACGCTGGTGGCCGAGGTCTTGAAGGCCCGAAACGTGCCGTTTGCGGTGGCGAGCGCCTACGACGAACCGGAGAAGGTTGGAGGTGCGGTATTGGCCGGCGTCCCGAATGCCGGCAAGCCGACCAGCGAGCGACAGCTCATGGCCGTGATGGCTCAACTGACCGCCGTCTGATCCGCGGCGGAGACGCGGCATCACTCGGCCGGAGCGGCAAGACGCGACGCGTGTGGTGGCAACTCGCTGTCCGTTCGGGTTTCCGGCATCAGCATCAGGAACAGCGCAAGGCCGGCGGCGGCGATCGCCGCGAGGGCCAGAAAGGCCGCACTGTAGCCCGCCGATACCACGATCAAGCCAGCGACCGCGGTCGACAGCGCGCCGCCCAGTCCCGCAGCGGTCGCGATCGCGCCCTGGCTGACGTTGAAGTGGCCGGTGCCGCGGGTGAGATCGGCCACCACCAGCGGAAACAGCGCGCCGAAAATGCCGGCGCCGACGCCGTCGAGCAGCTGCACGCCGACCAGCCAATACGGATTGTCCGACAGCGGATACAGCGCGCCGCGCAGCGCCAGCACGCCGAGCGCCACCGCAAAGATCGGCTTGCGGCCCCAGACGTCGGCCTTGTGGCCGACCAGTGCGGCCACCGGCACCATCACCACCTGCGCGGCGACGATGCAGACCGACATCAGCGTGGTGCCGAGGTTCTTGTTCACCAGCGCCAGCTTCTGACCGACCAGCGGCAGCATCGCGGCGTTGGCGAAGTGAAACAGCACGGTGGCCCCGGCGAAGATCAGCAGCGGCCGGCAGGTCAGCAGCACCTTGAAGCCGGACGGTTGATCGTGGTGAGCGGCCGGAGCTGTGTCCGCCGTTGCCACCTGGGCACTGTCGAGACCGCGCGCGACGTGATCGTCGATCGCGGCGGCGGGGATCGACAGCGTCGCGAAGATGCTGGCCACCGCCATCGCCGACATCAGCCAGAACACCACCACCGGTCCGAAGAAATACGCCGATACGCCCGCGAGCAGCGCCGCGGTGGCATTGCCAGCGTGATTGAACGCTTCGTTGCGCCCGGTGCGCCGTGCGAAGGCGCGCGGGCCGACGATGCCGAGCGTCACCGCAGCGACCGCGGGCGCGAAGATCGCGCCGGCCGCACCGGCCAGCGCCTGCGTGGCGGCGACAAGTTCGAAGCTGTGCAGCAGCGGCAGCGTGACCGATGAGACAGTCACCACGATCGCAGCGGCCACCATCAGGGCGCGCTTGGCGTTCGTCCGATCAATCAGCGCGCCGGCCGGGGTCTGCGCCAGGATGCCGGCGGCGGCGGCGATCGACATGACGAGGCCGATCGAAGCCTCGTTCCAGTTCTGCACCGCCAACAGATAGATCGCCAGATAAGGTCCGAGACCGTCGCGGACGTCGGCGAGAAAGAAGTTGAGCGCGTCGAGCGACCGATGGACATCCGGCTTTGGCTGGGGCGACACGCGAACCTCAGGGTGCGACAAAATGTACGCCAGCAACCCTCGAGCTTCTCATCTGGTTCCGCCACGATCCTTGCTATCGCCGATTTCCCGGGTTGACCGCGACGTTTTGCCCGTTCAATTTCCGCGCTAAGCAACTCAGGGGAGAAAATCGTTCATGAAGGTCAGTTTGTTCGCCATGGCGGCGGCCGCGGCGCTGGTTGTAGCACCGCACGCGCACGCGCAGCAGTTCGTCAACGTGCTGACCGGCGGCACCTCGGGCGTGTATTATCCGCTCGGTGTCGCGATCTCGAAGATCTACGGCGAGAAAATCCCGAACGTCAAAGCGCAGGTGCAGGCCACCAAGGCGTCGGTCGAGAACCTCAATCTGCTGCAGCAGGGACGCGGCGAAATCGCCTTCACGCTGGGTGACTCGCTCAAGGCGGCCTGGGAAGGTGACACCGAAGCCGGCTTCAAGGCGAAGCTCGACAAGCTGCGCGTGATCGGCGCGATCTATCCGAACTACATCCAGATCGTCGCCACCGCCGAAAGCGGGATCAAGACGCTGGCCGATCTGAAGGGCAAGAGCCTGTCGGTCGGTGCGCCGAAATCCGGCACCGAGCTGAACTCCCGCGCGATCCTGAAGGCGGCCGGGATGGACTACAAGGATCTCGGCAAGGTCGAGTATCTGCCGTTCGCCGAGTCGGTCGACTTGATGAAGAACCGCCAGCTTGCCGCCACGCTGCAGTCCGCCGGCCTCGGCGTCGCGTCGCTGAAGGACCTGTCGAATTCTTCGGCGATCACCGTCGTGGCGGTGCCGAAGGAGACCGTCGACAAGATCGGCCCGCCGTTCATCGCCGCGACGATCCCGGCCAAGACCTATACGGGCCAGGACCAGGACGTTCCGACCGCCGCGGTGGTCAACTATCTGGTGACTTCGACCGCGGTGTCGGACGATCTGGCCTATCAGATGACCAAGCTGATCTACGAGAATCTGCCGGAGCTGGCGAGCTCCCACGCCGCCGGCCGCGAGATCAAGCTGGAAACCGCCGCCACCGGCAGCCCGGTCCCGCTGCATCCCGGCGCCGAGCGCTACTTCAAGGAAAAGGGCGTGCTGAAGTAAGCATCTCCCTCACACCGTCATTGCGAGGAGCGAAGCGACGAAGCAATCCAGCTCAGTGCACCGAGCCTGGATTGCTTCGCTTCGCTCGCAATGACGGAGAATGCCAATCGGCGAAAACCACGCGGTTGACGGCTTCAAGAACGCCACCCAGGGGACACGGTCCAGATGCAGCCCGCTGCGATTGAACAGGCTCCCGGAGCCGTGAAAGTCGAGTTCGACAATTTCGAGCACGGCTTTCCGCCCGGCTTTGGTCCGCGCGGTTGGCGGCATCTGGCCTACGGCGTGGCGATCGCCTTCGCGGTGTTCCAGTTGGTGATCGCCGCATGGAACGTGCTGCCGAGCCAGGTCGTTCGCGGCGTCCACGTCGGCTTCCTGCTGTTGCTGACCTTCGGGCTGATCGGCAACTTCACCGCCCGCACCGATTTCGGCCGCGCGATGGCCTGGATCGTCGGCGCGCTCGGCTTTCTCTGCGGCCTGTATCAATGGATCTTCTATGCCGACCTGATCGCGCGCGACGGCGACCCGACGCATCTCGACCTTGCGGTCGGCACGCTGCTCGCCGTTCTGGTCTTCGAGGGCACGCGCCGGCTAATGGGGCCGGCGCTGCCGATCATGTGCGGCGTCTGTCTGGTGTACTGGTTCTTCGGCCAGTATTTGCCGGCGCCGTTCAATCACCGCGGCTATGACTTCGACCAGGTGGTCACCCATCTGTCGTTCGGCACCGAAGGCTTCTACGGCGTGCCGATCTACGTATCGGCGACCTACATCTTCCTGTTCATTCTGTTCGGCTCGTTCCTCGAGCGCGCCGGCATGATCCAGCTGTTCACCGACGTGTCGCTCGGCCTGTTCGGCCGCAGCCGCGGCGGTCCCGCCAAGGTCGCGGTGTTCGCCTCTGGCATGATGGGCACGATCTCCGGCTCCGGCGTCGCCAACGTCGTCACCGTCGGCCAGTTCACCATTCCGCTGATGATCAAGTTCGGCTATCGCCGCGCCTTCGCGGCCGGCGTCGAGGCCACCGCCTCGATGGGCGGCCAGATCATGCCGCCGGTGATGGGGGCGGTGGCGTTCATCATGGCCGAGACGCTCGGCGTCGATTACTCGGTCGTCGTCAAGGCCGCCGTCATCCCGGCTTTCCTGTATTTCGCCTCGGCGTTCTGGATGGTGCATCTCGAGGCCGGCAAACACGGCCTGGTCGGCATGAAGGCTTCCGAAATTCCGAGCGCCTGGAAAGCCGCGGTCGAGCGCTGGTACCTGATCCTGCCGCTTGCCGCGCTGGTGTTCATGCTGTTCGAAGGCTTCACGCCGCTCTACGCCGGCTCGATGGGCCTGGCGCTGACGGTGGCGCTGATCCTCGGCGCCAGCATCGTGCACGGCTTCTCCAAGCCGGTGCTGCGCTACGTGTTCTGGATCGGGCTGGCGCTGGTGGTCGGCGCGGTGTCGCGCAACGGGCTCGACATCATGCGCATCGTGCTAATCGTCGCGGCGCTGATCGCCATCACGGCGTTCACCCGCGGCGGGCGCGCGACGCTCGCGGCGTGCCGCGATTCGCTGGCCGACAGCGCCAAATCCGCGCTCACCGTCGGCATGGCCTGCGCCATCGTCGGCACCATCATCGGCATGATGACCCAGACCGGCGTCGGCACGGTGTTCGGCAGCTGGGTGATCGGGCTCGGCGAGAAGAGCCTGTTCCTGGCGCTGATCATGACGATGCTGCTGTCGATCCTGCTCGGCACCGGCATCCCGACGATCCCGACCTACATCATCACCGCGGCGCTGGCGGCGCCGGCGCTCGCCAAGCTCGGCGTGCCGCTGATCGTCAGCCACATGTTCGCGTTCTACTACGGCATCATGGCGGACCTGTCGCCGCCGGTTGCGCTTGCCGCGCTCGCCGCGGCGCCGATCGCCCGCGAGAATCCGGACAAGATCGGCTGGGAGGCGATGCGGATCGCGCTGGCCGGCTACGTCATTCCGTTCATCGCGGTGTATTCGCCGGCCTTGATGCTGCAACCGGGCGATCCGATGGCGGCGCAGCTCGGTTTCTACGGCGCCGTTGTCTATGCGACGCTGAAGGCGCTGATCGCGATTGCGCTGTTCGGCATGGTGGCGATCGGCTTCCTGTATACGCGGATGAGCGTGCTCGAACGCATCGTCGCCTTTGTGGCGGCGATCTGCCTGCTCGGCGAATTCCCTTACAGCGACTATGTCGGCTTCGTCGTTTCCGCACTGATCGTGGCCTGGCAATGGCGACACCGTCCGCCGCGCGATGCGGTGGCCGCAGCATCATGAGCCTGTGCGTCGCGTCTGCCGGCGTCGTCAAGACGCTGGCGCTCGCGATGTTCACGCTGGCCTGGACGCATTCGATCGAGAAGGTGGAGTGGCAGGAGGACTGGCGCGTCACCCCGCTGGGCCTCGAGCTTGTGCAAGCCCGCGTCAAAGGCAGCGGCGCCGGCATGGAGCCGCCGCCCGAAGCGCGGCTGCACGGCGGCTGGTTCGCGTGGTCCCCCCACCGCACGCCGCAGCGCGAGCTGATCCTCGGTAATTCCGGCATGGCGGGTGAATGGCGGCTGTGTAGCGACGGCGCCTGCCGGACGCTGTCGGAGATTGTGGGGCATCAGCTTGGTGCGGAGCCGACGACCATCAGCGCATGCAGCGAGTAGTTGGTTGATTGCGATTGAGCTGCGGTCACCCTCCCCTGGGGGAGGGTCGCTCGCGTAGCGAGCGGGGTGGGGTGGCGAAGAGTTCATCCGCAGTGCCCCGCCGCTCACCCCACCCAGTCACGCATCTCGCTGCGCGAGCTGCTTGCCGACCCTCCCCCTCCAGGGGAGGGTGAAGAGAGAGGGAGCGCACGCATTGCGCTTCGCTGCATCCGGGCTACAAGGTCCCAGCTAACAACGAAAGAGAGCACGCATGCCACGACTGCAAGGCAAGACGGCGCTGGTGGTCGGCGCTGGGTCGATCGGGCCGGGCTGGGGCAACGGCAAGGCGACGGCGGTGACGTTTGCGCGCGAGGGCGCGCAGGTGTTCTGCGTCGATCGCAACGCCGAGGCGGCGGAGGAAACCGCCAGCCTGATCACCGGCACCGGTGGCCGCGCCACTGCGTTCGCGGCCGATGTGTCGCGCGCCGCGGCGGTCGAGGCGATGGTGCAGGCCTGCATGGAGGCCTACGGCAGAATCGACGTGCTCGACAACAATGTCGGCATCGCCGAGACCGGCGGCGTCGTTGAGGTGGCCGAGGCGGATTGGGACCGCGTCTTCGCCGTCAACCTCAAGAGCGCTTACCTCGCGATGAAGCACGTCATCCCGATCATGCAGCGCCAGGGCGGCGGCTCGATCGTCAACATCTCGTCGATCGCCTCGATCCGCCATCTCGGCCTGACCTACGTCACTTACGCGGCCTCGAAGGCCGCGATGAACGCCATGACCCGCAACACCGCGGTCGAGTACGCCAGGGACCATATTCGGGTGAATGCGATTTTGCCCGGGCTGATGAAGACCCCGATGGTCGCGCATTCCGCCAGCGTGGTGGAGAGTTATTCGGGCGGCGACGTCGAAGCGATGTGGCGCGCGCGCGACGCGCAGGTGCCGATGGGCCATATGGGCGAAGCCTGGGACGTCGCCAACGCCGCGCTGTTTTTGGCCGGCGACGAGTCGAAATACGTCACCGGCATCGAGCTGGTGGTCGACGGCGGGCTGACGCTGAAGGTGAACTGAGGGCCCTGACACGAATGCGAGCAAGATAGCAGCGCCCGATGATGACTTTGATGCGTCGCGTTTCGATCGCCTCCGTCTTGCTCGCGCTCGCGCTGCTGATGCAGGCCGCGTCGGCGTTCGCGACCAGTAGTGACGAGCTCGACGATCCGATGGCCGATCCCGCGCCGTGCCTGACGGCCGCGTCGAAGTCCGGTGAGGCGGTGAGGGCGGTTGCGCTGTGCGGGAGATTGCTCGCCAATCGCAATACCGAGCGCAACGATCGCATCAAGGCGCTGGTCGCGCGGGGCAGCGCGCTGGCCCGAACCGGAGAGATCGATCGCGCGATCGCCGACTACGACGATGCGTTGCGGCTCGATCCGAAACAGCCGGACGTCCTCAATGCCCGTGGCGAGTTATGGCGCGGCAAGGGTGATCATCCCAAGGCGCTGCTGGATTTCTCGGCGGCTTTGAAACTTCTGCCGGATCACGCCGCCGCGCGTGCCAATCACCGGGCGCTGGCGGCGGAGCTGGAACGGCTCGGGATGCAGAAGGCGGTCGACGGCAAGCCGAGCTTCGACTGCCTCCGCGCCCGGCGCCCCGTCGAGAAAGCGATTTGCGCCGATCGCGACCTCGCCAATCTCGACCGCGAGATCGACGCGATGTATCGGCGGCTGCTGCGGGACAACGCCAAGGCGAAGCCCGCTGAACTGCAGGCGCTGAAGCGCGCGCAGGACAGCTTTCTCGCGCGGCGGAATACCGCCTATGGGAAGCCCGGCTACGACCTGCGGGCCGCTATGAAGGCCCGGTTGCAGCAGCTCTCCGGCGTTAACGGCTATTGAGGTGTTCGTCATTGCGAGCGAAGCGAAGCAATCCAGCTCCGTGTGCTGGTTTGGATTGCTTCGTCGCTTCGCTCCTCGCAATGACGGCTGAGCCTCATCGCGTCGCGCGATGGGGGCGCTACCTCCATCCTGCCGGATGGGATTGAAAATACCGCTGCAGCGGCCGATGCTGGTGTTGATTAGGAACAAAGGCGGGGTTGCGCTCGCCGCCGAAAAGCCGGACATGGCGGGCCAAACCGCCCGAAAACATGGGAGTGCGACGCCATGAATATGCACGACACGAGTCGTTATCACGAGGTCCATGCCCGCTCGCTGGCAGATCCGGAAGGGTTCTGGGGCGAGGCTGCGCGCGAGATCGACTGGATCGAACCGCCCACCAAGGTGTTCGACGCCTCGCTCGGGCTTTATGGCCGCTGGTTTCCCGGCGCCAAGGTCAACACCTGTTACAACGCGCTCGACCGCCACGTCGCCAACGGCCGCGCCGATCAGGTCGCGCTGATCCACGACTCGCCGCTGACCGGCACGATCAGCACCTTCACCTACGCGGAGATGCTGCGCGAGGTGCAGGCGCTCGCCGCGATCATGCAGGATTTCGGCGTGCAGAAGGGCGACCGCGTCATTCTGTACATGCCGATGGTGCCGGAATCGATGGTCGCGATGCTGGCCTGCGCCCGTATCGGCGCGGTGCATTCGGTGGTGTTCGGCGGCTTCGCCGCCAAGGAGCTCGCCACCCGCATTGAGGACGCCAAGCCGAAGCTGATCCTGTCGGCGAGCTGCGGCATCGAGCCCGGCCGCATCGTCAAGTACAAGCCGCTGCTGGATGAGGCGATCGAGCTCGCCTCCGTCAAGCCGGACGCCTGCATCATCCTGAAGCGTCCGCAGCAGGATTGCGAGCTCAAGGATGGCCGCGACCACGACTGGGCCAAACTGCGCAGCGAGGCGTTGGCCGCCGGCAAGGCCGCTGACTGCGTCGCCGTCGACGCTACCGATCCGCTCTACATCCTCTACACTTCGGGCACCACCGGCAAGCCGAAGGGCGTCGTCCGCGACAACGGCGGTCACCTCGTCGCGCTGAAATGGTCGATGGAGAATCTGTACGGCGTGAAGCCCGGCGAAGTGTGGTGGTGCGCGTCCGACATCGGCTGGGTGGTGGGCCACAGCTACATCATCTACGGCCCGCTGATCCACGGCGCGACCTCGATCATGTACGAAGGCAAGCCGGTCGGCACGCCGGACGCCGGCGCGTTCTGGCGGGTGATCAGCGAGCACGGCGCGGTGGCGCTGTTCACGGCGCCGACCGCGTTCCGCGCCATCCGCAAGGAGGACGGCGAGGGCGCCTTCATCCGCAAATACGACCTGTCGAAATTCCGCACGCTGTTCCTGGCCGGCGAGCGCGCTGATCCGCCGACGGTGGAATGGGCCGAAGAGCAGCTCAAGGTGCCGGTGATCGATCACTGGTGGCAGACCGAAACCGGCTGGTGCATCGCCGGCAATCCGGTCGGCCTCGGCCTGCTGCCGGTCAAGCACGGCTCGCCGACGGTGCCGATGCCGGGCTACAAACTCGAAGTGGTCGACGAGGGCGCCAAGCCGGTGCCGGCGGGCACCATGGGCTCGATCGTCATCAAGCTGCCGCTGCCGCCCGGCAATCTGCCGACGCTGTGGCAGCAGGACGAGCGCTGCCGCGAGAGCTACTTCGCCGATTTCCCCGGCTACTACAAGACGTCCGACGCCGGCTATCTGGACGAAGACGGCTACGTCTTCGTGATGGGCCGCACCGACGACATCATCAACGTCGCCGGCCACCGGCTCTCGACCGGCGGCATGGAGGAGATCCTCGCCTCGCATCCGGACGTCGCCGAATGCGCCGTGCTCGGCATCAACGACACCATTAAGGGCGAGGTGCCGTGCGGGCTGATCGTGCTGAAGAGCGGGGTTACCCGCGACCACGCCGAGATCGAGAAGGAGATCGTCAAGCTGGTGCGCGACAAGCTCGGCCCGGTGGCGGCGTTCAAGCTCGCCATCACCGTGCCGCGGCTGCCCAAGACCCGCTCCGGCAAGATCCTGCGCGGCACCATCAAGAAGATCGCCGACGGCGACGCCTGGACCATGCCGGCCACGATCGAAGACCCGACCGCGCTCGACGACATCTCGTCGGCGCTGAAGAGCCACGGCTGAGGGGCAGACCTTGCCCCGTCATTGCGAGCGAAGCGAAGCAATCCAGGCGCAGTGCACCGCGCTGGATTGCTTCGTCGCTTCGCTCCTCGCAATGACGGGACGAGGGGCTCTGCGATTGCGGACTTACAAAGCCCGCATTTCAGCGTAAACAGGCACTGCCTTTCCGCGTCATTCCGGGGCGCCGCGCAGCGGCGAACCCGGAATCCATAACCCCCGTCGGTGAGTATGGATTCCGGGCTCACGAGCTTCGCTCGTGCCCCGGAATGACGAACTCTCAGGGGTGTGAATGTTGCTCAATTCGAAACGCCTGCTCGCCCTCACCATCGTCGCCCTGACGCTCGCCGGTTGCGCCAGCCGCAACGACGCGCCGACGGATCTCGGCGACGACGACGCGTTCTGCCGGCAGAACGGCGTTGCGGCCGGCTCGTCCGACTACGTCGCCTGCCGCAGGGATCGCGACGTGCAGCGCTCGAACTCGATCACCCGTGCCAATCGCGCCCAGCGCAATCTCGGCGAGTACATGATGCAGAACCCGAGCCGTCCGTAGCGGCGGGCGGTCGCCACCCGCGCGGTGCGCGGACCCACAGGGCGCGACCAACTTCATTGCTACGCGTCAATTGCTCAGGCCAGTTGCGACTGTCCTGGGAATCTGTGACCCGCGCGACACACGGGCCGAGCAGGTGCGACAACCTGCCTCGGTGTTTTGATCGAGATCAATCCCGACTGCTCCTCGGAGGCCTCTGTGCTCGCAAGCGTGAGCTCCCGCTCACGCGACTAAGCATCAAGGGGCATCTGATGACTAAATTTCTGACTGCAGTGTCGGCGCTGGCGATGGCGGCGGCGCTGAACGGCCTGCCGGCTTCCGCCGTGGCCGCCGACCTCGCCGCGCGGCCAATCTACAAGGCGCCGGTCGTCGACGAATGGAATCCGTGGATGATCCGCCTGCGCGCACTCGGCGTGGTGACGCGGGACTCCGGCTACGTCGATCAGGTCCCCGGCTCGTCGCTGAAGACCACCGACACCTTGGTGCCCGAACTCGACATCACCTATTTCTTCACCCGCAACATCGCGGCCGAGCTGATCCTCGGCGTCACCAAGCACAGCGTCTCCGGCGCGGATGCGCTGGCCGGCATCGATGTCGGCAAGGCCTGGCTGCTGCCGCCGACCCTGACGCTGCAATATCATTTCACCGACTTCGGCGCGTTCAAGCCCTATGTCGGCGCCGGCGTGAACTACACCTTCTTCTTCAGCCAGAAGGCCGCCGGCGGCGTTGTCATCGAGAGCCACCTCAAGGACAGCTTCGCGCCCGCCGTTCAGGTTGGTTTCGACTACATGTTCGACAAGCACTGGGGCTGGAACGTCGACGTCAAGAAGCTGTGGCTGCGTCCGGAGTGGAGCGGCACGCTGGCCGGCAATGTCCCGGTCACCGGCAAGGTCAACCTCGATCCGTGGCTGATCGGCACCGGCATCACCTACAAGTTCTGACGCATCCTGCGGCAGAACGAGCGCGGCGCGGGTCACTCGCGTCGCGCTTCGGGGCAGCACCGGATCATTGCGGCGGGGCTGCTTTCCTGCTTCGAGTTCCGTCGCGGCGACCTCGCGGCACCATCCCGAAAGGCAAGTCATGGATATCAAAGTGAGAGACAGCAACGGCGCGCTGCTCGCCGACGGCGACAACGTCTCGCTGATCAAGGATTTGAAGCTGAAGGGCTCGTCCACGGTGCTGAAGCGCGGCACGATGATCCGCGGCATCCGCCTCACCGACAACGAGGACGAGATCGAAGGCCGCACCGACAAGATCAAGGGCCTGGTGTTGCGGACGGAGTTCTTGAAGAAGGCGTGACGCTGAAAATCAGTGCAGCCACTCGCCATCGCCGCTGGCGTGGCTGAAGATGACGGCGGCCCGCAGCCGCGCCAATTCGGCCTCGAGGTGCTCGTTGACCTGCATCAGCGCACGCAGCGCCTCGTGCTCGCTGCCGCCGCTCTCGGCGACGATCAGGTCGATTTGTTTGTCCAGGCGGTTCGGCATGAGATGTCTCACTGATCACGCGGCGGTGCTGTCAGTGGACTGAAATGCGCCGATCGCGGCGCAAGTTCCTCGTGATTGGGGCAGGCGCGCCCTACTCGCGACTTATCACCGTTATCCCCAGATTGGCGAACCCAAGAAGGGATGCATGCCGAGAACAGGTTAGGCGTCAGCGCGTACCAATACGTTGATGTCGCAGCCAGAAACCGGCAAAATCAGCTGCGTCCGCCATTCCCCGTTACGGCCGGTTGTCACCCGGCATGCGGGAAGAGAATGCGGGAGGCGCGGAAGCGTTCCTTAAGTCTCGTCAGGCGACGAGGGATTCGATATGGCTGACATCGACTGTCCGCTCCGCGTGCCAGGTGTCGAAGGCTCCCTGCATCCGCACCCACACGCCGGCTCCGCCACCGAACAACTTGCCGAGGCGCACTGCGACTTCGGGAGACACAGGCTTCTTCTCCGACAAGATGTCGTGCAGGTGCTGGCGCGAAATTCCAAGAAGACGCGCGATCTCCGACTTGCTCTTTTGCACCGCCGGAATCACGTCCTCGCGCAGGACAGCTCCCGGATGGGTGGGGCAGCGCTCCTTGCTGCGCTTGGCGACGTAATCGTTCATTGTCCGTCCTGACTGATCGCCGCGTCTTGGATATTAGTGGTATTGCTCGAAATCGACCCGGTATGCGTCGCCGTCTTCGAACTCGAAGGTGATGCACCAAGGTCCGTTGACATGGACTGAGAAGCGAAGCGGCCTTCCGCGCAGGGCATGAAAATCGAAGCCGGCGATGTTCATCTGTTCGGGTGCCGCCGCGGACTCGAGTTGATCGAGGCGCCGGAGTATCCGATCATGCATCTTGGTGTCGATCTTCGACGTCTTCCCGCTGCACCAAAGATCCGCCAAAGCCTTCGATCTGAATGTCTTGATCATGGCTGTAAGCATTTCGCTGACGTATGTCAATTGTTAGCTTACAGGCTTGGGGCGGACATGAAAGTCGATCCATAGTCTCATGCCGCCAACGCATGCGCCCCTTGACTCCGCCTCCGCCCGGTGATGCATTGCCGGCCATGTGCACGCAGTCCCAGCCCGTCGTTTGCCGTCGTTGGTGGCGCACCTCGTAACCAGAGGTGGCCGTGCGATCCCCCGTGTTTTGATCGTCCCGAGGCCGCCACGCGAGGCGGCTTTCGTTGGTCCTGTGTGGCGTTCCCTCGGCAGATTGCTTAAGAGGATGCCATGAACAGGACCGTTTTCTCGCTTCCCGCGCGCAGCGACTACAAGACCGCCGCGGGTCTTTCCGTGTCGCGCACGGTGGAGGCCTTCACCGGCGGCCAGGCGCTGGATGATCTGATCGACCTGCTGGACCGCCGCCGCGGCGTGATGCTGTCGTCCGGCACCACGGTGCCGGGGCGCTACGAGAGCTTCGATTTCGGCTTCGCCGATCCACCGCTGGCCCTGACCACGCAGGCCGACCAGTTCAGCATCGAGGCGCTGAACCCGCGCGGCGAGACGCTGATTGCCTTCCTGGCCGATCGGCTGGAGGAGCCCAGCATCGTTGTCGAGCAGGCCTGCGCAACCAAGATCCGCGGCCGGATCATCCGCGGCGAAGCGCCGGTGGACGAGGACCAGCGCACCCGCCGCGCTAGCGCGATCTCGCTGGTTCGGGCGCTAGTCGCGGCGTTCGCGTCGCCGGCCGATCCGATGCTCGGGCTGTATGGCGCGTTCGCCTACGATCTGGTGTTCCAGTTCGAGGACCTCGAGCAGAAGCGAGCCCGCGCGGCCGACCAGCGCGACATCGTGCTGTATGTGCCGGACCGGCTCTTGGCCTACGACCGCGCCACCGGCTGCGGCGTCCATATCGCCTATGAGTTCGGCTGGAAGGCCAAGTCGACCGCCGGCCTGCCGACCGCGACCAGCGACAGCGTCTACACCCAGACTGGCCGCCAGGGCTTTGCCGACCATGCGCCGGGCGAGTACGCCAAGGTCGTCGAGGTGGCGCGCGAGGCATTCGCCCGCGGCGACCTGTTCGAGGCGGTGCCGGGCCAGTTGTTCGGCGAGCCGTGCGAGCGCTCGCCGGCCGAAGTGTTCAAACGGCTGTGCCGGATCAATCCGTCGCCTTACGGCGGCCTGCTCAATCTCGGCGACGGCGAATTCCTGGTGTCGGCCTCGCCCGAAATGTTCGTCCGCTCCGACGGCCGCCGCATCGAGACCTGCCCGATCTCCGGCACCATCGCCCGCGGCACCGACGCGATCAGCGATGCCGAGCAGATCCAGAAGCTCCTGAACTCCGAGAAGGACGAGTTCGAGCTCAACATGTGCACCGACGTCGACCGCAACGACAAGGCGCGGGTGTGCGTGCCGGGCACCATCAAGGTGCTGGCCCGTCGTCAGATCGAGACCTATTCGAAGCTGTTCCACACGGTGGACCATGTCGAGGGCATGCTGCGCCCGGGCTTCGACGCGCTCGACGCGTTTCTCACCCACGCCTGGGCCGTCACCGTCACCGGCGCGCCGAAACTGTGGGCGATGCAGTTCGTCGAGGACAACGAGCGAACGCCGCGGCGCTGGTACGCCGGCGCGTTTGGCGTGGTTGGCTTCGACGGCACCATCAACACCGGCCTCACCATCCGCACCATCCGGATGAAGGACGGGCTCGCCGAAGTGCGCGTCGGCGCCACTTGTTTGTTCGACTCCGATCCGGTCGCCGAGGACAAGGAGTGCCAGGTCAAGGCCGCGGCGCTGTTCCAGGCGCTGCGCGGCGATCCGCCGAAGCCGCTGTCGGCGGTGGCGCCGGACGCCACCGGCTCGGGCAAGAAGGTGCTGCTGATCGACCACGACGACAGCTTCGTGCACATGCTGGCAGACTATTTCCGCCAGGTCGGCGCCCAGGTCACGGTGGTGCGCTATGTCCATGCCCAGAAGATGCTGGCCGACAACGCCTACGATCTCCTGGTGCTGTCGCCCGGTCCCGGCCGGCCGGAGGATTTCGGCATCAAATCGACTATCGACAGCGCGCTCGGCAAGCAGCTGCCGATCTTCGGCGTCTGCCTTGGCGTTCAGGCGATGGGCGAGTATTTCGGCGGCACGCTCGGCCAGCTGCAGCAGCCGGCGCACGGCCGGCCGTCGCGCATCCAGGTCCGGGGCGGCACGCTGATGCACGGCCTGCCCAACGAGATCACGATCGGCCGCTATCACTCGTTGTATGTCGAGATGAACGACATGCCGAAGGATCTCACCGTCACCGCCTCCACCGAGGACGGCGTTGCCATGGCGATCGAGCACAAGACGCTGCCGGTCGGCGGCGTGCAGTTCCACCCGGAATCGCTGATGTCGCTCGGCGGCGGGGTCGGGCTGCGCATTGTCGAAAACGCGTTCCGACTCGGTGCACCGGCCTGAGAGCTTGGCCGGAAATCGATGCCTAGAATGATGCCTTGCACGTCGTCATTGCGAGGCGGCGAAGCCGACGAAGCAATCCAGCGCAGTGCACGGAGCTTCTGGATTGCTTCGCTTCGCTCGCAATGACGGAAAACGCAGCTGATTTTGCCGCATTCGTTGCCGGCCGGGCTCTAAGGTGGCGGGGGATTGATCCTGATCGAAGGCGGCGCAGAAGGGCCATGCTACAAGCCCACTGCATCGCAGATCCCGGTTGCGGTCTCATTCCTGCTTGCTAAGACCTTTGGCTAGTCCTTTTGGCGGGGGTAGCCGAATTTCCGGATTGCCTCGCCTGCTCGCCTGCCGAACTATCAGTCCCATCCAGCAGAGACCCCGCGCCGATGAACGCTCTCGCTCAAGACCTGATCCACGACCTCAAGGCCAGCGTCCGCACCATCCCGGACTATCCCAAGCCCGGCATCATGTTCCGCGACATCACCACCCTGCTGGGCGAGCCGCGGGCCTTCCGCCGCGCCGTCGACGAACTGGTGCAGCCCTGGGCCGGCTCCAAGATCGATAAGGTCGCCGGCATCGAGGCGCGCGGCTTCATCAGCGGCGGCGCGATCGCCCATCAGGTGTCGTCGGGTTTCGTGCCGATCCGCAAGAAGGGCAAGCTGCCGCACACCTGCGTGTCGATGGAATACGCGCTGGAATACGGCACCGACATGATCGAGATCCATGTCGACGCGCTGCAGCCCGGCGAGCGGGTGATCCTGGTCGACGACCTGATCGCCACCGGCGGCACCGCCGAAGGCGCCATCAAGCTGCTGCGCCAGATTGGCGCCGAAGTGGTCGCCGCCTGCTTCATCGTCGACCTGCCGGACCTCGGCGGCGCCGACAAGATCCGCAGCATGGGCGTTCCGGTGCGGACGCTGATCGAGTTCGGCGGGCATTGAGGCTCGCACGCGACCTCACCTCTCCCCGCGTGCGGGGAGAGGTCGGCACGCATCGCTAGATGCGGGCCGGGTGAGGGGGCGTTTCCACTCGGCCGAGCGCTGCGACTCGTGGAGGGGCCCCCTCACCCGGTGCGCATTCGCTTCGCTCGTGCGCACCACCCTCTCCCCGCAAGCGGGGCGAGGGTTTAAGGTCGCCCCTGCGTCATCTCCAGCTCGATATCCCGGAACGCCGTGTAGTTGCGGCGAATCCATTGGTTGAGTTCAGTGGAGGCGTCCGGCTCGGCGCGCAGATAGCCGGTGAACGAAAAGTTCAGCCGGTCGATATAGGTCTTCAGGAACGGCGGAAGGGCGCGGATGCGAAGGATGCGGCCGCGGGCGAACACCGGCGGCAATTCGCCGAGCAGCACGTGCTCGTTGTCGACAACAAAGAGCTGGCGCGGTGGCACGATGTCCTGCAGCGACCCGTAGGCGCGCGCGGAGTTGCGGTCGGTGTCGGCGACGAACAGCACGACCGGCGCGATCTGGCGCCGCGCGGCCTCCTTGATGAAGCCGATTTCCGCGAAGGTGCCGAAGAACTCGTCGAACGCGTGAAAGCCGAGGTCGATCACCTTGGCGACGCCGTCATGGACGATCAGCCGGTCCATCAGCTGGATCTTGCCGAAGGTGCCGTCGATCTCGGCGGTCTCCGTCAGCCGCGGCAGGTAGTCGAGCAGCGACGGTTCCTTGACGTTGACGTCGAAAGCCGTCACCGAGCCGCGCGCCAGATACAGAAACTCGGCCAGCAGCCGCGCGATCAGCGTCTTGCCGACGAACGGGCGCGGCGAACAGACGATGTAGACCGGGGTGCGGGACATGGCGGCAGAATGGGCCGATTGCATCGGCGGACAACAACTCCGCCTCGTCATGCCCGGGCTTGTCCCGGGCATCCCCGTCTTGGGAGCCTAGCACGATCCAAGGCGTGGATGGCCGGGACGAGCTCGGCCACGACGGCAAATACTACATGCCGATATCACCCGCGAGTTATTTCTCGCCGCCGGCTTGGGCCACGTCGGTGGTGCGGCCGCCCTTGTCCTTGCCGACGATGTCGGTCAGCCGGATGCGGTCGAACTCGCTCCAGACATTGGCGAGCCAGTGCCGGACATAGCCGCGCAGCACGAAGGAGTAGTTGGCCGGCTCGTCGTGCACGCCCTTGTTGGCGACGAATTTGAGGAACGGCACCGACGACACTTCGACCTGCTCATAGGCCATTTCGTTGAGCTTGGGGATGGTCAGCTCGGTGGCGTCCTTGATGCGGTGGAAATACGAATTGTAGGTCGCCTGGTCCCACTCGAAGAAGCTGGTGTTGTTGATGAAGTTCTTGGTGAGGAAGTACTTGGCGCCGGTCATGAAGTTGGCGGTCTCGGCGATCTCGTCCAGCGAGGCGATCGAGGGGCCGAGGATGTGGAACACCGCGAAGGTGATCTGCCCGGAGCGGGCGGCGTCGAGGAAGCCGATGTCGCGCAGGCTGGCCAGCGCCGGCGACAGCAGGCCGGCGCGGACGTCGATCACCGTGACCGACGGCACGGCGTTGTTCAGCGTGTCGAAGATCTTCATCTGGTCGGCTGTCGACGTCATGTCGACGATCTCGGTAATGCCCGGATGGAAGCGCTTCAGCGTGCCGCGCGGCGATTCGGTGTCGAAGGCGCGGGTCGGGATGTTGTTGGCGCTGAAATAGTCGAGCAGGGTTCGTGACACCGTGGTCTTGCCCACGCCGCCTTTGTCCGCGCCGACGACGATCACTGCTGGCTTCGCCATGAGATTCCTTTTTTGGACGGTTTGGCCCCCACCGCGCCCGCGGTGCATGTCCATGCGTTGGCGGCGAACATGCCAGAAACATCGGATATTTCAATGACCCCGCAGCGTATCTCGGCAATCTCGACGAAACGGTGCCGAAACTTCTTGGGGCGACGAAGGTAGCGGTCCCATTCGCGGCCCCCACGGCCTGCGCAGCAGGCGGGAGGCGAGCGCCAGGGCGGATCACTCCACGCGTTGATCGAGGTAATGATCTGGGGCGCGGCTGCGCCGCCGATGATGTCGGTGGCTGCAAGAGACAACGCGGGCATCGCGTGCTCCAGGGGCTGCCGATGCGACTCGTGCCGCACAGATCGCGGCTCCCGTCGGTCGACCGGCCGGGCCCTCATCCATCAATCTGCGAGGCGCAGCAAGCAGCCCCTCCGTCATCGCAGCCGCCGCTTGCAGATTCGATTGCTGGTATCGCTTGCGGCGACACACTCGGTGCCGCATGGATCGTGCGCGCATGCGCGCATCGGTCTTCCGCCGCCGGTCCTGCGGCATCCCTCGCGAGTCGTCGTGTCGTCGATCATTACCGACCCCTGGTTCTATGCCGCTGCGATCCCTGCGGTGCTCCTGCTTGGGCTGGCGAAGGGCGGCTTCTCGGGCATTGGGATCGCTGCGACGCCGCTGCTGGCGCTGTTTTTGCCGCCGCTCGAAGCCGCGGCGCTGTTGTTGCCGGTGCTGATCAGCCAGGACATGATCTCGCTCTACGTCTACCGGCATCATTGGGACGCGCGGAGCCTGAAGATCATGCTGCCGGGCGCGCTGCTCGGCATGGGCCTGGCCTGGTGGACGGCGGCGCTGGTGTCGGACGATGTGGTGCGGGTGATCGTCGGCGGCGTCGGCTTCGCCTTCGTGCTCGACGTCTGGCTGCGGCCGCAACTGACGCCGACCAAGGGCGCGCTGGCGCCCGGCTTGTTCTGGGGCGGCGTGTCCGGCTTCACCTCGTTCATGACGCAGGGCGGCGGGCCGCCGTACCAAGTCTACATGCTGCCGCTGCAACTGCCCAAGCTGGTGCTGGTCGGCACCACCACGATCTTCTTCGCGATCCTCAACGTGCTGAAGATCGGCCCCTACATTCTGCTCGGCCAGTTCAATCCGGCGAATCTGGCAACCTCGATTGCGCTGCTGCCGCTTGCCGCGGCGGCCAACCTGCTAGGTATCTGGCTGGTTCGGCGGATGCCGACCGGGCTGTTCTACAAGATCGCCTATGCGCTGCTGTTCGTGGTCTCGACCGTGCTGATGGCGCAGGGCATCGCGGGCCTGCTCGGCGTGAAATAGCGACAGCGTTCAGCGCGCTGTCGGGGCGATCTGGCGAGCCACCAGATAAGAAATCGGCATCGCCAGCACGAAGCCGGCAGTGACCGCGCGCGGAATCCACTGCATCGCGTGCTCGGCAAGGCCCGGCACCGCCAGCACCGCGACCAGCATCATCCCGGCCATCGTTGCGCCGCCGATGATCCAGAGCACCACCGCGATCTTCAACATGTTCGTCTCCTGGGTAACGGACGCCAGCGCAAGTCAGCGCGCATGGGCGTGGAAGGCAGCGGGACGATAGGATGGGTAGGGTTCCGCGGATTGATCTCGATCAAATCCGCCGCGCCGGAAAGGTAATCCAGAACAGTGGCTTAGAGTATCTGCCCACCTTTTTGCGTCCTCGTCTGCGACAATGGGCGAAACCGCCAAGATATATCTTTACAGGGTTCGGAACTCGGGCGTAGGGACGATATATCTTATGCGGAGTTCCCGATGGACGGCCTCGACAATGGCGGACGGCGATGCGGTTTCGGGATGCCCGGCTGCCGCTGGGCACGCCGCGGCAGCGGGCGCGGCATGGGCGGCGAGAGTACCCGTGCCAGCCGCATGCTGGGGCAGGGCGACCTCAAGCTGATGGCGTTGGCGCTGATCGCCGAGCAGCCGCGCCACGGCTACGACATCATCAAGGTGATCGAGGACAGGACGGCGGGCTGGTACGCGCCGAGCGCCGGCGTGGTGTACCCGGCGCTGACCTTCCTGGAAGATATCGGCCACGTCATCGCCCAGCCGGAGGGCGCCAAGAAGCTCTACGTCATCACCGACGACGGCCGCGACTATCTGGCCGAGCGCCGTGGCCTGGCCGACGCGGTGTTCGATCGGCTCGCCGCTTTCGGCGAGTCGATGCAGCAGCAGAATGGCGAGGGCAGCAATGCCGGCGAACTGCCGCCGCTGCTGCGCGCCGCGCTCGACAATCTCCGCGCCGTGGCAATTCGTCGGTTCGCCAGCGACTCCGACAACGAAGCCGAACTCGTCGCGGTGCTGGCCCGCGCCGCCGGTGAACTTCGCAAGGTTTAATACCAAGGGCGGGCGATCCCGCCATCTTCGCCGCACTCCGGATCCGCGATCCGCCGCGCCGGCGATCATCAGGAGACCATCATGACCGCAATCACTTCAGAACAACCCAATCGACGCGACGTGCTGTTTCTCGCCACCGGCGCACTCGCTGCGGTCGGCACCGTGTCGGTGGTGTGGCCGTTCGTGGCGCAGCTCAATCCCGACGCCTCGACCATCGCGGCGGGCTTCCCGCTCGAAGTCGACCTCGCGCCGATCGCCGAGGGCCAGGTGGTGAAAGTGTTCTGGCGTGGCCAGCCGATCTTCATCAGCCACCGCACCCCGAAGGAAATCCAGTCCGCCCAGAGCGCCGACTGGCAGAGCATGCGCGATCCGCAGCCGGATTCCGCGCGGGTCAAAGCCGGCAAGGAGCAGTGGCTGGTGGTGTCGGCGATCTGCACTCATCTCGGCTGCGTGCCCACCGAACATCAGGGCAATTACGACGGCTGGTTCTGCCAGTGCCACGGCTCGCAATACGATTCGTCGGGCCGCATCCGGCTCGGGCCTGCCCCGGCCAATCTGCCGCTGGTCCCGTACAAATTCGCCTCCGATACGCAGATCATCATCGGCGAGACGTGAGGCGGCGGCTGTCTGACCTAGTTCGCGCACCCGCGCACCCTTCG
Source organism: Rhodopseudomonas palustris (assembly GCF_003591005.1). GTDB lineage: Bacteria > Pseudomonadota > Alphaproteobacteria > Rhizobiales > Xanthobacteraceae > Rhodopseudomonas > Rhodopseudomonas palustris_K. The sequence continues at coordinate 282,145 of NZ_QYYD01000003.1, forward strand.
GGGCCCTGACTCTCCGCGTCATTGCGAGGAGCGAAGCGACGAAGAAATCCAGCCCCGTGCTCGGCGCTGGATTGCTTCGCTTCGCTCGCAATGACGACCTGCGACTCCTCTTCGAGCGAGACGCGGTCCTCCATCCTGCATAAGAAAGCCCTCCATCATGCTTATCGCTGTCGCCAGTCAGAATTTCCGCACCGTTACAGGCCATGCCGGCAAGAGCCGCCGCTTTATGGTGTTCGACGCCGCCCACGGCCGCGCGCCGCGCGAGGTGCAGCGGCTCGATCTGCCGAAGGAGCAGTCGATCCACGAGTTCGACGAGCGCTCCCCGCATCCGCTCGACCGCGTCGAGGCGGTGATCGCCGGCAGTGCCGGCACCGGCTTCATCGCCCGCATGGCGGCCCGCGGCGTCCGCGCCGTCACCACGGCCGAGACCGACCCGGTCGCCGCCGTGCAAGCCTACCTCTCTGGCACCCTGCCGCCGCCAGCGCCGGACGATCACGACGAAGCGGAAGGTTGCGGCTGCAATTGCGGCAAGGCGGAGTAGCCCACAGGCCTGCGTTTCCGTCATTGCGAGGAGCACCCGGATCGGCGCTTCGCACCGTCCGAGCACAGGCTCCGCGACGAAGCACTCCATGCCGCGAGTGGGGCGCTGGATTGCTTCGCTTCGCTCGCAATGACGGGGCGGCGCTTACGAAAACGCCGTCCCGTCCTTCACGCCCAGTTTCTTGAACACCATCGCCGCCGGACAGAAGCCGGTGAACGACGCCTGGATCATGTTGACGCCGGCAAAGGCGGTCAGCAGCAGCCAATAGGGGCTGATCAGCCAGCCGAGCAGCAGGCTCGTCAGCACGACGCAGCCGGCGAAGGCGAGGACGGCGCGATCCAGGTTCATGGCGGTGCTCCTTCAGAACGGATTTTTGCAAGACTGATGTTTTCGGACCGAGCGGGCCGCGTCACCGGCCCGCTATCCGCGCATTGACAATATATTCGTATAATCTTATATACGCAACTATGAAGATACAGGCCGACCTCATGGAAGCCGCCGCCGATCAGGCCAGCGAATTGCTGAAGGCGCTGTCGAACCGCCATCGGCTGTTGCTGGTCTGCCAGCTGATCGATGGCGAGCGATCCGTCGGCGAGCTCGCCGAGTTGCTCGGCCTGCGCGATTCCACCGTGTCCCAGCATCTCGCGCTGCTGCGCAAGGACGGCGTGGTGGCGGCGAGGCGCGACGGCCAGACGATTCACTATTCGATCGCGAGCGAGCCCGCCCGCGAACTGCTCATCACTTTGTACCGGCTGTATTGCCCGGCCCCGGCGGCTGGGCCAGCCAACAGAAAATCCGCGGGGGTCTGAGATGAAGATGCGCGACCTGATCGGCGGCGCCGTCGCCGCCCTGCTGCTCGGCGGAGCCGCGCTCGCGGCCGAACCGGTGCTGACAGTGGCGGAGCGCAAGGTGGCCGACGAGAAGGCGGTGTTCGCCACGGTCGAAAGTATCAGCGTGGTGCCGGCGCGGGCGCGGATCGGCGGCACGGTGATCGCGCTCAAAGTTCGCGAGGGCGACAGCGTCAGCCGCGGCCAGGAGATCGCGACGATCGGCGACGACAAGCTGACGCTGCAGATGAATTCGCTCGACGCCCAGATCCAGGCGCTGCAGGCGCAGGCCGGGCAGGCGCAGATCGACTACGACCGCACCTCCGGACTGGTCGAACGCGGCACTCTGCCGCGCACCAAGCTCGACGAAGCCCGCACCACGCTCAACGTCGCCGACAACAATCTGCGCGCCAAGACCGCCGAGCGCGCGGTGGTGCAGCAGCAGTTCAAGGAAGGTCAGGTGCTGGCGCCGGACGATGGCCGCGTGCTGAAGAAGATGATCACCGTCGGCTCGGTGGTGCTGCAGGGCGATCCGATCGTCACCGTGGCGCAGCAGCACTACAAGCTGCGGCTGCGGGTGCCGGAGCGGCACGCGCGTTTCCTCAAGCAGGGCGACCGCATCCGCGTCGACGGCGCCGAGGCCGGCGATGCCGCCGCGAAGTTCGGCACCATTGATCTGGTGTATCCGCAGATCGAGGACGGCCGTGTCGTGGCCGATGCCACGGTCGAGGGCCTTGGTCAGTACTTCGTCGGCGACCGGCTGCGGGTGTGGATCTCCGGCGGCGAGCGGCCGGCTTTCGTCATCCCGTCGCGCTACATCCGGACCGAGTTCGGCATTGACTACGTCCGGCTTGGCGCACCGGGACAAACCGTCGCCGTGCCGGTGCAGCGCGGCCGCGAACATCCCACCCCCGACATGCCGGACGGCCTCGAAATCCTCTCGGGCCTGCGCAACGGCGACAGGCTGGTGCAGCCGTGAATCTCGGACTTTCAGGCCGCCTGACCAAGGCGACCATTCAATCGCCGCTGACGCCGCTGTTTCTGCTCGCCTCGCTGGTGGTCGGGCTGATCGCGCTGGTCGCCATCCCGCGCGAGGAGGAACCGCAGATCAGCGTGCCGATGGTCGATATCCGCGTCAACGCCGACGGCTTGCGCGGCCCCGACGCGGTCGAGTTGGTGACCAAGCCGCTCGAAGCGATCGTCAAGGGCATCGACGGCGTCGAGCACGTCTACAGCCAGACCGAAGACGACCGCGTCATGGTCACGGCGCGCTTCCTGGTCGGCACCAAGGCCGAAGACGCGATCCTGCGCGTGCACGAGAAAATCCGCGCCAACATCGGCGCCATTCCGGTCGGCATCCCCGAGCCGCTGATCGTCGGCCGCGGCATCAACGACGTCGCCGTCACGGTGCTGACGCTGTCGCCGAAGCCAGAGGCGGCATCGCGCTGGACCGACAAGGATCTCTATGAGCTCGCCGACAAGCTGCGCGCCGAGCTGATGAAGGTCGACAGCATCGGGCTGACTTACATCTCGGGCGGCGGCGCGCAGCAGATCCGCGTCGAGCCCGATCCGGAGAAGTTGTCGCTGTACGGCGTGACGCTGCAACAGCTCGTCGCCAAGGTGAAGGACGCCAACCGCTCGTTCCTCGCCGGCAGCGTGCGCGACGCCGGCACGATGCGCAGCGTGTCGGCGGGGCAGACGCTGAGCGGCATTCCGGACATCGGCCTGCTGCTGATCGCGACGCGCGATAATCGGCCGGTCTATGTCAAGGACGTCGCGCAGGTGATCATCGGGCCGAATGCCGCCGAGCATCGGGTGTGGACCGACACGCGCGACGGCGGCGGAAAATGGGACCGCGTCCCGGCGGTCAGCCTGGCGCTCGCCAAGCGCGCCGGCGCCAACGCCGTGGTAGTGTCGCACGACATCCGCGCGCGGCTCGCCACCCTGCAGGGCACGCTGATCCCCAGCGACATCGCTGTCACCACAACGCGGGACTACGGCGAGACCGCCAACGAGAAGGCCAACGAGCTGCTGCTGCATCTCGGCATCGCCACGATCTCGATCGTGGTGCTGATCGCGATCGCGATCGGCTGGCGGGAGGCGGTGGTCACCGCGGTGGTGATCCCGACCACCATCCTGCTCACGCTGTTCGCGGCGAAGCTGATGGGCTACACCATCAACCGCGTCAGCCTGTTCGCGCTGATCTTCTCGATCGGCATCCTGGTCGACGACGCCATCGTGGTGGTGGAGAACATCGCCCGGCACTGGGGCATGAAGGATGGCCGGCCGCGGCTGCAGGCTGCGATCGAGGCGGTGGCTGAGGTCGGCAACCCGACAGTGATCGCCACCTTGACGGTGATCGCCGCGCTGCTGCCGATGCTGTTCGTGTCCGGGCTGATGGGCCCCTATATGGCGCCGATCCCCGCCAATGCCTCGGCCGCGATGCTGTTCTCGTTCTTCGTCGCCATGGTGGTGGCGCCATGGCTGATGCTGAAGCTGGCACCGAAGCCCGGCGCAGCCGGGACATCGCACGACGCCCACGACGAAGGCCGGCTCGGCCGGCTGTATCGCCACATCGCGGCGCCGATCGTCGCCAGCAGGCGCGCGTCGTGGATCTTTCTGCTCGGCGTCGGCATCGCGACGCTGCTCTCGATGGTGCTGTTCTATACCAAGTCGGTGACCGTCAAGCTGCTGCCGTTCGACAACAAGAGCGAGATTGCCGTGGTGGTCGATCTGCCCGAAGGTGCGAGCCTCGAAGACACCGAGCGCACGTTGTTCGCTGCCGCGGACATCGCCCGCGGCCTGCCGGAAATCACCACCGTGCTGAGCTATGCGGGCACGCCGGCGCCGTTCAATTTCAACGGCCTGGTCCGGCATTACTACTTGCGTGAGCGGCCCGAACTCGGCGAGCTGCAGGTCAACCTCAAGGAGCGCGGCGATCGCGGCCGCGCCAGCCATGCCATCGCGCTCGATCTGCGCGAGCGGCTGAAAGCGTTGAACGTGCCGCAGGGCAGTAGCATCAAGGTGGTGGAGGTGCCGCCGGGGCCGCCAGTGCTGGCGACGCTGCTGGCCGAGATCTACGGCCCCGACGCCGCGACCCGCCGCGCCGTCGCGCGTGAACTTAGGACCATCTTCACCGACGTGCCATTCATCGTCGATGTCGACGATTCGATCGGCGATCCGCGGCCGCGGCTGCGGCTGTCGATCGATCAGGATCGGCTGGAGTTCTTCGGCGTCGAACAAAAGGACGTGTACGATACCATTGCGACGCTGTTCGGCGGCACCCAGGTCGGCTATTCGCATCGCGGCGAGGACCGCAACCCGATCGAGATCGCGGTGCGGCTGCCGAAGCGCGATCTTGCCTGGACCGAGGCGCTCGCTTCCACACCGGTGCCGGCCAATACGCTGCCCGGCAGCAAGACGGTGGTCGAGCTCGGCCAACTGGTGAAGGCGACGCGCGAAGCCGGCTCGCCGCTGATCTTCCGCCGCGATGGCCGCTTCGCCGACATGGTGATGGCCGAACTCGCCGGGAAATTCGAGGCGCCGCTGTACGGCCTGCTCGAGGTCGACAAGCGGATCGAAGCGCATGATTGGGGCAAGCTGCCGAAGCCGGCGATCAGCCTGCACGGCCAGCCGACCGACGAGTCCAGGCCGACCGTGCTGTGGGACGGCGAATGGGAAATCACCTGGGTGACGTTCCGCGACATGGGCGCGGCGTTCGGCGCGGCGATCCTCGGCATCTACGTGCTGGTGGTGGCGCAGTTCAAAAGCTTCCGGCTGCCGCTGGTGATCCTGACGCCGATCCCGCTGACGCTGATCGGCATCCTGATCGGCCACTGGCTGCTCGGGGCGCCGTTCACCGCGACCTCGATGATCGGCTTCATCGCGCTCGCCGGCATCATCGTGCGCAATTCGATCCTGTTGGTCGATTTCATCCGTCACGCCGAGGCTGCGGGCAAGACGATGCGCGAGGTCGTGCTGCAGGCCGGCGCGGTGCGGTTCAAGCCGATCCTGCTCACCGCGCTGGCGGCGATGATCGGCGCGGCGACGATCCTGCTCGATCCGATCTTCCAGGGTCTGGCAATCTCGCTGCTGTTTGGCCTCGCGTCATCGACGCTGCTGACCGTGCTGGTGATCCCGGCGATCTACATCGCGCTGCGCGATGGTCCGGTGAAACCGAAGGGGCTGACGCCAAAGTGATCGCATTTCCGGTCGATCCGGGGCACAACAGGCGCTCCGTAGACGATAATTGGAACCCGACGATGATCACCCGCCGCTCGGCCTTGTTGACCGCCCTGACATTGCCGCCGGTGCTTGCCACGCGTGCCTTCGCAGCGCCCGCGGTGTCGGCACCCGACGACAACGTGCTGTCGACCGAGGCGGTGCTGCGCGATCCCGACATTCCGGTCGCGGGCAATCCCGACGGCGATATCACCATCGTCGAATATTCGGATTATCGCTGCCCGTACTGCAAGAAAGTGGCGCCGGAGCTGATGCAGGTGGTGCAGGACGACGGCAAGGTTCGGCTGGTGCTCAAGGACTGGCCGATCTTCGGCGGCATCTCGGTTGACGCCGCCAAGCTGGTGCTGGCCGCGAAGTATCAGGGCAAGTTCCTCGAGGCCCACAATGCGCTGATCGGCGCCAGCGCGAAGCTGACCGAGGGCATCATGAACGATGCACTCAGCAAAGGCGGCGTCGACGTCGCTCGCGCCGGCAAGGATCTCGACACCAACAGGGACGCGATCGCGGCGATTCTCAAGCGCAACGACACGCAGGCCCGCGCCTTCGGCTTCCAGGGCACCCCCGCCTTCATCATCGGCCGCTTCCGCGTCCCCGGCGTGATTGACGCCGCGATGTTCAAGCAGGCGATCAAAGACGCGCGCGCGGCGGCCGCGCAGCAGAAGAAGTAATCACCCGAAGATCTCTCCCCGTCATTGCGAGTCGCTTCGGCTAGTTCGCCACGGCTGGAAGGTGTGTGCTGGTGTCGTGCTCGCTTGATCTGAATCATCCTCGCATGCGGCGGCGCGCGCTAATCTGAGCCGTCGCACCGCAGCAGGATGACGATCATGCCCTGCAGTCGAAGCGCGGCCGTCATCGCCGCAATCATGTGGTTGGTCGGATTAGTCGTCGCTGCCGCCGCCGGGCCGTGGCGGGCGGACGAGGGTAATACCCGCGGTTGGATGCTGATGTCTCCGCAGGAGCGGATCGAGCACCAGGCGCGGGTGCGCGGCTTCACCGATTACGACGCCTGCGTGGCCTACCGAATGGAGCATCACGCGCTGATGGTGCAGCGGGCGCGCGAGCGCGGTCTCGCGCTGCCGGGCGAGCATTGGGACTTCTGCAGCCGCCTGAAGCGCGGCGTTGCGCAGGAGTAGGGCGGTGGCGTCCGCCTCATCGCGCCTGCAACGCTGGTCGATCCCGCTTCTCACGCTGGCAGTGCCGCTCGGCTTCGTGGTGTGGGCATTTCCGGTCGGGCCGGCGCCGATCCGTGCGGCCGGCATTGTGGCTGGCTGGCTCGGTTGCGGGCTGCTGCTGGTGAGCCTGCTGCTGATGCTGCGCGAACCGCGGCTCGCCGGCTGGCTCGGCGGGCTGGAGCGGATGTATCGCTGGCACCATGTCACCGGGGTGTCGGCCTATGTGCTGCTGCTGCTGCATCCGCTCGCGCTCGCGGCGAGCAATTTCGGCGCCTCGCCGGTAATCGCCTGGCAAACCCTGTCCCCGTCCAGCGAAAGCTGGCCGATCTGGTCGGGCTGGCTCGGCCTGCTGCTGTTGATGGCGGGGCTGGCCGCCACCTTTCTGCCGGGCATCCGCTACGACATCTGGCGTGCGCTGCACGCGCTGCTCGGCGCCGGCGTGCTGATCGGGCTCGTCCATCTGATCCTGCTCGGCATCGACGAGCCGGTGCTGCCGATCCTCGCGGCCGCGGCGGCGATCCTGGGCTGGCGCCTGGTGCGCGGCGACCTCGGCCTCGCGGCGCGGCCCTACATCGTTGCGACGGTGCGCAGCCTCACCGAGCGCTCGGTCGAGGTCGCATTGCGGCCGCTGGCGGAGCCGGCGACGGTGACGCCAGGACAATTCGTGCTGGTCGCGTTCGGCGATGGGCCGGCTTATCGCGGCTGCGGCGAATTTCATCCGTTCACCGTCAGCTCTTCCGGCAGTGACGGCGAGCTGCATCTTGCCGTCAAGGCGCTCGGCGATTGTACGCGCCGGATGCTGTCGATCACGCCGGGCGTCGCGGCGAGGGTGATCGGCGGCTTCGGTGGCCTGCTCGGCGAAGCCGAAGCGGCGCCGCAGCTGTGGATCGCCGGCGGCATTGGCGTCACGCCGTTCGTCGCCATGCTCCACGACCACCCATCGCGCCAACCGGTCCGGCTGCTGTATTTCTACCGGAGCGAGGGCGATGCGATCTATCTGTCGGAGCTGCGTGCGATGGCGGCGTCCGATCCGCATCTGACGCTGCAGCCGGTCGCGACCGGGGATGAGCTGCCCGACCTCGGCGGTCTATTGCCGGAAGCCGGCGCACTCATGGACGTCGAGTGCTGCCTTTGCGGCCCGCCGGGTCTGATCGCAGCGGCGCAACAAGCGCTCGAGGCGCGCGGCGTCACGGCTCGGCACATCCACTCCGAAAACTTTGAGTTCAGATGATGCGCACCTTGTATTTCGTCTCGACGGCAGTGTTCTGGCTCGCCGTGCTCGGCTTCTGGGGTGGTAGCGCCTGGGCGCCCGGGGCCCGGCAACCGGCGGTCGCGGCCGAGCGGGAGGTGACGGCGGCAGAGCTGGCCCGCCACGCTACGCCTGCCGATTGCTGGATGGCGATCCGCGGCGGCGTCTACGATCTCACGGGCTATCTGCCCGACCATCCGTCGCGGCCGCAGGTCATCGAGCCGTGGTGCGGCAAGGAAGCCACCGAGGCGTACAACACCAAGACCCGGGGCCGGGCGCATTCTGGCGAAGCCGATGCCATGCTGCCGAAGTACAGGATCGGGCGGCTCGTGCCGTGAGCTGCCGGCAATCGGATGGCGCAGACGTGCGCCGGTGCGGTTGACGAGCGCGTCAGCATTCTGTCAGCCGGCCCGGCCTAAGGACTTCACAGATGCGACGGCTGCGAGGCGGCCGGCGCGCCGTTGGCTTCGGCCGGTCCGTACCCGACATCGAAGAAGGCCCATGCTCCGCGCCGTTACCATCATCATGTCCGCCGTCTGTCTGACCGCGCCGCTCGCCGCCGCGCCAGTGCGCGCGGGTGACGAACTCGCGATTTCGGCGGTGCAGGCCGAGCGGGTCGGCATCGAGACGTCGCCGCTGGAGCAGCAGCCGGCGCCGGCCGGGCTCAGCTTTCCGGGCCGGATCACCGTGCCGCCGGATCGCACGAGGCTGATGAATGCGCAGCTCGGCGGCCGCGTCGAGCGGCTGCTCGTGCGTACCGACGCCGTGGTCAAGGCCGGCGACGTGCTCGCCGAAATCCAGAGCCCGGCGCTGGCGAGCGCGCAAAGCGAGTTTCTGGTCGCCTTCAACAAGGAGCGGCTGCTCAAGACCAATCTCGACCGCGAGGAGCAGCTCGCGCCTTATGGCGCGGTGCCGAGGAAGCAGGTGATCGTCACCCAGAGCGAATACGACCAGGCCCGCGCCACCGCCGCCGAGCGCCGCGCCGCGTTGCTGCATGTCGGCATGACCGAGGCGGCGATCGACCGGCTCACCGCCACCCAGAAGCTCGACCCGAAGCTGACGCTGATCGCGCCGATCGACGGCGTCGTGCTGGACAGCGCCACGATGCCGGGCCAGACCGTCGAGGCGCTGGCGCTGATCTTCAAGCTGGCGCAGCTCTCGCCGCTGTGGGCCGAGGTGCAGGTGCCGGCGCTGCGCGCCGAGGATTTCGCGGTCGGCGCCCGCGTCACGCTGAAGGGCCACGACTGCATCGGCCGCGTCGTGTCGATCGGCTCGAGCGTCGAGCCGACCTCGCAGACGGTGATCGTGCGCGCGCAGTTCGACGAGCCCGACACCGACCTGCGGCCGGGCCAGATGATCGAAGCGCAGATCGCGTCCACCGCCAGCGGCAAGACCGAATGGCGGGTGCGGACCGGCGCGATGGTCCGGCGCGGCCCCGAGGCCTATGTGTTCGTGCAGACCGACACCGGCTTCGTCGCGACGCCGGTGAAAGTCCGCGAGGAGCTGCCGGCCTTTGCGGTGGTCAGCGGCAGCTTCCGCGGCGACGAGCGCATCGTGGTGCGCGGCGTCGCGGCGCTGAAGGGCGCCTGGCAGGGGCTCGGCGGGGTCGAGTAGATGCTGGCGCGTCTGGTCGAGTTCTCGCTTGCGCATCGGCTGCTGGTGGTGCTCGCCACGCTGCTGCTGATCGGCGCCGGCATCGTCGCGGTGCGCGGCCTGCCGATCGACGCCTTCCCGGATGTCTCGCCGGTGCAGGTCAAGATCATCATGAAGGCGCCGGGCATGACGCCCGAGGAGGTCGAAACGCGGGTAACGATGCCGCTCGAGCTCGAGATGCTCGGCATCCCCAACAAGACCATCCTGCGCTCGACCACCAAATACGGCCTCGCCGACGTCACCATCGACTTCACCGACGGCTCCGACATCTATTGGGCACGCAATCAGGTCGCCGAGCGCTTGGCTTCTGCGATGAAGGACATGCCGGACGGCCTCTCCGGCGGCCTCGCCCCGATCACCACGCCGCTCGGCGAGATGTTCATGTTCACCATCGAGGGCGGCGAGCTGTCGCTGGCCGAGCGCCGCACGCTGCTCGACTGGACGATCCGCCCGGCGCTGCGCACGCTGCCGGGCGTCGCCGACGTCAACTCGCTCGGCGGCTATGTCCGCAGCTTCGAGATCATCCCCGACAATCTCGCGATGGCGGCTCGCGGCATTTCGATTGACACGCTGCAGAAGGCCGTCAAGGCCAACAACCGCAACGGCGGCGCCGGCCGTCTCACCGCGGGCGAAGAGGTGCTGCTGGTCCGCGTCGACGGCCAGGTGCGCACGCTCGACGATCTGCGCAACATCGTGCTGGCGTCGCGCGACGGCGGCATGGTGCGGGTGCGCGATGTCGCCGACGTCCGCATCGGTAGTATCACCCGCGCCGGCGCGGTGACGCGCGACGGCGAGGGGGAGGCGGTGCAGGGCCTGGTGCTCGGCCTGCGCGGCGCCAATGCGCGCGACGTCGTCGAGGCGGTGAAGAGCAAATTCGCCGAGCTGCAGCCGACGCTGCCCAAGGGCGTCGTGCTCAACGTGTTCTACGACCGCGGCGATCTGGTCGGCCGCGCCATCGCTACGGTGTCGAAGTCGTTGATCGAGGCCGTGGTGCTGGTGATCGTGCTGCTGATCCTGTTCCTCGGCGACTGGCGCGCCGCATTGGTGGTGGCGCTGACGCTGCCGCTGTCGGCGCTCGCCACCTTCGAGCTGATGCGCTCGGCCGGCATGTCGGCCAACCTGATGAGCCTCGGCGGCCTCGCGGTGGCGATCGGCATGCTGATCGACGCTGCCGTGGTGGTGGTCGAAAACATCGTCTCGCATCTGGCGCACGACCGCCACGCCGCGCATGTGCCGCTGCTGCACCGGATCTATCAGGCGCTGCGCGAGGTCGTGACGCCGGTCACCTCCGGCATCGTCATCATCGTCATCGTGTTCCTGCCGCTGCTGACGCTGCAGGGGCTGGAGGGCAAGCTGTTCATCCCGGTGGCGATGACCATCGTGTTCGCGCTCGGCTCGTCGCTGCTGCTGGCGCTGACGGTGATCCCGGTGTTGGCCTCGCTGCTGCTCAAGACCTCCGGCCATGGCGACACCTGGCTGGTGCGCAAGATCAGCGCAGGCTACACGCCGGTGCTGCGCTTTGCGCTCCGCCGCGAGAAGACGGTGCTGGCGGCCGCGGTCGTTGCGCTGATCGCCACCGGGTTCGCCTATGGCCAACTCGGTAAGATCTTCATGCCGACGATGGAGGAGGGCACGCCGATCGTCAGCGTCGAGAAGCTGCCCTCGATCAGCCTGGAAGAAAGTGTCGATCTCGATCTCAAGATCCAGCGCGCGGTGATCGGCACGGTGCCGGAAGTCACCAGCATCGTCGCCCGCGTCGGCTCCGACGAGATTGGCCTCGATCCGATGGGGCTGAACCAGACCGATACGTATGTGATCCTGAAGCCCGAGGCGGAGTGGCGGCGGCCGCACGACAAGGAGGCGCTGCTCGGCGAGATACGCAAGGCGCTCGCCGAATTCCCCGGCATCGGCTTTAGTTTCACCCAGCCGATCGAGATGCGGGTGCAGGAGATGATCATCGGCGCGCGCGGCGACGTGGTGGCGAAGATCTTCGGCACCGATATCCCGACGCTGAACAGCCTCGCCGAACAGATCACCGCGACGCTGAAGACGCTGAAGGGCGCCGAGGACGTCCGCACCACGCTGAACAAGGGCTTCGAGTACTACAGCGTCAGGATCGACCGGCTGCAGGCCGGCCGGCTCGGGCTGGACGTCGACCAGCTCACGGAGGCGCTGCGCGCCCAGATCGACGGCGAAGGCGTCGGCATCGTGGTCGAGGAGGGCCGACGCACGCCGATCAGCATTCGCGGCAGCCAGGCGCTCCGCGAGTCGCCGGCGCGGCTGTCCGGCGTCAGCCTGGTGCTGGCCGGCGGCCAGTCGGTGCCGCTCACCAACGTCGCCAAATTAGAGCGGATCGATGGGCCGGTGAAGATCGACCGCGAGAACGGCAAGCGGCTGGCGCTGGTCATGAGCAACGTCACCGGCCGCGACCTGGTCGGCTTCGTCGACGAGGCCAAGGCAGCGGTGGCGGCGCACGTCAAACTACCTGAGGGATACAGTATCGTCTGGGGCGGCCAGTTCGAGAACCAGCAGCGCGCCGCGGCGCGGCTCGGCATCGTGGTGCCGATTGCTTTGGCTTTGGTATTCCTGCTGCTATTTACCACCTTCGTGTCGCTGCGGCAGTCGCTGCTGGTGTTCATCAATATTCCGTTTGCGCTGGTCGGCGGCGTGTTCAGCCTGCTCGTCTCCGGTGAGTATCTGTCGGTGCCGGCCTCGGTCGGCTTCATCGCGCTGCTCGGAATCGCGGTGCTGAATGGCCTGGTGCTGGTGAGCTACTTCAACACGCTGCGCCAGCAGGGCCTGCCGCCGGACGAGATCGTGATGCTCGGCGCGCAGCGGCGGCTGCGGCCGATCCTGCTCACCGCCAGCATCACGGCGTTCGGACTGGTGCCGCTGCTGTTCGCGGCCGGTCCCGGCGCCGACGTGCAGCGCCCGCTCGCCATCGTGGTGATCGGCGGGCTGGTGAGTTCGACGCTGCTGACGCTGGTGATCCTGCCGGTGCTGTATCGGCGCTTCGGCATTGAGCGGGAGGCCCGCCAATGAGCAGCGTCGTGCTGACCCTGATCGCGCCGAGCGAGCTGAAGGAAGGACTGGTGGCGGCGATGCTGGCGTATCCGCCGACCGCCGCGGCGGGCTTCATTGCGCGCGAAGTCGAGGGCTACGGCCACAATGTCGATTTCGACAGCATCCTCGAGCAGGTCCGCGGCCATACGCTGGCGGTGGAGATTGTCGTAGCACTGTCGGAAGCCGAGGCCCGCGGCTTGCTCGACGCATTGGCCGACGAGCTGCCCGGCCGCGGCATCGCCTGGCGCATGATCGCGGCGAGCGGCGGCGTCCTGTAGCGCTCCGCGTTCGCGGCTTGGCGGGCGCGCAAGATTTGGATAGAGACATGCGAATATTGGAATTGAACGCGGGGCGCCGCTGGTCCCGTCGCGAGATCATGATGGCCGATTTGTCCCGTCCCAACGTGCTGCCCTGGCCGCCGATGCTGCTGGGCACTGCCGCCGTGCTGGCGATCACGCTCGGCTTGGTGGCGCCGTTGCCCACGACGGACGCCGGGTGGGTCACCTTGCCGGGCTTCGTGCTGCTCGTGCTAGGGCTCGGCCTCGACATTTGGGCGATCCTGACAATGCGGAGCGCCCAAACCAACATCCTGCCGCACCGCGGCGCCGACCGGCTGGTGACCTGGGGGCCGTTCCGCCTCAGCCGCAATCCGATCTATCTCGCCAATACCCTGCTGCTCAGCGGCATTGGCCTCGCCTTCGGAAATCTATGGTTTGTGGTCTTCGCGCTTGTGTCGGCCTTCGCGGTCGATAGGCTTGCGATCCGCCGCGAGGAGCGCCATCTCGCGCAGCGGTTCGGCCGCGACTGGGCCGACTACGCGGCTACTACGCCGCGCTGGCTGATCCGATGAGCCGCCTATCAGGGAGAGTTGCATGACGACAAGCATCAAGCAGATGGTCGAAGCCGCCAACGCCGCGGTGCCGCGCATCGATGCGGCGCAGGCGCGCGAAATGCTGGCGCAAGGCGCCGTGGTGATCGACGTGCGCGACGCGCCCGAGGTCGAGACCACCGGCAAGATCGACGGCGCGCTGCACATCTCGCGCGGCATGCTGGAATTCCGCGCCGATCCGGAGTCGCCGATCCACGATAAACGGCTCGATCGCGACAAGCCCGTGCTGCTCTACTGTGCGTCCGGCGGCCGCTCGGCGCTGGCCGGCAAGGCCCTCAAGGATCTCGGATACAGCCAGGTCTACAACCTCGGCGCCTTCAAAGACTGGTCGGAGTCAGGTGGCGCCGTTGAAAAGCCGATCGAGGGCGGGATGTAGAGCGGGGGTAGTCCAATCGGGCTTGGTCCGAGCGTCTCTGCGTCTCCGCTCCCCTCCCCCTTGCGGGGAGGGGTCGGGGGTGGGGGGCCCCAGGCACCTGCGCCGCTGAGACTCCCAGGCACTGCGTGCGTGTCGCCCTCACCCCAACCCTCTCCCGCAAGCGGGAGAGGGAGCGCGCTGCGGGTTGGGGCGGACCGACGGGGGCTTGGGCGGGGCTATGCCCTGGCCTTCTTGGTTTTGGCTTTTGCTGACTTGGATTTCGCGGTCTTCGATTTTGCCGCTTTAGATTTCGCCGTCTTGGCGGCGGATGTTTTGGCTTTGGCGGCCGTCTTGGTCACCGTTTTCGGCTTCGCCTTCGCTGCGGCCTTGGCGGTCTTGGCCGTCTTACCCGCCGCAACCGACTTCTTCGCCGGCTTCGCGGCGGACCGTTTCGCCGCGGCCGTTTTGCCGGCCTTGGACTTTGCGGCAGCGGCCTTTGATCCCGCTGCTGCGCCGGTGCGCTTGGCGGATTTTGGGGCATCCATCAGGCCGGCTTTCGCCAGGCGCTTGCCGGTGGAGCCTTCCACGACGCTCTTCACCGCCTTCTTGGCGGCCACCTTGGTAATCGCTGCGGCGCCGTCGATCATCATGTCGATCAGGCTGTCGACCAGCTTCGGCTTGTCGGCTCCGCGGCTGTCCGCCGGCTGTGGGCTGGGCGCGTCGCGCTCGGGAGTGTCGTCCACTGGTGATCCTCCGCAGTGTCAAACCGTCCAGGGCGCCATGATCTACAGGAACGATGCCGCGCGACGGCTTTTGACGTGATGACAACAAGGTATCAGCAGATGTCGGAAATCATCACTTTGTTCCAGCTTGCCGCGCCGGTGTCGGTGCTTTTGGCGCTGGGTGTTGCAGCTGTGCTGGCCGTTACGCTGCTGCTGCGCCGCTTCGGCAGGCCGCTGCTGCGCCGGCCGCGCGTCGTGACGGTCGCGCGCCACCGGGAATTGCTGCGGCAGATGGAAACACGCAGAAGGGACTAAGTCACCTCAACGCGTCAGGAATTTCCAAGCCACCACGATCGCCACCAGCACGGCGAAGATCAGTAGCGCCGGGATCGGCTTGCGTCCGCCCGGCGGCAGCGGCCGGGCGCCGCGGTCGGCCGGGCGCGCCGGCGCGGGCTTCGGCTTCGGCGGCTTCTGAAAGCGCACCACATTATCGACCGGCGCCTCGCCATCATTCGCCGGCACGACGCGCGGCTCGGGCTCCGGCGCGTCGCCGGTGCCGCCCATGTCGCTGTAATAGGCCTGATAGGTCTCGCGCACCGCGATCGTCTTGGATTCGATCTCGCTCATCCGGTCGAGCCGTTCGCGATAGCCGTTCAGCACCTGCTGGGCGTTGTCCGGCAGGCTGTCGAAGCTGCCCAGCTTGGCCATCATCAGCCAGGTGGCGAAGTCGGCCTCGGCCCGGGTGCGGGCCTTGCGCGCAATGGTGGTGCTGGGCTTGGCGGCCATGGTGCTCCGATCGGTCGTCTCTCCGGATCGCTCGGATTGATGGCGATCATGCGACCATTCGTTTGAATAGCCCAAAACAACTTCCGGTGTCAGCACTCGTCCGGCTCGATGCAAATCTCTCCGGCGCTCTGGCGGATCACCGGTATGATCGCTACATTGCGACGGCGAGGCTGCGTTTCGCGTCAGGAGCCATATATCCCCGGGGCCTTATCGATCCTTCCGGGAACTGTCTCTGGCCGGGTCCGTGGACCCGGTCACATGGTGCCCACCTACTTTCGTAGGGAACTCCGGGATCGAGCGCTTCAACGGTTATCGTGGCTTCGCACTCCTTTCCCTGCCGATGCTCGCAGTTTCCCTGACAGGCGCGCCTGCCTATAAGCGGGTATGTCCGAGCTGACCGACGCCCCTAGCAAGAATGATCTTCGCACCGCCGCCCTGGCCCGCCGCCAGGCGCTGAGTGCGGCCGAGCGCGATGCCGCTGCCGCGGCGATCGCAGCGCGCGGCCTGCCGGTCGAACTGACGGCTGATGCGGTGGTTTCCGGCTACGCGCCGATTCGCGGCGAGCTCGACCCCCATCCGCTGATGCAGGCGCTGGGGGCGCGCGGCGCCCGGCTGGCGCTGCCGGCGGTCGAGCAGCCGGGTCAGCCGCTTCGTTTCCATGCCTGGCAGCCGGGTGACGCGATGATCCGCAGCCCGCTCGGCATCGACGAGCCGCGCCGCGACGCGCCCGAACTGATCCCCGACATCCTGCTGGTGCCGCTCGCGGCGTTCGATACGCTCGGCCATCGCATCGGCTACGGCGCCGGCTATTACGATCGTACGCTCGAGGCGCTGCGCGCGGCGCGCCCGATCGTCACCGTCGGCCTCGCCTTCGCGGTGCAGCAAATCGCGGCGGTGCCGGCCGCGGCCCACGACGTGGCGCTGGATTATGTGCTAACCGAGCGGGAGACGCTCAACTTCCGGAGTCGATAGGTTTGCGCATCCTGTTCATCGGCGACGTGGTCGGCAAGGCCGGCCGCGTGGCGATCGCCGAACATCTCCCCGGCCTGATCCGTGACTGGCAGCTCGACTGCACGATCATCAACGGCGAGAACGCCGCCGGCGGCTTCGGCATCACCGAGGCGATCTACAATGATTTCATCGACGCCGGCGCCGATGCGGTGACGCTCGGCAACCACGCCTGGAATCAGAAAGAGGCGCTGGTGTTCATCGAGCGCGCGCCGCGTCTGATCCGGCCCGCGAACTTTCCGCGCCACACGCCGGGTCGCGGCGCCGCCCTGGTGGAGACCCGCAGCGGCGCCCGCGTGCTGGTGATCAACGCGATGGGCCGCGTGTTCATGGAGCCGCTCAACGATCCGTTCGCTGCGGTGGCGCGCGAACTCGACGCCTGCCCGCTGCGCGAAGCCGCCGACGCCATCGTGCTGGATTTCCACGGCGAGGCATCCAGCGAAAAGCAGGGCATGGGTTACTTCTGCGACGGCAAGGTGAGCCTCGTGGTCGGCACCCATACGCATGTGCCGACCGCCGATCACCAGATCCTGGCCGGCGGCACCGCCTACATGACCGACGCCGGCATGACCGGCGATTATGATTCCGTGATCGGCATGCACAAGGACGAGCCGCTGCACCGCTTCGTCACCGGCATCCCGCAGGGCCGGTTCGAGCCGGCCAATGGCGAAGCCACGCTGAGCGGCGTCGCGGTGGAGACCGACGACGCAACCGGCCTCGCCGTCAAGATCGCCCCCGTCCGCATCGGCGGCCGCCTGAACCAGGCAAGGCCGGAGTTTTGGGTGACGAACTAACACCCCGTCATTCCGGGGCGCGCCTCTTGGCGCGAACCCGACCTCTCGTCATTCCGCGGCCTCTCCGTCATTGCGAGGAGCGCAGCGACGAAGCAATCCAGCGTCGCGCACTGCGGCTATGGATTGCTTCGCTACGCTCGCAATGACGAGGAGAGTCAGTACCGCTCCGGCACATACATCTCGGCCGGAATGGGCGTGCGGATGTAGTCGGGGTGGTGGATGCGCGGCGGCAGCACGACGCGCTCACTCGGCACGTCCTCGTAGGGCACCTGGTCGAGCAGATGCGCGATGCAGTTCAGCCGCGCCTTCTTTTTGTCGACGGCCTGCACCACGTGCCACGGCGCCTCGTCGATATGGGTGCGCTCCAGCATCTCTTCCTTGGCCTTGGTGTAGTTCTCCCAGCGCGCCCGCGACTGCACGTCCATCGGGCTCAACTTCCATTGCTTCAGCGGATCGTTGATCCGCATCATGAAGCGCAGCTGCTGCTCGTCGTCGGTGATCGAGAACCAGTATTTGATCAGCACGATGCCGGAACGCACCAGCATGCGCTCGAATTCCGGCACCGAGCGGAAGAACTCTTCGACCTCGGCTTCGCTGCAGAACCCCATCACCCGCTCGACGCCGGCGCGGTTGTACCAGGAGCGGTCGAACAGCACGATCTCGCCGGCGGCCGGCAGATGCGACACGTAGCGTTGGAAGTACCATTGGCTGCGCTCGCGCACGCTCGGCGCCGGCAGCGCCGCAACCCGGCAGATCCGCGGGTTGAGCCGCTGGGTGATGCGCTTGATCACGCCGCCTTTGCCGGCGGAGTCGCGGCCCTCGAAAATCACCACCACCTTGAGGCCCTGGTGCTGCACCCAGTTCTGCAGCTTCACCAGCTCGCCCTGCAGCCGGAACAGCTCCTTGAAGTAGATCCGGCGGTCGACGGTGTCGGCCGGCGAATGGCCGGCGAATTCGTTGGTGAGCGCGTCGAGCCGGTCGTCGTCGATCTCCAGTTCCAGCTCTTCGTCGAAACTATCCAGCATCTCGGCCGCAATCCGCTCGCGGACCGACATCCCTTCGACGCGTTCGACGGGCTTTTGGGTCGGTTCCGCAGGGTGGTTGTCGGGCGGCGGCGCGGACTTACGAGGCATGGGGATCTCCGAATGGGTTGGCCGGCAAATACCTCTGCGTGTTTGTCACGCGTATGACCGCAGGAGAGGTGCGGTGATTTGGCGCGCGGCCCCCGAACCGCAGCGCGCCCCCTCTCCCGCCTGCGGGAGAGGGCTGGGGTGAGGGCGACGCAAACTCAGCGCCCAAGGTGGGCAACGCGCGCAGCGCCTGGGGACCCCCACCCCCGACCCCTCCCCGCAAGGGGGAGGGGAGTAAGAGCACAGCGCGCCCCCTCTCCCGCTTGCGGGAGAGGGCTGGGGTGAGGGCGCCCCAGGCAGCGAGTTAGCGACTCGCGGAGCGGAGGGCCCTCACCCGCCGCGCTTCGCGCGTCGACCTCCCCCGCAAGCGGGGGAGGTTGCGCTGCGACTCGCGGAAGAGGCTGATCAGCTCGCGCGCGCAGCGCCGAAGTGAAGCACAGCGTCGACCATGCGATCGACATCGGCGCGCGTCGTGCGGTGATTGACGATCGCGGCGCGGATCGCGAGGTGGCCGTCGATCGTGGTCAAGGACGGCGCGGCGATCCCTGACTCGTGGATGTCGGCGACGATCTCGGCGGTGAGCGCGTCGCTATCGATCCCGCTCGGCGCGCGAAAGCGGAAGCAGACGATGTTCAGCGTCACCGGCGTCAGCAGCTCGAGCTGCGGCTCGCGCTGCACCCGGGCTTCGAGATGGCGGGCGATCGCGCAGGTTTCGGCGATCATCGCGCCCATGCGCTCGGCGCCGTAGGTCTTCAGCGTGAACCAGGTCTTCAGCGCGCGGAAGCCGCGCGACAGATCGGGACCGAAATCGCACGGCCACGGCGAGCCGCCGGCGAGGCCGCGGGTCTCGCGGCGCAAGTACGCAGCCGGCGCCGCGAAGGTCGCGCGGTGCTGCTCGCCGTCGCGCACCAAGAGGAAGCCGGCGTCGTAGTTCACCTGGCCCCATTTGTGGAAGTCGAGCGCGATCGAGTCAGCTTCGCTGAGACCATTCAGCTTCGGCGCGATCTGCGGCGACAGCATGCCGAGCGACCCATAGGCGCCGTCGATGTGAAACCACAGGCCCTCGTCGCGGCACAGCTGCGCCAATGCGGCAAGATCGTCGATCGCGCCGGTGTCGACGGTGCCAGCCGAGCCGGTGACCAGGAACGGCCGGAAGCCCGCGGCGCGGTCCTCGGCGATGCGCCGGCGCAGTGCCGCGATGTCGATGCGATGCGCGGCGTCGAACGGGATCCGCCGCAGCGCGCCGCGGCCGAGTCCGGCCAGATCAGCGGCCTGCACCACGCAACCATGCGCGGCCGCCGAAGCGTAAGCGGTCAGCGGTTCGCCGGCGAGGCCGCCTTCGCGCACCTGCGGGCCGAGCGCGGCACTGCGCGCGACCAGCAGCGCCATGAAATTGGCCATCGACGAGCCGGTGACGAACACGCCGCTCGCGGTCTCGGGGAAGCCGAACAGCTCGCGCATCCAGCGTACGATCTGGCGCTCGACCTCGATGCCGATGTGATTGCGCCCGCCGCAATTGGCGTTCAGCCCCGCCGCCAGCATCTCGGCCAGCATGCCGACGGGCGTGCCCCCGCCATGCACCCAGCCCATGAAGCCGGGATGCACATTGCCGGTCGCGTAGGGCGCGATGTGCCGGGTGAAGTCATCGTAGACAGCGGCGAGCGGCATCGCGTCGCGCGGCAGCGCTTCGCCGAAGCGGGCTCGCACGTCGTCGGGGATCTCCTGCCACACCGGTCGCTCGCGCACCTGCGCGATATGGTCGATCATGTCGTCGACCATGCGATGCGCCTCGGCGCGCAGCGCGGACCAGTCGGACGGATCGAGGCTGGTCGCAGAATTCGGGATGGCGTCGGCCGGCCCGCTGTGTTCGTCACTCACGTTGATACTCGCTCGCAGCGCGTCCGCGCTACGCCACGTTCTGCCGGCGCGCCGCGACATGGCGCTCCAGCATCGCCGCGAAGGCGTCGAAGATCCTGGTCATCTGCGGCGGCTTGTAAGGATAGAGCTCGGGGCTGTCCATGTTGTGCACCACCGCGGTATTGTCGATCTCGAACACCAGGAGATCGCCGCGCGGCGTCTGGGCGCAGTCGATGGTGAAGTAATCGAGGCCGATCCGCTCGGTGATGCCCCGCAGCGCGGTGCGGTGCCGGCGCGCGAAGCCGAAATCGAAGGTGTGGAAGAACGCGGCTTCCTCCAGCCGCTTGCTGGCGCTCTGCGCCATGCCGGCGTTCAGGTACCAGATGTCCCAGCGGTCGGCGATCGCCATGTGGCACGCATAGGGCTGGCCGTCGACCACCACGATGCGATATTTGCGGAACAGCCCGTCGTCGCTGGCATAGTCGACATACCGCGCGACGAAGTAGTCCGGCTCGCTGCGCTCCGCCAGATAGGCCGTGAGCGCCGCGCAGCCGTCGATCCGCGCCAGCCCGAAGCCGGCATGCGAGCCGCGCGGCCGCACAATCACCGGAAACGCGACGCCTTCGGTGGCGTCCTGCAGCGTCGCCTTGCCTTCCGCCACGGCGGCGAGCGCCTCGCGCGGCACCGGGATGGTGGCCGGAATGTCGAGCCCGTCGACGTCGCCGATCAGCCGGTACAGCTTGTCGCGGTCGAGCTGGCGGATCAGTTTTGGCGCATTGAGCAGCGGCACGGGCCAGCTGTCGGCGCGGGCCTCGATCGTCGCCAACGCGCCGCGGCACTCGGCGGAATCCGACGCGATCACGATCGCGACGTCGTGCGGCGGCAGCGGATCGGGCAGCGGCACGCCGTCGACGACGTACAGCGTCAGCAGCTCGATGCCGGAGCTCTCCAGCAGGAATTCGATCGGCGTGTTGCCGCCCATGTCGATGTCAGCCGCGAGCGCCAGCACCCGCAGCTGCGGCTGCGCGCTGGCGCAAGGCGAGCGAAACAGCTGATGCTGCGCCAGCGTCTCGCTCTGCACCTGCAGTCCAGCCTGCTTGTGGCCGAACAGCTGCGTGATCAGCGCGAGGTCGAGCTGCTCGCCGGCGGCGGCGGTGCCGGCCTCGACCTTGCCCATCAGCTCCTGCCACAGCGGAAACAGGTTCTCGCCGTCGAACGCGCGCTTGGTGAGGCGCGCGAAGCCGATCCGGTCGGCGATGGGCTGCGGTTCAGACGGCATGGAGGTCCTTGGCTTGTGCGGAGAAGTCGGGCTGCATTAGCAGCGCCTCAATGCGGCCGATCACGGCCGCAGCATCGTCGAGGATTTGGGCGATGGCGATAGCCGCATCGCCGGGATCGGCGGCCCAGGCGTCGATCACATGGCGGGCACTGATGCAGAGTCGCAGCGCAGCGATTTCATCGTCGGCGCAGCCACCCCAGCCGACCGGCTGCCCGATCAGGCCCGACTTGCCGGAGTTCTGCAGCACCTCGCAGATCGCGCGGCATTGCGACAGCGACAGTGGCTGGCCGTGCGGCGCGCAGGTGAAGGCGAAGATGGTCGGCAGGCCGAATTCGTCGGCCTCTGCCGGGCGCGGCTGCGGCGGCAGCAATCGCAGTGCGGGCGAAGCCTGGACCAGGCGGGTGATGCCGTCGCCGAGCAGGCGCAGCGCGGCGCGGCGGAAGGGGAGCGGCACCGCATCGTAAGCGCGGATCTCTTCCAGCGCCGCTTCCCAGCGCAGCCACTGGCCGAAATTCGGCGTCACGGCGAACTGTTCGCGCAAGGCACGCCAGCGCGACGGCCAATCGCTGCGGGTCGTGTAGGCGGCGAGCCCGGACGCCAGAGCGCAAATGCCGTCGATCGTCGCGGCAAGCCGCGGCGGAATCAGCAACGCGCCGCTGAACGGCGGTCCGGCATAGAATTTCGAGCCGGTGATCAGCACCAGATCGCCGCGCGCGAGCGACCGCGCGATGCGTCGGCGGCCCAGCCGCATCTGGCAGGCATCGACGACGATCTGCACCCGCCCCGGCCAGCGCGCCGCGATCTCGTCGGCGCAGCCGTCGCTCGGCGCCTGCAGGCCGAGCTTGGAGCAGTCCATCACCTGTAGCATCACCCGCGCGCCGCGCGCGACCAGCGTTTCCACTGTCTCCAGCACCTCGGCATCGATCTCGGCGGGCGTGCGCAGCCTGCCATCGGCGCCGCGCAGCCGCACCGCGATGCTTCGCACCGGCCCGAGGTCCTCGACCGGCGCGCCCTTGGCGACGGGCCAGTCATTGGGGCCGCGGTCGGTGAAATGCAGCCCCTGCGCGGTCGAGGCGGTGCCGGAGCCGCTCTGATCGGCGCCGACCACCACGCTCACCAGTTCGTCGCCGAGCATCACCCGGCTTAGCGCCAGCGCCTGCAGTTGCGCGTCGGTGCCGGAGGCCGAAAACACCACCTCGGTGCCTGTGCCTCCTAGCCCGAGCAGCGCGCGCAGCTCGTCGCGCATCGCCTCCACCCGTCCCTCGAAGCAGGCGATCAGGCCGTGCAGAATCGCGGAAGCCATCAGCGCCGTGCGCGCCGAGTCCGCCGCGTCGTAGCCGCGCTGAGAGATCGTGGAAGCGGTGCAGGATGCGAAGCTCGGGATCGCGGCGGTGGGCGCCGGACTGCAGCCATAGGCGTTGCGGCCGGTGGCCGGGTCGAGCGCGAGGCGCGCGTCGCCCCCGCAGGTCAGCAACTGATCGAGCGGCGCGAACAGCTCGCGCAAAGGGGAGGGGGCGTAGAGCCTTGCCCCGGCCTGGGTCCAGCGGTCGGCGACGATCTGCGGCGCGCTCGCGGAGTTCGACATCGGTCAGCCCCTCGCCCCGCTTTGGCCGGGCGGTCGTCGAACGGCCCGACCGAATGCCGGCGCCGTGATCCTCACCAACACGTAAACAGCGTTGGTTAACGCCGGTTTACCAAACCGCCGGCGCCCGAGGGCGCCGGCCTCGTTTCGGACTACGCGGCGCGGACGGTGTCGAGGAATCTGGCCACCTCGACCTTGAGCCGCGAGCTGTTCTGCGACAGCGATTGCGCCGCCGACAGCACCTGGCTCGAAGCCGAGCCGGTTTCGGTGGCGCCGCGCTGCACTTCGGTGATGTTGGACGAGACGTCCTGAGTGCCTTGCGCCGCCTGCGCGACGTTGCGGGAAATCTCCTGCGTCGCCGCGCCCTGCTCCTCGACCGCCGAGGCGATGGTCGACGAAATCTCCGACATCCGCCCGATGGTGCCGCCGATTTCCTTGATGGCCGCCACCGACTGATCGGTCGCCGCCTGGATGCCGCCGATCTGCTGGCTGATCTCGCCGGTGGCCTTGGCGGTCTGCTCGGCGAGCGCCTTGACCTCCGCGGCCACCACCGCGAAGCCACGGCCGGCTTCGCCGGCGCGCGCCGCTTCGATCGTGGCGTTGAGCGCGAGCAAATTGGTCTGGCCCGCGATGGTGTTGATCAGTTCGACCACGTCGCCGATCCGCGCCGCCGCCTTGGCGAGTTCTTCGACCCGGCCATTGGTGGCGCGGGCCTGCTCGACCGCCTCATGGGCAATCCGCGCCGATTCCTGCACCTGGCGGCTGATCTCGTTGACCGACGAACTCATCTCCTCGGTCGCCGACGCCACTGACTGCACGTTGGTGGAAGCTTCTTCCGACGCTGCCGCGACCGTCGTCGCGAGCGTTTGCGACCGCGTGGCGGTGGTTGTCAGCATGGTGGCGGAGGCTTCGAGTTCGTGCGAGGCGGACGAAACCGTCTCGACGATCTCGCCGATCGCGCGTTCGAACTCGCCGGCGAGCCGCATCGTGTCGGCCTTGCGCTGCGCGGCGGCGCGCGCTTCAGCCTCCTCCTGGTCGGCCTGCAGCCGCTGCCGTTCGATGGCGTTGAGCTTGAACACCTCGACGGCGCCGGCCATGTCACCGATCTCGTCGGCGCGCCCGACGCCCGGTACCTCGGCGTCGAGCCGGCCAGCGGCGAGCTGCTTCATGGCCTCAGTGATCGCATGGATCGGCCGGGTGATGCCGCGCGCCACCAGCACCGACACCAGCGTGATGATCAGCAGCACGATCGCGGCGGCGATCAGCAGCCGCTGCGTTGCGCTCCAGGTCTGGGCCTGCAGGTCGTCGATATAGACGCCGGTGCCGACGATCCAGCCCCACGGCGCGAAGCCGGCGACGCGGCTCAGCTTGGGGAATTGCTGATCGGAGCCGGGCTTCGGCCAGACATATTCGACATAGCCGCTGCCGTCGCGGCGCACGGTCTCGACCATCTCGCGGAACAGATACTTGCCGTTGGAATCCTTGGTGTCGGTCTGATCCTGTCCGATCAGCTGCTTGGCGATCGGATGCATCAGCATCCGGTTCTGCAGATCGGTGATGAAGAAGTACTCGTTTCCGCCGTAGCGCAGCTTGCCGATCCGCGCCTGAGCGCGCTTCTGCGCCTCGTCGCTGCTGATCTCGCCGCGCTGCGCGGCATCGTGCTCATCCTTGATGATCGCGATCGCCAGATCGGCCAGATGGGCGAGCTCGATCTGCTTCTGCTGCTTCAAGCCCGAGGCGATCTCTTCGGAAGCGAGCAGGCTCGTCATCAAGAGTCCGGCGAAGCCGAGTCCGATCAACAGATAGATCCGGCGGCTGATCGTCATGCGTAGTTTGGACAGCATTCTGCGTTCCCGCTATGTTGGCTGATGTGGTGCAGATCAGGCCGAGCTCGGCGATCCGTGCAGTTGGCCCCTTTGCGGCGGTCACGCGGGCGAATCCGACCAGCGTGCTGCTCGCGCCGTCGACGCCGCGCAGCTCAGCGTTCGGCGCCTGCGAGGCGCCGTGCGGAGGCCACATGTGCCGATGGGGTCTTGCGTCACTTGCGACCGATCCGCGGCAGTGTTGCTGCCGATTGCATCAATCGAGCGACGGTTTCAGAAAAGGAACTATCCACGAAGATTGATAGCTAATCGTAAATAATCGGCGGACGGATTGTCGCTCGTAGAACCACGAGGTCGAAAATCGGCAAATTTCGGCAACTGCGTACCGCTCAAGCCGAGCATCGGGAATAACTTTAGTCGAGCTTTGCTCGGAGGTCGGGGCCTCAAACATGCCGTCGCGGCGCGAAGGAAAGTCGGAGCGGGTCCGTATTTGTCACATCAGCCGGCTGTTCGCTGGGTTTTGACGAGAGGATCCGATGATGCACAAGTTCCTGATCGCCGCGGCGATCGCCGTTGCCACTCCGATCGCGGCCGAGGCCGCCCCCCTGATCGTATCCACCGCGGGTCCACAAGTCTTGGCGCCTGCGATTGCAGCCGAGCCGATTGCCTGCGTTCGCGGCGGCTGGCGCGGCGTCGGCGTCTATCCCGGCTGCGGGCCGGTTCGCCGTTATTATAGGCCTTATCCTTATGTGGTCGCGCCGGTGGCGCCCGTGTATGTGGCGCCGCGCGTCGTCGTCGCTGCGCCGGTGCTACCGGCGCCGCGCTGCTGGATCGCGGGTGCGTGGCGGCTGTGCTAGTCGGCGGAGCGACGCAGCGGCGACCGGGCAGGGGGCGATCACGGTGGAGGACGACAGCGACGAAGCGCTGATGGCCGCCGTCGTGGCTCGGCGCCAGCAAGCGTTTCGCGTGCTGATGGCGCGGCACATGCCGCGCGCCATCCGTATCGCGCAGCGTGTCGTCCGTGACCCCGCCGAAGCCGACGACGTCGGCCAGGAAGCGTTTCTGAGGGTCTGGAACAAGGCGGCGTCGTTCGATCCGCAGGTCGCGCGCTTCACGACCTGGCTGTACCGGATCGTGCTGAACCTCTCGTTCGATCGGTCGCGCAAGCCCAAGCATGCGCCGATCGAGGAAGCGGCCGAGATCGCATCAGGCGATCCGGCGCCGCTCGACAACGTGATCGCCGATCAGCAGCGCCGTACGCTCGAGGCAGCGCTGGCGCGGCTGTCCGAACGGCAGCGCGGCGCCATCGCGCTGTTTCACATGGAAGGCCTGTCCGGCGACGAGGCGGCACGGGCCATGGGGCTTAGCCCCAAGGCCTTCGAGTCGCTGCTGGCGCGGGCCCGCATCGCCCTCAAGACAGAAGTCGAGACCATCGAGCAGACCAGGAGGTTGCCATGACGCCCGAACGTTTCAGGGAGCTGGCGGAAATTTGGGGCGGCGACATCGCGCGTTGGCCTGAAGCTGAACGAGATCCCGCGTGGATCCTGGCGCGAACCGACGCCGGCGCCGCGATGCTGCGCGAGCACCGGGCGTTCGATGCGTTGCTTGCGGGCTCACCCGAGGTAAGCTCGGCGCGAGTCGACCGCGCCGCGCTGGCGGTACTGGGCGCGATCGCAGTGAGCGAGGCGCGGCCGCCTTGGCATCGGCGCTGGCTGCAACCGGTTTCGCTGCTGCCCGCCGGCAGTCTCGCCTGTTCGGCGCTGCTCGGCGTTTGGCTCGCCGGTGCGCTGCCTTATCACCAGGATGACCAGGCGGTCGCCACCGTGGCGGCCGTGTTCGACGCCTCCGTCATCAGCCTGTGGGGAAACCAATGACACTCCGGATCGGCTCGCTCACCGGCGGCCGCCTGCTGCTGCTGGCGTCGCTCTGTCTCAACGTCGCGCTCGGCGCCTATGTGGGCGCGCAATGGCTGCAGCCCGAATGGGCGCCGAACAGCGCCGGCACGCCGATCCGGCTGATCGAACGCGTCGCCACGCGGCTGCCGTCCGACGACGCCGAAATCCTGCGCCGCAATTTCCAGGCCCGTCAGCCACAGCTGCAGCCGCTGCAGGCCGCCTATATGGCGGCGCTGATGAAGACGCTGCGGCTGACCGGGCAGGCCGAACTCGACAAGCCGGCGCTGCAGGCAGCCATCAAGGATGCGCGTGAGAAGCGGATCAGGATCGGCGACGAAGTGATCGACACCTTTGTGGAAACGCTGGAGCAGATCTCGCCGAAAGGACGCCGGCAACTCGTCGGCGGCATGTTTCGCTAAAGCCGCGCCGCGCCGCGAAGGATCGCGGCAGCTCTATCGTATCACCTATGTCCGCCTGCCCGAATTGCAGCGCGAACGATCTCTGGACCCCGGATCACAGGAGCCCTCATGCCGCGACTGACTCCAAACGCCGGCCGTGCCCGGCCCGCCTTGTTCTACGCCAGCGACGCGCTGGTCCGCGCCACCTTGGTCGCAGCGCTGGTCATCGCCGCACTCACCGTGACGCTGTCGCTCGCCAGCGCCCAGGACCGCGGCGCCGCGCGCGAAGCCTGCAAGCCGGACTACCAGAAATTCTGCCAGGGCACGACGCCCGGCGGTGGCCGCATCAAGAAATGCCTCGCCGACAATTTCGCCGGCCTGTCGGACGCGTGCAAGCAGGTGGTCGGCTCGGCGAAGTAGGCGATAATGAAGTAACCGACGTGTCAGCTCCACACAGCAGCCATCATCGCCCGGCTCGACCCGGCGATCCACCTCGCGCCGCCGGAGCACAAGTCCGTGCGGCGACACGATTATTATGCCAAACCATGACCACGCCCATCACGGTCACGAGCGCCGGAATGGTCAGCAGGTAGAGCACGTTGTTCATTGGATGCTCCGCAGCGCACTTCTTGCAGCCCAACGTAGGATTGCGCTCAGAACCACGCAACCAGCTCCGACGTACAGAAACTCATTTCTGGTCAGCATCAGATATTCGGACAGCAGCGACAGCGCCGGTGCAAACACACCGGCGGTGATGAGCCCAACCCCGAGATTGCTCGTGAAATTGGCTGTCAGCTTCGAAGTTTCATTTCGAGCTGACTGAGGTTCATCGGTCATCGATGACACCTACAACTTATACGCCGTCCGGAATCCGCCCCAGTGTCGCCCGCGCACCTTCACCGGGACGTCGATCTCGCGCATCATCACCATATTGCCGCCGCCCATGTCGCGGGCGTAGCTCTGGATCAGGAACGGGCGGGTATTGCGGCCGGCGGCGAGGCCGGCGGGATCGTTGAAGATGCGGCGGTTGCGCGAATTGGCGGTGTTGAACGCGACGTCGCCGGGGCGCTGCGGCTGCGAATAGATTCGATTGTGCACCGGCAGATAGCCGTTGCGGTCGATCATCACGCAGAACGCCATCCGCGGATCCTTGGCGAGGAAGGCCTCCTGGAACGGCGGCAGCGCGCGATCGGCCCAGTCGAGAATCTGCGTCCGATATTGCACCGGGTTGGTGCCAGGTATCTCCACGTAGGTCTCGTCGAACATCGCCTCCAGCGTGATCGCACCGCTGGTGATGCCGCGCTCGAAGATGCGGTGCAGTTCGGCGCCGGCTTCCAGCGCGCGGGCGACGCATTCGGAGTTCTCGTCGCGAATCGCCCACAGCCGATCCTCGATCGCCTCGCGCAGTGCCGCGCTCGGCGCGACGAACACCGCCTGCGCGCCGGCGCCGCTGTGTTCGGTAATCCGAATGCGACAGGCGCCGACCTCTTGCAGATCGGCATCGTACGTCTGGTTGACCGCCAGCGACGCCGCGGCGGGGCCGGCGATCAGCACGCCGCCGTGCGAGATCTCATAGACCGGTGCGCTGACGCGCCCGCGCGGCGCCGCGATCTCGATCGACAGATGGCACGGCAGCTTCTCGCGCCGGCGCGCCTCCTCGCGCTCGCCTTGCTTCAGCAGCACGGCGGTGCGGGCGCGCAGCTTTTCGGCGAACAGCGTCACGGTCTGGCCGGCGCGCGCGACGCTGGCGCCGTGTTGCTCGGCTTCCTGCGTGGCGCTGGCGATTTCGGCGGCGCTATCGCCGACCGAGACGATGAAATTTCCGGCGGTGGTGGCATTGCCGGAGACGTCGCCGGTGGTGGCGTTCTGCTCGGCGACGGCGCCGTTCACATTGTCGAACACCGGGCGGATCGCCGCGATCGCGCTGGTGATGCGATGCACCGCATCGGCCGAGCTCGAGGCGTCGCGCTGCAGCGCGTCGATCTTGCGCTTGATCTCCTCGGTCGCTTCCTGGGTCTGGACCGCCAGCGCCTTCACCTCCGTCGCCACGACCGCGAAGCCGCGGCCGGCGGCGCCCGCGCGCGCCGCCTCGATGGTCGAGTTCAGCGCCAGCAGCGTGGTCTGCCGCGCGATCTGGGCGATCAGGTTGACGACATTGCCGATGGCGGCGGAAGATTCGCGCAGCCGCTCGACATTCGCGGTGGCTTCATGAGCGGCCGCGCTGGCGTCGTCGGCGAGTTGCGACGCCTGCCGCACCTGCGTGCAAATGCTTTCCGCTGAGTGGGTGAACTTGTCGGCGGCCTGCGCGAACGAAGCCGCAGTGGTCTGTGCGGCGCTGGTGTGGCCAGTCAGCGCGTCGGTGCGCTCGCGGATGGTGTGCAGCGTCGAGGTGGTGGACTGCACGCCGGTCGTGACCGAATGGGCGGCGCGTTCGAGCTGGCGAATCAGCGAGCCGAGCTCGAGCTCCAGCAGCTCGAGGATGTCGGACGCCGAATCAACCTCGTCTGTGACCGGCGGGGTCGCAACCTGCAGGGCCGTCGGGGGAGTAACGTCCGGCAAAGGCGCCTCCGCCTGCCGCTTTCGAAAGAGGCCGAACGCCATGGTTCCTCCCGCAAACCGCGAAATTTCGCAGATACTCGCGTGACCTGGTGAAGTTACGGTTAAGTTTTCGCGACCGGAATACAAGCCTTTCGCAGGGGGAGGGCCTGCCGGGTCTTTGATTTCGGTCGACCGGCCGCTTATAACCCCGCGCCGCAGCCCGAAATTTTTCTGATCGACCGCGAGAGAGAACGCATGGCCGGACATTCCCAATTCAAGAACATCATGCACCGCAAGGGGAAGCAGGATGCGCAGAAGTCCAAGGCGTTCAGCAAGCTGGCCCGCGAAATTACCGTCGCCGCCAAGCTCGGCACGCCGGACCCGGCGATGAACCCGCGGCTGCGCGCTGCGGTGATCGCGGCCCGGCAGGAAAACATGCCGAAGGACAATATCGAGCGCGCCATCAAGAAGGCGGTCGGGGGTGACTCCGAGAACTACGACGAGATCCGCTACGAGGGGTATGGGCCGGGCGGCGTCGCCGTGATCGTCGAGGCGCTGACCGACAATCGTAATCGTGCTGCCTCCGACATCCGCTCTTTCTTCACCAAGTCCGGCGGCAATCTCGGCGAAACCGGCTCGGTCGCCTTCATGTTCGACCGCACCGGCGTGATCGAATACGACGCCGACAAGGCCTCGGCCGACGACATGCTGGAAGCCGCCATCGAGGCCGGTGCCGACGACGTGGTGTCGAGCGAGGGCGGCCACGAGATCTACGCCTCGCAGGACACCTTCCGCGACGTCGCCAAGGCGCTCGAGGCCAAATACGGCGAACCGCGAAAGGCGGCGCTGATCTGGAAGCCGCAGAACACCATCGCGGTCGACGACGAGACCGGCGAAAAGCTGTTCAAGCTGATGGACAACCTCAACGACCACGACGACGTCCAGAACGTCTACGCGAATTTCGAGGTGTCGGACGCGCTGATGGCGAAGATGGCGGGGTAGGGCGGCCGCCCTGTCATTGCGAGCGAAGCGAAGCAATCCAGCCACCGTGCACTGAGCTGGATTGCTTCGTCGCTTAGCTTCTCGCAATGACGGCTACGCCTTGTTTCTGTTTCGTTCACTTCGCTGTGGCGTTATCACTGCGCCATGACCCAGCCGCCGATTCGCAGCGTCCGCATTCTCGGGATCGACCCCGGCCTCCGCCGCACCGGCTGGGGGGTGGTCGAGAGCGAGGGCAATCGGCTGGTCTATGTGGCGTGCGGTTCGGTCGAGCCGAAGGACACGCTGCCGCTCGCCGAGCGGCTGCTGGCGATCCATGACGGGCTCGGCAAGGTGCTGGCCGCCTATGCGCCGGCCGAGGCCGCGGTCGAGCAGACCTTCGTCAACAAGGACGGCGCCGCGACGCTGAAGCTCGGCCAGGCGCGCGGCGTCGCGATGCTGGTGCCGGCGATGCACGGCCTCCTGGTCGCCGAATACGCGCCCAATCTCGTCAAGAAGACGGTGGTCGGCGCCGGCCACGCCGACAAGACCCAGATTCAGATGATGCTGAAGATCCTGCTGCCCAAGGCCGAACCCAAGAGCGCCGACGCCGCCGACGCCTTGGCCATCGCCATCACCCACGCCCACCACCGCGTCGCCGCGCAACGGCTGAAGGCGGTGGGCGCATGAGGATGTTCGCCTGTGTAAGCGGGCCGCAGCCTTTCTCCCCGCACAGCGCGCTCCCTCTCCCGCTTGCGGGAGAGGGCTGGGGTGAGGGCGACGCGGGCACAGTGCCTGGGGGGGGGGGGGCCCCCCGCCCCCCCCCCCCCCGCCGGCGGGGGGGGGGGGGGGGGCGGGGGGGGGGGGGGGGCGCGGGGGGGGGGGGGCGGGGGGG
>NZ_QYYD01000040.1 GCF_003591005.1 Rhodopseudomonas palustris
GTATACATGACCGCACCCCGATTCATTTGCCGAAACACCAAAATGCTCTTGCCGAGAGGGGGCCGTCCATACATGACGGTGAGTGAGGCTGGTGCGGAAAGCTGTGCTGGCCGCACTCTGTGGATATCCGGTATAACGCGGCCGCAGACCGTCCATATATGTCAAGCCTACAGCCCGTGGCGTCCCGCCGCGTCAGCCAAGGTTGTTCATGCGCTTCACGCCGCAGTTTCTCGACGAGCTGAAAGCCCGGCTTCCGGTGTCGGATGTCGTGGGCAAGCGCGTGAAGTTGAAGAAGGCGGGGCGGGAGTGGAAGGGGCTGTCGCCGTTCCAGCAGGAGAAGACGCCGTCGTTCTTCGTCAATGACGAGAAGCAGGCGTGGTTCGACTTCTCCTCGGGCCGCAACGGCTCGATCTTCGACTTCATCATGGCCACCGAGGGCGTCGATTTTCCCGAGGCCGTGGAGCGGCTGGCGGCGATGGCCGGGCTGGCGCTGCCGGCGGCGACGCCGGATGCGGCGCGGCAGGCGCAGCGGCGCAAGTCGCTGTACGACGTGATGGAGCTGGCGGCAGCGTATTTCGCCGACAACCTCGCCTCGCGCGCCGGCGCCCGCGCCCGCGGTTATCTGGCCGATCGCGGCATGCTGCCGTCGGTGCAGGTCAAATTCCGCATCGGCTACGCCTCGCCGGAGCGGTTCGCGCTGAAGGAGCATCTCGGCAAGCACGGCGTGCCGGTCGAGGACATGGTCGAGGCCGGGCTGTTGTCGGCCGGCGACGATATCCCGGTGCCGTTCGACAAATTCCGCGACCGGGTGATGTTTCCGATCACCGACATCCGCGGCCGGGTGATCGCGTTCGGCGGCCGGGCGCTGGAGAAGGACGTCGCGGCGAAATACCTGAACTCGCCCGAAACGCCGCTGTTTCACAAGGGCGACAACCTCTACAACCTCACCACGGCAAGGAAAGCGGCGCACGACGGCGCCTCGGTGATCGTGGTCGAAGGCTATGTCGACGTCATCGCCATGGTCACCGCCGGCTTCCCCGGCACGGTGGCGCCGCTCGGCACCGCGCTGACCGAGAACCAGCTGGCGCTGCTCTGGAAAATGGCCGACGAGCCGATCCTGTGCTTCGACGGCGACCGCGCCGGCCAGAAGGCCGCGTATCGCGCTGCCGACCTGGCGCTGCCGCAGCTCACCCCCGGCAAGAGCCTGCGCTTCGCGCTGTTGCCGGAAGGCCAGGACCCCGACGATCTCGCCCGCGCCGGCGGCCGGCTGGCGATCGAGGAGGTGCTCGGCGTCGCCCGGCCGCTCGCCGATCTGTTGTGGATGCGCGAGACCGAAGGCGGCAGCTTCGCCACGCCGGAGCGCCGCGCCGCCCTGGAGGCGCGGATCAACGAGCTGGCGAACGGCATCCGCGACGAGGTGGTGCGGCGCTATTACCGCCAGGACTGGGCCGAGCGGTTGCGCAATGCCTTCGCGCCGGCGGGTGGCTATGGCGGCGGCTATCGTGGTGGTGGCGGAGGTTTCCAGGGCCGCGGTGATTCGGGGCGGCGGTTTCCGCCGCGGGGCGGTTTTCCACAGGGCGGCCGGTCCGGCCAGCGCCCGGGGCAGGGCGGCGCCGGGCCGGGGCTCGGCCGTGGCCCGTACCAAATGATGAGCCCGCAGCTCGCCACCAGCCCGATCATGCGCGGCCAGCGCAGCGCGATGTCGCGGCGCGAGGCGCTGATCCTGACCTCGCTGCTCAACCATCCGTGGCTCCTCGAAGATCACCTCGAGGAGGTCGCGGCGCTGGAATTCGCGCATCCGGAGGCGCACCGGCTGCGCGCCGCCATCATCGCCGCCTATGCCCAGGATCATCACCACGCCAGCGATCCCGAGGGCCAATCCGACAAACTCCGCGCCGATCTGGTCAAGGCCGGGTTAAGCGAGCAATTGCAACGGCTTGAGCGCGCGATCACGACCCAGGCGGTGTGGGGCGCCGGGCCGGGCGCCGCGCGCGAGGATGTTCTTTCGACGTGGCAGCAACTCGTTGCCTTGCATCGACAATCGCACTCCTTACTTAGGGAATTGAAGGATGCCGAGCTGGCTTTGGGTGAAGACGGCAGCGAGGCCAACGTCGCCTGGTTGCGGGACGTCAAGGCGCGGCTCTCGGAAGTGGACGGAACTGAGGCGCTGATCGAAGGATTTGGCGAGTCGTCTGGCCGGTTCCATCGGAGCGTGTGAGTGGGCCAACCGTGGGCCGAACGGCTAGTCCGTGAAAAGACTCGCCAAACCCCCGCCTTGGCTGCAAAAACAGGGTTAGTAAGGGCTTAACGGCATTCCGGTAGAAGGCCTTCGGGCGACCATTTGGGAAACCAAGCACTCTTTGGGAATCCAACACTCTTGGGAATCCAAAACGGGATCGTGTCGGGTGGCGTCGGCGGCGCCGCCCTTTGCGTGTCTCACCCGGCAAGGCAGATTTTGATGACGGCGCGGCGACGCGACCGGCATGCGCGCGTTCAGGAGCAGTGAATGGCCAGCAAGGCAAAGACGGTGCAGTTGAAGGACAAGGAAAAGGACGACAAGGCCGACGCGCCGGAGAAGGACTCCGCCGACGCCCCGTCGCCGCTCCTCGACCTGTCGGACGCTGCCGTCAAGAAGATGATCAAGCAGGCCAAGAAGCGCGGCTTCGTGACCTTCGATCAGCTCAACGAAGTGCTGCCGTCGGACACCACCTCGCCCGAACAGATCGAAGACATCATGTCGATGCTGTCGGACATGGGCATCAATGTGTCCGAGGCCGAGGATACCGACAACGACGACGAAGAGGCCAAGGACGAGGCCGACGAGGAGCCGGATAACGACCTCGTCGAGGTCACCCAGAAGGCCGTCACCGAGACCAAGAAGTCCGAGCCCGGCGAGCGCACCGACGATCCCGTCCGCATGTACTTGCGTGAAATGGGCACCGTCGAGCTGTTGTCGCGCGAGGGCGAAATCGCCATCGCCAAGCGGATCGAGGCCGGCCGCGAGGCGATGATCGCAGGACTCTGCGAAAGCCCGCTGACCTTCCAGGCGATCATCATCTGGCGCGACGAGCTCAACGAAGGCAAGATCTTCCTTCGCGACATCATCGATCTCGAAGCGACCTACGCGGGCCCCGACGCGAAATCCAACATGAACCCGGCGATGGCCGGCGACGGCGGCGAGGATGGCGCGACGGAGGCCGAAGGCGGCGCGCCCGCCCACGTCGCTCCGCCGGCGGCGCCGCCGGCCGCCACCCCGTTCCGTCCCGCGCAGCAGCGCGGCGCGGCGCCGGCCGAATCCGGCGGCGAAGGTGGCGAGGGCGCGTCCGAAGGCGAGATGGACGACGACGAGTTCGAGAACCAGATGTCGCTCGCCGCGATCGAGGCCGAACTCAAGCCGAAGGTGGTCGAGACCTTCGACAAGATCGCCGACAACTACAAGAAGCTGCGCAAGCTGCAGGAGCAGGACATCGCCAACCAGCTGCAGAACGAGCAGCTGTCGCCGTCGCAGGAGCGCAAGTACAAGAAGCTCAAGGACGAGATCATCGTCGAGGTGAAGTCGCTGCGCCTCAACCAGGCGCGCATCGACAGCCTCGTCGAGCAGCTCTACGACATCAACAAGAAGCTGGTGTCGTTCGAAGGCCGGCTGCTGCGCCTCGGCGACAGCCACGGCGTCGCGCGTGACGACTTCCTGCGCAACTATCAGGGCTCGGAGCTCGATCCGCGCTGGCTCAACCGCGTCTCCAAACTCAGCGCCAAGGGCTGGAAGAACTTCGTCCACTTCGAGAAGGACCGCATCAAGGAGCTGCGCCAGGAGATCCAGTCGATGGCGGCGCTCACCGGTCTTGAGATCGGCGAATTCCGCAAGATCGTGCACAGCGTGCAGAAAGGCGAGCGCGAAGCCCGTCAGGCCAAGAAGGAAATGGTCGAGGCGAACCTGCGCCTCGTGATCTCGATCGCCAAGAAGTACACCAACCGCGGCCTGCAGTTCCTCGATCTCATTCAGGAAGGCAACATCGGCCTGATGAAGGCGGTCGATAAGTTCGAGTATCGCCGCGGCTACAAGTTCTCGACCTACGCGACCTGGTGGATCCGGCAGGCGATCACGCGCTCGATCGCCGACCAGGCCCGCACCATCCGTATCCCGGTGCACATGATCGAGACGATCAACAAGATCGTGCGCACCTCGCGGCAGATGCTCAACGAGATCGGCCGCGAGCCGACCCCGGAAGAGCTCGCCGAAAAGCTCGGCATGCCGCTGGAGAAGGTCCGCAAGGTTCTGAAGATCGCCAAGGAGCCGCTGTCGCTCGAAACTCCGGTGGGTGACGAGGAAGATAGCCATCTCGGCGACTTCATCGAGGACAAGAACGCGGTGCTGCCGATCGACGCGGCGATCCAGTCCAACCTGCGCGAGACCACCACGCGCGTGCTCGCCTCGCTGACCCCGCGCGAAGAACGCGTGCTACGCATGCGCTTCGGCATCGGCATGAACACCGACCACACGCTGGAAGAGGTCGGTCAGCAGTTCTCGGTGACGAGAGAGCGCATCCGCCAGATCGAAGCGAAGGCGCTGCGTAAGCTGAAGCACCCGTCGCGGTCGCGGAAGCTGCGGAGCTTCCTCGACAACTAATCGCCTCACAGCGTCATGGCCGGGCTCGACCCGGCCATCCACGCAAAAACGGCGGGCCAAGGCCCGCCGTTTTTGCGTTTCGTGCGCTGTCGCCGTCCCATCTAAGCCGCGCTCGCCGTTCGCGCGGCGTCATCGCCTTACGGGCGCAGCTTGAAATGGCCGTAGCAGGAGGCGATCGGCTTGTCGGGGTCGGTCTGATAGGCCTGCACCTCGAAGGCGACGACGCGGCGGCCCTGCTTGACGATCGAAACCTTGGCGGAGGTGTCGACCGGGCGGCCGGAACGCAGATAGTTGACCGTGAGCCCGATCGGCTTCGGCGCGGTGGCCTGCCCGATCTCGCGGTGCACCTTGAGGATCGCCGAGGTCTCGAGGAAGGCGCCGATCACCCCGCCGTGCAGCGCGGGCAGGATCGGATTGCCGATCTGCTTCGGATCATACGGCATCACCGCATTGGCCTGATCGTCGACCCGGATGCCGAGGAAGCGCGCATAGGGGCTGATCGCCAGCGGGCCGCCGGTGTCGTCCGGTGCCACCAGTGGCGGCGGGGTGTCGAACTTCACCTTCGGCTCCTGCCGCAGCATGTCGGTGCGGTTGGCGCCGATCATGAACAGCGCGGTGGCGCTGGCGATCGGATCGCTCTCCGAGTCCTGATAGGCGGTGGCGCGCACGAAGGCGATCGAGCGGGTGACGTGGTAGCAATGCGCGTGGGCGCGGATCGCCTGGCCCGGCGTCGCCGGCCGCAGATAATCGATCCGCAGATCCAGCGTCGCGATCGCCTGGCTGCTTTGCAGCGCCAGCTGCACCGCCATGCCGCAGCTCTCGTCGAGCATCACCGTGACGACGCCGCCGTGGATCACGCCGGTGCTGGTGTCACCGACGAACACCGGATGATAGGGCAGGCTGCTCCACGCTTCGCCGGGAGCATGACGATCGAGCTGCAGGCCGATGATGCCGCCATGCACCGAACGGCGTTGCTTGATCAGCTTCGCCTTCTGCTCGATGGCGAGCGCGGGATCGGGGGAGGGGGTGTCGGTCATTGGGCGGCTTTCTAGCAAGGCGCTCGGCCGGCGCAAAGCGTCGTGGTCGGGCTGCGCCCATGCGCCAACGCGGCAACTGGCATCGCCCCTGCAGGCTTTGTTTACCATCTCGTGCGACGCTCGCGGCAGTGGTCGGGTGTGGAGTTGCGTTGTGCGTGCTGTCAAATTGCTGTTGCCGCTGCTGGCAATGTTCGTGACGTCTTCGGCGGCGATCGCCGCCGACTACGCGGCGCCGTATCCGCCGAGCTACCGGCCGGCTCCGCGTCCCCATTTGGTCTATGCGCCGCGGCCGATCGGCATTCCGCAAGCGCCGCCGGTGATCTGGGTCGAGGCACCACCGCAATATGTGCAGCGGCTGGTTCCGACCGGCAGCTGCGGCGGCTGTGGGCCGCGATACGCCCCGGTCGGCGAGTGGCGCCGGACTCCGCCGCCGTCGTTCTGGGATTCGGTCATTCGCGACTACGACTACTGACCGCCGCCTGCTCCCGCCGAAGGGCCACACGATCGCTGCTGCGCGCGCCGCGAATTGCGCTATAGCTGCGCCAAAGGCGTGGCTGAGGCGCGAGGGCAGGGATGTTTGGGTTTGTTGTGGTGCTGGCGCTGTTGGTGGGGTCGCCGGCGGTGGCGGCCGAACTCGTCGTCAAGGATGCAGCAACGCTGCAGCTCGGCGGCGTGACCTACCGGCTCGAGGGCATCGACGCGCCCGAACTCGATCAGCGCTGCATCAATGAATTCGCCGATCCAGCGGCCTGCGGCGTCGAAACCCGCGACGCGGCGGTCAGGTTGATCGCCGGCCGCGCCGTGACCTGCCG
Organism: Rhodopseudomonas palustris; assembly: GCF_003591005.1. Classification (GTDB taxonomy): domain Bacteria; phylum Pseudomonadota; class Alphaproteobacteria; order Rhizobiales; family Xanthobacteraceae; genus Rhodopseudomonas; species Rhodopseudomonas palustris_K. The sequence goes on from NZ_QYYD01000040.1 coordinate 6,477, forward strand.
CGATCTCGGGCCCGACCCGATGTTCAGCGGCCGCCGGATCGGCGCCTGCACGATCTCGGGCGACGGCATCGGCCTCAGCCAGCGCCTGGTCCAGGCCGGACTCGCGCTCAATGCCGACCCCAAGGGCCGCTTCGCCGCCGACGAGGCCAAAGCCAGGGACGAGCGGCTGGCGCTGTGGCGCGGCTGCTTCGTCGCTCCGCAAAGCTTCCGCCGCTGGGACAAGACCGCGCCGCTGCTCGGCGCCGCCTGCCGCGACGACCGCAAGGCGGCGATGCTCGATCAGATGTTTCCCGACATGCCGCCGGCACCGGACGGCTGCGCCATCAAGGGCAAGCTCGCCAAGCGGGCGCGGCTCACCGGCAACGTCGGCGTCTATCAGTTGCGCGGCTGCCCGAGCTACGCCAGCCTGGAAAAGCCGAACCGTTGGTTCTGCTCCGAGGACGACGCCCGCGCCGCCGGCTTCCGCAAGGCCTACAATTGCCGCGGCGGCGCCAAGCGCTGAGGCTTGCTATCCGCGCTGCGCCTTGAAGTCCGGCTTGCGCTTGCCGAGGAACGCCGCGACGCCTTCGGCGAATTCGTCGCTGCCGAACGCGACGCCCTGGGCGAAGGCTTCCAGCGCGAAGAACTGCTCGATCGGCCCGAACGCGCCATTGACCAGCATCTTGGTCAGGCCCAGCGACGTTGCCGGCCCGGCGGCGAGCTCGGCCGCGAGCGCCACCGCGGCGTCGAGCAATTCGGCGGCCGGCACCACGCGCTTGGCGATGCCGAGCGCCTGCGCCTCGTCGGCCTCGACGCGGCGGTTGGTGAGCAGGATGTCCTTGGCCCGCATCGCGCCGATCGCGCGCGGCAGCGTCAGCGCCAGGCCGAGATCCGGCGCGGCGCCGAGTCCCGGAAACGCGGCGCGGAAATACGCCTGATCCGACACCAGCACGATGTCGCACAAGAGCGCCAGCGAGAAGCCCGCGCCGGCGGCGGAGCCGTTCACCGCGGCGATCACCGGCTTCTCGGCGGTCAACAGCCGCTGCGCCCAATTGTGGGTCACCTGCATGCGCTGCCGCACCTGCGGCGCGCCGCGATCGGCCATGTTGCTGATATCACCGCCGGCGCAGAACGACTGTCCGGTGCCGGTGATCACCAGGCATCGCACCGACGGATCGGCGAGTAATTCCGGGATGCGGGTTTCGAGCCGATGCTTGACGGCGGGCTGCAGCGCGTTGCGGCTTGCCGGGCTGTTGAGCCGCACGATCATCACGTCGTCGCGGCGGTCGAAGATCACGGCATCGCCGCCGGCGGTTTCGGCTGACATGTTTCCATCCCTTGTGTCGTTTGTGGCAGCTTAGCGCATCGCAGCGGCGTTTGCGAAATCGATTTTCGCAATGCTAGGATTGCGCCAACGACAAGACATCACGGGACGGAAATTCATGCAGCTCACCGCGGGCCTTCGCAAGGCCGCTTCGTTTCGCGCGCACGAGACCGCGCTGGTGACGCCGGAGCGCAGCTTCAGCCACGGCGAGTTGCAGGACCGTGTTGCGCGGTTCGCCGCGGCGTTGCAGCGGCTCGGGATCGGGCCGGGCGACCGCGTCGCGCTCCTCGCCGCCAATGGCGGCTCCTATGTCGAGAGCTACTTCTCGGTGCTATGGGCCGGCGGCGTGGTGGTGCCGGTCAATTCGCGCTTCGCGCTACCCGAAATGATCGAGCAGATCACCGACGCCGAGCCGTCGCTGCTGATCTGCGACGCCGCGTTCCTCGACACCGCGATGCGACTCGTCGATGCTTGTCCGTCGCTGCGCGGCATCATCGCCGATGCACCGGCAGCCGGGCTGTCGCGTGTCCACAATTACGAAGAGCTGATCGCCGGTACGTCGCCTTGCGCCGACGCCGGGCGCGGCGGCGAGGATCTGGCCTGCCTGTTCTACACCGGCGGCACCACCGGCCGCGCCAAGGGCGTGATGCTCAGCCATCGCAATCTCTGGGTCAATGCAGTGGTGACCGGGATGGCGTTCGGCTTCGACGAGCACACCGTGTCGCTGCATGCCGGGCCGTTGTTTCATCTCGGCGCCGGCGCGCGGGTGTACACGACGTCGGTCATGGGCGGCCGCCACGTGGTGATTCCGCGCTTCACCCCGGCCGACGTGCTCGACGCCATCAGCCGCCACAAGGTGACGGTCGCGACCTTCGTGCCGACCATGCTGGGCATGATCCTGCAATCGCCCGATCTCGAACGCTACGATCTGTCGAGCCTCGAGATGATTACTTATGGCGCGTCGCCGATGCCGGAGCCGGTGCTGCAGGAATGCCTGCGGCGGTTTCCCAACATCCGCTTCGGACAGTCCTACGGCATGACCGAGCTGTCGCCCGTCGCCACCATCCTGACGCCTGACGATCATCTGCCGTCCGCGCCGCGGCACCGGCTGCGTTCGGCCGGCCGCCCGCTCGTCTCGGCGGAGGTGAAAATCGTCGATGCACAGGATCGCGACCTGCCGCACGGCGAAGTCGGCGAGGTCTTGGTGCGCGGCCCGATGGTGATGATGGGCTATTGGCGCAAGCCGGAACTGACGGCTGAGACGCTGCGCGGCGGCTGGATGCACACCGGCGATTCCGGTTCGTTCGACGCCGACGGCTATCTGTACATCTCCGACCGCATCAAGGACATGATCATCTCGGGCGGCGAGAACGTGTACTCGATCGAGGTCGAGAACGCGATCGCGGCGCATCCGGATGTCGCGCAATGCGCGGTGATCGGCATCCCGCATCCGAAATGGGGCGAGACCGTGCATGCGGTGGTGGTGCGCAAGCCGGGCGCCACGCTCACCGCCGACGACCTGATCGCGTTCTGCCGCACGTCGATCGCCGACTACAAGGTGCCGCGCAGCATCGACTTCCGCGACGACCCGCTGCCGCTGTCGAGCGTCAACAAGGTCAACAAGGCGCTGCTAAGGGCGCCGTATTGGGACGACAACGACCGGCGGGTGAATTGAGTATCGCTACTTGAGAGACGCCCACCCCAGCCGTCATTGCGAGGAGCGCAGCGACGAAGCAATCCAGCGCAGTGCACTGGGCTTGTGGATTGCTTCGCTGCGCTCGCAATGACGGGGAGAGGCCTCGTGTTTGACGCTGACCGGCCGCGATCAGCCACCGAGCGCTACGCTGATCGCCTTTGCGGCATGGGCTAGCGCCGGGCCGTGCTTCTCGATCAGTTGCTGCTGCGACACCAGATAGGCCGGACCGCCGAAGCTCAGGGCGTAGACCGGGCCGCCGGCGGGCGGCACGATGGCGGCGCCGACGGCGTTGATGTCGCTGCGCCACTCGCCGGCCGAGACGCAGAAACCGCGCTTCGCGATCTCCCGCGCCGAGCGGGCGATCGCCTTTTCCAGCTTCGGCCAGTCGGCGCCGTGATGCGCGCGGAGTTCGGTGAGCAGCGCGCTGCGTTCGTCCTCGCCGATCGCCGCCAGATACGCCCTGCCGAGCGACGTCGTCGCGATCGGCACGCGCGAGCCGGGCGGCAGCCGCAGCCCGATCAGCGCGTCGCTCTCGCAGCTCTCGATGTTCAGCATCATCAGCCGTTCGCGGGTGCCGAGTCCGACGTGCAGCTGGCTGTCCTCGGCCAGCCGGGTCATGATCGGCAACGCCGCCTTGCGGACGTCGAGATTGGCCAGCGCCGCGTAGCTCAGCGCCAAAGCGCGCGCGCCGAGCTGATAGGTCGCCGAGCGCGGTTCGTACGTTAGATAGCCAAGCTGGATCAGCGTGTGGGTCATGCGCGAGATCGTTGGCTTGGGCAGGCCGGTGCGTTCGGCGAGCTCGAGATTGCCGAGCGCGCGGTCGCCGGCGCGAAATGCACCGAGCACGTCGAGGCCGCGGGCGAGCGCCGACACGAACATTCGGCCCGTATCTTCCGCGGGCTCGGCGCGTGGCCGGCGCGACGCGCGCTGCATTGCGTGATTATTGCGCGCGGCGGTCTTCTCGGCCGCTGGCGCCCGATTCCGCTTGGTCGGGCGGCGCGATTTGCCGGTGGTCATCGAGGGCTCCGGAAGCTCGGCCGCCGCGGCGGTCGATCAAAACATTTGCGAAAATCCATTTCGCATATTGTGCGAGCCCGTTCCGGGTGGCAAGTTGCCGCAAAAATACAATCGAGGAAACTCCCGATGGCGATCGACCCGGCGCGGCTGCGCGACTGGCCCATTCCCGAAATCGAGCAGACCTACACCGAGCGCGACACCATGTTGTACGCGCTGGGTCTTGGACTCGGCGCCGATCCGCTCGACAGCAAGCAGCTGCGCTACGTCTATGAGCACGACCTCAAGGTGCTGCCGTCGATGGCGGTGGTGCTCGGCTATCCGGGCTTCTGGCTGGGCAACGAGGCCACCGGTGCCGACTGGCGCAAGGTGCTGCACGGCGAGCAGGGTTTCGAGATCTTCAAGCCGCTGCCGCCGAAGGGCACGGTGGTCGGTCGTTCCCGCGTCACCGGCCTGTTCGACAAGGGCGCCGGCAAAGGAGCGGTGCTGCTGTCGGAGCGCGACGTGCTCGACAGCGCCAGCGGCGAATTGCTGTGCCGGCTGACCTCGACCACCATGCTGCGCGGCGACGGCGGCTTCGGCGGCCCGTCCGGTCCGCTGCCGGCGCCGCATCCGCTGCCGGAGCGGGCGCCCGATCTGCAATCGCGAATCGCCACATCACCGAGCGCCGCGCTGATCTATCGGCTGTCCGGCGACTACAACCCGCTGCATGCCGATCCCGAGGTCGCGCGCAAGGCCGGGTTCGACAAGCCGATCCTGCACGGGCTGTGCACCTTCGGCGTGGTCTGCCGCGCGCTGGTCGAACTGTGCTGCGACGATGATCCGAAGCGGCTGGTGAAGATGCAGGTGCGCTTCAGCTCGCCGGTCTATCCCGGCGAGACCATCGTCACCGAAGTCTGGAACGACGGCGACGGCCGGGTCTCGTTTCGCGCCAAGGTGGCCGTGCGCGACATCGTGGTGATCAACAACGGCGCGGCGACCATCGCCGCAGCCTGAGTGACGAATTTCGTCCGCAGCACTGCCGCGGACGTCACGACCAAAAAAACCGCGGCGAATGCCGCACATCATAACGACCAGGAGGAACGCGCTTGTCCATTTCCCGTCGCTCATTCGGCATCGGCGCTACTGGTGTGATGCTCGGCACCGTCGCCGCGCCCTGGATTCGCAACGCCGACGCTGCACCGCCGCCGATCAAGGTCGGCGTCATCAATTCGATGAGCGGCGGGCTCGCCGCCTATGCGCAGGAAGGCCAGCCGGCGTTCGAATACATCATCAAGAAGATCAATGACGGCGGCGGCATCAAGAGCAAGGACGGCGCCAAGATCCAGCTGATCCAGGCCGACGACACCAGCCAGCCGGCGCGCACCGCCACCGAGGCGCGGCGGCTGATCACCGAAGAGAAGGTGCAGTTCCTGACCGGCACCATCCTCAGCGCCCAGATGCTGGCGCTGACCCCGGTGCTCGACGAACTCAAGGTGCCGACGCTGTCGATCTGGGCCGGCGGCGCGCATTCGAGCTACATGTTCTCGCTCGGCTATCCGTACGATCGCGGCTACGCGCAGACCATGCACGACTTCATCAAGTCGCTGCGCGACGACAGCAAATTCCCGATCAAGACCGCGGTGATGAGCTACTCGAACTACGAGGCCGGCCAGCAGGTCAACAAGTTCCTGGTCGAGAAGCTGAAGGCCAGCGGCATCGAAGTGATCGGCGAGGCGCCGCTCGACACCAAGGCGCAGGACCAGACCTCGGCGATGATCCGCATCCGCTCGCTGAAGCCGGACATCGTCACCGGCCTGGTGACGCCGCGCGACGGCATCCTGCTGCATCAGGCGCGCTACAACCTCAACTATCAGGGCAGCCTGTTCGTCGGCGGCACCGGCGGCTATTCGGACCTGTCGCTGTGGAAGGATCTCGGCCCCGAGATCGGCAAGGCGGTGCTGACGCGCAATCTGTTCGCGATGACCGGCTTCAGCCCGGGCGCCAAGGTCGACTCGATGCAGAAGATCATCGCCGAGCTGCGCGACGTCGCCAAGCTCGACCGCATCGGCCAGGGCGCGATCCAGTACGCGCAGGGCGCGCGCGTGCTGCAGCGCGTGCTGGAGAAGACGACGTCGCTGGAGCCGGCCGCGCTGCTCGACGCGCTCAAGACCTTCGACATCCCGTTCGGCGATCCGGACCTCTATATCGCCAAGCCGAAGGGCCTGCAGTTCGCCGAAGACCGGCTGCTCAAGGACGGCTCCGCCATGATGGTGCAGTGGATGCCCGACCAGTCGCAGGAAGTGGTGTTCCCGAAGGAGTTCGCGCAGGCCGCTCCGCGGCCGAAGAGCTGAGCCGTGGCGCTGCTCGAAGTCGACAATGTCAGCAAACGGTTCGGCGGCCTGCTCGCGCTCAACGACGTCAGCTTCGCCGTCGAGCGCGGCGAGATCCTCGGCATCATCGGCCCCAACGGCGCCGGCAAGACGACTCTGTTCAGCGTCATCTCCGGCTTCGCGCCGCCGACCAGCGGCACGGTGCGGTTCGACGGCCAGCGCATCACCGGGATCTCGCCGGACCGGCTGACGCGCCGCGGCCTCGTACGCAGCTTCCAGATCGTCCAGACCTTCGCCGACATGACGACGCTCGAGGTCGTCACCACCGCGGCGCTGACGCGGCGGCCGATCCGCCAGGCGACCGACTACGCCGCCGCGGTGCTGACCCGGGTCGGCCTCGGCGGCAAGCTGGACGAGACGCCGGCGACGCTGTCGCTGCAGGACAAGAAGCTGCTCGAAGTCGCCAAATGCGTCGCCACCGATCCGCAATGCATTCTGCTCGACGAGGTGATGGCCGGCCTCACCATGGCCGAGACCGAGGCGCCGATGCAGATCATCCGCGAACTCAACCAGTCCGGCGTCACCATCGTGATGGTCGAGCACGTGATGCCGGTGATCATGCGGATGGCGACCCGGATGGTGGTGGTCAATTTCGGCGAGAAGATCGCCGAAGGCACGCCGGACGCCATCATCAAGGATCAGAAAGTCATCGACGCGTATTTCGGGGAGCACCTCGATGCTTGAGGTCGAAGGGCTGGTCGCCGGCTATGGCGGCACGCCGATGCTGCGCGACGTCTCGGTGCGGCTCGCCGCCGGCGAGATCGTCGGCCTGCTCGGCGCCAACAATGCCGGCAAGACCACGCTGATCAATTGCCTGTCAGGCCTGGTCGCGCCGATGTCCGGCCGCATCCTGTTCGAGGGCCAGGACGTCACCCGCGCCAGCGCGCGCGAGCGCGTCGAACTCGGCATCATCCAGGTGCCCGAGGGCCGGCTGGTGTTTCCGGAGATGAGCATCCGCGAGAACCTGTTGCTCGGCGGCTTCTGCGATCGCGCGCGGCCGCATCGGCCGGCGCAGATGGAGAAGGTGCTCGAACTGTTTCCGCGGCTGAAGGAGCGGCTGACCCAGGCCGCCGGCACGCTGTCCGGCGGCGAGCAGCAGATGCTGGCGATCGGCCGCGGCCTGATGGCCGAAGCGCGCGTGCTGATGCTGGACGAACCCTCGCTCGGGCTGTCGCCGCTGTTCGTGCAGTACATCTTCGAGATCATCGACCGGCTGCACAAGGATGGCCTCACCATGCTGCTGGTCGAGCAGAACCTCAATCTGACGCTGCGCCACGCCCAGCGCTGCTACGTGCTGGAGCGCGGCCAGATCGCGGTGGAGGGCGACGCCGACATCGTCAAGAACGACCCGCGCACGCGGCAGGCCTATCTGGGGCTGTGAGGAGGATCAAGTGAGCGAACTCTGGCAGGCCTTGGCGCAAGGCATTCTGATCGGCAGCACCTACGGGCTGCTCGCGCTCGGTATGGGGCTGGTCTACGGCGTCAGCGGCATCGTCAACTTCGCCCATGGCGATTTCATCTCGCTGGCAATGTTCATGTCGCTGGCGCTGTTCTCCGCCTTCGCGATGGATCCCTATGTCTCCGCGATCATCACCATCCCGGTGATGGCGGCGATCGGCGCGCTGGTCTATCGCTTCCTGCTACGGCCGATGGCCGGGCATCAGTTCCTGATGATCGTGCAGCTCACCCTCGGCCTCAGCCTGCTGCTGCAGAACGGCATCCTCATGGTGTTCGGCGGCCAGCCGGCGCGGGTGCCGTCGATGGTCGAGTCCAAACTGATCATTCTCGGCGACGTCGTGCTGCGGATGCCCAACGTCATCGCCTGCGTGGTCGCCTTCGCGATGGCGATCGGCCTCTACGTGATGCTGCGCTCGACCGATTTCGGCCGCTCGATCCGCGCCGTGCACCAGAATGCCCGTGCCGCGGCGCTGATGGGCGTCGATGTCGGCCGCGTCCAGATCGTCACCTTCGCGATCGGCGTCGCCATCCTGGCGGTCGCGGCCGCGCTGCTGCTGCCCGGCACGCCGATCCAGCCGACCCAGGGCCTGCAATATACGGTGATCACGCTGCTGATCGTCGTGCTCGGCGGCATGACCAATTTCGTCAGCATCATGATCAGCGGCCTGGTGATCGGCCTCGCCGAGGCGTTCGGCACCGTCTACGTTTCGGACGCGCTGGGGCGCCTCGTGCCCTATGCGATCTTCGTGCTGATCATGCTGTTCCGTCCGCAGGGCCTGACCTGGAGGACGTCATGATCAATGACGGCTTCTATAAGACGCTGGCCTCGCCGGCGCTGTGGGTGTTGCTGCTGCTCGCAGCGGCGCTGCCGCTGGCGCTCAACAGCTATTATCTGCACATCCTCACCATCGCGCTGGTCTATGTGGCTCTGGCGTCGGCGTGGAATATCGTCGGTGGCATGGCCGGGCAGATCTCGCTGGCGCACAGCCTGTTCATCGGCACCGGCGCGATGCTGGCGGCAGCGCTGCAGGTCAAGCTCGGCATCAACATGTGGGCCGGGCTGGTGATCTCCGCTGCGGTCGCCGGCGCGCTCGGCGCGCTGATCGCCTGGATCGATTTTCGGTTTCAGCTCGGCCATCTGTCGTTCGTGCTGATCACGCTGGCGTTTGCCGAGATGGCGGCGATTGTGGTCGAGGGCTGGGATTTCCTCGGCGGTGCCTCCGGGCTGCTGCTGCCGCGTGACACCGGCGACGTCGCGGCGTTCCAGTTCGGCGGCGTGCAGGGGGCGTATTGGGTGATGCTCGGGCTGTCGGCGGTGATCGTGCTGATCAACGTCGCCATCCTCAACGCGCCGCTTGGCTATTATCTGCGCACGATCCGCGACAACGAGAAAGCCGCACAGGCGATCGGCGTCAATGTGCTGCGCCACAAGATCACCGCGATGACGATCTCGGCGGTGCTGACCTCGATCGTCGGCACTTGCTACGTGCGTTATCTCACCTTCGCCGATCCATATCAGCTGGCGTCACCGACCATCACCATCGAGATCGTGCTGTTCGCTACCGTTGGCGGCCTTGGTCGCGCCTTCGGCCCGGCGCTCGGCGCGCTGCTGCTGGTGCCGCTCGGCGAGGTGCTGCGCGGCCAGCTCGGCGGCGCGGTGCCGGGGCTGCACTACTTCATCTACGGCGTGGTGGTGATCGTCGTCATCATGGCGACGCCGCGCGGCCTGCTGCCGCTGTTCGAAAAAGTGCTGCTGCGCCGCCGGGCGACGGCGCGTTGAGGTAGCGCTCAATCCCTCCACCGTCATGCCCGGGCTTGTCCCGGGCATCCACGCCTTGCTGAGCCGAAAAGAAAAAGGCGTGGATGGCCGGGCCTTCGCCGCGCCGAAGGGGCTACGGCCCCGCAGGCGGGACAAGCCCGGCCATGACGAGAGGATATGTTTACTCCGCGCTCGACACCAGCCTGAAGCGCGGCTCGGCCTTGGCGATCAGGCTGCGATACGCGGCGAGATAGTCCATTGCCATCCGCCGCGCCGTGAAGCGTTCCTCGAAGCGGGCGCGGATCGCCGTGCGGTCGAGACCCTGGAGTTGATGCACGGCGGCGACCGCGCTGGTCTCGTCCTCGACGATAAAGCCGGTGAGGCCCGACTCGATGATCTCCGGCACCGAACCGCGATTGTAGGCGATCACCGGCGCGCCGCAGGCCATCGATTCGATCATCACCAGGCCGAACGGCTCCGGCCAGTCGAGCGGCAGCAGCAGGCCGAGCGCGCCGGACAGGAATTCCGACTTCTGCTGATCGCCGATCTCGCCGATGAACTCGATCAGCGGATGATGCAGCATCGGCTCGATCACCTGCTCGAAATAGTCCTGATCGGCGCGGTCGACCTTGGCGGCGATCTTCAGCGGAATGTCGGCGCGGATCGCGATCCGGATGGCGCGGTCGACGCCCTTTTCCGGCGCGATGCGGCCGAGCACGGCCAGATAGCCGGGCTTGGCGCCGGTCGGGGACAGCAGATCCGCCGGGAGGCCGTGGTGAATGGTGCGGACCCAGTTGGCGTTGGGCACCGGCCGCCGCTGCGAGTCGGAGATCGAGACCACCGGCACGTCGGAGAAGGTGGAGAACACCGGCTGGTGCTCGGGCAGATCGAGCCGGCCGTGGAGCGTGGTGAGGTGCGGCGTCGGCTGGCGCTGAAACAACGACCACGGATAGTAATCGAGATGGAAATGAAGAAGGTCGAATTCCTCGTTGTCACAGCGTCGTCGTACTTGCTCCAGCATCATCATGTGCAGGGCGTTGGGGTCTCGCACTGCACCGTCGAGCCGAAGCGCGCGTGGCCATGGAGCCTCGAGCTTTGCGGAGGTGATGGAATCACCACTCGCGAACAATGTCACGTCGTGGCCGAGCGCCACGAGTTCTTCCGTCAGCCAATGCACCACACGTTCGGTGCCGCCGTAGAGTTTCGGGGGGATAGCTTCGGTGAGAGGAGCAACCTGCGCGATGCGCATCGACTAGTCTCCTGTTGTTACGTGAAAACGTTGAACATGGGATGTGATCGAATGGCACCGGCATTGCCAGCTGCGGGAACGTTTTTGCACATGCGAAGTTCCTTGCATGCGCTCACTTCTTCCACGTTGCTGTCTTGTTGATGCCACTTCCCGATGCCTTCTTGCGGTTGCCGAGAATGGAACAGGGCGGTGATCCCGGCGTAAAGCTGTATCGCTAGCGACCTTGGCGAAGATGCGTTGCGGAGGCGGACTTTTATGGACTCTCTATCAGGCTACTCGCGTCGCCCGTTTGCCTTCATTTTGCGCTACGTTCGTCAAAGACCGGGCACACACGCGATCATTCTCGGGTGTGTTTTGTTGGCAGTTGCCTGTTCTGTCGGCACGCAGTACGGCGTGAAGTATCTGGTCGACGGACTGAGCGGCGGCCAATCCGGCGTCGTGTGGCTCGGCTTCGTGTTTCTCGTCTCGCTGATCGCGGCCGATAATCTGTTGTGGCGCGTGGCCAGCTGGATTGGCAGCTTTACATTTCCGGCGGTCACCGCCGATCTCCGGCGCGATATGTTCAGGCATCTGACCGGGCATGCACCCAGCTATTTTTCCGATCGCCTTCCCGGCATGTTGTCGAGCCGGATCACCGCCACCTCGAATGCGGTGTTCACCATCGAGAATATGTTCGTCTGGAACGTGCTGCCGCCGTGCATCGCCACCTTCCTGGCGATTACGCTGATCGCAACTGTGAGCGGAATTATGGCGCTCGCGCTCGGCGTCGCGGCGGCGCTGCTGCTGGCGCTGGTGTTCAAGCTCGCCGCTGACGGTAAGCCGCTACACGACGAATTCGCCGACAAGGCCGCAACGGTCGACGGCGAGATGGTCGACGTCATTAATAACATGCCGCTGGTGCGGGCGTTCTGCGGCCTCGGCTACGAGCACGCGCGGTTCGAGAACACGGTCAGTCTCGAGGTCAACGCGCGTGGCCGCAGCCTGCGCTACCTCGAGCGGCTGCGTCTGCTGCATGCGGTGATCACCATCATCCTGACGGTCGCGCTGCTCGCCTGGGCGATCATGCTGTGGCAACGCGGCGGCGCCTCGACCGGCGACGTCGTGCTGATCTGTACGCTCGGCCTGTCGATCCTGCACGCCACCCGCGACCTCGCGGTGGCGCTGGTCGACGTCACCCAGCACGTCGCCCGGCTCGGCGAAGCGGTCGCGACGCTGCTGACGCCGCACGAACTCAGCGATCATCCCGAAGCCGAGCCGCTGATCCGCGCCGGCGCGGCGATCAACTTCAATAACGTGTCGTTCCAGTATCCGGGCGGCTCCAAGGTGTTCGATAGCTTCACGCTGCGGCTCAATGCCGGCGAGCGGGTCGGCCTGGTCGGGACCTCGGGCGGCGGCAAGTCGACATTGTTCACGCTGCTGCAGCGCTTCTACGATGTGCAGGACGGCAGCATCACGATCGACGGCCAGGACATCTCGCGCGTCACCCAGCATAGTCTGCGCGAAGCCATCTCGGTGGTGCCGCAGGACATCTCATTGTTTCAACGCACGATCCGCGAAAACATCCGCTACGGCCGTCCCGGCGCGACCGACGAGGAAGTCCTGCAGGCGGCGATCGCGGCGCGCTGCGATTTCGTCGAAACATTGCCCGAAGGGCTCGACACCATGGTGGGCGACCGCGGCTTCAAGCTGTCGGGCGGCCAGCGCCAGCGTCTGGCGATCGCTCGCGCCTTCCTGAAGGACGCCCCGATCCTGCTGCTCGACGAGGCCACCGCCGCGCTCGACTCCGATTCGGAAGAAGCGATCCGCGAAGCATTGGCGCGGCTGATGCACGGCCGCACCGTGATCGCGATCGCGCACCGGCTCGCGACGCTGCGCAATTTCGACAGGGTGGTGGTGCTGCAGAATGGGCGTATCATCGAGGACGGTCCGCCCGATCGCCTGATGCAGGGCGAAGGCCCTTACCGCGATCTCATCTCTCGCGAGATCAGCCGTCTGGCTGCGCACGCGGCCTGACGCGGCGCTTGCGCGGCGCCACAGCAGCGATAGGATTGATCGATGCTCTCTGACGTGATGGCCCAACCGGCAGCGGCGCACGAATCGGCGCCGCCTGCGGAGTCTCCGTTCTACATTCCGATGACGGGGCCTGCGCGGCCGCGCACGGTGCTGAAGCACGACGACACCTTCATGGTGCTCGACAGTCACGGCGACCTCGGCGCTCCCGGCGGCGACAGCGACGGTTTGTTCAATACCGACACGCGCTATCTGGCGCGGCTGCAGTTGCGGCTCGCCGATGTGCAGCCGCTGCTGCTCGGCTCCAATCTGCGCGACGACAATTCGGCGCTGACGGTCGATCTCACCAATCCTGATATCTATCGCGATGGCCGGCTGGTGCTCGCGAAGGATCTGCTGCACATCGTCCGCACCATCTTTCTGTGGCGCGACACGGCGTTTCAGCGCATCGGCCTGCAGAACCATGGCGACGCCGAGGCCAGCTTCGAGCTGATGCTGGATTTCGACAGCGACTTCGCCGATCTGTTCGAGGTCCGCGGCAGCGTCCGGCCGCGGCGCGGCACCGTAAGCAGCCGGCGCGTCTCCGACACCGATGTGCTGTTCGATTATCGCGGGCTCGACGATGTCACACGGAGCAGCCTGGTGCATTTTGATCCCGCGCCGACTCAGCTGAGGCCCGGCCGCGCGGTGTTTCAGATCAAGCTGGCGCCGCAGCAGACCGCGTCGGTATTCGTCGCGGTGGGCTGCAACAAGCCGGCGACGCAGCCGCCAATGCCGTTCTTCCGCAGCCTGCTGGCGCATCGCCGCGAGATGCGCGAGGCGACGCGCGGCGCCACCACGGTCGAGACCTCGAACGAAATCTTCAACGAGGTGCTGTGCCAGGCGATGGCCGACCTCAACATCCTGACGACGAAGACGCCGCAGGGCCGCTATCCCTATGCGGGCATTCCCTGGTACTCGACAACGTTCGGCCGCGACGGGCTGATCACCGCCTTGCAGATGCTGTGGATCGATCCGCGGATCGCGCGTGGCGTGCTGCGCCGGCTCGCGGCCTATCAGGCGACCAGCTTCGATCCGCTGAACGATGCGGCGCCCGGCAAGATCCTGCACGAGATGCGCGGCGGCGAGATGGCGGCGCTGCGCGAGGTGCCGTTCGCGCAGTATTACGGCAGCGTCGACTCGACGCCGCTGTTCGTGATGCTGGCGGGTCTGTACGTCCAGCGCACCGGCGACGACGACACGCTGAAGGAGCTGTGGCCGGCGATCGAGAAGGCGCTGGGCTGGATCGATGGCCCGGGTGATCCGGACCGCGACGGTTTTGTCGAGTATCAGCGCGCCACCGATCAGGGCCTGCAGAACCAGGGCTGGAAGGATTCGTACGACGCGATCTTCCATGCCGACGGCAAGCTCGCCGAGGGCAACATCGCGCTCGCCGAGGTGCAGGGCTATGTGTTTGCCGCCAGGCGGCTCGCGGCGCTGTGCGCGCGTCGGCTGGGTCAAGCCGACCGCGCGGTCGAGCTCGAGCAGCAGGCCGAGAAGCTGGCCGCGCAGTTCGAGCGGGCGTTCTGGTGCGAGGAGCTCGGCACCTACGCGCTGGCGCTCGACGGCGCCAAGCGGCCCTGCAAGGTGCGCAGCTCCAACGCCGGGCAGGTGCTGTTCACCGGCATGGTGCGGGCGGACCGGGCACGCCTGGTCGCGACCGACCTGATGCGGCCGCACTTCTTCTCGGGCTGGGGCATTCGCACCATCGCGTGCGGCGAGCCGCGCTACAATCCGATGTCGTATCACGACGGGTCGATCTGGCCGCACGACAACGCCCTGATCACGCTCGGCCTCGCGCGTTACGGCTTCAAGGCCGCCGTCGACAACGTGTTCAAGGGCCTGTTCGACGCCGCCAGCTATATGGAGCTGCGCCGGCTGCCGGAATTGTTCTGCGGCTTCCAGCGCGAGCGCCGCCGCGGTCCGACGCTGTATCCGGTCGCCTGTGCGCCGCAGGCCTGGGCCAGCGCGACGCCGTTCACGCTGCTCGAAGCCGCGCTGGGGATTCAGTTCGACGCCGACCGCCACGAGATCCGTCTGGTCAATCCGCGGCTGCCGGCATTCCTGGGCGAGGTGGTGCTGCGCGATCTGCGGATCGGCGCCTCCAGCATCGATCTGCGGGTGCGCCGCCACGGCGACGGCGTGTCGATGGAAGTGCTGCGCACCGACGGGCGCATTCAGGTTTCGATCGTGTTGGCTCGATAAAGAGCGCGGCGACGCGGTCGCCGTGGGGGAGGCTCGATGCACATCCGGTTCAGTACTGCGTTCGCCCTGGTGGTGATTACCAGCGTCGTCTCGGCCGGGCTGCGCGCCGATCCTGCGAAGCCGTCCGAGCCTGCCGCTCAGGCCGAACCGCCGAAACCTGTCGAGCCGCCGAAGCCAGCCGAACCTGCCAAGCGGGCTGAGCCCGCCAAGCCAGCCGAGCCGTCCGCCAAGTCATCCGCGACCGCCAAGAGCGATCCGCCGACCGTCACCGTGATCAGTCCGGAAGACGCCCGCGGCGTGCTCGGCCGCGAGGTGCGCAGCGCAGCCGACGAGGATATGGGCCGCATCGTCGACATCGTGGTCGACAAAGAGGGCAAGACCCGCGCCGCGATCATCGACTTCGGCGGCTTTCTCGGCGTCGGCAGCCGCAAGATTGCGGTCGACTGGACCGCGCTGAAATTCAGCACCATCGCCAAGAAGGAGGACAAGGTCTCGCTCGCTCTGACGCGCGACCAGGTGCGCGCCGCGCCGGAATACAAGGACGAGCAATCGGTCGTGGTGCTCGGGGCGTCCGGCAAGCTGTCACCGCTCGAGTTTGGTCCGGAGAAGTAGGCTGAGCGCGCCGCTGCCCGACCGCGGAGCCGGCTACGGTCCGCATCACCTTGCGCCGCCATCCGTGCCGCCCGCCGATGACCCGGTGCCGGCGCCGGAGCCGCCGCGCGCGCCGTCGCAGCAGAGCCAGCGCGGCCTCGACTGGTTCATCTTCTTTCTCGCCGACGTGCAGACCGGCTTCGGCCCGTTCATCGCGGTGTATCTCACCACCCAGAAATGGACACAGGTCGAGATTGGTTTGGTGCTGTCGATCGGCGGCATCATCGGGCTGATCGGCCAGATGCCGGGCGGCGCCATCGTCGATGCCGCCAAGGACGAGCGCAAGGTCGCGGGCGCCGCCGTTGCGGCGATCGGCCTCGCGGCGCTGGCCTATGCGCTGATGCCGATCTTCCCGGTGGTGATGGCGGCGGCGACGCTGCACGCGGCGGCGAGCTGCGTGCTCGGCCCGTCGATCGCGGCGATCAGCCTCGGCCTGGTCGGCCGCTACGCGATCGGCGAACGGCTCGGCCGCAACGCCCGCTGCGCCTCGCTCGGCAACGGCGTCGCGGCCGCCGTGATGGGCACCGCCGGCTATCTGCTGTCGAGCCGCTCGGTGTTTCTGGTCACCTGCCTGCTGGTGATTCCGACGCTGATTGCTCTGTCGCGAATCCGTGGCAGCGAGATCGATTCCGCCCAGGCGCACGGCGCGGCACGCGCCGACGCGGCGCCGAGCTTCCGGTTTTCCGATCTGGCGAACTTGCTCCGCCAGCGGCCGCTGCTGGTATTCGCCGGCGCGGTGCTGATGCTGCAACTCGCCAATGCGGCGATGCTGCCGCTGATGGCCAGCGCCGTCACGGCGCGCTCCAGCGACTCCGCGCCGGCGCTGATCGCGTTCTGCATCGTCGTGCCGCAGGCGATCGTCGCGTTGTTTTCGCCCCGTGTGGGCAGATGGGCGCAATCGATCGGCCGCAAGCCGCTGCTGTTCGCCGGCTTCGGTGCGCTGGCGATCCGCGGCGTGCTGTTCTCGACCGTCACTGACCCGTATCTGCTGGTCGCGGTGCAAGTGTTCGACGGCGTTACCGCGGCGGTGTTCGCCGTGCTGGTGCCGCTGATCATCGCCGACGTGGCGTTCGGCAGCGGCCATTTCAGCTTCGCCCAGGGCGTGGTTGGCACCGCCGGCGGCATCGGCGCCTCGCTCAGCAACGTCGTGGCCGGCCTGGTCGCCGACAAGTTCGGCAGCCACGCCGCCTTCCTCGGCCTCGCCAGCGTCGCTGCGCTGGGGCTGACGCTGGTGTGGCTGCTGATGCCGGAGACCCGGAAGGTGGAGCCGGAGAGGGCGTAGTAGACCTCTCGATCCGTCATGCCCGGCCTTGTGCCGGGCATCCACACCTTGCAGCGTCGAACCCTAGCAAAGGCGTGGATGGCCGGGACGAGCCCGGCCATGACGAAGGTTGGTAATCTGTCCGAAGTCAGCCCATCAGCTTGCGGATCTGCTCGGCGCACGTTTTCGCGGCCTTCTGCGCGGCGAGCAGCGACGCGAAGGTGCGGCGTTCGAGGCTTTGGAAGTCGTGATGGGCGGCGTGGAAGCAGAAGTTGACGCCGTCGCGCACGACGATGCCGGCGGTGCGCGAGCTCACTTCGATCACATAGGCGTCGGACATCGGCCCTCGCTGGCACCGCCAGCGCTCCCCGTAATTCGGACGCCTTCTCAGGGCGCCCGCACGCTTCAGAACGTCGAGCAGGCTCGACGGCGCAGAAACGCGACGGGACGGGAAATTGTTCCTGAGGCTGACCTATTAAAATCCTAGCGTTGCACAAACACCAGCAGCACGCCGTTGGCGGCGCTTGGCGGCACCACAAGGCTGTTGCCGAGCGCCTTGCCGGCCGCTCCCACCGCCTGTGCAGTGGCGGCGAGATCGCTGACCGCGATGATCAGGCCGGCGCCGCCACGATCCGGCACGCCGTCGAGCGCGACGCCGGGGTACTGCTGCGCCAGCGTGTCGCGCGTCAGGAAGACGAATTCGGCGCGGCCTTCGCCGGACGGCACCACGACGCTGCCGTCAGGTTCGGAATATTGCTCGCCGTCGATCAGCCGCAGCATGTGCCGCGCGTCGCTCTCCGGCCGCGGCGCGGTGATCAGCACCCGCACCAGCCCGGTGGCGCTATTGGCGTGACGCTGCAGCTCGGGAATCCACACCGTGTCGCGGGTGTGGTGCTGACAGGCGAAGATGCGCAGTCCCGCAGGCGCCTCGGTCAGCGGCCATTGAAAGATGCTGAAGCGCGCTTCGCCTTCGCCGCCGCCCGGCAGCGGCACCGGCCGGCCGAAATCGATCGGCCCGATTGCGTCGAGGCCGAGGTCGCGCAGCTCATCGGCGCCCTTCGCGGCGTCGGTGGTGGTGAAGGCGATGCGCTCGATGCCGTCGCCGCGGGCGTCGAGGAAGGCGCGGCTCGGCGCGTTGTGCTCGGTCGGGTTCAGGATGCCGAGCAGCTCGATGTAGTCCTCGCCGAACATGATGGTGTAATTGCCGGAGCCGAGCGCCGGGCTGTGGGTGCCGCGTGGCGACAGGGTGAAGCCGAGCCGCTGCCAATTGGCCGCAGCCGCATCCAGATCCTTGACCATGACCACGGCGTGATCGATTCCGACGACGTATTGCAGTGACACGCTGGCTTTGCTCCCCAAAATTCTTGCAGAGTAGGCTAGCCAGATCGTTCCGCCGCCGCAACCCGACGCAGGTCGGAGGCGCGGCGCGCGCGACCAGATCAATGGAAGGACTGAGGATGACTGCCGAGGTGCGCTGGCCGGATTCGCTATGGGCTGCGGTGACCCCGCCGGGGCCCGATCTGCCGGAGCTGCACGGCACCGAGACGACCGACGTGGTGGTGATCGGCGCCGGCTTCAGCGGGCTGTCGACGGCGCTGCATCTGCGCGAGGCCGGCGTCGGTGTCGCGGTGATCGAGGCGGCCGAGCCCGGCTGGGGCGCGTCGGGCCGCAACAACGGCCAGGTGATCCCGACGCTGTCGCGGCCGGACCCCGACGACATCGTCGCCAGGCACGGCGCCGCCGGCGAGCGGCTGGTCGGGCTGATCCGCGACAGCGCCTCGATCCTGTTCGACGTGGCGCGGCGCCACGGCATCGACGCCGAGCAGGAGCAGACCGGCTGGGTTCAGCCGGTGCATTCGCCCGGCCGCATCAAGATCGCCGAGCGCCGGGTCCGGCAATGGTCCAAGGTCGGCGCGCCGGTCGAACTCTTGTCGCGCGAGCAGGTGCGCGACATGCTCGGCTCCGACGCCTGGTTCGGCGGATTCTGGAACAGGACCGGCGGCCACATCAATCCGCTGGCGCTGGCGCGCGGGCTCGCCCGCGCTGTCGTCGCGCAAGGCGGCCGTATCTTCGCGCGCTCGCCGGCGGTGAGCATTGAGCGGCGCGGCGAGCGCTGGATCGTCAGGACCGCGCAGGGCGAGATCAGCGGTCGTGCGCTGGTGGTCGCCAGCAATGCCTACACGGGCGAATTCGCAAAAACTCTGGCGCCGGCGATCGCCAGCGAGGTGATGCCGGTGCGGTCGTGGCAGATGGCGACGCAGCCGCTCAGCGACAACGTCCGCAAGAGCATGATCCCGGGCCGGCAGGCGATGTCGGACACCCACGGCGAACTGATCTTCGGCCGCTTCGACGCCCGCAACCGCTTCGTCACCGGCGGCGCCATCATCCGGCCATTCAATCAGATCGCGACGCTGAAAGCGCGGGTCGGCAAGCGGCTGCAGAGCCTGTGGCCGCAGATCGGCGAGGTGCGGTTCGACTATGTCTGGAACGGCTTTATCGGCATGACCACCGACTACCTGCCGCACATCCACCGCCTCGGCCCCGATGCCTACGGCTGGACCGGCTGCAACGGCCGCGGCGTCGCGCTGTCGATCGCGCTCGGCGATCAGCTGGCGAAGGCCGTGCAGGGCGCGCCGGATGGCGAACTGGCACTGCCATTCACCGAGCCGACGCCGATCCCCGCCAACGAACTCCTCCGCCCGTTCGCGCCGCTGATGATGGTGCTGTACCGCCACCGCGACAGCAAGGAGATCGCGTAGTCAGGCGGCCTCTCCGTCATTGCGAGCGAAGCGAAGCAATCCAGCGTGGTGCACTGAGCTTCTGGATTGATACGCTTCGCTGGCAAATCCCGGGAGAGGGGCGTTATTTGTGCGAGGGAGTAGCCCAAGAAGTAAGAT
>NZ_QYYD01000041.1 GCF_003591005.1 Rhodopseudomonas palustris
GCTCCCTCGTCTGAAGTTACGACAACCTCAGTCTGGCACATCGATGCCGTTCGGGGGCCGTCCACCCCATCATTCCGGGGCGCTCGCGCAGCGAGCGCCCCGGAATCCAGAAGTTAGAGAGCGCCCGACGCCGGCCACGCATCGCACGCTCATTGCCTGGGGCGCCCTCACCCCAGCCCTCTCCCGCAAGCGGGAGAGGGCTGAGCGCTGCGGATCGCGGCAAGGCCAAATCCGCTCGCAATCAGCGGCGATCATTTTCTTCCACCTTTCTTCGCAATTGCAGCAGATTTGATTTGGCGCATTGTTGCGGTGCGGAAGCGGGTGCTCAGTGGCGCACCCCGCTGTGGCGGGGGAGTCGGGGAGAACGGGTCACCAAGGTCGGGCTCATCGCGCTGGTCCGGTGCGGAGCAGCGCCGAACGATCTGGAGCCAGAACCATGGCAAATTGTACCCGATGCAATGTGGAAATGACCTCGCTCGGCGCCGAGACGGTCGACGGGGTCTATGCGATCCACGCGTGGAAATGCGACGACTGCGGCGATCAGCTCTCGATCGCGACCGCTGCGATCGAGGCCTATGACTTTCCCAGCTTCTGCCTGACCGAACCGGTCCAACCCGACTGGCTGACGCTGCTGCCGCTCGCCGCCAACGCGCACGTCGAACTGCATCTCAGTCGTTAGCAGCCACGACGTCGGCGAACCGTCCCGACAGGATGCGCCGAAGCTGCGCGACGTCCCAATTGTAGATGTAGACGAAGGCTTCGACCTGTTCGGCCGCGCGGCCCGCGAGCGTGACGCGCGCGACCTCGCGGCGATACGGCGCCGGCTGGTCGCCGCCCTCGCCGCAGCCTTCGTAGTCGTCGAGCTGCAGCAACAGCTCGGCCGGCCGGTGCAGCCTGAACAGATCGCCGAACACGAGGTCCGATGCCGCCGCGGCTTCGATCAAACCCGGATAGTGCCGCACCTGATACAAGCGCCCCGGCATCGACGCGGCGCCGAGATAGTCGGCATTGTCGGCGAGCATCCGGGCCATCGGGTGATCATAGCCGCGCATCAGTGTGCCATAGACGAACAGGCGATCGAGCATCATGTCTCCGCAGTCACATCGCCGCGGCGCTAGGCCGGCACCGCGACGATACGATTGTGAGCGACATCGCCGGCTGGCGCCACCTTGATGCGCACGTCCATCCGCAGAAACTCGTCGGCGCCGCCCAGATAGCTGCCATGCAGCGGGATCGCCTGATACGGATCGCGCGCCACCGCCACGCGGATCAGATCGCGGTTGCCGATGATGCCGTTGGTCGGATCGAACTCGATCCATCCCGCGCTCGGCAGATACACCTGCACCCAGGCATGCGTAGAGCCGCCGCCGACATGGCTGCCGGCTCCGTCGCCATGCACGAACAGATAGCCCGACACGAAGCGCGCCGCGATGCCGAGCCGGCGCAGCGCTTCGATCATCAGCAGCGCGAAGTCGCGGCAGGTGCCGGAGCCGGTCTGCAGCGTATCGAGCGGATGCTGGGTGCCGTGGGCATGGCGCCGGCGATAGCGAAAGCCGTCGCGAATGCCATGGGTCATCCGGCTGAGGAGGTCGAAGGTCGGTGTCGCCGCGCCGACATCGAGGAAGCCACGCGCCCAGATCGACAATAGGCCATCCGGATCGCCGTAGTGCGGGCGGATGAACGGCTCCAGATCCGGATACTCGTCTTCCTCGTAGAAGAACGGATAGAAGAACGCGCGGTCGTCGGGCGTCAGCGCGAAGGCTTCGGTGGGATGATGCTCGACTACAGCGGTCGATTCGAAGCTGAGCCGTTTGGCACGCTCGCCGAAACTCACGATCGCCACGCTGTTGCCAAAGACATCATGAATCCAGCGCAGCGACGCCGGCTGCGGCGTGATCACCAGCGTGCTTTCCAGCAACCGCAGATCGTGGCTGTCGCTCGGCCGCAGCATCACGCGATGCTCGCCGAACGCAACCGGACGAGCGTAGTGATAGTCGGTGTGGTGGGTGATGCTCAGCAGCGGCATGAAGGATGCATAGACTTTACGGCGTTGAAAAGATACCAGCGTTGTCCGGGGCGGACGGCTGAACTGACAGGCACTCGACAGATGAACGGCGCACGCCAGGTTGCACTACGCCTCGACCCCGGACGGGTTCCGGTGATCGAACGGAATATCGGGGGACAATCGGCTTTTCTGCTGGTTTGTGACCATTATGGCCGTCAAATCCCGCCGCAGCTCGGCGATCTGGGCCTGCCTGCCGACGAACTCACCCGCCACATCGCCTGGGACATCGGCATCGCCGGCGTTGCCGAGCAGTTGTCCGACCGGCTCGGCGCGCATCTGATCGCGCAGCGCTATTCGCGGCTGGTGATCGACTGCAACCGGCCGCCGACCGCCGAAAGCTCGATCCCGCTGGTCAGCGAGACCACGACGATTCCGGGCAATGACGGGCTGACCCGCGAGCAGGTCGACGAGCGCCGCCGTCTGATCTTCGACCCGTACCACGCGCGGATCGACGAGGTGATCAGCGCCCGGCTCGCGGCCGGGCGGCCCACCGTGCTGTTGTCGGTGCATTCGTTCACGCCGGTGTATCACGGCATGGCGCGGCCGTGGCAGATCGGCACGCTGTATCACCGCGACACCGTGCTGCCGCCGCTGCTGCTCGCAGAGCTGCGCCGCGAGGACGGCCTGGTGGTCGGCGACAACCAGCCTTACGCGGTCGCCGACGGCACCGACTACTCGATCCCGGTGCACGGCGAAGCCCGCGGCCTGATCAACTCCGGCATCGAGATCCGCCAGGACCAGATCGCCGAAGAGCACGGCCAGGCTGCATGGGCCGAACGGCTGGCGCGCGTTCTGACCGCGATCGAGCCGGCGCTGCGGGACAAGGCGGCGGTGGCGTAGACTGAAGCCCCGTAGGATGGGTTAGGCGCCCTTGCGCCGTAACCCATCACGGCTGTTGGCGAGAATGGTGGGTTACGCGCTTCGCGCTAACCCACCCTACGATCTCGAGCAGTTACTTCGCGCGGCTCAGCGCCAGCCAGACGCCGCCGCCGATCATGAAGCCGCCCGAGATGCGCGACAGCAGCCGGGTGCGGCGCGCCGAGAACAGCGTGCGGGCGCGGCCGGCGAGCAGCGCGTAGGCCGCATCGGTGATCGCCACGATCGCCATGAAGGTGACGCCGAGCAGCGCCACCTGCGGGACGTGATCGCGCTGCATGTCGACGAATTGCGGGATGAACGCGCCGAAGAAAACCAGCACCTTCGGGTTGGCGAGCAGCACCAGCAGCCCCTGCAGAAAGAAGCCGCCGCGCGGTGTGCGCGGTGTTGCATCAGTCGCAACGCCTTCGACCGGATGGCGAATCAAGCCGATGCCGAGCCACACCAAATAGGCGGCGCCGACGAGCCGCACCCAGTCGAACCAATAGCCCATCGTCGCCATCAGCGTGGTCAGCCCGGCGGCGACCAGCGCAATGACGAGGCCGAGGCCGAGCTGCGCGCCGGCGATGTTGAGCAGCGCCGCGCGGGTGCCGTGGCGCAGGCCGTTGGCAATCACCAGCGTCACCACCGGCCCGGGCAGCAGCGCCAGCGCGATGCAGGCGGCGACGTAAGTGAGATACAGTTCGAGCGACATCGTCGGTCCTTGTTGGCTATCGTGAGTCTCAGGTCACGATAGCAGCCAAGGCCCGTCCGAGCGAGCCGACGCGATGTTTACCCGCGCGAGGCGGCCGGCGGCAGTTGCAGCACGTTGTCGGCCGGCTCGCTCGCCGGCAGCTCCGCCGCAACCGGCGCGACGATCTTGCGATAGAGATGCCAGGTGGTATGGCCGAGGATCGGCAGTGTCACCACCAGGCCAAGGAAATACGGCAACGCCGACAGCGCCAGCAGCAGCACGATGGTCGCCGCCCAGCCGATCATCGGTAGCGGGCTCGTCACCACCGCGCGGACGCTGGTGATCATCGCGGTGACGACATCGACGTCGCGGTCCAGCAGCAGCGGAAACGACACCACTGTGAGCGAGAACAGCACCAGCGCCAGCGCGGCACCGACACAATTGCCGACGGCGAGGAACACAAGGCCCTCGTTGGTCGTCAGCACCGCCGAGATGAATTCGTGCAGGCTGCCGAACGAGGCGCCGATGCCGAGAAACAGCGCGATCAGCAGGCGGATCTGATACATCCAGATCACGAACAGAAACAGCGTCACGAACGCCATCCAGCCGAGCTCGCTGCGGCTGCGCATCAGGCCAATCATCTGCCGCAGCGACGGCCTGCGGCCGCTCTCGCGCTGGCGGCTGACTTCGTACAGCCCCAGCGCCACGAACGGCCCGAGCAGCGCGAAGCCGGCGGCGAGCGGATAGGCCAGATACACCATGTTCAGCGCCGTGAGACAGGCGAGGATCAGCAGGCCGCCGGCGGCGTAGAACGCCCCGAACGCAAGTCCGTAGGCGGGGGCTGCCTGAAAGTCCCGCAGCCCCTGCCCGAACGCCTCGGCAATATCGGCGAAGCTCACGCGCCGCACGATCGGATCAACCTTCCCGGAGATCGACATGATCGCTCCTCCCTTGGTGGATGGCCGCTTGGCGGTCGTTGTTAGTTGCGCCGATTAAGAACCCGAGTTCCGCGGCCGTCAATGCATGGTGATGGCGCGGTCATCACAACTTTGCGCGGCGATTAGTTCAATTGGCGACATTGGCGGCGTGGTTTTTCGCAGCGCAATAATGTAGGGGGTTTGGGTAGGAGAATTGGGAGTTTAATCTGCCGTGCCGCCGGCAATACGCAGTGCTCGCGTCGCCCTCACCCCAACCCTCTCCCGCAAGCGGGAGAGGGGACGCGCCGTGCAAGCGGCGCGCCCCAGTGCACCATCGCTGACTCAGCCGCCGATAAAGGCCTCTCGGTTGTCATTCCGGGGCGCCCGCTCTTGCGGGCGAACCCGGAATCTCGATGTTGTGGACATGATGGAGTCGCAGAACTCTTCGGGATTCCGGGTTCGCACCATCGGGCCGGCCGAAGGCCGGACCCGGTGGTGCGCCCCGGAATGACGGTGCGGGGCGGTTTGGCGCAAAGAGGTCGGACTATCCCCTCGCCCGCAGTTCGCGGCGGAGCACCTTGCCGGTGGCGGTCATGGGGAGCGTATCTGTGAATGCGATCAGCCTCGGATATTCGTGGGCGGCGAGTTGGACTTTGACGTGATCCTGGATGTCGCGGGCGAGCGTGTCGCCCGCGGCGAAGCCGGGGCGCAGCACGATCCACGCTTTGATGGATTCGGTGCGGATCGGGTCCGGCACGCCGACCACCGCGGCGAAGGCGACCGCGGGATGCTTGAGCAGCGTGTGCTCGATCTCGGACGGACCGATGCGATAGCCGGCCGAGGTGATGACGTCGTCTTCGCGGCTGTCGTACCAGAAGTAACCGTCTTCGTCCTGCGAGCCGAGGTCGCCGGTGAGCAGGAAGTCGCCGGCGAACTTCTTCGCGGTCGCCTCCGGGTTCTTCCAGTACTCCAGCATGATGCAGGGATTGGGCCGGCGCACCGCGATGATGCCGCGTTCGCCGCGCGGCAGTTCGCGGCCGGCCTCGTCGATGACGCGGACGTCGAAGCCCGGCGTCGCCTTGCCCATCGAGCCGGGGCGGATCGGAAACAGCTTGGCGTTGTTGCCGACCACGAGGTTGCACTCGGTCTGGCCGTAGATCTCGTGCGCGTCGACGCCGAACGTCGCCCGCACCCATTGCAGCAATTCGCCGCCGAGCGACTCGCCGCCGGTGAAGATGCTGCGCAGCTTCACCCCCGAATGCTTGACGTCGGCCTGACGCATCAGCTTCAGCGCAGTCGGCGGCAGGAAGACGTTGCGGATGCCGAAATCGGCCATCAGCTGCATCGCCGCCTGCGGCTCGAACTTCTTGGCGCGATAGCCGACCATCGCGACGCCGTGATACCAGCTTGGAAACAGCGCATCGAACAGTCCGCCGATCCACGCCCAGTCCGCCGGCGTCCACATCAGGTCGCCGGGCTTCGGAAAGAAGTCGTGCGCCATCTCGACATTGGGCAGATGGCCGAGCAGCACGCGGTGGGCGTGCAGCGCGCCCTTGGGATTTCCGGTGGTGCCAGACGTGTAGATGATGATCGCCGGATCGTCGGCCGCCGTATCGACGGTGTCGAAAACGTCCGACGCCGCATCGAGCTCCGACCAGAACGGTTCGACGCCGGGATGCGCCGCGCCGCCGGTGACGTAGATATGCTGCAGCTCCGGCAAACGATCACGGATCTTCAGCAGCTTCGGCAATCCGCTTTCGTCGGTGACCACCGCGCGGGCGCCGGAGTTGCTCAGCCGAAATTCCAGCGCGTCCTCGCCGAACAGCGTGAACAGCGGCACCGAGACGAGGCCGGAGCGGAATGCGGCGAGATGCGCGATCGGCAGCTCGATCGATTGCGGCAAGAATACCGCCAGGCGGTCGCCGCGGTGCAGACCGCCGTCCTTGAGGACATTGGCGAAGCGGCGCGACGCGGTGGCGAGTTCGGCGAAGGACAGCCGCGTCACCGCGCCGCTCTCTTCCACATAGATCAGCGCCGGCTTGTCGCCGAGCGCTTGGCGATCGCAGCAGGCGGTCGCGATGTTGAAGCGGGCCGGCACCTGCCAGCGGAAGTTGCGGTACAGGTGATCGTAGTCGGTGGTTTCGGTCAGCAAGGCGTATCCCCGGGGTCTTACGAAGTCTTCTTATGCAAGGCCGTTATCGAAGGCAGGCCGATCATCGTAACGCCATCGGCCGCTTGCGACGACCCTTTTTGCCGATCGCGGGATTGTGTGGGCCGAAGGTTCTGCATTGCAGCATTGCCGGGAACCGCGCCCGGCGGCACGGGTTCTCCAGAGGTCCCGTTTGTTCCCCAAATCACGGTGAGACCGATGAGCGCGGCTGATGTTATTTCCGCGAAAGGCGACGCCAGCCGCCAATCCACCGAGCCTCAGAATACTCCTGCGCTGCGCGAGCCGGACCGTCGCGAGGCGAAGACCGGACCCGCGCCGCTGGATCCGGCCGACGCCGCACCGGCCAAGCCCGCCGGGCTGCGCGGCCTGATCCGGCAGCATCCGGTTGCGGCCATCATCGGCGCGGTGCTGATTGCGGCGGCGATCGTCGGCGGCATCGTTTGGTGGCTGCAGGCGCGTAACTACGAGAGCAGCGACGACGCCTTCATCGACACCCGCAGCGTGCTGATCAGCCCGCAGGTGTCGGGTGCGATCACCGGCGTCGACGTCACCGACAACCAGATCGTCAAGGCCGGCGATCTCTTGGCGACGATCGATCCGCGCGACTACAAGGCCGCGGTCGATCAGGCCGCCGCGCAGATCCTGCAGGCGCAGGCGTCGATCACCGACATCGAGGCGCAGATCGGCGCCCAGCAGGCGCAGGTGCAGCAGGCCAATCAGCAGGTCGAAGAGGCCGAAGCCGCCTATAACTTCTCCATCGAGGAGAACCACCGCTATCAGGAACTGGTGCAGAAGGGCGCCGGCACGGTGCAGCGCGCCCAGCAGGCGGAATCCGACTTTCGCGCCAAGAAGGCCGCGCTCGACGCCGCCAACGCCGCCAAGCTCGCTGCGAGCCGGCAGATCGACGTGTTGCGCGCCAAGGCCGAACAGGCCAAGGCCCAGCTGCAGGGCGCGCAGGCGCAGAAGGAACAGGCCGACGCCAATCTGCAGCGCGCGCAGTTGCGCGCGCCGACCGACGGCCGCATTGCCAAGCTGACCGGCGCGGTCGGCGCGCTCGCCTCCCCCGGTCAGGCCATCATGGTGCTGGTGCCGCTCGACATCTGGGTCACCGCCAATTTCAAGGAAACGCAGCTCGAACTGATGCGCGTCGGGCAGCCGGTCGACATTCATATCGACGCGTTCGGCAAGACCTATCCGGGCCACGTCAACTCGATCCAGGCCGGCAGCGGCACGGCGTTCAGCCTGCTGCCCGCCGAGAACGCCACCGGCAACTACGTCAAGGTGGTGCAGCGCGTGCCGGTGAAGATCACCTTCGACCAGCGGCCGGATGTCGAACTCGGCCCCGGCATGTCGGTGGTGCCGCGCGTCACCGTGCGTCAGTAAGGCCGTCGTCATGGCCGACAGCGAAGGCGAATATGGCGGCGCCAACCCCTGGCTGATCGCCGTGCTGGTGTCGGTCGCGACCTTCATGGAGGTGCTCGACACCACCATCGCCAACGTGGCGCTGCGCTACATCTCCGGCGGGCTCGCAGTGTCGAGCGACGAAGCCTCCTGGGTGGTGACGACCTATCTGGTCGCCAATTCGATCGTGCTGTGCGCCTCGGGCTGGATCGCCCAGATGTTCGGCCGCAAGAAGTTCTTTCTGGTGTGTATCGCGCTGTTCACGGTGAGTTCGCTGCTGTGCGGCTTCGCCTGGAATCTGCAATCGTTGCTGCTGTTCCGGATCATGCAGGGGCTGGCCGGCGGCGGCATGACGCCGGTAGCGCAGTCGATCCTCGCCGCGGCGTTTCCGCCGGCCAAGCGCGGGCAAGGATTTGCGCTGTACGGCATCGCGGTCGTCGTCGCGCCGGTGGTTGGCCCGACGCTCGGCGGCTGGCTCAGTGATAATTTGTCATGGCACTGGTGCTTCCTGATCAACGTGCCGGTCGGCGTGATCACGCTGGCGCTCATCTATCTGATCATCCCGTCCTCCGAGAAGCAGCGTCAGGAACGCGAGAAGCTGTGGGCGAAAGGATTCAGTTTCGACTTCGTCGGCTTCGCGCTGGTCGCGACCTTTCTCGGTGCGCTCGAAGTGGTGCTCGACCGCGGCCAGGTCGACGACTGGTTCGGCTCGGGCTTCATCGTCAGCTTCGCGATCATCTCGGCGGCGGCGCTGATCGCGTTCGTGCCGTGGGAATTGTCGCGCGAACGGCCGCTGATCGACGTGCGGATGCTGGCGAGCCGGCAGTTCGGCACCTGCTTCCTGATCATGCTGGCGACCGGAGCGCTGTTGATCGCCACCACCCAGATTTTGCCGCAGCTGTTGCAGGAGCGGTTCGGCTACACCGCGACGCTGGCCGGGCTGGTGATCTCGCCCGGCGGCCTCGTCACCATGGTGATGATGGTGATCGTCGGCCGGCTCGGCGGCTCGGTGCAGCCGCGCTGGCTGATCGCGATCGGAGCGACCATCGCCGGCGGCGCGATGATCGATCTGATGCGAATGTCGCCCGACGCCGACTATTGGTTCTTCGCGCTGTCGCGGATCTATCTCGGTATCGGCCTGCCGCTGATCTTCATCCCGATCACCACCGCGTCCTACGACGGCATCCCGCCGGACAAGACCGATCAGGCCTCGGCGATGATCAACCTGGCGCGCAATTTCGGCGGCTCGATCGGCGTATCGATCAGCCAGACCGTGCTGGCGCGGCGCGAGCAGTTTCACCAGAGCCGGCTGAGCGAACATGTCGGCTCGTGGAATCCGGTGCTGCACGACACGCTGGCGCAGATCCAGAATTATCTCGGCACCCAAAACGCCACCGGCAGCAAATCCGGCAGCGCGATGGCGATCGTCGGCCAGATGGTGCAGACCCAGGCGGCGCTGCTGGCCTATCTCGACGTCTTCGTCGCGCTCGGCCTGATCGCCGCCGCCATGATCCCGCTGGCGCTGTCGCTGCGCAGCGTCGACAGGAGCGCGAAGCCGGCGATGGGGCATTGAGGGGTCGCTTCACCATCGTGGCCCCAGCCACAACCGCTGTCATTCCGGGGCGACGCGCAGCGGCGAACCCGGAATCTCGAAGAGTTCATCCGTGGCGAGCGCCGCGCGTACCAACTGCGGGATTCCGGGTTCACGCGCCTGCGGCACGTGCCCCGGAATGACTCGCGGAGAGGTGGTGGGCAAAACGCAAAACGTACTCGTCGCACATAACCGAACTTAGCCCGCCACACGCAGCGTCATTCCGGGGCGCAGCGTGGCGGCGAACCCGAAATCCCGACAAGTTCATCAGCGGCGGGCGCCGCGCGTACCAAATGCGGGATTCCGGGTTCACGTGCGTGCGGCACGTGCCCCGGAATGACTCGCGGAGAGGTCGCGGGCAAAACCGCGCGACGACACCAGGCCGAACTTAGCCCGCCGCAACCGCCGTCATTCCGGGATGCGTGCGTAGCACGCAGACCCGGAATCTCGACAAGTTCATCCGCGGCGGACGCCGAGCACACCAACTTCGAGATTCCGGGTTCGCGAGCTGCGCTCGCGCCCCGGAATGACGAACGAGAGGTTTTTGTCGGCGGCTGGGAAGGTGAAGCTTGCGCTGGGAAAGTAAGACATTCGCTATCGGCCGCGGTTTCGAGAACAACTATCTGCCTTCAGCGCCCCAATCAGCATGGCCCTTTCTAATACGCCGCTGCGGCGTTTGCGGGCTGGACCGCCTCGTCGATTTGCTCAAATCTGATCCGATCAGAGCCCTTCGCACCCGCGCAACGGCCACCGAGAGACACCCATGCAGACGTCCAACTATCTGTGCGCAGGCCTTGTCGCCGCTGCGCTCGCCGCCGGCACGATCTCACACGCGCGCGCCGAGACCGCGCAGCTGCGCATCGCCCAGCAATTCGGCATCGCCTATCTGCCGCTGATCGTCGCCAGCCAGAACGGACTGATCGAGGACGAGGCCAAGGCGCTCGGCATCGCGCCGCCGAAGATCGAATGGCTGCGGCTGTCCGGCGCCGCATCGATGAACGAGGCGCTGATTTCCGGCAGCCTGGATTTCGCCACCGCCGGCATCGCGCCGATGATCCTGACCTGGGACAAGACGCGTAGCACTGCCAAGATCATCGGCGTCGCCGCGCTCGGCTCGATGGCCAACATCCTGACGACCAACAACCCCAACGTCAAAACGCTGGCCGATTTCACCGAGAAGGACCGCATCGCGCTGCCCTCGGTGAAGGTCGGCTTCCAGCCGATCGTGCTGCAGATGGCCGCCGACAAGGCGTTCGGCAAATACGACAAGCTCGACGACCTCACCGTCAGCATGCCGCATCCGGACGCGGCGGCGCAGCTGCTGTCGGGCCGCTCCGAAATCACCGCGCACTTCACCTCGCCCCCGTTCTCGCAGCAGGAGCTCGCCAGCGGCAAGGTGCACCAGGTGCTCAACAGCTACGACGTGCTGGGCGGGCCACACACCTTCAACGTGGTGTATGCGACCACGAAGTTCGTCAATGATAATCCGAAAACGATCCAGGCTTTCGTGCGCGGCCTCGATCGCGCCAATGACTGGATCAAGGCCAACCCGAAGGACGCCGCCGCGCTGTACATCAAGGCCGAGAACTCCAAGCTAGCGCCCGAGCTGATCGAGAGCATCATCCGCGACAAGGACGTCAACTTCACCACCGTGCCCGAAGGCGCGCAGAAATTCGCCGACTTCGAGGCCAAGCTCGGCCTGATCAAGCAGGCGCCGGCGTCGTGGCGGGAGCTGTTCTGGTCCGGCCTCGGAGAAAAGCCCGGCAGCTGAGATGAACGTCGCGCCGCGCTTCAGCGAGCTGATCGAGAACAGCGCCGCCGCGCCGCTGCTGGTGCTCGACCGGGTCAGCATCAGCTATGCGACTCCCGGCGGCGAATTGACGGCGGTCGACGACGTCGGCTTCACGCTGTCCGCCGGCGAGCGGCTGGTGCTGCTCGGCCCGTCCGGCTGCGGCAAGTCCACACTGCTGCGCGCGGTCGGCGGCTTCCTCAAACCGCGCACCGGCGAGATCCGGCTGAGCGGCCGCCGGATTGTCGCGCCGGGCCCCGACCGCATGACGGTGTTTCAGGAGTTCGATCAGCTGCTGCCGTGGCGCAGCGTGGTCGGCAACGTCCGCTACGCGTTGCAGCGGGGCAAGGGGCTGCCGCGCCGCGAGGCCGACGCGGTGGCGCGGCACTGGCTCGGGCGGGTCGGGCTGAAGGATTTCGCCGAGGCGTTTCCGCATACGCTGTCGGGCGGCATGAAGCAGCGCGTGGCGATCGCCCGCGCCTTCGCGCTGGAGCCCGCGCTGCTGCTGATGGACGAGCCGTTCGCCGCGCTGGACGCGCTGACGCGGCGGCAGATGCAGGACGAATTGCTGAAGCTGTGCGAGGAGACCGGCAGCACCACGCTGTTCGTCACGCATGGCATCGACGAGGCGATCCGGGTCGGCACACGGATCATCGCGCTGTCGCCGCTGCCCGGGCGGATCGCCGCGAGCTTCGATGTGCCGCCCGGCAGCCGCGCCCGCGGCACCGCGAGCTTCGCCGCGCTGGAGCAGCAGATCCAGCAGAGCGTCTTCGCCGATCCGGACGCCGCTCATGTCTGACATCGCCGCACCGAAACCGATCCGCGCGCCGGCGCTGCACCGGGCGCTCGCCGGCACGCCATGGCGGCGCGCCGTGATCCTGATCGGCTTCGCGCTGATCTGGGAGCTGTATGCGCGCTGGCTCGACAATCCGCTGCTCCTGCCGACGATGGGCGCGACCTTCGCGGCGCTGTGGTCGGCGATCGTGTCCGGCGAACTGCCGGACCGGACGCTGACCTCGCTGCGCGTACTGATCACCGGCTATGCGCTCGGCGTCGCGGTCGCCGCCGCCCTGACCACGCTGGCGGCGCTGTCGCGTTGGGGCAACGAGGCGCTCGGGCTTTTAACCTCGATGTTTAACCCGCTGCCGGCGATCGCGCTCTTGCCGGTCGCGCTGCTGTGGTTCGGCGTCGGCACGCCGAGCCTGATCTTCGTGATCGTGCATTCGGTGCTGTGGCCGGTGGCGCTGGCCTGCTATGGCGGCTTCCTCGCGGTGCCGTCGACGCTGCGCATGGCCGGCCGCAATCTTGGCTTGTCCGGTGGCCGGTTCGTGGCGGAGATCCTGGTGCCCGCGGCCTTCCCGCAGATCCTGTCCGGACTGCGGATCGGCTGGGCGTTTGCGTGGCGGACGCTGATCGCCGCCGAACTGGTGTTCGGCGTCAGCGCCCGCTCCGGCGGGCTCGGCTGGTTCATTTACACCAGCCGCGCGCAACTCGAGACCGCCAGCGTGTTCGCCGGCCTGCTCACCGTGATCCTGATCGGCCTCGTCGTCGAAGGCGTGATCTTCCGCACCCTGACGAGGTTCACCGTGCAGCGCTGGGGCCAGGAGCAGATTTGAGCCAGTGCTGACGCCGCGTTGCGCCGATGCATCGGCGCGTATTGATGGGTAGCCCCTTAAGCCAAACCCACCATCATTCCGGGGCGCTCGCTCTTGCGAGCGAACCCGGAATCTCGAGGAGTTCATCCGCGGCGAGCGCCCCGCACACTAACTGCGGGATTCCGGGTTCACGTGCCTTCGGCACGTGCCCCGGAATGACTCGCGGAGAGGTCGCGGCAAAAACACCGCAGCGCTAAGCGTGCCCGCCACACCCACCATCATTCCGGGGCGCGCGTAGCGCGAACCCGGAATCTCGACAAGTTCATCCGCGGCGGGCGCCCCGCACACTAACTGCGGGATTCCGGGTTCACGTGCCTGCGGCACGTGCCCCGGAATGACTCGCGGAGAGGTCGCGGCAAAAACACCGCAGCGCTAAGCGTGCCCGCCACACCCACCGTCATTCCGGGGCGCGCGTAGCGCGAACCCGGGATCTCGACAAGTTCATCCGCAGCAGGCGCTGCGCACACCAACTTCGGGATTCCGGGTTCGCTCGCTACGCGAGCGCCCCGGAATGACGTGCCCGTGGTTAGGATCAACGAGTGACGTCAGCGCGACTAACCGGCCAGCGCTGCCTTCACCATCCCGCTCGCCTTGCCGAAATCCATTTGCCCGGCGTACTTGGCCTTCAGGGCGCCGATCACCTTGCCCATGTCCTTGATGCCGGCAGCGCCGGTCTCAGTAATCACCACAGAGATCGCCGCTTTGACCTCGTCATCGGACATCTGTTGCGGCAGATAGGCCTGGATCACGGCGATCTCGGCGCGCTCCTGGTCGGCGAGTTCGGCGCGGCCGCCTTTGTCGTAGAGTTCGACCGATTCCTGGCGCTGCTTGATCATCTTCTGCAGCAGCGACAATAGCTCGGTGTCGCCGAGCGGCGGCTTACCCTGGCCGCGGGCTTCGATGTCGGCGTTCTTGATGGTCGAATTCACCATCCGCAGCGTCGACAGCTTGCGCTCGTCCTTGGCCTTCATCGCCTCCTTGACGGCGGTGTTGATATTGTCGCGCAGCATGTCGGGCTCCTATGGCTCTTCGTCATTGTGAGGAGCGAAGCGACGAAGCAATCCAAGCAGCACGCGTGGCGCTGGATTGCTTCGCGGAGCTTGTGCTCGGACCGCGCGAAGCGCGGATCCGGGTGCTCGCAATGACGGCAAATGGCGTTTGTGGCGCCTGATGTAGGCAATTCGGCCGCCTGAAACAACTCAGTTGCGCAGCCACTCGGCCAGCGCCGTTGCGGTGGCGGTGGGTTGTTCGATCTGCGGCAGGTGTCCGCAATCGGGGATGATCACCAGCCGCGCGCCTGTGATGCCGTCGGCCATCTCGCGCGACAGGCTGTTCGGAATGGTGTTGTCGGTGTCGCCGCTCAGCACCAGCGTCGGGCAACCGATCGTCGCCAAAGTCGGCCGCGAGTCGGGGCGGGCGATGATGGCGCGCTGCTGCCGGGCGAAGCCGGAGCCGCCGACGTCGTCGCCCATCGCGTGCACGATCTCGCGCAAGCCGTGATCGTCGGCGCGGGCTGGATGCACGAAGCCGGGATACAGCTCGTCGAGCACGCCGTGCAGCCGGCCGGCATTGGCTTCGCCGATCTGCCGGGTGCGCCGCGCCGAGGCCTCGGGGCTGTCGGGCCGCGCCTGGGTGTTGATCAGCGCCAGCTTCGCCACCCGCTCCGGCGCCTGTCGCATGATCTCGAACGCGATGTAGCCGCCCATCGAATGGCCGGCGAGCGCGAAGTGCGGCGGCGCCTCGGACAGAATCCGCCGCGCGATCGCCGCCATGCTGTCGTCGCGGATGTGGTTGGCGACCGTCACCGGGCCGAACGCCCACAGCGCCGGCGCGACCGGCGCGTAGATCCGGGGCGAACCCGCCAAGCCCGGAATCAGCACGATCGGCAATGATGTGTCCATGAAACCTCCTGGCGCGCAGTTTTGTGGCGGGCGCGCGCGGCGCACCGTAGGCTGCGGAGAAACCCTGTCAAATATCGCCCCGCTGCGCACACTTTGCCGGTCCCGGCGCTTTGACGGCGCCGCCGGGCGCGACTATGTAATGCGCTCATGACCAATTCAGCATCCAATCCCGCCTGGCCGGACCACAAACCGACCGCGCTGCTCGTGCTCGCCGACGGCACGGTGTTCGAAGGCTTCGGCCTCGGCGCCGTCGGCTCCGCCGTGGGCGAGGTCTGCTTCAACACCGCGATGACCGGCTATGAGGAGATCCTCACCGATCCGTCCTACGCCGGGCAACTCATCACCTTCACCTTCCCGCATATCGGCAATGTCGGCACCAACGACGAGGATATCGAGACGGTGAACATGGCGGCAACGCCTGGCGCGCGCGGCGTGATCCTGCGCAGCGCCATCACCGATCCGTCGAATTATCGCTCGTCGCGCAATCTCGACGCCTGGCTGAAGGCCCGCGGCATCATCGGCCTCAGCGGCATCGACACCCGGGCACTGACCGCGCTGATCCGCGACAAGGGCATGCCCAACGCGGTGATCGCGCATTCGCCGAGCGGCGAGTTCGACCTGCACGCGCTCAAGGAAGAAGCCCGCGAATGGCCGGGCCTCGAGGGCATGGACCTGGTGCCGATGGTCACCTCCGGCCAGCGCTTCACCTGGGACGAAACGCCGTGGGCGTGGGGCGAAGGTTTTGGCCGGCAGGACACGCCTGAATTCAACGTCGTGGCGATCGACTACGGCATCAAGCGCAACATCCTGCGGCTGCTCGCCGGCGAGGGCTGCAAGGTCACCGTGGTGCCGGCTACCACTTCGGCCGAAGACATCCTGGCGATGAAGCCGGACGGTGTGTTCCTGTCCAACGGCCCCGGCGATCCGGCCGCGACCGGCAAATACGCCGTGCCGGTGATCCGCGACGTGATTCAGTCCGGCGTGCCGACCTTCGGCATTTGCCTCGGTCACCAGATGCTCGGCCTGGCGCTCGGCGGCAAGACCGTGAAGATGCACCAGGGCCACCACGGCGCCAATCATCCGGTCAAGGACCTCACCACCGGCAAGGTCGAGATCACCTCGATGAATCACGGCTTCGCGGTGGACAAATCGACGCTGCCGGGCAACGTGCAGCAGACGCACGTGTCGCTGTTCGACGACAGCAATTGCGGCATCGCGCTGGCCGACAAGCCGGTGTTCTCGGTGCAGTACCATCCCGAAGCCTCGCCCGGCCCGCGGGACTCGCACTATTTGTTCCGCCGCTTCAGCGACCTGATGCGGGCGAAAAAGAGCGCGGCCTGAGCGTTCAGGTCCTTAAACACAGCGTAATTGCGGGCTCGGCCGGAAGGCCGGGCCCGTTCTGCTTTGAGCGTGCCCCATAGCTGGAGCCGGCGGACCGACCACGCGCGCAACTGTCCGGAATGAACCGGACAGGCCGTAGTGTCATGTCAAGTTGACAAAGCTATGTGTCACGATAATTTGACCAAGCGAGAGAACACCGTGAACGGACCAGCCAGCGGATGCTGCGGGCCCCCAAGCGGAGGTCTCAGCCGGGACCAGCGCCCGGTTGGCAGCGCGGCCCGAGGGCGCCGTCGACTGGCCAGCCGTCCATGGTCCGGTTGCTGCTCGCGGCACTCGCGTGCGGGTTCAGCACGAATTTGAATCTCTGAGGAGGTTACTATGGCAGACGATCCCAACAAGGTCTGGCCGACCGGTCTGACGATCGCGGAGTCGGAAGAGATCCACAAGCATGTGATCGACGGAACGCGCATTTTCGGCGCGATCGCGATCGTGGCGCATTTCCTGGCCTACGTTTACTCGCCCTGGCTGCACTAAGGGAGATCGGACATGAATCAAGGACGTATCTGGACCGTCGTGAGTCCGACCGTCGGCCTGCCGCTGCTGCTGGGCAGCGTCACCGTCATCGCGATCCTCGTGCACGCCGCGGTGCTCAACAACACCGCCTGGTTCCCGAAGTACTGGCAGGGTGGCGCCGCTGTGACCGCCGCACCGGCCGCTCCGGCCCCGGCTGCTGCTGCTCCGGCGAAGAAGTGAGCTTCGCCGCACGCGAATGACCGACGCCCGTCGGGGTCCTCCGGACCTCGGCGGGCGTCGCGCGTTTTGGGGCGCATGTTGTTCTTGCGCGGGAGTAAGGCTAGGCCGCACCGTCGCGCCCGACTCCTCCGCGCATCAGACGCTCGGTCGTACTTTCGCTGATTTGCTTCCGATCAAGATCGTCGCACAGTCGCCACAGCCGTCCGATGATTTGGACGATCACGCGTCAACGCGCCACGCGTGTCACGCGCGCGCGACCAAGCGGCGCGACACGCTCACGGCGCCTCGAAGCGCTTCAACCTGAACGAGTCTGCCGCAACCGCGTGTGTCTCGCGTGCGACGCCTGTGTGGCGCGCGCGCCTCGTTTACATGTGTGGCGCGCTGGCGTTGCAGACTGCGGCGAACAGATCTGGAATTGCTCCATTCAACGTCGGCTTCGCTGTTCAGCGACGATAAAAGAAGTCATTGTGCTGCAGTGCTTTCTTTGATCGCGACGCGACGATCACGAGCGCGCTCACTTAAAAATCAGTAGCGTCACTGCAACTTCATCCAGCGGACCTACTTGAGCCGCATTGCATCGGCATGATGCAAATCTGAAATGAAGGAGACCATCGATGACTGCCACGAACCAGCCGAAGTTCGATCCCGATTACGTCGCGACGCTGCGCGAAGTGCTCGATATCGCGGTTGAGCAGATCGCGATGGAGCATCGCACGCCTGCGACCAAAGCGATGATGGCGCAGATCATCGTGCAGAACGCCGCACGCGGCGTCACCGACGCCAACGCGCTGGTCCACGACGCCGTCCGCGCCGGCGCGCAGGGCGCACCGTGACAGAACGCCTGATGTGAGCCGCGCCGACCGGCGCACTCAGCCACCTGCCTCGCACGCGCCGCGCCCCCCGCGGCGCGTTTTGATTCAGAGGACACCACATCGTCATTCCGGGCGCTCGCGCTGCCCCAACCACTGTCATTCCGGGGCGCTCGCTCTTGCGAGCGAACCCGGAATCTCGATGTTGTGGAAACGGCAGAGTCGCAGAACGCTGCGAGATTCCGGGTTCGCGCTGCGCGCGCCCCGGAATGACGGGGGTGGGGCGAAGTAACAAGCTGCATCGCCCGAGCACTGTCATTCCGGGGCGCTCTCCCCAACCACCGTCATTCCAGGCTCGCCACAACCACCGTCTTTCCGGCGCTTGCCACAACCACGCTCATTCCGGGGCGCTCGCGCTTGCGAGCGAACCGGAATCTCGAGGTTGTGGAAACAGCGGAGTCGCAGAACGCCGCGGGATTCCGGGTTCGCGCGCCGAGGCGCGCGCCCCGGAATGACGGTGCTTGGGGCTATGAGGGCAAAGCTATAGGCAGCGTTGCCCGCGAGACGGCGCTACTCGCCCCAGGCGGCGAAGGCTTCGTTGAAGGCGCGTTCGCCGGGGGGGCCTTTTTCGATGGCGATGATGGCGCGGCGCTGGTTGCTGTAGACGATCGGCAGATCGAACCAGGAGCGCTCCTTCAAGAGCTGCAGGTTGCGGGTGCGGTCGGCTTCGACGTTGCTGAGGCCGACCAGGAAGAAGCCGTCGGTGACCTTGACGGCCAGCCCGGCCAGCGGCGTGCCGCGCGCCTGCTCGTTCGACTTCATCAGGATGCCTGGCACGTTGCCGACGCCGCCGCCGTTGAAATCCTGCGGCAGGATGAAGGTCAGCTCCGCGGTGTGGCTCGCCGGCAGCGAGGTGTCGGTATTGCGGCGAAACGACATCGTCATCTTGAACTTGCGCTCGGGCACTTCAATGTCGGCGCGCACCGCAAGGTCGGCGCCGCCCTTGTTGCTGGCGCCCTTGATCTGCTCGGTCCGCCACACCACCGTGCCGACATACTGCTTGCCCTTCGGATCCGACGGATCCTCGTCATACAGCACGACGCGCTGCGCCACCGGCGCGATGGCTTCCGAGCTCGACGGCTGACCGACGCGGTCGGTGATCTTCGGACGCTCGGTCGATGCCGGCGGAGTCGGGGTCGCGGTTTCGGTGGTCGGCGACGACTTCATCATGCCGCGCAGCGACGAATACAGCGCCGGTCCCCACAGGATGCCGGCGCCGACCAGCACCAGCACCAGGCCGATCAGCAGCGCGCTCTTCAACGGGAAAGCGATCGGCGCCCGGCTCGGCTTGCGGCCAGGCAGCCGCTCCGGATCGAGTCGCGGCCGCGGCCCGGGCGGCGGTGCGTAGCGCTGCGCCTCGTCGACCGATTCGTCGTAGGAATACGGCGCATCCGGATCGGTGCGGTTTTCCATCGATGGCTCGAGCCGATCGAATTCCGGCGACGGCGCGACATTGGCGTAGGTCTTCCGCGCCGCGCGGTTGGCCTGCGCGGCGGCATGGCCGAGGCCATCAAGATCGGCGGTGACGTCGCGGAAGCCACGCAGACCCTGATTGTCGTCACCTGCCGCAGCCGGGCCCGGCTCAGGCCGGCGCGGCGGAATCGGACGTTCGCGGCCGGGTAGCGGCGGCTCCGGCGGAATCGGCGGCGGCTCGACGCGCAGATTGCGCGTGGGCCGCTCGTCACGCGGCGGCACCGGCGGCTGGGCGCGCGGGCGGACCGGCGGCTCGGGTTCGGGCTCGGCCGCGCTGGGCGGCAGTGGCGTGCGGCTGACCTGCGGCGGCGGATCGCCGGGCCGCGTCGCCGGCCGGCTCGACGCGCGCAGCGCATCGCCGGCACGGCCCTCGCCGGCCGGGCGGCGATTCTTGAGTTCGGCGCGGGCCGCGTCGCGGGCGCGCTGCGCCGCTTCGGACTCGACCTTGCGGACGGCTTCTTCGAGCGCCAGCCGCTCGCGGGTGATTTCGGATTCGGTCAGCGGCGGCTGCACGCCGCGCAACTGGGTAATCAGCGCCGAGCGGGCCCGTTCGTAGATCGCGCGCCGCTGCTCGCCCGGAGCGCTGGGATCCAGACCGGATATGGCACGTGCGATCAGCGGATAGTAATCAGCCATCTTGACTCAAGGTTGGACCCGGTTCGGTAACATCCTATTAAGCTTCGAACGGATTCTGCACCAGAATTGTGTCCTCGCGCTCGGGACTGGTGGACAACAGCGCCACCGGGCAGCCGACCAGCTCTTCGATGCGGCGGACATATTTGATCGCCTGCGCCGGCAGATCGGCCCACGACCGGGCCCCCGCGGTCGGCTCCTTCCAGCCTTCGATGGTCTCCCAGATCGGCTCGACGCGCGCCTGGGCGCCCTCGCCGGCCGGCAGATGGTCGATCTCCTTGCCGTCGAGCTTGTAGCCGACGCAAACCTCGACGGTGTCGAAGCCGTCGAGAATGTCGAGCTTGGTCAGCGCCAGACCGTGGATGCCGCAGGTCCGCACCGTCTGCCGCACCAGCACCGCGTCGAACCAGCCGCAGCGCCGCTTGCGCCCGGTGTTGACGCCGAACTCCTTGCCGCGGCGGCCGATCTCTTCGCCGATCTCGTTCAGGAGCTCGGTCGGGAACGGGCCGGACCCGACCCGCGTGGTGTAGGCTTTGCAGATGCCGAGCACGTAGCCGACCGCGCCAGGCCCCATGCCGGTGCCGGTGGCCGCCTGTGCGGCGACCGTGTTGGACGAGGTCACGTACGGATAAGTGCCGTGGTCGACGTCGAGCAGCGCGCCCTGCGCGCCCTCGAACAGGATGCGCTTGCCTTCGCGGCGCTTGATGTCCAAGAGCCGCCACACCGTCTCGGCATAGGGCAGCAGCTGCGGCGCCATCGCCATCAGATCCTTCAGGATCGCGGCGGCGTCGAACTCCGGCAGGTTGAATCCGCGGCGCAGCGCATTGTGATGCGCCAGCAGCCGCTCGATCTTCTGCGGCAGCGTGTCGGGATCGGCGAGGTCCATCAGCCGGATCGCGCGGCGGCCGACCTTGTCCTCGTAAGCGGGGCCGATGCCGCGCTGGGTGGTGCCGATCGCGCCGGCCTTGGCGGCGTTTTCGCGGTGTGAGTCGAGCTCGCGGTGCAGCGGCAGGATCAGCGTGACGTTCTCGGCGATGCGCAGATTGTCCGGCGAGATCGCGACGCCCTGGCCCTGCAGCTTCTTGACCTCGTCGAGAAACGCCTGCGGATCGAACACCACGCCGTTGCCGATGACGCCGAGCTTGGACGGCCGCAGCACGCCCGACGGCAGCAGCGCCAGCTTGTAGGTCTCGCCGTTGATCACCAACGTGTGGCCGGCGTTATGCCCGCCCTGGAATCGGGCGA
This sequence comes from Rhodopseudomonas palustris, assembly GCF_003591005.1. Taxonomy (GTDB): domain Bacteria; phylum Pseudomonadota; class Alphaproteobacteria; order Rhizobiales; family Xanthobacteraceae; genus Rhodopseudomonas; species Rhodopseudomonas palustris_K. The sequence continues at coordinate 21,353 of NZ_QYYD01000041.1, forward strand.
CGATGTCCGCCTGCTCCGACAGCCAATCGACGATCTTCCCCTTGCCCTCGTCGCCCCACTGGGCGCCGACCACGACGACATTGGCCATTTTAGAGCCGTTCCCCTGCAACCGAACCGGATGAAGCACGATCGTGCAGCGCCGGCGGCGGCATGCTGATCGTCCTGAGCGCCAAGCCAAAACACGGCCGTGGCCGCTCGCATGCGAGGCGATCCACCGGATAACGGAAGCGGGCTTGCGACGCAAGCGAAACGGCCGCGCCGACACTGCCGCGAGCCGCCTCAAATCATTGATTTCCACGTCAAATCCGGATCGAAGCGGAGAGCCCGCCGGTCGCCCCGACATCGCCTATTGGCCGAGCGCGACCTGGCGAAATGCCGCCACCAGGGGCGCTTCAAGCTTGCCGCGCATCTTCAGCAGAATCTCATAAGCGTCCTTGCGCGACATCGGTGCCTTGTATCGGCGATCCTCGATCAGCGCGCCGAAGATGTCCGAAATCGTCAGCAGCCGGACAATATCCGGAATGCTATCGCCGACGAGGCCGTCCGGATAGCCGCTGCCGTCGAGAAACTCGTGGTGATGCCGGACCGCGCCGAGCACCTCCGCCGAAATCCCTGGCGTATCCTTCAGCACGAAGTGGCCGAGGGAGGAGTGCGTCTCGATGACGGCCCGCTCCTCTGGATCGAGCTTGCCTGGCTTGTCCAGCACGTCGAGCGGAATGCAGGCCTTGCCGATGTCGTGGAAGGTAGCGGCAACGGCGAGGCGCCGGATGTCGGCGCTCGGGACGCCGAGGCTGACGCCAAAATCCACCGCGATGCCGGCGACCAGCAGACAATGCTGATACGTGCCCTCGTGATGCTGGCGCACAGTCGCCAGCCAGTTGGACAGTCCGTCGTCCATCACGCTGTCAGCGATCGCGATGGCGGCCTCTTCCATGCCGGTGACATCGATGTTCATCCCGCTGGCGACGGCCGCGAAAGCCTTGGACAGCCGGGCCGAGGCCAACGAGGCTGCGCTTATGGCATCGCCCGCCGCCGAGCTTGGCGACCAGTTCAGCGCAACCTGATCGCTGAGCTGGGCGATCAGCAGCGCCGGCGACACTGGATCGTGCAGCACGCGCGTCGCGCCCAGCGCATAGGCCTGCGCCTGCGCGACGTGGGACCGATCGCTGATCAGGAAGATGCGCCGCTCCGCGCGCCCCAGCTGCCGCATTGCATCCTTCAGGGCGGCGATGTTCTCCACCATTCGAATATCGACGGCGATCACGACTGCATCGACTTGCGCCGTCGTCATGCCCCTGACGTCGGAGAGCAGATGGAAGTGAGGTTCAAGCCGGGCCGGCAGGACCAGCCGCAGCGTCGCCAGCTTGTCGCGACGATCAGCAATCACATGAACCGGCATCGACGCTTTCGCAGTGCTCTATTCGACGGCCGGTCGGACGCAAACCGCGCAGCGGCACAGGACAGGCGTGAGAGCCCGCGCGGCACATCGCGCCGACGGCCGCGGCCCCGGACGTCGTTGGCGGGCTGGCCCCCTCATGAGCTTGCAATGAAACGCACTCCGATGACTTGCCCATCGATCCTGACGAGTTGGCAGCGCCGGTAGGGTCTTCCGGCTGGTGTTAGCACCAGAAAGAATTCATTGAAATTGAGACCGGCCATTGGACTCTTCATCACCAGCCTGGCGCCGGTGGCCGAAATATCTGCAACGCCGCACGCCCGGGACCAAGTGCCATCGACGCCGATCAATACGGCATCGATCAGCTTCTCGAATTTGACCCGCGGGTCCTTCCGATCGCCATAAACCAATGTCGCGCCCTCGACCCGCTGTCGGCCACGGGCAACGGAAATGCCCAGATCGGCGGCTGCGATGAAATGAGTTCGCAGAGCAGCTTAAACCACACTAAATTACCGGCAGCGGTGATTCTCGAAACAATGCCGTTATTGTATCAAATGATATTTGATGGCGGTAGTCGCGATCGCGCGACGTTCTGGTGTGTGCGGCCGATCGGCGGCGGGGATCGCCCTCTTCTCCGGTCATCGCGTTGGCGCGCAAAACATAAATGAATGGGGCGTAGAGGCGGATCGGGGAGCTCCCTCCGCTTGTAATCTGGTTTCGGGAAACGCCTCTGCAGCCGTCTTGGGGAAGACGACCAATCGCCTACGGGCTACCCGCTTGAGGGGTCAAGCGCGCCATGAAGGACCTATTTGCGTCGCAGACGCTTGAACGCACGTCGCGTGCGACAAACCGCATCGTCTTAACGGACGCCGCCACGGCGGCAAGCAGGAGAAGGCATGGAGACAACCAAAACGCAGCAGATCGAGGTTCCAAAACTCGGCCTCGGCACGTTCAAGCTGCAGGGCAAGGATTGCCACGAGGCGGTGCTGACCGCGCTGGCGATGGGCTATCGCCACATCGACACCGCCGAGATGTACGCCAACGAGGACGCGGTCGGCGACGCGCTGCAGGATACTGACGTGCCGCGCGACCAGATCCACCTCACCACTAAAGTGTGGTGGCAGAATCTGGCGCCCGACGCGATCCGCAAGGCATTCGACCAGAGCCGGCGCAAGCTGAAGACCGACTATGTCGACTTCTATCTGATCCATTGGCCGGCGCCCGACATGGATCTCGGCGCCGCGCTGGAGACGCTGCTGCGGATCAAGGACGACGGCGGCATTCGCGCCATCGGCGTCTGCAACTTCCCGCTGGCGCTGATGAAGCAGGCCGTCGAGGACATCGGCGCGCCGATCGCCTGCAATCAGGTCGAGTATCACGTGCTGCTCGGGCAGACGCAGTTGCTCGGCTACATGCAGGACAAGTGCATCCCGCTCACCGCCTACGCGCCGCTGGCGCAGGGTCGGCTCGCCTCGTTTCCGGAGTTGCAGCTGCTGGCCGAGAAACATGGCGCCACCGCCGCGCAGATCGCGCTGGCCTGGCTGCTCGAGCAGGACTGCGTGATGGCGATCCCGAAAGCGCGCAGCGAAGCCAGCCAGCGCAGCAACCTCGGCGCCCTCGACATCCGCCTCGACCAGGACGACCGCGCTATCATCGCCAAGCTGCCGAAAGACCAGCGCTTCGTGAACCCGACCTTCGCGCCAAAGTGGGACGTGGGGTAAGCGACGATGAGTCCAGCGCCCGCGTAGCGCTCGCCTAACCCCACTCACCGTCATTCCGCGACGCTCGCCCTAACCCCAAGCGCCGTCATTCCGGGGCGCTCGCACTTGCGAGCGAACCCGGAATCCCGATGTTGTCGAAACCGCAGAGGCGCAGAACCCATCGAGATTCCGGGTTCGCACGGCTGCGCCGCGCGCCCCGGAATGACGGCGGGTGGGGGCGATCAAAGCGGAGCTACTGGGCAAGCTTGCGCGCCACGATGTAATGCGCATGCTGATTGCTGCCGAACACGTGGCTGGCTTCGATGACGAAGCCCGCCGCGACCATGGCACGACGCAGTTGCTCGGCGCGTAGCACGGCAAAATGCGGGATGAGGCCGGCCAGCTGCAGCGCCGGGATCGCGAGGCGGCGCATCGCAAAGTTCATGTCGCGAAAGCAATAGGTCTTGCTGATCAGCAAGCCGCCGGTCTTCATATGCTGGTGAATGGCGCGCAGCGTCGCCGGCATGTCCGGCACCAGATGCAGCACCAGGAAGGCGCAGATCACGTCGAACGGCGCGCCTTCAAAGGCGTGCTCCGCTTCGGCAACAACGAATGCGAGATTCGCCGGCGCAGCCTTGCTACATGCGATCCGGATCATTTCAGCCGACCCGTCGGTGGCCCGCCAGTGCGCCACGTGCGGCGCCAGCCGGATCGCTGTGCCGCCGGTGCCGCAGCCGATCTCCAGAACCGTATCGGTTGACGACAACCACGACGCCGCATCCGTCAGCATCGCATCATAGGCGGCCACGTCCTTGATCGGCCGCGCCGCATAGCGCTCCGCCACCCTGTCCCAAAACTGCGTGCTGCGATCGGTCATGCGGCGCCTCCTCTTCCCTCACTGATGTAGCGCGGCATCGCGAGAGCGAGAACCAAGCCGAAGGACCAAGGCCACCTCCCGTCATGTATGGACGGCCCCCTCTCGGCAAGAGCATTTTGGTGTTTCGGCAAATGAATCGGGGTGCGGTCATGTATAC
>NZ_QYYD01000042.1 GCF_003591005.1 Rhodopseudomonas palustris
GCACATATGGATGCAAGCGATCCGATCAGACTCAAAATCCCTTGTGGCTTGGGGGCCGTCCACATATGGATTCCGGGCTCGCGCGGAGCCTGTCATCGGGCCGGGCAAAGGCCGGACCCGGTGGCGCGCCCCGGAATGACGAACGATAGTTTGTAGTAGCGACAACTCCACGGGTCCCCATGCTCGCTTCCGCCATCATCTCGGGTATCGGCCTCGGCAGCATGTATGGGCTGATCGCGCTCGGCTTTCACATCACCTATGTGGTGTCGAGCACCGTCAACTTTGCGCAGGGCTCGGCGATGATGCTGGGCGCCGTGCTCGGCTACACGTTCGGCATTCGCTACGGCTGGCCGATGCCGATTGCGGTGCTGACGGCGCTGGCCTGTTGCGCGCTGGTCGGGCTGGTGATCGAGCGCCTGCTGGTGCGGCCGTTCGTGGCGCGGGGCTCGAACGCCTGGCTGATGGCGACGGTTGCGGCCGGCATCGTGCTCGACAACATCGTGCTGTTCACCTTCAGCAAAGAGCCGCGCGGCTTTCCGTCGGTGCTGGCGAGCCAACCGATCCGTATCTTCGGTGCCGGCGTCTATCCGCTACAACTCATCATCCCGCTGGTCGGCATCGGCTGCGCGCTGGCGCTGCATCTATTGCTACGCCACACTCGGCGCGGCAAGACGCTGCTCGCGGTGGTGCAGAATCCGGATGCGGCGCGGCTGATGGGCATCAACGTCAACCGCACCATCGCCGTGTCCTTCATGGCCTCGACTGCGCTCGCCGGTCTCGCCGGCATCCTGATCGCGCCGCTGTTCAGCGTCAGTTCGGAGATGGGCACGCTGTTCGGCATCAAGGCATTCGCGGTCGCGATCCTCGGCGGCATGGGCTCCGCCTGGGGCGTAGTGATCGCCGGGCTGGTCTATGGACTGATCGAGGCGCTGGTCACTTCGTTCCTCGGCTCGGTCTACACCCAGATCGTGGTGTTCTCGGTCGTCATCCTGGCGCTGGCGCTGATGCCGAACGGCCTGTTTGGCCGCGCCGCGATCAACAAGGTCTGACCATGCAGCCGCGATCATTTTGGCGCTCCTACGCCACGCCAGCCGCGATCCTGCTGCTGACGCTGGTCGCGGCGCTCTACGCCGCAAAGGCTGAGGGCTACGCGCCGTTCGTGCTGGCCATGGTGGCGCTGACCTGCGTGGTCGGCGTCGGTCTCAACATCCTGGTCGGCCTCACCGGGCAGATCTCGCTCGGCCATGTCGGCTTCTACGCGATCGGCGCCTACACGGTGGCGATCCTGACGCTGCAGGGCATCAGCTTCTGGCTGGCGCTGCCGCTGGCCGGCCTGATCGCCGGCGCCATCGGCCTGTTGCTGTCGCTGCCGGCGCTGCGCGTCACCGGGCCGTATCTGGCGATGATCACCATCGCGTTCGCCTTCATCGTGCAGCATCTCAGCATCGAATGGCGCGGCGTCACCGGCGGCTCCAACGGGCTCATGGGGCTGCCGCCGCCGGTGATCGGCGGTCACGTCTTCACCGAACGCGAGATGGCATTGCTGGCGATCGCGCTGGCCGGCGCCGCGACGTACTTCTTCCATCGGCTCGCCGGCTCGGCGTGGGGCAGGGCGATGGTCGCTGTGCGCGACGCCGAAGTCGCGGCGCGCTCGATCGGCCTCAATCCGGTCACCGTCAAAGCCGCGGCCTTCATGCTGTCGGCGGTGTTCACCGGGCTCGCCGGCGGCATCTTCGCGTCGCTGCTCGCTTTCGTGGCGCCGGACTCGTTTCCGTTCTCGCAGTCGATCCTATTTCTGTTCGCCTGCATCGTCGGCGGCGCGGGTTGGGTGTTCGGTCCGGCGGTCGGCGCGGCCATCACCGTGGTGTTGCCCGAATTGCTATCTCAACTCGCCGAATATCGGCTGCTGTTCTTCGGCGCGCTGCTGCTGGTGGTGTTGTGGCTGGCTCCGGAGGGCGTGCTCGGCACGCTGGCGCGACTGGTCCGGCGCGCCGATCCGCGGCCGGCGACGCCCGGCGATGTCGGTGCTTACTTGGCGAATGCGGGGCTCAGCGATGCGCTCGAGGTGGCGGATATCGGCATCAGCTTCGGCGGCATCAAGGCCGCGTCGAACGTCTCGTTCGCGGCGCAGCCCGGAAAGGTCACCAGCGTGATCGGCCCAAACGGCGCGGGCAAGACCACCGTGCTCAACATGATCGGCGGTTTCTACAAGCCGGACAGCGGCAGCATCCGGCTCGGCAGCGAGGACCTCGCCGGCGCGCCGGCCTGCCGCGTGGCGCGTGCCGGGATCGGCCGCACCTATCAGACCACCAAACTGTTCGACACCATGAGCGTCGTCGACAATGTGCTGATCGCGATGCGCGGAGGCAAGCTGGGCTCGATGCTGCGGGGGGCTGCGAGCGCTGCCGATGAGGCTGCCGCCGAAGCGTTGATCGCCTTCGTCGGTTATCGCGGGCCGCTGGCTGCGATCGCCGGAGACCTGCCGCATGTCGACCGTCGCCTCGTCGAGATCGCCCGCTCGCTGGCGATGCGGCCGCGCGTGCTGCTGCTCGACGAGCCGGCCGCCGGGCTGATGGCGTCCGACAAGGACGCGCTCAGCGGCCTGCTGCGGCGGATTGCCGATCTCGGCATCGCCGTCATCCTGGTCGAGCACGACATGCGGCTGGTGATGGGCATTTCCGATCACATCGTGGTGCTCGACGCCGGCACGCCGATCGCAGCCGGCACCCCGGACGTGATCCGCCGCGATCCGAAAGTGCTGGCGGCCTATCTCGGCGGCGCCGAGATGCGCGCGCGCGGTCGCGACGCGCCGTGGGACGGCTCGCGCGATTCCGTGTTGACCGCGATCAATCTCGTTGCCGGCTATGGCGCCGCGCCGGTGTTGTCGGAGCTCAATCTCGAAGTCCGGCCTGGCGAAATGGTCGCGGTGATCGGCGCCAACGGCGCCGGCAAGTCGACGATGATGCGCGCGCTCGCCGGCCTGCTGCGCCCGGTCGATGGCGACGTCATTCTTAACGATCAGCGCATCGACAAGATCGCCGCGCATCGCATCGCCGCGCGCGGTCTTGCGCTGGTGCCGGAAGGGCGGCAGGTGTTTCCCGAACTCAGCGTCTACGACAACCTCGAACTCGGTGCCAATACGCGGCGCGATGTGGACTACGCGGCCGAGATCGAAGCTGTGCTGAAGCGCTTCCCGCGGCTGCGCGAGCGGCTGCATGGCCGGGCAGGGCTGTTGTCCGGCGGCGAGCAGCAGATGCTGGCGATCGCGCGCGGGATGATGGCCAAACCGCGCATCCTGCTGCTCGACGAGCCGTCGCTGGGCCTCGCGCCGGCGATGATCAACGAACTCTACGACGTGCTGGCCGATTTGCGCGACGAGGGCACCACCATTCTGCTGGTCGATCAGATCGCGGTGCTGGCGCTCGCGGTCGCCGACCGCGGCTACGTGATCGACAGCGGCAGGATCGTCCGCGACGATAGCGCCGCCGCGCTCGCCAGCGATCCCGAAGTCGAGGCCGCGTATCTCGGCCATGTCGACGCCGCACCGGCGCGGCCGCTTCCCACTGCATCAGGAGTTTCGTCGTGACCTTCGATCTCATTCTCCGCAACGCCGCCATCGTTGATCTCGAGGGTCGCGCCGATATCGGCATTCAAGCCGGGCGCTTTGCGGCGATCGAGGCGGGGCTGCCGAACGACGGCGCGCCGGAGCAGGATTGCGGCGGGCGGCTGGTGGTGCCAGGCTTCGTCGAGACGCATATCCATCTCGACAAATCCTGTCTGCTCGGCCGCTGCAATTGCGAGATGGGCACGCTCGACGAGGCGATCGCCGAGGTCGTCAAGGCCAAGAAGGCGTTCACGGAGGAGGACGTGTACCAGCGCGCGTCGCAGACGCTGGAAAAGGCGATCAAGCACGGCACCAACCGCATCCGCACCCATGTCGAGGTCGATCCGCGTGTCGGCCTCACCAGCTTCCGCGCGCTGAAGCGCCTCAAGGCGGACTACGCCTGGGCGGTCGATCTGCAGCTCTGCGTGTTTCCGCAGGAGGGCCTGCTCGACGATCCGGGCTGCGACGAGGTGATGCTGCAGGCGCTGCGCGAAGGCGCCGACGTGGTCGGCGGCGCGCCCTACATGGACAAGGATTCGCACGGCCAGATCGGCCGCATCTTCGCGATGGCCAAGGAGTTCGACGTCGACATCGACTTCCATCTCGATTTCGGCCTCGACCCGGCGCATCTCGATCTCGACGAAGTCTGCCGTATGGCGGATGCGATGAGGTGGGGCGGCCGCGTCGCGATCGGCCATGTCACCAAGCTGTCGGCGATGCCGAGCGCCGCGTTCGAGGCCGCGGCGGACCGTCTTGCGTCCGCGGGCGTCGCCGTTACCGCACTGCCGGCGACAGATCTGTTTCTCACCGGCCGCGACAGCGACCATAACGTGCCGCGCGGCGTCACGCCGGCGCATCGGCTGCGCGCACGCGGCGTCAACGCCAACATCTCGACCAACAACGTGCTCAATCCCTTCACGCCGTTCGGCGACTGCTCCCTGATCCGCATGATCAACCTCTATGCCAACGTGGCGCAGGTCGGCGCCACCGCCGAGCTGTCCGGTTGTCTCGACATGGTGACGTCGGCTTCGGCGCGACTGCTGAATCTGAAGGACTACGGCATCGCGATCGGCAACCCTGCCGATCTCGTCGTGCTGGATTGCGCCACCAAGGCGCAAGCGGTGTGCGAGATCGCGCAGCCGCTGTTCGGCCTCAAGCGCGGCGTGCGGACATTCGACAAACCCGCCGCGATGTTGCACAAGCCGAACTGACTTTCGCCGCGACGAGATGAAGACACTGACGGAGACGACATGCCGGTCGACGACACGCTGAATGCATTCTGTGCGCATGGATTGATCGAACGCCAGACGCAGCAGCAGGGGCCTTTGGCCGGGCTCACTTTCGCGGTGAAGGATTTCTTCGACGTTGCCGGCGTGCCGACCGGCGCTGGCAGTCCGGAATGGCTGGCGACGCATCCGGTCCACGAGCACTCGGCGCCGGTGGTCGATCGTCTGCTCGAGGCCGGCGGCAAGATGGTCGGCAAGACCCACACCGACGAGATGGCGTGGAGCCTCAACGGCGAGAACGCGCATTACGGCACGCCGATCAATCCGGCCGCGCCGGGCCGTATTCCGGGCGGCTCGTCGAGCGGCTCGGCGGCGGCGACCGCCGGCAAGCTGGTCGACTTCGCGCTCGGCTCGGACACCGGCGGCTCGGTGCGATTGCCGGCGAGCTATTGCGGCATCTACGGCATCCGCACCACGCATGGCCGCATTCCGCTCGACGGCGCCGTGCCGCTGGCGCCGAGCTACGACACCGTCGGCTGGTTTGCACGCAGCGCCGAACTGATGGCGACCATCGGCAACGTGCTGCTCGACAACATTCGCACGCCGCGGCGGCCGTCGCGTGTGCTGATCGCGCAGGATCTGTTCGCCGCGATCGAGCCGCGCGTCGCCGAAGCGTTGCAGCCGGGCCTGGCACGGCTGACTGCGCTGCTCGGAACGCCGACCCCGGTCGATGTCGTCGGCGACGACCGCGCGGCGTGGCGCAATGCGTTTCGCGTGCTGCAGTCGCGCGATGCCTGGGCGGCGCATGGCGCTTGGGTCACCGAGGTGAAGCCTTCGTTCGGCCCGGGCATCAAGGAGCGCTTCGCCGCTGCAGCCGTGCTCGATCCCGCCGAGGTCGCTAAGGCCGAGGCCCTGCGCGAGCGCATCACCGCCAAGATGCTGGAACTGATCGAGGACGCCGTGCTGATCGCGCCGACCGCGCCCGGCATCGCGCCGCTGCGCAATTCGTCCGGTGATGCGCTCGAAGCCTTCCGCGCCCGCTCGATCGAGCTACTTTGTCCCGCAGGCCATGCCGGCCTGCCGCAATTGTCATTGCCGCTGGCGACGCTCGACGGCTGTCCGCTCGGCCTGTCGCTGATTGGCGGCCGCGGCAGCGACGAGGATCTGCTGGCGATCGCGGCCGAGCTCGAGCGGGCGGGGTAACCGCGCTTCCTGCCGGCGATGGCGGAATTGGCGCGCTCGGAAGGATTCGAACCTCCGACCCTCGGAATCGAAATCCGATGCTCTATCCAGCTGAGCTACGAGCGCCTGGCCAAGGCTCCGGCCGCGATGCGGTCGGATCAGGGGCGATTACAGCATTTCGCGGCTGATTCACAGGGGGCGAGGGGCAATTGCCCAGCTTTCGGCGGCCCCGGGGGCCGGCGCGGCCCGGGCGGCCCAAGTTCTGCCCACGTTTTGGCCGGAATGGCATGCTTAACGGTTCGCAAACATTGTGAAGCCAGAGTGTGGGCTTGACGGTGCCGCGTCGCCGTTGTCCTGTCCTTTCGACACGATTGCCGATTGTCCATGCGAAGATTGCTTCCGCTGCTGCTGCTCCCTGTGGTGCTGATGGTGTCGCCGGCTCGCGCCGATCTGCGCATCACCCGCGACCACGGCGGCTACGTCACCGAGTACAAGGCCAAATACGAGCGCATCCGGGATCGCCGCGAGCGGGTGATCATCGACGGCATCTGCAATTCGGCCTGCACGATGGTGTTCGGAATCGTGCCGCTGAACAAGATCTGCGTCACGCCGCGCGCCAGCCTCGGCTTCCATCTGGCCTATTACGACAAGGCCTTCACCTTCGGCATCAAGGTCAACAGCTCAGAGGGCACCGACGAGCTGATGGGCTATTACCCGCAGCCGGTGAAGGACTGGATCCGCCGCAATGGCGGCCTCACCAACGAGATGAAGAAGATCAAGAACGGCATGGACCTGTGGCGGATCGTCGATCCGTGCCCCGAGGATTTCTGAGCTGAGCGCTGCGGCGCACTGACGCATTTTCCATTGCGGGGCGTCGGCCGATCGGGCACTCAGGCCGCATGACATCCCCCACCGATCATTGGGCCGCGCGCGCGGCGCCGGCCATCTTCGTGGTGCTGTGGAGCACCGGCTTCGTCGGCACTAAATACGCGCTGAGCGGCGCCGAGCCGCTGACCTATCTGACGCTGCGCATGATCCTGGTGGTGGCGCTGCTGGCGATCATTGCCTTCATCGCCCGGCCGCGCTGGCCGAACCTCGCCGGCATGGGCCACAGCGTGGTCGCCGGGCTGCTGGTGCACGGCGTGTATCTCGCCGGCACTTCGATCGCGATCGCACATTCGGTGCCGGCCGGGCTGTCGGCGCTGATCCCCGGGCTGCAGCCGGTGCTGACCTCGACGCTGGCCAATCGCTGGCTCGGCGAGCGCGTCACGCCGCAGCAATGGCTCGGCCTGGCGCTGGGGCTCGGCGGGGTGGTGATGATCATGCACAACCGCACCATCAGCGGCGACGCCGGCTGGGGCTGGCTGGCGTCGGGCTGCTCGCTGATCAGCATCACGCTCGGCACCTTGTATCAGAAGCGGTTTTGCAGCGGCATCGACTGGCGTGCCGGCAACATCATCCAGTTCCTCGCCGCGATGGCGCTGGTCGGCATCGGCGCGCTGCTGTTCGAGACCCGCGAGGTGCGCTGGACCGCGGAGTTCGTGCTGGCACTGAGCTGGCTGGCGCTGGTGCTGTCGATCGGCTCGATCGGCCTGCTGTACTGGCTGATCCGCCGATCGGCCGCGACCTCGGTGGCGAGCCTGTTCTATCTGGTGCCGGCCGTCACCGCCTTGATGGCCTTCGTGCTGTTCGACGAACGCCTCGACGCCATCGCCATCGCCGGCATGGCGATCTGCGCCGCCGCGGTGTTGCTGGTGAACCGGGCGCGCGCGTAGCAGGGCGTCCCCCAAAGATTTGCCGGCATCCTTGCGGCCTCTTAGCGGGCCGGGAGCGGTCGGCCGTCGCCGCCCGGGATCGGGATTGCGAGCCACGACCGCAGGAGCCAGCTTCGCCAGCAAGCTGGCTGACCAGGCATTGACCCCGCCGATTGCCCGGCGGTGACCTGTCCCGCTTTCAAGCGCCTTCACACACAGGACATCGCGGACTACAATCCTTACAGGAATTTTATCGCGATGGTCCGTGATGCCTGATTGGTCGCCTGGATGCAGCGAAGTCTGTAGCCTGGATGCAGCAAAGCGAAATCCAGGACAGCGATCGCGGATCGTTAGCCGGCGCGTTGTCAATCGCGACCCTCGATTTCGCTTCGCTTCATCGAGGCTACGGGGGCGGTCGACAAGCGACTCGGCCATTCACTGGTCGAAGCCCGGACGCAGCGAAGCGAAATCCGGGGCGGCGCCGGCGCTTCGCGCGACACCGAGCGTTTCAATCTGCCATCCTCGATTTCGCTTCGCTTCATCGAGGCTACCGGGGCAGTCGACAAGCGACCCGGCCATACACTGGTCGTAGCCCGGATGCAGCGAAGCGAAATCCGGGGCAGCGCCGGCGCTTCCCGCGACGCCGAGTGTTTCAATCTGCCATCCTCGATTTCGCTCCGCTTCATCGAGGCTACAGGGGGGCCAGTCGATAAGCGGCTCGGCCATACACCACTCAGCAAAAAGCCTCCGGGTGGAAGCGCCGGAGGCTTTTACGGTGATCTCGGCAGCGCCGGAAGCGGCGCGGCGGGCTTACTTCTTGGCTTTTTTGCCGGCCTTCTTCGCAGACTTCTTGCTGGCCTTCTTGGCCGAGCTCTTGGCGGCCTTGGCTTTCTTTGGCGCCTTCTTTGCAGACTTCTTGGCGGTCTTCTTGGCGGTCTTCTTGGTCGCCTTCTTGGCGGGGGTCTTGGCGGCCTTCTTGCCAGCCTTCTTGGCCGGAGCCTTCTTCGCCTTCTTGGCGGTTACTTTCTTGGCGACCTTCTTGGCTGCCTTGCTGGCGGCCTTGCGGGCCTTCTTGACCACCTTCGTGGCTTCTTCGGCGGCGTTGCCGATAGCGTCCGTCACCTGATCGATCAGCGGCTTTTCGTCGTCCATGTCGTCCCCCAAGGGTTTCAAAACAGGTTTGCAGAAGGTCCAGACGGAACCGACGATAGCCGATTCGCGACTGTTAGTAGCGATACTAAGCGAAGTTGTTCAACGTTGGCGCGTTTTGGCGTAGGCCGCAAGCGCCCGTTGGCGCGCCACCTTGTGGTCGACGATCGGCGCCGGGTAGTTGCCGTCCAGCGTGACGCCCGCCGCGGCGAGTTCGACCGGCGTCGCGCTCCACGGCTGGTGGATGAATTTGTTCGGCAGCGCGGCGAGTTCGGGCACCCAGCGTCGCACGTATTCGCCCGCGGGGTCGAATTTTTCGCCCTGCAGCACCGGGTTGAACACGCGAAAATACGGGGCCGCATCGGCGCCGCAGCCGGCGACCCACTGCCAATTGGCCGGATTGCTGCCGGGGTCGGCGTCGACCAGCGTGTCCCAGAACCATTGCTCGCCGAGCCGCCAGTCGATCAGCAGATGCTTGACCAGGAACGACGCCACCACCATGCGGACGCGGTTGTGCATCACGCCGCAGTGCCAGAGCTGGCGCATCCCGGCATCGACGATCGGATAGCCGGTGCGGCCGCGCTGCCAGGCCTTCAGCGCAGCGTCGTCGCTGAGCCAGGGAAAATCGTCGAACGCGTGCTGCAGATTGCGCGCGGCGAGGTCGGGATGATCGGCCAGCAGATGCCGGCAGAACTCGCGCCAGCCGATCTCGCTGAGGAATTTGTCGACGTCGGCGGCGATCGCCGGCCGCTCCGCCGCGGCGAACCGCGCTGCGTACCAGACCTGCCGCGGCGTGATCTCGCCGAACCGCAGATGAGGGGACAGCGCCGATGTCGCGTCGCGATCCGGGCGGTCGCGTCCGGACGTGTAGCCGGGCATGGCTTCGAGCACGGCGCCGAGCTTGTCGCGCGCAGCGTCTTCGCCGGCCGTCCAGGTGTCGCGCAGGCCGCCCGCCCAGTCCGGCTTGGTCGGCTCGAGTTGCCAGGCTGCAATCTCATCGCTCGGCACCTCGGGCCCGTTGCGCAGCCTCGCCGGCGCCGGCAGCGGCTTCGGCGGATCGCCGAGGCTGAGCACGCGGCGCCAGAACGGCGTGAATACGCGTAGGCCGCGGCCTTCCTTGGTGCGGATCGTGGCGGGAGGCGCGAGCAGGTCACTGCGATGTCGATGATGCGCGATGCCGGCGATGCTGAGCGCTTCGGCAAGGTCGTCGGCGACGGCGCGGTCCGGCGCGATCTCGATCTCATTCCAGTGCACCGCGGCGGCGTCGAGTTGGCGCGCCAATGCGGCGACGATCTCGGCGGCCGGCCCGCGGCGCAGGATCAGCGCCCCGCCACGTCCACGGAGCGAGGCGGCGAGCGCGCGCAGCGACTGCGCCAGCCACCAGCGCGATGCGCCGCCGAGTTGCCGTGCCTGCGGTGGCCGCAGCTGCGGGCTTTGCTCGTCCAGCACGTAGATGCAGATCAGTGGCGCACCACTGGCAGCGGCTTCATACAGCGCGGGGTGATCGGACAGTCGCAGGTCGTCGCGAAACCAGACGATGGCGGGGCGGGATGCGGCTTTGGCCATGCGGATCCATTGGATGAAGATATTGCGGTGGCACGCTCGGCAGCGGGCTTGAAACCGAACAGGAAGTGAAGCGTATTGAAGATGATGCGGCTAATTGCGGGAGGCTGACGTGAAGCGGTATGGGGTTCTTTATGTGGCGACGTTTCTGGTTCTGATTCCGCTCGATTTCCTCTTCCTCGGAACGATAGCCAAGAGCTTCTTCAACGCACAGGTCGGCGAAATGCTCGGCCCGGTCCGGCTGGCGCCGGCAGTTATTTTTTACCTGCTGTACATCGTCGGCATCCTGGTATTCGTAAATGGATCAGCGACGGCGACGTGGCAATCCGCGTTGTTGTACGGGGCTCTGTTCGGATTGTTCTGCTACTCGACCTTCGAACTCACCTCGCTGGCGCTGCTGAAGCATTGGACCTGGCCGGTGGTCGCGGTCGACATCTCATGGGGCATGTTCGTCACCGCGGTGTCCGGTTCACTCGGCCTGCTGCTGGCCGATTGGTGGTCGCCGCGTTGAGCGGCGACATGAACAAATCGACAGGATTAGTGATCAGGCCGCAGGCCTGATCCGGGCCGCCAATCTGCACGGCGCGACGATGTCTCCGCTGCGGCTTTGCGCAGGCCGAGTGCGGTTGAACCTTTGCGGTTGCCGCTGCGACAGCGTGTTTACCAATTGCCCCGAGAAAGCCTTGGCTGCGCCCCAACGCCGCCGGAGCGGCTTGCGATCTCATCGTTGGTGACCGCGCGGTCACTGCGACCCGATTGCAACGCTGTTGATAACTCAGCAGCCGCCGACGCGGAACTCGCGAGCCACGACGATAGCTTAACTGAGCGTTTACGCCGGCGTGGAAATGCTGGTCGACAACCAACATGATGAGTTAAGAAACATGACTGCCGCTGCCCTGGCCGACGAGATCGGCATCGAACCCCACCGGATTTCCGACCGCTATGGCGCCGCACAGGCGCTCGGTATCGTCCGCGACGGTGTGATCACCGGCGAGGGACCGACGACGCGCGGCAGAGTCCACTTCTCGCGCACGCTCGACACGGCCGATGCCGCCTGGTGTGTGCGCATCCTCACAGCTGCGGCGGTCGAGAACCAGCCGATCAGCCGCGCCGAATGCGAGGCGCTGTTCGAGATCAACGCCGCCGCTGCGGAGCGCAAGGACGACGGCCGTTTCGACGATCTGTTCGCCAAGGCGGTGGTGCATCACGCCGCCGCGGCCTCGGGTCTGCCGGTACCGTCGCGCAGCGTCGCGCTGGCGCCCGACACCGAGATCGAGTCCTGGGCGCCGACGCAGGCGGTGGGCGTCAACACCGAAGTGCTGGAATGGATCGGCCGCCAGATGCGCGGCAGCGCCCGGCCGAACAACCGCACCCTGATGCGCATGGTCGCCACCCTGATCGGCGTCGCCACGTTGCCGCTGATCCAACTGCCGAACGTTTTCGATCTGGGGATGTAGGTGCTTCGTCATGGCCGGGCTTGTCCCGGCCATCCACGCCTTGACGCGCGTCGAAGGACTTTGACTAGGGCTCGTCATTGCGAGCGAAGCGAAGCAATCCAGCGCAGTGCACGGGACTGGATTGCTTCGCTTCGCTCGCAAAGACGGCCAACATGACGGGCAAGGCTGTGTCAGACGCATCTTGAAACGGCGGGGGATTACTTCCCCGCCGTTTTCTTTTTCGCAGCGGTGTCATCGAGCCCAAGCGTGCGGCCGGGGAAGCCGGCGGCGTCGAAGTAGCGCTGGTCGCCGACGCGCTGGAAGGCCAGCACGGTGCGCAGGCCGTTCGCCGGCTTGGAGCGCAGCACGCTGGACGTGGCCTTCGGTGTCGCGCCGTCCGGCATCGCTTCGGTCATCACCCGGCCGACCAGGCTGCCCTTGTTGGTCGGCGTCAGGCCGAGCAGGTGCGCGGCGGTGAAGCCGACGTCGGCGTTGCTGACGGGCAGGGGGTCGGTGAAGCCGGCCTTAAAGCTCGGGCCGATCGCCGCCATGAAATTCATGGTGTCGCCGCGGCTGAACGAGCCGTGCATGCCCTGGCCCTGGCGCAGCACGGTGTCGGCGACTTGCACCGAGCAGGTGGTCGGTTCCGCGCAGCCCGACGCGTAGGAGCGGAAGTTGACCACGATCGCCGGCGTCGGCGTCCGCGCCTGGCCCTTGAGATTGAGCGCCGACATCGGCAGCGTGCCGGGGAAGCTGCCGAGCGCATCGTCGACGAACAGGCCAGAGACGTAGTCCTGCTTGAGCAGCGCCGTGATGGTCCGCGCCGCCAGCTTCTTGTCCTTGGTCGGCAGATAGATCAGGTCCGAGCCGCCGTTGGTGGCAACGACGAGGTCAGGCTTGGTCGGATCCTTGCCGAGCACGCCGTTGCCGAATTTGGGGTGGGCCTCGGCACCGACCGGCTTGTTGCCGTCGTTGGGGTCGGACAGCGGCAAGTCGAGCGCCTTGGCGAGATCGAGCGCGAGGAAGCCCATCGGCAGGAAGCCTTCGGGCGTATCCGCATAGGTCACCTTCGCGGATGGGCTGGTCTTGCTCTCCTTGGAGATCGTCGAGAAGCCGTGATCGGCGGAGACGATGATGTTGGTCGAGGCGGCGAGCCCGAGTTCATCCAGCGCCTTGCGAAGCTGGGCGAGGTTGTTGTCGGCGTTGCGGATTCCCGCCATCGAGGTCGGGCCGTTGATGCCCGGAACGATCTGGTTGAGGCTGTCGCCGTGGTTGTGCTGGCTGCCGTCCGGATCGCGCGACCAGAACACCAGCACGAACGGCTTGCCGCGCTCCTTGAACAGCGGCAGCACCACCTTGGTGGCGACATCCGCGAAATAGGCCTGCTGCGGGATGTTGGCCACCACCGTGCCCGGCGTCTTGGCATCGCCGGCCTTGGCATTGTCGCCGCGCGGCGGCGTTGCGGCCGGCAGCCCGGCCTTCTCCAGCGCCGCCTTGATCTCGTCGGACAGCGGGACGCCCTTCGGCGTGCCGGTGGAGTCGTCGAACACCACTGAATGCAGGCCGGGCTGGTCGGCGCGGTCGGTGTGGTCGAACAACAGCGTCGGGCCGACCTTGCCGAGTGCGGCGGTCGAGAGGCCCTTGTCGCGGGCCAGCTTCAGCAGCGTCTCCTCGTTGAGGTAATTGCCGTCGAAATGATTGTCGATGTCACCCAGCACGTCGTCGTTTTCAATGAACGGAACCACGGTGTTGCCGGCCGGGACGGACGGATAGCCGGTGTAGATCGTGTTGCTGAAGGTGCCGGTGTCGCCGAGATAGTGGCCGGTGGCCATCGCCGAGCTGTTGGCCATGGTGAAGGTGGGAAACAGCGAGTGCGAATTCCGGAAATTGACCCCCTGGTCGCGCAGTGCTGCCATGGTCGGCGCGGTTTCCCGCGTCACGGTCAATGCCCGCAGCCCGTCAGGGATGAACAGAATCAGGTTGCGAGGCTGGCCGTTCTGGGCGAAAGCGGAGGCTGTCGACAGGAGGACGACGCCTGCCGCGAGTGTGAGAATGCGACGCATGGATATCCCTCAGGCTGGAAAACGGGGGAGCCGGCGACGCACCCCTTCGCATTAACTAGTTTTCCTCGGCGACAGAATTGTTACAAGCACAGCGCAATGCCGATTGCCGTCCCGGCCGGGAGGGCAGAACCACCCCCAAGGTCGCAAGCAACAAGAACATGTTCAAACGCATTCTGATCGCCAATCGTGGCGAGATCGCCTGCCGGGTCATCAAGACGGCGCGGCTCATGGGTATCGAGACGGTTGCCGTCTATTCCGAAGCCGACCGCGACGCGCTGCACGTCGAGATGGCCGATCAGGCGGTGCTGATCGGCCCGGCCGCGGCGGCCGAGAGCTATCTGGTGATCGAGAAGATCGTCGAGGCCTGTAAGAAGACCGGCGCCGAGGCAGTGCATCCCGGCTACGGCTTTTTGTCCGAGCGCGAGGCGTTCCCGCGCGCGCTGGCCGACGCCGGCATCGTGTTCATCGGCCCGAACCCCGGCGCGATCGCGGCGATGGGCGACAAGATCGAATCCAAGAAGGCCGCTGCCAAGGCAAAGGTCTCGACCGTGCCGGGCTATCTCGGGGTGATCGAGGACGACAAGCACGCGGTGAAGATCGCCGACGAGATCGGCTATCCGGTGATGATCAAGGCCTCGGCCGGCGGCGGCGGCAAGGGCATGCGCATCGCGCATTCGACCTCTGAGGTCGCCGAGGGCTTCAACCTCGCCAAGGCGGAAGCGAAAGCCTCGTTCGGCGACGACCGGGTCTTCATCGAGAAGTTCATCGTCGACCCGCGCCACATCGAGATCCAGGTGCTCGGCGATAAGCACGGCAACGTGATTTATCTCGGCGAGCGCGAATGCTCGATCCAGCGCCGCAATCAGAAGGTGATCGAGGAAGCCCCGTCGCCGCTGCTCGACGAGGTCACCCGCCGCAAGATGGGCGAGCAGGCGGTGGCGCTGGCGAAAGCCGTGAACTACGACTCCGCCGGCACCGTCGAGTTCGTCGCCGGCCAGGACAAGAGCTTCTACTTCCTCGAGATGAACACCCGCCTGCAGGTCGAGCACCCGGTCACCGAGATGGTCACCGGCATCGACCTCGTCGAGCAGATGATCCGCGTCGCCGCCGGCGAGCAGCTGCAGATCGAGCAGAAGGACGTGCATCTGACCGGTTGGGCGGTGGAGAGCCGGGTCTATGCCGAGGATCCGTTCCGCAACTTCCTGCCGTCGATCGGCCGCCTGGTGAAGTATCGCCCGCCGGCCGAGAGCAGCTTCGACGGCGTCACCGTGCGCAACGACACCGGCGTGCAGGAGGGTGGCGAGATCTCGATGTTCTACGACCCGATGATCGCCAAGCTGGTGACCCACGGCCCGTCGCGCGCCGCGGCGATCCAGGCGCAGGCGCATGCGCTGGACGCGTTCTACGTCGACGGCATCCGCCACAACATCCCATTCCTGTCGGCGCTGATGACGCATCCGCGTTGGCGCGAGGGCAACCTCTCGACCGGCTTCATCGCCGAGGAATTCCCGCAAGGCTTTGGCGCGCGGGCGCCCGAGGGTGAAGTCGCCCGCCGCATCGCCGCGGTCGGCGCCGCGATCGACCGCGTCATCGGCGAGCGCAAGCGCAAGATCTCCGGCCAGATGATCGGCCGCGCTGTCATCCGCGAACGCCGCCGCTGCGTCTGGCTCGACCGCACGGAAATCCCGCTCGACGTCATCCGCGAGGGTGAAGGCTTCGTGGTCCGCTTCCTTGAGGCCGACGGCTCGCTCGGCGCGTCGCATCAGCTGCTGTCGTCATGGATCCCCGGCGAGCCGGTGTGGGAAGGCACGCTCGACGGCCACCCGGTGGCGATGCAGGTCCGGCCGATCCCGAACGGCTTCCGGCTGGCGCACCAGGGCTACGAGGTCGCCGTCAACGTCTTCACCGAACGCGAGGCCACCGCGGCGCGCTGGATGAAGGAAGGCGACAAGGCCGACACCGGCAAGAAGGTGCTGTGCCCGATGCCGGGCCTCGTGGTGTCGATCGCCGTGACCGAAGGCCAGGAGGTCAAGGCCGGCGAAACGCTCGCCGTGGTCGAGGCCATGAAGATGCAGAACGTGCTGCGCGCCGAACGCGACGGCCAGATCAAGAAAATCCACGCCGCCCCCGGCGCCACGCTGGCGGTCGATGCGGTGATCATGGAATTCGCGTGATTTAGCTAACGGCGGAGTGGCATCCGCCGTCCGGATGTCACTTTTGCCCTTTGTCGTGCATTTATGATAGGGTTCGGCGATGCACCGAGCCGAAGCTGTGAAACGATTGCGTGCGTTCACCCGCGCTCTCAAAGAGCGCGGGGCGACCGCACTTTATCTGTTTGGTTCAACGTCCCGCAGTGAAGCGAACGCTCACAGCGATCTCGATCTGTTCTTGGACTACAATCCCCGGAGCAAGTTCAACGCCCTTGATCTGATCGCTGCCAAGCGGATGCTTCGGAACGAGTTGGGCGTCGATGTGGAGCTCACCACGCGAAACGGATTGCATCCCTTGATCCGCAAGAAGGTCGAAGCGGAGGCCATTCGGGTTTTCTAATGGTGCGTCCCCCGCTGCTCCGCATTTATGGCATGCTGGAAGCCATCAAGGGGATCGAGGACGCCATTCGCGACAAAAGCTATCGCGATTATCAAAGATCATGGGTGCTGCGCTCTGCACTGGAGCGCGGCATCGAGATTATCTCCGAAGCCAGTCGAAGCCTCGGCCCTAAACTCAAAGCGCGGCACAAGAACGTTCGATGGAAAGATATCGCCGGCATCGGCAATATCCTACGTCACGAGTATCAGCGCGTCGACGATCGTATCATCTGGAATGCGGTGAAGAATGAGCTTCCGCCGCTGAAGCAGGCGCTGCTCGCGTTGCAGGCGTCGCTGGCGGATGAAGACTAGACACGGATACAATTTTCTTTTGGCGGCGAACGCGAGGTTATTGCCTTGCGCGCTGGCGCTTGTCAGCACTCCGGCAGGCAGTACGATGGATGACTTCATGGACCGCGCCACTCGCGCCGAGCTGGCTTGCGAGCGCGCCGCGCAATGTCTTGGATTGGCACGCGAATGAGCTCCACGATCCGCCACGTCATGATCCGCGGCCGCGTCCAGGGCGTCGGCTATCGCGCCTGGGTGGCGATGACGGCGCAGGCCAAGGGCCTCGAAGGCTGGGTCCGCAACCGCCGCGACGGTAGCGTCGAAGCGACGTTCGCCGGTGAAGATGGTGTCGTCGCCGACATGATCAGCGCGTGTCATCGCGGCCCGTCCGTCGCGCGCGTCGATGCGGTGGTGGTGGAAGAGGCGGGCGCCGATCTGCTGACTCAGCGGAACGCAGGCGAGCGGTTTTCAATTTTGCCGACCGTGTAGTTATTAGCGCGCGCTGCAGCCTCGCAAACGCCGAGACGTCGCTCATTTGAATGTGCCTCACCTCGTCATGCCCGGCCCTGTGCCGGGCATCCACGCCTTGCTGAGGGAAATGCAGAAAAGGCGTGGATGGCCGGGACAAGCCCGGCCATGACCAACTCATTTCAACTTCCAATCGAATAGAGATTCCAAGTTTCGTCTCCGTCATTGCGAGCGAAGCGAAGCAATCCAGCCTCGTGCATTGCGCTGGATTGCTTCGTCGCGGAGCCTGTGCTCGGACGGCGCGAAGCGCCGATCCGGGTGCTCCTCGCAATGACGGGGCGAAGTCTTGCGTACTGTCGCTGCGACTTGATTTGTTGTCGCTTGGCGGTGATTGCGTGCGCCGGTGCAACGCCGGCTCTTGATCCGTCGCTCGTTTTATCATCGCGTATCGCCAACCTGTGATTGTCGCAGCTGTCCTGATCGCGCAACACGCCTTCGCGCTTGAAGATCTGTCCTCGATGCGGTGCACAAACACGCGAGCTGTTAGTGCGACAATTTGGCTTGCAATTAGTAAAAGGACGGGGGAGGATCAGCTAACTAAAAAGACGCAAGGCTTGGGATGGCGCTCAGTCGGGTCGGTCAGCAGGGCATCGTGCTCGGCATCTTTGCCGTCATGTTTGCTGCATTCGTCGTGTTTCTGCCGGGCTTCTTCACCACCGCGAACATGCTGACGCTGCTGCAGAACGTGTCCGTTCTCGGCATCCTCGGCCTGGCGATGGCGATCGTGGTGATCGGCCGTGGCATCGATATTTCGCTGATCGCGGTGCTAGCGGTGCCGCCCGGGCTGGTGCTGCAAATGGTGCAGGACGGCAGTTCGCTGCCGGTTGCGCTTTCAGTCGCGCTGTTACTTGCGGTCGCGTTCGGCGTGTTCAATGGCTGGCTGATCGCCTATGCCGAAGTGCCGGCGCTGTTCACCACGCTGGCGAGCGGGCTGTTTCTCGCCGGCTTCGGCCAGGCGGCGCTGTTCAAGCTCGATGTGGTGCAATGGAGCCCCGGCATGCAGGGCTTCGAATGGCTGGGGCAGGGGCAGTTGCTCGGGGTGCCGCTGCCGATCATCGTGTTCGGGCTGGCCTGTCTCGCTGTCGCGTTCCTGCTGCGTAGTACGCGGCCCGGCGCCTATATCTATGCGGTCGGCGACAATCCGAACACCGCGCGCGTCACCGGCATTCCGACCCGTCCGATCATCGTGCTGCAATACGTGCTGGCGGCGCTGATCGGCTGCTTCGCCGGGCTGGTGATGGCCTCGTCGGTCAACAGCATGCCGACCCGCATCTTCAACTCGACGATGATCTACGACGTCATTCTGGTCGTGGTGCTCGGCGGCATCGGCCTGTCGGGCGGCCGCGGCGGCGTGCTCAACGTGGTGATTGGTACGCTGCTGATCGGCACCATGCTGAATGGCATGACGATCATGGACGTCTCCTATTCGGGGCAGAATCTGGTGAAGGGCGTCGTGCTGCTGATCGCGGTGATCGCCGATTCCTTCGTCAATCCGCGCAACGAGGAGACCGCCCAGCAGGGCGATATCTGACGAATCCGAAAAGCTACGGCGAGCAACGCCGGGCAAGCACCAGGGATCAAGGGAGGTGACCATGTCGGTTCAACTGAAGCGCACTGCATTGCGGCTGATGATGGCCGCGACGGCGGTGGCGGCGATGGCGCTGCCGGTGCGCGCGCAGCAGGGGCTCGACGAGCCGTTCCAGGGGCCGTTCAAGGCCGCGCTGGCCGGCAAGACCGTCGCCTATATTCCGGTGGCGATGAATTTCGACCTCACCGAAGGCTGGTTCGCCGGGGTCAAGCGCGAGCTCGAGCCGTTCGGCATGAAGGTGATCGTGCGCGATCCCAACTGGAGCACCAGCGCCGGCGCGCAGGCGCTGACCACGCTGATCTCCGAGAAGCCGGCAGCGATCATCGTGCATAATCCCGACGTGCAGACCTATGCCAAGCTGCTGCAGCGCGCCGAGAAGGAAGGCATCTTCATCATCCAGATCAACATGGGCTCGGTGTATCGCAGCTCGGCCTTCGTGGGCGCCAACTGGATCGAGGTCGGCGAGCGCGCCACCGAGGCGGTGGTGAAGGCCTGCGAGGGCAAGTCCGGCAAGGTCGCCATCATGCAGGGCGCGCTGTCCGCGGCGACGTCGGCCTACACGCTGAAGGGCGTCGAGAACGTGCTGGCCAAGAACCCGAACATCAAGGTGGTGTCGTCGCAGGCGGCCGATTGGGACGCCGCCAAGGCCAAAGCGATCACCCAGACGGTGCTGAAGCAGAACCCGGATCTGTGCGGCATCGTCGGCTTCTGGGACGGCATGGACATCGGCACCGCCGCGGCGGTGAAGGAGGCGGGGCTCACCGGCAAGGTGTTCCTGGCCACCTCGGGCGGCGGCGAGCGCAAGGGCGCCTGCGAACTGGTGAAGTCGGGCGCGTTCGATCTCGATCTCAGCTACGACGTGCCGATCCAGGCCGCCGACATGGCGGCGATGATTAAATGGTTGCTGTCCTCCGGCGCCAAGCCGGGTGACGTCAAGGGCTCAATCTACACCACGCTGATCCCGATCACCAAGGACAACGCCGGCTCCGATACGGCGTGCTGGAATCTCAGCGACCTGAAGAAGTAGCGCACGCGTCTCCGATCCCGGCGTCGCCCGCATTGCGCGAGCGGCTGCTGCGGGCGCGCGCGCCTGCCCATCGGCGACCCTTCCAGTCCAGCGGGCCCCATGCAAGAAGCTCTCGTCAAATTCAAGTCGCGCTACTGGCCGGATCATCTGCTCGGCGAAATCCTGTCGAAGCGCTGGACCGAAACCGCGATCCCGATGATCGTGCTGATCGTGGTGGCGGTCGCGCTCAGCCGCGCGATCCCCGGCTTCCTGTCGCCGGCGTCGCTCGGCGACACCGCGCGGCAGGCCGGCGAGATCGGCTTTGTCGTGCTCGGTATTGCGCTCGTCGTGATCGTCGGCGGCATCGACCTGTCGGTCGGCTCGATGTTCGCGCTGTGCGATTTCTGCGCGCTGTATTGCCTCAACGTGTTGAACTGGCCGGTGCCGGCGGTGATCGTCGCCACCATCGCGTGCGGTGCGCTGCTCGGCAGCATCAACGGCATCCTAATCGGCTATCTGCGGCTGCGGGCCTTCATCACCACGCTGATCACGCTGATCATCTTCCGCTCGGCCTATGATCTTTTGCTGGTCGGCAATTCGGTCAAGATCGCCTCGTCGATGCCGGACTTTCCGTTGTGGGATTTCATCGGCGGCGGCGACGTGTTCGGCATCCCGAGCGTCGCGCTGCTGTATGTCGCGGTGGCGATCTTCGGCCACATTTTCCTGACGCGGCTGCGGCCGGGCTGGCACATCACCGCGATCGGCGGCTCGCGCCGTTCGGCGTATAATTCCGGCATTCCGGTTCGCCGCACCATCGCGCTGTGCTACGTCGCCAGCGGTGCGCTCACCGCAATCGGCGCGCTGTTCTTCGCCGCCAGGCTCGGCACCGTGGGCGGCGACGTCGGTATCGGCCTCGAAGTCACGGTGCTGACCGCGACCGTGCTCGGCGGCATCACGCTCGGCGGCGGCAAGGGCTCGGTCGCCAAGGCGCTGGCGGGCACGCTGATCGTGCTCCTGATCACCAATGGCCTCACGACGCTGTCGGTGCGCGGCGGCTACAACCGCATGGTGCTGGCGTCGATCCTCTTGGTCGCCGCGATGATCGACATCCGCTGGCTGAAGAACCGCAACCGCATCATCAGCAAGGTCTATGTCGCGCCGGCCTATCACTACCTGCCGCCGCCGCCGCCGACCGAGATCGGCCAGGGCGGCCCGTTCGAGCAGAACGACAAGCTGCGCGACGTCTCTCTAATCGGCCTCGGCAAGATCGAGGCGCCCGAGGACGTCATCCTCGACCGCCACGACAATCTCTATGCGGGGTCGCGCCACGGCGACATCATGAAGTTCCACGCGCCTGACTACACCCGTATGGAGGTGTTCGCGCATATCGGCGGCCAGCCGCTCGGCATGGCGTTCGACCGCAACGATAACCTTTACTGCTGCATCGGCGGCATGGGGCTGTATCGTATCGCGCCGGACGGCAAGGTCGAGAAGGCGACTGACGAGACCAACCGCAGCCTGTGGTCGGTCAACGACGACAGCCGGCTGCGGCTTGCCGACGATCTCGATATCGCCGACGACGGCCGCATCTTCTTCTCGGAAGCCACCGTGCGCTACGAGATGGACGAGTGGCCGGTCGATGGCCTCGAGGCCCGCGGCAACGGCCGCATCATCTGCTACGACCCGAACACCAACACCACGCGGACCGTGCTGCGCGGGCTGAAATTCCCGAACGGCATTGCGATTGCCAGCGACCGGCAGTCGATCCTGTTCGCCGAGACCTTCGGCTGCTCGATCAAGCGCTATTGGTTCGATGGGCCGAAGTCCGGCACCGTCGAGGTGGTGATGGACAACCTGCCGGGCTATCCGGACAACATCAATCTCGCTTCCGACGGCAATTACTGGCTGGCGCTGGTCGGCATGCGCTCGCCGGCGCTCGATCTTGCGTGGCGGATGCCCGACTTCCGCCGCCGCATGGGCAAGCGGCTGCCGGTTGACGAGTGGCTGTTCCCGAACATCAACACCGGCTGCGTGGTCAAATTCAACGAGCAGGGCCAGATCCTCGAATCCTTCTGGGATCTGTCGGGCGCCAATCATCCGATGATTACGTCAATGCGCGAGCATCGTGGCCATCTGTATCTCGGCGGCATCGCCAACAACCGCATCGGCCGCTACAAGCTCGCCGGCGCCGATCCGAACTTCGTCCAATACGACAAGCGATGGGGAAAACAATCATGATCCCGGCGCTTCGCGAATTCGCGCATCGCTTCCTCGGCCGCGGCGAGGGCGCCATCACGGTGCCGCCATTCGATGGCGCGCTGAAGCCCAATCAGGCACTCGAACACGCCGAGATCATCGCCACCGTGCCGACCGCGGAAGATCTCGCGACCGATGGGACCACGCTCTACGTCGCGGATGGCAACGCCGTGCTGCGGCTGGACGGTGAGTCGTTCGTGTCGGTGCGGCAGTTTGATCAGCCTCTGACAGCGTTGTGTGTGCTGCCGGATGGCCGGCTTGCCGTTGCATTGGCGGGACGTGAAGTGCGCGTGTTTGCGCCGGGCGATAGCAGCGAGGTTGTGATCACCGGCGCCGGCATGACGGCCGTCAACGCGCTGGCGCCGGGGCGAGGCGGCGCGCTGCTGGCGACAGACGGCTCGACCGAACTGCCTTATGCGGAGTGGGGCCGCGATCTGCTCAGTCGCGGCCGGAGCGGACGACTGCTGTCGATCGATGCGGCGTCCCGCAAGGTGGACGTCGTGGCATCGGGCCTTCGTTACGCCTTCGGTGCGGCAGTGGCGGGCGATACGACGCTGGTCAGCGAGAGTTGGCGGCATCGCCTGGTCGCGGTGAGCGGCGACGGCAAGGTCAAGCCGGTGTTCGATCATCTGCCGGTGTACCCTTCGCGGCTGACGGCGGCGCCGGGCGGCGGGTTCTGGCTGACGGCGTTCACGGCGCGGACGCAACTGATCGAATTCGTGCTCCGCGAGGCCACCTATCGGCGCCGGATGATGGCCGAGATCGATCCGGAATTCTGGATCGTGCCGCGGCTCACTGCGGGACACTCGTTCCGCGAACCGATGCAAGGTGCGCATCTGAAGACCATGGGCGTCATCAAGCCATGGGCACCGCCACGCTCCTATGGCCTTGTCGTTCGACTCGGCGCCGACTACGGGCCCCAGTACTCACTGCACAGCCGCGTCGACGGCACCAATCACGGTGTGGTTGCCGCGGTTCAGGTTGCAGACAGCCTCTACGTCCTCGCCAAGGGGCCAGGCCGGCTGCTGCGATTGAAGCTCTCCGACATCCAAGGCGGGGCCGGCGCATGACCGAGAACGTTCTGGAATTCCGCAAGGCGACCAAGCTGTACTCCGGCGTGCCGGCGATCGACGGCGTCGACTTCCAACTGCGCCGCGGCGAGATCCACGCGCTGGTCGGCGAGAACGGCGCCGGCAAGTCGACGCTGACCAAGGCGATGGCCGGCGTGGTGACGCTGACCTCGGGCACCATGCTGGTCGACGGCAAGGAAGTCGCGCCGAAGACGCCGCTGGAAGCGCGGCATCTCGGCATCGGCATGGTGTTCCAGGAGAACAGCCTGGTGCCGACCATGACGGTGGCGCAGAATCTGTTTCTCGGCCAGGAGAAATTCTACAACCGGCTGCGCGGCATCTACATCGCGGCCCAGCAATTCCTGCAGTCGCTGAATTTCGACGTGACGCCGACCGCGACCGTCGGGATGCTCGGCGCGGCGCAGAAGCAGATGGTCGAGATCGCCCGCGCGGTGCTGCATCAGGCCAAAGTCATCATCTTCGACGAGCCGACCGCGACGCTGACGCCGGAGGAGAAGAAGTACTTCTTCGATCTGGTGCGCGATCTGAAAAAGCGCGGCGTCTCGATCGTGTTCATCTCGCATGCGCTGGAAGAAGCGCTGCTGCTGGCGGATCGCATCACCGTGCTGCGCGATAGCAAGCACGTGGTCACCGACGAGGCTCGCAACTTCGATCGTGACCGTATCGTGCAGGCGATGGTCGGCCGCGATTTGTCGAACACTCTGTACGGCGGTCGCAAGGCGACGGTGCGTCCCGCTGGCGAGCGGATGCTGACCATCCAGAACCTGAAGCTGGCGCCGATGGTGAAGAACAATTCGCTGTCGATCTTTGCCGGCCAGATCACCGGCGTGTTCGGGCTGGTCGGCGCCGGGCGCACCGAGACGTTCAAGATCGCCGCCGGCGTGCTGAAGCGCGACTTCTTCCACGGCGGCGAGATCCTGCTGCGCGGCGAGCCGGTGCGCTACCGGGTGCCGGCGCCCGCGGTGAAGGACGGCATCGCCTACATCACTGAGGACCGTAAGGTCGAAGGCTTCTTCGAGACGATGTCGATCGCCCGCAACGTCTATCTCGGGCTGCTCGCCAAGTTTCCGCGCGGCCGCTTCCTGCTGTCGCGGTCGGAGGCGCAGGCGAGCGGGGAGAGCTGGATCAAACGGTTGAACGTCCGGGCGATCAGCACCAGGGCCAAGGTGGTCGAACTGTCCGGCGGCAATCAGCAGAAGGTTGTGATTGCCAAATCACTCGCGCAGGACCCCAGCGTGGTGATCTTCGACGAGCCGACCCGCGGCGTCGATGTCGGCGCCATTGTCGAGATCCACGACCTGATCAACCGCTTGGCCGACGAGGGAAGGGCAGTGGTGGTGATCTCGTCTTATCTGCCGGAGATTCTGGCACTGTCGGATCGCATCCTGGTCAGCCGGCAGGGCAAGGTGGTCGAAGAATTCTCCAGTCTGGACGCGACCGAGGAGAAGATCATGTACGCCGCCATTCACTGAGCGGCCCGGACCTGGAGCTATTCTGCATTCGATAGAACCACCGCCGTCATCCTGAGGTGCTCACTAGGCCGCCGGCCCAGTGAGCCTCGAAAGGATGGGCCGCGAGCGCCTTGGCCGCATCCTTCGAGGCGCGCTGCGCGCGCACCTCAGAGGCTGACTCAAAACTAAAGCCGACATATCAGCCACATTTTCCGGTCCGCCAATTTGCTCACAAACTCCGTCATGGCCGGGCTTGTCCCGGCCATCCACGCCTTTGCTGCATCTCCTTCAGCAAGGCGTGGATGCCCGGCACAAGGCCACTGCTGTCCGGTTTAAGTTGGAAGGCAAAACTGCGAGTCGTGTGAGTCACTTACGGCTGTTCCGCCGTCACTC
>NZ_QYYD01000043.1 GCF_003591005.1 Rhodopseudomonas palustris
CCCCCGGGGGGGGGCCCCCCCGCGAAGAGTTCATCCGCAATGCCCGCGGCTCACCCCACCCCGTCACGCATCCCGCTTCGCGGCATGCGTGCCGACCCTCCCCCTCCAGGGGAGGGTGATCCGCATCGCGTCCGGGACACCGAGCACAAACAAAAAGGCCCCGGCGAACCGGGGCCTCGATGCATCGGACTGAGCAGCAATCAGTACGAAGAAAGCAGGTCCGTCGCGCTTAGCGCGAGTAGAATTCGACGATCAGATGCGGCTCCATCTGCACCGCGAACGGCACGTCGGACAGCGCCGGGATGCGGCCGAACTTGGCGGTCATCTTGTTGTGGTCGACTTCGATGTAGTCGGGCACGTCGCGCTCGGGCAGCTGGCTGGCTTCCAGCACGATGGCGAGCTGCTTCGACGATTCCTTGACCTCGATCACGTCGCCGACGCGCACCTTGTAGCTCGAGATGTTGACGCGCTTGCCGTTGACCTTGATGTGGCCGTGATTGATGAACTGGCGCGCCGCGAAGATCGTCGAGACGAACTTGGCGCGGTACACGACCGAATCGAGACGGCGCTCCAGGAGGCCGATCAGGTTCTCGCCCGAATCGCCCTTGAGGCGGGTCGCCTCGACGTAGATGGCGTGGAACTGGCGCTCGGAGATATTGGCGTAGTAGCCCTTCAGCTTCTGCTTGGCGCGCAGCTGCACGCCGAAGTCGGACAGCTTGCCCTTGCGGCGCTGGCCGTGCTGGCCGGGGCCGTATTCGCGGCGGTTGACCGGGCTCTTCGGGCGGCCCCAGATGTTCTGGCCCATACGGCGGTCGATTTTATACTTGGCTTCACTGCGCTTTGTCATCGCGTCCTCGGTTGTTCACAGCCATCGCGACCGCGATGGCGTTTTTCGGTCTTGCATGAGGAGACGCGCCCTCCTGTGCGGCCGGAGAACCAGCCGCCGACAGATCCGGCCCCAAAGCTGATAGGGGAGGACCACGGGTCGCGAAACGCAACGCGGGCCGAAAGGCCCGCGTTGTTGGCCGGGTTCTAGGGAGAAACCGCCCGGATGTCAATTAGGCGACAGGCCGGAACCCGCCCGCCGGCCTCAGGCGCCGATCGCCCGCACCGGCGGCAGGTCGGTCGCCGCGCAGTACATCGCCTGCAATTCGCCGGCGATGCTGGTGTTCAGCACCTGTTCCAGCCGGGTCATCGCCCGGGCGATCGGGGCGGCGTCGATCAGCCGGTGGTCGAAGCGGATCACCATGTCGAAGCGGCCGTCGTCGTGCAGCCGGCCGTAGCTCAGCATGTAGGGGCCGGGGCTGATTGGATAGAGGTCGCCGGCGCCGAGCGCCGACACCGACGACAGCCCGACGCTGCCGAAGAAATTCGCGCGCTGCCGCGCCAGCGCCATGCCGCCCCACCATACGATCCGTCGCAGCGGCCAGGGCAGTGCGCTGATCCGCAGCAGCTTGCGGAACATCGGCACCTCGCAGATCGGCGCGGTCTGCGCCTCGCGGATCAGCGCATCGACGCAGCGCAGCGACAATTCATCGGCGCCGACCACCTTCTGCATCAGCACGCAGTCCTCGCCCTCGACGGTGCGGGCGATGGCGATCATCGCGACGCTGCGCGGCAGCTCGTAGACATGCGGAAACGGGAAATCGACCACCAGCGTGCGCAGCATCGGCTGCTCGCGCGCCACCAGCGCCCAGGCCTTGGCGATGATCGCCGCAAAGCCGGGCGGCGTGGCCAGCCGGCCGCGCGCCAGCGCCAGCGGCGTCAGGTTCAGCGAGCGCTGATAGGTGATTAGCGGCACGTCGCGCGACGCGCGCATCAGATCGCTGATCAGCCGCCGCCGCAGCGACAGAATTCGGAGCTTGCCGCGCACGTCGGACTACGGCGCCGGACTGGACAGCGGCTTGGTCTTGTCGACCACCCACACGGCCATCACCTTGGCGCCGCCGCCATGCGCTGCCGCGTCGTGCACCACGCCGGCCGGGATCGAGTAGGAGTCGCCGGCCTTCAAATGCTTGTCGGGCTGGCCGTCGATCGTCATCAGGGCTTCGCCTTCCAGCAGATAGCCGGTTTCAATGCCGGGATGGGTGTGGCGGCCGATCCGGCCGCCGGCGGGAAGCTCGGCGAGGCCGCTGACCGTGACGTAGCCGTCCGGGAACTCGACCTTTTGCAGCGGCGTGCGCTTGATGCCGCTCGGTGGCTGCTGCGCGCCAGCAATGCCGGCGGCCAACACAGCTGCGAGCGCGATCAAGATCGTCCTGGCCATCGGTCGTCCTCCCTGCCTGAGAAAGTAGCAGTGCCGGACGGCGTCGGAAAGCGCTCAGGCGGGGATATGACCGCCAAAATAGGGAGTTAACGCACTGGCGAGTCGATGCGACTGTCCGGAAGTGAACACTATGGTGGCGCCCGGTTCATTTTGATGACGATCGCTGCCGGCGCCGAGCAGGCTGACCACGCGCCGCGCGATCGCCGGCGCCGGGTCGATCCAGTCCACCGGCCACGGCGCCAGCCGCACCAGCCGGTCGAGCAGCAGCGGGTAATGCGTACACGCCAGCACGATGGTATCGGTGCGGTTGTCTGGTCCGTCGCCAGTCACGAAGCAGGGCGCGATTTCGGCGGCGATCGCCGCGTCGGCCACCGGCGTGCCACCAAGCGCAGCTTCGGCCAGCGACGCGAGATGCGCCGAGCCGACCAGCTTGACGTCGCAGCCCTGAGCGAAATCGCGGATTAGCGCGCGGGTATATTCACGCTTCACGGTGCCGCTGGTACCGAGCACCGAGACCCGCCTCGTCCTGGACGCCGCGCAAGCCGGCTTGATCGCCGGCACGGTTCCGACGAACGGCACCCGATAGGCGGCGCGCAGATGCGCCAGCACCAGGGTCGAGGCGGTATTGCAGGCGATCACGACGAGGTCCGGCGCATGGGCGTCGATCAGTTCGCCGATCAGCGGCACCACCCGGCCGATGATCGCCTCCTCGCTGTGCTGCCCGTAGGGAAAGAACGCATCGTCCGCCGCATAGACATAACGCGCATCCGCCCGCGCCCGGACGATCTCGCGCAGCACGGTGAGGCCGCCGAGGCCGGAATCGAAGACCAGAATGTTCGGATGCCCAGACACGCGGTAGGTCTATCGTGGTTTGGTTAGTTTTCGGTTGTGATCGATCGATCGAACGCCGCCACCACCGTCTCGATCGGCAGAAACAACGTCCGGCTGTCGGCTGGATATTCGAGGAATTCGGCGCAACCAAGATAGAACCGCTTCGCCATGTCGCTCTTGGCGTGGACCAGAACTGCGCCGATGCCGATACTCTGCGAGGCAACTGCGATGCGGTGCAGCGCATCGGCCAGCAGGCCTGCGCCAAGCCCGCGGCCCGCGTGATCGCGGCTGACCGCTAGCCGACCGATCACCGCTACCGGGATTGCATCGGGCGCATTGCGGCGGAGCTTCCCCGGTGCGGCGGCGCGTTCGACCGCGCCGGCCGAAATGCAGCAGAATGCGACGACGCGGTCGCCGTCGCAGACCACATAGGTCCGCGAGAACCGGCTCTCGTTCGCCAGGGCGCGATGGCGGAACCAATCGTTCAGGGCCGGCTCGCCGCAGTCGAAGCTCGCCAGATCATGCGCCGCGGTCAGCGGCACGGGGGCCTCGTAGCGCCTTACGGCTTCTGCCATGCCGGCACCCGGCGCAGCAGCGCGCGCAGCTTCGGCCCCGGCGCGGGAGGATTGTCGAGCACACGCACGAAGGCGTCGTAGCGCTCCGGCTCGAGCGCGAACAGCCGTTGCTCGAGCAGCACGTCGGTCGCCTCGCGGCGGGCGCTGTCGACCATGAACTGGGTCCGGGTCTTGCCGAGGACGGCCGCAGCGTCGTCGATCAGCTCTCGCGTATCGGTCTCGATCCGCAGATTGATGCTGCCCTTGCCGCCGAGCGCAGCTTCAGGCTGGGCGACAGTAGGGCCGGACGGCTCGGAGGCGCGTTGCGGAAGCTTGCTCATGCCGGCAATATCGGGACGTGTATGTACAGTGTCAATACGCCACGCTTGACCCTGCGGCGCTTTTGGCTCACCGCCCCAAGCGAGTCATTCCGGGTTCGCTCGCGAAGACCGAGCGCCCGGAATGACGCACGGGAGGTCGGCGTGGTCGTAGGGTGGCGGGGGGTGTAGGTTCGGAGCCTCTCCCCAGTCATTCCGGGGCGCCGCGTAGCGGCGAACCCGGAATCTCGCAGCGTTTTGCGACTCTGTCATGTCCACAACGTCTGGATTCCGGGTTCGCTCGCAAGAGCGAGCGCCCCGGAATGACGAGCGGGGGGCGGCGTAGTCTAAGGGCGGCGGGGGGTGTAGGTTCGAGCCTCTCCCCAGTCATTCCGGGGCGCCGCGTAGCGGCGAACCCGGAATCTCGCAGCGTTCTGCGACTCTGTCATTTCCACAATGTCTGGATTCCGGGTTCGCTCGCAAGAGCGAGCGCCCCGGAATGACGAACGAGAGGTTGGAGTGCGCCCAGGCTCTCGTCCGCCGTCAACTCTCGCCGAACACCCGCTGGAAGATCGTGTCGACGTGCTTGAGGTGGTAGCCGAGGTCGAACTGCTCCTCGATCTCGGCGTCGGTCATGTACTTTTTCATGTCCGGGTCGGCCTTCAGCAGCGTCAGGAAGTCGCCTTCGCCGCGCCACACCGGCATGGCGTTGCGCTGCACCAGCTTGTAGCTCTCCTCGCGCGAGCAGCCCTTTTGGGTCAGCGCGGTGAGCAGGCGCTGCGAGTGGATCAGGCCGCCGAGGCGATCCAGATTCTTCGTCATGTTGTCCGGATACACCACCAGCTTCTCGATCACGCCGGCCAGGCGATTCAGTGCGAAGTCGAGCGTCACGGTGGAGTCCGGCGCGATCATGCGCTCGGCGGAGGAGTGCGAGATATCGCGCTCGTGCCACAGCACGACGTTCTCCATCGCCGGCATCGCATAGCTGCGCACCATGCGGGCGAGGCCGGTGAGGTTCTCGGTCAGCACCGGGTTGCGCTTGTGCGGCATCGAGGACGAGCCCTTCTGGCCCTCGGAGAAGTACTCCTCGGCCTCGAGCACTTCGGTGCGCTGCAGGTGGCGGATCTCGGTGGCGAGCCGCTCGACCGACGAGGCGATGACGCCGAGCGTGGCGAAGTACATCGCGTGGCGATCGCGCGGGATCACCTGCGTCGACACCGGCTCGACGCTGAGCCCCATCGCCTTGGCGACGTGCTCTTCGACCCGCGGATCGATGTGCGCGAAGGTGCCGACCGAGCCGGAGATCGCGCAGGTCGCGACTTCCTTGCGGGCGGCGATCAGGCGCTCCTTGGCGCGCGAGAATTCGGCGTAAGCGTAGGCCATCTTCAGGCCGAACGTCACCGGCTCGGCGTGGATGCCGTGCGAGCGGCCGATCGACGGCGTCATCTTGTGCTCGAACGCGCGGGTCTTCAGCGCGGCGAGCACGCGGTCGAGATCGGCCAGCAGGATGTCGGCGGCGCGCACCAGCTGGACGTTGAAGCAGGTGTCGAGCACGTCCGACGAGGTCATGCCCTGATGCACGAAGCGCGACAGCGGGCCGACGAATTCGGCCAGATGCGTCAGGAAGGCGATGACGTCGTGCTTGACCTCGCGCTCGATCTCGTCGATCCGCGCGACATCGAACGCCGCGTCCTTGCCCTTGGCCCAGATCGTCTCCGCCGCTTCCTTCGGAATCACGCCGAGCTCGGCCTGCGCGTCCGAGGCGTGCGCCTCGATCTCGAACCAGATCTTGAAGCGGGTCAGCGGCTCCCAAATGGCAGCCATTTCCGGACGGGTATAGCGCGGGATCATTGTGGTCTCGTGATGTGCAGGGGGATTAAGGCCGCGCTTTAGCAGATCGGGCCGGCAGGGGCTAGGCGGGGGAGGAAGGCGGGCATCTTTGTAGCCTCGATGCAGCGAAGCGAAATCGAGGGCCCGCGACCGACGCGGTCATAGTCCGACGCCCGGTGTCGGCGCTCCCGGATTGCGCTGCGCTCCATCCGGGCTACAGGTCTTGACACTATTCCTATTAAGACTATAATCCACCTCGTCCTGTCCACGAGGGGCGCTTCGCGAGGCGTCGTTGAGCGGGACAGATCACCGGCCGGGAGGCTGGCCGGTGACGGTCTGGCGGAGCCGCACGGTGCGGCGTCGCTCGGCCGGATGCGGCGTCCTGCGCGAGGTGGTTCGCAGCCACGTCGTCCGGGAGGCTGAGGGCCACCGTCCGCCGCTACTACGAGCGGCTGCCGCTTCAAGAGGCTGGACGGGTCGAGTGGAGGCCGGGGAAAGCCCGCAAGCTCGCTCGGTCCCGGAAGAACGGTCCTTCGGCCCACAAGATCGCCGCGGTGGGCGCGCCGACGAGGCGTTGCGCGATGACTTCGAAAGAAGTGATCGCGACAAGCACCACCCTTTGCGCCGACCGGCGCGCCCCCACCCCTCGCTGCGCAGCGACGGGTGCATGGCTCGGACGCTTCAGGCGCCGCGAGAAAGATTTGCCGTGGCTGTTTGACAAGTAAGCGTGACGATTCCGAGCGAGGCGCGGCCCGGCGCTTACTTGCCGTCCGCCACGATCATCTCCGCGCCCTTC
Source organism: Rhodopseudomonas palustris (assembly GCF_003591005.1). Taxonomy (GTDB): domain Bacteria; phylum Pseudomonadota; class Alphaproteobacteria; order Rhizobiales; family Xanthobacteraceae; genus Rhodopseudomonas; species Rhodopseudomonas palustris_K. The sequence goes on from NZ_QYYD01000043.1 coordinate 6,595, forward strand.
TCGGCGATCATCGCGGTCGGCGTATTCGTATTGCCGGAGGTGATCGTCGGCATCACCGAGGCGTCGACGACGCGCAGGCCTTGCAGGCCGTGCAGGCGCAAGCGTTCGTCGACCACGGCTAGCGGATCGCTGGCGAGGCCCATCTTGGCGGTGCCGACCGGGTGGAAGATCGTGGTGCCGATGTCGCCGGCAGCTTTGGCCAGCGAGGCGTCGTCGTCGCCGACCGACGGGCCGGGCAGATACTCTTCGGGGTGATACTTCGCCAGCGCCTGCTGCTGCATCAGCCGGCGCGTGACGCGGATGGCGTCGGCGGCGACGCGGCGGTCGTCCTCGGTCTCGAGATAATGCGGCGCGATCGACGGCGGCGCGTCGAGTGCGGTGGATTTCAGCTTGATCTCGCCGCGCGAGGTCGGGCGCAAATTGCAGGCCGCCACGGTGATGGCGGAGAAGCGGTGCAGCGGATCGCCGAATTTATCCAGCGACAGCGGCTGGACGTGAAACTGGATGTTGGCGCGCTCCTGATGCGGATCGGAGCGGGTGAAGATGCCGAGCTGCGACGGCGCCATGGTCAGCGGGCCGCGGCGGCGGAACGCGTAGTCGATGCCCATCCAGGCGCGGCGCGGCAGCGAGTGATAGATGTCGTTGAGGGTGCGGCCGCCCGACACCTTGTAGATCGCGCGCTGCTGCAGATGGTCCTGCAGATTGCGGCCGACGCCCTGGCGATCCAGCACCGGCGTGATGCCGAGCGGCGCCAGCCATTCGGCCGGGCCGATGCCGGAGCGTTGCAGCACCTGCACCGAGCCGATCGAACCGGCGCACAGCACCACCTCGCGCCGCGCGCGCGCCTCGACCGCCACACCGTTCTGCAGGAAGCGCACACCGACCGCGCGGCCGTTCTCGACCAGCACGCGGTCGGTGAGCACATTGGTTTCGAGCCGCAGGTTCTTGCGATGCAGCGCCGGCTTGAGGAAGCCGCGCGCCGACGACCAGCGCCGGCCGCGCTTCTGGTTGACGTGGAAATAGCCGACGCCCTCATTGTCGCCGGTGTTGAAATCGGCGCTGCGCGGAATCCCCATCTCGCCGGCGGCGTCGGCCACCGCGTCGAGGATCGGCCACGACAGCCGCGCCGCCTCGATCCGCCAGCCGCCGCCGGCGCCGTGATGCTCGCTGTCGCCGAGGAAATGATCCTCCAGCCGGCGGAATGCCTGGCGGACGTCGTCCCAGCCCCAGCCGGACAGGCCGAGCTGGCGCCAGTGGTCGTAATCGGCGGCCTGGCCGCGCATCGAGATCATTGCATTGATGGCGGAGGAGCCGCCGATCACCTTGCCGCGCGGATAGGCCAGCGAACGGCCGTTAAGGCCGGGCTCCGGATCGGTCTTGAACATCCAGTCCGAGCGCGGATTGCCGATCGCGAACAGATAGCCGACCGGAATGTGAAACCAGATCCAGTTGTCGAGGCCGCCGGCCTCCAGCAGCAGCACCCGGCGGTTCGGATCGGCCGACAGCCGGTTGGCAACGATGCAGCCCGCGGTGCCCGCGCCGACCACGATAGTGTCGAATTCGCCTTCGATCTGCGCCGTCATGCGTTCCATCCCACCCGCTGCGTCCGGTGACGTCGTGATTTTGCAGAGGCTTAGACCGCTGCGACGGCGCTGTACAGTTGCTGCCAGGCGGCAGGGCGGCTAGCCTGTGATTTCGGTTTGTGAAATTTGGAGACTGTCAGCCTCATGCCCGTGATCAACCGCGTCGCCGACCTGCAACCCGAGATCATGGCCTGGCGCCACGACATCCATCAGCATCCCGAACTGATGTACGACGTCGATCGGACCGCGGCCTTCGTGGCGGAGCGGCTGCGCGAGTTCGGCTGCGACGAGGTGGTCACGGGCCTCGGCCGCACCGGCGTCGTCGGCGTGATCCGCGGCCGCAAGCCGGCGGCGGGCGATCTCAAGGTGGTGGGGCTGCGCGCCGACATGGACGCGCTGCCGATCGAGGAGGCGACCGATCTGCCGTATGCCTCCAAGGTGCCCGGCAAGATGCACGCCTGCGGCCATGACGGCCACACCGCGATGCTGCTCGGCGCCGCGCGCTATCTCGCCGAGACCCGCAACTTCGCCGGCGACGTGGTGGTGATCTTCCAGCCGGCCGAGGAGGGCGGCGCCGGCGCCGCGGCGATGATCAAGGACGGGCTGATGGACCGGTTCGGCATCGAGCAGGTCTACGGCATGCACAACGGCCCCGGCATCCCGGTCGGCGCCTTCGCGATCAGTCCGGGGCCGATCATGGCCTCGACCGATTCGGTCGACATCCGGATCGAGGGGGTGGGGGGCCACGCCGCCCGGCCGCATATGTGCATCGACTCGGTGCTGGTCGGCGCCCAGCTGATCACCGCGCTGCAATCGATCGTGTCGCGCACCGTCGATCCCTTGGAATCGGCGGTGGTGTCGATCTGCGAATTCCACGCCGGCAATGCCCGCAACGTCATTCCGCAGATCGCCGAGCTGAAGGGCACCGTGCGCACGCTGACGCCCGAGGTCCGCGATCTGGTCGAGAAGCGCGTCCACGAAGTTGCAGCCGGCGTGGCGCAATCGACCGGCGCCAAGATCACGGTGGAGTACGAGCGCGGCTATCCGGTGGTGGTCAATCACGCCGAGCAGACCGAGGTGGCGCAGCGCATCGCCCGCGACATCGCCGGCGACACCAACGTGGTGTCGATGCCGCCGCTGATGGGCGCCGAGGATTTCGCCTATATGCTGGAAGCGCGCCCCGGCGCCTTCATCTTCATCGGCAACGGCGACAGCGCCGGGCTGCATCACCCGGCCTACAATTTCAACGACGACGCCATCGTCTACGGCACGTCGTATTGGATCAAGCTGGTCGAGACCCAGCTGGCCGCCTGAGCCGCCGGCGTCTCCGGATCAAAAGATCGGCCAACGCGCTTCGCGTAGCTCCGCGCGGTGGAGGACGCGAAGCCGCTGGAACTATCGCTCCGAAGTTGCGTTGGGCGCACGTCTGAGACGGAACTCCCATCACCAACCGGAGACGACCATGGCGGCTGCCAAAGAGAAAAACCTCAACGACCTGTTCCTCGATACGCTGAAGGACGTCTACTACGCCGAGAAGCAGATCCTGAAGACGCTGCCGAAGATGGCGAAGGCGGCCACGTCCGACAAGCTGCGCGCGGCGTTCGAAAAGCACGAAGGCGAGACCGAGGGCCAGATCGAGCGGCTGGAGCAGATCTTCGAAATCCTCGGCAAGCCGGCGCGCGGCAAGACCTGCGACGCCATCATGGGCATCATCGACGAGGGCAAGGAGATCATGGACGAGTACAAGGGCACCGAAGCTCTCGACGCCGGTCTGCTCGCCGCCGCCCAGGCGGTCGAACACTACGAGATCTCCCGCTACGGCACGCTGAAGACCTGGGCCGGCCTGCTCGGCATGAAGGACGCCGTCAAGCTGCTCGACCAGACCCTGCAGCAGGAGAAGACCACCGACGTCACGCTGACCAAGCTGGCGGAAAGCGAAATCAACTACGAAGCCGCGGCGTAACGACGAAACGTTTGAATGAGTACGGCCTGCCGCGCCAATGCGCGGCAGGCCGCGACGTCAACCTCTCCGTCATTGCGAGGAGCGAAGCGACGAAGCAATCCATGCGCCGTGCAAGGCGCTGGATTGCTTCGCTTCGCTCGCAATGACGAAGCGGGTTCCCCGGATCCCACAAGAATGCCGTCATGGCCGGGCTTGTCCCGGCCATCCACGCCTTTTCCGAAATGCCGTCTGCAAGGCGTGGATACCCGGCACAAGGCCGGGCATGACGGAGTGTGAGACGTGTGGCTCTTCACGTCCACTTCAGTGGTGCAACCACTACCCCCCGACGTCGCCGCTGATGACGTCGCCGAACAGCTCCCACTTCTCGCCCTTGAACCGCATCAGCTGCAGCTGGCTGATCGGCGCGAAGTCGGTCGCCGAGGTGTTGATGCTGATGCCGGGCAGCAGCACTTCGGTGCGGAAGTTCTTCAGGCTGGCGGCCTGCTTCATGACGTTCTCGCGGGTGAGGTTGTCGCCACAGCGCTTCAGCACCTCGACCAGAGTCTGCGCCACGCCGTAGCCGACGATGGTGCCGCCGTCGAGCTTGTTGCCGTCCGGGAAGTCCTTGTCCATGAAGGCGAGGAATTCCTTCATGCCGGCATCGTCCTTCCACTGGTCGTCGCTGACGTCCTTGACATAAGCGGCGGAGATCACGCCCTGCGCGGCTTCGTAGCCGGCCGGCTTGATCACGCTGCCGACCGAAGCCGAGACGTTATTGAGGAAGTGCACCGGCTTCCAGCCGATCTCGGCGTTCTTCTTGATCGCCTGGGCGGCAAATTTCGGCGTGGTGATGTTGATGAACACGTCGGCGCCGCTGGCCTTCAGCTTGACCAGATGGTTGTCGATCGTCGGCGAGGAGACCTCGTAGCTCTCCTTCATCACGATCATCGACTTACCCTTGTCGCCGAGCCCGTCCTCGAGGCCCTTGAGATAGTCCTTGCCGTAATCGTCGTTCTGATACAGCACGCCGATCTTGGCGTTCGGCATCTCCTTGAGGATGTATTTGGCGTAGATCTGAGTCTCGCTCTGGTAGTTGGGCTGCCAGCCCATCGTCCACGGGAAATCCTTCGGATCGTTCCACTTGGTGGCGCCGGTTGCGACGAACAGTTGCGGCACCTTCTTCGTGTTCATGTATTTGTGGATCGCCGAGTTGGGCGGCGTGCCGAGCGAGTTGAAAATCAGCAGCACCTCGTCGCTCTCGACCAGCTTGCGGGCCTGCTCCACGGTCTTCGGCGGCGAGTAGGCGTCGTCGTAGCTGATGAAGTTGATCTTGCGGCCGTTGATGCCGCCGGCGTCGTTGATCTTCTTGAAGTACGCCGCCTCGGTGCGGCCGATCACGCCGTAAGCTGAGGCCGGGCCGCTATAGGGCATGATGTTGCCGATCTTGATCTCGGTGTCGCTGGCACCCGGATCATATTTCTTCTGCGCCAGCGCGCTGCTCGAGGCCGCGAGCGTCATGGCGAGCACGGCCGAGAGGGCAGCCGTGTGCGTACGGAGTGAAGGCATTTCTGACTCCCGTTTCTTGATACGTTGATTGTGTGTTTGTTGTTCGGGCTCTTGGCGGCCCTGCCGGAGCATTCAACACTTTTCCCGCTGAGGCGGCAACAAAAAGCCCCTGCGACACCGTCGCAGAGGCTTGTTGCAGTGCGGAGTAACAGCAGTGCTGTTAGTGTGAGTACGAGGTGAGTTTGCGCATGGCTCGCCGCCTGCGACGAGCCAGCTCGCGGACGCGGTCAGCCGCCGGTTTCGGCGCTGATGATCTCGCCGAACATTTCCCACTTGCCTTTGGTAAATCGCATCATCTGCAATTGCTCGATCGGCGCGAAGTCGGTCGCCGAGGTGTTGATCTTGATGCCGGGCAGCAGGGTGTCGGCGGCGAAATCCTTGATGCTGGCGGCCTGCTTCATGACATTGGCGCGGGTCAGATCGTCGCCGGCCTGCTTGAGCACCTGCACCATGGTTTGCGCTGCAGTATAACCATACACAAGATTGGTGTCGGAGATGTTGGCGCCGGGCATGTACTTGCCGAGGAACGCCTTGAATTTCTTCATGCCCTCGTCGTTGTCCCACTGCGCGTCCGAGGCGTCCTTGAGGTAGCCGGCGGACAGCACGCCCTCCGAGGCGTCGAGGCCGGCGGGTTTCATCACCGCGCCGATCGAGATCGACACGTCGGTCATCAGATGCATCGGCTTCCAGTTGAGTTCGGCCACTTTCTTGATGGCCTGGGCGGCGAATTTTGGCGTCGAAATGTTGACCAGCACGTCGGCGCCGGTGTCCTTGAGCTTGACGATATGGGCGTCGATCGACGGTTCGGAGGTCTCGTAGCTTTCTTCGGCGACGATCAGCTTGGAATTGGCGCCGAGCACGTCCTTGAGGCCGAGCAGATAGTCCTTGCCGAAATCGTCATTGGCGTAGAACACCCCGATCTTGGCGTTCGGCTTCTCTTTCAGGATGTACTTGGCGAAGATCCGCGCCTCGACCCGATAGCTCGGCTGAAAGCCCATCGTCCAGGGAAAGTCCTTCGGGTCGTTCCATTTGCTCGCGCCGGTTGCGACGAAAAGTTGCGGCACCTTCTTGGCGTTGTGATACTTCTGCACGGCGGTCTGGGTCGGCGTGCCGAGCGCGTTGAAGACCAGGAAGACCTCGTCGCTCTCGATCAGCTTGCGGACCTGCTCGACCGTCTTGGGCGGCGAATAGGCGTCGTCGTAGCTGATGAAATTGATCTTGCGGCCGTTGATGCCGCCCTGATCGTTGATCATGCGGAAATAGGCTTCCTCGGTCTTGCCGATGATCCCGTAGGCCGATGCCGGGCCGCTATAGGCCTCGACATTGCCGATCTTGATCTCGGTGTCGGTCACGCCCGGATCGTATTTCTTCTGAGCGAGAGCGCCATTGCTGCTCACCGCGAGCAGCAGCGCGGCGGCTGACAGCGCCGCCAGTTTCGAACGCGAAAAGGACATTGTGGGTCGTCTCCTGAGCCAGTTATCACCGCCTCGTTGCTCGGGCGGCGTGGCGCGGATTGAAACCTGTTTGTCCGGGGCCGGCAACAGATAACCCCCGGCGACGCGGGTCGCCGGGGGTTACAATTTGGTCAGTTAGAAGAGGTTGCGTGGAGACGCTATGCGCCCGGCGCGGTGCTCGCGCTTACTCGGTTTTGACGTCGCCCGAGATGATGTCGCCGAACAGCTCCCACTTCTCGCCCTTGAAGCGCATCATCTGCAGCTGGCTGATCGGCGCGAAGTCGGTCGCCGAGGTGTTGATCTTGATGCCGGGCAGCAGCGTATCCGGCTCGAAGTCCTTCAAGCTGGCGGCCTGCTTCATGACGTTGGCGCGGGTGAGGTCGTCGCCGCACATTTCGAGCACCTTGTGCAGCGTCTGGGCGGCCCCGTAGCCGTACACCATGTTGCTGTCGGTCTTGCTGGCGCCCGGCATGTACTTGTCGACGAAGGCGTGCCACTTCTTGAAAGCCTCGTCCTTGTCCCATTGCGGATCGGTGCCGTCCTTGGCGTAGGCGGCCGACAGCACGCCCTGGGCGTTGTCGAAGCCGGCGGGCTGCATCACGCTGCCGACGGAGGCGGAGACGTTGGTGAGGATCACCAGCGGCTTCCATCCGAGCTCGGCGATCCGCTTGACCGACTGGGCGCCGAACTTCGGCGTGACGTAAAGCAGCACGACGTCGGGATTGACCGATTTCAGCTTGACGATGTTGCTGTCGATCGTCGGTGAGGAAATTTCGTAGGTCTCTTCGGCGACGATCATCGAGGCCGCCTTCGCGCCGAGACCGTCCTTGGTGCCTTTCAGGTAGTCTTTGCCGAAATCGTCGTTCTGATACAGGATGGCGATCTTGGCGTCCGGCTTCTCCTTCATCAGATATTTGGCGTAGATCTGGGCTTCGCTCTGATAGGACGGCTGCCAGCCCATGGTCCAGGGGAAGTTCTTCGGATCGTTCCACTTGGTCGCGCCGGTGGCGACGAACAGCTGCGGCACCTTCTTGGCGTTGAGATATTTCTGGATGGCGGTGTTGGACGGCGTGCCGAGCGGATTGAACACCGCCAGCACTTCGTCGCTCTCGACCAGCTTGCGAACCTGTTCGACGGCCTTCGGCGGCGAATAGGCGTCGTCGTAGCTGATGAAGTTCACCTTGCGGCCGTTGATGCCGCCATTGTCGTTGACCATCCGGAAATAGGCTTCCTCGGTCTTGCCGATGGTGCCGTAGGCCGAGGCCGGGCCGGAATAGGGAATGATGTTGCCGATCTTGATCTCGGTGTCGGACGCCCCGGTGTCGTACTTCTTCTGGGCGAAGGCCGCGCCGCTGAAGGTGGCGAAGCTGACCGCGACGGCTGCTGAAAAGGCGAGCGCGCGCGAACGATAAGTTTGCATTCCGAAAAGCTCCTTGGTCGGGTGTGTTCTTGTTGTTCGAACTTCGTTGAGTTCGCTGCTGATTGAACACGTTTCTCGCTGTTGCAGCAAGTGCGAGCACCTGCGACCAAGCCGCCGGGTGGGATATTTTACTTGGCGTCTGTGAAGATTAGTTCCGCAGCTCGCCGCCGATCACCGGCCCGAATAGTTCCCAATGGTCGCCGGCAAAGCGCATCAGCCGGAGCTGTTCGATCGGATGAAAATCGTTCGGCGCGGTTGTGATGGTAATGCCCGGCAGCAGCGTGTCGGGCGCGTAGCCGTCGAGGCTTGCCGCCTGCCGCATCACGTTGGCGCGGGTCAGATCGTCGCCGGCGCGGCGCAGCACTTCGACCAGGCACTGCGCGGCGCCGTAGCCGTAGACCACCGAGTTGTCGCCCCGGTTCACGTCCGGCGCATAGGCGTCGAGGAAGGCGTGAAAGCGTTGCATGCCAGCGTCGTCGGCCCATTGCGGATCGGCGGCGTCCTTGTTGTAGGCGGCTGACACCAGTCCCTGGGCGTTCTCCAGCCCGGCCGGGCGGATCACCGCGCCGATCGAGGCCGACACCAAGGCCTGGATGTACAGCGGCCGCCACGCCATCTCGGCGGCACGGCGGATGCTCTGTGCGGCGAATTTCGGCGTGGTGATCGAGACGAACACATCGGCGCCCGACGCCTTGAGCCGCGCGATGTGATTGTCGGCGCTCGGCTCGGTGACTTCATAGCTCTCTTCGGCGACGATCATCGTGGCCTTGTCGCCGAGGCCGTCCCTGAGGCCCTTCAACAGATCGCGGCCGAGATCGTCGTTCTGATACAGCACCGCGGTCCGGCCCTCCGGCTTGGTCTTCAGGATGTACTTGGCATAGACCCGGCCCTCGACCTGATAGGGTGGCTGCCAGCCCATCGTCCAGGGAAACGCCGTGGGATCGCCGAACCGCGTCGCTCCAGTGGCGGCGAACAGCTGCGGCACGCCCTTGGCGTTGAGATACTTCTGGATCGCCACGTTGGACGGCGTGCCCATCGGGCTGAACATCAGCAGCACCTCGTCGCTCTCGACCAGCTTGCGGGTCTGCTCCACCGCCTTCGCCGGGCTGTAGGCGTCGTCATAGGAGATGAACTCGATCCTGCGGCCGTTGATGCCGCCCCGGTCGTTGATCATCCGGAAATACGCCTGCTCGATGCGGCCGACGATCGCATAGGCCGAGGCGGGGCCGGAATAGGGCATGAGATTGCCGATCCGAATGGCGCTGTCGCTGGCGCCGGGATCGTAGGCCTTCTGCGCCAAGGCGCCGGTGGACGCGAAGGCGAGCAACGCAAGCAGAGCGCCGCAGCGCGTGAGGTGAAGACAGAAGGACCGCATCAAGCATCTCGGCAAGGGACGGAGCGACGCCATCCATACGCCCGATCGCGGCCGCGTTGCATCCTCCGATCGTGGGGCAGCTCTGCAGCAATGCTTGCCGAGAGGCTGCCTGCCGAGACCTCAGTCGATGAAATGAGACACAGACTTCTCCGCGCGTCATGCCCGGCCTTGTGCCGGGCATCCACGCCTTACTGACGGCAACTCGGAAAAGGCGTGGATGGCCGCGACAAGCCCGGCCATCACGGTCTTTGTGGAGTGAGTGAAGAGCCGATACGGCGACGCCCGCAACCTAGACGCCGTTCGCGCCCAAAGAAAAGCCCCCGGCGAAGGCATCGCCGGGGGCCAGGGGCATCGTCAGACCGGAACTGCTATTTCCGCAGCTTGTGGATCCAGCCCTGCGCCGTGTAGGCGACCTGCCGCGCGCCGTGCGGCAGGACGAAGATGATGACGATCAGGATCAGGCCGAACACCGCGCCCGAGAGGCCCTTGGAGAAGTGCTCGGCGATGTTCGGCACGAACACGATGAATGCCGCGCCGATGATCGAGCCCGGCAGCCAGCCGACACCGCCGACCACCATGCCGAGGAACAGCGCGATGGCGAGCTGGATGGTGTAGCTGTCCGGCGCCACGAACTGCACCGCGATGGCGCCGAGGCCGCCGGCGACGCCGGTGATGCCGGCCGAGACGCCGAACGCCAGCGTCTTGTACAGCGCCACGTCGACGCCCATTGCGGAGGCCGCGATTTCGTTGTCGCGGATCGCCATCATGGCGCGGCCGGAGCGCGACTTCAGCAGGTTCACCGAGGCCACATAGATCAGGATCGAGATCACCAGCACGAAGTAGTACAGGTACATGTCCTGCGAGATCGGCAGGCCGAACGGCGCGTCCGGCTTGGTGATGACCAGACCCTGGACGCCGCCGGTCCACGCTTCGAAGTAGTGCAGCTTGAGGAGCTGCGGCATCGCGGTGGCGAGCGCGAAGGTCGCGAGCGCCAGATAGATCCCCGAGAGCCGCAGCGCCGGGAGGCCGAACAGATAGCCGGCGAGGAAGCAGATCGCTCCCGAGATCGGCAGCGTCAGCGCGTAATTGACCCCGAACGTATCCATCAGGATCGCCGAGGTGTAGGCGCCGAGCGCGTAGAACGCGCTCTGGCCGAGCGAGAACTGGCCGGATCCGCCGGTCAGGATGTTCAGCGCGAGCACTGCGATGGCGTAGATCAGCACCATCGTCATCTGGAAGATGACGAAGTTCTTCATGAACAGCGGTGCGATGCATAGGAGCAACAGCACCACGGCGGAGGCGTAGCCGCTCAGCGCCATGTACTTCTTCGGCGTGGCTTCGATCGGCTGGGCGTCGTTAACGGTTTCCTGCAAGGCGCTCATGATCAGACTCGCTTGACGATGTTGCGGCCGAACAGGCCCGTGGGTTTGACGACCAGAACGGTGACGATCAGCGCCAGCGCGATCGGCAGCTTCAGTTCGTTACCCACACCGGGGATGTAGGTGCCGGCGAGGTTCTCGAAGATGCCGACCAGGAAGCCGCCGATCACCGCGCCGAGCGGGCTCGACAGACCGCCGAGCACCGCCGCGGCAAAGCCGTAGATCAGCACGCCGCCCATCATGTTGGGCTCGAGGAACACGACGGGAGCGATCAGCATGCCGGCGATCGAGCCGATCGCCGCCGCCATGCCCCAGCCCAGCGCGATCATCCAGGAGGTGTTGACGCCGACCAGGCGAGCCGATTCAGGCTGCGCCGCCGCCGCCCGCATCGCCAGGCCGATCCGGGTGAACTGGAAGAAGAAGTACAACAGGATCAGCAGCACCAGCGTCACGCCGATCATGCCGGCCTGGTGGGTGGAGATCAGCTGGCTCCCCAGGAACGGCGCGGAGCCGAACGGCGACGGGAACTGCTTGATGGTGAAGTCCCAGGTCAGGCCCGCGACCGAGTTGATGATCGCGAACAGCGCGATGAAGCCCGCGACGTGGGTCAGCACCGGCGCATTGCCGAGCGGCTTGAACAGTGCCCGCTCGATGATGATGCCGCCCGCGAAGGACAGCGCCAGCGTCAGCAGGAACGCGCCCCAATACGGCACGCCCCATTGCATCAGCTGCCAGGCGATGAAGGTCGAGAACATCGCCATTTCGCCCTGGGCGAAGTTGAGGTGGTCGATCGCCTGATAGATCATCACCACGGCCAGCGCCATACACGCGTAGATGGCGCCCGTGGCGATACCTGCCAGGACCTGATTCAGCAGAAGTTCCATGGCCGGTCTCCTCAGTATCCCAGATACGATTTACGGACGTCTTCGTTATTGGCGATGTCGTCCGCCTTGCCGGACATCACGATGCGGCCGGTCTCGATCACATAGGCCTGGTCGGCCAGTTCGAGCGCCAGCTGCGCGTTCTGTTCGACCACCAGGATGGTGACCTTGTCTTCGCGGTTGATCTTGCCGAGGATCTTGAACAGGTCGCGCACCACCAGCGGCGCCAGACCGAACGACGGCTCGTCGAGCAGCATCAGCCGCGGACGCAGCATCAGCGCGCGGGCGACCGCGAGCATCTGCTGTTCACCGCCGGACAGCGTGCCGGCCTGCTGGGTGTGACGCTGCTTCAGGACGGGGAAGTGCGCGTACATCCGGTCGATGTCGGATGTGATCGCCTTCTTGTCCTTGCGGCTGATGGCGCCGAGCTCGAGGTTCTCCTGCACGGTCAGCGTCGTGAAGGTGCCGCGGCCCTGCGGCACATGCGCGATGCCGAGACGCACGATCGCTTCGGTCGAGCGGTTCGAGAGCTTGCTGCCCTGAAACTCGATCGAGCCGGTCGAGCGCACCATGTTGCAGATCGCCCGCAGCGTGGTGGTCTTGCCGGCGCCGTTGGCGCCGAGCAGGGTGGTGAGGCTGCCTTCCTGCAGTTCGAATTCGAGGCCGTGCAGCGCCTGGACCTGGCCGTAGTAAGCGCGCAGGTCGCGAACATTGAGCATCGCCGTCATTGGTCTTTGCTCCCCAGATAGGCCTTGATCACATCCGGGTCGTTCTGCACCTGCTGGGGCGTTCCCTCTGCGAGTTTGCGGCCGAAATTCAAGGCGACGACGTGGTCGGCGATCGACATCACCAGACCCATGTGGTGTTCGACCAGCAGCACGGTGATGCCGCGATCGTCGCGGATCTTCCGGACCAGATCGCCGAGGATGTAGACCTCCTCGTGGTTGAGGCCGCCGGCCGGCTCGTCGAGCAGCAGGATCTTCGGCTCGGTCGCCAGCGCGCGCGCCAGCTCGACGCGCTTCTGCGTGCCGAACGGCAGGCCCGACACAACGGTGTGGGCGACGTGGCGCAGTTCGAGATAACCGAGGATGTCGTCGACGCGCTTGTTCATGTCCTTTTCGCCGCGGCGGATCCACGGCAGGCGCAGCGAGTCGGAGACGATGTCGCTGTTGCTACGTGCGTGGGTGCCGACGCGGACGTTGTCGACCACCGTCAGGTTGGGAAACAGCGCGACGTTCTGGAAGGTGCGGCCGATGCCCATCTCGGAGATGCGATGCGGCGGCCGGGTGAGGATGCTGTCGCCCTCGAGCAGGATGTCGCCCTTACTCGGCTGATACAGCCGCGACAGGCAGTTGAACAGCGTGGTCTTGCCAGCGCCGTTGGGGCCGATCAGTCCGAGGATCTGACCCTTCTTCATATCGAACGAAATGCCGTTCAAGGCGACGATGCCGCCGAACACGACGCTGACGTCGCGCACCGCGAGCAGCGGTGACGCGGTTTGTCCCGAATGTGCCTGCATCATTTGCTGCGGCCCTGAACCGGGCGGCGTAGCATGATCATCGGCGACGCTTCGCGACGACGGATGCTACCTGATCCCCTCGACGACACGCGCAAGTTTCCCTCCTGACTTAGTTTTCTTGTTTTCAGACTTGTCGGTTCTTCTTGGTAGCGGCGCCGATGTCCCGCCGAGCGCCGCTTCGATTTTCCTTACCATCGCCAACAGACGAGGTCCAATGTCGTTGATCAGTCGTTCTTCCGTAAAGCGGAATGCGGGGGCGCCGCAGTTGAACGCGTAGGGTCCTGTGCCGTCGTTCATCGTCAGCGCCACGCCGGCGGCGTGGACGTCGTCCTGCCATTCGCCGGCCGAGATGGTGAAACCGTAGCGCGCGACCATCTCCTCGGAGCGTTCGATGCCCTCTTTGATACGCGGCCAGCGACTGCCGTAGTAATCGCGCATGTCGCGCAACAAAGCCGTGCGCTCGTCACCTTGCAGTGCACACAAGTAAGCGCGGCCCATCGCCGTGGTGGCGATCGGAATCCGCGAGCCGACATCGAGCTGCACGCCGACGGTGAGGCTCGACCGCGCCTGACCGACATAGATCATGCTGAGCCGGTCGCGCGCGCCGACAGCGACGGCGCCGCCGGTCTGTTGCATCAATTCGTCGCGAAAGGACTGCGACAGATGACGCACGCCGAGATTGGCCAGCGCCGCATAGCCCAGCGACATCGCCGCCGGTGCCAGCTGATACTTCTCGAATCGCGGCACCTGCGTGAGGTAACCGAGTTTGGTGAGCGTGTAAGTCAGGCGCGAGATCGTCGGCTTCGGCAGCTTGGTACGCGCCGCGATTTCCTGATTGCCGAGCAGGCCGTCGTTTGGTCCGAACGCGCGCAGTACTTCGAGTCCACGCGACAACGCGACGACGAAACTGCGATCGGTCGCGGCTTTTTTCGGAGGACGCTTCATTCCCTGCGCGATTGTTGATTGATTGTTGATTATGGTCGTCGTTGACAAGCGACGCTCTTCAAAATAACCCTCGCTGTCAAGATGTGGAATTAAATTTCGCAGTGCGAAATCGTTCGACATCGGTCGAGACCGGCCAAGAAACGCAGCTGAGAAACGCCAAGGGAGAATGCAATGAGCGAAGTCGTAACACGCGCACGACAGGACGCGATCGCCATCGTCACCGTCGACAGCCCGCCCGTCAACGCGCTCAGTGCGGCCGTTCGCCGCGGCATTCTGGAAAACGTCAACGCCGCGGTCGTCGATCCCGATGTGCAGGCGATCGTGCTGGTCTGCGCGGGCCGCACCTTCATCGCCGGCGCCGACATCACCGAATTCGGCAAGCCGCCGCAGCCCCCGGCGCTCAACGACGTCATCGCTGCGCTGGAGAATTCACCGAAGCCGACCATCGCGGCGATTCATGGCACCGCGCTCGGCGGCGGCCTCGAGGTCGCGCTCGGCTGCCATTTCCGCGTTGCGGTGAAGGAGGCCAAGCTCGGTCTGCCCGAGGTCAAGCTCGGCCTGCTCCCGGGTGCCGGCGGCACGCAGCGGCTGCCGCGCGCGGTCGGTCCCGAGCTCGCGGTGCAGATGATCGTCGGCGGCGGCCCGATCGGCGCGGCCGAGGCGCTCAAGCATGGCCTGATCGAAGAGATCGTCGAGGGCCCGACCGAGGGCGCGGTCGCGTTCGCCAAGAAGATTCTCGCCGAGAAGCGGCCGACCCGCCGGCTGCGCGACGACGACAGCAAGCTCGCAGCTGCGAAGGCCGACCGTTCGATCTTCACCAATGCGGTGGCGGCGATGACCAAGAAGGCGCGCGGCCTCGAAGCGCCGTTCGCCTGCGCCGACGCGATCGGCGCGGCGATCGACCTGCCGTTCGACGAGGGGCTGAAGAAGGAGCGCGAGGGTTTCCTCAAGCTGCTGACCAGTGATCAGTCCAAGGCGCAGCGCTACGCATTCTTCGCCGAGCGCGAGGCCGCCAAGGTCGACGGCGTGCCGAACGGCACCAAGCCGCGTCCGGTGGCGCGCGTCGCGATCATCGGCGCCGGCACCATGGGCGGCGGCATCGCGATGTCGTTCGCCAACGCCGGCATTCCGGTGACGCTGATCGAGACCGGCAAGGAACAGCTCGATCGCGGCATGGGCATCATGCAGAAGAACTACGAAGCCACCGCGGCGCGCGGCGGCATTCCGGCGGACGCGCCCGCCAAGCGCATGGGCCTGATCACCGGCATGGTCGGCCTGGAGAACGTCAAGGACGCCGACCTGATCATCGAGGCGGTGTTCGAAACCATGGCGGTGAAGAAGGAAGTGTTCACCGCGCTCGACGCCTACGCCAAGCCGGGCGCGGTGCTGGCCTCGAACACGTCGTATCTCAACGTCGACGAGATCGCGGCGACCACCAAGCGGCCGCAGGACGTGCTCGGCATGCACTTCTTCTCGCCCGCCAACGTCATGAAGCTGTGCGAGATCGTCCGCGGTGCCAAGACCGCGCCGGATGCGCTGCTCACCGCGGTGTCGATCGCCAAGAAGATCGCCAAGGTGCCGGTCGTGGTCGGCGTCTGCGACGGCTTCGTCGGCAACCGCATGCTCGCGGCCCGCTCCAAGCAGTCCGAGAAGCTGCTGTTCGAAGGCGCGCTGCCGCAGCAGGTCGACGCCGTCGTCACCAAGTTCGGCATGCCGATGGGCCCGTTCGCGATGGGCGATCTCGCCGGCCTCGACATCGGCTGGCGCTCGCGCAAGGACCGCGGCGTCAAGTCGGAAATCGCCGACGCGCTGTGCGAAGCCGGCCGCTTCGGCCAGAAGACCGGCAAGGGCTACTACAAGTACGAAGCTGGTTCGCGCTCGCCGCTGCCGGATCCGGAAGTCGAGACGCTGATCAACGACACGCTGACCAAGCTCGGCCTCAAGCGCCGCGAGGTCAGCGACGAGGAGATCCTCGAGCGCATGATGTATCCGATGATCAACGAGGGTGCCCGCATCCTCGAGGAGAAGATCGCGGCGCGTCCGAGCGACATCGACGTGGTCTGGCTGTACGGCTATGGCTGGCCGATCTATCGCGGCGGCCCGATGCACTACGCGGACAGCGTCGGCCTCAAGCACATCGCCGAGCGGCTTAGCTACTACGCCAAGGCCACCAACGACCCGTCGTTGGAGCCGGCCCCGCTGCTGAAGAAGCTCGCCGACGAAGGCAAGACCTTCGCCTCGATCGGCCAGCCGAACAAAGCGGCGGCGTGATCCGTCTCCCTCTCCCGCTTGCGGGAGAGGGCCGGGGTGAGGGCGCCACACGGACAGGCTTCCGTCGTGGGGGGGGGGGGGGGGGGGGGGGGGGGGGGGGGGCGGGGGGGGGGGGGGGGGGGGGCGGGGGGCGGCGCGCGGGGGGGGGGGGGGGGGGGGGGGGGGGGGGGGGGGTGGGG
>NZ_QYYD01000044.1 GCF_003591005.1 Rhodopseudomonas palustris
ACCACCCCCCCTCCACCCCTTGTCCCACCACCCCCCCCCCCCCCCGCCCGGCGCGTCCCCCCCCCCCCCCCCTACACCCGGGGCCCCCCCCAAACGCGGCGCCACCACGGAATCCATACTCCCGAGACTCGCAGTGGCGCACAGCGTGGCCGACGTCGTGCCCCAACGCAGCACCGTGATTATGGATTGCGGGCTCGCGCTACGCGCGCCCCGGAACACGAGAGGCCTTGGGTTACTGCGAAGTAGTATCGCGATGAGTTTGTAAAGCAATCACGCACCCCATCCGCAGCGCGCCCCCTCTCCGCTTGCGGGAGAGGGCCGGGCTGAGGCCGACGCGGGCAGTGAGCCCCTCAACAAAATCCCTGCAAGGACCATAGTCCGCGCCAACGCAGCACCGTGAAGAGGGGCGACACGCGATCGTCACGGTTCGCGGGCGGGGAGCGATGGACGCGGCAGCGGCAGTCGCAGACGTGAAGGCAGGGCGGCTACCTTGACAGGGGACGCGGGCCGACACCTAAGCGCTGACGACCACGCTGCCGCGGATGGAAAAGGCGTGTGGTTGCGATGGCTACCAAAGCTGATGACGGTTGGTTTTGGTAGCATCGCCTCGCGCCACTCTCACCTCATCGCCCGCAAGCGCGACAATGACGGTCAACTTTGTTGCACCGCCCTCTCCATCGTCGGTATCCGCAGGAAGCCGCCCCCATTCGCAACGCCGCCGGACGATCCGTCATCCCATCGTCATCGACGGCGCCTCGCAACGCGATCGCAAAAATCCCAGTTGCAAACTGCGGCGGCCGCGCTTCTAATTGGAACAATTAAAAATTGGGAGGATCGGGCGTGTCCAAAGTTTCACTGACTGTGAATGGTAAAGCCGTGACCGCGGAGGTCGAGGACAGGACCCTGCTGGTCAATCTGTTGCGCGATCATCTCAACCTCACCGGCACCCATGTCGGCTGCGACACCAGCCAATGCGGTGCCTGCGTGGTGCATATCGACGGCCGCGCGGTGAAATCTTGCACCACGCTGGTCGGTCAGGCCGACGGCGCCAACATCACCACCATCGAAGGCATTTCCCGCGGCGAAGAATTGCACCCGATGCAGGCGGCGTTCCGCGACAATCACGGGCTGCAGTGCGGCTACTGCACGCCCGGGATGATCATGTCGGCGATCGACATCGTGAACCGGCACGGCGCTGAGCTCGACGAGCACACGCTGCGCCAGGAGCTCGAAGGCAACATCTGCCGCTGCACCGGCTATCACAACATCGTCAAATCGGTGCTCGACGCCGCCTCCCGCATGAACGTGGCGCAGGCTGCCGAATAGGCCGCCTGCCCGCACTCGTTATCGTCGCCGACCACATAGTCGAATGATGGCTGCGACCCGCGACGCCTGAACCGCGCGCGATCAAAGCAGCCCAAAGGGAGAAACTGCAGATGGGCATCGAGGGAATTGGCGCCAGGGTCGTTCGCAAGGAAGACCGACGCTTCATCACCGGCAAGGGCCGCTACGTCGACGACGTCAAGATCCTCGGCATGGCGCATGCGCATTTCGTGCGCAGCCCGCACGCCCACGCCAAGGTCAAGAGCATCGAGGTCGAGGCCGCCAAGGCGATGCCGGGCGTGGTCGACGTGCTCACCGGGCAGCAGATCGTCGACGACAAGATCGGCAATCTGATCTGCGGCTGGGCGATCCACTCCAAGGACGGCTCGGCGATGAAGATGGGCGCGTGGCCGGCGATGGCGCCGGAGACGGTGCGCTTCGTCGGCCAGGCCGTCGCGGTGGTGATCGCCGAGAGCAAGAACCTCGCCCGCGACGCTGCCGAAGCCGTGGTGGTGAACTACGAGGAGCTGCCGGCGGTCGCCGACATCAAATCCGCGATCGCCCAAGGCGCACCGCAGCTGCATCCCGAGGCCCCGGGCAACGTGGTGTATGACTGGGAAATCGGCGACCAGAAGGCGACCAATGAGGCGTTCGCCAAAGCGGCGAACGTCGTCTCGCTCGAACTGACGAACAACCGCCTGGTGCCGAACGCGATGGAGCCGCGCGCCGCGGTCGCCAATTACGACGAGGCCGAAGAGCACTTCACGCTCTACACCACGTCACAGAATCCGCACGTTGCACGGCTGGTGCTGTCGGCGTTCTACAACGTCGCGCCCGAGCACAAGCTGCGGGTGATCGCGCCCGACGTCGGCGGCGGCTTCGGCTCCAAGATCTTCATCTATCCGGAAGAGATGGTGGCGCTGTGGGCCTCCAAGCGCACCGGCCGTCCGGTGAAATGGACCGGCGATCGCTCCGAGGCGTTCCTCACCGACGCGCACGGCCGCGACCACGTCTCCAAGGCCGAGATGGCGTTCGACGCCGACAACAAGATGCTCGGGCTGCGGGTCACTACCCACGCCAATTTCGGCGCCTACATGTCGCTGTTCTCGTCCTCGGTGCCGACCTATCTGTACGCGACGCTGCTGAGCGGCCAGTACAACATCCCGGCGATCTACGCCGAGGTGATCGGCGTCTACACCAACACCACGCCGGTGGACGCCTATCGCGGCGCCGGCCGGCCGGAGGCCTGCTACTTGCTCGAGCGGCTGGTCGAGACCGCGGCGCGGCAGCTCAAGGTCGATCCCGCCGAGCTGCGCCGCAAGAACTTCATCACCCAGTTCCCGCACCAGACGCCGGTGATCATGGCGTACGACACCGGCGACTTCAACGCTTCGCTCGACGCCGCGCTGAAGGCGATCGACTATGCGGGCTTCCCGGCCCGCAAGGCCGAGGCCAAACGCAAGGGCAAGCTGCGCGGGCTCGGCTTCTCCTGCTACATCGAGGCCTGCGGCATCGCGCCGTCGAAGGCGGTCGGCTCGCTTGGCGCCGGCGTCGGCCTGTGGGAGTCCGCCGAAGTTCGCGTCAATCCGGTCGGCACCATCGAGATCCTGACCGGCTCGCACAGCCACGGCCAGGGCCACGAGACCACCTTCGCCCAGCTCGTCTCCGACCGGCTCGGCATTCCGATCAACCAGGTGTCGATCGTTCACGGCGACACCGACAAGGTGCAGTTCGGCATGGGCACCTACGGCTCGCGCTCCGGCGCGGTCGGCATGTCGGCGATCGTCAAGGCGATGGAGAAGGTGGAGTCCAAGGCCAAGAAGATCGCCGCGCATCAGCTCGAGGCCTCGGAGAACGACATCGTCATCGAGAACGGCGAGTTCAAAGTCACCGGCACCGACAAATCGATCGCGCTGCCGATGGTCGCGCTCGCCGCCTACACGGCGCACAACCTGCCGGACGGCATGGAGCCGGGCCTGAAGGAGAGCGCGTTCTACGACCCGACCAACTTCACCTTCCCGGCCGGCTCGTATCTCTGCGAAGTCGAAGTCGATCCCGGCACCGGCAAGACGTCGTTCGTCAACTTCGTGGCGGTCGACGATTTTGGCCGGCTGATCAACCCGATGATCGTCGAAGGCCAGGTCCATGGCGGCCTGGTGCAGGGCATCGGCCAGGCGCTTTTGGAACACGCCATCTACGACGACAGCGGCCAGCTCGTCACGGCGTCGTTCATGGACTACGCGATGCCGCGCGCCGAGGACGTGCCGATGTTCAACGTCTCGCACACCACGACGCTGTGCCCGGGCAATCCGCTCGGCATCAAGGGCTGCGGTGAGGCCGGCGCGATCGGCGCCTCGGCGGCAGTGATCAACGCCATCACCGACGCGATCGGCACCAACCGGCTGGAAATGCCGGCGACGCCGGATCGGGTGTGGCACGCGATGCAACTGCAGCAGGCGGCGGAATAACAGGCGACGGAGTATGGACACCGTCATTGCGAGCACCCGGATCCGCGCGACGCGCGGTCCGGGCACAGGCTCCGCGAAGCAACCAGAAGCTCAGTGCACCGCGCTGGATTGCTTCGTCGGCTTCGCCTCCTCGCAATGACGGAGGGCTTCGTGAACAGACACACAATTGATCTCTGACAGGAGATATCCATGTATTCGACCAATTATCACCGCGCCTCCAGCGTCGACGAAGCGGTCGCGCTCTACGGCAAGGGCAGCGATCCGAAGTTTCTCGCCGGCGGCCACACCCTGCTGCCGGTGATGAAGCAGCGCCTCACCGCGCCGAGCGACGTCATCGACATCGCCAAGATCCCCGGCCTGATCGGCATCGAGGCCAGCGGCGACAGCCTGACCATCAAGGCGGCGACGACCTACTACGACATCCTCAGCAATGCCGACGTCAAGCGCAGCATCCCGGCGATCGCATATCTCACCTCGGTGCTGGGCGATCCGGCGGTGCGCTATCGCGGCACGATCGGCGGATCGGTCGCGACCAACGATCCGGCGGCGGACTATCCGGCCGCCGTGCTGGCGCTGAACGCTACCGTGAAGACCAACAAGCGCGAGATCCCGGCCGATCAGTTCTTCAAGGGCCTGTTCATGACGGCGCTCGAAGACAACGAAATCATCACCGCGATCTCGTTCCCGGTGCCTGAAAAGGCCGGTTACTCCAAGATGCGCAACCCGGCGTCGCGCTTCGCACTGACCGGCGTGTTCGTCGCCAAGCTGAAGTCCGGCGAGATCCGCGTCGCCGCCACCGGCGCGTCGCAGAACGGCGTGATGCGGGTGCCGGTGATCGAAGACGCGCTGAAGGCGAACTGGTCGGCGTCGGCGCTCGACGGCGTCAAGGTCTCCGACGACGGCCTGATCGAGGATATCCATGGCACCTCGGACTATCGGGCCAACCTGATCAAGGTGATGGCGCAGCGCGCGGTCGACGCCGCCGGCTGAAGACCACTTCATTCCATTTCACGGCAAACGGCGCGCCTGGTGCGCGCCGTTTTGCGTTGCGGCTTCGTATTGCACTGCCGCAGCATAGCCGTATGCAGCCCTGCGCTGAAAAGCAGCTTGCTCTTTGCACGGCCGCCGTGGTGATTTCGGCGCGACACAACGCTCCGCAAGCGCGGACAACAACAAAGGGACACCCAAGGTGCAACAGTCAGCCTCGCCCTCCGCAACCTCGCAGACCGCCAGCGGCCCGCTCACCGGCATCCGCATCGTCGAATTCGCCGGCATCGGCCCGGGCCCGTTCGGCGCGATGCTGCTGGCCGACATGGGCGCCGAGGTGATCACGCTGGTCCGCGCCGGCCAGAAGCCGCAGGGCGCTGCCGCGCGCGGCCGCAAGATCGTCGAGGTTGATCTCAAGAACAAGGACTCCGTCGCCGGCGTGATGACGCTGCTGGATCAAGCCGACGCGCTGATCGAAGGCTATCGTCCGGGCGTGATGGAGCGGCTCGGCCTGGGCCCTGACGTCGTGCTCAGCCGCAATCCGAAGCTGGTGTATGGCCGCATGACCGGCTGGGGCCAGACCGGCCCGCTGGCGCAGGCCGCCGGCCACGACATCAACTACATCTCGATCACCGGCGCGCTGGCGGCGATCGGCCCGGCCGAGCGCCCGGTGCCGCCGCTCAATCTGGTCGGCGATTTCGGCGGCGGCTCGCTGTATCTCGTCGTCGGCCTGCTCGCCGCCCTGCTCGAAGCCAAGCGCTCCGGCAAGGGCCAGGTGGTCGACGTTGCGATGTGCGACGGCGCCGCGTCGCTGATCACGATGTTCTTCGATATGACCGCGGCCGGCCGCTGGAAGGAAACCCGCGAGAGCAACATGCTCGACGGCGGCGCGCATTTCTACGGCACCTATGAATGCAAGGATGGCCACTTTGTCTCGATCGGCTCGATCGAGCCGCAGTTCTACGCACTGCTACGCGAACTCGCCGGCCTCACCGACGCGCAGTATGACGGTCAGATGGATCCCAAGAACTGGCCGGAGCTGAAGCAGAAGCTGGTCGCGGTGTTCAAGAGCAAGACCCGTGACGAATGGTGCAAGCTGATGGAAGGCACCGACGTCTGCTTCGCCCCGGTGCTGACGATGTCGGAAGCCACCAAGCATCCGCACATGGTGGCGCGCGAAGTGTTCATCCAAAACAACGGCCACACCCAGCCGGCCCCGGCCCCGCGCTTCATGCGCACGCCCTCGACGGTCCGTGCGCCGGTGAAGACGGACCTAGCCGGCGTGGCGAAGGAGTGGGGCGGCCACTAACTCCACCGTCGTCATTCCGGGGCGCGCGTAGCGCGAACCCGGAATGACAAACGCTGAGGTTGGTTCGCGGCGAACCAGTTAGCCTCCCGCCGCCACGATCGTCCCCTCGACCTCACCGAACCCGACGCGATATCCGTCGGCCTGGCACCAGCCGCGCATCACCAGCGAGTCGCCGTCCTCGAGGAACCCGCGCGGCTCGCCGCCGGGCAGTCGCACCGGCTCCGCGCCGTTCCAGCTCAGTTCGAGCAGGCTGCCGAGTTGATCCTTCGCCGGCCCCGACACCGTGCCGGAGCCGAGCAGATCGCCGACGCTCATGGCGCAGCCGCTCGAGGCGTGGTGCACCAGCTGCTGCACAGACGACCAGTACATATATTTGAAATTAGTCGCACTGATCCGCGCCGCGCCCTTCATCGCCGGCGTGCGCAGCGCGACTTCCAGAGCCATGTCGTAGTTGTTCGCGCCCTGCTGCTGCAGATAGGGCAGCGGTGTCGGGTCCTGCAAAGGCCCATGCACGCGAAACGGCTCCAGCGCCTCGCGGGTGACGATCCACGGGCTGATTGACGTCGCGAATGCCTTGGCCTGGAACGGCCCCAGCGGCACGTACTCCCACTGCTGGATGTCGCGCGCGCTCCAGTCGTTGAGCAGCGTGAAGCCGAAGATCATCTGCTCGGCCTGCTGCTCGGTCAGCATCGATCCCATCGGCGACGACTGACCGACCACGACGCCGATCTCGAGCTCGAAGTCGAGCCGCTTGCAAGGCCCGAAGCTCGGCAGCTCCGCCGATGGCGGCTTGAGCTGGCCGCGCGGGCG
This sequence comes from Rhodopseudomonas palustris, assembly GCF_003591005.1. Taxonomy (GTDB): domain Bacteria; phylum Pseudomonadota; class Alphaproteobacteria; order Rhizobiales; family Xanthobacteraceae; genus Rhodopseudomonas; species Rhodopseudomonas palustris_K. The sequence continues at coordinate 6,898 of NZ_QYYD01000044.1, forward strand.
ATGGATTTGCGTTCCGCTCACCACCACGGTCGAAGCGCGGCCGTTGTAGCCGATCGGAATGTGCAGCCAGTTCGGCAGCAGCGGATTGGATTTGTCGCGGAACATCGTGCCGACATTGGTGGCATGTTCCTTCGACGAGTAGAAATCGGTGAAGCCCTCGACGCGCAGGGGCAGATGCAGTGTCGCGTCGCGCATTGCGACGAGTGCCTGCTTGCGCAGTTCGGCGTTGTCCCGCAACTCGCGATTGTCGTGCCGTAACAACTCACTGATCCGCGCGCGCGTCTTGCTCCACACCGCCGGCCCGAGTGCCATGAAGGCGTTGATCGACGGCTGCGCGAACACGCCGTCCGGTAGATCGAGTAGTTTCGCGTTCTGCAAAGCTGCGAGGTCAAGCACGAACTCACCGATCGCAACGCCGATACGCGGCGAAGGATTGGTTGCGGTCGAGAACACTCCGTAGGGCAAGTTCTGGATCGGGAAGTCGCCGTCGGCCTTCACATCGACGAAGGAGCGCAGACGCGGATCGTTGGGGTGCATGAAAAATCCTGAGTCAGTTAGGTGCGATGCCGTCGTACAAGAGCGTCGTCATGGCCGGGCTTGTCCCGGCCATCCACGCCTTTCTGGCGACCTGTGCGGCAAGACGTGGATGCCCGGGACAAGCCCGGCATGACGGGGTGATAGTTCGTGCCAAACAGCTGGATTGCTTCGCTGCGCTCGCAATGACGAAACACGTTACTCCGCATCCGGCTGCCGGCCCGGCTCGGCGGCCACGAAGGCATCGACCTTCATCGCTTCCGCCTCGATCTGGCGGATGCGTTCGAACGGGGCGAGGTCGGCGTCGAAGCGGCGGGCGTTGAAGATCTGCGGAACGATGCACAGGTCGGCGAGGGTCGGCTGGTCGCCATAGGCGAACGGTCCCGGCGTTTGCGCCAGCCGTGCTTCGATCGCCGCAAATCCCTGCTCGATCCACTCTTTCGACCAGCGCGCGCGCTCGATCTCGTCGACGCCGAGTTCGGTCAGGCGATGGAGGATTCGCAGATTGCCAATCGGGTGGATGTCGCAGCAGACCGCATAGGCGATCTCGCGCACGATGGCGCGGGCCTGCCGGTCTTTCGGCAGCAGCGGCGGCTCGGGATGGGTCTCGTCGAGATATTCGATGATCGCCAGCGACTGCGCCAGATTGAAATCGCCTTCGCGCCAATACGGCACCAGCCCGGCCGGATTGATCCAGCGATAGGCTTCGAGGTTCTGCTCGCCGTTGCGCAGATGCACGTAGCGCTCGGCGACGACGAGGCCCTTCAGGTTCAGCGCAATGCGGACCCGATAGGCGGCGGACGAACGGAAGTAGCCGTACATCACGGCGCCGTCATGCTCGTCCTGCGACACAGCGTTCTTCATGGCCGGTTCGGATCGAAGCGCTTGTCGAGACCGCGCCAGCAATCGGCGTAGTCGTCCTGCAGCGTGCCGGCGGTGGCGGCATATTCGGTGACGCGCTGCGGATAGCGGGTCTCGAACATGAACGCCAGCGTGCCGGTCAGCTTCACCGGCTTGAGCTCGCTGTTCGAGGCATGCTCGAAGGCGTCGCGGTCCGGGCCGTGCGGCAGCATCATGTTGTGCAGCGAGGCGCCGCCCGGCACGAAGCCCTGCGGCTTGGCGTCGTAGACGCCGTAGATGAGCCCCATGAACTCCGACATGATATTCATGTGGTACCACGGCGGCCGGAACGTATTCTCCGCCACCATCCAGCGCTCCGGGAAGATCACGAAGTCGATATTCGCGGTGCCGGGCGTCTCCGACGGCGAAGTCAGCACGGTGAAGATCGACGGATCGGGATGGTCGAAGCCGATCGCGCCGACCGGCGAATAAGTGCGCAAATCGTATTTGTACGGCGCGTAGTTGCCGTGCCAGGCGACGACGTCGATCGGCGAATGCGGCAGTCTGGTCACGTACATCGCGCCGCCCCACTTGACGTAGAGCTCGGTCGGCGTGTCCTTGTCCTCATAGGCGGCGACCGGCGTCAGAAAGTCGCGCGAATTGGCGAGGCAGTTCGCGCCGATCGGACCCCGCTCCGGCAACGTGAACGCGCCGCCGTAATTCTCGCACAGATAGCCGCGCGCCGGGCCGTCGACCAGTTCCACCCGGAACTTGACGCCGCGCGGGATCACGGCGATCTCGGCGGGCTCGATGGTGATGATGCCGAACTCGGTGACCAGCCGCAGGCTGCCCTGCTGCGGCACGAACATCAGCTCGCCGTCGGCGTCGTAGAAGTGCTGATCGACCATCGACTTGGTGATCAGATACAGATGCGTCGCCATGCCGGCCTGGGTATTGACATCGCCGGCGGTGGTCATCGTCCGCACGCCCTCTAGGAACGTCAGCTCCTCCTGCGGCATCGGCGGCGCGTCCCAGCGCAGCTGCGCGATCGGCATATCGTATTCGAAGCACGGCGCCGAGCGCCACAGGCCGCTATCCGCCTTGGCGAAGCGGCCGGAGTGCTTCACCGACGGACGGATACGATAGAGCCATGACCGCTCGTTGGCGCCGCGGGGCGCGGTGAACGGCGAGCCTGAGAGTTGCTCGGCATAGAGGCCGTACGCCGCGCGCTGCGGCGAGTTACGCCCGATCGGCAGCGCGCCGGGCAGCGCCTCGGTCTCGAACGAATTGCCGAAGCCCGACATGTAGCCGGGCGTGACGCCCTGCGAACCGTGGCCGAGGATCTGCGGTGCGGCATTGATGTTCATGTCATCCTCCGATCGGTCTGGATGCTCCCGGCACGCCGGGACGTTGAGTGATATCAGCCGCCCTGCAGCGCAGCCCACATCTCGCGGTCGCGCTCGGCGGTCCAGATCACCGGATCCTCGATGCCGGAGGCTTCGTCGAACGCGCGCGACACGTTGAACGGCAGGCAGTGTTCGTAAATCGCGAAGCTGGCGAATTTCGGATCCATCAGCTCGCGGGTCGCATCCCAGGTCTCCTTGAGGTTGCGACCCTTGGCGACCGAGATTTCAGCGGCGCCGTACAGCGTGCCGACGAAATCGCGGGTCATCGCGATCGCCTCGCGCGTGGTCTCCAGCCCCTGCAGCGCGTCGCCGCGGCCGGGCGCAATCGCCTTCGGATTGAAGTCGCGGATCTCGTTCAGCGTCGCCGGCCATTCGCGCAAGTAAGCGTCGCCGCAATAACAGGCCGAGTGATACTCGACGAGGTCACCGGTGAACATCACTTCGGCGTCCGGCACCCAGGCGACAATGTCGCCCGAGGTGTGTCCGGCGCCGAGCTGCATCAGCCGCACCTCGCGCTTGCCGAGATAGATCGACATCTCGCCGTCGAACGCCAGCGTCGGCCAGGTCAGGCCCGGAATGCTCTCGGCGTCCTGGAACAGCCGCGGGAAGCGGCCGTACTCGGAATCCCAATCCTGCTGGCCGCGTTCCTCGATCAGCCGATAGGTTTCCTGCGAGGCGACGATGCCTTCGGCGCCATAGGCGGAGGCGCCGAGCACGCGCACCGCGTGATAGTGCGACAGCACGACGTATTTGATCGGCTTGTCGGTGACGGCGCGGACGCGCTCGATCACCTTGTTCGCCATCGCCGGCGTCGCCTGCGCATCGAACACCAGGCAGCCATCCTCGCCGACGATCACTGCCGAATTCGGATCGCCCTCCGCAGTGAAGGCGTAGAGATCGGGACCGATCTCGGAGAACGTCACCTTCTTCTCGGCGAGATCGGTGGTGGAAGCGAAACCCTTGGCCATGCGTGGTCCTTAGCTTTGGTCGATGAGTTCGATTGATTACTTTGATTTACGTAACAGTCTTTGAGTTCGTCATTCCGGGATGCGCCCCTGTTGGGGCGCAGGCCCGGAATCCATACTCCCGGCGGTGGTTATGGATTCCGGGCTCGCGCTACGCGCGCCCCGGAATGACGAACTTGGAGGCCTTGCTCGACGAACCTCACCTCACTTCTTCCCTCACGACGCCACCTGCACGTCATCCACCACCCGCCGCTTTGCCAGCGTTACCGCGTCGCGCAGCACGGCGAGGTCGCCGATGTGGTTGGCGAGGATCAGCACCAATGCAGCGTCGAGCGCGGCGCTCTGCTCGTCGCTGATGCCGCGATGCGCCTCGACGATCAGTCGGTAGGCAGCGTCCGGGTCGGGAAAGTTGCTTGTGGTCGACAGCGCAATAGTCATCGCACGCCTCCCCGCGACGCAGCGCGCTCCCTCTCTCCGCGTGCGGGGGGAGGGCTGGGGTGAGGGGGTGCCTCCGCGGATCGCAGAGGCTCGGCCATGCGGAGACGCCCCCTCACCCGATCGGCTCCGCTGCGCGGAGCCGATCGACCTCTCCCCGCACGCGGGGAGAGGTTGCGCCGTGCGCGTTGTGACGTTTGTTCAATATGCGAGATCGCTGCTGTCACCATGTCGGCGTCCTCATCGTCCGCTCGCCCGCGCCAGCGCGGCTTCGATACCCGCGGCTGTCGGATGCCGGAAGCGGGCGGCCACATAGCCGTCGGGGCGGAGCAGATAGGCCGAGCCCGGCGCGGCGTCGTAGCGCTGCGCGAACGCGCCCTGTTCGTCGCGCAGCGGCGCGTCGTCGCCGATGCGGAGGCTGGCGACGCCGGCAGGCAGCGGCGCGCGCCCGCCGTTGGCGCTTTCGAGCAGCACGAAGTTACGACCGGCCTGCGTGAACGCATCGGTGAGAAACGTCGGTTCGCCGTCCGCCGCGCGCAGCGGCGCGTCGATCAGCGCGGCGCCGGGGCGCGGTCCTGCGGACCATGGATCGACATCGGGCGTCGACAGCGGGCTGTCATACACCGACGGCGTCGACAGCCGGCCGGCATTGACCATGCGCTTGGCGAAGTCGACGTCTTGCGCCAGCGCCAAGACGGCGTCACGCAGCCGCCGCTCCTGTTTGGAATGCGGCGCGATGAAATCGGTCGAGCGCGTGGAGTGGCGGATGTTGTCGTCGGCGGCCTGGCTGCGCTCGGCCTCGTAACTGTCCAGCAGGCTCGCGGGCGCGTCGCCGCGCAGCACCAGCGCCAGCTTCCAGGCGAGGTTTTCGCCATCCTCCAGCCCGGAATTAGCGCCGCGCGCGCCAAAGGGCGAGACTTGATGCGCGCTATCGCCGGCAAAAATCACCCGCTCGTGCAGGAAGCGCTGCATCCGGCGGCACTGGAATTTGTAGACCGAGATCCACTCGAACGAAAAATCACCATGGCCGAGCATTCGCTCGATCCGCGGCCGGACGTTCTCGGGCAGCCGCTCGACTGCTGCCTCGGCGTCGGCGCCGATCTGCAGATCGATGCGCCAGACGTCGTCCGGCTGGCGATGCAGCAGCGCCGACTGGCCGGAATGGAACGGCGGGTCGAACCAGAACCAGCGCTCGGTCGGAAATTCGGCCGTCATCTTGACGTCGGCGATCAGGAACTGATCCTCGAACACTTCGCCGGCGAACTCCGCGCCCACCAGCCCGCGCAGCGCCGAGCGCGCGCCGTCGCAGGCGACCACGTAGTCGGCCGCGAGGCGATACGGGCCGTCCGGCGTGTCGATCGTCAGCACCGCGTGATCATTGTGCTGCGCCAACGCCATCACCTTGTTTCGCCAGCGCAGGTCGATCTGCGGCAATTCTTGCACGCGGTCGACCAGGAAGGCTTCCGCGTAGTATTGCTGCAGATTGATGAAGGCCGGCATCTTGTGGCCGGTCTCGGGCAACAGGTCGAAGCGATAGACCATCTCGCCGCGGCGAAACACCTTGCCAACCTGCCAGACCACGCCCTTCTCGACCATCCGCGAGCCGACGCCGAGCCGATCCCAGACTTCCAGCGAGCGTTTGGAGAAACAGATCGCGCGCGAGCCCTCGCCGATCCGGTCTGCGTCGTCGAGCAGCACCACGGCCTGGCCGCGCTGCGCCAGATCGATCGCCAGCGACAGCCCGACCGGGCCGGCCCCGACGATCACCACCGGGTGACGTGCGGGTTCGCCGACGCGGTCCTGATCCGGATGGCGGCGATAGCCGAACTGAAATTCCTGCGGATGGGCCATCGAACTCAGCCTTTTCGGCCCATGCGGCCAGGCAAAGTGCTGGTCAAGCTTTCCTCCCGCGTGATAGTTTCATTTGCAACCATCTAAGCCGCTGCCGCGCCGAGGCGCAACCCGGTCCGGAGAAAATTTTGGTGAAGCTCGATCTGTTCTCCTTCCTGCCGTTCCGGCTCAACCGGCTGGCCGCCGAAGTCAGCGCGGCGCTCGCGGAAGAGTATCAGCAGCGCTACGGTCTCGACATTCCGGGCTGGCGCATCCTCGCCACGCTGGGCTATCGCGACGATGCCTGCACGGCACAGTTCATTGCGCAGTGCACCCGCACCCACAAATCGACCATCAGCCGTGCGGTCAACGCGCTGCTGGAGCGCGAGCTGATCGAACGAGTCGAGAACGCAGACGACCGCCGCGAACTTCGCCTGCAGCTCACGCCGAAAGGCCGCGCACTGTATCACGAGCTGGTGCCGCGGCTGAAGCGCCGCGAGCAGGAGATACTGTCGTGCCTGTCGGCGCGCGAGCGCGACAGCCTTGCTGACGCGCTCGGCAAGATCGAGCGCCACCTCGATCTGATCCAGGCCAGCCACGGCCACGACGATGCGCCGGCGACCAGGAAGGCTTTGGTCGGCTAAGGGAGTGCCGATTGAATGCCGAACCTTCCGCGTCCGTCACGCGACCCAAGCCACAGTGGCGAGATCGGCCGATTGATCTTATGAAAGACGTCGATCGCATTCGGATTGCCGCCGGCTTCGTCCGGATCGGCGTCCTTGCAAGGACCGGCGTTGCATGAAGCTCCGAACCGCGTTGCTCATCGTCCTCACGCTGCTGATGGTGTCCCCGACCGCATCGATGGCCGCCGACGACCGCGGCGGCCGCGTCGCGCTGGTGATCGGCAACGCCAAATATCCGGACGCCGAGAAGCCGCTGAAGCAGCCGGTGGGCGACGCCCGCGATCTCGCCGACGAGTTGAAGCGGCAGGGCTTCGACGTCGATGTCGGCGAGAACCTCAGCGGCGATGCGATGCGGCGCGCCCTCGACAAATTATACGCGCGTACCAAGCCGGGCTCGGTGGCGCTGGTGTTCTTCAGCGGCTTCGGCATCCAGTCGGGCCGGCAGAGCTACATGATCCCGGTGGACGCGCAGATCTGGACCGAGCCGGACGTCCGGCGCGACGGCGTCAGCCTCGAGACCGTGCTGAGCGAGCTCAACAGCCGCGGCGCCAGCGTCAAGATCGCGCTCATCGACGCCTCGCGGCGCAATCCGTTCGAACGCCGTTTCCGCAGCTTCTCGGCCGGCCTGGCACCGATCATCGCGCCGGGCAATTCGCTGGTGATGTACTCCGCCGCGCTGAGTTCGGTGGTCGGCGACAATGGCGGCGATCGCAGCCTGTTCGTCACCGAGCTCCTGAAGGAAATCCGCGTCCCCGGCCTCGGCGCCGAGGAGGCGCTCAACCGCGCCCGCATCGGCGTCACCCGCGCCTCGCGCAGCGAGCAGGTGCCGTGGATCTCGTCGTCGCTGGCGGAGGAATTCCCCTTCGTGCCGGCGCCCGTCACCGTCGCCACGCCGACGCCAGCAGCAGTGCCCACAGCGGACGCCAAGCCTGCGACCCCGGCGCCAAGCGAGCCCGGCAAGCCCGCTGATCCTGCCAAGCGGATCGACCCGCCGCCGCCGGTCGATGTGCCGAACGCGCTGTCGAAACAGCCCGGCGCCAGCCCTCCGGACCCGAAGCAGGATGACGAAAAAGTCCGGCTGGCGCTGCGCGATGATCCGACGGTGCAGAACCTCAGCAACCGCATCGACGAAAACCCGACGGACGCCAACGCGTTCTATCGACGCGGCCAGGTCTATGCCAGCAAGGGGGCGTATTGGTCGGCGATCAAGGATTTCGACGACGCGATCCGGCTGAACCCGCGCGACGTCGAAGCCTACAACAATCGCTGCTGGGTCCGCACCGTGATCAACGAACTGCCGGCGGCGCTGAAGGACTGTAACGAGGCGCTGCGACTGCGGCCGAACTTCGTCGATGCGCTGGACAGCCGAGGCCTGCTCAATCTCAAGAGCGGCGAGTTCAAGAACGCCATTGCCGACTTCGATGCCGCCCTGAAGATCAATCCCCGGCTGACCTCGTCGCTGTACGGACGCGGGCTCGCGCGGCAGCGCGCCGGGCTGAAGTCAGAAGGCGACATTGACGTCACCACCGCCAAGGGGCTCGACCCGAACATCGTCAAGGAATTCGCCGGCTACGGGGTCGAGTGACCCCGCGTCGCATCTCGCCGGCGCATTGAACCTCCTCTGCTTTGGCCGCGACGACGAGTCGACGGCCCGCGCACCGGCCTCATCCATCGCGCCGTCGGCGCTCAGAGGGTACTGCCATGTCGACCACATCCAGCCTGGCTTTCATCCGCACCGCTATTGGCATCGCCGCGTTGTCGTTCGCCGGCCTTGCCGCCGCGGCCGAGGTTGCCACCGAAGACCAGATCCTGCGCGCGCTGGCACCGAAGAAGCCGCTGACCCGCAGCCTGTCCGCCGAACGCCCGGCGGCCGATCCGACCGAGCGGCAATTCGTCGATACGCTGCGCAACCGGCCGTCGCGCTCGCTGTCGCTCAGTGAGCGCGAGCAGATAGCGACGCTGGCAAAGGACAAGCCGGCGATCGATCTTGAAATCACCTTCGACTACAACTCCGCCAATATCAGCCGCAAGGCCGCGCCTGCGGTGGAAGCGCTCGGCAAGGCGCTGGCCAATCCGGACCTCAAGGGCTCGACCTTCGTGGTCGCGGGACACACCGACAGCATCGGCAGCGAGCCGTATAATCAGGACCTCTCCGAGCGCCGCGCCGACACCATCAAGCGCACGCTGGTCGAGAAATACGGCATCGCCGGCAGCGACCTCGTCACCGTCGGCTACGGCAAGACCAAGCCGAAGGATGCGGCCAACCCCGCCGATCCCGCCAACCGCCGCGTCCAGGTGGTGAACATGACGAGCCAGACGACTGCGGCGAAGTGACCGGGACAGTGAGCGGGACCTGATCGAGGGCGTCCCTACTGTTGCTGCGGTCATCGCCCGGCTTGTCCGGGCGACCCAGTATCCTAGAGCGTGCGTTGATCCGCAGTGCGCTCGCAACAAGCGCCCTGGAATACTGGGTCCCCGGGACAAGCCGGGGAATAACGGCAGAGTGTGACGCGCCTCTGCGGCTCACCATGACGCTGCTGCGAGCGCGCTTTAGGCCTTTTGCCCCAAGATCACGGTGTGTAGATTTCCGCAGCGCCATGAGCGGTTTGGCCGCGCACCGAACGACCCACGGGTGCGGCGCACCTTCAACCGAGATGTGATGAAGCATGCCGATGACGCGAGTGCGCCGATGACCGAACCGTGGATCGAAACCGACCCGCGTACACCACGGCGGGCGAAGCTCCGGCGCGGAGCGGGCGCCGCGATCTTCAGCGCCTCGCTGAGCTGCTTTGCAAGCGTCACCTGGCTCACCCCCACACTCGCCGCCGAGAAGGCCGAGCCGCCGCCGAGCGGCGTGCTGGTCACCGTGGCGAAGGCCGCCAATGCCTGCTTCTCGGACATGGTGCGCATCACCGGCTTCGTGGTGCCGCGCAAGGAGGCCGTGGTGATCGCCGACGCCGACGGCAAGATCACCGAGGTGCTGGTACGCGAGGGCGATGTCGTCACCGACAATCAGGAACTGGTGCGGATGGTGGGCGCGACCGGTGCGAAATCGTTGCGTGCGCCAGCGGCCGGACTGATCACCGAGCTGCGCACTGCGGTCGGCGCGCCGGCGTCGCCGCTCGCCGGACCGGTCGCCAAGATCGCGGTCGGCAATGAGCTCGAGGTCGAGGCCGAAGTGCCCAGCATCCAGGCGCTAAAAGTGACGCCGGGCGCGCCGGCGCGGATCGGGCTCGATGGCGGCTCGGACCTGGTCGGCAAGGTGCGGCTGGTGGCGCCGCAGATCGACCGCAAGACCCAGCTCGGCAAGGTGCGGATCTCCGTCAGCGCTTCGCCGGCGCTGCGGGTCGGCCTGTTCGTCAGGGCGACCATCGACGCGCGGCGCAGCTGCGGCGTCGCAATTCCGCGCCAGGCGGTCGATCACCTGAAGGTGCAGGTGGTGAAGGGCAACACCGTCGAGACCCGCCGGGTGAAAGTGGGGCTCACATCGGACAGCAGCATCGAAGTGCTCGAAGGCGTGCGCGAGGGCGAATTCGTCGTCGCCGATGCCGGCACCTCGCTGCACGACGGCGATCTGATCAAGCCGGTTGTTCAGGACGAATTCGACCGATCGCGGGTGCGCTAGATGGGCCTCAACGTTTCCTCCTGGTCGATCCGGCATCCGCTGCCGTCGATCGTGTTCTCGATCATCCTGCTGGCGCTGGGCTGGATCAGCTTTACCAAGCTCGCCATCACACGGCTGCCGAGCGCCGACATCCCGGTGGTGTCGGTCGCGGTCGCGCAGTTCGGCGCCGCGCCGGCCGAGCTCGAGGCGCAGGTCACCAAGACCATCGAGGACGGCGTCTCCGGCGTCGAGGGCGTGCGCCACATCGCCTCCTCGGTGACCGACGGGCTGTCCGTCACCACCATCCAGTTCGCGCTGGAGACCAACACCGACCGCGCCCTCAACGACATCAAGGACGCGGTGACGCGGGTGCGCGCCAACCTGCCGCAGAACGTCAACGAGCCGCTGATCCAGCGCGTCGACGTGATCGGCCTGCCGATCCTCACCTACGCGGCGATCTCGCCCGGCAAGACGCCGGAGCAGCTGTCGTGGTTCGTCGACGACGTCGTCAAGCGCGCGCTGCAGGGCGTGCGCGGCGTCGCCCAGGTCGAGCGCATCGGCGGCGTCGAGCGCGAGATTCTGGTCTCGCTCGATCCGGACCGGCTGAAGGCCGCGGGCCTGACCGCGCTCGACGTGTCGCGGCGGCTGCGCGGCACCAATGTCGATCTCGCCGGCGGCCGCGCCGAGATCGGCAAGAACGACCAGGCGATCCGCACGCTCGCCGGCGCGAAAACGCTGAACGATCTCGCCGGCACGATGATCAGCCTGCCGTCCGGCGGCGAAATACGCCTCGACGATCTCGGCACCGTCACCGACACCATCGCCGACCGCCGCACCTTCGCCCGCGTCAATGGCGAGCCGGTGGTGGCGCTTGGCATCAAGCGCTCCAAGGGTGCCAGCGATGTCGTCGTCGCCGAAGCAGTGCAGAAGCGCATCGATGCGCTCAAGGCCTCCAACCCGGACGTCGACCTCAAGCTGATCGACACCTCGGTCGACTACACCAAAGGCAACTACGAAGCCGCGATCTCGACGCTGTTCGAGGGCGCGATCCTCGCCGTGATCGTGGTGTTCCTGTTCCTGCGCGACTTCCGCGCCACCGTGATCGCGGCGATCTCGCTGCCGCTGTCGATCTTCCCGGCGTTTTGGGCGATGGACATGCTGGGGTTCTCGCTCAACCTCGTCAGCTTCCTCGCCATCACGCTGTCGACCGGAATCCTGGTCGACGACGCCATCGTCGAGATCGAGAACATCGTCCGCCATATGCGGATGGGCAAGTCGCCCTATGAGGCGGCGATCGAGGCGGCCGACGAGATCGGCCTGGCGGTGATCGCGATCTCGCTGACCATCATCGCGATCTTCGCGCCGGCCAGCTTCATGTCCGGCATCGCCGGACAGTTCTTCAAGCAGTTCGGCATCACCGTGTCGGTGCAGGTGTTTTTCTCGCTGCTGGCGGCGCGGTTCGTCACGCCGGTGCTGGCCGCTTACTTTCTCAAGGACGCGCCACACGAGGAGAAGCCGCCGGGCCGCATTCTGCAGGCTTACACCCGGCTGGTCACCTGGTCGGTCAAGCACTACTACATCACGGTGCTGATCGGGCTCGGCATCTTCGTCGCCTCGATCTGGAGCATCGTGCTGCTGCCGCAGGGCTTCCTGCCGGCGCAAGACACCGCGCGCTCGGTGATGGCGATGGAGCTGCCGCCCGGCACCCAGATCGGCGCCACCGAGAAGACCACCGAGCGCATCGTTACGATGCTGCGCCAGCGGCCGGAGGTGCGCAGCGTGTTCGTTGACGGCGGTCGGGTGCCGCCCGGCATCCAGGAGGTGCGGCGCGCCTCGCTGATCATCAACTACACGCCGAAGGGCGACCGCAAGCTCACCCAGCGCGAGCTCGAACTGGCGATCAGCAAGGATCTCGATCAGGTCCCCGACATCCGCTACTGGTTCCTCGACGAGAACGGCCTGCGGGCAATCGCGCTCGTCGTCACCGGCGCCGACAGCAACATCGTCAACAACGTCGCCCAGGAGCTGGCGGCGCAGATGAAGCGCATCCCGATCCTCTCCAACGTGATCTCGGAGACGTCGCTGGATCGGCCCGAACTGCGCGTCGTGCCGCGCGCCGATCTCGCCGCCCGGCTCGGCGTCTCGACCGAGAGCCTGTCGGAGACCATCCGCGTCGCCACTATCGGCGACGTCGGCCCGGCGCTGGCGAAGTTCGATGCCGGTGACCGGCTGGTGCCGATCCGCGTCCAGCTCGAAGACAGCGCGCGCGGCGATCTGCCGACGCTGGAGCAACTGCAAGTGCCGATCTTCGGCGGCCGCGGCTCGGTGCCGCTGTCGGTGGTGGCGGACGTCAAGTTCGACCAGGGCCCGACCAGCATCAACCGCTACGACCGCGAGCGCCAGGCGACCGTCGCGGCCGACCTCGTCGGCAACGCCGCGCTCGGCGACGCGCAGAAGCAGATCAAGGATCTGCCGGTGATGAAGTCGCTGCCCAAGGGCGTCCGCGTCAGCCCGTCAGGCGACGCCGAAAGCCTCGCCGAACTGTCCGACGGCTTCGCCACCGCGATCACCGGCGGGCTGATGATGGTCTACGCCGTGCTGGTGCTGCTGTTCGGCACCTTCCTGCAGCCGATCACCATCCTGTTCTCGCTGCCGCTGTCGATCGGCGGCGCGATCGGCGCGCTGCTGATCACCGGCAAGCAGCTGACCACGCCGGTGTGGATCGGCATCCTCATGCTGATGGGCATCGTCACCAAGAACGCCATCATGCTGGTGGAGTTCGCGCTGGAGGCGATCCGCGCCGGCAAGAGCCGCGAGGAGGCGATCATCGACGCCGGCCAGAAGCGCGCGCGTCCGATCGTGATGACCACCATCGCGATGGTCGCCGGCATGATGCCGAGCGCGCTGGCGTTCGGCGCCGGCGGCGAATTCCGTTCGCCGATGGCGCTGGCGGTGATCGGCGGCCTGATCTTCTCCACCGTGCTGTCACTGATCTTTGTGCCCGCCGTCTTCATGATGATGGACGATGTTGGCCGCCTGTTCTGGCGCTTCGGCAGCAAGCTGCTGAGCCACGGCGGGGATGCGGAGAGCGGCGTGCGACGGTGAGGCCGCGGCGAGGTCACGCATAACGCCGTCGATCGGGCGCAAATCTCTCGTTCGTCATTCCCGGGCGCGTGAAGCGCGAGCCCGGATCCATAACCACCGCGCCGAGTTGTGGGCCGCGGCATCGGCGAAGCTGTGCTCCACCGCGAGTCTCGGGAGTATAGATCCGGGTTCGCGCAGCTTCGCTGCGCGCCCGGAATGACGAACGAGAGTATGGCGGATCGCGTCGCAATCCGCGCCTCCCTGCTCGCGGCGCCCTCACCCCAGCCCCCTCCCGCAAGCGGAGAGGGAGGCGCGCTGCGGAGCGGGGTGGGCTTCGCACAACTCACAGCGGCCTTTACGCGCGCGTTGAGTTCGCTGCTCAGCGCTGCTGGCTCCGCGCCACCGCGGTCAGCCGGCCCATGTTCTTGAGCAGGATGCGGCCGCGGTGAACGTCGAGGATGTCGTCCTTGCGCCAGGTCTGGAGCTGGCGGTTGACGCTCTCGCGGGCGGCCCCGACGAAGACGCCGAGTTGCTCCTGCGAGATGTGGACCTCGGCGCCGAAATCGGCCGCCAGCGCGCACAGCCGGCGGGCCAGCCGCACCGGCAGCGGCTGCAGCACCGACTCGTCCATGCGGTCGCTCATCCAGCGGATACGCTGGCACAACAGCCCGATCAGCTTGACGGCGAGCTTGGGTTCGCGTTCGAGATGGCCGAGCAGGTCCTCGCGCCGCAGCACGAAGACTTCGCTGGGTTCGCCCGCGGTGGCATCGGCGGTGCGGCGGTGGCCGTCGAGCACGGCGACCTCGCCGAACAGATCGCCAGGGCCGAGGAAATTCAACGTGAGCCGGCTGCCGTCGGACGCGGTGGTCTCGATCCGGACCTGACCGCGACGGACGCCGAACAACGCGTCGCCGTCGTCACCCTTGCGAAACAGCACCTCGCCGGCCGCGATTTGCCTCGCCTCACCAAGCGCCGCGATCTGCTGCAGCTCGTCGACGCCCATCTCTGCAAACAACGGATTGACTTTGAGCATCATCGCGAATTCGGCATGTGTACTACTCATCGCGACGATTGCCCCCCATTGACCTTGCAGGGATTAGCCGCGCGAAACGCCGAATGGTTCAAAAGCAAATAGTGCGGCAGTCACGGACTTTGTGACAAGAGGCGCGCCGTGCGGCAAGCAAAGCACCGTGGCGCTCGACGCGGCGTGCCTCGGGCGACGAGATACGGTAGGCTGCAGATCTCGGACGTGAAGGATCGACAATGGCGACCATGATGGCAAAACCCCGCCGCTGGCTGCGTGGAGTGAGCGTGTTGGTGCTGGCGATGCTGTGCGGCACAATTCGAGCCTGCGCGGCCGAAGAGGTCGATGCGGATGCGCTGAAGGGCCAGGCCGTCACCGTGCTGAAGGCCACTAAGGCGTGTTTTCCGGCGATCGTCGACGTCTCCGGCTTTCTGATCCCGCGCGAAGAGATTGCGGTGAGGCCCGATCGGCCTGGCGCCAAGGTCACCGAGGTGCTGGTCGAGCCCGGCGAGTCGGTCACCCAAGGCCAGCCCCTGGCTCGGCTTGCGGCTGACGGCGCTGCTGCCACCGTGCAGGCGCCGGTGGCCGGTCTGGTGTCCGGCTCGACCGCAGTGATCGGATCGCCGGCCTCGCCCAAAGGCGAAGCGCTGTTCAGTATCATCACGCACAACGAATTCGACCTGGTCGGTCAGGCCCCGACTCGCGCTCTGTCGCGGCTCGCCGTCAACCAGCCCGCCACGGTGAGGATCGTCGGCTTGCCCGACGAGATCGAGGGCCGCGTCCGTCGCGTCTCGGCGACCGTCGAGCCGAACAGCCAGCTCGCCAGCGTGTTCGTCGGGATCAGTGCGAGCACGCGGCTGCTGGCGAACGCCTCCGGCCGGGCGATGATCAAGACCGGCGAGAGCTGCGGGATCTCGGTGCCGCTGACGGCGGTGCTGTACAGTTCGGCCGGCACAGTCGTTCAGGTCGTGCGACGTCAGACGATCGAGACCAAGCGCGTCGAGGTCGGGCTGATGAACGGCGGCAATATCGAGATCCGCGACGGGCTGCAGGAGGGCGACGTCATCGTCGCCCGCGCCGGCGCGCTGCTGCGCGAAGGCGACACGGTCCGTCCGATCGTCGCCACTGCGGAGCCGGCGGCGGAATAAGCGCCGACCTCTCCCCGTCATTGCGAGCGCAAGCGAAGCAATCCAAAAGCCCCGTGCACGGGGCCCGCCCGTAGGATGGGTTGAGCGCAGCGAAACCCATCGCGCGGCAGGGCGCGGAGGTGGGGGGGGGGGGGGGGGGGGGGGCCCCCCGCCCAGGCAGCCGGCCGGGTTGAGGGGGGGGCGCGCGGGCGGGGGGGGGGGCGCGCCCCCCCGGGAT
>NZ_QYYD01000045.1 GCF_003591005.1 Rhodopseudomonas palustris
CCACCCTCCGCGCCCCTTTTCCGGGGCGCCCCCCTGCGCCCCCCACTGCGGGCCATGCTCTGGTTATCGCCTTTCTGGGGGGGCCCCCCCCAACGCCGCGGCCCCACCCGGCGGACGCATGTCCGCCTGTTGCTGTTTGACGCCTCACGTCTGTGTTCTCCCCGCCGGATTTATGTACCCGGTCGATGCGTGAAGCTTGCCAGAGCGCGGTCCGGAATCGCTTAAAAAGGCTGGTTAATCGAAGCTGACTCGGCCTGCTTCGGCTCTCATGATTGACAGAAGCTTGGCTCGCATGATTGACGAAAGCTTGCGGGAAAGCCGACAATGCCCGTGTCCGGCAGCGGGCGACGTGCTTGAAGTCCGCGTCGATCAGGCACATCTCTTGCTGGCGTCGGCGGCGCTCACGGCCTCGCCCCATCCGCTTCAGCTTCAGGATTTTTGTTTGTGAACTCTTCACCAACTGCGTCTCTCGCTTCTCCCCCTTCCGCGGATCAAGGGCTGCTCGATCAGTCGGCGCTGAGCGACCTCGCGCAGCGGCTGGTCGACGCGGCGCTGAAGGCAGGTGCCGACCAAGCCGATGCGGTTGCGGTGCGCGGTGTTTCGCATGGTGTCGAACTACGCGATGGTCGGATCCAGGAATCCGAGCGCTCTGAAGGCGACGATGTCGGGCTGCGCGTCTTGGTCGGACGTCGCCAGGCTGTCGTCTCCACCAACGACATCACAGGCGACGGCGTCGCGCAGCTCGCCGAGCGCGCGGTGGCGATGGCCCGCGTCGCGCCGGACGACAAATATGTCGGTCTTGCCGATCCGGCCCTGCTGGCGCGCGACTTACCGCAGCTCGACATGCTCGATCCGCAAACGCCGTCGACCGCCGAGCTCGAGCGTCGTGCGCGTGCGGCCGAAGAAGCCGCGATGGCGGTGAAGGGCGTCAGCAAATCGGGCGGCGCCTCGGCATCGTCGGGGATCGGCGGCATGGTGCTGGTGACGTCGACCGGCTTCCATGGGGCCTATCTGCGTTCGAGCCAGGGCGTCTCGATGACCGCGATCGCCGGCGAAGGCACCGGCATGGAGCGCGACTACGAATACACCACGGCGCCGCACGCCGAGGACCTGATGTCGCCCGAGACGGTCGGCCGGGTTGCCGGCGAGCGCGCGATCGCCCGGCTCGCGCCGCGCAAGGTCGAGACCTGCAAGGTGCCGGTGATCTTCGATCCGCGCGTCGCCGGCTCGCTGGTCGGCCATCTGATCGGCGCCATCAACGGCGCCTCGATCGCGCGCAAGACCTCGTTCCTGAAGGACAAGCTCGGCGCCAAGCTGTTCGGCGACGGCATCCGCATCATCGACGATCCGCTGCGCAAGCGCGGGCTGCGCTCGCAGCCGTTCGATGCCGAGGGCGTCGCGGTCAAGCAGCTCGCGTTGGTGGACGACGGCGTGTTGACGTCATGGCTGCTCGACTGCGCCACGGCGCGCGAACTCGGCCTCACCACCACCGGTCACGCGCATCGCGGCGTATCGTCATCGCCGTCGCCGGGCGCCTACAACGTGCATCTGGAAGCCGGCAGGCTGAGCCCGGCCGAGCTGATGAGCGACATCAAACAAGGCTTCTACATCACCGATCTGATCGGCTCGGGCGTCAACGGCGTCACCGGCGACTACAGCCGCGGCGCCGCCGGGTTCTGGATCGAGAACGGCGAGTGCACCTACGCGGTCAGCGAAGTTACCATCGCGGGCCATCTGTTCGATATCTACAAGACGCTCACGCCGGCGAACGATCTCAGCTTCCGCTACGGCGTCAACGCGCCGACGCTGCGGATCGAGGGGCTGACGGTTGCCGGACGCTAGTCTCGATCTCGGACATCCTGCCGGGCTGTCGCCCGACGCCGCGCTGCTCGTCGCCACCGTCCGCGAGGCCGGCGCGTTGGCGCTGTCGATGTTCGGCACCGACGTGCGGAACTGGACCAAGGGCGCGTCGTCGCCGGTGTCGGACGCGGACATTGCCGCCAACGATCTGATCCGCGAGCGGCTGCAGTCGGCGACGCCGGATTACGGCTGGCTGTCCGAAGAGAGCGCCGACGATCCGGCGCGACTCGGCAAGCAGCGGGTCTGGATCATCGATCCGATCGATGGCACGAGGTCGTATCTCGCCGGCCGCAGCGATTGGTGCGTGTCGGCGGCGCTGATCGAAAATTCGTCGCCGCTGCTGGGCGCGGTGTTTGCGCCGGTCACCAACGAGTTCTATTTCGCGGCGCGCGGCGCCGGCGCAACGCTGAACGGCGCGCCGATCCGCGCCAGCGCCGGCGCGGACTTCGAGGCTGCACGGATCGCAGGGCCGAAGCCGCTGATCGAGCGGATGAGGCTGCCGAACACTGCGCAGATCCTGCCGCGGATCGGCTCGCTGGCGCTGCGGCTGTGCGGTGTGGCCGATGATCGCCTTGACGTCGCCTTCGCGGGCGGGCAAAGCCGCGATTGGGACCTTGCTGCGGCCGATTTGATCGTGCACGAAGCGAATGGTAAACTAACGGGTCTCGCGGGCGAACCCATCGTTTACAACCGTCCGGAGGTCACGCATGGAGTGCTGGTGGCCGCCGGGCGCGATCGACATGCTCGAATCGTCGAGCATTTCCGCCGTCCCGGGAGCTGACCCGCGCCGCCGTTTTCCGCCGAGGAAGTTTGATGTCCGACAATGCGCAGCAGTTGCTCCACCTCGTAATCGGGGGCGAACTGGAAGATCTCGAGAACGTCACCTTCCGCGACCTCGACAAGGTGGACATCGTCGGGGTGTATCCGAGCTACGCGACAGCCTTCGTGGCGTGGAAAGCGAAAGCTCAACAGACCGTCGACAACGCTCACATGCGCTATTTCATCGTTCATCTGCATCGCCTGCTGGATCCCGGCCAGGACGCGAAGCCGGCGCATTAACGAGGCCTTGATTGCGATGACGAGCGCGTCACCTCCGCGGTGGCAGGCGGGGCCGTTGCTGGCCGAACCGCTGCCGATGACGCTGCGCGTCTATCAGAAGCTCACCGCGGGTGTCGCTCCGCTCGCATCATTGCTGATCAAGCGCCGGCTCAAGCAGGGCAAGGAAGAGGCCTCGCGCGTCAACGAGCGCCGCGGTGTCGCGGCCCACGTGCGTCCGCACGGGCCGCTGGTGTGGATCCACGGCGCCAGCGTCGGCGAAGTGCTGGCTGCGGCGGGCCTGATCGAGCGGCTGCGCGACCTCAACCTGCGGATCCTGCTGACGTCCGGCACCGTGACGTCGGCCGAGATCGTGGCGAAGCGGTTTCCGCCCGATATCATCCACCAGTTCATTCCCTACGATGCGCCGAGCTTCGTCGCGCGCTTTCTCGATCACTGGCAGCCATCGCTGGCGCTGTTCATCGAATCCGATCTGTGGCCGAACCTGATCCTCGCCTCCGCGGCGCGGCGGCTGCCGATGGTGCTGATCAACGGCCGGATGTCGCCGCGTTCGTTTCCGCGCTGGCAGCGCGCGTCCGCAACGATCGGCACGCTGCTCGGCAAGTTCGACATCTGCCTCGCGCAGTCGCAGATGGACGCGGAGCGCTTCTCGGCGCTCGGCAGCCCCAACGTCATCACTACCGGCAATCTGAAAATGGACGTCGCTCCGCCGCCGGGCGATCCGGCGCGGCTGGAACGGCTGATGGCGGTGACGCGCGGTCGTCCGGTGATCGTCGCGGCCTCGACGCATCCGGGCGAGGAAGAGATCCTGCTCGACGTGCATCGCACCCTCTCGGGCGTGTTTCCGACGCTGCTGACGGTGATCGTGCCGCGGCATCCGCATCGCGGCGAGCAGATCGCCCAGTTGGTCGAGTCGGCAGGATTAGGGGCCTCGCTGCGCTCGCGCGAGCAGTTGCCGACCGCCGCGACCGCGATCTATGTGGCCGATACGATGGGCGAACTCGGCTTGTTCTACCGGCTGGCGCCGATCGTATTCATGGGCGGCTCGCTGATCGAGCACGGCGGCCAGAATCCGATCGAGGCCGTCAAGCTCGGCGCCTCGATCGTGCATGGGCCGCACGTCGCCAACTTCAGCGAAGTGTACCACGCGCTCGACGACGCTGGCGGCGCCTTCACCGCCGGCGATGTCGAGACGCTGGTGCGGCGGTTCGGGCAGCTGTTGTCCGACGGTCCGGCCCGGCAGGCGTCGATCGACGCGGCGACCGAGGTGGTCGACAGGCTCGGCGGCGCGCTCGATCGCACCGTCTCGGCGCTCGAACCCTACCTGCTGCAATTGCAGATCGAGCAGGACGCCGCCCATGCGTGAGCCGGCCTTCTGGCACCGGCCACCGTCCTTGCTGTCCCGTCTGTTGCTGCCGCTCGGCGCCATCTACGGCGAGATCACGGCGAGCCGCATGCACAAGACCGGCCTCGAGGCCGGCGTGCCGGTGATCTGCGTCGGCAACTATCATCTCGGCGGTGCCGGCAAGACGCCGACCACGCTGGCACTGGTGGAACTGCTGCGTCAGCTCGGTGAACGGCCGGCGGTGCTGAGCCGCGGCTATGGCGGGCGGCTGCATGGTCCGATCGGCGTCGACCCGCAGCGCCACAGCGCCGCCGATGTCGGCGACGAGCCGCTGATGATGGCACGCCGCGTGCCGGTCGTGGTGGCGCGCGACCGGGTCGACGGCGCCGCGCTGGCGCGCTCGCAAGGCGCCAGCGTCATCGTGATGGATGACGGCTTCCAGAACCCGGCGCTGGTCAAGCATCTTTCGCTGATCGTGATCGACAGCCGGCGCGGCGTCGGTAACGGCAGCGTATTTCCCGCCGGCCCGCTGCGCGCGCCGTTGCGGCTGCAGATCGAGCGAACCGACGCGCTGATCATCATCGGCGATGGCGACGCGGCCGATGGCATCGCGGCGGAAATTGCTGCGCGCGGCGGCCCGGTGCTACGTGCGCAATTGCGGCCTGACGAAGCGGCGCTGGCCACGCTGAAAGGCTGCCGCGCGCTGGCTTTCGCCGGCATCGGCGATCCGCTGCGGTTCTTCGTGACGCTGCGCAATGCCGGCATTGAGGTGGTCGAGGAGCGGGCTTTTGCCGACCATCACCCGTTCACGGCTGCCGATCTGGCGCGCCTCGACGAAGATGCGGGCCGCGGCGGTCTGACCCTGGTGACCACGGAGAAGGATCTGGCGCGGATCGGTCCTGCGGCCACTTCGCTACGAAGCCGGATCCTGCCGCTGCCCGTCACGCTCGAGATCGAGACGATCGCGCCACTGCGGACGCTGCTGCTCGAACGGATCAATCAGATACAGGCGCGTCGGTCGGACGTGCGGTGAGGCTCAGGCCTTCAGCGTGCCGGCATTGGGGTAATGCCGCTGCAGCACCGCTTCGGGCGTGGCATAAGCTTCCTTCAGGTCGACGCTCCAGTACTTCAGCTCGTCGAGCGGGATCTGCACAGCAGTGACGGCGCAGCGGACGTAGGTACCGGGCGAGATCACGCGGAAATCGCCATCGAGATACTGCACCTGCGCTTCGCCCGAGCCGGACGGGCCAAATTTGTTGAGCACGGCTGTCTCCTGAGCTGGTGATCGCCCCACACATAATGCATTTCGCGCCGATTCCAAATCGCGCAGCGCCGCGGCCAGCGGCCACCGACTTGTGATGAATCGGGCGCGAATCCACATGATAATCTTTGCGGCGGCGAAGTCTTCGGACATCGTCCCGCCGGGACCCGATGATGCGACTACGCTTTCTTCCCTCGATCGCTGCCTTGCTGTGCGCCGGCCATGTCGCCCTGGCCTCCTCGGCGCTGGCGTCACCGGCCAAGCCGGTCGCGGTTGAAATTCCGCGCGCTGGCGGCGTGTTGCACGCGCAGCTCTACAAGCCGGATGGCGACGGCCCGTTTCCGACCGTGGTGGCGCTGCATGGCTGCGCTGGACTGTCTGGCACTGCGGCCCCGGTACGGTCCCGCTATGCCGATTGGGCCGAACAATTGCTCAAGACCGGCCATGCGGTGTTGTGGCCCGACAGCTACGGCTCTCGCGAACTCGGCCCGCAATGCCACGCCAAGACCCGCCGCATGACGGCGCGGCGCGAGCGGCTGGCCGACATCAGCGCAGCCCGGCATTGGCTGGCCGAGCAGGCCTGGGTTGTCCGCCACCGTATCGGTCTGGTCGGGTGGGATACCGGCGCCAGCGCATTGCTCTGGGCCGTGCGGCCGCAGACGGTGCTGGCCAAGGGCGAGCCCGAATTCCGCTCGGCGGTGGCGTTTTATCCGGATTGCCGCAGTTCAGCGCGGCTGGGCTGGAGCGCGAGGGTGCCGACGCTGGTGTTGATCGGCGGCAGCGACGACATCACTTCGGCGTCGGCCTGCCGCGCGATGGTCGACGGCGCGCAGGGCCGCAGCGCGTTGACGCGTCTGGTGGTGTATCCGGGTGTCTATCACGATTTCGACCAGCCCGGCGTTTCGCTGCATCTGACCAGCGCGGCCGATCCCGAGGCGCCCGAGCACGGCCATCTCGGCTTCGACCCGGCCGCCCGTGCCGACGCGGAAAAGCGCGTCGCACATTGGCTGGGGCGATGACTCTCGGCTAGAGCGTTGTCGAGCGAAGTGGATACCGGTTCGCGTGAAGAAAGCGCTTCAAAGAAAGAACTAGAGCTCCGGTTCTGATCTTATCAGAGCCAGAAAAGCTCTAGAACAGCGAACCCTGATCGGCGGCCTTGACGATGCGCTTTGGCGCCGGCTTTGGCGAGGCCGCCGGCCGGGTCAATTCGCGAGCCGTGCCGTCGCCGCCATCCGCGGTGACGCCGACGCGGCCATCGGCAAATTCGACGCTGAGCCGCGCGCCGGCTTCGACGGCAGCTGCGGCATGGACCGCGTGACCCTCGGCGTTCCGCACCAGCGCGAAACCGCGCGCGAGCACGCCGCGATAAGACAATGCGGTCAGCAGCTTGCCGGTGGTGTCGACGCGCGCCTGGTGGCGGTCGAGCAAGGTCGCCAGCGCCCGGCGGGCGCGCTCGGACAGCCGCAGCATCCGCTCGCGCTCGCGCGCAATTCGCATCCGCTGCGCCTGCTCATTGGCGAGCTTGGAGGCCTGCAGCCGGATCGCCAGCCCGTCGAAGCGGTCGCGGCGATGCCGCAGCACCGCACGGGTGCAATGCTGAAGCCGCTGACCACTGACGGACAGGCGATGGGCGCTATGCGCCACTTGCGCCTTCAGAACCGTCAGCGTCATTCCGGCCGCCG
The DNA here is from genome assembly GCF_003591005.1 of Rhodopseudomonas palustris. GTDB lineage: Bacteria > Pseudomonadota > Alphaproteobacteria > Rhizobiales > Xanthobacteraceae > Rhodopseudomonas > Rhodopseudomonas palustris_K. Next base: position 7,205 of record NZ_QYYD01000045.1, read on the forward strand.
CCTTGGCGTAGCGGCGATGGTGCGCGTGGGTGTTGGCGCGCAGCGCCCGTGGCAGGCCGGCGGCGGCGCCGTCGAGCCGCTGCCTCGGCACCGCGAGCAATTCGTTGGCGGCCGGCAGCGCCCGCGCGGCGGCGCGCAGCTCGTTGCGGCGCGCGTCCTGGCTGCGCGACCAGCACAGCATCATCCGCCGCGACAAGCCGCCGACCTCGACGAACAGCTCGGCCCGCACCGGCACCGCCATTTCGGCGGCGGCAGTCGGCGTCGGCGCGCGCTTGTCGGCGGCGAAGTCGATCAGCGTCACGTCGGTCTCGTGGCCGACCGCGGAGATCAGCGGGATCAGGCTGTCGGCCGCGGCGCGGACCACGATCTCCTCGTTGAACGACCACAGATCTTCCAGCGAGCCGCCGCCGCGCGCGACGATCAAGAGATCGGGCCGCGGGATCGGTCCGTCCTCCGGCAGCGCGTTGAAGCCGTTGATCGCGGCCGCGACCTGTTCGGCCGAGCCTTCGCCCTGCACCTTGACGGGCCACACCAGCACGCGGCGCGGGAAGCGGTCTTCGAGCCGGTGCAGGATGTCGCGGATCACCGCGCCGGTGGGCGAGGTGACGACGCCGATCACTTCGGGCAGCCATGGCAGCAATTGCTTGCGCGCCTCGTCGAACAGGCCCTCGGCGCCGAGCTTGCGCTTGCGCTCTTCCATCAAGGCCATCAGCGCGCCGACGCCGGCGGGCTCCAGTGCCTCGATCACGATCTGATATTTCGACGAGCCGGGGTAGGTGGTCAGCTTGCCGGTGGCGATGACCTCGAGGCCTTCCTGCGGCTTGAACCGCATCCGCCCGGCGACGCCCTTCCAGATCACCGCCTCGATCTTGGCGCTCTCGTCTTTCAGCGCGAAATAGCAGTGCCCCGACGAATGCGCGCCGCGAAACCCGGAGATCTCGCCGCGCACCCGGACATGCCCATAGGTGTCCTCCACCGTCCGCTTCAGCGCCTGCGACAGCTCGGAAACGGTGAATTCGCCGACATTGGCGAGGGCTTGGGGAGCGAGCGTTCGGGCCATGCGATTCGGGTGCTGTGGATGAAGTGTGGAAGGTAGGGATTTTCGGCAGGCGCGCCAACCGCCTGCCGATCTCTCGTCGCATGCGGATGCGGCCGGATCGTGCCGGAGGCGGCTTTTGCCGCGATTGACCACATATCCACATGTCTGCTGCGGGCCGTTGCCCCGTTGTCCCGGCGTGTTACACCCCGGCTTCGGATCCACGGGCACGGTCGGGCTGCGCAATGAACATTCTCCTTCTCGGTTCGGGCGGGCGCGAACACGCGCTGGCGTGGAAGATCGCGGCCTCGCCGCTGGTCACCAAGCTGTTCTGTGCTCCCGGCAACGCCGGCATCGCCCAAGAGGCGATCTGCGTGCCGCTGGACGTCACCGACCATCGCGCGGTGATCCAGTTCTGCAAGGACAAGGACATCGAGCTGGTCGTGGTCGGGCCGGAGGGGCCGCTCGCCGCCGGCATCGTCGACGATCTCGCCGCGGTCGGCATCAAGGCGTTCGGCCCCAGCAAGGCGGCGGCGCAGCTCGAAGGCTCCAAGGGCTTCACCAAGGATCTGTGCAAGGCGCACGACATCCCGACCGCCGCCTATGAGCGGTTTGGCGATCCGAACGAGGCCAAGGCCTATATCCGCGCCCAGGGCGCCCCGATCGTGGTCAAGGCCGACGGCCTCGCCGCCGGCAAGGGCGTGGTGGTGGCGATGACGCTCGCCGAGGCGGAGGCCGCGATCGACATGATGTTCGGCGGCGCGCTCGGCGACGCCGGCGTCGAGGTAGTGGTCGAGGATTTCCTGGTCGGCGAAGAGGCGTCGTTCTTCGTGCTGTGCGACGGCGAGCACGCGCTGCCGCTCGCCACCGCGCAGGACCACAAGCGCGCTTACGACGGCGACAAGGGCCCCAACACCGGCGGCATGGGCGCCTATTCGCCGGCGCCGGTGATGACCGATGCGGTCTGCAGGCAGGCGATGGAGCAGATCATCACGCCGACGCTGAAGGCTATGAAAGCGATGGGCATGCCGTTCAAGGGCGTGCTGTTCGCCGGGCTGATGATCACCGACGAAGGCCCGCAACTGATCGAATACAACGTCCGGTTCGGCGATCCGGAATGCCAGGTGCTGATGATGCGGATGATGTCAGACATCGTGCCGGCGCTGCTCGCCTGCGTCGACGGCCAGCTCAAGCATGTCACGCTGCGCTGGTTCGACGAGCCGGCGCTGACGGTGGTGATGGCCGCCAAGGGCTATCCGGGCGCTTACGAAAAGGGCACCCGCATCGCCGGCCTCGACCGCGCCGAGAAGATTCCCGGCGTGCAGATCTTCCACGCCGGCACCATGGCGTCGGGCGACTGGATTCTCGCCAATGGCGGCCGCGTGCTGGCGGTGACGGCCTCGGCCAAGACCGTCGCCGAGGCGCAGCGCCGCGCCTACGAGGCAATCGGCGTGATCAACTGGCCCGAAGGCTTCTGCCGCCGCGACATTGGCTGGCAGGCAGTGGCGCGGGAACGCCGGAAGAAGTAGGAGCGTTATCGGCTTCGCTCCGTCATTGCGAGGAGCGAAGCGACGAAGCAATCCAGGAGCTCAATGCTCGGAGCTGGATTGCTTCGCTTCGCTCGCAATGACGGCAACGAACTCCGAGAGAACCAACCGATGTCCGATCTCGCCGACTTGTTTCCGGGTTTTGGCTCGGAATGGATCAACACCTCGTCGGGCCGCATCTTTGCGCGGGTCGGCGGCGCCGGGCCGCCGCTGTTGCTGCTGCACGGCTTCTCCGAGACCCACGTGATGTGGCACCGCGTTGCGCCGACGCTGGCGGAGAAGTTCAAGCTGATCATCGCCGATCTGCCCGGCTACGGCTGGTCGGACATGCCGGAGAGCGACGATCAGCATACGCCCTATACCAAGCGGGCGATGGCCCGGCAGCTGATCGAGGCGATGGAGCAGCTCGGCCATGTCCGCTTCGGCCTCGCCGGCCACGACCGCGGCGGCCGCGTCAGCTACCGGATGGCGCTCGATCAGCCGGGGCGGCTGACCAAGCTGGCGACGCTCGATATCCTGCCGACCTACGAATACTGGCAGCGCATGGACCGCCGCTACGCGCTCAAAGTGTATCACTGGAGCTTCCTGGCGCAGCCTTCGCCGCTGCCGGAGACGCTGATCGCGGCGGCGCCCGATTTCTTCCTCAAGAACAAGCTGGCGAGCTGGGCCAAGCAGCACGATCTGTCCTGCTTCGATCCGCGCGCGCTCGAGCATTATCTTGCGCCGTTCCGCGATCCGATGCGGCTGCACGCGATGTGCGAGGACTATCGCGCCGGCGCCTTCGCCGACTACGAGCACGACAAGGCCGACCTCGAAGCCGGCAATAAGATCCAAGTGCCGATGCTGGCGCTGTGGGGTGATGCCGGCATCGCCCAATCGGCCGCCACGCCGCTCGACACCTGGAAGAACTGGGCCAAAGACGTTCAGGGCCACGCGGTCGATTCCGGCCACTTCCTGACCGAGGAAGCACCGCAGCAAACAGCAGACGCGTTGCTGAAGTTCTTCACCGCCGCCTGACCGCCGCGCCGCCGCAAAGAAGTTCCTGCGCCGCAGCCGGATCGAACTGTGCTAGCTGCGAGCATGCCGCAAAGCCGACCGACGCTGCGATCGCGCAAGATCGACCTCAATCTGCTGGTGATGCTGGAGACGCTGGTCGCCGAGCGCAGCGTCTCCAAGGCGGCGGTGCGACTTGGCCTGACGCAATCCGCCGTCAGTCATGCGCTCGGCCGGCTGCGCCTGGCATTTGGCGATCCGTTGTTTGTCCGGGCGCCGACCGGGATGAACCCGACCCGCCGGGCGCTCGACATTGCGGCGGCGACGCGGGCAGCGCTCGAACAGCTCGAGCGCACCATCGACGATGCGGCGGTGTTCGACCCCGCCACCGCGGAGCGGACGTTCCGGCTGCGGCTGTCCGAATACATCTCCAGCCATCTGCTGCAGCGGCTGTGTCCGGCGCTGCGCCGCGCCGCGCCGGGGGTGCGGCTCGATGCGGCACATTTCAGCGGCGATCCGCGCGAGGACGAAATCATCGGCGACGAGATTCACGTCCGGCTCGGCGCGTCGGGCACCGTCTCGGAAGACCGCGCGCGGCTGCGCCTGGTCGACGAGAAGTTCGTCGTGCTGATGCGGCGCGGCCATCCGGCGCGCCGCCGCAAACTGACCCTGGCCGGCTATGCGGCGCTCGACCATGTCAAAGTCGTCGGCACGATCGGCACCAACATCATCGACGACGCGCTGCGGCTGCGCGGCTACGCGCGCAACATCGTGTTCAGCGTGCCGAGCTGGCGCGACGCCCGCCACATCGTCGCCAACAGCGATCTGGTCGCCGCGATGCCGGCGCGCTGGGCGCGCGACGAGGACCGGCAGGCGGTGCATGTCGCGAGCGCGTTTCCGATCGACGATGTCCGCTTCGCGATCGATCTCGAATGGGATCCTCGCTACCGCACCGATCCGGGCCACGCCTGGCTGCGCTCGCTGATCGCGCGCGAGTTCCTCGCCGGCGTATGAATCCGGTTCATAAGCATCATGACCATTATGAGTTGTATTTGCTGCAGCGCTTCGTGACATCGTCCCGGCCAACAACAGATAAACGCTGGGAGGAAATACGATGGCTTCGAGGAAGCGCTATTTAGTCTACGCCGGCCTGTTCGTGCTGATGTTCATCAACTACCTCGACCGGGTGAACCTGTCAGTTGCGGCGAAGTCGATTGCGGACACCTATCAGCTGTCGCCGATCGACATGGGCTACATCTTCTCGGCCTTCCTGTGGACCTATCTGATCTGCCTGATCCCGATGGGGCTGCTGGCGGATCGGTTCGGCGGCCGCGCCGTCACCTACAGCACGCTCGGCCTGTGGTCGCTGGCCGGAATCTGGACCGGCCTCGCCAGCACCTATTCGTCGCTGTTCGCGTCCCGCCTGGTGCTCGGCATCGGCGAGTCGGCGAGCTATCCGGCCGGCGGCAAGATCATCCGCGAATGGGCGCCGGAGAGCGAGCGTGGCCTCGCCTCCGCGTTTCTCAATTCCGGCGCGCATGCCGGTCTGTGCGTCGGCTCGGTCGTGGTCGGCACGCTGATCGTCAGCTTCGGCTGGCGGGAGTCTTTCTACATCACCGGCGCGTTCGGTCTGGTGCTGGCGCTGGTGTGGTTCCTGTTCTATCGGCGGCCGGAAGCAGCGTCCTGGCTCGGCAAGGACGAGCGCGATCTGATCCTCAGCACGCGCGGCGCCGTGGCGGCGCATGACGGCGGCGGCAGTCAGTTCGTCGCGCTGAAGAACCTGCTGCGCAACCCGTCGATGCTGGCGCTGGCGCTGACGCAAGGCTGCGCCGGCTACACGCTGTATCTGTTCATGACCTGGCTGCCGAGCTATCTGGCGGCCACGAAGGGCATGGACGTGCTGAAGTCGGGCCTGTTTTCGGCGATCCCCTACGGCGTCGCCGCGGTGCTCGGGCTCGGCCTCGGTTGGTTCAGCGACCGGCTGCTGAAGCGCCAGGGCGCCCGCAATGCCGATCGCCGCAAGCTGATCGCCGCGATGCTACTGCTGTCCTCGGTGATCCTGGCGGCGCCGCTGGTCGAGTCGATCTGGCTGATCGAAGCGCTGATCAGCATCTCGCTGGCCTGCGTCGCCACCGCGATGGCGATGAACATCGCGCTGACCGCCGACCTGATGGTCGACGGCCGCTACAACGGCGTCGCCACCAGCCTGCTGATCATGGGCGGCAATCTGTTCGGCACCGCGGCGCCGATCGTCACCGGCTACGTCGTCGCCGCCACCGGCGGCTATTCGGGCGCCTTCCTGATCGCCGGCGTGCTGCTGCTCGGCGGCGCCGTCGTCATCACCTTCGGGGCCAAGTCCCCGATCCGCCTGTCTCCGCAGCCGCAAGCAGAGCCGCAGGACGGCGCCGTGTCATTCGTTGGAAAGGCTTCACGATGAAGAAGATCACGTTCACTGCCGTCTCGCGCAACTACTTCAATCTGCCGATCTGGGTGGCGCAGCACCGCCGGCTGTTCGCCGACGAAGGTCTCGACGTCACCATCGAACTCTATGAAGGCGTCGACGACGTCACGCAGCGGATCCGCGACGGCCGCGCCCAGCTCGGCTACGGCATCACCGAGCACGTCGTGCTCGACAGCGAGGCCGGCGGCGATCTCGAGATCATCGGCGGCAACGTCAACCGCCTGCCGTTCTCCTTCGTGGCCGGCAAGACGATCCGATCGATCGAGGATTTGCGCGGCAAGACGGTCGGCGTGTCCTCGATCGAAGCCGGCAGTTCGTCGCTGGTGATGAAGCTGCTGTCGGCCCGCGGCCTCGAATATCCGCGCGATTATCAGATGCGCGCGGTCGGCCCGATCCTGACGCGCTGGGAGATGCTGCAGTCCGGCGAAATTGATGCCGGCCTGCAAGGTGCGCCGCTGAACTACGTCGCGCTCGATCAGGGCTATCCCAGCCTGTGCGAGCCGCGCCAGGAGGTGCCGGACTTCCAGTTTACTTCGCTCAACGTCAATGGCGTTTGGGCCAAGGCCAATCCGGAGATCATGCGGCCGTTCATGCGCGCCTTCGTCCGTGCGCATCAGCTGTTCTTCGCCGACCGCGACGCCGTCACCCCGATCGCGGTGGCGGAAACCGGCATCACCGAGGACTACGCGCGGCAGGCCTGGAGCGAGTACACAACGGACGAAATCTTCCCGCGCGACGGCGATGCCAGCGACGCCGCGGTGCAGGCGCTGATCGAGATCTCGTCGCTGATCCGCGCCGTGCCGAACCGCACCAAGACGGCGGCCAGCGACTACATCAATCGCAGCTATCTGCACGCGGCGCAGCGCGAGATCGCCGCGGCCGAGGAGCGGGTCTGAGATGCCGGGAGAACCGGCCCTGGTCGAGATCGACTACGGCCGCCGGCTGCGCGCCGGCGTCCTGGTCCCGTCCGGCAATTCGGTCGCGGAGCCCGAGATCCGCGCGATGCTGCCGGCGGGCGTCTCCGCGCTGGTGACGCGGCTGCCGCTGCGCGGCAGTTCGCGCGCCGAGCTGATGACCATGCTGGACGGGCTCGAGGCCGCGGCGCGGCTGCTCGCCGATGCCCAGGTCGACGTCATCGTGTTTCACTGCACGGCGGTGTCGACCTTCGCGCCGGATCTGGCCGGGACGATTCGTGATCGCATCCAGGCCGCCACCGGCCTGCCGTGTTTCACCACCGCGGATGCGATCATCGCGGCGCTGCAGCGGCTGCAGGCGCGGCGCGTGACGCTGCTGACGCCGTATATCGGCGAGGTGCATCAGCGCGAGGCCGACTTCCTGGTCGCCGGCGGATTCGAGGTCGCGGACAGCGCCTGGCTCGGTATCGATACCAACACCGAGATGGGGCGGTGCGAGCCCGCGACGCTACTCGACTGGGCGCAGCGCGAAGCCGCCACCCCGGCCGACGCCTGCCTGATCAGCTGCACTGCGATCAAGTCGCTGCCGATCGTCGCCGAACTCGAGCGCCGCATCGCCATGCCGGTGCTGACCAGCAACCAGTGCATGGTCTGGTATCTGCTGGACCAGCACGGCATCGCGCCGAATGATCGCCGGTTCGGGCGGCTGTTCGAGGTGCCACACGTCGCCGCGGAAGCGGCGGGCGCATAGCCCGCGCGCCGATTACTCCGCCTTGGCGCCGAGTTGCTTCGGGCGTCGTCCGAAGTCCGCGGCGGCGGCGTCCTGGCCGATCTGGACGATGCCGCGGCGGATCGCGCGGGTGCGGGTGAAGTGCTCGAACAGCGCGTCGCCGTCGCCGCGGCGGATCGCGCGGGTCAGCTTCGACAGGTCTTCCTGGAATTCGCCCAGCATCTCCAGCACCGCGTCCTTGTTGGTCAGGAACACGTCGCGCCACATCGTGGGATCCGACGCGGCAATGCGGGTGAAGTCGCGGAAGCCGCCGGCGGAGAATTTCAGCACTTCCGACTGCGTCACGCCTTCGAGCTCTTCGGCCGTCGAGACGATGGTGTAGGCGATCAGATGCGGCAGATGGCTGGTCACCGCCAGCACCAGGTCGTGGTGCTCGGGCGTCATGATCTCGACATTGGCGCCCAGCGCGCGCCAGAACGCCGCGAGCTTCTCGGTCGCCTCGGCCGTGGTGCCTTCGGGCGGCGTCAGGATGCACCAGCGGTTGATGAACAGCTCGGCGAAGCCGGAGTCGGGGCCGGAATTCTCGGTGCCGGCGACCGGATGCGCCGGGACAAAATGCACGCCCTCCGGCAGATACGGCGCCATCGCCTTCAGCACCGCGCCCTTGACCGAGCCGACGTCCGAGACGATCGCACCCGGCGCCAGATGCGGCGCGATCTCCTGCGCGACCGGGCCGCAGGCGCCGACCGGAATGCACAGGATGACGAGATCGGCGCCGTCGACCGCCTCGGCGTTGGTTTCGACCACGCGGTCGACGATGCCGAGCTCCTGCACGCGCGCGCGGGTCTGCGGCGAGCGCGCGGTCGCGACGATCTCGCCGGCGAGGCCGAGCGCCTTGGCGCCGCGGGCGATCGAGCCGCCGATCAGGCCGAAGCCGATCAGCGCCAGCTTGCGAAACAGCGGCGCAGAACTCATGGCTTGCCCATGAATTCGCGCAGCGCCTCGATCACCAGTTCGTTGGCCTCATCGGTGCCGATCGTCATCCGCAGCGCGTGCGGCAGCTTGTAGTTGCCGAGCGCGCGCAGCACGAGGCCGCGCTTGGTGAGGAACGCGTCGGCCTCCACCGCGGTCTTGCCCGGCGTGGTCGGGAAGTGCATCAGCACGAAGTTGCAGACGCTCGGCGTCACCTTCAGGCCGAGCGCGGTGAGCTCCTCGGTGAGCCGGTCGCGCCACTTCTCGGTGTGGATGCGCGACATGTCGACATGCGCGGTGTCCTGGATCGCCGCGACGGCGGCGAGCTGCGACGGGATCGACGTGTTGAACGGGCCGCGGATGCGGTTGACCGCGTCGACGATATTCTCCGGCCCGAACATCCAGCCGATGCGCAGCGCCGCCAGCCCGTGCACCTTGGAGAAGGTGTGGGTCAGTACGGTGTTGTCGGTGGTCGACACCAGCTCGATGCCGATCTCGTAGTCGTTCTTCGAGACGTAGTCCGCATAGGCTGCGTCGAGCACCAGCACGACATGCGACGGCAGGCCGGCGCGCAGCCGTTTGACTTCGTCGAACGGGATGTAGGTGCCGGTCGGGTTGTTGGGATTGGCGAGCCACACCAGCTTGGTGCGCGGCGACACTTTGGCGAGGATCGCGTCGACGTCGCAGGTCAGGTCCTTCTCCTCGGCGACCACGTTGGTGGCGCCGTTCGCCAGCGTGGCGATCGGATAGACCAGGAAGCCGTGCTGCGACGAGATCGCCTCGTCGCCCGGGCCGAGATAAGTGTGCGCCAGCAAATTGAGGATTTCGTCCGAGCCGGCGCCGCAGATGATGCGGTCGGGGTCGAGCCCGTAGGCCTTGCCGATGGCTTCGCGCAGGATCCGCGAGGTGCCTTCCGGATAATCCTCGAGATGGTCCGCCGCGCTCTTATAGGCCGCGATCGCGTGCGGCGAGGGGCCGAACGGCGTCTCGTTGGCGGACAGCTTGAACACCTTGCGGCCGGGCTCGGCCACCGGGCTCTTGCCGGGGGTGTAGGGCGCAATATCGAGGATGCCGGGCTTCGGCACGGGACGGGACATCATCAACTCCGGATGGTCGGGCGGCCGAACGCCGGCCCCTCAGGGTGTCGGCTTGCCGCTCGGGGGCACCGTATAGCGCCTCGCGTGGCTGCCGACGAGAGCCGACGAACGCAGCGAGGCCCCCGCTGCGATCAGGGCAGCCTTGATCTGATCGAGGCTGCAGGGCGCCGAGATCGACACCAGCAGGGCCGCGCCGTCGAAAGCGGTATCCGGGACAGCCACGACCTCGGCCAGCGGCGAAATCGCCCGGGCGATTTCGGCATTCCAGCCCGACACCCGGATGCTCCAGGTTTCGACCTCGGTGACCATGGCGCTGTCGGCGACTCGCGACACCACGAACACTGGCAGCGCCGCCGGGTGATCGGCGCGCTCGATGAACGGCAGCCGGGCGATGATCTTGGGCACCCCGGCCGCTTCCAGCGCCAGCCACCACGGCGTCGCGCCCGAGGTCGCCGACACCAGCGCGAGGTCGCCTTTGGAGCGGGCCACCGCCTCGACCGCGGCGGAGGCCGAGAAATGCGGCACGTAGGGCACTGTGAAGCCGAAATGGAAACGGGCGGAATCGCGCATCGCCGACTCGCCGAGCGACTGGTCGACATGCACCGAGAACGGCGCTTGCACATAGGTGAAGGTGGCGATGATCACCCGCCAGATGCTCTCGACGGTGTCGAGCGGCAGAATGCCCTTATGGCGCTCGACCAGCCGCCGCATCATGTCGGCCTCGCGCGCCGGCCGAAACGCCGAGCCGACCTCCTGGGTCTGCTTCACGGCAATCAGCCGGTCGATGATGTCGCCGCGCTGCATCAGCAGCTGATGAACCTGCGCGTCGATGCTGTCGATCTCCTGGCGGAGCTCGTTGAGCGACGGCGGCGAGGGCGGCTGGGTCATTGTGGAGGACCTTCAGGCGAGAAGTCTGGGCAAGACGCGATGCGACCTTCTGCTTAGGAAACCAGGCGATTGAAGGCAAAGGAATTTGGCTTTGGGGCAGGGTGCCGCCCGCGAGGATCACCCTCCCCTGGAGGGGGAGGGTCGCTCGCGCAGCGCGCGGGGTGGGGTGGCGAAGAGTTCATCCGCTGTGCCCGCGGCTGCGGGGCCCCCCCCCCCCCCGCGGGGGGGGGGGCGGGGGGGGCGCCCCCC
>NZ_QYYD01000046.1 GCF_003591005.1 Rhodopseudomonas palustris
CCCCCCCCCCCCCCCCCCCCCCCCCCCCCCCCCCCCCCCCCCCCCCCCCCCCCCCCCCCCCCCCCCCCCCCCCCGCCTCTACGAGGCCGAGAGGCTCGGCGACGTGGAGACGCCCCCTCACCCGACCCGGCTTCGCCGCGCGATGCCGGGTCGACCTCTCCCCGCACGCGGGGAGAGGTTATCGCCAGCGCATCAACCAACAAACAAAAAGGAACACACACATGGCCAAGGCACTCGACGGCAAAGTCATCATCGTCACCGGCGCGGGGCGCGGCATCGGCCGCGAGATCGCGCTGCTCGCGGCGCGTGAAGGCGCCAAGGTGGTCGTCAACGATCCCGGCGTCGCCGCCGACGGCTCGGGCACCGACGCCTCCCCGGCCGAGCAGGTCGTCGAGGAGATCAAGAAGGAAGGCGGCACCGCGGTCGCGAACTTCGAGAGCGTCGCCGAAGCCGTGCCGGCCAGCAAGATCGTCAAGCAGGCGGTCGACACCTGGGGCAAGCTCGACGGCGTCGTCAACAACGCCGGCATCCTGCGCGACGCGATCTTCCACCGCATGAGCATCGACGCCTTCGAGCAGGTCATCAAAGTTCACTTGATGGGCTCGTTCTACGTGTCGCATGCCGCCGCGCGCTTGTTCCGCGAGCAGGAGAGCGGCTCGTTCGTGCACTTCACCTCGACCTCGGGGCTGATCGGCAATTTCGGCCAGGCCAACTACGCGGCCGCCAAGCTCGGCATCGTCGGCCTGTCGAAGTCGATCGCGCTCGACATGCAGCGCTTCAACGTCCGCTCCAACTGCGTGTCGCCGTTCGCCTGGTCGCGCCTGATCGGCACCATCCCGACCGAGACCGAGGCCGAGAAGGCCCGCGTCGCGCGGATGCAGCAGATGGGCCCGGAGAAGATCGCGCCGCTGTCGGTGTTCCTGCTCGGCGACGCCGCCAAGGACGTCACCGGCCAGATCTTCGCGGTGCGCATGAACGAGATCTTCCTGATGGGCCAGTCGCGCCCGATCCGCTCGGTACACCGCGACGGCGGCTGGACCTGCGAGACGCTGGCCGAGCACGGCATGCCGGCGCTGAAAGGCTCGTTCTACAAACTCGACCGCTCGGCGGATATTTTCAATTGGGACGCGATCTGAGCGTCCCTCGCCTCTCCCTGCATTGCGGGGAGAGGCCGCGCTCGATGCACTCCGTCATTGCGAGCGTAGCGAAGTAATCCAGCGCCAAGCGCGGGGCCTGGATTGCTTCGTCGCTTTCGCTCCTCGCAATGACGAACCGTAAGCTCGCGCCTCCGCTTACTTCACCACGAACTCGATCCGCCGGTTGGTCGCGCGGCCTTCCGCGTTGTCATTCGCGGCGAGCGGCTTCGACGCGCCGTAGCCGACGGCGGTAAGCTTGGCGGAGCCGATGCCGGCTTTGGTCAGGCTGTCGACCACCGCTTCGGCGCGGCGCTTCGACAGCGCCTCGTTGACGGCCTTCTTGCCCGCGGCGTCGGTGTGGCCGGCGACCTCGATCTGCGCCGCCGGGCACTGCGCGATCACCGCGGCGAGCTCCTTCAGCACCGGCCGCGACGCCGGCACGATCTCGGCGCTGCGCCGCTCGAAATTGATCTTCTGTGCCGCGCCCAGCGCGGTCAGCCGGCTCTGGCAGGCTTCGACCGACGGGATCGACGCGGTGCCGGCCGCGTCGGCCGTTCGGGTCGGAGCGGTAGCCGCAGGAGCAGGCGCCGGCATGACAGCGGCATGCCTGGCCTCCTCCGCATTGGCGGCGGTGGCTGCCGCTTCCTTGGCTGCCGTTTCCTTATCGGCCGCTTCCTTCGCGGCCGCTTCCTTGGTCGCAGCCTCTCTTGCGGCTGCCTCTTTGACGGCGGCTTCGGCCGCAGCTTTCGCGGCCGCCTCCTTGGCCTCCGCGTCGGCCTTGGACTTGGCATGCTTGGCTGCTTCACGCGCGGCTCTGGCGGCGATTTCCCTGGCCGCTGCGGCCTTCTCGACCGCCTCGCGCGCCTCGGCCTCCGCCTTGGTTTTGGCTTCAGCCTCGGCTTTCGCGGCAGCTTCCGCCTGCAGCTTGGCGATGGTCTTCGCCGCCAGCGCCGGGCCGCTGAGCTCCTCGACTTCGGACACCAGCCGCACGCCCTTGACCTGCCGGAGCTGCTCGGTCACCGCCGCCCGCTTGTTGCCGAGATCCTCGGGCAGCAGGACATCGCGGCCGGCGACGTCGAAATTCACCGGATCGGCACCCGCCGTCTTCACCACCTCGGCGACGCGCTCGCGCAGATCCGGCTCGATCTTCGGCAGCGCGGTGATGCCGAACCCCAGCCAGATCATGCCGGTCGCAAACAGGCCGACCCACCAGCCTTCGAACCGCACCGGCAGCAGCTGCACCGACAGGCCCCCGACGATGCCACCGAGGATGAACGCCACCACCAGCCCCGCCGCCGCCTCCAGCATCAGTTCAGGCTTGCCCGAGGCGAGCTGCGCCACGATCACCACGACCAACAACGCGAGCACGACGCCGACCCGGACCAGCCAATAGTTCTCGAGGTCCGCCGCCCAGCCGACCTCGTTCGCGATCAGCGGCGTCACGACCCCGACCACCCCCGCGGCCAGCAACCACGGCCAATATTGCGTTACCAGATAGATCATCGCATGTCCCCCACGACCTCGGGCACGCTCATGCGACGACCTCGCGCGCGCACACCGACGGCTGCTTTCCGCGCGCAAACTAACGCCACGCGCATCGTCGCGGCCATCTGACTTAAGTTCAGGCGGGTTGTTGCGAATGATGACGGAGTAAGCAATGCGCTGCAAGGAACGGCGGCGCTGCGTGGTATTAGCGTGAGCTAACTGTATGGGAGTGAGGGGCTCGGCAATCAATTACCGCACGCGGGAGAGCCGCGGTGCGCAAATTATGCGCAGCGCGGTAGCCCGCATGAGCGCAGCGATATGCGGGTCTTCTTTTCTACGGGATACGCCCCTCACCCGCTATTCCGTAGCCCCGCAGAAATCCCGTTGATGGTCAGCTGAATGCCGCGCAGAACTTGTTCGTCCGGATCGTGCGTGCGGTGCTCGCGGAGCAGCTGCACCTGGACGTGGTTCAGCGGGTCGAGATACGGGAAGCGGTGGCGGATCGAGCGCTCGAGCAAGGGGTTGCCTTGCAGCAGGCGGTCGTGGCCCATGATGGCCAGCAGGCTGTCGGTCGAGGCGTGCCATTCGGCGCGGATGCGGCCGAAGATGTTTTCACGCAACGCTTCGTCGGGGACCAGTTCGGCGTAGCGCGAGGCGATGCCGAGCGCGCTCTTCGACAGCACCATGTCCATGTTCGACAGCAGCGTGCGGAAGAACGGCCATTCCTGATACATCGCGCGCAGGAACGCCACGCCGTTCTCGGGATGCTGTACGACCCAGGCCTCGACGGCGCTGCCGAAACCGTACCAGCCTGGCAGCATCAGCCGGCACTGCGCCCATGAGAACACCCAGGGGATCGCGCGCAGATCCTCGATCGCCTTGGTCTTCTTGCGCGAAGCCGGGCGGCTGCCGATGTTCAGCGTGGCGATCTCGTTGATCACCGTCGAGGCCCAGAAGTACTCGACAAACCCTTCGGTCTCGTAGACCAGGCCGCGATAGGCCTTGAACGCCAGCGCGGAGAGCTGCTCCATCGCCTCGAGATAGTCCGCATGCGGGGCGACGCGTTTCGGCTGCAGCAGGCTGGCTTCCAGCGTCGCGGCTGCGAGGATCTCGAGATTGTTGCGGCCGACTTCGCGGTTCGAGTACTTGCTGGTGATGATCTCGCCCTGTTCGGTGATGCGGATCTGGCCGTTCACCGCGCCGCCCGGCTGCGCCACGATGGCGTCGTAGCTCGGCCCACCGCCGCGGCCGACCGAGCCGCCGCGGCCATGGAACAGCCGCAGCCGCACGCCGTGATGCTCGAACACCTCGATCAGCCCGATCTCGGCCTTGTACAGCTCCCAGCCCGATGTGACGAAGCCGCCGTCCTTGTTGCTGTCCGAATAGCCGAGCATCACCTCCTGCACACCGCCGCGGCTGTCGACCAGCCGGCGATATTCGGGAATGCCGAGCAGCCGGTCCATGATCTTGGCGCAGGCCTGCAGATCCTCGATGGTCTCGAACAGCGGCACGATGTTGATGGCGCTGCGGCCGGTCGGGCCGAGCAGCCCCGCCTCCTTCAACAGCACCGCGGCCTCGAGCAGGTCGGAGACGCCCTTGGTCATCGAGATGATACATTGCGGGATCGAGCGCGCACCGTAGGTCGCATGCGCCACTGCGGCTTGGCGGAACACCGCGAGTTCGCCGACGGTCTCGTCGCTGTATTTGACGAACAAAGACGTCAGCGGACGGGCGCTGCGCAGTTCGGCGGTGAGCAATGCGATGCGCTGGTCCTCGGTCATCGCCGCGTAGGACTTGCCCGGGTGCGCCGCGTCGATCAGTTCGGTCATGGTGCGCTCATGCACCGCGGAATTCTGCCGCATGTCGAGGCTGGCGAGATGGAAGCCGAAACAGTCGATCGCGCGACGCAGCCGCCGCAGCCGACCGCGCGCGATCACCGTAGCGTTGGTGCTCACCAGCGAATGGTGGATCGCATCGAGATCGGCCTTGAAGGCATGCACGCTGTCGTAAGGCTCGGCCTCGCCGACCGGCGCGCGCACGGCATCGATCTTCAGCCGCGTCGCCGTGGCAGCGAGTCGCGCATAGATGCCGGAGACCGCGAGCCGATACGGCTCGTATCGGCGATGCGGCGAGTGATCGGGCGAGCGCTCGGCCAGCGTGCGCACCTCGTCGCTGATCGGCGCCAAGTGCGACGCCAGTGACAGCTCCGAGCCGAGCTCGTGCAATTCGTCCAAGTAATAGCGCAGCACGCGCGCGCTGTGCAGCTGCAGCGCGCCCTGCAACACCTCGGCGGTGACGAACGGATTGCCGTCGCGGTCGCCGCCGATCCAGCTGCCCATCCGCAGGAAGCTCGCCAGCTCCTCGGTGCTGCCGTCCTCGGCGGTGAGCTGATCCTCCAGCGCGCCGTACAGCCGCGGCACCTCGTGCAGGAAGGTGTAGTCGTAAAACGACAGGCCGTTGGTGACCTCGTCGAGCACATTGAGCTTGGTCCGGCGCAGCAGATTGGTCTTCCACAGCGTGAGCACCGCGCGGCGCAGCTGCTCCTCGTTCTGCACCCATTCGTCAGGGGTGAGCTGGACGCGGTCGCGCTGGTCGAGCAGCGCCGCAATTTCCATCTCGCGGTCCATCGTGCTCTTGCGCCGGACCTCGGTGGGATGCGCGGTCAACACCGGGCCAACTAATGCCGTCTTGAAGAAGTCGCGCAGCTGCCGGGCGTCGATCCCTTCCTCCCGCGCGTGCTGCAGCGTCTTTGCCAGCATGCCGGCGCGCGGCGCCGAGCCGGCGGTCGAGCCCGCGCGCATTTGGCGGATGTTGGTCTGGTCCTCGGCGATATTGGCGAGGTGGGAGAAATAGCTGAAGGCGCGGACGATCTTGACCGTGTCCGAGGCCGACATGCCGTCCAGGATGGCTTCGAGCTCGCGGCGCGCCGTCTTGTCTTCGTCGCGGTGGAAGCGGATCGAGGTCTGGCGGATCAATTCGACCAGATCGAACACCGCGGCGCCCTCCTGGTCGCGTACGGTGTCGCCGAGGATCCGGCCGAGCAGACGGATGTCGTTACGGAGGCGAATTTCCTCTTCGGTCAGCGCGCCTTCGTCGGCGCGGTTCGGCAAGGTCTCGGACTCCGTCGGCAAGGTGATGGACATCGCGCACTCCAGGCTGGCGATGTCCATCCTGACGGATTGTGCGCCGCACGCAAGATCAACCCGCGGGCGGCGTGATCACGGCGCGGTCAGCGGCCACCGAACAGGGGGCGGATGTTGTCCGGCCGCTCGCCCTCATCGGATTTCGGCTCCGCTGAGTCGTGCGGCGGAGCCGAAGTCGGTTCGGCGCGGACGTCCGTCGGCACCGGCGCGATCGTTGGGCCCGGATCAGCGGTGGCGACTGGCGGCGGCGCGGCCGGGCGCGGCAACACTGGATCGTGCAGCGACGGACGCGGCGCCGGCGTGGTTTCCGGGGGCTCGAACAGCGGTGGCTCGAACAATGTTGTCTGGGCCACGGGGGCGGTCGGCGCCGCGCTCATCGGGGTGGCAGGCGTCGGCGTCACCGGCGCAGCGGTAGCCGCCGGCGCAGCCGTGGTGCGCGTCGGGGCCTCCGCCTCGTACAGCGGATGCTCCGGGCCCACCGGCGAGCGCATACGGGCCCAGACGAACGGCACCGCAATCGCGATCAGCACCACCGCCACGAGCAGGATCAGCAGCGCCGATTGCTGCAGCAGCGCTGCGGACGGTACACTGATTGCGAGCAGTGCGCCCACCACGCAGACCTTCCATGACCGGATATGCAGCCCGGCGCTGAAGGTGCCGAGCGCCAGCAGTGTCAGCACGCTCAGCGCGGAAGCAATGCCGGTGACGTCGCGCAGCACCTGCAGCGACATCAACTGCATCGTCAGCAGTACGGCGGCCCAATGCAGCGCCTGTGAGATGACCAGATGGATGTGCTCGTCGCGGCCGACCACGTGCGGCCAGCGAGCGATCACACAGATCAGCCCGAACAGCGGCGTGATCAGCACCCAATACAAACCTGTCGGGTTGAAGCTGGTATAGGAGACGCCGCCGAGCGATAGCAGCAGCATCAGCACATAGGGCCAGTCCCGCAGCAGAAAGCCGCCGAACCCGGAATGCCATTTGCGTGCGGACGGTTGTTCGTAATCCACGGCTGTCATGATCGAAGCTCCTGCAGTGGTGTCACGGCTCACGGTCGATCGAGGCGGAACGACCCTATCACGCCTCGGCCTCGATGCGGAGGCTGCTCGATCTGCCGGTCGCTCCGCTGCGTGCGGCCTGCAGACGCGGGCAGCCGCCAGCCGTTCGGGTGCCAACAGCGTCCGGCCACACAGGTTCCAGCGCCAACTGCCGCTTGAGCATTCAATCGATAATTTCGCTTGAAATGATAAAATCAATCCGTTTGTATGATGATTGAGAAGCTCCAAGATGCGCGGAGATCAGGAGCTTACGCCATGTCCTCACTCGCCAACGCCGCACCCCAGCATCGCCTCGCCCGATTCACTCGCCATGTCACAGCGGTGACGCCCGGCTTATTGCTCACCGCCGCAATCGCCGCCGCGTCGATCGCCCTGCATGCGCTGCCGGGGGCAGCCAATCTCAGCCCGATGCTGCTGGCGATCGTGATCGGCATCCTCGGGCATAATCTGATCGGCACACCGGCCTGGGCGATGCCCGGCGTCAAACTCAGCCTGCGCCGCGTGCTGCGCTTCGCCATCATCCTGCTCGGCCTGCAGCTCACCACCGACCAGTTGATCGAGGTCGGGGGCGAGGGCCTGGCGATCATCGCCGCGACGCTGCTCGCCACCTTCGGCTTCACAACGTGGCTCGGCCGACGGCTCGGCGTCGAGCGCAAGCTCGCCGAACTAATCGCCGCCGGCACCTCGATCTGCGGCGCCTCGGCGATCATCGCGACCAACACCGTGACCCGCGCCGACGACGAGGACGTCGCCTATGGGGTCGCCTGCGTCACGGTGTTCGGCTCAGCGGCGATGATCACGCTGCCGCTGCTCGCCGCCCCGCTCGGGCTCGATGCCCGCACCTTCGGCCTGTGGACCGGCGCCTCGATCCACGAGATCGCACAGGTCGTCGCCGCGGCGTTCCAGGCCGGACCGGATGCCGGCGAGTTCGGCACCATCGCCAAGCTGTCTCGCGTCGCGATGCTCGCGCCGCTGGTGATCGGCCTCGGCATGCTGGCCCGCGCCCGCCTCCGCCATGCGCCCGGCAGCGCCGGCCACGCCGCGCCGCCGATGCCGTGGTTCGTGCTTGGCTTCGTGGCAATGATCGGCGTGAATCACTTAGTGGCTATCCCGGGCGGCGTGAAGAGCGAGATCGTCGCGCTCACCACCTTCATGCTGTCGATGGCGCTGGCGGCGATGGGGCTGGAAACCGACCTGCGCAAGCTGGCGGCGCGCGGGCTGCGGCCGGCGCTGCTCGGCCTCGCCGCCGCACTCTTCGTCGCCAGCTTCTCGCTGACGCTGATCAAGCTCACAGGATGGCATGGATGACACTGGAGCAACTACGCATCTTCATTGCGGTCGCCGAGCAGCAGCATGTCACGCGCGCCGCAGGCCAGCTCAATCTGACGCAATCGGCCACCAGCGCGGCAATCGCCGCGCTGGAAGCGCGTTACGACGTCAAGCTGTTCGACCGAATCGGCCGCGGCATCATGCTGACCCAGGCCGGCCGCGAGTTTCTCGGCGAAGCGCGCGCGGTGCTGAGCCGCGCCAAAGCGGCCGCGCAGGCGCTGGACGATCTTGCCGGACTGAAGCGCGGCGCGCTGGCGATTGCCGCAAGTCAGACGGTCGGCAATTACTGGCTGCCGCCGCGCGTCTTGGCGTTTCAACAAAACCATCCGGGCATCGCCTTGCAGGTGGCAATCGCCAATACCGAGCAGGTCGCCAAAGCGGTGCATGACGGCCGCGCCGACCTCGGCGTGGTCGAAGGCGAGGTCGACGATCCGGCGCTGAGCGCCACGCGTTTCGGCGGTGACACGCTGGCGATCGTAGTCGGATCGCAGCATCCGTGGGCGACGCAGTCGCGGATTGTGGCCAGCAGGCTGACCGGCACATCCTGGGTGCTGCGCGAACGCGGCTCGGGCACGCGCGCGCTGTTCGAAGCCGCCCTGCAGCGTACGGGCATCGTGCTGACCGATCTCGATATCCGGCTCGAACTGCCCTCCAACGAAGCGCTGCGCGCCGCGGTCGAGCAGTCGGCCTGCGCCACCGCCATCTCCGATCTGGTCGCCGCCCCCTCGCTCGCCGCCGGCACCCTGCACCGCGTCCGCTTCGACCTCCCGGGCCGCTCGTTTTATTTGCTACGTCACAAGGAGCACACGGCGAGCAGGGCCGTCGGGGCGATGATCGAAGCGTTGCAGGCGGAGTGATCGCGAGAGCTTCGGCTGAATTACTTCGACACGCAGCGAGCGTGCTAAATCAGCTAATGAACTCACCACCCGTCATGCCCGGGCTCGTCCCGGGCATCCACGCCTTCGCTGCGTATCGGCGTCTCAAGGCGTTGGATGGCCGGGACAAGCCCGGCCATGATGAAGTGCTTAGTAATGATGTCCGTCATTGCGAGGAGCGAAGCGACGAAGCAATCCAGCTCCGTGCACGGCGCTGGATTGCTTCGCTTCGCTCGCAATGACGGAGAGGCTTATGTCTCCCGACAAACCGCCCCTCAGATCGTCCGTCCCGCCTGCGCCCAATACGGGTCGCGCAGGCGGCGCTTGAAGATTTTGCCGGAGTCTTCACGCGGCAGCTGCGACATGATCTGGATGTGTTTCGGCACCTTGTAGCCGGCCAGCGCGTGCTTGAGCTGGTCGCGAATGAAAGCCTCGTCCAGCGTCACGCCGGGCTGCGGCTCGAGCATCGCCATCAGCGACTCGCCGAACTCGGCATCCGGAATGCCAAAGACGGCGCAATCGTGCACGCCGGGGATGGCATGGATCGCGGCCTCGATCTCGGCCGGATAGATATTGACGCCGCCGGAGATCACCATGTCGCGCTTGCGATCGCAGATGAAGACGTAGCCGTCGGCGTCGATATAGCCGACATCGCCGGAGGTGATGAAGCCGTCGCGGTCGATCTCGCCGCGCTTCTCCGGCTTGTTGTGATAGGTGAAGTCCGGATTGCCGGCGATCCGCGAGAAGATCTCGCCGATCTCGCCTTGCGGCAATTCCTTGCCGTCGTCGTCGATGAATTTCAGCTCGGCGCCGGGCGCGATCTTGCCGACGGTGCCGGGTTTGCTGAGCGCGTCCTCCGAGGTCGCGAAGGTCACTGCGCCGGATTCGGTCGAGCCGTAAAACTCATAGATCACCGGACCCCACCACTCGATCATCGCGCGCTTGACGTCGGCCGGGCACGGCGCCGCGGCGTGGATGACGTGGCGCAGCGACGACATATCGTACTTTTTGCGCACCTCCTCCGGCAGCTTCATCAGCCGGATGAACATGGTCGGCACCATGAACAGCGTATCGATGCGGTGGCGCTCGATCAGTTGTAGCAGCGCCTCCGGCTCGAATCGCGGCATCAGCACCAGCACGCCGCCGAGCCGCCCGGCGCGGATGCCGAACGAGTTCGGCGCCGAGTGATACAGCGGCCCCGGGCACAGCGCGCGCACGCCGGGCTTCAGCCCGTAGATCATCGCCCGCATGCCCTCGGCGTTCTTGGTCTGCTCCGGCGTCGGCGCGAAACGCTTGACGCCCTTGGGATGACCGGTGGTGCCCGAGGTGTAGATCATGTTCTGCGGCTGCGGCAGCGCCGGCCCGCTATACGGTGTCTGCTGTGCGAGCCAGCCGTCGAGATCGAGCGCACCGGCAGGCGCGGCGCGATGCTCCGGCGCGATCTTGTAGTTCGCCAAAATTTCCGGCGGCGTCTCCACGCTCAGCATGGTCACGCCGGCCGGCAGCACCGAGGCGGCTTCGTGCAGCAGATCGGCATGGCCGATCAGCACGCGCGTCGCGGTGTCGCCGAGCACGTAAGCGAGCTCGTCCTGTTTGAAGTGCCAGTTCACCGGCACCATGTAGGCGCCCAGCGTCATCACCGCATAGGCGCATTCGAGAAACGCGATGTCGTTGCGCATCAGCACGCAGACGCAGTCGCCCGGCTTGACGCCGAGCCCCTGCAGCCCGCCCGCGATCACAGCCGCGCGCGCCTCGACCTCGTCGAAACTGCGATGCCGGTCGCCGGACAGGATGCCGTGGAGAAGTTGGGTGTTAGTCATGGTTGAATTGTCCGCTTCTTGGTGTCGGTATCGGTGCGAAGCACCGTTGCAGGCTATCATGGTGAGGAGCATCGCGCAGCGATGCGTCACGAACCACAAGCATGGTTCAATGAGGGCCTTTCCCCGTCATTGCGAGCGAAGCGAAGCAATCCAGAGGCGCCGAGCACGCGGCTTGTGGATTGCTTCGTCGGCTTCGCCTCCCCGCAATGACGAGGCGCTTTCGAACTACCCGTCCGCAAAATTCGGCGCGCGCTTTTCCATGTTGGCGCGGACGGCTTCGGTCTGGTTGGGCGAGCCGATCAGCTTCTGCTGCTCGACGCTCTCGGCCATCAGCGCAGGTCCCGGATCGACCGACAGCGCGTTCAGCATCCGCTTGGCGGCGCGGATCGCGTCCGGGCTCTTGCCGGCGATCTCGCGCGCCATCTCCAGCGCCGCGGCGCGCGGATCGTCGACGACGCGGGTCGCAAGCCCGAGGCTCACCGCTTCCTGCGCATCGACGATGCGGCCGGTGTAGGTGAGTTCGCGCAGCACATCGTCGCGCAGCAGCGTCGCCAGGATCGGAGTGCCGGCCATATCCGGCACCAGACCCCATTTGATTTCCATGATCGACATCCGCGCGTCCGGCGCCATCAGCCGGATGTCGGCGCCGAGTGCGAGCTGACAGCCGCCACCGAACGCCACACCGTGCACCGCAGCAATCACCGGCACCGGCAGCGTCCGCCAGCCCCACACCGCCTGCTGCGGCGCATTGGCCTGGCCATGGGTGCGCTTGGTGAGATCGCGAAATTCGCCTCCCGGAATTCCGTTACCGCCGTTCTCCTTCATCGCGGCGAAACGCCCCATATCGAGGCCGGCGCAAAACGCCTTACCCTCGCCGGACAACACGACAACGCGCACGCTTTTATCGTTGGCCAGTCGCTCGGTGGTCGCCACCAGCGCCTCGAACATCGCGGCATCGAGCGCATTCATCTTGTCCGCTCGCACCAGCCGGACGTCGGCGACGCCGTTCGTCAGCGACACCGAAACGCGATCATTCATGGGGCGGCTTCCTCTGTTTTGATTGTCGACAGTTGCGGCGTACAGAAAAGCGTTGTCGGATTTTAGTCAATCGCTTAATCAACCAACACCTTCCACTTTTCCGGGCATCTGACATGTTCACCGATAAGCTTCTCGCAGGTCGTCGCATTCTGGTCACCGGCGGAGGCACGGGCCTCGGCAAGGCGATGGCGGCGCGGTTTCTTCAGCTCGGCGCCGAAGTGCACATCTGCGGCCGCCGCAAGGGCGTGTGCGACGAGACCGCCACCGAACTGATGGATCAGTACGGCGGCAAGGTGATGACTTACGGCGTCGACATCCGCGACGCGCAAGCCGTCGACCATATGATCGAAACGATCTGGGCGAGTGGTCCGCTCACCGACCTGATCAACAACGCGGCGGGAAATTTCATCTCGCGGACGGAAGAGCTGTCGCCGCGCGGCTTCGACGCCGTCGCCAACATCGTGATGCACGGCACCTTCTACGTCACGCACGCGGTCGGCAAGCGCTGGATCGAAGGCGGCCACCGCGGCAACGTTGTGTCGATCACCACCACCTGGGTTCGCAACGGCAGCCCCTATGTGGTGCCTTCCGCGATGAGCAAATCGGCGATCCACGCCATGACGATGTCGCTCGCCACCGAATGGGGTCGCTACGGCATCCGCCTCAACACCATCGCGCCCGGCGAAATCCCGACCGAGGGCATGAGCAAGCGCATCAAGCCCGGCGACGAGGCCGGCGCCCGCACCATCAAGATGAATCCGATGGGCCGCGTCGGCACCATGGAAGAGCTGCAGAACGTCGCCGTGTTCCTGATCTCCGGCGGCTGCGACTGGATCAACGGCGAAACCATCGCGATGGACGGCGCCCAGGGCCTGGCGATGGGCGGCAACTTCTATCAGCTGCGCGACTGGAGCAACGCCGATTGGGAGCAGGCCAAGGCGTCGATCAAAGCGCAGAACGAAAAGGACCGCGCCAAGCGGGGTTAACCGTCCAATCGCACGGTTAGTAGCGCGATTTGCCGATCGCACGTGGACACGAGCCAAGTATCCCTCCCCCTTGCGGGGAGGGTGGCCGGCCGTAAGGCCGGTCGGGTGGGGGTAAACCCCAAGCGCTGTGCTCGGGGACCCCCACCCCGGCCTCTGCTTCGCTCGGCCGACCCTCCCCGCAAGGGGGAGGGATTTCAACTCGCGCCGAGCCAACTAACAACGTGTCGAACGAATTAACCGCTCATTTCGATGAGCGCATCGATTGCAATCTACACCCGTAGCTCGCACTCGCCTCCCCGCGACATCCCTCCCCGCTTGTGTTTGCCCGCGAAGCGCGGCAGACTTCGGTCAAACGACAAGCAACTAATAAAAATCATCCAGGGAGTGACGATGTCCGACCTTCAGGAGAAGGCCCGCACGGGCTCAGTCGATGCGTCCGAGCCGGCTACGCTGGCCGATGTCATTCGGGCGCAGGCGAAGGCGCGCGGCGACGATGTGGTGTACGAGTTCGAAGGCCGCATCACCAGCTTTGCGCAGTTCGATGCCCACACCAACCAGATCGCCCGCGCGCTCGCCGCTTCCGGCGTCAAACCGGACGAGCGCATCGCCTATCTCGGCAAGAACAGCGACGTGTATTTCGAGCTGTGGGGCGGCGCCATCAAGGCCAAGGTGGTGATGGCGCCGGTGAACTGGCGGCTGGCCGGACCCGAGATCGCCTACATCGTCGAGGACTGCAAAGCAGCCATCCTGTTCGTCGGTCCGGAATTCGTCGATCAGGTGCGCGGCCTTAAGGACCAGATCCCCAGCGTGCGCGCGATCATTACAACCGAAGGCGGCGCACCGGAGTGGCAGGATTTCGCGAAGTGGCGCGACGCGCAGCCGAGCGACGATCCGCAGGTCGCGGTCGCGCCGTCCGACATCGCGATCCAGCTCTACACATCGGGCACCACAGGCAAGCCGAAAGGCGCGATGCTGAGCCACGCCAACTTCCTGTCGCTGGTCCGCGCCGGCCGCGACAACAAGCCGGAGTGGAACACCTGGACGACCGACGACGTGTCGCTGATCGCCATGCCGGTGTTTCACATCGGCGGCTCCGGCTGGGGCATGATGAGCATCTATCACGGCGCGAAGGGCGTGATCGCGCGCGAATTCGATCCGACCAAGGTGCTCGATTTCTTCGAGCAGTCGGGCATCACCAAGCTGTTCATGGTGCCGGCCGCGATGCAGTTCGTGGTGCGCCAGCCGCGCGCCCGCGAGGTCGACTTCTCGCGTCTGAAATACATGCTGTACGGCGCCTCGCCGATTCCCGCGGCGCTGCTGAAGGAATGCATCGACGTGTTCAAATGCGGCTTCGTGCAGATGTACGGCATGACCGAGACCACCGGCACCATCGTGGCGCTGCCGCCGGAGGATCACGTCGAGGGGCTGGAGCGGATGCGCTCGGCCGGCAAGGCGCTGCCCGGCGTCGAGATCGCGATCCTCGATCCTGACGGCAAGCCGCTGCCGCCGCGGCAGGTCGGCGAGATCGCCACCCGCTCGGGCTCCAACATGGCCGGCTACTGGAATCTGCCGGAGGCGACCAAAAAGACCATCGATGCCGACAATTGGCTGCGCACCGGCGACGCCGGCTACATGGATGAGGACGGCTACGTCTACATCCACGACCGCATCAAGGACATGATCATCTCCGGCGGCGAGAACATCTACCCGGCCGAAGTCGAGAGCGCGATCTGCGATCACCCCGACGTCGCCGAAGTCGCCGTGGTCGGCGTCCCCGACGATCAGTGGGGCGAGGCGGTGAAAGCCGTCGTGGTGATGAAGCCCGGCAAGGAAGCCAGCGCGCAGGACATCATCGGCTTCACCCGCAGTCGCATCGCCGGCTACAAGACGCCGAAGTCGATCGATTTCATTCCGGCCCTGCCCCGCAACGCCTCCGGCAAGATTTTGCGGCGTCATTTGCGCGATCCGTATTGGGAAGGGAAGGATCGGCAGGTGAACTAAGCATCCGATTATTTCGACGGACGAAGGGCCTCCCGGTTCACCGCGAACACCTCTCGTTCGTCATTCCGGGGCGCGCAGCGAAGCTGCGCGAACGACGACGGAGAGGCTTTGAGTAGCTCGTAGCCTGGATGAAGCGAAGCGAAATCCGGGATCGGACGATCGACAGACCCATCGCTCGCGCACCGCCCGGGCGCTGTCCCGGATTTTGCTGCGCTGCATCCGGGCTACAGGCGCTTGAAGCTCCGCAGGGTGGGCAAAGCGAGGCGTGCCCACCCGCGACTTACGGAACGCCGCGCGTGGGCACGGCGCTGCGCGCCTTTGCCCACCCTGCTGATAGGCCTATCTCTTGTTCGCGCCCATGTAGCCGAACAGGAATCCCGCGACCTTGCGCATCTGGATTTCCTCGCTGCCCTCGGTGATGCGATAGCGGCGGTGGTGGCGGTAGATGTGTTCGAACGGTTTGTGGCGCGAATAGCCGATGCCGCCGTGGACCTGGATCGCGCGGTCGGAGGCCTGGCCGCACAGCCGGTTCGCCCAGTAGTTGCACATCGACACCTTGTCGGACAGCGTGTGTTCGACTTGCGCCTGGGTCATCTGATCCATCTCCCACGCGGTCTTGCGGATCAGCAGACGCAGCATCTCGGCTTGGGTGGCCAGTTCGACCAGCGGAAACTGGATCGCCTGATTGCGCGCCAGCTCCTCGCCGAACGGCTTGCGCTCACGCGCGTACTTCACGCTCTCGTTGATGCAGAATACCGCCGCGCCGAGTGAACTCGCGGCCTGACGGATGCGGTTCTCGTGCACGAAGCATTGCGCCAGCGACAGGCCGCGGCCGACCTCGCCGAACAGCGCCTCCTCCGTTACGAACACATCCTTGAACGACACCCGCGGATGGTCGGTCGGCATGTTGAAGGTCCACAGATACTCTTCGACCTTCACGCCCGGCGCATCGGCCGGCACCAGGAAGCAGGTGATGCCGCGCGCATCGCCGTCATTGCCAGAGGTGCGGGCGAACAGCGCGCAATGCGTCGCGACGTGCATGCCCGTCGTCCACATCTTCTCGCCGTTGATCACCCAGCCCTTCTTGCCGTCGCGCGTCGCCGGCTCGGCGCGCGTTTCCATATGCGTCGCGTCGGAGCCGTGATCGGGCTCGGTCAGTCCGAACGTGATACGATACTTGCCCTTGATCGAGCCGTCGATCATCGCCTTCTGATCGTCACGGCCGTACAGATCGAGCATCTTGACGATCGGAAAATTGCCGACGACCGAATGCTCGTTTTGTAGGTCGTTGTGCAAGCCGAGGCCCTGCGAGGCGAAGTGCTCGCGGATCACCGCCATCCAGAGATTGCTGCCGTCCTGGCCGCCGTACTGCTTCGGAATCGCGAAACGCAGATGCCCGGCCTCGTCGGCGAGGTTCTTGGCCTTGCGAAGCAGCTCTTCCCATTCGTGGCGCGGCAGCCCGCCGTTCTCGAAATCGGTCCGCGCCCATTCGCGGCGATGATCGAAGAAGCGGATGTTATCGTCCGCCGCTTCCAGCGGCTTGATCTTGGCGTCGATGAAGCGGTCGAGCTCGGCGAGATAAGCGACCAGATCCGGCGGCAGGGAAAAATCCAAGGCGTGCTCCCACACTCGTGTTGTTGTTGATCTTGTTAAGCGAGCGATTAACATGCGCGGCGCACGACAAGTCAAGCGCGCTTCGGCCGCACCAATTCTGCTCAACGAAAAAAGGAAACGTCGATGGCGCTGCAATTCTCCACCGTGACCCGCAAGGGCCCGATCACCATCGTCACGCTGTCGCGGCCCGAAGTCTACAACGCGCTGCACACCGACGCGCATTACGAACTCGAAGGCGTGTTCAACGACTTCGCCGCGGATCCCGAGCAGTGGGTGGCGATCGTCACCGGCGCCGGCGACAAGGCGTTCTGCGCCGGCAACGATCTGAAGTGGCAGGCCGCCGGCGGCAAGCGCGGCTGGGGCGAGACCGGCTTCGGCGGACTGACCTCACGCTTCGACTGCGACAAGCCGATCATCGCCGCCGTCAACGGCGTGGCGATGGGCGGCGGCTTCGAGATCGCGCTGGCCTGCGATCTGATCATCGCGTCGGACAACGCCACCTTCGCGCTGCCCGAACCGCGCGTCGGCCTCGCCGCCCTCGCCGGCGGCCTGCACCGCCTGCCGCGCCAGATCGGCCTGAAGCGCGCGATGGGCATGATCCTCACCGCCCGGCACGTCAAGGCGCAGGAAGGCTATGAGCTCGGCTTCGTCAACGAAGTCGTGCCGCAGGGCCAGGCGCTCGCCGCGGCGGAGCGCTGGGCCGAGACGATCTGCACCGTCTCACCGATGTCGATCCGCGCCTCGAAGCAGACGCTGAGCCGCGGGCTCGAAGTGTCATTGCCGCAAGCGATCGCCGAACAACGCGACTACCCGGCGGTCAAAGCGATGGTCGCGTCGCAGGACTATATCGAAGGCCCGAAAGCGTTCTCGGAGAAGCGCAAGCCGAATTGGACGGGGAAGTAGTTCAGTTTCGCGACCTCGCCGCGTCATTGCGAGGAGCGCAGCGACGAGGCAATCCAGCTCCGTGCACGCCGCTGGATTGCTTCGCTACGCTCGCAATGACGGAAGCCTCTCGTTCGTCATTCCGGGGCGCGAGCGCAGCTCGCGAGCCCGGAATCCATACGCCGCAGCATCGCGTTTCCGCACAGCGAGAAACAGATGCTTTCTCAAAACAAAGAGCACAGGGGTGATGGGGTGGACGGCCCCCAACGGCATCGCATTGTGCCAGATTGAGGTTGTTGCAAACTTCAAACGAGGGAGCC
>NZ_QYYD01000047.1 GCF_003591005.1 Rhodopseudomonas palustris
TTGGGTTTTTTTAAACACCGCGCCCCCCCCCCCGTGGGGCGCCCCCCCCGCCCCCCTTTATGCCCCCCCCCCCCAACCACCCCCCCCCCCCCCCCCCCCGGCGGGCGGCGCCCCCCCCCGCGCCTCAGGATGACGGTGTTCGAGTTGAGAGGTAGCTAGTTTGCAATACGGCATCGCCTTCGCGCCATTAGTTCCTGTCGCCGTGCTGTGGGTAGCGCTTGCCGCGATTGCGGTGATCGCGCTGGTGCTGCTGCTCGGGCGCTCGCGCGGCGCGTGGGTACGGATTGCGGCGTTGGCGTTGATCCTGCTCGCGCTGTCGAATCCGTCATTCACGCGCGAGGAGCGTGAGCCGCTGTCGTCAGTTGCAGCTGTGGTCGTCGACAAGAGCCCGAGCCAGAACTTCGGCACCCGCGCCGCCGAGGCCGAACTGGCCAAGGAGCAGTTGGTCGACCGCCTCAAGCAGCTTAAAGGCGTCGAGGTCCGGGTGGTCGAAGCCGGCCAGGCCGATGGCGAGACCGACGGCACTAAGCTGTTCGGCGCGCTCACCTCGGCGCTGTCCGACGTGCCGACCGACCGCGTCGCGGGCGCCTTCATGATCACCGACGGCCGCGTCCACGACATTCCGGCAAGCGCCGCCGCGCTGGGCTTCCAGGCGCCGGTGCACGCGCTGATCACCGGGCGCAGCAACGAGCGCGACCGCCGTGTCGCCATCGTGGCGGCGCCGCGCTTCGGCATCGTCGGCCAGGTCCAGACCATCACCTATCGGCTCGACGACCACGGCATCAGCGGCGAGCGCGCCCGCGTCGTGGTGCGCCGCGACGGCGAGACGCTGAACGAGCGCAGCGTCGCGAGCGGCCAGACCGTTACTATCGACGTCGAGATCAAGCACGCTGGACAAAACATCGTCGAGATCGAAGCCTCGCCCGTCGAGAACGAACTCACCACCGTCAACAACCGCGCCGTGGTGTCGATTGACGGTGTGCGCGACAAACTGCGCGTGCTGCTGGTGTCGGGCGAGCCGCATTCCGGCGAGCGCACCTGGCGCAATCTCCTCAAGTCCGACGCCAGCGTCGATCTCGTGCACTTCACGATTTTGCGGCCGCCGGAGAAGCAGGACGGCACGCCGATCAACGAGCTGTCACTGATCGCGTTTCCGACCCGTGAGCTGTTCCAGCAGAAGATCAACGAGTTTCAGCTGATCATCTTCGATCGCTACGCCCGCCAGGGCGTGCTGCCGATCGCTTACTTCGACAACATCGCCCGCTATGTCCGCAACGGCGGCGCCGTGCTGGTGTCGGCCGGGCCGGACTACGCCTCGACCACCTCGATCTGGCGCACGCCGCTCGACAGCCTGCTGCCGGCCGAGCCGGTCGGCGTCAGCGAAAAGCCCTACACCGCGCGGCTCAGCGACGCCGGCAAGCGCCACCCGGTGACGCGCGGCCTCGAAGGCTCAGCCAGCGAGCCGCCGCAATGGAGCCGCTTTTTCCGCACCGTCGACACCCGCAACGCCACCACGCCGCCGCTGATGACGGGCGCCGACAATGCGCCGCTGCTGCTGCTGTCGCACTACGGCGAAGGCCGTGTCGCGCTGCTGCTCAGCGACCACATCTGGCTGTGGGCGCGCGGCTATGAGGGCGGCGGGCCGCATCTCGATCTGCTCAGGCGGATGTCGCATTGGCTGATGAAGCAGCCGGATCTCGATGAAGAAGCGCTGCGGCTCAAGGTCGAGGGCAAGGACCTGCAGGTGATCCGGCAGACCATGGCGGACAACGTGCCGCCGGTCACCGTCACCTCGCCGTCCGGCCAGAACCGCGAGCTGACGCTGACCTCGAACGATCCCGGCACCTGGCGGGCGACGCTGCCCGCCGACGAACTCGGGCTGTGGCAAGCAACCGACGGCACGCTGAAGGCGCTGATCAATGTCGGCCCGGTCAACCCGAAGGAATTCTCCGAAGTCACCTCGACGCCCGACACGCTGCGACCACTGGCGCAGACCACCGGCGGCGACGCCCGCCGCATCGCCGACAGCGGCAGCGTCGAGCTGCCGCGCATCATCCCGGTGCATTCGGCGACGTCGTTCCGCGGCGACAACTGGCTCGGCGTCCGCATGCGCGACGCCAGCGTCGTCCGCGGCGTCGGCGTGCTGCCGATGTTCACCGGCCTGATCGGACTGCTGCTGCTGCTCGGCGCATTTGCGGCGACCTGGCTGCGGGAGGGGCGTTGAGGCAGCGTTATCGATCCGGCGCGGTCGCGCAGCGCCCCGCTAGACTAACCCCCCGCACCGTCATTCCGGGGCGCTCGCGCAGCGAGCGAACGCGGAATCCCGAAGTTGTTACGAAGAACCGGGCAGGCACAGTGCGCGTAGCAGATTCCGGGTTCGCACGGCTTCGCCGCGCGCCCCGGAATGACTCGCGGAGAGGCGGTACGCTTGCCGCACGCTCATCACACCCGGCAGATACAGATCGGCCAGGCTTTGCCGCGCGCCCCGGAATGACTCGCGGAGGGGTTTCGGCCGAAGGCGAGAGCTCCGGACTACCAATCCTTGAAGCGCGCCGTGAACGCTGCGACGTCGATCAGGCCGCGCAGGTGCTTGCCGTCGCCGATCTTGCGCGCACCGACCCAGCAGGCGACGTCGAAGCCGATGCTGCGCTGTTCGACCGTGATCACCTTCGAGGTGCTCCGTACCACCTGCCCGACCAGCGCCGGCGTCAGATGGCGGATGTCGACGCCGGTGCCGACCGTCACCCAGCCCTGCGGCAGCGCCGGATGGATCGCCTCGCCCGAGGCCATCTCCATTTCCAGGATCATCAGCGGCGTCGCGAACACCGCCGGCATATACGGCACGAAATGCTGCACCGTCTGCTCCAGCGCCACCGTGATCTGCCGCTCGGCGCTCATGCCGACAGTGATAATATCGCGCGCGTCCATGAGGGCCTCTTGTGCTTCCTGACGATGCCTCAGCGTTTGTCATTCCGGGGCGCGCAGCAAAGCTGTGCGAACCCGGAATCCATATTCCCAGTGTCAGCGAGAAGAACTCGGCGCGCAACCCGCTGCTAATCGCGAGCACGTGGTTATGGATTCCGGGCTCGCGCTGCGCCCGCCCCGGAATGACGAACGAGAGGGCTTTGCGAAGCGCTTACTTCGCCTGCTCGGCTCTGCGCTCGACGAAGGTTTTGCCGCCCTTCATCTTGTTATTGAGCGGGGCTTCGTTGATCTGGATGACGACGTCTTCGGCCTTGACGCCGAGATGCTTGACGATCGAGTCGGAAATGTCGCGCATCACCGCCGTCTTCTGCGCGTCGGTGCGGCCTTCAGCGAGATTGATGGTGACTTCGGGCATGGTGATTCTCCCTGCTGTCGCGCTGTGAGGCGCTGATTGTATTCTCCTTCTCCCCTTGTGGGAGAAGGTGGCGCGGACGAAGTCCGCGACGGATGAGGGGTAGCCGCGATCTCGGCGAAGGCCCTCGACCCCTCACCCCGCTTCGCTGCGCAAAGCGACCCTCTCCCACAAGGGGAGAGGGTTCAGGCTGCGCCTCGACTTAATTCCACACCACCCCGCGACGCTGCAGCAGGTCCTGCACCTTGGCGACGAGGTCATCTTCGCTGCAGGAGAACTGCGCCTCGGCCTGTTTCTTGAGATATTCGTCGCGGTCCTTTTCCAGCGAGGCGAGTTCGGCGCCTAAGATCAGGTCCTTGATCTGAACGATGCCCTGGGCCTTTTCGTCCGAGCCCTGGATGATGGCGCAGGGCGAGTTGCGCTTATCGGCGTATTTCATCTGCTGGCCGAGCGAGTGCTTGGGGTTGCCCAAGTACAATTCGGCGCGGATGCCGGCGTGGCGCAGGCTTGCGACCATCTTCTGATAGCCGGCGATGTCGCCGCCGAACACGGTGACGACGACGGGGCCCGGCTGCGGCTTGTTGTCGAGCTGGCCGATCAGCGTCAGCGCCGCCTGCAGCCGCGACACGCCGATCGAGAACCCGGTCGCCGGCACCGGCTCGCCGCGGAAGCGCGACACCAGACCATCGTAACGCCCGCCACCGCCGACCGACCCGAACCGCACCGAGCGGCCCTTCTCATCCTTGGTGTCGAGCAGCAGTTCGACCTCGTAGACCGGGCCGGTGTAGTACTCGAGACCGCGGACGACGGAGGGATCGATCTTCACGCAATCGCCGTAGCCGCCGGCGTCCGCCAGTTCGGCAATGGTCGCGAGTTCAGCGACGCCGTCCGCACCTGTCTTCGAACCCGCAACTCGCGTTTCCATGTTCGCAACAGTGGCTTGATTACTTACGCCTTGCGCACTCGAACCGGCCTCCTTGGGATCGCCGACGAAATTGATGATGGCGTCGATCTGGGTATTGGTGAGCCCGGCGCCTTTGGTGAAGTCGCCCCTGCCTTCCTCGCCGCCGTCCCAGCGGCCGGCGCCAAGTAGCAGGATGATATCCTTGATCGGAAACTTGTCGGCCTTGTCGATGGCGCGCATCACGGTGAGCCACTGGGCGTCGCTGTCGATGCCCTGCGCTTCGCGGATGCCATCCAGCACCTTGCGATTATTCACCTTCACCACGTAGCTGCCGCGGGGGATCCCCAGCGCTTCCATGGTGTCCGCCGCCATCATGCACATCTCGGCGTCGGCGGCGGCGGTCGGCGCGCCGACGGTGTCGGCGTCGAATTGCATGAACTGGCGGAAGCGGCCGGGGCCGGGTTTTTCGTTGCGGAACACCCAGCCGAACCGGTAGCTGCGATACGGCTTCGGCAGCGCGTCGAAATTCTCGGCGACGTAGCGGGCGAGCGGCGCCGTCAGATCGTAGCGCAGGCTGATCCACTGCTCGTCGTCGTCCTGCAGCGAGAACACGCCCTCGTTGGGGCGGTCCTGATCGGGCAGGAATTTGCCGAGCGCGTCGGTGTATTCGAATGCCGGGGTCTCGACCGGCTCGAAGCCGTAGCGCTCATAGACCTCGCGGATGGTCTCCACCATCGCGCGCGTCGCCGCGATCTCGCCGGGGCCGCGGTCGGCCAGGCCGCGCGGCAGCCGGGCGCGGAGTTTCGAGGGTTTCTTCGGTTTGTCAGCCATGGTCGCCTTTTCAGCTCAGGGCCGGGTTGGTACCAGCCGCTCTGCCGGGCAGCAAGGCTGGCAGGTGTGATCTGGCGCAAATCGCCGGCCGGATGCGTGGTTTATGAGCGTCAGCGGCCCCTTCCCGGATGGAAGCCCCACGCAAATGTGCGGGCTCGCGGCATTTCCGTGCCACCCCGAAGCTGCTAGCCTGCCGCGCCGCCCGAAATCCAGTCCCGCGCATATGAGGAGCGCTATGTTAGACAAGAGCAAGCCCACGTCCGCCGTCAACGTGCCGAACGACCTCGAGGCGTTCTGGATGCCGTTCACGGCGAACCGGGCCTTCAAGCGCGCGCCGAAGATGATCGCGGGCGCCAAGGATATGCATTATTTCACCACGGACGGGCGCAAGATCATCGATGCCGCCTCGGGCATGTGGTGCAGCAACGCCGGCCACGGCCGCGAGCAGATCTCCGCGGCGATCGCCGCGCAGGCCGAGGAGCTCGACTTCTCGCCGCCGTTCCAGTTCGGCCAGCCCAAGGCGTTCGAACTGGCCAGCCGGATCGCCGATCTGGCGCCGGCCGGGCTCGACCACGTGTTCTTCTGCAACTCCGGCTCGGAAGCGGCCGACACCGCGCTGAAGATTGCGATGGCCTGGCAGCAGATCCGCGGCCAGGGCTCGCGCACCCGCTTCATCGGCCGTGAGCGCGGCTATCACGGCGTCGGCTTCGGCGGCACCGCGGTCGGCGGCATCGGCAACAACCGCAAGATGTTCGGCACGCTGCTCAACGGCGTTGACCATCTGCCTGCGACCTATGATCGCGACAAGCAGGCATTCAGCAAGGGCGAGCCGGAATACGGCGCGCACTTTGCCGACGCGCTCGAGGGCCTCGTCAATCTGCACGGCGCCAACACCATCGCGGCGGTGATCGTCGAGCCGATGGCCGGCTCCACCGGCGTGCTGCCGGCGCCGAAGGGCTATCTCAAGCGCCTGCGCGAGATCACCAAGAAGCACGGCATCCTGTTGATCTTCGACGAAGTGATCACCGGCTACGGCCGGCTCGGCGCCGCCTTCGCGGCCGAACGCTACGGCGTGACGCCCGACATGATCACCTTCGCCAAGGGTGTCACCAACGGCGCGGTGCCGATGGGCGGCGTGATCGCCTCGGGCGAGATCCACGACGCGTTCATGACCGGGCCGGATTATGCCGTCGAGCTGTTCCACGGCTACACCTATTCGGCACATCCCTTGGCCTGCGCGGCCGGCCTTGCCACGCTCGACATCTATCGCGACGAGAAGCTGTTCGAGCGCGCCAAGGCGCTGGAGCCGATATTTGCCGACGCTGTGCTGTCGCTGAAGTCGGAGCCCAACGTGGTCGACATTCGCACCGTCGGCCTCACCGCCGGCATCGACCTTGCCCCGCACGCGGATGGCCCCGGCAAGCGCGGTTTTGAGTCGATGAACTCGGCGTTCCACGACCACGACCTGATGCTGCGCATCGCCGGCGATACGCTGGCGCTGACCCCGCCGCTGATCATGAGCGACGACCAGGTCGGCGAAATCGTCGACAAGGTCGCCAAAGTGATCCGCGCGGTTGCCTGACGCCTCCCCGGCGCTCCTGCCCTGAACCCGGCTTCGGCGGACGAATCGAGTAGACTCGTCCGCCGAATCGCGAATGATGGCGGGATCGGCAGGGAAATCGGCGCTGAATGATTCGAATTTCGACCTTGTTCATCGCCATCTGCATGGTGCTGATCTCCGTGTCGCTCGGCACGGTGGTGTACTCGCTCGCCGGCTTCAACGCCGTCGAATCCGCGATCGTCGCGCTGGCGGCGATGTCGCTGTTCATTTTGTATCACGCGGTGTCGGTCCGGCTCGGCGACCGTTCCGAAGCCAGCCAACAAATCGCCGATCTGTCGCGCGGCACCGCCGATCTCGCCCGCCAGATCGGCGAATTCGGCCGGCGCCTCGCCGCCGTCGAGGCCAAGCTGATCGCTTCCAATAATGCCAGCCAGGATCGCGCCCAGATCGCCCTCAACGAGATTGGCGAGCTCGGCCTGCTGGTGAAGCAGCTCGCCGCCTCGGTCGCCACTCATGAGGATCTGCTGACGGCCGCCGCTTCGACCAGCACACCGCAGACACCGCCGTTGCTCGATCCGGGTGCGCGGCTGCCGGAGCAGCAGGGGGTCCAACCCGCCGCCGTCGAGCCGATGGCGCTCAGCGACCTTGCCGTGGCGCCGAGCGCGCCTGCCGCCCCGAAGCCCGCTCGCGAAGCGGCCCAGTTGCTCGATGTCGTCAAATCAGCGATCGAACACGGGCGGCTCGACATCTATCTGCAGCCATTGGTGACGCTGCCGCAGCGCAAGGTGCGCTTCTACGAGATCGTCACCCGGCTGCGCGACGGCAGCGACCAGGTCCTGACCGCTCAGGAGTTCCTCACCGCGGCCGAGAGTGCCGGGCTGATGGGCCGGATCGACCATGCGGTGATGCTGCGCGCCGTCCAGGTGCTGCGCCGGCTGATGGTGCGCAACAAGGAGGTCGGCGTATTCGTCAACGTCGCCGCCGCGACGCTGTCGGACGCCGCGGCGTTCGCCCAGTGCCTGGATCTGCTCGAGGCCAACCGGGCGCTGGCGCCGTCCTTCGTGCTGGAATTCAAGCAGAGCACACTGCGCCAACTCGGCCTGGTCGAGGCCGAGCATCTCGCGGCGCTGGCGCAGCGCGGCTACCGGTTTTCGATCGATCACGTCACCGACCTGCGATTCGAGCCGCGCGAACTCGCCGATCGCGGCGTCCGCTTCATCAAGGTGCCGGCCGCGCTGCTGCTCGAAGAGCGCGAGCGCCCGGCCGCCGACATTCACCCGGCGGATCTGTCGGACCTGCTCGGCCGCTTCGGCATCGATCTGATCGCCGAGCGGATCGAGGGGGAACGCGCTGTGGTCGACCTGCTTGACTACGATGTGCGGTTTGGGCAGGGGTTCTTGTTCGCGGCGCCGCGGCCGCTGCGCCCAGAGACCGCCCCCTCGCCGACGCCCCCTTCCTCCGGCGACACGGCCAAGCAGGAACTCGCTCCCTCTCATGATGCTGGCTCTCTTCCGAAGGGCGCACTTGCCCGGATCGAACCGGCGCGCGTCGCCACCGGCGTCGCCGCGCTGGCGCGCCGCGTCGTTGGTCCGGCCTGATCGCCGTCTGCGATGACCACGCTGCGTTTCGTCGAGCACCTGCGCGAGCTGGTGCCGTCCGTCGATGTCGTGCTCAGCGACATCTGGGGCGTCGTCCATAACGGTCTCGAGTCGTTCCCTGAAGCCTGCGAGGCGCTACGCACCGCGCGCGCCGAGGGCCGCACCGTCGTGCTGATCACCAACGCACCGCGCCCGGCGGATTCGGTGCAGCGGCAATTGCGCAAGCTGCACGTGCCGGACGATTGCTACGACGCCATCGTCTCGTCCGGCGACCTCACCCGGATCTACGTGGCCGAACATCCCGGGCAATCGATCTACTGGCTCGGCCCCGATCGCGACAACTCCATCTATCGCGGCCTCGACAGCGTGCTGACGCCGCTCGACAAGGCCGACTACATCATCTGCACCGGCCCATTCGACGACGAGACCGAGTCGGCCGAAGACTATCGGCAAATGATGGGCGAAGCCTTGGCCCGCAAACTAACTTTGGTTTGCGCCAACCCCGACATCGTGGTCGAACGCGGCGACCGGCTGATCTATTGCGCCGGCGCGATCGCCGAGCTGTATCGCGAGCTCGGCGGCGACGTGATCTTCTACGGCAAGCCGCACCGGCCGATCTACGACCGCGCGATGGCGCTGGCGCGCGAGCTGCGCGGCGCCGATACTCCGCGCGAGCGCGTGCTGGCGATCGGCGACTCGGTACGCACCGATCTCGCCGGCGCGCAGGCCTATGGCATCGACCTGTTGTTCGTCACCCGCGGCATCCACGCCGACGCCTTCGAAGGCATCGACCGCCTCGACACCGCCGCCGTCACCGAACTCTTCGGCCACCCGCCGCTGGCGCTGACGCGGGAATTGCGCTGGTAACTTTGCGCTTCCGTTTCATTCCCGCGACGCGCTGCGCCCCGCGCCGACACCCTCTCGCTCGTCATTCCGGGGCGCGCGCCCTTCGCGCGCGAACCCGGAGTCCCGACATGTGGAAACGCAGCAGTCGCAGAACGCTTCGAGATTCCGGGTTCGCGCAGCTTCGCCGCGCGCCCCGGAATGACGGGGACAACAAAAAACGCGCCCCTCACGGAGCGCGTTTTTCCAATCTGATGCTTTGACGTCGCGACTTACGCCGCGACGTGATCCGGGAACACCGCGTCGATCTTGGTCTTCAGCGTCGCGGCGTTGAACGGCTTGACGATGTAGTTGTTCACGCCGGCCTTCTTGGCGGCGATCACGTTTTCGGTCTTGGACTCCGCCGTGATCATGATGAACGGCGTCTGCGACAGGTTCGGATCGGCGCGCACTTCCTTGAGGAGGTCGTAGCCGGTCATCGGCTCCATATTCCAATCCGAGATCACCAGCCCGTACTTCTTGCGGCGCATCTTCTCCAGCGCGGCCGAGCCGTCATTGGCGTCGTCGATATGCTCGAAGCCGAGCTGCTTCAGAAGATTACGAATGATCCGGATCATGGTGCTGTAGTCGTCCACCACCAAGACCGACATTGACAAATCAACCGCCATCTTCAACTCCCAAGGCACCGCGATGGTGCGCCGAAACGCCCCGAACGGTGGGCTCTATTGCGTTCTGTGAGGGCCGGCCGAGTAATCTCCGGCCCCGTCCGGTCCGAAGACCTAGCATCGCTCATTAAACAGCCCGTTAATCGGACGCCGCGACGGACCTGCCGGCTCCCCGTCAAATCGCTACAAAGTACTGACTTGCTTGAATTTCCCGGGATACCGGCGCCCCGTAATCGTACCAGGGGCGGTGCGCAATGCTGCAGCGGCCCCGGTGCCGCGATCGCCGTGGCGGTTGGCGAGCTCCGCTGATAGGAGATGCGGATGAATTATCGTCACGCCTTTCACGCCGGCAACTTTGCCGACGTTCTCAAGCACATCGTCCTGGTCCGCATCCTGACCTATCTGCAGGAGAAGCCGGCCCCATTCCGCGTGATCGACAGCCACGCCGGCGCCGGGCTGTACGACCTCACCAGCGACGAAGCCCGCCGCGGCGGCGAGTGGGCGAATGGCGTCGGCCGCGTGCTGCAGGCGCGCTTCTCCGATCAGGCCGGCGATCTGATCAGGCCATATCTCGACATTGTCCGGGCCTTCAATCCGCAGCGCGAATTGACAGCCTATCCGGGTTCGCCGCTGATCGCCCGCGCGCTGCTGCGCCCGCAGGACAGCATGGTGGCGAGCGAGATTGCCCCGGTGGCGCGCAAGCAGCTGATCGCTGCGCTGCGCCGCGACACCCAGGCGCGGGTGGTCGATCTCGACGGCTGGCAGGCGCTCACCGCCTTCGTGCCGCCGAAGGAGCGGCGCGGCCTAGTGCTGATCGACCCCTCGTTCGAACAGAAGGACGAATTCGACCGCCTCGCCCAGGCGTTCTCCACCGCCTACGGCAAATGGCCGACCGGGACCTATGTGATGTGGTATCCGGCCAAGAACCGCCGGGCCACCGATGCGCTGGCCCATCACGTCGCCGCAACGGCCGCCAAAGGCGGCGAAGCCAAATGCCTGCGGCTCGAATTCAGCGTCGCGCCGCAGCAGCCGGATGGACCGCTGACGTCGACCGGGCTGCTGATCGTCAACCCGCCCTGGACGCTGGCGTCAGAATTGAAAATCATTCTTCCAGAGCTGGAACGGCCGCTTGGCCAGGGCGGCGTGGGCCGATACCGGCTCGAGCTACCCAAGCTCCAATGACTCAGCCAGCGACCGCCCCAGAGTGCAAAAGTCGCATTTGAGCCGTAGTCAATCCGCAGCAATCCGTATTATGCTGATTTGATTGGACTGGCTTTACGTTCCGCTTCCGCGAATGGGGGCGGCGGAGTGACAAGGCCGTACTACTCGGACTGCAATTAGCAGCAGTCCACCTCTCGGCCGAACTTTCCGGCAGCGCAACGCCAGGTCGCACCGCAGCGTCTTCCATTGCTTTTTGGCGCGGCGGAAAGCAGGGCGGGAGGAATTTCCGGAATGCCTATGACGGGAACGGTGAAGTTCTTCAATGGAGAACGCGGCTACGGCTTCATCAAGCCTGACGACGGCGGCCGCGATGTATTCGTGCATATTACCGCGGTCGAGCGCGCCGGCTTGAAGGACCTTACAGAAGGACAGCGGATAACGTTCGAGGTCGAGCCGGACAAGAAGGGCAAAGGCCCCAAAGCGGTCAACCTGGTGATCTCGTAGCGCGTGTGACGGCGCCGCTCACCCGAGCGAAGCTGACGGACGACCGCATGGCGGTCAAGCACACTGACGACGGCAACACGACAGGTGCCGCGTGCCGGGCTCTGATTGCGCATGGGCACAGGCCCCCTTGGTCACGGAATCCCGGCCTGGAGAGCTCGGAATGTTGTTCGCTTAGGTTCTTGGACACGACGGATCGCGGCAAAAGCCACCATCGTAGGATGGGTTGAGCGCAGCGAAACCCATCCTTCCCCCGCAAGACCGATGGGTTTCGCTGCGCTCAACCCATCCTACGAACTTTATCTACTAACAACCCTCGGCAAAAAAATCCCGGCCACGAGGGCCGGGAATGTTGATCGCCGAGTTTCTTTCGCGACGGATCGCGTTGTTAGAAATGGTAGTTGATACCAGCCCGGATGAGGCCGAAATTGTATCCGTTCGGCACGCCGGTGATGAAGAAGTTGTTGGTCGAAAGGCTGCCGTAGAGGTACTCGACCTTGGCGCTGAGCTTCGGCGCGAACGCGAACTCCGCACCGGCGCCGACCGTCCAGCCCGCCGAGGTGTGGCTCTCGGTCGACAGCAGGTTCTGTCCCTTCAGCTGGCCGAAAGCGAGACCGCCGGTGGCGTAAAGCAGTACGTCGTTCATCGCGTAGCCGACACGGCCGCGTGCGGTCCCGAACCACGGATTTGAGAACTTGTAGGGCGCGAAGGTGTCCTCCGATGTCGAAAACTGGATGTCGCCCTCGAGGCCGAACACGATGGCGCCGCTCTGCCAGTTGTAGCCGCCCTGCACGCCGCCCGAGAAGCCGGACGGCTTGGTGATGTTGTTGGTGACGTTGCCGAACGCATAGCCGAGGTTGCCGCCCAGATAGGGTCCGGCCCAGCTGAACGCGTTCAGCGGTTGATTGACCGTGTAGGGCGTCCGCGAGCCGTAATAGCTCATGTCGGCAGCCTGCGCGGCCGTCGCCCCTGCGGCGAGAATGGTCGCTGTCGCCATCGCAAGTTTACGCATCTTACTCTCCTCGACGGCAGGTACGCAGATTCGGCGTGCCGTCCGTCCAGCCATCGGCCACCAGTGGCCGCGGGAAAAGCATCCGGGATGGTTACGGATTTCCACTTTTTTCCGGTAAGATTTATCGAG
The DNA here is from genome assembly GCF_003591005.1 of Rhodopseudomonas palustris. Taxonomy (GTDB): domain Bacteria; phylum Pseudomonadota; class Alphaproteobacteria; order Rhizobiales; family Xanthobacteraceae; genus Rhodopseudomonas; species Rhodopseudomonas palustris_K. Next base: position 12,543 of record NZ_QYYD01000047.1, read on the forward strand.
AGTTTGAAGTTAAGCGGTTGTTAATCCGGGTTGGGTTCCAGACCTCAGTCTTAATGAAAACTTACTTCCCAAGCTTCGCGGCGACAGCATGGCAGCGGCTGCGCCGATCGCCGGATGTGAGTTCCGGGACTGCCGCGCTGGCACCGGCCGCCTCGAGCGCCTAATTTAGGGCCATGAATCAAGACCCTGCCGAAACCCGCGACGCGGCTGCCGTGCCGCCGAATGAGACGGCCTCGCCGTCGCCGGTTTCGCCCGACCCCACGCCCCGCTCCGCCGCGCAGGACATCGACGCCGAGACCGCCTCGCTGTCGGTCGAGGACGACGACGAGGCGCGGCTGCCCGAGATCGAGGACGACGCCGCCGAGCCGGCCGACGGCCCGCTCGCGGTCGGCCGCGCGGCGATCGAGCAGGCGGTGCGGCTGGCGCCGACCTCGCCCGGCGTCTACCGGATGCTGAATGCAGCCAACGACGTGCTGTATGTCGGTAAGGCCAAGAACGTGAAGAAGCGGCTGTCGTCCTATGCGCGGCCGACCGGGCATGTCATGCGCATCGCCCGGATGATCGCCGCGACGGTGTCGGTGGAGATCGTCTCAACCGCGACCGAGACCGAGGCGCTGCTGCTCGAAGCCAACCTGATCAAGCAGCTGCGGCCGCGCTTCAACGTGTTGCTGCGCGACGACAAGTCGTTTCCCTATATCCTGATCACCGGCGACCATTGGGCGCCGCAGATCCTCAAGCACCGCGGCGCACAGACCCGGCCGGGCCGCTATTTCGGCCCGTTCGCCTCGGTCGGCGCGGTCAACCGCACCATCACGGCCCTGCAGCGGGCGTTCCTGGTGCGCTCCTGCACCGACAGTTTCTTCGAGAGCCGCACCCGCCCCTGCCTGCTGTACCAAATCCGCCGCTGCTCCGGCCCCTGCACCAGCGAGGTCGATTTCCCCGGCTATACCGAGCTGGTTCGCGAGGCGACTGACTTCCTGTCCGGCCGCAGCCGGGCCGTGAAGGGCCTGCTCGCGGCCGAAATGGAGAAGGCGTCGAACGAGCTCGAATTCGAGACCGCGGCGCTGTATCGCGACCGGTTGGCAGCGCTGTCGGCGATCCAGTCGCAGCAGGGCATCAATCCGCGCACCGTCGAGGAAGCGGACGTGTTCGCGATCTATCAGGAAGGCGGCTATTCCTGCGTCGAAGTGTTCTTCTTCCGCACCGGACAGAACTGGGGCAACCGCGCCTACTTCCCGCGCGCCGAGAAGTCGTTCACACCTGAAGAAGTGCTGTCATCGTTCCTGGCGCAATTCTATGACGACAAGCCACCGCCCAAGCAGATCCTGCTGTCGCACGACATCGAGGAATGCGAGCTGCTGGCGCACGCACTCGGCATCAAGGCCGGTCACAAGGTCGAGATCTCGGTGCCGAAGCGCGGCGAGAAGAAGGAGCTGGTGGCGCACGCGTTGACCAACGCCCGCGAGGCGCTCGGCCGCAAGCTCGCCGACACCGCGACCCAGACCCGGCTGCTGCAGAGCCTCGCCACCGTGCTCGGCCTGCCGAAGCCGCCGCAGCGGATCGAGGTCTATGACAACAGCCACATCCAGGGCACCAACGCGGTCGGCGCCATGATCGTCGCCGGGCCGGACGGCTTCATCAAGAATCAGTACCGCAAGTTCAACATCCGCTCCGAAGGCCTCACCCCGGGCGACGATTACGGCATGATGCGCGAGGTGCTGCAGCGCCGCTTCAAGCGGCTGGTCGCTGCCCGCGCCGAAGGCGAAGCGCCGGCCAGGGACGACGAGACGCCGCGCTGGCCCGACCTCGTGATCATCGACGGCGGCCGCGGCCAGCTCAACGCCGCGCGCGGCGTGCTGGCCGAACTCGGGCTGGAGTCCGAGGTGACGCTGCTCGGCGTCGCCAAGGGGCCGGACCGCGACGCCGGCCGCGAGACGCTGTTCATGCCGGAGCGCGAGGCGATCAAGCTCGAGCCGCGCGACCCGGTGCTGTATTTTATCCAGCGGCTGCGCGACGAGGCGCATCGCTTCGTGATCGGCTCGCACCGCAAGCTGCGCAAGAAGGACATCCGCGAGGCCGGCCTGCAGGAAATCCCAGGCATCGGCCCGACCCGCAAGCGCGCTTTGCTCCACCATTTCGGCACGCTGAAACAGATCGAGCGCGCTTCACTCGGCGATCTCGGCAAGGTTCCGGGCATCAGCGCCGAAAGCGCGCGGCGGATTTTCGACTTCTTCCATCCCGGGCCGGGCTGAACCGGCCCGACGAAAGTCGGCCATCCCCGGGCCGATCAGAATCCATGTGGATTTCACCTTTTCCTGATAGGGATCGGGGCGCCGTTCGGGGGAGTTGACGTTCCGGCGTGGGCAGTATTGGTAAGCGCGATGAATAACGTTTCTACCAGGGCGCCGGCGCGTGGGACGAAGTCGCTGACACTGCCCAATATTTTGACCTATGCGCGCATCGCGGCGATTCCCGTCGTGGTCGGCTGCATCTATGCGCAGTCGATTCTCGGCGGTCCGCTGGCGCTGCGCTGGGTCGCGCTGGCGGTATTTATCGCCGCCGCCATCACCGATTTCCTCGACGGCTATTACGCCCGGATCTGGGACCAGCATTCGGCATTCGGCCGCATGCTCGACCCGATCGCCGACAAGCTGCTGGTCGCCTCCTGCCTGCTGATGCTGGCGGCCGACGGCATCATCCACGGCTGGACGTTGTGGGCCGCGATCGTCATCCTGTGTCGCGAAATCCTGGTGTCCGGCCTACGCGAATATCTCGCGGCGCTGCGGGTCAGCGTGCCGGTGACCAAACTGGCGAAATGGAAGACCACGGTGCAGCTGGTCGCGATCGGCTTTCTGCTCGCCGGTGATGCCGGCGACCTGGTGCTGCCTTTTACGACTCAGATCGGTCTCGCCTTGCTGTGGATCTCGGCGCTGGTGACGATGTACACCGGCTACGACTATTTCCGCGCGGGAATCCACCACCTCATCGAGGAGGACTCGCGATGAAGGTGAAGTACTTCGCCTGGGTGCGTGAGCGCATCGGGCTGGAAGAAGAGACGATCGAGCCGCCGGCCGATGTTGCCACCGTCGCCGATCTGATCGGCTGGCTGACCGCGCGCGGCGACGGCTACGCGTATGCGTTCGAAAGGCCCGCAGTAATCCGCACTGCGATCGACCGCACCCATGTGCGAGCCGACTCGCCGATCGCCGGTGCCCGCGAAGTGGCGTTCTTCCCGCCGATGACCGGCGGCTGAGCCCGTTCAGACGGATGACCCGATGACCGTGCCGGTGACCATCCGCATTCAGGAAGCCGATTTCGACATCGCCGCCGAGATCAAGGCAATGACCGCGGGCCGCGTCGACATCGGCGCCGTGGTCAGCTTCAGCGGCCTCTGCCGCGGCGCCGACGATGGCAACGATGTCGCGGCACTGACACTCGAACATTATCCCGGCATGGCCGAGGACGAGATCGGCCGCCACGCCGGCGAAGCGGTGAAGCGCTGGCCGGTGACTGCGCTGACGATCGTGCACCGTGTCGGCCGGATGCTGCCGGGCGACAACATCGTGCTGGTGCTGGCCGCCTCGGCGCATCGCCAGGCGGCGTTTTCGGCCGCCGAATTTCTGATGGATTATCTCAAGGCCAACGCGCCATTCTGGAAGCGCGAAGAGCGCGGCGGCGAGACGCGCTGGATCGAGGCACACGACCGCGACGACGCGGCCGCGGCGCGATGGGGCAAGGATTGATGGCGAAGACCAGCAAGGCGAAACCGCTCAAGGCAAAACCCAAAGCCGCAAAGGCCAAAGCCGCGAAGGCGAAGGCTGCGAAGGCCAAGCCGCCGCGCGGGACCAACAAATCGGCCGCAGGTGACAAGCGCCCGGCGCAGCGCCGTGCTGCTGTCCCGACGACGGTGGTGCTCAGACACGATACGTTCGGAGTGATGCCGGGCGAACTGATCACCGCGCTCGATTTCCTGCGCTACGCGGTGAGCCGTTTCGCCGAAGCCGACGTGGTGTTCGCGCACGGCACCACCGATCCGATCGCCGAAGCCGCCTTCCTGATCGGCGAGGCGCTGCATCTGCATCCCGATCAGTTCGAGATGTTCGCCACGACGCGCGTCACCTTTGCCGAGTCCGAAATGATCCTCGATCTGATCGCCGACCGCATCGTGACGCGGATGCCGGCCGCGTATCTGGTCAACAAGATCTACATGCGCGGCGTGCCGTTCTATGTCGACGAACGCGTGATCGTGCCGCGCTCGTTCATCGGCGAACTGCTCGATACGCATTTCGACGGCGGCGAGACGTCGCTGATCGGTGATCCGGCCGAGGTCGAACGCGTGCTCGATCTGTGCACCGGCTCCGGCTGCCTCGCCGTTCTCGCGGCCCGCTCCTTCCCGTCCGCGAGCGTCGACGCGATCGACCTGTCGCAGGATGCGCTGGATGTCGCCGCCCGCAACGTCGCCAACCATCAACTCGGCGAGCGCATCACGCTGCACCACGGCGATCTGTTCGCGCCGCTCGGCGACGCCCGCTACGACCTGATCATCACCAACCCGCCTTACGTCGACGCCGAAGGCATGGACAATTTGCCGGAGGAATGCCTCGCCGAACCCGCAATGGCATTCGACGGCGGCGACGACGGCCTCGCCATCGTCCGCCGCATTCTGGCGGAAGCCAAGGATCACCTCACCGAAACCGGCGGCCTGCTCTGCGAAATCGGCCGCGGCCGCGGACTGATCGAAGCGGAGTATCCTCACTTGCCGCTGCTGTGGCTCGACAGCGAAGACTCCGAAGGCGAAGTGTTCTGGATCGCCGCGACGGATTTGTGAGTAGTTGATCCAGCTCGCCAACAACCACCACCGCCGGACGTTGAGCCACCACCCCCTCCGCGAGTCATTCCGGGGCGCGCAGCGCAGCTGCGCGAACCCGGAATCCATACCCCCTTGACTCACCATGACGCACCGCGCCGCCGCGCCTTTCACCAACGCAACGACAGGTGATGGGGTGGACGGCCCCCAACGGCATCGCATTGTGCCAGATTGAGGTTGTTGCAAACTTCAAACGAGGGAGCC
>NZ_QYYD01000048.1 GCF_003591005.1 Rhodopseudomonas palustris
GGACTCCCCCCCTATTCTTGTTGGGGGGGGGGGGGGGGGCGGCCCCCCCCCCCCCCCCCCCGCGGGGGGGGGGGGGGGCCCGCCCCCGGGGGGGGGGGGGGGGCCGCGAAGAGTTCATCCGCTGTGCCCGCGGCTCACCCCACCCCGGCCCGCATCTCGCTTCGCGAGCTGCAGACCGACCCTCCCCCTCCAGGGGAGGGTGAAGGGAGCCGTCTCCGCTCCCAATATTGACGCCCCCGGACTTTATGCTTATCCTTCCCGCCACATCCCGTGGTCATTTGAGCCGGCCGGCTTGCAGCCACGTTAAACAACTCGCTAAACAGGCCGGGGACGTTTTGATCCCGGCCGAACCCATGTTCAGGCCGGGTTTTTTATTGACCCTGCCGTCACTATCTGAGGCCGACCGGGAGGTGCCCGGACGAGGCCGTTGGCAGGCGTATGATGAATGTTCATTCGAAAGGGCAGGTCGCCGGCGAGCGCGCCCACGAGGCCGACCATCCGACGTCGCTGGTTGCTCAGTTCGGGCTGGACCAGCCGCTGCGGCTCGATTGCGGCGTCGACCTCGCGCCGTTCCAGATCGCCTACCAGACCTATGGCACGCTGAACGCCGACAGGAGCAACGCCATCCTGGTCTGCCACGCGCTGACGATGGACCAGCACATCGCCAACGTGCATCCGATCACCGGCAAGCCCGGCGGCTGGCTGACGCTGGTCGGCCCCGGCAAGCCGATCGATACCGACCGCTACTTCGTGATCTGCTCCAACGTGATCGGCAGCTGCATGGGCTCGACCGGCCCGGCCTCGACCAACCCGGCGACCGGTCGGCTGTGGGGGCTGGATTTCCCGGTGATCACCATCCCCGACATGGTGCGGGCGCAGGCGATGCTGATCGACCGGCTCGGCATCGACAGGCTGCTCAGCGTGGTCGGCGGCTCGATGGGCGGCATGCAGGTGCTGCAATGGACGGCGGCCTATCCGGACCGAGTTTTTTCGGCGATGCCGATCGCCTGCGCTCCCCGGCATTCGGCCCAGAACATCGCGTTCCATGAGCTCGGCCGTCAGGCGGTGATGGCCGATCCCGATTGGGCGCACGGCCGTTACTTCGAGACCGGCGCGCATCCGCATCGCGGCCTCGCGGTGGCGCGGATGGCCGCGCATATCACTTATCTGTCCGACGCCGCGCTGCATCGCAAGTTCGGCCGCCGGATGCAGGACCGCGAGCTGCCGACGTTCTCGTTCGACGCCGACTTCCAGGTCGAAAGCTATCTGCGCTATCAGGGCTCGTCCTTCGTCGAGCGCTTCGACGCCAACTCCTACCTGTATCTGACCCGCGCGATGGATTACTTCGATATCGCGGCCGATCACGACGGTGTGCTGGCCGCGGCGTTTCGCGGCACGCAGACGCGCTTCTGCGTGGTGTCGTTCACGTCCGACTGGCTGTTTCCGACCGCGGAATCGCGTGCCATCGTCCACGCCCTGAACGCCGGCGGCGCGCGGGTGTCGTTTGCGGAGGTCGAGACCGACAAGGGCCACGACGCCTTCCTGCTCGACGAGCCGGAATTCATCGATATCGCCCGCGCCTTCCTGCAGTCGGCCGCCACCGCGCGCGGACTTGGCCAGGGGCACTGAGATGGCGGTGCAGGAGAGCTTGCCGCTGGGCACGCCCGAGCGGCCGACGCTGCGGGTGCATCGCGCCGACCATCTGCTGGTCGCCGACATGGTCGAGCCCGGCTCCAAGGTGCTCGACGTCGGTTGCGGCGAAGGCGACCTGATGGTGCTGCTCGAGTCCCGCGGCGTCGATTGCCGCGGCATCGAGCTGTCGCGGGAGGGCGTCAACCGCTGCGTGTCGCGCGGCCTCGCGGTGGTGCAGGGCGACGCCGACACCGACCTCACCAACTACACCGACGACGCGTTCGACTACGTGATCCTGTCGCAGACGCTGCAGGCGACCCGGCAGCCGCGCGTCGTGCTGGAAAATCTGCTGCGCATCGGCCGCCGCGCGATCGTATCGTTTCCGAATTTCGGCTACATCAATATGCGGCTGCAGCTGCTCATCAACGGGCGGATGCCGCGAACCGAGAATCTGCCGGCGACCTGGTACGACACCCCGAACATCCACTTCTGCACCATCAAGGATTTCGTCGTGCTGTGCGACGAGATCAACGTCAAGATGGAGCGCGCCGTGGCGCTCGACCGCTACGGCCGCCCGCTGCGCCTCAACGCGCCGTGGTGGTTCTGGAACATGTTCGGCGAGCAGGGCGTGTTCCTGCTGAGCCGTGCCGAAAAGAAACTGCCGCCGCCGCAGGGTGAATGGCTGGCGCCATAAGGCTTACGGCGGCGCCGTTCAGAGCCAGGCGGTCGGTGCCCGCTCGTCGATCTGCACGACGCTGCGCGCCGCAGCGTGGATCCAGCCGGGAATGTCCGGGGTGTCGGTCAGCACAGCCTCGGAGGCGGCAAACAGCGTCAGATCGGACGAGTCGTTGGTGCCGTCGGACGAGTAGAAAGCCGTGCTGCCCATCCGGTCCGATGCCACCACAGTAAACAACCGCGCCTGCAGCCGATCCGCCAGCGCCACCACGCCGGCACCGTCCTGCGGGGTCAGATCGTGCGCCGCAACGATCAATGCATCGACCGTGACATCGGCGGGCTGCAGCGCCCGCCAGTCGTCGGGCCAATGCCACGGCACCAGCCGCGACTCGGCGCCGCGGTGCACCAGCCGCGTCAGCAGCGGGTTGCCCGGATCGGAAGCGATTACCACCGCCTGGACCAGCGCCTCGGGAGACAGCGAGGCGAAACTGCGCCGGGCGCGACTGGCCTGGCGATACAGCCGGTCGTATTTCAGGCCCATGTAGTGAGTGGTTTGGATGCGGCCGGTGCCGGCCTGCCAGCGCAGCACCTCGTCCACCTTGGTGGCGGCCTGCGCCGGCTCCGCGCGAATTGCCCACAGCGCCTGCAGCACGGCCGCCGCCGAGACGTTGAGCGGGAGCAGCCAGCCGCCGCCGTGCTGCGCGATCCGCTCGCCGACGGCGCCGATATCGATGCCGATCACCGGCAGGCCGCTCGACCACATCTCGGTCAGGGTGTGGCAATAGGTTTCCGGCCAGATCGACAGCACGGCGCCGACGTTCGGCTTGATCTCATCGACCAGCGATCCGAATTGCTCCCGCTTGTACAGTCCGTGCACGATCACGCCGGGGCCGGGCTGGAGCCGGCCGGCATCGCCGAGAATGTGGAATTCGACGCGCTGGCCCTCATCGAGTTCGGCAATTCCGCGAATGATATCGGCCCCCTTGGCGGACGAGATGTTGCCAGGGACCAGGACTTTCAGGGGGCGCTCCGGATCGATCGGCGCTGCGCGCTGGCCGATGTCGGCGAACGAGCGTCCGTGCGGGATGATGTGGAAGTCGCGGTTCAATTGCTCCGGATAGTTCGCCGTCAGCACCGCTGCGGCCCCCGACGAGGTCGTCACGAAAGCATCGCAGGCCTCGAAACTCTTGGCGAAGATCTGACGCCAGCGATGGACGAACCGATGCTTCAGAGGCGGGAGCAGGCTTGCCTCCCACAACTCCGCCCGGCAGTCGCCGCCGCTTTCGGTGCATGCGCCGGCGCAGTAAGTCTGCGTGTCGTCGAGCAGTTTGGTCGTCGGACACACGGTGTAGAAGTCGTGGAAAGATAGAATAACCGGAATTCCGGCGAGCCGGCATATCTCGCTGAGATTGGCGCTGTGCCAGCCGAGGTGACGGATATGCACCAGCTCGAAACCGTAGCGAACGAGGATCTTCAGCGCTTCCTCGTCGTATTCGGACGATCGATGGCTGGTGGGGACGATGCGGTCGCGCAAGTCCACGGTCTCGATCGGCTCATCGCCGTCGTGGCCGAATCTCGACACCTCGATGCGCTTGCTGTCGCAGCGCAGCAGCCATGGCTCGTAGCGGTCGCTGAGCGCCGCCATCAGGTCGCGATTGGTTTGCGGAGTACCGCCGGTCACCGTGGAGATCACGTAGCAGACCCGCGGCCGCGGACGGCTGTGCTGCTGCGCCGAGGCGAGCAGCGCGCGCCGCACCCGCCAGCGCATCGCGAGCATCTGCGAACCTTGCTCGAAGATGCCGATCAGTTTCGAGTATTCCGGATAGCGCTGATGCAGCAGGTCTCGCCCGTTGGCCAGATGCGCGGATTTGCGCGATCCGAAGCTGGCGGAGCGCTTGTGATAAACATAGGTGCGATCGTCGCAGACATGCTCGTAGCCGGCGTGGGCGGCCCGCATGCAGAAATCGTTCTCCTCGCCATAGCCGACTGGAAAGCCGACTTCATCGAGCGAGCCGATCGCCTCGATGCAATCGCGCCGCACGAACATGCAGAAACCGTTGCCGGTCGGTACGCGCGGGTAGGTCGTCAGCGAGGATTGCCGCACCAGCCGGGCGATATCGTCGACCTGCCAGCCGTTGGGCAGCGCGTTGTCGGCATTGATCTCGGGCACCGAGAAAACGCCTGCATTGTTCGATACCGCGGTCGCCGTCGCCACGCGCGGGCCGCTATAAGCCGCCAGCCGCAGACCTTGCAGCCAGCCGGCGGAGACGATGGTGTCGGAATTAAGCAGCACCACGTCGTCTGACCCCGCCGCCGCGATGCCGCGGTTGACGGTCTTGGTGAAGCCCTGATTGCTGTCGTTGCTCAGGATCACGATGTTGTCGTGGCCCCGATACGCCTGGAGGATTTCGCCGATCCGCGGATCGGGGCTGCAGTCGTCGATCAGGATCAGGCGGGCCTGGCCGGCGGTGTGGGCGATCACCGAACTCAGGCAGAGCTGAAGATCGTCGGCGGCATTGTAGATCGGGACGATGATCGACACGTCACGCGGCGGAGTCGCGGCGATCACCGAATAAAGCCGCGATAATCCCGGCTGGGCGAAACTCGCAAGCTCCAGCCGACCATCGACACCGTCGAGAAAGTCCTTGCCGAAAGCCGCCGCGACCTTCAGCTCGATCTGCTTCGAACCGAACTCCGGATTGACCGGTTCGAACCGGAAGCCGCCGCCATTGATGCTGATTTCCTTGGCGACAAGGTCGCTGCGGATGGCGTCGGCCCTGGCGGTGAGGTAGCGCACGCCATTGATGAAGACGTCGTACTCGACAATGCTCGAATCCTTGTTGCCGGACGCGATCCACCCCGACACGCGATCGTTCTCGACGGTCTCCAGGCGGCCGATCGTCGGTTGCAGCAATTCGATTTCAGCTTCGGCGACCACCGAACCGTTGACCCGGATGCCGACGCGGGTCGATTGCCCCGGCGCAAAGGTGTGATGCGGATTGGCGGCGCGGATCAGATTGCAGGCGTCGCGCACGCGGAATTCGAAGCCGGTGGCGACCTGTCCTTCGAAGCTCCACAGCCGCATGTTATCCGCGAGGGGTTCGAGCGGGACCGTCGAGAGGTGGGCGCCGTCGAACACCAGTTCGACCTCGTCGAGCGGCGCTGCCAGATCGAAGTAGCAGCCGCGGATGACATGGCCGCGCAGCGTGATCTGATGCAACGTGGTCTGGTCACTCACCAAATCGGCGGGAACGCCCACCGCCGAGATCTCCGACCGGTCGTTGGACGTGACGCGCAGCGCGCTCGGCAATGGGCGCTGGTCCGGCCAGTCGAAGAGGGCGACGAAGCCGGCGGCACCGCCGGCGATGCCGCGCCCGGCGAGGTCGGGCCGGTCGTCCAATTCAGGGACGATGATCTCGACACCATGATCGAGGCCGTGGTCGAGGCTCAGCCGCAGCGGCAGCTTGGCGGCACTGTGATCGCTGCGGGCGATCCAGCCGCGGAGCATGATCCGGCCGTGCCCTCGCATGACGCGTTCGATACAGATGGTCAGATTGCTTGCCGCTGGTGTCGCCTGCCGGCGATCGGCCGCAGCGTCATCGGTGACATCCGCCGTCGCCTGCGATGGGTGCCGGACTGCAAGCCGCGTGCTGGCGATGCTGCCGGCCTCTGCCATCAACACCAGATCGATATGATCAGCGGCGGCGGATGGCTGCGTCTGCGCGATCAACTGCTCGATCTCGACCGGATCGAGTACGAAGCCGAACTTCTGTGCGGTTCCGAAATCATAGGGCAAATCATGGCGCGCGAAGCTGCGGACGACCGGCAGCCGGATCGCGCCGCCGACCAGCACATGAGCGTCCGGATCGTCCTCGCCGGGATGATACAGCCAGCCCTTGATGCCCTCCGGGCCTGCGCTGTCGAACGCGCCGAGCGGCGCGAAGTTGTCGAACCGAGTACCCGGGCCGGAGATCAGAGCTTCGTCGGTGCCGGGCTGGCGTGCGAAGACTTGTGGTGGGAACTCGTAGACCGCGTCGGTCTTCACGCTGACGGCGAAACCGCCGCGCCCGGCAGCGATGCCGACCCGTTCGAGATCGGCGCGGTAAAATCGCTCGGTCACCACAACTTCCGAGCCGCCCTCGACGCGCAGGATCAATTCGCCCTTCAGTTCGGTCTTCTCCAAGGTGGAGACCCAGCCGCTCAGGAATATGAAGCCGCGTCCAAGCTTAGCCCCCTCGACGAAACCGCGAACCGTCAGATTGTTCTTCATTGTTCTCCGAAACGGGAATTGCAACACGCGCCATCGATCGGCGCCAACTTAGCCGAGACGACTGTATTCAGCTACCGGATTTCGCAATGCAAGAAACAGCGTCAGGCGACCTTCTGAAACACTCCGCAGCAGCCGTAGACGCCGACGAAGCGAAAACGCCGCTTTGACAGCCCATCCTGAATGCCTGCGTAGACGCCGTACTCACTGCCGCTTTCACCGACGCCCTTCGACAGCGTATTGCGACGGTCGGTGTAATCATGGAAGATGCACAGCGCGCCGACGTTCAGCAGTCGGTCGACATCGCCGCATGATTTCAAGACATGCTCGTAAGCATGGGAGTGATCGACGAACGCCATGCCGAATGTTCGCCCCTGTCGGGCAAACTGCTCGCAGCTGTCGGCAGCATCGCCCGTATGAAACTCGGTGAAGTCTGCGAGCCCCTTGGCGCTAAGCGACTTACGTGCGACTTCGGTGTAGTCCTTGTTGAGTTCCATCGTCGCCACTTTGCTCAGGCGACCGGAGTTCTTCACGGCGCTTGCGAGGATGTAGGCCGATAGCCCGCGATTGGTGCCGAACTCCAGGATATCGCCGGGCGAAAAATATCCGACTTCGTAAAGCTTGAGTGCGTCGGCGGGACGCAGCCACCCCGGGATGTCCAGCTGGATGATCGGGCCGTTGAGCGGCGCCGACGACAGGCTTCTATGGAAGTCGTCGATGAAGTCGCCCGCATATGGGAAATTGCGCACGTATCGCCGGGCCAGGCCACTGCCGAGCTCGATCGCACTGTTGGGATGCAGTTCGAGACCGGGTGCAACGCTTGACGACAAAGAGTCCTCCATGAGGCGGCGAAACGAACCTCTTCTAAATTGGCACTAGCGACTACGCAACGCGATTGATGCGCGAGATGTGCTGCAGCGCGGCGGCGCCGTCGGCTCTCGTTCCATGGCCAAATCGTGTTGCGCGTCGTGGCACGAGTTCCGCTGCCACGAAATGATCTTCTTATCACCGTCGAATCACTCCCCCGTCGCCGCACAGGTCATGCTCTCGCCATCGCCGCTCTGTTTACCGCACCCGCCGGTCGTCATCGGTCGGCGTGTTGATGGAGAGAGAGTCTGAATGCTTGAGTTCACTGCGTTTCGTCCGGGTCGCGTTGTTGCGTTGGTTCTGGGGTTTGCGGCGATTGCCGCTTTGGTCAATCCGGCATCGGCGCGGCCGTTGCATCGTCATCACGGCTACGCCGCGCACCATGGCGACGCCACGTCGCATCGCGGTTATCACCGTCAACATCGCTACACCAAGCGCTATCATCGCCATACCAAGCGCCATCGCGGTTGGCGTCAGAGCAATGCGGCGATCCAGCAGGGCTTCGGGCAACAGCAGCAATTCGGCTTTCAGGCCTATCAGCAGCCGCAGGGTTTCGCGCCCGCGGGCTATGCCGATCCCAATGCGATGAATGCGCCACGGATGATGAAGCAGCGCGTGCAGCGCGGTGCGGCACGGCGTGCTGCCGCCTTGCAGCAGGCGCAGTGGCAGACTTCGAACGGCAGTGGCGGCGGCTCCGGTCTTGTCGCCGAAGCGCGGCGCTACATCGGCGGCAATCCGACCGGCCGCAGCCGGCTGTGGTGCGCCCGGTTCATGAACATGGTGCTGGAGCGCTCGGGCCATCGCGGCACCGGCTCGGACATGGCTCGGTCATTCGCGAGCTACGGCCAGCGCGTTTCGGGCCCGCAGGTCGGCGCCATCGCGGTGATGTCGCGCGGCAAGCGTGGCGGTCACGTCGGCGTAGTCACCGGCGTTGACTCGAAGGGCAATCCGATCGTCGTTTCCGGCAATCACGGCCGTCGCGTCGCGGAGTCGGTGTACTCGAAGAGCCGCATCTACGCCTACGTGATGCCGTCGAGCTGAGTTCGGGACTTTCCCAGCACACGATCGTCATCCGCGGGCTTGACCCGCCTGCGCGGCCGTAGCCGCTTCGGCGCGGCGAAGGCCCGCGGATCCATCTCGCGCGTAGCCCGCTTTTCGCAAGAGGATGGATCGCCGGGTCAACCCGGCGATGGCGGTCGGTGTGGGGGCGGACTACGCAGATAGTCCGGCCTATTCCATCCGCACCGCATCACCCTGCGCGATGGTGCCAGCCTCGATCACTTCCGCGTAGACGCCGCAGTCGGCATGGCCGAGGTTCTGTTGCAGGGTCGTGGGGATCGCCAGATCGCGCGCTGCGGTGACGGGATCGACATTGGTGGCCGCGCAGCGCACGGTGCGCTTGACGATCTTGAGTCGCGCGTCGCCGATCGCAAGCGGTTGGCCAATCATGTCGAGTTCGGCCCAGGCCGGCCAGCTGTCGACATAGAGGTTTGCGCGAAAGCGCAGCGGGTCGACTGGCTTACCGATCATTCCTTCGAGCGCCGCGACGCTGCCGAGGTTGATGATCGACACCACTTTGATCGGCACGTCGGAAAAACTGTAGCCCTGGCCGTCCAGCACTTTTGGCGGGCCACGCAGTTCGTCGGCAAAGTGCGCGGTGAAAATCGCCTCGATGGCGGCCCGGCCCTCGGGGCTGCGCAGATCGCCGCAAACCAGCTCGGCGCCGTCCTGGCGGATCGTCAGCGTGTGCGTCGCGTCGTCGAAATGGCTGCGCAGCGCCGCCAGCCGCTCGTTACGCATCAGCATCAGATAGTGCGTCTTGGCCTTCCAGACCGGGCTTGCCGGGTCGAACCCCGTCGGGCCATTTTCGATCGCGTAGGAGCGATCGGCCGGCAGCGTCTGGCCGACCGCAAGCGACACCTTGGGCAGCGGCTCGGGCGTCAGGCCTTTGATGGGATAGCGATAGATGGCGGAGAGCGAAGCGGCGGCGGGGATTGTCATGTCGGTCATCGTAAAGCTTTTGATCCCAGGCGGCTGCACGAAATTGTGACGCCGGCCCTTCCGTTTCCGGAACCGATGCCCACATTTGCGTCAAGCCGCTGCCGGTTCGGGCGCGGCGACGACCGCCGCCGGTTGACGACCATCAACGCGGCCGGTGGAACCCCAATGAAGATGCCGTCCGCGTGCTTTCGAGGCGCCGATGGCAGGCTGAGGGACACCAGACATGAACCCAGAAAAATACACCGAACGCGTACGCGGCTTCATCCAGTCAGCGCAATCGCTCGCCGTCCGCGAGGGCCATCAGCAGTTCTCGCCGCTGCACATCCTCAAAGTCTTGCTCGACGATTCCGAAGGGCTCGCCGGCGGTTTGATCGACCGCTCCGGCGGCAATTCCCGTGCGATCCTCAAGGCGACCGAAGATGCGCTCGGCAAGATGCCGAAAGTGTCCGGCTCGGGCGCCGGCCAGGTCTATCTGGCCCCGGCGACGGCTCGTGCGCTCGACGGCGCCGAACAGGCGGCCGAAAAGGCCGGCGACAGCTTCGTCACCGTGGAGCGGCTGCTGCTCGCGCTGGCGCTCGACAAGGACTCAGAGGCCGGCCAGCTGCTGGCCAAGGGCGGCGTCACCCCGCAGAACCTGAACGCGGCCATCAATGCGCTGCGCAAGGGCCGCACCGCGGATTCCGCG
The DNA here is from genome assembly GCF_003591005.1 of Rhodopseudomonas palustris. Lineage (GTDB taxonomy): Bacteria > Pseudomonadota > Alphaproteobacteria > Rhizobiales > Xanthobacteraceae > Rhodopseudomonas > Rhodopseudomonas palustris_K. The sequence goes on from NZ_QYYD01000048.1 coordinate 10,128, forward strand.
ACGGCCGAGAACGCTTATGATGCGCTGAAAAAATACGCCCGCGACCTGACCCAGGCGGCGCGCGACGGCAAGCTCGACCCGGTGATCGGCCGCGACGAGGAGATCCGCCGCACGATTCAAGTTCTGTCGCGGCGGACCAAGAACAACCCGGTGCTGATCGGCGAACCCGGCGTCGGCAAGACCGCGATCGTCGAAGGCCTGGCGCTGCGCATCCTCAACGGCGACGTGCCGGAGAGCCTGAAGGACAAGAAGCTGCTCGCGCTCGACATGGGCGCGCTGATCGCCGGCGCGAAATATCGCGGCGAGTTCGAGGAGCGGCTGAAGGCCGTGCTCAACGAAGTCACCGCGGCCGAGGGCGGCATCATCCTGTTCATCGACGAGATGCACACGCTGGTCGGCGCCGGCAAGGCCGACGGCGCGATGGACGCGTCGAACCTCTTGAAGCCCGCGCTCGCCCGCGGCGAGCTGCATTGCATCGGCGCCACCACGCTCGACGAGTATCGCAAGCACGTCGAGAAGGACGCCGCTTTGGCGCGGCGCTTCCAGCCGGTGTTCGTGTCCGAGCCGACGGTCGAGGACACCATCTCGATCCTGCGCGGCCTGAAGGACAAATACGAGCAGCACCACGGCGTGCGCATCGCCGACTCGGCGATCGTTGCCTCGGCGACGCTGTCGAACCGCTACATCACCGACCGCTTCCTGCCCGACAAGGCCATCGACCTGATGGACGAGGCCGCGGCGCGGCTGAAGATGCAGGTCGACTCCAAGCCCGAAGAGCTCGATTCGATGGACCGCGAGATCGTGCGGCTCAAGATCGAGCAGGAGGCGCTGAAGAAGGAAAGCGACGTCGGCTCCAAGACGCGCCTGGTCGCGCTGGAAAAGGAGCTGGCCGACCTCGAGGAGAAGTCGGCGGCGCTGACCCAGCGCTGGAGCGCGGAGAAGAACAAGCTGTCCAATGCCCAGAAGCTGAAGAGCGAGCTCGACGGGCTGCGGCTCGAACTCGCCGACGCGCAGCGCCGCGGCGAGTATCAGCGAGCGGGCGAGCTGGCCTATGGGCGGATCCCCGAGCTGGAGCGCAAGCTGTCCGAGATCGAAGCCAATGAGAACACCGGCGAGATGATGGAGGAGGCGGTCACCGCCAATCACATCGCGCAGGTGGTGTCGCGCTGGACCGGCGTGCCGGTCGACAAGATGCTCGAGGGCGAGAAGGAAAAGCTGCTGCGCATGGAGGATCAGATCGGCAAGCGCGTGGTCGGCCAGTTCGAGGCCGTGCATGCGGTGTCGACCGCGGTCCGCCGCGCCCGCGCCGGCCTGCAGGACCCGCACCGGCCGATGGGCTCGTTCATGTTCCTCGGCCCGACCGGCGTCGGCAAGACCGAGCTCACCAAGGCCTTAGCGCAGTATCTTTTCGACGACGAGACCGCGATGGTCCGGCTCGACATGTCGGAATACATGGAGAAGCACTCCGTGGCCCGGTTGATCGGCGCGCCTCCCGGCTATGTCGGCTACGACGAGGGCGGGGCGCTGACCGAAGCCGTGCGGCGCCGGCCGTATCAGGTCGTGCTGTTCGACGAGATCGAGAAGGCGCATCCGGACGTGTTCAACGTGCTGCTGCAGGTGCTCGATGACGGCCGCCTCACGGATGGCCAAGGCCGCACCGTCGACTTCCGCAACACGCTGATCGTGATGACGTCGAACCTCGGCAGCGAGTATCTGGTGGCGCAGCCGGAAGGCGAGGACACCGGTGCGGTGCGCGAGCAGGTGATGGGGATGGTGCGGGCTCACTTCCGCCCGGAATTCCTCAACCGGGTCGACGAGATCATCCTGTTCCACCGCTTGCAGAAGAGCGAGATGGGCCGGATCGTCGACATCCAGTTGGAGCGTCTGCAGAAGCTGCTGGACGACCGCAAGATTGTGCTCGACCTCGACGCCTCCGCGCGCGACTGGCTCGCCGAAAAGGGCTGGGACCCGGCCTACGGCGCACGCCCGCTCAAGCGCGTGATCCAGCGCCACGTCCAGGACCCGCTCGCCGAGATGATCCTCGACGGCAGCGTCAAGGACGGCGACACCGTGGTGATCTCGGCCGAAGGCGGCATCCTCACCTTCAACGGCGCCCCGCCGCATACGGCGGACATCGAGCCGTTCACGGGACGGCCGCCGAAGCGGATGTTGAACTGAGCTCTTTCGTCATTGCGAGGAGCACCCGGATCGGCGCTTTGCGCCGTTCGGGCACAGGCTCCGCGACGAAGCAATCCAGCGCCATGCACTGGGCTGGATTGCTTCGCTTCGCTCGCAATGACGGAGCGAACGTTGACAGGCTGATCATATTATCTGCGCTCACGATGTACTCCGCAGTGACCCTGCGGAGTACATCGCGTTTCGTACCTACTTCTTCACGATCTTGTAGATCGCGTTCTCGATATCCGACGACACGTAGATCGTCCCGGTCGCGCCGACGGCGACACCGGTCGGCATGTTGGTGGGCGGCAGGCCGGGGGCGGGCGTGAGGCCGATCGGGAGGTTGCCGGCGAGCTCGGTGACTTTCCCATCGGCCGGGTCGATCTCAACCACGCGTTTGGCGCCGACCTCGGCGACGATCAGCTTGCCGGACGGCGCCAGCGCCAGGCCCTCCGGCAGCTTGAGGTCCTTCGCCACCACGGTCTTGGCGCCGCTCGCCGGATCGATCTTGCTGACCTGCCCGGCGAACGCCTCGGTGACGTAGATCCCGCCGTCGGCCGCCTGCGCGAGACCGACCGGGCCGGCGAGGTCGGTGGCGATCGCCTTCCTGTCCTTGCCATGCTCGCCGCCGACCTCGACCAGCGATTTGCTGCCGAGTTCGGCGACGATCAGCTTGCCGTTCGCCAGCCGGATCGCATCATAGGGCGCCTTGAAGTCGTGCATCATCTCCAGCGACTTGCCGGTCGCGCGGTCGATCACCTGCACGGTGCCGGTGAACCAGCTCGACAGGATCACCTCGTTGCCCTTGGCGGTGGCGCTCATCGGATATTCCAGCGTGGTGCCGTCCGCATGCATCCGCGCCAGCTCGCGCACCTCGCCGGTCGCGCCATCGACGCTGCGATAGGCGAACACATCGGCAACGTGGATGGTGTCCTTGCCGCCTTCGGAGACGACGGCAATGCCGGCCGGAAATGCCAGTCTGCCGATGATCACCTGCTTGGCACTGCCGGTCGCCGGGTCGACTTCCTGGATGCCGTTGTCGGCCATGTTGGAGACGAAGATGCGGTCCTGCGCGTCGATCGCGAGGTTATCGAGCGACGGCTTGAGCTGCGCCGCGACCTGCTTCTTGCCGGTCTTGATATCGACCTTGACGAGCTGGCCGAGCGCGGTGTCGAGCACATAGAGATTGTCCTTGGAGTCGAAATTCGCCGCGGCCGGAATCTTGAAGCCGTCGGCCACGACGCTGAGTTCGCCCTTGTCGACATCGACCGCCGCGACCTGGCCCTTGAACCATAGCGGCCCATAAATCTTGTCGTCGGAGCCGAACTCGAAGCCGTTCAGGCCGCCCATCTTCTCCATGATCTTGCGCGGCGGCTTGGCGCCTTCGACGTCGATCTCGTACAGCGCGTCGCCGAGAAACACCTGGGTGGCGTAGAGCCGGCCGTCCTTGCGGAAGGCGAGCGAGTTGATACCAGGCAGCCCCGAGGCCAGCTTCTTGATCGGACCGTCGCCCTTGCGCGCATAGAGATCGCCGGTGAGAAACGCCGTCCACGCCATGGTGCCGTCGGGTGCGAACGCGATGTCGTCGGCCATGCCTTCCGGCGTCGGAATCGCAATTTTGGCCGTGCCCTTGTCGCGATCGACTTCGTAGAGCGCGGCGCCGGCGACGCTGCCGGCAAACAGCCGCCCGGATTTGTCGATGCCGAGCCCGTGCACCCCGTGAAATGCTGAGCCTTCAACCAGTTTGCTGACCTGATACTCGTCGGCTCGCGCAGCACTGGCCATCAGCAGGGAAAGCACCATCCCGCTCGCACCGAGCGCAAGTTTGCTCCTCATCGCATTTCTCCCGACACTGTTTGTTTTTATGCGGGAAGTATTTGACGCGTGCCGGCGCTTGGCAAGCGGATTTCGCGCGTGCGCCGCAGCAGGTAGCGCCGCCGATCGCGCAGGCGCGCCGATCGTCGCGCTATCAGAAGCGATCAGTGAGAAGATGCGCCTAGCGCTTGGCCTGCGCCGACGCGCTGACATTGCTGCGCACCGGCGTCGTCGCCGTGAGGTCTTCGGCGAATCGTGGCGCGTTGCGGTTGGTCATCATGGCGTCGAGGCGGTCGCGTTCTTTCTCGAAATTGGCCAGCATCGGGCCTTCGAGCGAGCGGCCGCGCGGTAGCTTGACGCGCATCGGGTCGACGAACCGGCCGTTCACCAGAATCTCGTAATGCACATGCGCGCCGGTCGACAGGCCGGTCGAGCCCACGAAGCCGATCACCTGGCCCTGGCGCACGCGTTTGCCCGGCTCCATGCCCTTGGCGAACGCCGACATGTGGCCGTAGGCGGTCTCGTAGCCGTTGTTGTGCTTGATGCGGATATACTTGCCGTAGCCGCCTTCCCAGCCGGCCTTCTCGATCACGCCGTTGCCGGAGGCGAAGATCGGGGTGCCGTAGGGCGTCGACCAGTCGACGCCGGTGTGCATCTTGACGTAGCCGAGAATGGGATGGCGGCGGCCGCCGAAGCCGGAGCGCATGATCGCGTTGTTGACCGGCTTGCGCACCAGGAACTTCTTCGCGCTCTTGCCGCTCTCGTCGTAGAAATCGACCACCGAGTCGTCGGGAGTCTGGAACCGGTAGTACTTCTTGGTTTCGCCGCCGACCGTGAGCGAGGCGAACAGCACGTCGTTCTTCTCGACGGTGGCGGTGGTTTCGTCGTCGCCGGCGTAGAACACCTCGAACGAGTCGCCGGCCTGCACCCTGCGCTGGAAGTCGACGTCGTAGGAGTAGATCTTGATCATGTCGTCGATGATCGGCTGCGGCACCTTGTTGCGCATCGCCGTCTCGTAGATCGACTGATAGAGGCGAACGCCGGTGCCGTCGTCCTCCTCGTCGTCGCTGTTGTCGGCGGTGTCGCTGACGGTGTTGAGCGCCTGAACGTCGACCGCGACGTAGCGTCCGAGGTCCGACAAAGCCGCCACCGCTTCGACCGCCGAGTCGCCCGCGATGATCACCCGGTAGGGCTGAGCCGGCTTGCCACCGGCGCCGGGCTCCATCAGGATTTTCAGTTTCTGACCTTCCCTCAGCCCGCCGCTGCGGCCGCGGGCGCCGAGCGCGGAGGCTACCGCGTTGGCGTCTTCCTCGCTGGCGCCCTGGTCACGCAGCACCGACGCGACGGTGTCGCCCTTCTTGACGATGTGAACGCGCTCACCGGTGGGATTGCCGCCGGTCACCTGCTCCTTGGTTTTCGGCAACAGCGTGACGTTCTCCGGCACGATGCGGGTTTCGAAGCCCGCATAGGGATCGGCCGACACGCCTTCCGGCGCATAGCCGAGCCGCATGTCGCCGCCGAGATCACCTGCGGTCGCGCTGGCGTAGCGCACGCCGCTGTTGCCCTTCCAATTCGCGGCATCGCGCACCCGCATCAGGATTTCGTCCGGCGGGATCGCGCCGGCGATCTTCGCCCTGGGCAGTACCTGGCCGAGATCGCGGGTGACGAAGGAGACCTCGGCGTCCGGCTCGACCGCCTCGGGATTCTGGGCATCATCGGCGGCTGCGGCGGAGCCGACATCGGTCAGCATGCGCTGCGCGTTGAAGGCCGGGATCTTGGCGCTGAGATCGCTGGTGGTCAGCGACAGATTGCCGGCGATCTTGACGAACGGGCGGACGCGGACGACTTCGCGGGTGCCGACGCGGGTAACGGTCGAGACCCGCATCACACTGCGCGCGGCTTGCGACTCGCTCGGCGGCGGCAGCCGGTCGCTCTTGTGCAGCGCTGCCGTCTTGTCGGCGCCGAACGCGCCGCGTAGCGCGGCTTCGACACGCTCGGGCGCTTTGGCGAAGGTCATCTCGCCATCGAGCGACGCGAAAACGGCGCCGCCGATCAAGGCTGCGCCGCACAGGCCGGTCAGAATCGTGCCGCTGAACCATTGCACCGAGACGCGGCGGCGATCGATCACCGCGGCTTCAGAACCATCGACGGAAAGCGGCGGCTCGTGGCCGAGGTCGATCGACTCGCCCTCGCGCCCGCTGCGTCCGCGTGACAATCTCTGGCTCAATCCGCCGTCCCCCAACTATCCTTGCCCGCGGCATGAGCCGGCCGGCCAGCGTCCCTGACGAAGGTCCTGTGCGATCGAGCGATCCCAGGCCTTCTGGCTGTCCCGCGCGCCGCTGGCTCGCCACGCGGGCGAACCAAGGAGCGGGACTGCGCCGCAGACGTTCGACAAGAGGGCGCCAAATTGCTGGCAGCCGCCGCGAACGTCAATGGCGGGAAAGGTTCGAGGCCGCACACCGACGAGGAAATTGCGATGAAAGCGTCATGATCGCGATCCCTGGTGGGCAACGTTCAGCCGCCGAGCCCGGCAGCCGGACGATTCCGGCCCGTCTGATCTGGGGAGAACGTCCCAGGAATGTGGCTTCAGTACGGCGCCTTCCCACGGAAGGCCTTGTATTTCCGAGCAAAAATCATTTTTCGAGGGCCCACGACATTTTTCTGACGAAGCCGTTGACAGCTTCGATCGGGCTGGCCTATAACCCGCCCATCGAACGCGGCGCCGCTGAGCCCACCGGGCACCAGCGAGCTTCCGCGCCTCTGATGCTCCATCACTTCGCTAAGTGATACAGCAGCCGATCGTTTTCGGTTGCTTATCCTTGTCGGATGGAGCGGACGACCTCCTCCTTAGGGTAGGAGTACGAAGCTGAAGCCTTCGGGTTGGCTTCATGGGGTCTTCGGGCTCCGGGCTGTTTGACAAGTGAAGATGAAGAAAGAGAAACGTGGACGGCGGAGTCCTTGCGGGTC
>NZ_QYYD01000049.1 GCF_003591005.1 Rhodopseudomonas palustris
GCTCCCTCGTCTGAAGTTACGACAACCTCAGTCTGGCACATCGATGCCGTTCGGGGGCCGTCCACCCCATCATTCCGCGACGCTCGCCCTAACCCCAAGCACCGTCATTCCGGGGCGCTCGCACTTGCGAGCGAACCCGGAATCCCGATGTTGTGGAAACCGCAGAGGCGCAGAACCCATCGAGATTCCGGGTTCGCACGGCTGCGCCGCGCGCCCCGGAATGACGGCGGGTCGGGCTGGCGATTGCCCAAATTGCGGGGTGCCTGCTACACCACGGCGGCGGCGCACTTGCCGCACAACAATCCGGTCGATCCCATGTCCAAATCCACCCGTGCGACGCAGATGCTGGAGAAGCTTGGCGTCACTTTCAAGCTGCACACTTATGAGTACGATCCGAATGCCGACGCGATCGGGCTGGCGGCGGCGGCGGCGCTCGGGGTCGAGCCGCGGCGGATGTTGAAATCGTTGATGGCCGAACTCGCCGGCAAGCCGGTCTGCGCCGTGATCGCATCCGATCGTGAGGTCAGCATGAAGAAGCTCGCAAGCGCACTCGGCGGCAAGAGCGCCAAGATGATGAAGCCGGCCGACGCCGAGCGGCTGACCGGCTATTACGTCGGCGGCATCTCGCCGTTCGGTCAGAAAAAGCGCGTGCCGGTGGCGATCGACGAAGCCGCGCTGGCCGAGACCACGGTGTATCTCAATGGCGGCCAGCGCGGCCTGCAGATCGAGATCGACCCGCGCGAGGCGGTGAAAGCGCTCGGCGCCGTGACCAGGCCGCTGGCCGCGGAGTGAGCGCGGCCGCGACGCAGCGCCATCGATCGCGCCTAACTACCAGTCGCAACTAACTGCGTTGCGTCTGCGCTCCCGGCGGCTATGCTTGCGTGATCAGCGCCCGGGGATCCGCCATGACCGACACGATCGCAGCACGCGGCGAGATCCGGGCGCTCGGCCCGGCCGACACCGATCGCTACTGCAATCATCTGGCACGGCTCGATCCGGAGGCGCGGCGGATGCGGTTCTTTGCCGACGTGTCTGAATTCCACGTGCTGTTTCACGCCGGCGCGGCGCTGTCCGACGGACGCGTGGTGATCGGCTATGTCGAGGACGACGAAATCCGTGGCGCCTGCGAATTGCTGGCCAGCGGCGAGGATTCGCACGGCGCCGAGGCGGCGTTCAGCGTCGAGCAGGACTGGCGCCGTGCCGGCATCGGCGCCCTGCTGATGACCGCGATGATCGACGCGGCGCGGCAGCGCGGCGTGCGGCGCATCGAGCTGCAGTGCCTCAAGACCAATCTGCCGATGCAGGCGCTGGCGGCGCGCTTCACCTCCGACCTGCGCCAGATCGGCGACACCACGCTGGCGGTGCTGGACAACAGCCCGGCGGCCGCCGGCTGAGGCGCGCGCCCCGCGGTCGCCCGCCTTCGACCAAAAGCCGCTTGCAAGACCGCGTTATATATTCTTACATTCGAATTTACGAAGATAAAGCATCTCGCTCCGGCCGGATGCGCCAGCGCAGACCCAACAACAAGCATCGGCGAACTGCGGCCGAACCTTTCAGGAAACGCAACCAGAACAAGCAAAGCCGCGCGAGCGGCGAAAGGAGATGGCAGATGGCCCACATCCTGATCATGGGCGCCGGGCTCGGCGGCGTGGTGATGGCCTATGAGATGAAAGATCAGCTCGGCTACGACGACAAGCTCACCGTCGTCACCAAGGATCCGATCTATCACTTCGTGCCGTCCAACCCGTGGGTCGCGGTGAAATGGCGGACGCGCGAGGCGGTGCAGGTCGATCTGGCGCCGACCTTCGCGCGCCGCGGCATCGACTACAAGGCGGTGCCGGTGACCAAGGTCGAGCCGCAGCAGAACCGCGTCGTGCTCGCCGACGGCAGCGTGGTCGACTACGATTTCCTGATCATCGCCACCGGCCCCGAACTCGCGTTCGACGAGATCCCCGGCCTCGGCCCCGACGGCTATACCGCCTCGATCTGCCATGTCGATCACGCCGTCGAGGCTTCCGAACGCTTCGAGCAGTTCTGCAGAAATCCGGGCCCGATCGTCACCGGCGCGGTGCAGGGCGCGTCGTGCTTCGGTCCCGCTTACGAGTTCACCTTCATCCTCGACACCGAGCTACGCCGCCGCAAGATCCGTGACCGGGTGCCGATGACCTTCATCACGCCGGAGCCGTATATCGGCCATCTCGGCCTCGATGGCGTCGGTGATACCAAGGGCCTGCTCGAAGCCGAGATGCGCCAGCACCACATCAAGTTCATGACCAACAGCCGCGTCGCGCGGGTCGAGGACGGCAAGCTGATCGCCGAGGAGATCGCCGAGGACGGCTCGGTGAAGAAGACCGCCGAGCTGCCGTTCGGCTTTTCGATGCTGATCCCCGGCTTCCGCGGCATCGCGCCGCTGCGCGGCATCGACGGGCTGGTCAATCCGCGCGGCTTCGTGCTGATCGACAAGCACCAGCGCAACCCGACCTACACCAACGTGTTCGCGGTCGGCGTCTGCGTCGCCATTCCGCCGACCGGGCCGACGCCGGTGCCGTGCGGCGTGCCAAAGACCGGCTTCATGATCGAGTCGATGGTAACCGCCACGGCGCACAACATCCGCCAGATCATGGACGGACAGCCGCCAAGTCATCAGGCGACCTGGAACGCGGTGTGTCTCGCCGATTTCGGCGACAGCGGCGTCGCCTTCGTGGCGCAGCCGCAGCTGCCGCCGCGCAATGTCAACTGGTCGGCGTCGGGCGTGTGGGTGCACAACGCCAAGATCGCCTTCGAGAAGTACTTCCTGCGCAAGATGAGCCGCGGCGAGAGCGAGCCGTTCTACGAGAAGGCGATGCTCGATATTCTCGGTATCGGCAAGCTGAAGAAGACCACCGAGAACGCTTGAGCGGGCCACCGCCCTGCGCGTCGCACCGCTTGCGGCGCGCGGGCGCGGCGATCCAGGCACCGCGCCAGGTCTTCATGGCTTCGCCCCGAGCCGTCGCGGCCCGGCGCCGTGGCGACCGAGTTCGTCGTCGGGATTGCGCAGCGGGCAGTCCTCCAGCGACAGGCAGCCGCAGCCGATGCAAGTGGTGATCTGGTCGCGCAACTGCGTCAGGCCGACGATGCGCGCTTCCAGCATGGCTTTCCACGCCCTGGCGAACCGCGCCCAATCGGCTTTGGACGGAACGCGATCGTGGGGCAAATCGACCAGCGCGTCGTGAATGGTCGCGAGCGGGATGCCGGCGAGCAGCGCGACGCGGATGATGGCAATGCGGCGAAGCACCGAGCGATGATAGCGGCGCTGGTTGCCCTCGGTGCGCCAGCCCTGGATCAGCCCCTTGGCTTCATAGAAATGCAGGGTCGAAACCGCCACGCCGCTCCGTTTGGCGGCTTCGCCGACGGTCAGCGCGATCTTGGTGGTGGCGTCGGTCATCCTAAAACTCTGCAACGGCGGCTGAATACAGCAACTCTCTGCAAACTGCATGCGATTGCGCAACAGAAAGCGCCGAGGGCACGAACCTGCGCGGTGACGCACGGTTTCGCTCCGCAGCGAGCGCGCACGAGATTACTTGGCGGACACCGCGTCGGTCTCGGCCGACGTTTGGTGGAGCCCGCCTGCTGCGCCGGCGTGGCGGTCGGCGGCGAGCAGCGTGTAGAAGGCCGGCAGCACGAATAGCGTGAACAGCGTCCCGACCAGCATGCCCATCACCACCACGATGCCGATGGCGAAGCGGCTGGCGGCACCCGCCCCCTCGGCGAACAGCAGCGGCACAAGACCGGCGACCATCGCGGCCGTGGTCATCAGCACCGGCCGCATCCGCACTTTCGCCGACTGCAGAATAGCGTCGCGGCGGCCGAGCCCCTGCTCGCGCTGAATCTGGTTGGCGAACGCCACCATCAGGATGCCGTGCTTGGAGATCAGCCCGATCAGCGTCACCAGCCCGATCTGGGTGTAGATGTTGAGGGTGGTGTAGCCGAGATACAGCGGCAGCAGCGCGCCGCAGATCGCCAGCGGCACCGTCACCAGAATCACCAGGGGATCGCGGAAGCTCTCGTACTGCGCGGCCAGCACCAGGAAGATCACGACGAGTGCGAAACCGAAGATGATTGTGAGACGGTTGCCCTCCTGGACGTATTGCCGGCTGTCGCCGAGCCAGTCGATGGTGACGCCGGGCGAGCGCGGCTGCGCTTCCATGAACGCCACCGCCTGCCCCATCGTCGCCCCCGGCCGCAGCACCGCCGACAGCGTCGCTGCGTTCATCTGGTTGAACTGCGGCAGCCGGTTGGCGCTCGGCTTCACCGAAACCGAGGCGACGGTCGACAGCGGAATCATCTCGCCGGAGCGGGTGCGGACCTGATAACGCCCGATCGTTTCCGGCGTCAGCCGGTCGCTGCGACGAACCTGCGGGATGACGTCGTAAGAGCGGCCGTAATAGTTGAAGCGGTTGACGTAGTTCTCGCCGACCAGCACGGCGAGCGTGTCGGCGATCGCCTGCATGGTGACCCCGACCTCGCCGGCCTTGCCGCTGTCGATGCGGATCTGCGCGGTCGGGCTGTCGAAGGCGAGATCGCTGTCGACGAACACGAACAGGCCACTGCGCCACGCCGATGCTTTCAGCGCCTCCATCTCGCGGTAGATGGCGTCGAAACCTGCGGGCGAACGCAGCACCATCTGGAATGGCAGGCCACCTGTCGAGGCCGGCAGCGCTGCCGGTTGGAACGGCGTGACGGACGCCTCGTGGACGCCGCCCACGGCGTGATACAGCGCCGCCTGGATGTCGGTGGCCGAGCGCTGGCGTTCGCTCCAGTCCTTGAGAATGATGCCGCCGAACGCATTGTTCAGCCCGTCGGTGCCGACGACGAAGAAATTGGCGGCGTATTCCGGCATCGACCGGAAGATCTGCTGGACCTGTCCGGCCGCCGCTGTCGTGTAATCGAGATTGGCGTATTGCGGCGCCCGCACTGCGGTGAAGACATAGCCCTGGTCTTCCTGCGGCGCGAGTTCGCGCTTGGCGCCTGAGAACAGCCCCGCGATCGCGAGCAGCATGGTGCCGGCAACCAGCAGCACCGCCGGCCGGATCGCCAGCGTCGCGGCGAGCAGCCGGCCATAGCCACTCGCGAGCGCCGCGAGGCGGCGTTCGACCATCTTGGCGAAGCGGCTCTCGGTTTGCCTGCCGCCGAGCAGCCGCGAACTCATCATCGGCGACAGCGTCAGCGCGATCAGTCCCGAGACCACTACCGAGCCTGCCAGCGTGAAGGCGAATTCGCGGAACAGGCTGCCGGTCAGGCCGCCCATCAGGCCGATCGGCGCATAGACGGCGGCGAGCGTGATCGTCATCGCGATCACCGGACCGACGATCTCGCGGGCGCCGACCAGCGCCGCCTCGCGCGGCGACAGCCCATCCTCGATGTGGCGATGGATGTTCTCGACCACGACGATGGCGTCGTCGACCACCAGCCCGATCGCCAGCACCATCGCCAGCAGGGTCAGCAGGTTGAGCGAGAATCCGAACGCCAGCATCAGCGCCGCGGTCCCGACCAGCGACAGCGGGATGGTGATCACCGGAATGACCACGGCGCGTAGCGAGCCGAGAAACAGGAAGATCACCACCACGACGATGAGGCCGGCTTCGATCAGCGTATGCAGCACCTCATCGATGGCGGCGTTGACGAAGTGAGCCACATCGAATTGGTTCTCGACCGTCAAACCGGGCGGCGCCACGCTTTGCATCGCCGGGATCAGCGCCTTGGTGGCCGCTACGATCTCCAGCGGATTGCCGTCGGGTGTCGGGGCGATCTGCAGATAGACGGCGCGGCGCGCGCTCGCCCAGCCGAGGGTGTTGCGGTTCTGGCTGCCGATTTCGATGTCGGCGACATCGCGCAGCCGCACCAGGGCGTCGGCTCCGGTCTTGATCACCATTTCGCGAAAGTCGTCGACTGTGGTGACGTCGGTTGCGGCGGTGATGTTGGTGACGGTGCTGCCGCTCTCGAGCCGGCCGGGTGCGGCGTGCACGTTGTTGGCGCGCAGCGCCGCGGAGACGTCGCCCGCCGTCAGGTTGCGGGCGGCGAGCTTGACCGGATCCAGCCACACCCGCATCGACAACGCCTGCGCGGCGGCGAGATCGGCGGAAGCGACGCCCTTGACCGACGTGATCAGCGGCTGTGCGACCCTCGTGACGAAATCGGTGATCTGCGGAATCGTCAGCGTGTCGCTGACGAAGGCGACGTACTGCACCGCCGAGGCGCCATCGGTGATCTTCGTCACCACCGGATCGTAAGCGCCGGCCGGCAGCCGGTACTTGACCTGCTGAACCTTGGCCAGCACATCGGTCATCGCCCGGTCGGAATTGGCGTTGAGCACGAGCTTGGCCTTGACCTGGCTCTGCCCCATGGTCGAGCTCGAGGTGAGATATTCGATGCCGTCGGCGGAGGCGATTGCCTGCGCGATCGGGGTGGTGACGAAGCCCTGCATCACCTCCTGGGTCGCGCCGGGAAACATCGTATCGACCGTGATGGTCGCGCTTTCGAGGTTGGGATATTGCCGCACCGGCAGCGACAAGAACGCGCTCGCACCCGCCATCAGGATCAGCAGGCTGACCACCACGGACAGGATCGGCCGGCGGATGAATAGATCGGTGAACCGCATGACGCCGCCCCCCACAGTCACGGGCGCGACGCGGCCGCCGAAGCGCCCACGCTGACCGGCCCGCCCGGCTGGACGCGGAGCTGACCGTTGGTGATCACGACGTCGCCGCTGCTGAGCCCGGCCTCGACCACGATGCGGTCGCCGCGCCGCTGGCCGGTCGTGACCGGCACGGGCGCGGCTTTGCCGTCGCGGACGACGAGGACGCTGTCCCCCGACGCGCCGGTCTGGATCGCGGTCGCCGGCACAAGAATCGCCGACGGGCGCGGCGGCTGTGCGATGCCGACGGTGACGTAAAGGCCGGGCCGCAGCTTGCGGTCCGGATTGCCGAGCGTGGCCTGGACCCGCACGTTGCGGGTGTCGTGCTGCACCAGCGGCTCAATCGCGTTGATCCGGGCCGCAAAGTCCTGACCGGGATAGGCGTCGGTGCGCACTGTGACCTCGCCGCCGAGCACGAGCTTCGACAGATCCTGCTGCGGCACAGTGAAATTGGCGTAGAGCCGGTCGAGCGCGGTGAGCGTCGTCAGGGCGTCGCCGGGGTTGACGTATTGACCGAGATTGACCCGGCGAATGCCGAGCAACCCGGCGAACGGCGCGCGGATCGTCTTCTGCGAGATCAACGCCTCGATTCGCTCAGCCGCGGCCTCAGCCTGCTCCTGTTCGGTGACGCGCTGATCGAGCAGCTGCTGCGTCGCGGCGTCGGTCGCCACAAGCCGGCGCGAACGGTCGAGCTGCAGCCGCGCAAATTGTGCGCGCGAGACCGCCTCGGCGCGCTGCGCCCGCTCCGGCGCATCGTAGAGTTCGACGAGAGGCATGCCGGCCTCGACCGCCATTCCCGCCTCGAACCGGATCGCGACGACGCGGCCGGCGACCTCGGGCGCCAGCGTCAGCTCCTGCACCGCCTGCAACGAGCCAGTGGCTTCGAGCGATTGCGGCAGCGGCTCCGGTTCGATCGTGATGGCTGAGACCTCGATCGACGGGCGGACATGCCCGGCAACGGCTGGCGCGAGCCGCGCCTGACGCCACAGATAGATCCCGGCGAAGACCGACGCCAGGATCGGAATCGCGATGACCACCGATGCCAGTCGGTGCCGAGTGTCGGGCAGGGGTCGCAAGGTGTCGGTCATCGCCGGCTCCAAACCGCATCCACGCGCGTTCGGCACCAGAGCCGCCGCAGCGGAACAACGTGCGCTGCGGCGGGCGGAAACAAACGAGCCGCCCCCTCCTACAACCTCAACAATAGCTGAGGTCTACTGCTCCAATAGTCGGGGCTCGGTAGCGCGACTGCCGCTGCGCACGGTCGAGAGGTCATCGTGCAAGGCGTCGATGCGCAACGCCAATCGCGTTTGAGACGTAGTGCCTGCGCAAGATCAGCCGCAGCGAGAGCGAGCCGCAGGACTGCACCGCGCATGCGCGCCTTGCGCGGCGCGGCGGTTGTGATCGGCTGCCGAACTGCTTAAGGCTGGGGGTTAAAATCAACGGGAGGCGGCGTTCAGCGCGAAGGGTCAGCCCCGGCGTGCGCCGCTCCATCGCCCGGGCCCCACATGACCACGACGACGCCGACCGCCGAAGCCCACCGCTTCGGCTGGATCATCGACCAGCCTTATCTCCTGCTCAGCCTGACCTCGCTGTTCTGGGCCGGCAACGCCATCGTCGGCCGCTTCATCGCCGGCCACTTCCCGCCTGTGACGCTGTCGTTTCTGCGCTGGAGCGTCGCGTTCCTGATCGTGATTCCGTTCGCCTGGCGGCACCTCGTCGCTGATCGGATGATGATCCGCCGCCACATCAAGCTGCTGGTGGCGGTGTCGGTGATCGGGATCAGCACCTTCAACACGCTGCAATATACGTCGCTGCAGTACACCTCGGCGCTCAACGTGCTGCTGTTGCAATCGGTCGGGCCGCTGTTCGTGGCGGTCTGGGCGCTGATCATTCTCGGTGTCCGGCTGACGCTGATGCAGGCGGTCGGCGTGTTTGCGTCGATGATCGGCGTCGCGGTGATCATTTTGCATGGCAACGTCGCCGAACTGGCGGCGATCGAGCTCAACTACGGCGACCTGCTGTTTCTCGGCGCGATGGCGGCGTTCGGCCTGTTCACGGTGCTGTCGCAGAAGCGGCCGGCGATTCACGGCCTGTCTTTCCTTGCCTTCACGTTCGGCTGCGGCGCGGTCTTTCTGGTTCCGCTGCTGGTCTGGGAGTTGTCGGTGCGGACGCCGCCGGCATTCGACCTCATCAACGTCTCTGCGGTGGCTTACGTCTCGATCTTCCCGTCGATCGTCGCCTATTTGTGCTACAATCGCGGCGTTCGGATGATCGGCGCCAATCGTGCGGCGCCGTTCTTTCATCTCATCCCTGTGTTCGGCTCGGCGATGGCGATCCTGTTTCTCGGCGAGCAGCCGCATCTGTATCACGCCGTCGGCTACGCGCTGGTGATCATCGGCGTGGTGGCGGCGGCGCGCAAACAAAAGGCCGCCGCGGCCTGAGACGCGCAGCGCCGGCGCGTTCACGCATGACGGCATTCCGCCGCGGGCCTTTGCGGCCCCGCCGAATTCGGGCATGGCTGGCGCTCACGCCAACCGCCTGTGACGCTTGATCGCTCCGCTCCGCAAGGCTTTCGGCTGGCTCGCCAACCAGCCCTATCTGCTACTCAGCCTGAGCTCGCTGTTCTGGGCCGGCAATATCGTGCTTGGCCGCGCCGTCGCCGGCCACATTCCGCCGGCGACGCTGTCCTGCGTGCGCTGGGCCGGCGCACTGCTGCTGATGCTGCCGGTGGCGTGGCCGCATCTGCGCCGCGACTGGCGCAAGCTGCGCGCTCATTGGCGGCTGATGGTGCTGCTGTCGGCGACCGGCTTCGCGGTCAACAACGTGCTGTCGTATTGGGGGCTGCAATACACCCAGGCGCTGAACGCGCTGCTGCTGCAGTCGTCCGGGCCGCTGTTCGTGGCGCTGTGGTCGCTGCTGCTGTTCGGGGTGCGGCTGACCTTCACGCAAGCGCTCGGCATCGCGCTGTCGCTGCTCGGCGTGCTCACCATCATCCTGCGCGGCGACTTCGGGGCGCTGGCACAGGTCGAGTTCAACCGCGGCGACCTGATGATCGCTGGCGCGCTGTTCGCGTTCGGGCTGTATTCGGCGATCATGCCGAAGCGGCCGGCGACGCATCCGCTGTCGCTGGTCACTGTCGGCACCGCCGGCGGCGCGCTGCTGCTGCTGCCGCTCGCCGCACTGGAATTTGCCGCCGGCGCGCGGCCGAGTGCCGACTGGATCACCGCGGCATCGCTGGCCTATGTGATGATCTTCCCGTCTGTGCTGGCCTATCTCTGCTTCAACCGCGGCGTCGCGCTGATCGGGCCGAACCGTTCGGCACCGTTCCTGCACCTGATGCCGGTGTTCGGCTCGGTGATGGCGATCGTGCTGCTCGGCGAAAAGCCGGAGCTGTTCCATCTGGCAGGCTACGCCATGGTGATCGCCGGCGTCTTCATCGCCGCGAGGCGGTGAGAAAACGCCGTCATTCCGGGGCGCGCGCCCACCCGGAATCTCGAAGTTGTGGAAACGTCGGAGTCGCAGAACGCTGCGGGATTCCGGGTTCGCGCTGCGCGCGCCCCGGAATGACGTGCTTGGGGCGCGCGCCCCGGAATGACGTGCTTGGGGTAGGCGCCCCGGAATGACGTGGTTGGGGGGCCTCGCCTTTTCGTTGCGTTTCGCGCAGTCTGTCGGTCCAAGAAAAAGAACCATCCGGGAGGATTCTGATGCGATCGATCTGCGCCGCGGTTGCGGCTGCCGTGCTGCTGTCCACCGCCGTCGCTATGCCGGCACGCGCCGACACGACCTACCCCAACCGCAACATCACGCTCGTGCTGCCGTTTGCGGCCGGCAGCGGCACCGACACGACGACGCGGCTGATCTCGCAGAAGCTCGGCCAGGCGCTCGGCGTCGGCATGGTGATCGAGAACAAGGCCGGCGCCAACGGCATGATCGCCGCCACCTATGTGGCCCGCGCGCAGCCCGACGGCTACACGTTGTTCGTCACCACTAACACCACGCATTCGGCCAACCCGTATCTGCTGAAGACGCTCAGCTACGACCCGGTGAAGGACTTCACCCCGGTGGCGCGCACCGGCGACCTGCCGTTCATGCTGGTGATCAATCCTGACGTGCCGGCCAAGACGGTCGGCGAACTGATCGCCTACGCCAAGGCCAACCCCGGCAAGCTGACCTACGCGTCGGGCTCGTCGTCGGCGATCGTGTCGGGCGCGACCTTCGCCCGCAAGGCGGGGATCGACCTGCTGCACGTGCCCTACAAGAGCTCGCCGCCGGCGCTCAACGACGTGATCGGCGGCCGCGTCACCATGATGTTCACCGACGTGCTGACCGGCCTGCCGCACGTTCAGGGCGGCGCACTTCGCGCGCTCGCCGTCACCACCAAGGACCGCTCGCCGCTGGTGCCGGATCTGCCGTCGATGCAGGAAGCCGGCGTGCCCGACTTCGACATCACCTCCTGGCAGGGCTATTTCGCGCCGGCCGGCACGCCGAAGGAAGTGGTGACCAAGCTCAACACCGAAATCCGCAAGATCGTCGAAGACCCCGAGACCAAGGCCAAGCTCGCCACGCTCGGCATGGACGCGTTCTCCGGCACGCCGGAAGATCTCGGCAAATTCGTCGGCGATCAGCTGGTGCTGTGGGAGAAGCTGGTGCGCGAGGCGGGGATCGAGAAGCAGTAGGCCTACCCACGCGAGTCATTCCGGGGCGCGCGCACTTTGCGCGTGAACCCGGAATCTCGAAGACGTGGAAACGTCGGAGTCGCAGAACGTCTCGGGATTCCGGGTTCGCGCGCAAGTGCGCGCGCCCCGGAATGACGTGCTTGTGGCGAGGTGATTGTTACTCCCCCTGCCCTACGCCCCGCCGATCAAAATCCCCACCGCCAGCACGATGACGCCGCCGAGCACGATCTGAAACACCGCGTGCAGGAACGGCGTGTCCATGTACTTGGCGCGAATGTAGGCGATCGCCCAGAGCTCGACGAACACCACGACGCCGGCGATCGCGGTGGCGATCCAGAATGCGTTGGCCCAGGTGTCGGGGACGAGATACGGCAGCGTGTGGCCGAGGCCGCCGAGCGTTGTCATCAGCCCGCAGATGCCGCCGCGCAGCCACGGCGAACCGCGGCCGGTCATCGAGCCGTCGTCGGACAGCGCCTCGGCGAAGCCCATCGAGATGCCGGCGCCGATCGACGCCGCGAGGCCGACCAGGAAGGTCGGCCAGTTCTGATGCGTCGCGAACGCCGCGGCGAACAGCGGCGCCAGCGTCGACACCGAGCCGTCCATCAACCCGGCGAGCCCGGGCTGGACGTATTGCAGCACGAACATCCGCCGCGCGGTGTGGTCCTCGGCGCTGCGGGCGTCGGGCGTGAGGATGCGGTCGGTCAGCTGGGTGGCGCGCTGCTCGTGGCGCTTCTCGAATTCGGCAAGGTCGGTCAGCAGCTTGCGGATGTGGACGTCGGTGGCGCGCTCCGCGGCGCGCTCGTAGAAGCGCTGCGCCTCGAACTCCATGGTCTCGGCTTCCTTGCGGATTCGCTCCAGCGGCAGATTGCGCGTCAGCCAGATCGGCCGGCGGCGGATGAAGCCTTTGACGTCCTCGCGGCGGATCGGCGGCAGATTGGGCCCGAACCGCTCCTCGTAGATCCGCAGCAGCATGTGGCGATGGCCCTGCTCCTGCTGCGCCATCTCGGCGAAGACCCGGGCCGAATCGGGATAGCGCTCGGCGAGATCCTCGGCGAAGGCGAGATAGATCCGGCTGTCCTCCTCTTCGGCCGAAATGGCCACGGCCAGGATTTCTCGCTCGGTCAGGTCGGAAAATGCCTTCATGGGCAACGGCTCGCGGTATTTTAGAACGGTTCTAATCTGTAAGCCGCCCGCTGCCGCCTGTCAAAACCGTGCTGCGCATTCGGCCGCAGGCTTCGTCATCGCAGCGTCACCGATCCGTCAGTCGCCTGTGATCCGCCGCCGCCACAACACCGCCATCCAACAACAGGAGGCTGTTCATGCGGAAACTACTGCTCGGCTCGGTCGCGATCCTTGCGCTGACAACGTCTGGCGCACTGGCGCAATCCGAAGGCGAATTTCCGGCGACGCTGGCCGGCCACGCCGTGATGCCGGCTGCCTCGTTCATCGACGCCCCGGCGGACGCGCCGGCCGACCTGAAAACCTCGGGCAAGTACACCACCGGCAAGCGCATTACCGAGGCCGGCAGCATCGAGGGCAAGTCCAACGGCCGCCCGACCGGCGTATCGCTGCCGTTCAAGGGGCAGCCGCTGCAGGGCCATTCCGGCATCAAGAAAATGGACGACGGCAGCTTCTGGGTGCTGACCGACAACGGCTTCGGCTCGCGCTACAACTCGGCCGACGCCATGCTGTTTCTCAGCCATCTGAAGATGGATTGGGCGGCCAGCAAGGTCGACCGCGTCGCCACCATTTTCCTGCACGATCCCGACAAGAAGGTGCCGTTCCGCATCGTCCACGAGGACACCGACAAGCGCTATCTCACCGGCGCCGATTTCGACCCCGAAGGCTTTCAGATCATCGGCGACAAGATCTGGATCGGCGAGGAGTTCGGCCCCTATGTCATCGAGACCGACATGAGCGGCAAGGTGCTGAGCGTCACCGAGACGATGGCCGACGGCAAGCCGGTGAAGTCGCCCGACCATTGGTCGGTGCAGTCGCCCGGCGCGCCGGGCGCCAGCTACACCGGCGTCAACCTCCGCCGTTCCAAGGGCTATGAGGGCTTCGCCGCCTCCAAGGACGGCAAGTTCCTGTACGGCCTGCTCGAAGGCCCGCTGTGGGACGCCGACAAGAAGGACTGGGAAAAGCTGGACGGCAAGGAAGCCGCGCGCATCCTGGAGTTCGACGTCGCCCAAAAGACCTTCACCGGCCGCTCCTGGACCTATGCGTTCGAGCAGAACGGCAACGCGATCGGCGACTTCAACATGATCGACGCCACCCACGGCCTGGTGATCGAGCGCGACAATGGCGAAGGGACCAAGGACAAGGCCTGCGCCGACGGCAAGACCGGCACCGACTGCTTCAACGACCTCGCCCGGTTCAAGCGCGTCTACAAGATCGAGCTGACTGAGGCGGGCGCCGGCAAGCCGGTGAAGAAGATCGGCTATATCGACCTGATGAAGATCCGCGACCCGGACAAGAAGGCCAAGAAGCCGCTCACCGACGGCGCGCTGGCATTCCCGTTCTTCACCATCGAGAATGTCGACAAGGTCGACGACCGCCACATCATCGTCGGCAACGACAACAACCTGCCGTTCTCGTCGAGCCGCGACCCCAACAAGGCCGACGACAATGAGTTCGTCCTGCTGGAAGTCGCCGACTTCCTGAAGGCGAAGTAAGCACGCGCCTCAGCGTTCTGCCCTGGTCGCAATAGGGCATCGATGGCCCTCTTGTCCGATGACCTCACCACACGTCATGCCCGGCCTTGTGCCGGGCATGACGCCTTACTGAAGGAGATGCAGGAAAGGCATGGATGGCCGGGACAAGCCCGGCCATGACGCGGGGATAGCTAAGTGCTTCGATCAAACGGCCGGCGACATCCAGCGCGACAGGCGGGCGAACATGCCGGGGGCGACCGGCGGCGGCGCTTCGTCGGCGACATCGCCGATGTGGTGCAGGAAGTGTTCGAGGAAGAGCTGGTCGCAAGTTTCTGTGACGACAAATTCGTCACCACCGCTGACGACGATATAGTCGTAGAGCATCGGTCCGACGAATGGCAGCGTCGGCGCACTGGCGATGTCTTTGCTGATCACGAACACATCGGGATCGAGCCCGTGCGCGATCATCGTGCGCGTCAGCAGGTTCAGATTGCCGACGAACTCCGGTTCGAAAGCGACGGTCCCTTGCAACGATATCGACATGCACTCCCTTTCTGTTCGGCAGGCATGCCCCCAACCGTTGGATAGTCGCGCGATCATACACCCTGGTTCAAGGGTGATCAGTTCAAGCGCGGTCACGTCTGCGCGAACGTGCCGCACCGCAACATCGCTGAACTACCAACGCACGGGGTCAGCATCTCCGGCGGCGCCGCATGTCATGCGAAAACGCCGCCCGAAGGGCGGCGCCATCGCGTGGTAAGCTGGAATCTACAGCAGTCAGGCGGCGCGGACTTTGTGGAGAAATTCATCGACCGCCGATTGCAGTGCGCCGGACTGACCGTCGAGCGCGCGGGCGTGAGACAGCACCTGTCCGGCGGCGTCGCCGGTTGCCGACGCGGCGGCGTTGACGCCGCCGATGTGCTCGCTGATCTCGCTGGAGCCCGCCGCCACCGACTGGATGTTGCGGGCGATCTCGCGGGTCGCCGAGCCCTGCTGCTCCACGGCGCTGGAAATCGCCATGGTGATGTTGTTCATCTCGCCGATCGTCGACGTGATGTGATTGATCGACTCCACCGCTGTGGCGGTCGAGGACTGCATCGCCGACACCTGCGCGGAAATTTCCTCGGTCGCTTTGGCGGTCTGGCTGGCCAGCGCCTTCACTTCGCTCGCCACCACCGCAAAGCCGCGGCCGGATTCCCCGGCCCGCGCGGCCTCGATCGTGGCGTTGAGCGCCAGCAAATTTGTCTGCGATGCGATCGAGTGGATCAGCTGCACCACCTCGCCGATTTTTTCGGCGCCGACCGACAGCAGCTTGACGGTTTCGTTGGTGCGGTCGGCATCGCTGACCGCCTTGCTGGCGATCTCGCGCGACTGCTGCACCTGGCGCGAGATCTCGGCGACCGACGCCGACAGCTCCTCGGATGCCGAGGCGACCGTGCTGACCATGGATGAAGACGTATCCGAGGCCGAACGCACCGCCGAGGCCCGCGAACTGGCGTCCGACGCGGTCGAGGTCATCGACTGTGCGGTCGACTGCAACTCTGCGGTCGCGCCGGCGACGCTGTGGACCACGCCCTTGACGCTCAGCTCGAATTCATCGGCGATCTTCTGCATCAGCGCTGCACGCTCGGCAGCGGCGCGCTGCTTGGCCTCGCCTTCCTGCTGCTCCAGGCTGCGAATCCGCAGCGCGTTGTCCTGAAACACCTGGACGGTCTTGGCCATCTCGCCGACTTCGTCGCCGCGTGTCGTACCGGGGATCGGCTGGTCGAGTTCGCCGGCAGCGAGCGACTGCATCCGCGCGCCGAGCCGGCCGAGTGGACTGGTGATGCTGCGCGAAATCAGCCAGGCGAACAGGCCGGCAATCAGCGCGATCGCCAGGAACGAGGCGCCGAGCGTGACGAAGATCGGCTGCAGCTTGGCATCGATATCGTCCAGGTAAGCGCCGGTGCCGACGAACATATTCCAGCCGGGGATGGCTACGCCGTAGGAAATCTTGCGGATGTTGTCGTCGCTGCCGGGGCGGCGGAAGTCGTAATGCAGCGTCACGTCGCCCTTGGCGGCGACCCCGTCGCGCAGCTCGCGCACCAGATAGCGATCGCCGGTCGCCGTGTTGATCCGGTTGGTGCCGACCGCCTTCTTGTCCGGGGTGGCGATGGTCAGGCCGTCCATGGTGTAGGCGAACAGATAGCCTTGGCCGTTGTCGTAGGTGAGCATGCTGGCGTCGCGCGCGAACTGCGCGATCGCGGCGTCCTTGGTGAGTTCGCCGGCGTCGACCTGCTTCTGCAGCCCGACCGCGAGATTGCGTCCCATCTCGGCAATCGCCTTGGTCTGCTCGAACCGGGCATTGAGCATTTCGCGCTTCATCATGTAGCCGGCGAACACGCCGGCCAGGCAGAGCCCGAGCAGCGTGCCGCCGATCAGCAGGCCGAGCTTGGGGGTGATGCGGAGATTGGCGAATTTCAACGAAGCCTCCAACGGTACCAAGGCGCGCCATCCTGGCGCGAACCGAGTGCCTGGTACGATTAGGGAGGAAATGTTCCCGGACCGTTACTGCAGCGCGACGGCTTGTCGGCAACGAGACCGGCACCGGATACCAGCGGGCATCCTGGGAGCCTGAGCGGAAATGCGCCCGCTGACTTAGCCTTGGACGCCGTCATTGTGAGTTCGAACCAATGAACACAAAGACGCGCTTTGGATGAAAGAACGCTGCCGCGAGAACCTCTCCCCGCGCGCGGGGAGAAGGAGCAGGCCGTGATTGCGGCGTCGCCTTGATCCAATCAAACTCTGACGTTGGATAGCGCGCCGGTGCGGCAGCAAGGTCGTCCGCAAATACGTCGGGGGGGGGCCCCCGGCCCCCCCCGGCCGGCCCAGAAGAAGCCGCACGCCGGGCGGGCGTTGGCCGCCGCAGCGTAGAGGGCAGGGGGGAGGCAACAACGCGGG
>NZ_QYYD01000004.1 GCF_003591005.1 Rhodopseudomonas palustris
GCTCCCTCGTCTGAAGTTACGACAACCTCAGTCTGGCACATCGATGCCGTTCGGGGGCCGTCCACCCCATCATTCCGGGGCGCGCGCAGCGCGAACCCGGAATCTCGATGCGTTTTGCGACTCCGGCGTTTCCACAATTTCGGGATTCCGGGTTCGCTCGCAAGGGCGAGCGCCCCGGAATGACGGGGGGTGGGGCGGGACCTCAGCTCACCTTCCGACCCAGGGCAGCCACCAGCGCTCAAGCAGGACGAACAGCCGGTTGAGCAGATAGCCGGCGGCCGAGATGCTGATGACGGCGGCGTACATCGGCTCCGGTTTCAGCGCGTATTGCATCTGCACGATGTAATAGCCGAGGCCGGCGGAGCCGGCGATCATTTCCGAGATCACGGTGACGACCAGCGCGATGCCGATGGCGATGCGCATGCCGGCGGCGATCATCGGCGTCGCGGCGGGCAGGATCACCTGCAGCAGCGTGCGCAGGCGGCCGATGCGGAAGGTCCGCGCGGTTTCGATCAGTACCGAATCGACGCCGGCGATGCCGGCCAGCGTATTGAGGAACACCGGAAAGAAACAGGCGAGCGCGATCACCACGATCTTCAAGAGATCGTCGACGCCGAGAAACAGGATCAGGATCGGCACGATCGCCGGCGCCGGGATCGGCCGGATCACTTCGATCAGCGGCTTCAGCGTGTAGCGGGCCCAGCGGCTGATGCCGAGCAGCGCGCCGAGCGTGACGCCCGCGGCGCAGCCGAACGCGAAGCCGGTCAGCATCCGCTTCAGCGTCGACGCCACCAGCGCCGCCAATTCGCCGGACGACCAGCCTTGCACCAAGGCGACGACGACGCCGCTGACCGGCGGCCAGTTCGAACTGTTGGCCCAGCCGAACCGCGCCGACGCTTCCCACAGCGCCAGCAGCGCCGCGATCAGCAGCACGCCGCGCAGCCGCCGCACCACGCGCAGCGTGGCGCCCGGTGCGGCCGCCGGCGCCGCCGACGTTCCGTTGTCCAGCGGCGTCGTCTCCACAGCGGTCATAGCGCCTGCGGGAACAGCAGCGGTTTGACGTCGATCGGCGCGCGCAGCAGTTTGTTGTCGATCATCAGCTTCATCGTCTTCTCGATCTGATCCGGATCGACCTTGAGCGGCGAGGGCGACATCTTCACCTTCTTCAAGAGCTCGACGTCGATCTTGGTGAAGCCGGACACGATCTCCAACAGCTCGGGCTTGCCGCGATTAGCGTTGTACCATTCGACGCCGCGGCGCAGCGCGCGCAAGAATTTTGCAGCCGTCTCCGGCTTGTCGGCGAGAAATTTCGACGTGGTCAGATATTGGCCGACGTCGACGCCGAGCTGCACCGCGCTGTAGGGATGACCAACCGACTTGAACTCGGGCTTCGCCGTGGCAAGCGCCACGTAGGGGATCACCATATAGCCGGCGTCGACCTGCTTCTGACGCAGCGCGTCTTCCATCTGCGGATGCGGCACCTCGCGATAGGTGACCTTGTCGGGGTCGCCGCCGGTCTGCTTGATCCAGGCCCGGGCGTACAGCCAGATGACGTTGTTGCGGGTGTTGACGCCGACGCTCTTGCCTTCGAGATCCTTGCCCGAGGTGATGCCGCTGTCGGCGCGGACCACCATCGCCGAGGTGTCGTTCTCGGCGGTTTCGATCTTGGTCCCCGGCGCGACGACGCGGATGTCGATGCCCTGCTGGGTGGCGAGCAGCATCGACACGACGTTGCCATAGACGATGTCGTAGGAGCCGGCGACCAGACCCGGGATGCCGGCGGCGCCGCCGGACGACGGCGCGGTGTCGACCTCGAGGCCTTCTTCGGCGAAGTAACCGTTCTTGATTGCTGCGAATAGCGGCGTCACGTCGTTGATCGGGATGATGCTGACGCGCAGCTTCTCGGCCGCATGCGCCGGCAGCATCGCGGCCGAGACGATCAGACTGCTCGCGGCGAGGCCGAGCACCAGCGACTTCAGGGTTCGAAACTTCATCCGCTTCTCCTTTGCTGATCGATGCGGCCTAGCGGCCGTGCCAGGGAATTGCCACGCGCTCGATGCGGTCGAATGCCAGGCTGCAGGCGGCGCCGAACGCCGCCAGCACCATCACCCAGGCGTACATCTGTGCGGTCTGGAACGAGCGCTGCGTGTCGAGAATGACGAAGCCGAGGCCGCTCTGGCCGGCGAGCATTTCGGCCAGCACAGTGAGCACGATGCCGAGGCTGAGCGACACCTTCATCCCGGTGAAGATCGCCGGCAGCGTGGCCGGCAGCACCACCGAGCGGATAGTGCGCCAGCGCGAACAGCCAAACGTGCGCGCGGTGTCCTGCAGCACCGGATCGAGCCCGCGTACGCCCTGATAGACGTTGATCAGCACCGGAAACACTGCGGCGAACACGACGACCGTCACCATGGTCAGCGGGCCGATGCCGAGGAACAAGAACAGCGCCGGCACCAGCGCCGATTTCGGGATCGGCCGCAGCAGCTCGACCAGCGGCTCGAGCAGGCCGTCGGCGAATTCGCTGCAGCCCATCCAGATGCCAACTGTGATCCCGAGCGCGCAGGCGATTGCGTACGCACCGACGAACAGCCCGGCGGTGCGGAGCAATTGCCGCCATACTTCACCGTCCTGCACAAGTTCGACGAACGCGCGCGCAACTGAGGAGGGCGGTGGCAGGAAGGCCGGGCTCGCCAGCCGAAACAGCGACGCTGCTTCCCACAAAGCGATGGCGGCAGCCAGCGATAACAATCCGACCAGCAGCGGGACGGCGCGGGCTTTCATAGCGCGCTAGCCGCATCGCCGAGCAGCGAACTCATCAGATGATGGCGCAGGCGGAGAAACTCGACGGTTTCCCGCGTCGAGATCTGATGCCGAGGTCGGGGTAAGTCGACCGGCACGATCTCGGCGACGCGGGTCGGGCGCTGCGTCAGCACCGCGACGCGGTCCGCCATGAACACCGCCTCTTCGACATCGTGCGTCACCAGAATGGCGGTGAAGCCGTTCTGTCGGCACAGGTCGAGCACCAGCGTCTGCAATTCCATCCGCGTCAGCGCGTCGACGGCGCTGAACGGCTCGTCGAGCAACAATACGTCGGGCTCCGCCGCCAGCGCGCGGGCGATCGCGACGCGCTGCTGCATGCCGCCGGACAATTGCCACGGATACTTGTCTTCGAAGCCGGCGAGGCCGACCTGCGTGAGATAACGGCGGCACAGCTCGCGCGTGGTGGCGCGGTCGGTGCCCTTGCGCTGCTCCAGCGGAAACATGACGTTGGCCAGCACGGTGCGCCAGGCGAACAGCGAGCGCGAGTATTGCTGGAACAGATAGACGAAGCCGGCCGGCGGCGCGGTGACCTTGCGGCCGCTTTCCTCGACGGCACCGGCGCTCGCCGGCATCAGCCCGGCGATGATCTTGAGCAAGGTCGACTTGCCGCAACCGGACGGGCCGACGATGGCGAGGAATTCGCCGCGCTCGACGTCGAGCGTGACGCCCTCGATGGCGACGAGTTCGTGTCCGGCGTCGCCGAAGATCTTCCGAACGCTGCGCAGCCCGACGCGGGCGGCCATCAGGCGCTCCGCTCGTACACGATGCGGCCGTCCACCATGGTCTTCAGCGCGACGATCGACTTGATCTCGTCCTCGGCGACGGTGAGCGGGTCGGCGGACAGGAAGGCGAGGTCGGCGAGCTTGCCGACTTCGATCGAGCCGGTGAGGTGCTCGGCGAAGGCGTAGCGCGACGCGGCGCTGGTGTAGAGCCGCAGCGCTTCCTCGCGGCTGACTGCCTGCTCGGCGCCGTAGACGTCGCCGTTTTTGTCCTTGCGGGTGATCGCCACCGACATGTTGACGAACGGGCTCAGCAGATTGATCGGGTAGTCGGTGCCCTGCGCCACCATGTCGAGGCCCATGTGGTCGATCATCGAGCGCAGCGGGATGGCGCGGTCGGCGGTGGCCTTGCCGAGATGCCGGGCGATAGTCGCGGCCTTGTCCCACAGGAACGCACTCTGCGTATCGACGCGCACGCCCATCGCCTTCGCGCGGTCCATCTGATCGGGCTGCATCAGGCTGCCGTGGATGACGATGAAGCGGCGGTCCTTGATCGACTCCTCGCGATCCGCATAGGCGTAGGCGTCCAGCACCTTGTCGACGGCGCCGTCGCCGACCGCGTGAGTGCCGACGCGCCAGCCGTAGCGATTGGCGATCGCCACCATGCGGTTGAGCTTGTCCTGCGTCACCACGACCGTGCCGTGATAGCCGGGCTGGCCCGGATAGGCCTCGCGCATGTCGGCGGTGCGCAGCGTCATGCCGCCGTCGACCTGCATCTTCAGCCCGGAGAACGACAGCCATTCGTCGCCGAAGTCGGAGTATACCCCCATCTTCGATAGTAGCTCTTCCCATCGCTGTTCGGTCATCGTCGGGTTGAGGCCGCCGGTCGGCGCATACATCGCGCTGATACGCAGCGTCGCCTCGCCGGACTTGGCGATCATCTGGTGGATGCGCATGTCCGGCGGATCGACCCGCGCGCTGATCGCGCTGGTGATGCCGAAGCTGTTGAAATACGCCATCGCCTGCTTGATCTGGCTGGTGCGCACCTCGCGTGACCAGCCCGGCAGCAGGTCCTGCACCAGGTCCTCGGCGTTTTCTTCGAGTACGCCGGTCGGCTCGC
The DNA here is from genome assembly GCF_003591005.1 of Rhodopseudomonas palustris. Lineage (GTDB taxonomy): Bacteria > Pseudomonadota > Alphaproteobacteria > Rhizobiales > Xanthobacteraceae > Rhodopseudomonas > Rhodopseudomonas palustris_K. Next base: position 4,660 of record NZ_QYYD01000004.1, read on the forward strand.
CGGCTTCGTCGTGATGGATTTCGCCGCCATCCGGGTTCGGCGTATTGCGGTCGATGCCGGCGAGCTGCAGCGCCAGGCTGTTGCACAGCGTGAAGTGCCCGACCGGCAGGCACACCGGATGCTCGGAGGCGACGCTGTCGATCTCCTGCCGCGTCAGGAAGCGCTTCTCTTTGAGCTGCGCCATCGGGTGCCACATCCGGCCGCGGATCCATTCGCCGGCCGGGGTGCGCCCCGCCATTTCGGCGATACGCGCCAGCGCCTCATCGACGCTGCCGACGCCGTCGAACGACACCGTATAGTTCAACAGGCCGGCCGCTTCGACATGGGCGTGGGTATCGATTAGACCGGGCACGACGATGCCGCCGCCGGCATCGAGCACCTGCGTCGACGAATTCGCAAATTTCCGAACGTCCTTCTCTGTGCCTACGGCAATGAAGCGGCCGTTGCGGATGGCGACGGCGTCAGCAGTCGAGGACGCGGCATCCATCGTCAGGAAGCGGCCGTTGATGACGATCGTATCTGCCGAACTCGGCGTGAACTTCGCGTTCGATGATGATGGCTTTTCAGACCCTTGGCCCGCTTTGGAAGTCGTCGACGTGCTCGCAACAGGCATAGGGTCTGATGGCATCGGGTTCCCAAAATAAAATACTATTTAGTTTATGATGGAAATGGCAATGTATAATGTGCCTTGGGTATGTCAACGTGGTTGTTCGCGGCGATTGTCGACGCCCGAGTTCGAACTTTGCTTTGCGCTGCATGGCGGTCGGCGCCGAAGGCGAGAAAGCCGTCGGGGCATCGACGAGCCCGCCTGCTTTGAACTCAGCGGGCTGCGATCTCGCCAAGTTAGCGGGCCGGAATGACTGGTTTTTCTTGCGTACCGCATCGGCCTGGCGAGCCGCACACGACGCGCCAGCCTGCCTCAACGCCCGATCGGAAGCGGGCGGCCGTCGATGATGGCTTCCATCGAGAAATACGACGTGACGGTTTCCAGCTCGGTCTTGTTGATGATGGTCTGATAAACCTTGTCGTAGTTGCTCATGTCACGGGCGGCGATCTTCAGCATGTAGTCGAAATCACCGCTGATCCGATAGAAGGCCACGATTTCCGAAATCGATTCGATCTGCGCTCGAAAGCGTTTGAGCCATTCGGCGGAATGCCGCCTTGTCCGCACCATCACGAACACCGTCATCGGCACGCCGACGGCCTCCGCTGACACGCGCGCGCCGTAGCCGGTGATCGCGCCGCTTGCTTCGAGCGCCTTCAGTCGCCGCCAAAATGCATTTTGCGATAGCCCGACTTCGTCCGCGAGTTCGCGTTGCGAGCGCGAGGAGTCGGCTTGCATGGCGGCCAGAATGCGAAGGTCAATTTGATCGATTTTATGGGGCATGATTGGGTCAAATTCCTCAAAACACACTAAGACCGGGGTGAAATATGTGAATTTTTTTGCTGTTTCAACTAATAATCTCACTCCTAGACGTCCGCCGCGACATCCAAGGCGCGCACGTCGGGCGGTGATCAGGCGTGCCGGGTCGTCGCTGGTGCAGGAGGCGGACACAGACGTCGCGTCTGTCCGGCTGTTTCCACGGCGCGCGGGGTACGTGAATTGATGACGACTATTCAGGTTGCGACGGCGCGGAATCTTCCGGCGGAGCCGAAGCCGGTCTTGAGTCTGTTCGGCGGAGAAATGGCCGAGCAGGAATGGGTACGAAACGCGATCGATATCCTCGAAGCGGAGGCACGGCGCTCGGCCGACACGCATCTGTTCAAGCTTCGCTTTCCCGGACTCGACGGCATCGACGTGTATTTCAAGGACGAAAGCACGCACCCGACCGGCAGCCTCAAGCATCGCATGGCGCGGTCGCTGATCCTGTTCGGGCTGTGCAACGGTCTGATCGGACCGGGCACCGCGTTGGTTGAAGCGTCGTCGGGGTCGACGGCCGTTTCCGAAGCATATTTCGCCGAGCTGCTCGGCCTGCCTTTCATTGCGGTGGTGCCGCGTTCGACTTCGCGGCAGAAGGTAACGGCGATCGAGCGGTTTGGCGGCCGATGTCACTTCGTCGACCGGTCGTCGGAAGTCTATGGCGCTGCGCAGACGATCGCCGCCGAGTTGGGCGGTTTGTATCTCGACCAGTTCACCTACGCCGAGCGCGCCATTGACTGGCGCACCGGCAATATTGCCGAGAGCATCTTCAAGCAGATGGCCGGAGAGCCTCATCCCGTGCCCGAATGGATCGTGATGAGCACCGGCACGGGCGGGACCTCTGCGACGATCGGCCGCTACATCCGCTTTAGCCGGCAGAAGACGCGGCTGTGCGGCGTGGATGTGGAGAATTCGTGCTTCTTCGAAGCCTATAAGTCGCGCAGCCGCACGGCGAATTGCGTCCGCGGCTCACGCATCGAAGGCGTCGGGCGCCCGCGCGTCGAGCCGTCCTTCGTGCCGAGCGTGATCGATCAGATGATGCAGGTCCCCGATGCCGCGTCGATCGCTGCGGCGCGGGTGCTGACCTCAAGGCTGTCGCATCGCGTCGGCGGCTCGACCGGTGCCAACTTCATAGGACTGTGCTGGTGTGCGGCCGCAATGCTGCGCGAGAAACGATCGGGATCACTCGTCACTGTGCTGTGCGACGATGGCGAGCGCTATTCGGACACGTACTACAACGACGCGTGGTTGCAGGAGCAAGATATCGACATCGCGCCTTATGTCGCGGCGATCGAGCGCTTTCTCGACTCCGGCATCTTCGAGATGCCATACGATGGCGCAGGATTTGAATGTGCGAGCGGGCCGACAGAGCGCGTGCGCCCTGCCAGCGAAGCCCGCGCATGACCACGACCCCGCTATGATTGGCAAATCTTAGGAACCGCCCGATGCCGATTGAGAACTGGACCTCGCGCTATCTGGACGAACTCAAGGAGTTTCGTCACGACCTGCATCGCAACCCCGAGCTGCTCTACGACGTTCATCGCACCGCGCAGCGGGTCGCCGCGCGATTGCGCGAAGCCGGCGTCGACGAAGTGCACGAAGGCATCGGCGGCACCGGCGTTGTCGGAATCATCTACGGACAGTCGCGTAGTTCCGGCCGGATGATTGGGCTGCGCGCCGATATGGACGCATTGCCCATTCTCGAGGCAACTGGCGCAGAATGGGCCTCGCAAGTCCCCGGCAAGATGCACGCCTGCGGCCATGACGGTCACACCACCATGCTGCTGGGGGCGGCGTTGGGTCTGGTCGAGAGCCGCGCTTTCGATGGCGGCGTTGCGCTGATCTTCCAGCCCGCCGAAGAAGGCGGCGCCGGCGCCAAGGCGATGCTCGATGACGGCCTGCTGCAGCGCTTTCCGATCCAGGAATTCTACGGCATGCACAATCGTCCGGGCCTCGCCCTGGGCACGTTTGCAACCGGCCCCGGCGCGCAGATGGGCTCGGTCGACGAAATCATCATCACCATCGAGGGCCGCGGCGGCCACGCCGCCCAGCCGCATGCCACGATCGATCCGGTGGTGATTGCCGCATCGCTGATCCAGGCCACGCAGGCCATCGTCGCGCGCAATCTCGATCCGCTGCAGTCCGCGGTCATCTCGATCACCCAGATGGCCGCCGGCGATGCGTTCAACGTCATTCCGCAGACCGTGACGCTGCGCGGCACGGTTCGCACGCTAAACGAGCCGACCCGCGACATGGTCGAGCAGCGGCTGCGCGATCTCACCGAAAGCATCGCGGCCGGGTTTGGCGCCATCGGTACGTTGTCGTACCTGCGGCACTATCCGGTAATGACCAACTCAGAGGTCGGCGTCGACCGCGCGGTGGCGGCGGCCGGCGAGGTGGCCGGCGCCGCTCAGGTCGACGCGGCCATGGTGCCGACGCTTGGCGGCGAAGACTTTGCCTTCATGCTGAATGAACGGCCTGGCGCGATGATCATGATCGGCAACGGCGACAGCGCGCCGCTCCATCATCCGAAGTTCGATTTCAACGACGAGGTGATCCCGTGGGGCTGCTCGTATTGGACGACGCTGGTCCGCCAGCGTCTGCCACTGTCCTGAACGCCGTGAGCCGAAGAAGGACATTCTGAAAAATGCAGCGCCCAGAGACCGTCCGCCCAGGAACGCGGGCAAATTTAGTGAGCCGCTTCGCTCGTTTTTTTGCGATACCTCGGCGACCTTCGGTCCGGGGCATCCAAGTTTGCCAGCGGCATGCAAGTCAAGACGTCTCCCTGGGCATCCAGGCAACAAGAACAAGGAAGTCGAATGATTGACGCAGAGCAGGGTCATCAGCGCGGACTGCCCGCCGAGCTCGACCACGTCATTGTGCTCGTCCACGGTGAGCTTGATGAAGCTGCGGCGGCCTATCAGGCCCTCGGATTCCATCTGACGCCGCGCGGCCACCATTCGCTGGGGTCATCCAACAATCTGGCAATCTTCAAGAACAACTATCTCGAGCTGCTGGGCTACGAACCCGGCAAGAAGCAGCAGCGTCCCGAGCAGTGGCACGATCCCAAAGGTCTGTCCGGCATCGTCTGGCGCTGCCCGGATCCGGCGCGCGCGCAGCTCAACGCCGAGCACGCGGGCGTGACGCCAGAGACGCCGCTCGACTTCGTGCGGCCGGTAGAGACCGATGCGGGAACGTTCGATGCCGCCTTCACGGTGCTACATCTGCCGAAGCTCGGCTTCGACTATGGCCGGACGTTCTTCTGTCATCACAAGACGCCCGAACTGGTGTGGCGTCCGGAATGGCAAAGCCATCCCAACGGCGTGCAGAACATCTCCGAATTCGTATTCTGCGGCGACGATCCGCAGGCGGCGCTCGGCCTGTTCGAGGGCATGTTCGGCCCCGGGCTGCTGCAAGAAATCTCCGGCAGCTATGGCTTCGACGCCGCGGAAGCGCGCGTCATTGCGCTGACGCGTGAGGCGGCACAGCAGCGCTACGGTGCCGACGCGCCGCTGCCGGAAGCCGGCAAGACGCAGATGATCGGGCTCGGCTTCAAGACCGCATCGCTCGCGCAAACCGACCAAGCGCTGCAGGCCGGCGGCGTGCCGTTCACCGCAAGCGATGGCCGGCTGCGGGTCGGGCCGGCCCACAGCTTCGGCGTCGTCATCGAGTTTTCCGAATAATCGAAACTAACGCCCCCGGCGCCGAGCGCCGCAACACACAAAAACGAAAAAGGAGAGATGAATGCGTGCAGTGCTGCTTCGTGACCACGGCGGTCTCGACCAAATGGAGTATGTCGAGGATTTCGCCAATCCGGAGCCCGGCGAAGGCGACGTGCTGATCAAGGTCAAGGCGACGTCGTACAACTATCACGACATCTTCACCCGCCGCGGCATGCCCGGCATCCGCATTCCGATGCCGATCATCATGGGCATCGACATCGCCGGTGAGATCGTCGCGCTCGGCGCCGGCGTCGAAGGCTGGAAGGTCGGCGATCGCGTGCTGATCGATCCGATCAACCGCGTCGAAGGCGGCCTGATGGGCGAAACCCGCAACGGTGGCCTCGCCGAACTTTGCGTCACGCGCGCGCATCAGCTGATCGCGCTGCCCGACGACATCACGTTCGAACAGGCGGCGAGCCTGCCGGTGGCCTACGGCACCGCGCTGCGCATGATGACCACCATCGGCAATGTTTCGGCCGGCGAAAAGGTGCTGATCCTCGGCGCGTCCGGTGGCGTCGGCATCTGCTGCGTGCAGCTGGCCAAAGCGGCCGGCGCCTATGTGATCGCCTGCGCCGGCTCGGCCGAGAAGGGCAAGCGCCTCACCGAGATCGGCGCCGACGAGATCATTCTCTACAACGAAGTCGACTTCATGCAGGAATGCCGCACGCGCCACGGCAAGGCGCGCTCCGGCAAGGCCGCGAAGGGGGCCGGCGTCGACATGGTGGTCAACTTCACCGGCGGCGACACCTGGGTGCCCTCGCTGAAGTGCCTGCGCAAAGGCGGGCGGCTGGTGACCTGCGGCGCCACCGCGGGGTACGATCCGAAGGAGGACATCCGTTTCATCTGGACCTTCGAACTGCAAATCCTCGGATCGAACGGCTGGGAGCGCGAGGATATTCTCAAGCTGTTTGAACTGATCCGCGCCGGCAAGATGAAGGCCGTGATCGACCGCACCTTCCCGCTCAAGGACGCGATCGAGGCTATGGGCGTGCTCGAGGATCGCAAGGTGCTCGGCAAGCTCGTGGTGACTCCATGAGCGCTGCGGCCAAGACGCTCGGCGTCGCCGAACTGCAGGCGATGGTCGAGAATTCGCCGTTCATCGCGTTCTGCCAGCTCAAGGTAACGGAGCTCGACCTCGAGCAGCAGGTGCTGACGATGTATGCGCCGTTTCGCGCGGAGTTCGAGCGCGGGCCGGGCACCAAGCAATGGCACGGCGGCCCGCTCGCCTCGATCATCGACACCGTCGGTGATTTCGCGATCGCCATGATGGTCGGCGGCGGCATCCCGACGATCAACTTCCGGGTCGACTATCTGCGCCCTGCCGTCGACACGGGACTGGTCGCCAAGGCCACCGTTCGCCGGATCGGCCGCACCGTGGGCGTCGCCGACGTCGATCTGCTCAACGACAAGGGCGCCCTGGTCGCGATCGGGCGCGGGACCTACGCGATTCCCGCGTCGGGTAACTGATCTTCACAGCATCTCCGCCGAGCCAAGCTCGGCGGACCAACTGACAATTTTCACCAGTTCGGGATCGAGGTTCGAGATGACCAGCACCATCAACAGACGCGTATTTCTTGGTACGTCCGCCCTTGCGGCGATTGCAGCCGGCACCTCACTTGGATTTCCATCCGCTGCGTCCGCGCAGGGAACGCCGAAGAAGGGCGGCGTGCTGGTCGCGACCTGGGGCGGATTCGAGCCGCAGGCGGTGTTCGTTCCCGGCGGCGGCGGCTCCAGCCCGCTGATCAGCTCCACCAAGATCCTCGAGCCGCTCCTGCGCCAGGATAGCAAGGCGGGCTTTCTCCCGGTACTCGCCACCGACGTCAAACCGTCGGCAGACTTCAAGTCCTACGACATTGTTCTGCGCAAAGGCGTGACGTGGCACGACGGCAAGCCGTTCACCGCTGACGACGTCGTGTTCAGCATCAACAAATACTGGCTTCCGACCATCGCCAAGGCGGCGCTGAAGAATGTCTCCGGAGCCGAGGCGACCGAGGACGGGGTTCGGGTCACCTTCAGCGAGCCGACGCCGGAGTTCTTCTTCAAGTCGGTGCTGGCGACCTCACTGGTCATTCCCAAGCACGTCTATGACGGCTCGGAGATCTCGACCAACCCTGCCAACAACGCACCGATCGGCACCGGTCCGTTCAAGTTCAAGCAGTGGGTGCGCGGCAGCCACATCGAATACGCCGCCAACGACAAATATTGGGACGCCGGAAAGCCCTATCTCAACGGTTTGGTGATGCGCTACTGGCGCGACGCGGCGTCGCGCACCGCAGCGCTCGAAGCCGACGAACTGCAACTCGGTATCTTCAATCCGATCCCGACGCCGGACATCGACCGGCTGTCGAAGTCCGGCAAGTTCGTCGCCTCGACCGACGGCTATCTCGGCGCCGCCTGGGCGTCGACGATCGAGTTCAACAGCCGCCGCGACATCGTCAAGGATCCGGCGGTGCGCCGTGCGCTGCTCACCGCCATCGACCGCGCGACCATCGCGGACGTGGTGTATTTCGGTCGCGCCAAGCCCGGCACCTCCTTCGTCAGCTCGACCAACACGAAATTCTACAATCCGAAGCTGCCGCATTACGAGTTCGACGCCAAGAAGGCCGGCAAGATGCTCGACGACGCCGGCTACCCGAAGAAGGGCAAGACGCGCTTCAAGGTGCACCTGCTCGCCGCCGGCTGGTTCGAGGAGAACGGCAAGGTCGGCCAGTTCGTGAAGCAGAACCTCGAGGACATCGGCGTCGAGGTGACGCTGACGGTGCCGGATCGCGCGACCTCGCTGAAGCAGATCTACGGCGATTACGACTACGACATCGCGCTGTCGAACTACGCGGCGCGGGTCGAGCTGGTTCCGCAGCAGACCGACTATCTCACCACCAGCGGCATCGTGAAGGGCGCCGCCTTCCGCAACGCCACCGGCTATTCCAATCCCGAGGTCGACGACCTCGTTGCCAAGATGTCGGTCGAGACCGACGAGGCCAAGCGCAAGGACTTGGCCTTCAAATTGCAGGAGATCGCGGCGCGCGACCTGCCGATCACCGTCCTGGTCGAGCTGATCCCGACCACGATGATGGCCAAGAAGGTCAAGGGTGTCGGCAACCGCGCCGATATTTCGGCGGACAGCCTGTCGGACGCCTGGCTCGACGTCTGAACCCCAGAGGAGATGAAGTGATGAAACGCTCGATCGTACGACGACTGTTTCAGATCATCTCGCTCATCCTCGGCGTCATCGTGATGAACTTCACGCTCATCCAGATGGCGCCGGGATCGCTGCTCGACATCATGACCTCCGAGCAGCAGGTCACCGACCCGGCGACGCTGGAGCATCTCAAGCACCTCTACGGCCTCGATCAGCCGGCGATCGTGCAGCTGCTGCGCTACACCTGGTCGGTGTTCAGCTTCGATCTCGGCTATTCGTATCGGCAGAACGCGCCGGTGTTCGACATCATCATGGCGCAGCTGCCCTCGACGCTGCTGCTGATGTTGACGTCGCTCGGCGTGGCGGTGACGCTCGGCATGATCGCCGGCGTGATCGCCTCCGTGAAAGTCAATACCGCCTGGGACGTGGTGATTTCGCTCGCCGCAGTGTTCTTCTTCGCCGCGCCGACGTTCTGGCTCGGCATCATGCTGATCATCTTCTTCGCCGTGCATCTCGATTGGCTGCCGGTCGGCGGCATGACCACAATCGGCGAGCAGTTCGGGCCGGTCGGGCAGGTGGTCGACGTGATCCGCCACCTCATCCTGCCGGCGCTGTCGCTCGGCCTGTTCTACGCCGCGATCTACACGCGAGTGATGCGGGCTTCGATGCTCGAAGTGTTCTCGCTCGACTTCGTCCGCACCGCGCGCGCCAAGGGCCTCAGCAAGACCCGCGTGATCCTGGCCCACGTGTTCCGCAACGCGCTGCTGCCGGTGGTGACGCTGCTCGGCCTGCAACTCGGCACCGTGCTCGGCGGTTCGGTGGTGATCGAGGCGGTGTTCTCCTGGCCGGGCATCGGCAGCCTGATGCTCGACAGCGTGATGAGCCGCAACTACCCGGTTGTGCTGGGCGTGTTCGTTCTGTCGGCGGTGGTCGTCGCCGTCGCCAATCTGCTGGTCGATCTTGCCTACTACCGGCTCGATCCGCGCATCCGGAGCCGATGATCATGAAAGATCGATCCGCGTTTGCCGAGTTTGCCGTGCGCTTCGCCCGTAACCGCGGCGCGCTGCTCGGCATGATCATCCTCGTCGTGGTGCTCGGGCTGGCGCTCGCCGCGCCCTGGCTGATCGATGCCAATCCGCTGCGCATCGTGTCGCGCCCGGAAGTGTGGCCGTTCACCAATCCGCGCTTCCCGCTCGGCACCGACTCGATTGGTCGCAACATCTTCGCCATGGTGGCCTATGGCGCCCGCACTACGCTGATGATCGGCATCGTGGCGGCCTTGACCGCCACCGTGATCGGCGTCGTCATCGGCGCGGCGGCGGCGTGGTTCGGCGGCTGGATCGACGAGATCCTGACCCGGATCACCGAGCTGTTCCAGACCGTGCCGAACATCCTCTTGATCATGACGGTGGTGGCGATCCTCGGCCAGACCATCGACAACATCACCATGGCGATCGGCGTGACGATGTGGCCCGGCATCGCCCGGATGACGCGCGCCGAATTCCTCACTTTAAAGAACCGCGAGTTCGTGCTGGCGTGCCGGTCGATGGGCATGAGCAATCTCCGGATCATGGCGGCCGAGATCCTGCCCAACGCCATTCCGCCGGTGATCGTGCTGGCCTCGGTGATTATCGGCAGCTCGATCCTGTTCGAGAGCGCGATTTCGTTTCTGGGGCTCGGGGATCCGAACGTGGCGAGCTGGGGCGCGCTGATTGGCGACGGTCGCACGTTGATCCGCCGCTCCTGGTACATCTGCGCGATCCCCGGCGTTGCGATCATGCTCACCGTGCTGGCGATGAACCTGATCGGCGACGGGCTCAACGATGCGCTCAATCCCAAGCTGAGGGACCGCTGAGATGGCGGCACTGCTCGAAATCCGCGATCTCGAAGTCGACCTGTTCACCCGGCGCGGCGTGCTGCGCGCGATCGACCGCTTCTCGCTCACCGTCGGGCACGGCGAGACGCTCGGGCTGGTCGGCGAATCCGGCTGCGGCAAGTCGATGACGTCACTGGCGATCATGGGCCTCTTGCCGATGCCGCCGGCCAAGATCACCGGCGGCGCCATCCTGCTCGAAGGCCGCGATCTGACCAAGCTGAGCGACACAAAGATGCAGGCGGTGCGCGGCCGCGAGATCGGGATCATCTTCCAGGACCCGATGAGCTCGCTCAATCCGGTGTACACGGTGGGCTATCAGCTCGCCGAAGTGCTGCGCCGCCACTTCAGGCTCGATCGCCGCGCCGCCGAGGCGCGGGCGCTGCAACTGCTGGACCGTGTGCACATTCCGGACGCGCGGCGCCGGCTCGATGCCTATCCGCACGAACTATCCGGCGGCATGAACCAGCGCGTCGTAATTGCCATGGCGATCGCCTGCGAGCCGAAGCTGCTGATTGCCGACGAGCCGACGACGGCGCTCGACGTCACCATCCAGGCGCAGATCATCGAGCTCTTGAAGGAGATCCAGCGCGAATCCCGAATGGGGATGATCTTCATCACCCACGATCTCGGCGTGATCGCCGACGTCGCCGACCGCGTCACCGTGATGTACGCCGGCAAGACCGCCGAGGAAGCGCCGGTCGACGTGTTGTTCGACGATCCGCGCCATCCCTACACCCGCGGTCTAATCGGCGCGACGCCGAAGCCGGGCGACGAACGGCGCCATCGTCTGGTGGAAATTCCTGGCACCGTGCCGGGCCTGTCGGATCGTCCGAAAGGCTGCGCCTTCGCCAATCGCTGTCCGCTGGTGTTCGATCGCTGCCGCGTCGAACAGCCGGCGCTGATCTCACAGGGCGCCGGACACGCGGCCGCCTGTTTCCTGGCTGACGAAATGGAGGACCGCCATGTCGCTTCTGTCGGTGCGTAGCCTCGTCGTCGACTACAAGACGTCGTCCGGCGTCGTCCACGCGGTGAACGATGTCAGCCTGGACATCGCTCCAGGCGAGACCGTCGGTCTCGTCGGCGAATCGGGTTGCGGCAAGTCCACGCTGGGTAAAGCCATCATGCATCTGATCCCGGCGACGGACGGGCAGATCGTGCTGGATGGTCAGAACATCACCAGCCTGTCGCCGTCGGCGATGCGGCCGATCCGATCCAAGATGCAGATGATCTTCCAGGACCCGCACAATTCACTCAACCCGCGGCGCACCGTCGGCAATCTGATCGCGCAGCCGCTGCAGGTCGCCGGCTACGACAAGGCGGCGATCAAAGCGCGGGTGTCCGAGCTGATGGGGCAGGTCGGCTTATCGCCCGACGCCGCATCGCGCTATCCGCATGAGTTCTCCGGCGGCCAGCGGCAGCGCATCGGCATCGCCCGGGCGCTCGCGCTGAAGCCCAAGCTGGTGATCTGCGACGAGCCGGTGTCGGCGCTCGACGTCTCGATCCGGGCTCAGGTGATCAACCTGCTGCAGGACCTGTCGGACAAGCTCGGCGTGTCCTATCTGTTCATCTCGCACGATCTGACGATGGTTCAGCACATCGCCAACAAGTTGATCGTGATGTATCTCGGCCGGATCGTCGAGACCGGCTCGGCCGAGACGATCTGGAAGCACCCCGCGCATCCGTACACGCAGGCGTTGCTCGCCGCCGCGCCGGTGGCCGATCCGCACGTCATGCGCAGCCGGAATCGCTTTGTGCTACAGGGCGACCTGCCGAGCCCAGCCAATCTGCCGCAAGGTTGTGCATTCTCGACCCGCTGCCCGTTCGTCACCGACCGCTGCCGGCAAGAACGGCCTATTCTCCGGCCATTCGGCGACAACCGGAATGCGGCCTGTCACTACGATCTCGTCGATCAGCTCGCCAGCACGGCAAGCGCATCGGTTTCATCCCTCGGCCGCAAGGCTGAAGGAAAATATAAGGTAGGAGCACGTGCATGAGCTTCCGATGGAAGAACCTCGGCGATCTGGTGGATCGCTCCCGCGATCTCGATCGCCCTGCGATCATCGATCTGCGGACAGCTGAGCCAAGGGTGTGGAGCCATGTCGAAATCGACCGGCTCGCCAACGGCGTGGCGTCCTACCTGACGAAGCTCGGCCTTGCGCGGGGAACGACGGTCGCGATTCTGTCACTAAACCGTGCCGAGTACATCGCGGCGTATTTCGGCATCATGCGCGCTGGCTTCGTGGCGCTGCCGGTCAACACCAAGCAGCCGGCGGAGACCATCGACTTCGTGCTGCGCGACTCCGATACCAAGTTTGCCTTCGTCGATGCGGCGTCGCGTCCCTCGCTGCCCGAAGGCTTGGCGTTTCTTGATTTCGACGATGTGGGACCCGACGGCTTTGCCACGCGCATCGTGCCGGGCGACTTCGAAACCGTCGAGGCGCAGCCGGGCGAGCTCGGCCAAATCCTGTACACCTCTGGCTCCACCGGGCGGCCGAAGGGTGTCGAGCTCAGCCACGACAGCCAGCTGTGGGCGCTCGCCGCCAAAGGCGTCAGCGCCGACGCCTGCGACGAGGTCTACATCATCGCCCAGCCGCTGTTCCACATGAACGGGCTGTTCGGCGCCAAGAGCGTCTTCGCAAGCAACGCCAGCATGGTGCTGATGCCCGGCTTCGACGGCCGGCGCTATCTGCAGGCGTTGGCGGATCATGGCGTCACCGCGGTGACTGCCGTGCCGACGATGTTCGCGCGGCTCTTGCGCGAGCCCGATCTTCTCGCCGTCAACGACTACAGCAAGCTCAAGCGGCTGGCATTGGCTTCGGCGCCGATCACCCGCGCCATGGCCGACAAGATCCAGGCGGCGTTTCCGCACGCGCAGCTGACCCACGGCTACGGCACCACGGAAGCCGGGCCCTCGGTGTTCGGGCCGCATCCGGGCGGCAAGGCACCGCCGCCGCTGACGATCGGCTATCCGATCGATCCGTCGATGGTGAAGCTGGTCGATGGCCCCAGCGATGACGAGGGCGTGCTGCTGATGCGCAATCCGGCGCTGATGGCGCGCTATCGCGGCATGCCGGAGAAGACCGCTTCGGTGTTCCGCGACGGCTGGTACTACAGCGGCGACGTGATGCGCCGCGATGCCGACGGCTTCTATTACTTTATCGGCCGCGCCGACGACATGTTCGTATGCGGCGGCGAAAACATCTATCCGGGCGACGTCGAGAAGATGCTGGAGACGCATCCGGCGGTGCGCCAGGCCGCGGTCGTGCCGCTCGCCGACGAAGAACGCGGCCAGATGCCGGTGGCCTTCCTGGTGCTCGCCGACGGCAAGAGCGCCACCACCGAGGACATCAAGGCCTACGCGCTGCGCAACGGCCCGACCTATCAGCATCCGCGCCGCGTCAGCTTCGTCGCCGATCTGCCGTGGGCCGGCACCAACAAGATCGACCGCGCGGCGCTGATCCGCGAAGCCAAGGAGCTCGAAGCCTCAGGCGGCTGGTCGGTGGCCTCCACCGCGGATGCCGCCGCATGAGCGGCTCGCTGGCAGGCAAGACCGCGCTGGTCACCGGCTCGAGCCGCGGCATCGGCCGCGCCATCGCAGTCGCCGCGGCGCGCGAAGGCGCGCTGGTCGGCGTGCACTACGCCGGCGGCGCCGATGCGGCACAGGAGACGCTCGAGGCGATCAAGGCCGGCGGCGGCGACGGCTTTCTGCTGCAGGCCGATCTGTCCGAGCGCGGCGGCCCCGCCGCGCTGGCGACGGCCTTTCTCGACCAAGTCGAGCAGCGCACCGGCGCACGCCAATTCGATCTTCTAGTCAACAATGCCGGCTATGGCGGGCGCTACCGCATCGACGAGGTCGACGACGCCATCTTCGATCGCATGATCGCGGTGAATTTCCGCGCGCCGTTCTTCCTGACGCGGGCGCTGCACCCGGCCATCAAAGACGGCGGCCGCATCGTCAACGTCTCGTCGATGGGCACCCGCGCGGCGTTTCCGGATATGAGCATCTACGCGCCGTCCAAGGCGGCGCTCGAGACGCTGAGCATCGTGCTCGCCAAGCAGCTCGGCCCGCGCGGCATCACCGTCAACGCCGTGCTGCCCGGTGCCACCGTCACCGACATGAACCCGCTCGACAAGGACCCGACCCGCGCCGCCGCCGCGATCCAGACCATCGCGCTCGGCCGGCTCGGCCAAACCGGCGACATCGCCGCCGTGGTGATGGTTCTGCTGTCGGACGCCGGCGGCTGGATCACCGGCCAACGCATCGACGCGTCGGGCGGGCAGCGGATTTGATCGCAGAACGCTTCGCCGATGAGTTGCTGTGTCTGTGCACGGGCACCGCTTCGTTAAAAACGAACGTCTCCACGCGTCATGGCCGGGCTCGTCCCGGCCATCCACGCCTTGAACGCAAACATTGCCGCCAAGGCGTGGATGCCCGGCACAAGGCCGGGCATGACGTGTGGCGAGCACATCGTCTCGATCAACTAACCAGTGCGCCTAAATCACCAGCAGATTAGTACGGTGCTCGATCAGGCGGACCAGGCTCAGCGCGGTCAGTTCGGAGGATTTCGGGTTGGTGGCGAGCGGGCGGTTTTGCAGCGTGATCTCCATGCGGCCGAAGGCGCCGCTGGCCGCGATGCGGTGGCCGTTCATGGTTGCGGCCGGGTCGGCGATCAGTTCGACCCGGGTGCGGTCCATGCCGATGCCGGCCAGCGCCGTCACCACGGTGGCGTTGGCGTTCTGCGGATAGTCCGCCGCCGCCTGCCGGGCGGTTCCGGAAAAGAGCACGGCGCGCTCGGTCATGCGATCGAGATCGAGCAGCCGCTCGGCCGGCGTCGCGGCCCAGGCGCGTGGCGGCTTGACGATTTGATGCAAAACATCGTTCAGTCCGAGCACGGCGGCGCTCGCCAGCGCGTCGAGGCCGCCGATCGCTCCCGAGGGAATGTCGATGCGGCTGCCGTGGCGATCCGCCAGCTCGGCAAGCTTGGCCAGCATGCCGTCGTCCGCGAGCGCACTGGTCGATGCCAGGATCACGGCCGGCGCCGCCGCGAGTGCGGCGGGCGCCCATTGCAGGATCGCGGCGCGGCCGGCGGCTTCGACCACGAGGTCCGGCGCGAGCGCCCGGAGCTGATCCGCGGAGCCGAGAAACTCGACGCCCTCGGGTAGCCGGCTGCGCGCCTCCGGGCTGTCGATCGTCGCGATCGCCGCGATCTCGATCGGCGCGCCGCGCTGGCGCAGAAGGTCGCCGACGCGCGAGTTGATCGCGCCCCAGCCGATGAACACCAGCCGCAGCGGCACCGAGCCGGATCGGCGCGGCAGGCGGTTATCGAACTCGGACGGTGCGGGCGACGACATCCCGCTCAGACCCCGGGCGCCGACACGACGTCGGCGAGCGTGAAGCCGGCGATCTGCTTGTAGTTCTCCGAGAGCTGCCGCAACTCGTCCTGGGTGATGTAGTCGTCGAGCTTGTCGAACGGCTTGTCGCCGACCAGCCGCTCGACCGTGGTGTTGATGAAGTCCGGCGGCGACTGCCGGTTGGTGCGCACCACGGCAGCGGCAGCCTTGGCGCGCACCGCCTCGTAGGCTTTCAGCGCCTGCTTCGTATCCTGATGGGCCAGCAGAGCGTCGGCCAGCGTGCGCGCGTCGATCAGGCTCTGCGCCGAACCGTTGGAGCCGCGCGGATACATCGGATGCGCGGCATCGCCGGCCAGCGTCACCCGATCGAACGTCCAGGTTTCGATCGGGTCCTTGTCGACCATCGGATATTCGAGGATCTGATGCGCGTCGCGGATCATCTGTGCGACGTCGAGCCAGTCGAATGTCCAGTCCTGATACACCGGCAGAAAATCTTCCAGCTTGCCCGGCTGGTTCCAGTCGTTGCGAACGAAGGTGTCCCGCTCGATGTCGGCCATCCAGTTGATCAGCTGATGGCCCTCGTCGTCGAAATTGTCGATGATCGGATAGATCACCATCTTGCCGGTCCGGATCGATCCGACCCGCATGTAGGTGCGGCCGCCGAGGATCGGCTTGTGCCGGGTCACGCCGCGCCAGCTGTTGATGCCGGCGAACGCCAGCTTGTCGTCCGGATAGTACTGCTTGCGGATCGCGGAGTTGACGCCGTCGCAGGCCACCACGATATCGCCGCGCACGCTGTCGAGCGTCTGTCCGGTCGTAGTCTGGCGGAAGTTCACCGTGACGCCGGTCTCGTCCTGGGTCACGCCGGTGCATTCGCAATCCGTCACCACCGCTTCGGCGCCGAGCCGGCTACGCACCGCGTCGGCCAGGATGACGTGGAGCCGGCCGCGATGAATGCCGATCTCGGGCACGTCGTAGCCGGCGAATTTGCCACGCGGCTCCTTGTAGATCAGCTGGCCGAATCGATTGAAGAACGCGCTCTCGCGATTCTCGATGCCGGCCGCCACCATGTCGTCGCGCAGCCCCAGCGCGGTGAGTTCGCGCATCGCGTGCGGCAGCAGCGTGATGCCGACGCCGAGCGGCTTGATTTCCGGCGCGCGCTCGTAGACGCGGCAGGCGATGCCACGACGATGCAAGTTGAGGGCGAGCGCGAGCCCGCAAATGCCGCCACCGGCGATCACGACGTTCGGCGTCTTGCTCATCTGTTCAGCCTCGTAGGTTCATCGGAAATGTGACGACGCGGCAGGTGCGGCGCAACGGATCGGTCGGGTGGCGCAGGACGCGAGGGCGGCGTCGCGAGCCCGGCCGATCGCTTTTCGGCGAATTTGTTGTATGGGAGATGAGCCGCGCGTCGGATGCCGCTCGGAGCCCAAACGCGGAGGAAACGGACAAGCGATGGCGTCGGAACTCGAGGTCTTCATTCTGGTGGCGGAAAGCGGCGGCTTTGCCGGCGCCGCCCGCAGGCTGCGGCTGACGCCGTCGGCGATCAGCCGCCGCGTGGCGCTGCTGGAAGACAAGCTCGGCGTCCAGCTGCTGTCCCGCACCACCCGCAAGGTCGAACTCACCGCGGCCGGCGAAGCGTATTTCGCCCGCATCAAGCCGCTGCTCGCGGCGATCGCCTCGGCCGCCGACGATCTCGAACAGTTCTCGCCGGTTCCGGTCGGGCAGCTCGTGGTCGGCGCGCCGGCCGCGCTGCTGGAGCGCAAGCTGGTCGGCTTCGTCGAGGAATATCTCGCCGCACATCCGCAGATGCGCATCGAGCTGGTGCCGACCGAACTCGGCTCCAATGTCGATTACGACTTCATCGTGCAGTCGCTGGCGTCCTCGGACAAGAATAAGGTCTCGATGAAGCTGACCGCCAATCCGTGGACGATCTGCGCGGCGCCGGACTATCTGGCGCGGCACGGCACGCCCGAGCACCCGCGCGATCTGCAGGCCCATAATTGCCTGGTGATCGGCACGCATCCGCATTGGCAGTTCTTCGTCGACGACAAGGAACTCAACATCGTGCCGCCGAGCCGGCTGATCAGCTTCGGCAGCGCGGTGTATCGCGCCGCGCTCGACGGCTTCGGCATTGCGCGGCTGGCGGCGTTTCTGGTCAATGACGACCTTGCCAACGGCCGGCTGGTGAAGCTGCTCGACCGCTATTCCGACACGCGGCCGCGCGATCTCTATCTGATCGCCGATGCGGACAAGATTGCGCTGACCAAGCATGCCGGGTTCGCCGATTTCATCAAAGCCAAATTCGCGGCCGGGTTCTGAGCGGCGCGCGGCCGCGTCGTTCGCTCACCGCGCCAGCTCCTGGGTGGCCGGGCGCTGAGTGGCACCGCTCAGCTGGCGGAAGAAGCCGGCCAGCGCGGCGTTGTAGTCCTCGCCCCGCGTCTCGGGCAGAAAGTGGCCGCCGCGGTCGAGCACGATGTAGTCGGCGCCCGGGATCCGCTCCGCCAGCTCGTCGGACATGTATTGCGGGATCAGCGTATCGTCGCGCGCCGCCAGCACCAGGGTCGGCGCCGCGACGCGCGGACTGATCGCGCTCATGTCGGCGTTGAGGATCGCGTCGATCCGCGCGATGGTGATGTCGATATCGACCGCGCCGCCGCCGTCGAAGCTGGCATCGTGCGCTTCGGCGTAGTCCGGCGGATAGCGGAAGAACACGCCGGCCTTGTGAAACAGTTCGGTGGCGCCGAGTTCGAGCAGCGAGCGACGGAATTCGAACACGCGGCGGAAGTAATTGCCCGGCGCGCACCAGGTCGAGGACAGCACCAGCGCGGCGACGCGCGTCGGCTGTTCGACCGCCAGCGTCTGGGCGATCGCGCCGCCGGTGGAGTGGCCAACCAGGGTGGCGACGTCGATGCCGGCGTGATCCATCACGCTTCGGACGTCGTCGGTCATCTGGCCGATCGAATAGGCGCCGCGGGTGCGTGCGCTGGCACCGGCGCCGCGCTGATCGATCGCGATCACCCGATGCGATCGACTGAAGAATTCCACCTGCCGCTGCCAGAACGATCCGACGCCGCCGAAGCCGGGAATGAAGACGAGTGCCGGGCCGTGCCCGCTGTCTTCGTAGTACAGATCGTTGTCACCCGCGTATGGCATGCTGTTCCGGCCTCGTCGTTTATGCCGACCTCAGTCTGACGCCTAGTACAAAGCGCGGCGGTCGATAAGCTTCAAAAAAATCATCAATGCTCGTGACGCGGCGTGATCGGCGGTTTGACCGCCGATTGGGCGCGTTGCCCGATGATTGCCCGCGCTGCGCCTGCGAATTCGGCAGCTCAGACGTCCGCGCGATGATTTTTTCGCACGCATCTTCGTGAGTTTTTTCTAGTTGCGCGCGGCGGGGCGGTTCCGGATAGATTTTTCATCTTCGTCCTCGCGCGCGGCGCCAGCCGCGGCGGGGAGGGCGTCGATGCGTTGCCGAACCACGCTGACGCTCTGAGACAACACCACGAAAGGCTTTGCGATGAACGTGCTCGACCACAATGGCCAACCGCTGGAGAAGTGGCGCGAGGGGGTGATGACGCGGATGCGGATGTCGTATTTGCTCGGCGGGCGGCAGCTGTGCGTGTTCGATCAGTTCTGCGATTTCGACCTTGGCGCGCCGATCCACATTCATGCGGTCGAGGAAATTCTCGAAGTGATCGAGGGCCGCGCCGAGATCACCCTCAACGGCGAATCCTCGATCGTCACTGCCAATCAGTCGGTGCTGATTCCAGCCGGCACGAAGCACGGCTTCCGCAATCTCGAAAAGACCGTCCTGCACGTCCGCGCAACGCTGGCCTCGCCGATCTTCGAAGCGTCCTACGAGAACCGCGCGGAAATCTCCCGCCGCTGGACGCCGGACGTCTAATCTCGCAATTGCGATACTCTTCATTGGAAACGTGGGCTCGGCCCACCATCGCAGGCATCACAAGTGATGCCTGCATGTGTCTCGTAACAGTCGGCCGGACCCCAACGCAGCAGCATCAGCTGCGTTCTGCGTCATTGCGAGCCCACCGGGTCCGGCCTTGGCCCGGCCCGATGACAGGCTCGGCGAAGCAATCCAGAGTCGTGAGCACTGACTGGATTACTTCGTCGCTTCGCTCCTCGCAATGACGGCGTTCAGGCAGTGTTGCACGGATCGAACGTCCGGCCAGATCTCAGAGCCTGACCGAAATTTGCCCTGTGAAATAAGGCATGGCCGCCTCCACACGTCATGCCCGGCCTTGTGCCGGGCATCCACGCCTTGCTGACGCAAATGCGAAAAGGCGTGGATGGCCGGGACAAGCCCGGCCATGACGGACTAAGGGGCAGAATTATTTGGCTTTGGGCGGGGATGATTTGAGCCCGCAGAAAATTGCGCTCGGTTCCGCTAGCCGCGCTATGCTTCTCGCTAGAGCGTGTGTGCACCGCAAGCCGCGCCTGCTGACCTTCGCCTGAGCGTGGTGCATGTTGTTTGAGCGCAAAACGCCTGTCGCACAGGCAATTCCGCCGCGGCGACGATGATTTTTTCGAACTCATCTTCGTGAGTTTTTTCTACATTGCATGACGGAAATCGCGCCAAGATAGTCTAAGCCCGACAGCGTGCGCAGAATATTGATCTGTGTCGAAACGACCGGCGAGGGGGCCTATCTCATGGTGATGAAGAGACTGACTGCGGCGGCATTGGTGCTGATGTCCTCGGTCGCGGCGACGGCAGCCTCTGCGGAGGAATGGCCCTCGAAGAGCATTCGGCTGATCGTGCCCTATGCGCCGGGGGGTTACACCGACACGGTCGCGCGCATCACCGGCAACTATCTGCAGAAGACGCTCGGACAGACGGTGATCGTCGAGAACCGCGCTGGCGGCGGCGGCATCGTCGGAACCGACTTCGTGTCGAAGCTGCCGGGCGACGGCTACGCATTGTGCGTCTGCAGCATCGGTGCGGTGTCGA
This sequence comes from Rhodopseudomonas palustris, assembly GCF_003591005.1. GTDB lineage: Bacteria > Pseudomonadota > Alphaproteobacteria > Rhizobiales > Xanthobacteraceae > Rhodopseudomonas > Rhodopseudomonas palustris_K. Next base: position 25,138 of record NZ_QYYD01000004.1, read on the forward strand.
TCGCGCCGATCGCCCAGGGCGTCAAATACGATCCGCTCAAGGATCTGACGCCGATCAGCATCATCAGCACGATCCCGCAGACCGTGATCGTCAATCCGTCGGTGCCGGTGAAGTCGATGCAGGAACTCGTCGACTACGCCAAGGCCAATCCCGGCAAGCTCAGCTTCGGCTCGAGCGGCGCCGCCGGCCTGATGTACTTCTCGGTCGCGCTGTTCCAGGCGCGCACCGGCACCAAGATGACCCACGTGCCGTTCAAGGGCGGCGCACCGGCGACTGCGGCGGTGGTGTCGGGCGAGGTCAGCCTGTCCTTCACCAACATGACCGACGCGCTGCCGCAGATGGAAGCCAACACTGTGCGGGCGATCGCCGTGACCGGCGAGAAGCGCAGCGAGTTCGCGCCCGACCTGCCGACCGTCGCCGAAGCCGTTCTGCCGAACTACAGCGCCGAATCCTGGAACGCCATCATGGCGCCGGGCGGCACGCCGGCCCCGGTGGTGAACAAGCTGTCCGACGCCCTGAAGAAGATGGCCGACGATCCGGAGGTCAAGAAGGCGATGGCGGTGGTCGGTGCCTCGACGGTCTACACCACGCCCAATCAGTTCCGCAGCGCGATCGCCACCGAGCTCGATCAGTGGAAGGAACTGATGAAGGAAATCAAGGCGAACAAGACCTGATCCGAATGCCGCGCCGCGCGCACGGCCCGACGAGCTCGTCGGGCCAACTGCACCGCCTGCGGCTGGCCCATCTCGCAACCTGGGGAATGACCCGATGAAATCGCTCGGACGACACATCAACGATGATGTCTGCACCGGCGCGCTGCTGGCGGTGGTGGCGGTCGTGGCGCTGAGCTACATCCGGACGCTGGACGTCGGCACCGTGCTGGAGATGGGCCCCGGTTACTTCCCCTACGGGCTGGCGCTGGTGCTGCTCGGGATGGGGCTGATCCTGATCGTCAAGGGTGTGCTGATCGGCGGCACGCCGATCGAGAAATTTCATCTGCGGCCGCTGGTCTTCATCCTGCTGTCGTTCGCCGCGTTCGGGTTTCTGCTCGAGCGCGCCGGCATGGTGGTCGCGGTGCTGGCGCAGGTCGGCATCGCCGCGCTGGCTTCGCGCGAAACCACGCTGCTGCAGACCGCGGTGACCGCCGTCGGCTGCGCGGTGGCGAGTTCGGTGCTGTTCGTGTGGATCCTGCAGATTCCGGTCCGTGTCTGGCCATGATCGACGTCTTCGCCCTGATGGGCCACGGCTTCGCGGTCGCGGCCACGCCTGAGAACCTGCTGTACTGCCTGTGCGGCGCGCTGTGCGGCACATTGATCGGCGTGCTGCCCGGCCTCGGCCCGGTCGCGACCATCTCGCTGCTGCTGCCAGTGACTTTCGCGCTCAATCCGCTGTCGGCGATCATCATGCTGGCGGGCATCTATTACGGCGCGCAATATGGCGGCTCGACCACGGCGATCCTGGTCAATATCCCCGGCGAGTCGACCTCGGTGGTCACCGCGATCGACGGCTACAAGATGGCCCGGCAGGGCCGCGCTGGCGAGGCGCTGGCGATCGCCGCGATCGGCTCGTTCATCGCCGGCTGCTTCGGCACGCTGGTGATTGCCCTGATGGGTCCGCCGCTGGCGCTATTGGCGCAGCGCTTCGAGTCGCCGGACTACTTCTCGCTGATGGTGCTCGGCCTGGTCGCGGCCGTGGTTCTGGCGAACGGCTCGGTGTTCCGCGCGGTGTGCATGATCTTCCTCGGCCTGTTGCTCGGCATGGTCGGCATGGACGTCAACACCGGCGAGGCGCGGATGACGTTCGGGCTGATCGAACTGTCCGACGGCATCAACTTCGTCGTGCTGGTGATGGGATTGTTCGGCGTTGCCGAGGTGATCTCCAATCTCGAAGGCGCATCGGTGCGGATGACGGACCGGGCGAAGATCTCCAGCATCTGGCCGTCGTTCAAGGTGCTGCGCGGCGCCTGGGGTGCGGTGACGCGCGGCACGTTGCTGGGATCGATCTGCGGCCTGCTGCCGGGCGCCGGCGCCACGATGGCGTCGTTCTCGTCCTACGCGCTGGAGAAGCGCGTCGCGAAGGACCCGTCGCGGTTCGGCAACGGCGCCATCGAGGGCGTCGCCGGGCCGGAATCGGCCAACAACGCCGCGGCGCAGACTTCGTTCGTGCCGCTGCTGACCATGGGCATCCCGACCAGCGCCACCATGGCGCTGATGGTCGGCGCGCTGACGCTGCACGGCATCGCGCCGGGGCCGATGATCATCTCGCGGCAGCCGGAGCTGTTCTGGGGCCTGATCGCCAGCATGTTCATCGGCAACGCCATGCTGGTGATCATCAACCTGCCGCTGATCGGCATCTGGGTTCGGCTGCTCGCGGTGCCGTATCGCGTGCTGTTCCTGGTGATCTGCGTGGTCTGCGCGATCGGCGTCTACTCGGTCAACAATTCGAGCTTCGACATTTATCTTACGGTCGCCTTCACGCTGCTCGGCTATGTGCTGCTCAAGCTCAAGGCCGAGCCGGCGCCGCTGCTGATGGGCTTCGTGCTGGGGCCGCAGGTCGAAGAAAACTTCCGCCGCAGCCTGATCAGCTCGCACGGCGACCCTGCGGTGTTCCTGCAGCGGCCGATCAGCTGCGTTCTGCTGCTGGCGAGCGTGGCGCTGCTGGTGTCGATGATGATGCCGCAGATCGTCCGCCGCCGCCAGGAAGTGTTCCAGGAGTGATCGGTCGTGGGGCAGGCCGCGAAGTAACGACCCGAGGAATCCGATCATGAACGTCCAGCCTACAGCCGGAGCGGCGTCGCCGACCGGCGCTCGCCTGCGCAACGGCGGCGAACTTTTGATCGCGGCGCTGCGGTGCCACGGGGTCGATCGGATGTTCGGCGTGCCGGGCGAAAGCGCGCTGCCGGTGTTCGACGCGGTGGCCGATGCTGAGGCCGGTGTGCGCTTCATCGTCTGCCGCCATGAGGCGACGGCGTCGCATATGGCCGAGGCCGATGGCAAGCTCACCGGTCGCCCCGGCGTGTGCATCGTCAGCCGCGGCCCGGGCGCGATGCACGCGATGGTCGGCGTGCACACCGCCTGGCAGGATTCGACGCCGATGCTGCTGCTGATCGGCCAGGTGCCGCGGGCGTATCGCGGCAGGGAGGCGTTTCAGGAGATCGACTACACGGCGGTGCTCGGCAGCATGACCAAATGGGTCGCCGAGGTCGAATCCGCCGACCAGATCCCGACGATGGTGGCGCGCGCGTTTTCCGTTGCGCTGCAGGGCCGCCCGGGGCCGGTGGCGCTGGCGTTGCCGGAGGATGTGCTGAGCGACCTCAGCGACGCCGCCGACGTCGCGCCGATCGCGGTCGAGCGCGCCGCGCCGGCGCCGGCTGAGCTGCACGCGGCTCACGCGCTGCTGCAAAGCGCGCAGCGGCCGCTGATCATCGTCGGCAATCTCGGCTGGAGCCGGGCGGCCGCCGATGCGTTCGGCCGCTACGTCGAGAGTAACGATCTTCCCGTCGTCGCCGGCTTCCGCTCGCAGGACGTGCTCAGCAACGATTGCGATCAGTATCTCGGCGATCTCAGTCTCGGCTGCAGCCGCAAGCTGGTCGAGCGCGTCAAACAGGCGGATTGCCTGCTGGTGATCGGCGACCGGCTCGGCGACGTCACCACGCAGCACTATTCGCTGTTCGAGCTGCCGGTGCCGCAGCAAACACTCATCCATGTCTTTCCCGACGCCGGTGAGCTTGGCCGTGTCTATACGCCGACGCTGGCGATCGAAGCCGATGCGTCGCGCTTCGTCGCGGCGCTGGCCGAGCTGCCGCCGCTCGAGCCGGCCGCGTGGGCGGACTGGCGCGCCGCCGGCCGCGCCGCCTATGTCGCGTATCAGAAGGCGCGGCCGCACGCCCCGCTGCTCGACGTTGCGGAAGTGATCACGCATCTGCGCGAGCGGTTGCCGTCCGACGCCATCGTCACCAACGGCGCCGGAAACTACACGATCTGGCTGCATCGCTACTTCCGCTATCGCGAGCTCGGCACCCAGATCGCGCCGAAGTCCGGCTCGATGGGCTATGGCCTGCCGGCCGCGATCGCCGCCAAGCTGCGCCATCCGGAGCGAGCCGTGGTCTGCCTCGCCGGCGACGGCTGCTTCATGATGGCGTCGCAGGAATTCGCGACGGCGATCCGCGAGCAGTTGCCGATCGTCGTGATCATCGTCAACAACGCCGCCTACGGCTCGATCCGGATGCACCAGGAGAACCAGTTTCCCGGGCGGCCGAGCGGCACGACGCTGACCAACCCTGATTTCGTCACGCTGGCGCAGAGCCACGGCGCCCACGCCGAAGCGATCGACAGCCACGCCGCCTTCCCGCAAGCGCTGCAGCGCGCGATCGCGGCCGACAGGCCTGCCGTGATCGAACTGCGCACCGACCCGCGTCAGCTGACGCCCGACCGGATGATCTAACCGCCGCAACGCGCCGCGCCGCGGACGACCTTTTCGGGTCAGCTCTCAATCGCTTCGTCATGCCCGGCCTTGTGCCGGGCATCCACGCCTTGCTGACGGACATACAGAAAAGGCGTGGATGGCCGGGACGAGCCCGGCCATGACGGGTTGAGGCGTGCGTAACTTTCCGAAACCTACCGATGGGTGGGAAAGTCGGCTTCAATCCCTGGGCGCACGGGCATTGCCGACGGGCGTGAGCCCGATCCGCCCGCGACCTCTTCTCCGGCGCCAGCGCCCTTATCAGTTCGACAAAAAGCCCTGATTTCCCCGCCGGTTGCGCGATGCTGCATCTGCGCTGTTGCTTTTTGCCCGTGGGCAATCCATGGTGCCGGCGCCCTACGATCGCCTTCTGCCCACCATAGGGGTTCATGAAGAACGAGCAGCTCCTCGGTCGGATTTCGGACTATTGCCGCGTCGCGGGAATGGCTGAGACGACGTTTGGCCGGCGCTCGGTCAATGACGGCAAGCTGGTGCAGCGGCTGCGCGAGGGCAAGCGCATTACCGTCGACACGCTGGACCGGATTGAGGCGTTCGTCGCCGCCGGGCTCGGCAATCCGCCGCCGCCGCGCGGCCTGGTGGTGCCGCCGGAGCGGCGCGACCCGCGCAGCAATTTCCGCTTCTTCGAGAACCGCCAGAAATATCTGCTGTTCGTTCACACCTGCAGCGAGAAGCGGGTGGTGGCGGACCGCGTCACGCTGGAGCTGGGCAGCATCCATCCGCGGCCGCCGGCGCTGCGGGTGTTCGACGCCGGCTGCGGCGACGGCACCGTGCTGGCGCGGGTGCTGCGGGCGATGCACGGCCGCTTCCCGCACATGCCATTCTATGTCGCCGGCAAGGAGCTCAGCCTCGAGGATCTGCGGCTGACGCTGGACAAGGTGGCGGACCGGCTTTTCGAGCACCCGGCGTCGGTGTTCGTCTTCACCAATATGTACTACGCCGAAGCGCCGTGGCTGACGCCGGCATCGCCGACGGCGGCGGCCGGCATGATCTGGCACGAGGTGGCGCTGCGCGGCGACTCATCCGGCGAATTCGAGGCCCAGATCAACGAGCTGGCGCCGTTCCTGCAGGAGAACTGGCGCGCCCGGGTCAGCCCGCATTCCGGCATGCCGGTCTACGAACGCCCGGTGGCGATCGTGCTGTACCGAGAAGACCATCGCTTCCTGCTCGATTCGATCATCCCGCGTGCCGGCAAGACCGAGGCGAATTTCGACCTGATCATCGCCTCGCAGCCGTACCGCGCGAAAGCCAGCGTCAACTTTCGGGCGAAGCGGATCATCGCGCCGCTGGCGCGGGCGCTGCGCGCCGGCGGGCGGCTGATCGGAATTCACTCTCACGGCCACGACCCGGGGTTGGAAATCGTCCGCGCGGTGTGGCCGGACGAAAATCCGTTCTCGGTCAGCCGCCACGAATTGCTGCGGGCGGTGAAGTACGAGTTGGGGGCCGCCGGCCGGGACCTCAACTTTAACGCTTATGCGGATAGCCGGTCGATCTTTCGCTATGATATGGAGGCGCTACCGAACGAAGTCACAGGGGCCATCGGCAATTCGACGGCCTTTGCAGCCTGGAACGCCGCGGTTTATGTCGCCCAGATCGAAGACGACCGGCTGACGGAGACGACACAGGGCGGCCACTATCTGGAAGCGACCAGGGAAGTTCTGCGCAAGCACAGCGGGCTCTGGTTCTACGACGAATCCTACGTCATCTCGCGTCGGCGCGATTGACTTCTCAGGGATAACATTCACGAAACGCCGCCGTGTTGGCGGACAAGGGGTTGGTACATGCGCGCGTCTTATTTGTTCACCAGTGAGTCGGTGTCGGAAGGTCATCCGGACAAGGTCTGCGACCGGATCTCCGACGAAGTCGTCGATCTGTTCTTCCGCGAAGGCCCGAAGGCCGGCATCGATCCGTGGGCGATCCGCGCCGCGTGCGAGACGCTGGCCACCACCAACAAGGTGGTAATCGCCGGCGAAACCCGCGGCCCTTCCTCGGTGACCAACGAGCAGATCGAAGGCGTCGTCCGCGCCGCCATCAAGGACATCGGCTACGAGCAGGAAGGCTTCCACTGGGAGAATTGCGACATCGAGATTCTGCTGCATCCGCAGTCGGCCGATATCGCGCAGGGCGTCGACGCGCTGCAGCCCGGCACCAACAAGGAAGAGGGCGCCGGCGATCAAGGTATTATGTTCGGCTACGCCACCAACGAGACGCCGGATCTGATGCCGGCGCCGATCTTCTACGCCCACAAGATCCTGCGGCTGATCTCGGAAGCACGCCACTCCGGCAAGGAGAAGGTGCTGGGCCCGGATAGCAAGAGCCAGGTCACCATCCAATATGAGAACGGCAAGCCGGTCGGCGTCCGCGAGATCGTGGTGTCGCATCAGCATCTGATCGAGGACATGACCTCGGAGCAGGTGCGCGAGCGCGTCGAGCCCTATGTGCGCCAGGCGCTGCCCGCCGACTGGATCTCCGACAAGACGATCTGGCACATCAACCCGACCGGCAAGTTCTACATCGGCGGTCCGGACGGCGACACCGGCCTGACCGGCCGCAAGATCATCGTCGATACTTACGGTGGCGCGGCCCCGCACGGCGGCGGCGCGTTCTCCGGCAAGGATCCGACCAAGGTCGATCGCTCGGCCGCCTATGCGTCGCGCTACCTCGCCAAGAACATCGTCGCGGCCGGCCTCGCCGATCGCTGCACGCTGCAGCTCGCCTACGCCATCGGCGTGGCGCGGCCGCTGTCGATCTACATCGACACCCACGGCACCGGCAAAGTGTCGGAAGACCAGCTCGAGAAGGCGGTCGCCGAGGCGATGGACCTGACGCCGCGCGGCATCCGCACCCATCTCGACCTCAACAAGCCGATCTACGCCCGGACCTCGTCCTACGGCCATTTCGGCCGCACCCCGGACGCCGACGGCGGCTTCTCCTGGGAGAAGACCGATCTTGCCGACGCGCTGAAGCGCGCGGTGTAAGGAAGCACGGCTTCTAACCTCTCCCCGCTTGCGGGGAGAGGTCGCCCGGCGTAGCGCAGCGAAGCCGGGCGGGTGAGGGGGGCGCCTCCGCGCAGCCGAGCCGCTCGGGCTCGCGGAGACGCCCCCTCATCCCAGCCTTCTCCCCGCCAGCGGGGAGAAGGAGCAGGCAGTGCCTCAAAGTGCCCGAATTAGTTTGTAGTGCTCAGGTCGTCTGACACCGACATCAGGAAACCCATCCGCATGACCGCCACCGCCAAGAAGTCCAACTTCACCGACTACATCGTCAAGGATATCGGCCTCGCCGAATTCGGCCGCAAGGAGATCTCGCTGGCCGAGACCGAAATGCCCGGCCTGATGGCGACCCGCGAGGAATACGGCCCGAAGCAGCCGCTCAAGGGCGCCCGCATCGCCGGCTCGCTGCACATGACGATTCAGACCGCGGTGCTGATCGAGACGCTGGTGGCGCTCGGCGCCGACGTGCGCTGGGTGTCGTGCAACATCTATTCGACCCAGGACCACGCCGCCGCGGCGATCGCCGCTGCCGGCATTCCTGTGTTCGCCATCAAGGGCGAGAGCCTCGAGGATTACTGGGCCTACACCGCCCGGATGTTCGACTGGCACGGCGGCGGCACCCCGAACATGATCCTCGATGACGGCGGCGACGCCACCATGTACGTGCATCTCGGCCTGCGCGCCGAGAACGGCGACACCGCCTTCCTCGACAAGCCGGGCTCCGACGAGGAAGTGATCTTCTTCGCGCTCCTGAAGAAGCAGCTCAAGGAGAAGCCGAAGGGTTACTTCGCCGAGATCGCCAAGAACATCATGGGCGTCTCCGAAGAGACCACCACCGGCGTGCATCGCCTCTACGACATGCAGAAGGCCGGCACACTGCTGTGGCCCGCCATCAACGTCAACGACTCGGTCACCAAGTCGAAATTCGACAACCTCTATGGTTGCCGTGAATCGCTGGTCGACGGCATCCGCCGCGGCACCGACGTGATGATGTCCGGCAAGGTCGCGATGGTCGCCGGCTTCGGCGACGTCGGCAAGGGCTCGGCGGCGTCGCTGCGCCAAGCCGGCGCCCGCGTCATGGTGTCGGAAGTCGATCCGATCTGCGCGCTGCAGGCGGCGATGGAAGGCTATCAGGTCGTGACCATGGAGGACGCGGCGCCGATCGCCGACATCTTCGTCACCGCCACCGGCAACAAGGACATCATCACCATCGAGCACATGCGTGCGATGAAGGATCGCGCCATCGTCTGCAACATCGGCCACTTCGACAACGAGATTCAGATCGCGCATCTGAAGAACCTGAAGTGGGACAACATCAAGCCGCAGGTCGACGAGATCACTTTCCCGGACGGCAAACGCATCGTGCTGCTGTCGGAAGGCCGCCTCGTCAACCTCGGCAACGCCACCGGCCATCCGTCCTTCGTGATGTCGGCGTCGTTCACCAATCAGACGCTGGCGCAGATCGAACTGTTCGCCAACAACAAGGACGGCAAGTACAAGAAGGAAGTCTACGTCCTGCCGAAGAGCCTCGACGAAAAAGTCGCCCGCCTCCACCTCGCCAAGATCGGCGTCAAGCTGACCGAACTGCGCAAGGACCAGGCGGACTACATCGGCGTCAAGGTCGAGGGGCCGTTCAAGGCGGAGCATTATCGGTATTGATGGGGGAGGGCGGTCGCGATTGGCGCGGCCGCTGCTACTCGCTCAGAGCGTCATAGCCGGGCTTGACCCGGCCAACCATCGGACTAACGACAAAGCCCCGGAGCGATCCGGGGCTTTGTTATGCGAATGGGGTGTTCTGGTTTACAAGATTGAGCCCCTTGCGAGCGCTGACATCGTTGCCATCTGGCCAGACCGCACTTATCGGACCGTCCTGCGATACGACGTAAACGCGCCAATCGAGCTCCCTGACTAATGAATTTGATCGCTGAGCGATGACGCATGCCGAACTGATTTGAATCTAGAGGCTCTCCGAGCCGGTTCATTTCTTCGTCGTCTTGGACGTCGATGATGCGGGTATTCTCTTTGAGCCGAGCGGTGATTTCAGCTCCGAAGCCAAGTACTTTTAGATCTTCTGAGATCGCAATTGCCCCATCGCAGCCAGATAATCTGGCTACAAACCGGCGCCCTTCCACGAGCAATTCGTACTCGTGGGTCAAGCGAAGATCAGCGTGAGAGATGCTTTCTCGGCTTACGTCCTTGTCAACCGTCTGCCTTGTGACGAGATCCCAAAAGTGATGGCCGGCATTGATGAACGAGATGAAAGCGTCCCGCAGCACGTCAGCCCGTAGGGCGGATTGGCGCAGCGTAATCCGCCATTGCGTGGAGACAAGCGCTATGGCTGTTCGGCGGGTTACGCCTTCGGTTAACCCGCCCTATGATGGCCCTTCCGCTCGCGCGGTTCGGACGACGTCCAGGATCGATCAGGAGCATCACAGATCGAGGTCGCGCGTCCGCACGGGCTGGCGCGAAAACTCACCGTCGTCCTGCGGCATCGCCAGCAAGGCATCGGCGAACGGCACCTCGCGTGCCCGCTCGTTCCGTCCCCGCCACCACAGCCACAACAGCACCCCACCAAACACCGGAATGCCGATATCCGTATAGAACACCACCCCCGCATTGCCCGCGGCGAAATTGTGCTGCGTTGCCATCTGATAGATGTGACCGGCGGCGGCGCCGAGCGAGAACACGCTGGCGCCGAGGATGGCGGCGAGGCGGAGGTCGAAGCTGCGGAAGGCGGCGAGGAAGCCGACGACGGAGAAGCCGAGGCTGGCGGTGGCGACTTCGAACTGGAACGGACTATCTGCCCAGCCGATGAAGGCCGCGGACATCTTGCCGAAAAAGCCGTGCATGACGAAGTTGTAGAAGTAACAGACGCCGATCGACCAGAACACGTGCCAGGCCAGCAGCTTGTCGATCACCTCCGGCGATCGCAGCGGTCTTGGTGCGCGTGCGATTGCGACCAGCGCGAACAGCAGACCGGCGACGAGGAAGCTCAGCGAGAAGTTCGACAGCACGAATACGATCGTCGCCTTGATCACTTCCGCCATGCCGCCTTCTCCGATCGGTGACGAGACCCGCCCCACCACGCCCATGCGCGGGCGATCGGGGACTGATAGCATCAATTCGGATGCGAGTAGTCAAGCGTAGTGCGGATGAGCGTAGCGCTGTCCGTTTGGTCGGAGACGGTCGGTGATCGCGGATCGCCATGCGGGTCGCCGATCGGGTCGGGGGCCTGATGCCGTGCCTGTGACATCCGCGATATAGTGCGCGAGTGGCCCGCGGCGTTGCCGGCTCGCGGCCCTCCAGGGCCTGCGATCTCACGCTCGCCGCCACCTGTTCACCACCCGGATCGCGCCCCAGGCTCCCGTCAGCGTCACGATCATCGTCGCGGCGAGTGCCGCCGCCATCACCAGGCAGCCGGCGGCGGCGATCGACGTCGAGCCGCGCACGAACGGGCTGAGCAGCAACGTCGCCGCCATACCACCGAGCGGGGCCGCCAGAAAGGCGCCGGTGAAGGCGAGCAGAATATTGACGATCCAGCCGAGCGGACCGCGCTGCCTGCGCCAGGCCTCGTGGATGGCGACCGCCAGCGCGCCGACAAACAGCGCCAGCGCGATCACCAGCGGACCGCCGACGCTGCCCGGCGGGATCGCTCCGCTGGCTTGGAGAAACAGCACGAAGAGAACCGCGAACAGCACCAGATAGGGCATGGGCATCGTCCGGCTTGTGTCGGCGGCGGCGTCGTGACGCTAAACGGTCGGCGCGACCGCAAGGCCGCCGGCGTCGTCAGCGCCGCGTTCCTGTCCCTGCTATGTCCGGCGATGCGGCGTTTGCGTTCAATGCGGAGACGCGACGCGCCCGTGTCTGGTCCGCGGTCATGGCGCTGCGGCCGCTGGATCGGCCGCTCAACGCAGTTCGGCGTCGAAGCTGCGTTGCAGAACTTTGCTGCCGTCGGGGCGGGTGATGGTGTAGGTCGCGCTGAGGCGGCCGGTCAGGGCGACGCGGCGCTTGCCGAGCGCGATGAAGGCTTGGGCCTTGTTGCTGTCCGAGGGCGGGAAGGTTCGTTCCACCAACACCTTGCCGTCGGCATCGACCACCTTCAGCGCCTGCACGTCGCCGGCGCGCAGACCGATGGTGCGAGCGTAGGCGATGATCGGGCCGTTGTCGGAGAGTTCGTTGGACTGCCCCTGTTCGATCGACTGCATCGTCACCGGCCGAGACGAGAAGCCGACATTGAGCACTTCGGTGGGGCGATAGTGCAGCTGCGGCTGCAGCGCCGGCTGCCACAGCGACGGCCCTTCGCCGCACGCCGCGCCGGCCGGGTAGGCAAACGGATCGACGATCTTGCCGTCCTTGCGGATGCTGACGTGAACATGCGGAAACGCGGTGTCGCCTGACAGGCCGACCCGGCCGAGTGTCTCGCCGGCCTTCACCAACTGCCCCGGCCTGACCACAAGGCTCGCTTTCGCCAGGTGGCAATATTGCGACGTCCAGCCTTCGGCGTGCCGAACGACCAGTCCATTGCCGCATTCCTGGCCGCGCACGGCCTCGCGCCCGGTCACCTGCGTTGAAACGTCAGGCATCGAATCCCGCGTGCGTTCGACGACGCCGTCGGCGACCGCCAACACAGCCACGCCGCGCTGTTGCGTCGCCGTATCGGGCAGCCGGAAGTCGGTGCCGTTGTGGGTGTCGTAACTACGCGGCCCGCAATGATAGTCGCGTGTGCCTGCGGTGCTGTCGTGGTCGACGTAGTTCTGGATGAAGCAATCGGTCCCGACCGTGCAGGCGATCGGCAGCGACAGCACCGGATCGGCGGCTGCCGAGTTGCATGCGACAACAACAGCCGCCGCCAGGACCGGCACGATCGATCGATGCATATTTGAGACTTCCGAATGTTCGCGCGGCGCACGATCACCATTGCAGCGATTTGCGCCGCCGGTGTGGCGATCTGCGGCCCCGGCGCAGTCGATGACCGATAGACGTGCCCGCGACGATCGATCGTTTGATACACATGTCACGGTGCTACGCCGTGATTGGCGATTTATTAACCGCGTCACGGCATCGTTCCCGCAACGCAATAGGAGTTTTGAGATGCAGGACATGGACCAGGCGATCCGCGAGCGTGCTTACCACATGTGGAACGAAGCCGGCCGGCCGGAAGGCAATGCCGACGCGTTCTGGCTGAGCGCGCAGCGCGAATTGCTGGCGCAGTCGCTCACCCAGATCGCCACCGTCAAAACCGCCGCGCCGAAGCCCGCCGCGAAGAAAGCCGCGTCGCGCAAGCGCAAGGCGGCGTAAGCTTTGGGCGCGCGTAGCGCGTGAGTGTCGGGTTGTTGCGAAGTGGATGGATTGCCGGGTCAAGCCCGGCAATGACGGGGGTGTTGGAGGCACCGCTTCGCGCCACCCTCCTACGTCATCGCCCGCGCAGGCGGGCGACCCAGTATCCCAGAGCATCAGTTGTTGGCAGCGGCATCCCCGCGAGCGCTCTGCGATACTGGGTCACCCGCATTCGCGGGGTATAACAGCTTACTTTGTGGCGCGCCGCATCCTCACGCTGCGCCGTCATGCGCGGGCTTGACCCGCGTATCCATCGCGCGAGGAGCGCGTTGGGTGATGCGGTGCTGTTAGCTCGCGCTCAGCCGCGAAACTTCTTGGCCTTCTTCTTGAACGCCGGGCTCTTGGCCGACGGATCGGTGCGGCGGGCTTTGCTGACATAGGCCGGCTTGTCGTCGCGTGACTTCGGCTTCTTCTTGAACCCGTCGCTGGTGAAGCCGGCGCGTTTCAGCCCGTCGCTATCCCGCTCCGGCTTACGGGCGTCTTTGTCGAATGGCTTCTTCTTGAAGCCATCCTTGCCGCGCGGCGCATGCTGATCGGCAAAGCCGGCGCCGCGCGGGCGGTCGTCGCTGCGCGTGTCGCGGCGCGGATCGTCCAGCGGCTCGTTCTGCGGCGACCAGGAGTCCGGCCGCTTGCTGCGCCGCGTCTCGCGCTCGGATTTGCGCTCATACGGCGCCTTCGCCTCAGCTGAAGATTTCGCCGGGCGCTCGGCGCGCTCCTCGATCTGCTTGGCGCCGATCAGCGGTTCGATGCGGATGTTGTCGTCCTTGTCCGGACGCTTGATCTGGGCGGCGAAATCGACCGCTGCGGCTGCCGAGATCTCGAACTCGGTCGTGGTGTCGAGAATCCGGATCGCGCCGATGTCCTGCCGGGTGATGCCGCCGCGGCGGCAGATCATCGGCAGCAGCCAGCGCGCCTCGGCGTTCTTGCGCTTGCCGATGGCGGCGCGAAACCACACGCCGTCGGCCATGCTGTGTTTTTCTCCGGCTTTCGCCGAGCGCGTTCGCGGAGCCCTGTCGCGCGGACCGTAGTCGCGCTCCTCGCGCGAACCCTTGCCGGCGGCGCGATCGTCGCGGCCACGCGGCGCGCGCTCGCCGGGATCGAGAATGTCCTCCGGCGCCGGCAGCCGCGCGCGATACAGCCGCGCCAGCGCGACCGCGATCTGTTCGGCGCTGCGCTCGGCGAGTAGCGTCTGCGCCAGCGCCTGGTCGTCCGGGCTGGCTTCTTCGGTGAACAGATCGTCCTGCAGCATGCGCTGCTGATCGAGCGCGCGGATCTCCTCGGCCTGCGGGGCGGTGCCCCAGACGGCGTCGATGCCGGCAAGGTTGAGCAGCGTCTCGGCGCGTCGCCGCCGCGCCGGCGGAACGAGCAACACGCTGATGCCCTTCTTGCCGGCGCGCCCGGTGCGGCCGGAGCGATGCTGCATCACTTCCGGATCGTTCGGCAGGTCGGCGTGAATGACGAGGCCGAGATTCGGAAGGTCAATGCCCCGCGCGGCCACGTCGGTGGCGACGCAGACGCGGGCGCGGCCGTCGCGCAGCGCGTTCAGCGCGTTGGTGCGTTCGTTCTGGGTGAGCTCGCCGGACAGCGCCACCACCGAGAAGCCGCGCTCGAGCAGCGCGGTCGTCAGATGCGTGACGCCGCTACGCGTCGCGCAGAAGACGATCGCGGTCGGCGATTCGACGTAGCGCAGCGTGTTGACCACCGCGTGCTCGGCGTCGCTTGGCGCGATCCGGATGGCGCGATATTCGATATCGGCATGGCCGCCGTCGCGGCCGGCGACCTCGATGCGAAACGCGTCGTGCTGATAGGTCTTGGCGAGCGTGATGATGGTGCGCGGCAGCGTCGCCGAGAACAGCAGGGTGCGGCGGCTCTCCGGCGTGGTCTTGAGGATGAACTCCATGTCCTCGCGGAAGCCGAGATCGAGCATCTCGTCGGCCTCGTCGAGCACCACGGCTTTGAGCTGCGAGACGTCGAGCCGGTGGCGGCGGAGGTGATCGCACAGCCGGCCGGGCGTGCCGACTACGATATGGGCGCCGGCTTCGAGTTCGCGCTGCTCGCGGCGCGGGTCCATGCCGCCGACGCAGGAGACGACGCGGGCGCCGGCTTCGCCATACAGCCAGCCAAGCTCGCGGTGCACCTGCAGCGCCAGCTCGCGGGTCGGCGCCACGATCAGCGCCAGCGGCGCCCCAGCGCGCTCGAAGCGCTCGGCGTCGCCGAGCAGGTCGCGGGCGATGGCGAGGCCGTAGGCGACGGTCTTGCCGGAGCCGGTCTGGGCGGACACCAGCAGGTCGCGCCCGGCGGCGTCCGGCGCCAGCACGGCGCTCTGCACCGGCGTCGCTTCGGAATAATTGCGGGCCGCCAAAGCTCGCGCGAGCGGCGGGGGAGAAGACGAGAATGGCACGGGCAGGCAACCTTCTGGGCGATGACGCCGAATGGGAAATCCCGACGGCTCCAGCGGAGCCGTGACAATCCGCGGCCGCGAGCGGCAGGCGATGACGGGAGGTCGGGAACGTTTAAGCCAAGACGGGCAAAAGCGCCAATCATTCCTTGCTGACGGGGCCGCGATCGGGGCGCTGGCCCGGCCGGCCGGTCGCGGAACCCGGCGCTGGCCTGCCGCATATTACCTCTAGTTCGCCTTCCGTCACCTCGCGTATGGTTGGCCGGCGGGCCACCCGCCAGATCTCCTCACCGCTCATGATCCGATCGTGCGCGCCGTCCGTCCAGCTCCGATGTCCTCATTCGATCCGCAAAGTCTGGTCCAGCCCACAGCCGAACGCCGCGCGTCACTGTCGCATCGCGTTTCACTTCTGATGCAGCGCATCGGACTGCGCTTCGAAGACGCCGCCGCCGAGCATCGCTTCGTCGAGATCTTTGTGCGCGGCAGCCTGCGCTGGACCCAGGCGGCGATGCTGCTCGGCGCGCTGACCTATGCGGGCTACACCTTCTGGGATTGGGTGTTGTATCCGGAGGTGGTGCCGACCACGCTGGCGATCCGGGGCGGCACAGCGCTGTTCGTGCTGCTGCCGCTGACGGTGCTGATCGCCTTCGCCCGCCGCTGGACCGAGCCGATCCTGCTGCTGTACTGCGTCATTCCCGGCTGCGTGCTGCCGTTCGTGTATCTGGTGCTGCCGTCGGGCTTCACCTTCGCGTCGGCGGGGATGATCATCGTCATCCTGTTCGTCTCGACCATGCTGCCGCTGCGGGTCGGCTCGCTGCTGGTGTTCTGCGTCACCACCTGGCTGGCCTTCGCCTTCGTCGAATGGATCGCGCCGTCGCTGCCGAGCGGGCTCGGCTTCATCAATCACTTCCTGATCGGCAACGCCTATCTGCTGTCGCTCTACGCGGTCGGCGCCCGCGAGTATCGCGCCCGCCGGCTGTTTGAGACCACCGAAGCACTGCGCCGCGAAACGGCGCGCGCCGAGGCGTCGCTGCAGGCATTGCAGGCGACGCAGGCGCATCTGGTGCAGGCCGAGAAGCTGGCCTCGCTCGGCCAGTTGGTCGCCGGCGTCGCCCACGAGGTCAGCACGCCGATCGGTCTGGCGCTCACCACCTCGACGACGATGCAGGGCGACGTGCAGGGCTTGGCCCAGATGGTGAGCGGCGGCCAGGTCCGGCGCTCCGAGCTGGTGCGCGGCATCGGCCGGCTGGAGCAGGGGCTGCAACTGACCTGGCAGAGCCTGCACCGCGCCTCGGAGATGATCCACACCTTCAAGCAGGTCGCGGTCGACCACGCCAACGAGCAACAGGAGGCCTTCGAGCTGCAAGGCTGGCTGGGCCAGACCTTCGACAAGCTGAAGCCGCTGCTGGCGCGGCGCGGCCTCGCGATCGAGGTCGACGTGCCGCCCGGCATCAAGCTGCACAGCTATCCGGGCGCGCTCGGGCAGGTGATGAGCATCCTCGCCTTCAATGCCGCGGAGCACGGCTATCCGAGCGGCGCCGGCGGCGTCTTCACACTGACCGCCACACAGATCGACCCGGGGACGGTGCGCATCGTCTGCGCCGACCGCGGCACCGGAATCGCACCCGAGCTGCGCGACCGCATCTTCGATCCGTTTTTCACCACCCGCCGCGACAGCGGCAGCGCAGGCCTTGGCTTGCACATCGCGTTCAATCTGGTGGTCTCGACGCTCGGCGGCACCATCGAGCTGATTGCGCAGGAGAGAGGGGCCGGCTTTGCAATCGAGATCCCGACGCAGCGGGCGATGATGAACTGACTAACGCGTGTTACTCCGGCGCCCGCGCGGTTTGGACCTGTGACAACGGCTTGCCCGGCGCGGCGTCATCCATCCCGGATCGGGACTGCACACCTGTAGACAATTCGTACCAACCGCGGCTGCGGTTGACGATCCACACCACGGTGAGCATCACCGGGACCTCGATCAGCACGCCGACCACGGTGGCGAGCGCCGCGCCGGATTCGAAGCCGAACAGGCTGATCGCGGCCGCGACCGCCAGCTCGAAGAAATTGCTGGCGCCGATCAGGGCGGAGGGGCCGGCCACGCAATGCTGCTCGCCGGCGAGGCGATTCAGCAGATAGGCCAAGCCGGCATTGAAGTAGACCTGGATCAGGATCGGCACCGCGAGCAGCGCGATCACCAGCGGCTGCTTGATGATCTGTTCGCCCTGGAAGCCGAACAGCAACACAAGCGTCGCCAGTAGCGCGACCAGCGACAGCGGCTGGAATACGCCGAGCAGCCGCTGCAATCCGGCTTCCCCGCCGCTCGCCAGCACGCGGCGCCGCAGCAGCTGCGCGATCAGCACCGGCACCACGATGTACAGTACCACCGACAGCAGCAGCGTATCCCACGGCACGGTGATCGCCGACAGCCCGAGCAGCAGGCCGACGAGCGGCGCGAAGGCGAACACCATGATAGTGTCGTTGAGCGCCACCTGGCTCAGGGTGAAATGCGGCTCGCCCTTGGTCAGGTTCGACCACACGAACACCATGGCGGTGCACGGCGCGGCGGCAAGGATGATCAGGCCCGCGATATAGGAGTTGATCTGCTCCGCCGGCAGATAGGAGCGGAACAGATAGCCGACGAACAGCCAGGCGAGCGCCGCCATCGTGAACGGCTTCACCGCCCAGTTGATGAAAAGCGTCACGCCGATGCCGCGCCAATGTTCCCGGACCTGCGCCAGCGCGGCGAAGTCGATCTTCACCAGCATTGGAATGATCATCAGCCAGATCAGCGCCGCGACCGGCAGGTTGACCTTGGCGATCTCGGCCGCCGCTATCGCCTGGAAGCCGCCCGGCATAACGTGTCCGAGCCCGATGCCGACGACGATACACAGCGCGACCCACAGGGTGAGATAGCGTTCGAAGGTGGACATGCAGATTGTTCCAGTCGACGGCCGAACCGAAAATCTAAGCGGTCGCCACGCGTCGGCCGCTGGCGTCGACCACCTGCTCGCCGTCTTCCTTGAAGAACTCGCCGCGCTGCGGCGGCAGGAGGTCGATCACTTCCTCCGACGGCCGGCACAACCGCACGCCGTTCGGCGTCACCACGAACGGCCGGTTGATCAGCATCGGATGCGCCATCATGGCGTCGATCAGATCGTCGTCACCGAGCGACGGATCGCCGAGCTTCAGCTCCGCGAACGGCGTGCCCTTCTCGCGCAGCGCCTGTCGCGGCGTGAGGCCGGCGCGCGCAATCATCTGGCGCAGCAGCGCGCGGCTGGGCGGGCATTTCAGATACTCGATGACGTGCGGTTCGATCCCGGCGTTGCGGATCAGGCCGAGCGTGTTGCGCGAGGTGCCGCAATCGGGATTGTGGTAGATCACGACGTCCATCACGCCACCTCCGGACGGCCATGACTGGTCCCATCGAGCTGGCCGATCGCTCGGAGCTTGGTCCCGAGCGCGACGCCGTCGAGATGCTTGATCGGCAGCGCCGTGAAGGCGCTGATGCGGTTCTTCAGATAGCGAAACGCCTGAAAGAAGGCGCGGTCCTTGTCGAGGTCCGAGCCTTCGACAGCAGCTGGGTCTTCGATCCCCCAATGCGCCGTCATCGGTTGGCCGGGCCACAGCGGGCAGGCCTCGCCAGCCGCGTTGTCGCAGACGGTAAATACGAAATCCATCACCGGCGCGTCGGACTCAGCGAACTCCAACCAGCTCTTCGAACGCAACCCCGCCGTCGGGTAGCTGCCCTCAGCAAGCACCTTGATGGCGAACGGGTTGACCGCGCCCTTCGGCTGGCTGCCAGCCGAGAAAGCATTGAATTTGCCGCGGCCATCTTTGCGCAGGATGCTCTCGGCCAAGATCGAGCGGGCGGAGTTGCCGGTGCACAGGAACAGGACGTTGAAAATCCGGTCAGACATGGACGACATCCTCGGTGGGGCAACAGGGCGTAAGGTCGGCGATCAGCGGCGCGCAGATCTCGGCGCGGCCGTTGCAGCAGTCCTTCAGCATGAACAGCATCAGCTCGCGAAAGCGGGACAGGTCGGCGCGATAGATGACCGAGCGGCTGCGCCGCTCGGAGGTCACCAGCCCGGCGTGGCTCAGCACGCCCAGATGCACCGACATCGAGTTTGCAGGCACGCCGATCGCTTTGGCGAGGTCGCCGGCGGCGACACCGTCCGGCTCGCGTCGGACAAGCAGGCGAAACACCGCCAGGCGAGTTTCCTGCGACAGAGCAGACAGGGCGTCGAGTGCATCGTTGGTTTCCATAATTCATGAATAATTGAATTATAAGCGCTGATCAAGTAGAACGTCGCTGTGTTCAACCGACCTTCCGGAGCCCGATGACCGATCCAGCAAACCTTCCGCACATCATTGCAAACGTCTTCACAATGCCGAATCCGGCCCGCTTCGGCGATCATGCGCAACATCGTCCGCGGATCTTGCTGCTCTACGGCTCGTTACGCGAGCGGTCGTACAGCCGTTTTGCCACGATGGAGGCTGCGCGTCTTTTGCAGGCCTTCGGCGCCGAGACGCGGATGTTCGATCCTGCCGGCTTGCCGTTGCCCGACGGCGCGCCCGCGGAGCATCCGAAAGTGCAGGAGTTGCGCGACCTCGTGAAATGGTCGGAGGGGCAGGTGTGGTGCAGCCCGGAGCGGCACGGCGCCATGACCGGCATCATGAAGGCGCAGATCGACTGGATCCCGCTGTCCCTCGGCGCCGTTCGGCCGACCCAGGGCAAGACGCTGGCGGTGATGCAGGTCAGCGGCGGCTCGCAGTCGTTCAACGCGGTCAATCAGATGCGCGTCCTCGGGCGCTGGATGCGGATGATCACAATCCCAAATCAATCCTCGGTGGCCAAGGCGTACGAGCAGTTCGATGACCAAGGCAGGATGCTCGCATCCGCTTACTACGACCGGATCGTGGACGTGATGGAAGAGCTTGTGAAGTTCACGCTGCTCACTCGCGGCGTGTCGTCCAGTCTCACTGATCGCTACAGCGAACGCAAAGAGGATTTGGCCAAGCGACACCAAGCGCGGTTGAAAGAGATGTGAGCAATGGCGGCTGGACGCGGATCTTCGCGATACGAGCGCGGCGCTTGCGATGCTCTCGGCTGTTTGCAGTGTTGCTTACGCCGGCATCAACATCAGCGCCGCCAGCGCCAGCACCAGCGCCGGGGTCATGATCAGCACGCCGAGGCGCAGGAAGCGGAGCGCTCCGATGTGTTCGCCCTCGCGGCGGAGCGCGATCAGCCACAAGATTGTGGCGAGTGAGCCGGTGACCGAGAGATTGGGGCCGAGGTCGACGCCGATCAGCACCGCGCCGGTGATCTGATGGGAGGCCTGCGCCGCCTGCGTCGTCGTCGCCGCAATCAGGCCCATCGGCAGATTGTTGACGAGGTTCGACCCGAAGGCCGTCAGCAGGCCGGCGGCCCAGGCGGTGGTCTGCGGCGAGGACGCTGCTGACTCACGTAACTGATCGGACAGCAACGGCAGCAGGCCGGTGTGATTGAGCCCCTCGACCAGCACGAACAGCCCGGCGACCAGCGGCAGCACCGACCACGACACGTCCTTGATCACCGGCAGCGGCGATTTGCGGCTGATCAGTAGCACCATCACGGTGACCAGCGCGCCGCAGATCAGCGTCGGCAGGCCGAGATCGTGGCCGAACGCCGAGGAGGCAAGCAGCGCAACGGCGGTCAGCGCGATGCCGCCGGCGACGATCGCGGCGCCGCGCGTCAGCCGCACCGGCTCGACATGGGTGTCGACCTTGCCGCGCAGGTGCCTGCGCTGGGTGAAGCGCAGCATCACGAAGGTGGCGAGGATCGCGACGAGCGACGGCACCGAGAACACCCGCAGCCATTCCAGCAGCGTCGGCATCCGATCGCCGAACACCACGAGATTGGCGGGGTTTGAGATCGGCAGCACGAAGCTCGCCGCGTTGGCGATGAAGGCGCACACCAACAGATACGGCAGCGGCTCGACCTTGGCGGCGCGCGCGGCCGCGTACACCGCCGGGGTCAGCACCACCGCGGTGGCGTCGTTGGAGAGAAAGATCGTCACCAGCGTGCCGACCGCATAGACGATGCTGAACAGCCGGGACGCCGAATGCCGCGAGTGCCGCACCGCCTGCACGGCGAGCCAGTCGAACAGTCCCTCCTGACGCGCCACTTCCGCCAGCAGCATCATCCCGATCAGGAAGAAGTACACGTCGAGGCCCTTGCCGGCGGCGGCAAGCGCGTCCTGCCAGGGCAGTAATTGCAGCACCACCAGCAGCACCGCGCCGGCCGCGGCCCAAATGTACTCCGGCAGGTTCCACGGCCGCGCGACGACGCCGAGGGTCGCCAGCGCGGCGATGCTGCAGGTCGCGGCCGTGACGGTGATCATTGCTCGGCTCCGAGCGAGGCGGACGCCCAGATCTGCGGCGATAACGGGGAGAGGGCGGCGCGTCGGCCATCGGCGGAAGCGATCAACCAGACGAACACGGCCACCATCCTTTCGCTCGGAACTCGTGCGGCGTCCGCGACACGGACGAGCGACTCCCTGGGGCCGAGGCCATATCGCGGCGGTCGCAGGGTTGCCAAGCTGAAATCACAGCCTGGCCGCGCCGACAAATCACAAGCTGCTGCCTGCTCGCGCGCCGCGCGAAATCAGCCGCGCTTACGCTCCATCCACGGACGTGACCGATACGCCGTTGCAGCGCTGCGCATCGCCAAGCGCAGCGCTGTTGTTAGCGGCCCGCCGGCTGAGCGCTGTCGCGAGGAGGCGACTCCGCCGGCCGATCCTGCTATGCAGCGCGGATGTTCAGGATCGTCTTAATCGCCGCGAACGGCGCATTCGTCGAAAGGCTGGCCGCGTCATGACAACGCCGCGGCCTTTGGTGATCGGCGCCACCGGCATGGTAGGCGGTGCCATCCTGCGCCGGCTCGTGGCCGATGGTGCACAGCCCATCGGTTTGTCGCGGCAGCCGCGGCTGGCCGGTGACGGCGCCGATTGGCTGGCTGGCGATCTCGCCGATCTCGGCCGCGCCGCACTGCCGCCGCTCGGCGTCGTCTACGCCACCGCGCCGGTGGGGCGTGTCGCCGACGCCGTTCCGCAACTCGCGGCGGCCGGCATGATCCGGCTGGTGGTGTTCACCTCGACCAGCATCGCTACCAAATGGGACACGCCCGATCCGGACGAGCGCGCCGCGATCCGGCTGTGGGGCGCCGATGAAGCACGGCTGATTGCAGCGTGCGAGGCGAACGGTGTGGCCTGGACCGTGCTGCGGCCGACGCTGATCTATCTCGAAGGCCGCGACGGCAATGTCAGCCGCATCGCCGGCCTGATCCGCCGCTTCCGATTCTTTCCGCTGATGGCGGGCGGCGAGGGGTTGCGCCAGCCGGTCCACGCCGACGATCTCGCCGCCGCCGCGATCGCCGCCGCGGCGCGGCCGGTCTGTACCGGCAAGACCTACAATCTGCCGGGCGGCGAGACGCTGAGCTATCGCGAAATGGTCGGCCGGATCTTCGACGGGCTCGGCCTGCCGCGAATCATCGTGCCAGTGCCGGATTGGGCGTGGCGCGTGGTGCTGCCGGTTGCGGTGCGCGTGCTGCCGGGACTATCGGCGACGATGGCGACCCGGATGGCGAAGGACATGACCTTCGACCTTGCTCCGGCTTCGGCCGAGATCGGCTGGCAGCCGCGAGAGTTTCGTCCGGTATTCAGCAATAGCTGAATACCGGCGTGGTCGACCTAGCGAACGATGCCGATGGCCGCAACGCGCGCCGGCTGCTCGCCGCCGCGCCATGAAAGTCCAGCCGAGGCCTGCGCCGCGGCGAGAAACAGCGCCATCGCCACCGAAAGGTAAACAAATCGCCTGATATCCGAGACCATGATCAAATTCCTCGCGGCACGACGTATTTTATCAGCGATTATGCTTAACCAACTCCTAATACCAGCCGTGTAATGGCCAAATTTGACCATTGTCGAGCGATTCCAGTTCGCTCAACAAAACTGAGCCGACCCCGTTTAGGCCGGCTGTCCGATGCCGATCGACAGCGTGCCGACGCCATCGACGCCGCATTCGACCTTGTCGCCGGGCACCAGCGCAGCGACGCCGGCCGGCGTGCCGGTCATGATGATATCGCCGGCGCTCAGCGCGACCTGCAGCGACAGTTTCGAGATGATCTCGGCGACGTTCCAGATCATCTCCGATAGATCACCCTTCTGCTGCTCGGTGCCGTTGACCGACAGCCAGATCTTGCCGCTCGCCGGGTGGCCGATCTCCGACGCCGGGCGCAGCGCGCCGCACGGCGCCGAGAGATCAAACGACTTGCCGATCTCCCAGGGCTGTTCCTTCTTGCGCGAGATGGTCTGCAGATCGCGCCGCGTCAGATCGATGCCGACGCCGTAGCCCCAGACGTGATCGAGCGCGCTCTCGGCCGGAATGTTGAGGCCGCCGCTCTTCAGCGCCACCACCAGCTCGACCTCGTGCTGCATATCCTTGGTGAGCGTCGGATACGGGATCGTGGCGCCGTCGGGCGCGATCATGTCGGCGTGCTTGGCGAAGAAGAAGGGCGGGTTGCGCTCGTCATTGCCGAGTTCGCGGATGTGCTCGAGATAGTTGCGGCCGACGCACCAAATCCGGCGCACCGGAAAGGTCTTGCTGTCGCCCTGCACGGCGAGGGCGGGCTGCGGCAGCGGGGCGATCACGGACGTAGAGCTCATCAATCTGACTTTCGCAGCTTGGGAAGGGGATGCGCAGAGCGCGCCGGAAGGACGTGTAGACTAGACGGCAGTGTCGACGACCGCCAGCGGCGCGGCGTGGCGCTGCTGCAGCCGGAAGAACGAGGCGTAGCGGCCGCCGCGGCGCAGCAGGTCGTCGTGCCGGCCCTGTTCGACGATCTCGCCGGCTTCGACCACCAGGATCGAATCGGCATGCATGATGGTGTGCAGGCGATGCGCGATCACGATCGTGGTGCGGTTGTGGCACAGCCGTTCGATCGCCTCCTGCACCAGCTTCTCCGACTCAGAATCGAGCGCGGCGGTCGCCTCGTCCAACAGCACGATCGGGGCGTCGCGCAGCAGTGCGCGGGCGACCGCGATGCGCTGGCGCTGGCCGCCGGACAACTGGGCGCCATGCTCGCCGACCGGGGTGTCGTAGCCGAGCGGAAAGCCCATGATGAAGTCGTGCGCATGGGCGGCCTTGGCGGCGGCGACGATCTCGTCTTCGCTCGCGCCGATTTTGCCGAACGCGATGTTGGCGCGGATGGTGTCGCGGAACAGATAGACGTCCTGGCCGACATAAGCGGTTTGCTGGCGCAGCGATACCCGCGACACCGACGCGATCGACTGGCCGTCGATCCGGATATCGCCGGCAGACGGCTCGTAGAACCGCAACAGCAGCGCCAGCACGGTCGACTTGCCGCCGCCGGAGGGGCCGACCAATGCGGTCATCTTGCCGGGCTCGGCGACGAAGCTCATGCCCTTCAGCACCGGCTCGTCGGCGCGATACGCGAACTCCACGGCGTCGAACTCGACCCGAACTTCGGTGAGCGCCAGCGCAGGCTTGCTGCTGTCATCCGGCTCGCTTTGCGGGCTGTCGACGATCTCGAGCAGCATGCGGGCGCCGACCAGGCCGCTGTTGAGCTCGATGTTGAGCCGTGCCAGCCGTTTCGCCGGCTCGTAGGCGAGCAGGAAGGCGGTGAGGAAGGAGAAGAATTGCCCCGGCGTCGCGCCCATCGCCACCACGCGATAGCCGCCATACATCAGCGACGCCGCCACCGCGAAGCCGCCGAGCGTTTCCATCAGCGGGCTGGAGCGGTTCGACACTCGCGCCATCTTGTCGGCGTTCTTGCGCACCGCCTCGATGCTCGCGCCGATCCGGTCGCGCATCGTCTGCTCGAGCGAAAACGCCTTGACGGTGCGGATGCCCTGCAGCGATTCCTGCATCGTCTCCAGGATCTCGGCATTGCCGGCGAATTGCGTGTAGGCGAGGCCCTTCACGCGGCGCACCAGCTTGCGCAGCACCAGCACGGCAGGCGGCGCAATCAGCAGGCCGAACAGCGCCATGAACGGATCCTGCGTTACCATCACGATGACGAGGCCGATCAGCGACAACAGATCACGGCCGATCGCGTTGATCAGCAGGTTCAACACTTCGGTGACGGAGTTGGCGCCGGACGTCAGGCGGGCGAGAAACTCCGACGAGTGCCGCTGCGCGTAGAAGCCGAGACTCTCGTGCATCAGCTTGTCGAACAGCCGGCGCTGATTGTTGGCGAGGATCGCGTTCTTGATCTGCGTCAGGATCACCGACTGACCGTAGGTTGCGACGCCCTTGATGGTGAAGATCGCGAGGCTGACCAACGACAGCACGACGATGCCGGTCAGATTGCGATCGACATAGGCCTGGTTGATCACCTGTCCGAGCAGATAGGCCGACAGCGCCGTGGCGGCCGCGGCGATCGCCATCAGGATGAACGCCATCAAATAGCGGCGCCAATACACCGATGCCTGTTCCATCACCAGGCGCCGCACCAGCTGCGCGGCGCCGTAGGGATCGTCGGTTATCTTGCGTGGGGCTTTGGTCATCCGCGTTCCATCGACGGCGTCGAGCTGGTCGCGCGCGTCGGGCTGGCGTGCGTCGAGCCGCCTCCTTGCCCCCGATGGGCCGGGTTTTCAAGCCAAAAGCTGGTCGAAGACCTCGCGGCTAAGCTGAAATCGCTTCAAGTTCAAAGCCTTGGCGCTGGGCCAGCAGCTTGCGTTCCCACGCCATTGCATGCCCTGCGATGGTGTCGAGGTCATCATATCGCGGTGTCCAGTCGAGCGTTCGGCGAATCCGGCTGGTGTCGGCGACCATCGCGACGATGTCGCCCGGACGCCGCGCCGCGCTGGCAACGGCGAAGTTGCGGCCGGCGACGCGGCGCACCGCGTCGATGGTCTCCAGCACCGAATAGCCGCGGCCGTAGCCGCAGTTCAGCGTCGTCGGCGATCCGCCCTGACGCAGATAGCGCAGCGCCGCGACATGCGCCTGCGCCAGATCGGCGACATGGATGAAATCGCGGATGCAGCTACCGTCCGGTGTCGCATAGTCGGTGCCGAACACGTCGACACGGGCACGCTGCCCGGTGGCGGCCTCGACGGCGATCTTCAAAAGGTGCGTCGCGCCGGCGGTGGCGAGGCCAATGCGCGCCAGCGGATCGGCGCCGGCGACGTTGAAGTAGCGCAGCGCCACGTAGTTCAATCCATAGGCCGCAGCGGAATCGTGCAGCATGATTTCGGTCATCAGCTTGGAGCAGCCATAGGGCGACAGCGGCCGGGTCGGCGCTTCTTCGGGCACGGGCGTGCGATCCGGATTGCCGTAGACCGCGGCGGTCGACGAGAAGATGATGTTGCGCACATGGCGCGTTACCGCGGCGTTCAGCAGACTACGCGACGTCATGGTGTTGTTGCGATAGTAGCCGAGCGGATCGCGCATCGATTCCGAGACGATCACCGAGCCGGCGAAATGGATGATGGCATCGACGCGCTGCGAGGCGATCACGCCTTCGACCAGATTCTCATCGCCGGCGTCGCCGATGAACAGCGGCACGCCCTCAGGAACAAAGCTGGAAAAGCCGGTGCTGAGATTGTCGATCACCACCACGCGCTCGCCGGCCTCGACCAGCGCCAGCACGGTGTGACTTCCAATATAGCCGGCGCCGCCGGTCACGAGCACGGTCATCAGGGCCCCCGTGTGAGAATGCGAGCCGCGCCCGCTTTGGCTTTGGTCCAACAATAGACCGATCAGGTCGACGGATTGCTGATCTTCCGGATTTTCCGGCGTTCCACAGGGGGAATCGACAATATGGTTGCCGAACTGTAACGAGATCGCCGTATTGTGGCGGCTCCTGGCTCGATGTCGGACATTCTTTTCATCAAGACTTCATCGCTCGGTGACGTGGTGCATCAGATGCCCGCGGTGACTGATGCTGCACGCGCGGTTCCCGGACTGCGACTATCGTGGGTGGTCGAAGACGCGTTCGCGCCGCTGGCACGACTGCATCCATCCGTTGCCGAGGTCATTCCGGTCGCGACGCGGCGCTGGCGTTCAAAGCTGACAGCGCGCGCGACCTGGCGCGACATCGCCGATTTCGGCACGCGGCTGCGCGAGCCTGAGTTCGACAAGGTAATAGATACGCAGGGCCTGATCCGCTCTGCGATCATCGCGCGCCTCGCCCATGGTGAACGTCACGGCTACGATGCCTCGAGCATTCGCGAGCCCCTGGCGGCGCGGTTCTATAATGTCACTCATCAGGTCGACCGCGCCCTGCATGCCGTGACGCGCAATCGCCGGCTCACCGGCCTGTCGCTTGGTTATCAACCGGCGGACGAGATCGACTACGGCCTGATCCGCCCGCCGCGAACGAACGACGAGGCCTACGCGGTTCTGCTACACGGCACCTCGCGCACCTCGAAAGAATGGCGCGCCGAGGATTGGATCGCGATCGGACGGTGGTTGCAGGATCGCCGCCTGCATGTCGTGCTGCCCTGGGGCACCGACGCGGAACGACAAACCGCGGAACGCCTGTCTGCCGCGATCGCTGGCAGCCGCGTGCTACCCAAGCAGCGGCTCGATCTCACCGCGCAAGTGATCGCCAATGCGGCGCTGGTGGTCGGTGTCGACACCGGCCTGATGCACCTCGCTGCAGCCTTTCGCGTACCGCTGGTCGGCATCTATGTGGCGACCGATCCCGGACTGACCGGCCCGGTCGGCAGCGGGCCGATGACGGTGCTCGGCGGCAAAAACGGTGCGCCGTCGGCGGCGCAAGCGATCGAAGCGGCGGAGCGGCTGCTGGGGTAGGCTATGCAAGTCGAGCTGAATCGAAGCCAGCTTCCAACTTGCTTGATTTACTCACAACTTCGTCATGGCCGGGCTTGTCCCGGCCATCCACGCCTTCTCTGCATTTCCGCCAGCAAGGCGTGGATGCCCGGCACAAGGCCGGGCATGACGCGTGGAGACGGAAATGCCAAATTCAACAGGCGAATTTCCGGCCAGGCTCTCAGGATGCGGACCCGGTGCCTGCACGGTCGCCGCTGTTTGCCGTCCGGCCGAGTACTTCATCGACGAACGCCGCGATATCGCCGTCCTTGAACAGAAACCCCGGGATCCCCGCCGCTTGCGCGGCTTCGATGTCGATGGCGCTGTCGCCGATCACGAAGCTGCGCTGCATCTCGACCGGCCACGCCCGTGCGAGATCGAGGATCATGCCGGGGCCCGGTTTGCGGTCGGCGCTGGCGCGGCGATAGGCCTCGACGGTGCCACCCGGATGATACGGGCAATAGCGGATGTCGTCGATCCGGGCGCCTTGGCTGGAGAGTTCGTCCAGCATCCAGCGATGCAGCGCGCGGACGTCGTCTTCGCTGAACATTCCGCGCGCGACGCCGGACTGGTTGGTGATCACGAACACGTAGTAGCCGGCGTCGTTCAGCCGGCGGATTGCCGCGGCGATGCCGGGCATCCAGCGAAACCGCTCGCGCGTGCCGATGTAGTGATCGTTATAGTTGATGACGCCGTCGCGATCGAGGAACGCCGCAGGCTTGCGGGCGGGCTGATCGGCCGTGCTCATGCTACGCCATCAGCGCATATTCGATCTCGTCGCAGATCGCATGCGCGGCCATCAGATGAATCTGCTGCACCAGCGCCGTCTCGGCGATCGGCGCGATCAGCAGATGATCACACAAGGCGGCCATCGACGTCCCGCTTGGTCCAGTCATGCCGATGGTGACGAGCCCTTGCTTGCGCGCCACCTCGAGCGCCGCGAGGATGTTCGGCGAGCGGCCGGAGGTGGTGATGCCGATGAACAGGTCGCCGGCCTGGCCGAGCCCCTCGACCTGCCGCGCGAACACGCGCTCGAAACCGTAGTCGTTGGCGATGGCGGTGAGTGCCGAGGTGTCGGTGGTGAGCGCGACTGCCGGCCAGCCGGGGCGGTCCTGCTTGTAGCGGCCGATGATCTCGGCGGCGATGTGCTGGGCGTCGGCGGCGCTGCCGCCATTGCCGGCGATCAGGATCTTGCGGCCGCCGCGCAGCGCCGCGATGGCCGCGGCGGCGATCGCCTGAGACGTGGCGAGCAATGCCGCATCGCCGGCCGCCGCCGTCATCGCGGCGAGCGAGTTCTGAAAATGCGCGGCGATGCGGTTCTGGCTCACGTCACACCTGAAGGCAGGAAGATCGGCACTGGTTAAGCGCAGGGCCGGGGAAGGGCAAGGGCGGGCGTGCTTACAGCGCAGGGGCCAGGCCGGCGGCGCCGAGCGCCTGCTGCGCGGCGGCCATCACGTCGTCGACCGGGATGTCGCGCATGCATTTGTGATGCACCATCCGGCACACCGGCTTGTGGCAGGGACGGCACGGCACGTCGGTCTTGGTCTCGATCACCGCCTCGATCGGGTTGAGCGGCGCGTAATGCCAGGCGCTGGTCGGGCCGAAGATCCCGATGGTCGGGCTGCCGATCGCGGCAGCGACGTGCAGCAGGCCGGAATCGTTGGAGATCACCAGATCGGCGGCGCCCAGTCCCAAAATGCCGTTGCGCAGATCGGTGCCGGTGAGGTCGCGAGCGTTCGGCCCGGCCGCCGCGACGATCTCGCGGGCTTTGTCGGTCTCGCCCGGGCCACCGATGACCCAGACGTCGAGCCCGCGCGCGGTCAACGCCTGGGCCAGTTCGACGTAATACGACCAGCGTTTCGACGGCCCGACGGCGCCCGGCGCCAGCGCCACGGCGGTCCGGCCTTCCAGCCCGTTGGCCTGCCGCCACGCGGCGATGGCGTCTTGCGGTACCACGAGCTGCGGCTCCGGCCAGTCCATCGGCAGCTCGATATTGGCCGGCAGCGCCAGCGCGGCGCAGCGGTCGATCATCCGCGGCAGAGCTTTCTCGCCGCGCCGCCAGTCGTTCAGCAGCCCGAACCGGACCTCTCCGATGAAGCCGGTGCGCTGCGGGATGCCGGCCAGGAACGGCGCGATCGTCGATTTGAAGGTGCGCGGCATCACCAGCGACCGGCCATAGCCCTCGGCCCGCAGCCGCGCCGCCAGCGCCCGCTGCTGGTCGAGCGCGAGCTTGCCGCGCGGCAGGTCCCAGACGATGCCCTTGCGCACGCCCGGCATGTAATCGACCAGCGGCGCGCACAGCGTGGTGGCCAGCACGTCCACCGGCCGGTTCGGCCAGCGATCCTTCAGCACCCGCACCACCGTGTGGCAACGCACGAAATCGCCGATCCACATATAGGGGATCAGCAGGATCGGGCTGGTTTCCGAGCGATCGGCCGCCCTGGCGAGACTCGATTTCAGTGAATCGTAATTCATTGCGGTATCTGGCGGAGGCACTTTGCCTCCGGGTGAACGCGGTCCTGCCGGTTACCGCCTGCTTCGCCCGGCGTCCAGCCGTGATTTCGCCCCGATGCCGGTTCCAAAGGGGGCCGGCCAGAGTTCAAGTTGCCTGCCCCGGCGGAGTGGGGCAAAGGTGGCCGCGCAAATCGAGGCGGGAAAGTCATGCTGCTGGTTACCGGAGGCGCCGGGTTCATCGGGTCGAACATCGTGGCTGCCTTGAATGAAACCGGGCGCAGCGATGTTGCGGTCTCCGACTTCCTCGGCCATGACGGCAAATGGAAGAACCTCGCCAAGCGGCAGCTGGCCGATTTCGTGCCCCCTTCCGAACTCGCCGATTGGCTCAAAGGCCGCAAGCTCGATGCGGTCTTTCATATGGGCGCTATTTCGGAGACGACCGCGACCGACGGCGATCTGGTGATGGACAGCAACTTTCGGCTGTCGCTGCGGCTGCTCGACTGGTGCACCGAGAGCAAGGTGCCGTTCATCTACGCGTCCTCAGCGGCGACTTACGGCGATGGTGAGCAGGGCTTTGCGGATGATCCGTCACTGCCGGCGCTGAAGCAGCTCCGCCCGATGAATCTCTACGGCTGGAGCAAGCACCTGTTCGATCTGGCGCTGCTGGAGCGCGCCGCGAAGGGGCAGAAGCTGCCGCCGCAATGGGCCGGGCTGAAGTTCTTCAACGTGTTCGGGCCCAACGAATACCATAAGGGCGCGATGGCCAGCGTCCTGGCCAAGCGCTTCGACGACATCAAGGCCGGCCGGGTGGTTCAGCTGTTCAAGTCGCACCGCGACGGCATCGCCGACGGCGATCAACGCCGCGACTTCATTTATGTCGACGACGTGGTCCGGGTGATGATGTGGCTGTTCGCTTCGCCGTCGGTGAGCGGGCTGTTCAATGTCGGCACCAGCCATGCCCGCAGTTTCCGCGATCTTATCCTCGCCGCCTATTCGGCGCTCGGAACAACGCCTCAAATCGAATACATCGACATGCCGGAACAGATTCGGGGCAGCTATCAGTATTTTACCGAAAGTGAAGGCGAACGGCTGCGCGCCGCAGGCTACAATGGCGGCTTCACGCCGCTCGAGGAGGCGGTGGCTTGCTATGTCAGGGGCTACCTCGACGCCAGCGATCGCTTCCGCTGATCGCGCAACTGCGTGAACCATTGATGTTCAATTTTGAGACTCTGCTGCGATCCATCGCGAATACTACCGTGCTGTGCGTCGGCGATCTGATGCTCGACGAATTCGTCTATGGCGAGGTCTCGCGGATCTCGCCGGAAGCGCCGGCGCCGGTGATCGCGGTCCAGCGCAGCGAGATCAACGTCGGCGGCGCCGGCAACGTCGCCCGCAATATCGCGGCGATCGGCGCGCGCTGCATTTTCATCGGTCTGATCGGAGACGACGAGGCCGGCCGGACGCTGAGCGCGGAGCTCGCGAGCGAGCCACGGATCGAGCCCCTGCTGGTCCGCGATCCGTCGCGCCCGACCACCCGCAAGGTCCGTTTCGTCTCCGAGCACTTCTCCACCCATATGCTGCGCGCCGATTGGGAAACCGCCTCGGCGGCCTCGGCGGAGATCGAAGCGAAGCTGCTGGATGCGATCCTGCCGCAGCTCGAACGCGCCGACATCGTGCTGTTGTCCGACTACGCCAAAGGCGTGCTGACGCCGCAGCTGATTGCCCGCGTCATCGAAGCGGCGCGGCAACGCGGCAAGCGGGTGATCGTCGACCCCAAGAGCGCCAACTTCGCGACCTATCGGGGCGCGACGCTATTGACGCCGAACCGCAAGGAATTCGTGACGGCCACGCGCAGCGCCGCCGATTCGCTCGCCGAGATCGCGGCAGCCGCGCAGGACGCGATGGCGCTGGCGGAGTGCGAGGCGATGCTGGTGACGCAGAGCGAGCACGGCATGACGCTGGTGCCGCGCGGCGGCGACCCGATCCACGTGCCGGCGCTGCCCGTCAAGGTCCGCGACGTCTCCGGCGCTGGCGACACGGTCGCTGCTGTGCTGGCTGTCGTATTAGCGGCCGGCGAGGACTGGGCGAGCGCGATGCGCGCGGCGAGCGCCGCTGCGGCCGTCGCAGTCAGCAAGAACGGAACCGCGGTGGTGACGCCTGCCGAACTGCGGCGCAAGCTGTTGCCGCACGCCTCGCTCGCCGCCGAGGATAAGATCATCGGCAGCGCGGCCGACCTCGACCGCCGCATTGCCGAATGGCGGCGCGAAGGGCTGCGGATCGGCTTCACCAATGGCTGCTTCGACATCCTGCATCCGGGTCATGTGAAGGTTCTGACCGCGGCGCGCGGCGCCTGCGACCGGCTGATCGTCGGCCTCAACAGCGACGCCTCGGTGCGGCGGTTGAAGGGCGAAGGCCGACCGGTCCAGAACGAGCGCGCCCGAGCCGAAGTTCTGGCGGCACTCGAAGCGGTCGATCTGGTGGCGATTTTCGAAGAGGACACGCCGCTCAAACTGATCACTCAGATCGTCCCCAGCGTACTGGTGAAGGGCGGCGACTACACCCGCGAGCAGGTGGTCGGCCACGAGGTGGTCGAAGCCAGTGGCGGCGAGGTGCTGCTGGTCGACATCCTGCAGGGCCACAGCACCACGTCGCTGGTCGAGAAGGCACGCGAGGGCGCGGCATGAGCCGGCCCGCACCCTCAAGCCGAGACGAACGATGCTGACCAACATCAGGTCGTTCACCTATCGCAACTGGTTGATCGCGCTCCACGATGCCGGCGTCACGGCGATCGCTGTGCTGCTGAGTTTCTTCCTGCGTTTCGACGGCGAGAATCTGCTGGACCGGCTGCCGCTGCTGCTGAAGATCCTGCCGTACTTCATCGTCTTCAGCTTCTTCGTCTGCTACGCGTTCCAGCTCACCACGACGAAGTGGCGGTTCGTGTCGATCCCGGACCTGCTGAACATCCTGCGCGCCGCCAGCGTGCTGACCGTCGCGCTGCTCGCTCTCGACTATGTCTTCCTCGCGCCGAATGTCTACGGCACGTTCTTCCTCGGCAAGACCACCATCATCATCTATTGGTTCCTGGAGGTGTGCCTCCTGTCGGGATCGCGGCTCGCCTATCGCTACTTCCGCTACACGCGGACTCGCAACAAGGCGCTGACTCAAAACGCCGCGCCGACGCTGCTGATCGGGCGGGCGGCCGATGCCGAGGTGTTTTTGCGCGGCATCGAAAGTGGTGCAGTGAAGCGGTTGTGGCCGGTCGGCGTGCTGTCGCCGTCGGCCTCGGATCGCGGCCAGACCATTCGGGGCATTCCGGTGCTGGGCGGCATCGACGATCTGCGCAACGTGGTCGAAGACTTCGCCAATCGCGGCCGGCCGATCGAGCGGGCGGTGATGACGCCGTCGGCATTCGAAGCCGAGTCGCAGCCCGAAGCCGTGCTGATGCGGGCGCGCAAGCTCGGCCTTTCGGTCAGCCGGCTGCCGTCGCTGGAGGAGAGCCGCGATACGCCGCGCCTCGCGCCGGTCGCGGTCGAGGATCTGCTGCTGCGGCCGAGCGTCAAGATCGACTATCGCCGGCTCGAAGTGCTGTTGAAAGGCAAGTCGATCGTCGTCACCGGCGGCGGCGGATCGATCGGGCTGGAGATGTGCGACCGCGTCACCACCTTCGGTGCAGCCCGTCTGCTGCTGATCGAGAACTCCGAGCCGGCGCTGCATGCCGCGATGGAGATGCTGTCCGCGAAGGTGACGCAGACCGTCGTCGAAGGACGGATCGCCGACATCCGCGATCGCGAGCGGATTTTTCAGCTGATTACGGCGTTCAAGCCAGATCTGGTGTTCCACGCCGCGGCGCTGAAGCACGTTCCGATCCTGGAGCGCGACTGGGGCGAGGGCGTCAAAACCAACATCTTCGGCTCGGTCAATGTGGCCGACGCCGCGCGCGCTGCCGGCGCCGAGGCGATGGTGATGATTTCCACCGACAAAGCGATCGAGCCCGTGTCGATGCTCGGCCTCACCAAGCGCTTTGCCGAAATGTACTGTCAGGGCATGGACCGCGAGCTGGCCGCGGCCGCTGAAGCCGACAAGCCGCCGATGCGGCTGATCTCGGTGCGGTTCGGCAATGTGCTGGCGTCGAACGGCTCGGTTGTGCCGAAGTTTAAGGCGCAGATCGAGGCCGGCGGCCCGGTGACGGTGACGCATCCCGATATGGTGCGCTACTTCATGACGATCCGCGAGGCTTGCGACCTCGTTATCACCGCCGCCACCCACGCGCTCGATCAGCAGCACTCCGACGCCTCGGTGTTCGTGCTCAGCATGGGGCAGCCGGTGAAGATCGTCGATCTCGCCGAACGCATGATCCGGCTGTCGGGCCTGCAGCCCGGCTACGACATCGACATCGTGTTCACCGGCATCCGGCCCGGCGAGCGGCTGCACGAAATCCTGTTCGCCAAGCAGGAGCCGACCACCGAGATCGGGATTCCGGGCATCGTCGCGGCACGTCCGAACGAATTGCCGTTGGAGGCATTGCGGAGCTGGCTGAACGAACTGCAGGCCGCGATCGCGCGCCAGCAGCACGCCGAAGTCGTGGCGATCCTCAAGAACGCCGTGCCGGAATACAGAGACGAACGCGAACAAGCCGCGTCCAAGGCCGAGCTTCAGCAATAGTGGAGCTACCTGAGCAGGCATAGCCTGCTACGAATTCCGTCATGACGCGTGGATGGCAAAGTGCCCCGTCTGGGGGCCGCATTGTCGATCGGCCTCCCAGAACGAGGTCAATGGTCGGAACCTGCAGCACGATTCTTGTCGGACGGCCTGGTCCTGAACACCACGAAATGCGACATCGAAAAGTTGACCACGAAGCTGACGATGATCGACAGCAGCTTGGCGGCGAACACCGACACGAAGTGAGACAGCACGACGAGCGTGGTCGTCGCCGTGGCGACGCCGAGGGTGCCGGAAGCGACGAAGCTGAGATACGCGCCGCGGTTCAGGCTGCGGCCGGATTCGGTTCGGAACGTGATCATGCTGTTCATGACGTAAGACAACGACACCGCGACCAACCATGCCATCACATTGGCCGGCACCAGCGGAAGCTTCAGCAATTCATAGGCGACCGTGAACACGGCGAGGTCGACCATCGCGTTGATGACGCCGATCCCAGCGAAGCTGACGAGCTTCGCCAGCATTGGGCGCGCACGTCGTTGGTCAAGCAGGCGATCGTACAATGATTTCATAGGATGCCCATCACCTTGCCCACGACTCCGCGACTGGTCGGCCGAACTGCGCCAGAACCAATCCAACCGCGGCCGTCCCGCCGAGTAACAGGACCACATCCACGACGCCCGAGTCGAACGCGACCGACGCGCTCGCCAGGACCGCCAGCAGCAGATTGAGGAAAAACACGCGGCCGACGACGCCGATCACCGAGAACCCGTTGTCGGTGGCACGTTGATAGTAATGAGTGCGGTGTGCTTCCCAAAAGGCTTCGCGTTGCAGGACGCGGCGCATCAGTGTCAACGTGCTGTCGGCCAGATAGTACATCGGCAGCAGCAGCGCCGCCGCGAGATGGCCGTGCAGCGCCAGTTGCAGCAGACACCAGCCGAGTAGCAGGCCGATCGGGAGACTGCCGACGTCGCCGAGGAACACCTTGGCGGCGGGACGATTGAACGGCGCAAAGCCGAGCATCGCGCCACCGAGCGCGGCGGCGATCAGCGCGGCTTCGATCGGCAGAGCGCCGACGACACCGAAGACGACCAGCGCCAGCGTCACCGGCACCACCTCGCTGACCGTCATCCAGTCCAGCCCGTCCATGAAGTTGACGAGGTTGACGAACCACAAGCCTGCGATGATCAGAGCCATGCGTTCGATCCACAGTGGCAGCATCGGCACGACTTGCAGGCCTGCCGGCAACGCCGCGATCACGATGCCGACCGCCAGCGCCTGCAGCGCGAATCGCGGCAGCACCGGAATCGGCCTGATGTCGTCCACGGTGCCGACCAGCGCGATCAGCACCGTCGCGCCGAACAACAGTGCCGGGATGCCCGGCGCCGGCGCGATCAGCGCCATCGCCACGGCAGCGATCACCAGGGTAGCCACAATCACCGCGATGCCCGCGCCCTGCGGCGTCGGGATCTTGTGCGAGGAACGCGCGTTGGGTCGCGCCAGTGCGTAGCGCGCCAGCAGCGGCATGATCGCAACGATCAGGACGCCGCAGAGCAGCGCTGCCAGCGGGATCGCCGCCAAGGCAACAGTTTGGTCCCAGCCCGTCACGTCAGCCCGCCAGAACTGGGGTTGGCGCGGGTTGGCGCAGAATGGCAGGGAGGCGGGGCATCGGGCTCGCTGTGGTTGGGTCGCGCAGCAGCGATCAACCGGCGGTTGGCGCTACCAAACTCGCCCGTTTGGTATGGTTTCGAGACCGATCTTGCAAGTGCGGCCCACTCGGCGCTTGCCGCGTGGCCAAAGCGGCGGCTAAACAGGCGCGCTTTCGGCGACTTCGACGTGAGATCACGGTCGAACCAATTTGAGGGCTTGATAGTGGAACAACCCATATTGGTGACCGGAGCCGCGGGCTTCATCGGCTTCCACGTCGCGCGCGAACTGCTGGACGCGGGCCGCAGCGTCGTCGGGTTGGACAATCTCAACACTTACTACGATCCCGCCTTGAAACAGGCGCGCCTCGCGCTGTTGCGCGATCATCCCGGTTTCACCTTCATTCAGGGCGATCTTGCCGACCGCACAGCTGCCGCTGCGCTATTCGCCGCGCGCCGCTTTCCCGTGGTGATCCACCTCGCTGCGCAGGCCGGCGTCCGGCATTCGCTCAGCCATCCCCATGACTACGCCGACGCCAATCTTGAGGGCTTCCTCAACGTGCTCGAGGGCTGCCGCCATAACGGCTGTCAGCATTTGATCTACGCCTCGTCGTCCTCGGTTTACGGCGCCAATACCAAGCTGCCGTTCTCGGTCGAGGATCGCACCGATCATCCGATCAGCCTGTACGCCGCCTCGAAGAAGGCCAACGAGGTGATGGCGCATTCCTACAGCCATCTGTACCGGCTGCCGACCACGGGCCTGCGCTTCTTCACGATCTACGGCCCTTGGTATCGGCCCGACATGGCGCTGTTCCTGTTCGCCGACGCCATCACCCAGGGCCGCCCGATCAAGCTGTTCAACCACGGCAAGATGCGCCGCGATTTCACCTATGTGGCGGATGTCACACGCGTGATCCTGCGTCTCATCGAGTTGGTTCCGCCGGCCGAGACCGGCCGCGCGCCAGCTCGGCTCTATAATGTCGGCAACCACCAGCCGGAAGAACTGATGCACGTGGTCGCCTTGCTGGAGCAGGAACTCGGCCGCTCCGCGGTCAAGGATATGCTGCCGATGCAGCCTGGCGACGTGCCGGCGACCTTTGCCGACGTCGATGACCTGATGCGCGATGTCGGGTTCAAACCGGAGACCGCGATCGAGGACGGAATTCGCAGCTTCGTCGGCTGGTACCGGTCTCATTATCGCGTCTGATGTGGCGCGGGGGACTCACAGATAATTGTAATTGTCTGAATCAAAACGTGTTTGGGCAATTTGCGCGCTGCATCGCCACACCTGTGACGGCGTGCTAGGAAGCCGCATCATTCATTTTTCGAGGCATTCCGCCATGACGTCCGCTCCAGATCTGGTCAAGATTTCCGCGCTCCGGGTTGGCGTCATCGGTGCTGGAGTGATGGGCACCAACCACGCGCGCGTGCTGGCCGGTCTGCCTGGCGTGACCCTGGTCGGAATCGTCGACCCGCTCGACGAGCATCGCAAGCGCGCGATCGAGCTGATCGGCTGCAAGACCTTCGCAACGCTTGATGAATTGCTGCTGGCCGGGGTCGACGCGGTGACCATCGCGGCGCCGACCCATCTGCACCACGAGGTGGCGCTGACCTGCATCGGCCGCGGTGTCCATGTGCTGGTCGAAAAGCCGATCGCCTCGACGGTCGAAGAGGGGCGCGAGATCGTCGCCGCCGCCCGCAAGGCCGGCGTGACGTTGATGGTCGGCCATGTCGAACGCTTCAACCCCGCAGTCGCCGCCATCAAGCAGGCGATTCGCAACGAGGACATTCTGTCGATCGGCATCACCCGGGTCGGCCCGTTCCCACCGCGGATGTCGAATGTCGGCGTGGTGATCGATTTGGCCGTGCACGACATCGACCTGATTCGCTGGTTCACCGAATCCGAGATCGTCGACGTGCAGCCGCAACTCACTTGCGCGGTCGCCGAGCGCGAAGACATCGCGCTGCTGCAATTCCGCACCGAGTCCGGCGTGCTGGCGCATATCAACACCAACTGGCTGACGCCGTTCAAAGCCCGTAACGTCACGGTGGCGACCCGCGGCAAATACGTGATGGGCGATCTCCTGACCCGTCAGGTCACCGAGTGCTTCGGCTTCAAGGCTGACGGCAGCTATTCGATGCGGCATCTGCCGGTCGGCCACGACGAGCCGCTGCGCGCCGAACTGATTGCCTTCCTGAACGCGGTGAGGACCAACAATACGCCCGCTGTCACCGGCGAAGAGGGCGTTGCCAGCCTCGAGATCGCCATCCAGTGCCTGGAGCAGCCGCCGAAGGCTGCGGCCGGCCGCAAGCCGCCGCTGCGTGCCGCTGGCTGATCGGCGCTCGAGAGTTTCCAGTCGCGCCTCGCGGCGCATTCCTCTTTCATCACCGATCAAGCCGAGCTCCATGAACCAGCACCTCCGCACCGACTCTGTGCCCTTCATCGATGTCGGCGCACAGCGCCGCAGGCTTGGCCCCGCAC
Source organism: Rhodopseudomonas palustris (assembly GCF_003591005.1). GTDB lineage: Bacteria > Pseudomonadota > Alphaproteobacteria > Rhizobiales > Xanthobacteraceae > Rhodopseudomonas > Rhodopseudomonas palustris_K. Next base: position 64,423 of record NZ_QYYD01000004.1, read on the forward strand.
TCGACGAGGCCGTCGGCAAAGTGCTGAATCACTGCCAGTTCCTCGGCGGACCCGAGGTGCTGGCGCTGGAAGCCGAACTCGCCGCGTACACCGGCGCCCGCTACGTCGTCACCTGCTCGAGCGGCACCGACGCGCTGCTGATGGTGCTGATGGCCAAGGGGATCGGCCCCGGCGACGCGGTGCTGTGCCCGTCCTTCACGTTCTGCGCGACCGGCGAGGCGGTGGCGCTGACCGGCGCGACGCCGCTGTTCGTCGACGTCGACGAAGTGACTTTCAACATCGATATCGGCTCGCTGAAGCGCGGCATTGGTACGGCCAGGAAGCTCGGGCTCAAGCCGCGTGCGGTCATCCCGGTCGATCTGTTCGGCCAGGCGGCCGATCATGCCGCAATCGCCACGATGGCGGCCGACGAGGGGCTGTTCGTGCTCGACGACGCCGCGCAAGGATTTGGCGCGACCTACCGGGGCAAGAAGCTCGGCACCTTCGGCCTCGCCACCGCAACCAGCTTCTTCCCGGCCAAGCCGCTCGGCTGCTTCGGCGATGGCGGCGCGATCTTTACCGATGATGCCGAACTGGTCGACGGTCTGCGCAGCGTCCGAGTTCACGGCCAGGGCGGCGACAAATACGACAACATCCGGCTCGGCCTGACCGCCCGGCTCGACACCATCCAGGCCGCGATCCTGCTTGAAAAGCTGAAGATCTTCGACGACGAGGTCGCCGCGCGCAACCGCGCCGCAGAGCGCTATTCCGCCGCTCTCGGCAATCTCGTCACGGTGCCGCGGCTCGCCGAGGGCTGCAGCTCGGTGTGGGCGCAATACACCATCCGGCTGCCGCAGGGGATCGACCGCGACGGCTTCGCGGCGGCGCTGAAGGCCCAGGGCATTCCGACCGCGATCTATTACGCCAAGTCGATGCACCAGCAGACCGCCTACCGCGCATTCCCGACTGCGGATGGCGGGTTGCCGGTGTGCGAGCGGCTGTCGCAGGACGTCATCAGCCTGCCGATGCACGCCTATCTCGACGATGCGACGCAGGACCGCGTAATCGAAGCCGTGCGCGGCGCGGTGGGCGGCTAGGCACCGCGGCACGGGGCGCGGTCGGCACTGACTCTCGTCATTCCGGGGCGCGCAGCAAAGCGGAGCGAACCCGGAATCTCTGACGTCCACACAACTTCGGGATTCCGGGTTCACGCGCCAAGGGGCGCGCGCCCCGGAATGACTCGCTTGGGGTAGGGCGGGGCAGGCGGTGCGCTGGCAAGGGCGAGGCCTGCGAGCGTTTCCGGTTTTGCCGCCCCGTCACTTCCTGTAGAAGCGGCGCATGCTCAGGCGTATTTTCACCGTCGGCGGCTTCACGCTGTTGTCGCGACTGACCGGCTTTGCCCGCGACATCATGCTGGCGGCGATTCTCGGCGCCGGGCCGATTGCCGACGCGTTTTTCGTGGCGCTTCGGCTGCCCAACCATTTTCGCGCGATTTTCGCCGAGGGTGCGTTCAACGCCGCCTTCGTGCCGGCCTATGCGCATGTCCACGGCGAGAAGGGCGAGGCTTCCGCAAAACTATTCGCGGATCGCATCTTCACGCTGCTGTTCGTCTCGCAGCTGGTGCTGCTCGCGGTCGCGCTGGTGTTCATGCCGCAGATGATGAGCATCCTGGCGCCAGGCTTCACCGATGATCCGGCGCAGCGCGGGCTGGCGATCGAGCTGACACGAATTACCTTTCCGTATCTGCTGCTGATCACGCTGGTGACGCTGTATGGCGGAATCCTCAACGTGATGCAGCGCTTCGCGTCCGCCGCGGCGGCATCGATCTTCCTCAACATCTCGATGATGGCGACGCTGGCGCTCGCCGCGTTCTTCCCGACCGCCGGTCACGCCGCGGCGTGGGGCGTGCTGATCTCCGGCTTCCTGCAGTATTTCCTGCTGGCCGGCGATCTGTCGTTGCACGGCGGCCTGCCGCGGTTCGCACGGCCCAGGCTCGACGCCGATGTCCGCGCCTTCTTCCGCGCACTCGGCCCGGCGACGGTCGGCTCGATGGGGACGCAGCTGGCGCTGTTCGCCGACACCATCATCGCCACCTTCCTGCCGGCCGGCGCGCTGTCCGCGCTGTACTACGCCGACCGGCTCAATCAGTTGCCGATCGGCGTGATCGGCATTGCGATCGGCACCGTGCTGCTGCCCGAGATGTCGCGGCAGCTCACCGCCGGCGATGATGCCGGCGCCAAGGCCTCGCAGCGCCGCGCTTTCGAGTTCACGCTGCTATTTTCGATGCCGTTCCTCGCCGCCTTCCTGACGGTGCCGGATGTGATCATGCGGGCGATGTTCGCGCGCGGCGCCTTCACCCGCGCCGACGCGCTGTCCGCCGGCGCGACGCTCGCAGCTTATGCGATCGCGCTGGTGCCTTTCGTGCTGATCCGCAGCGCGGTGGCCCCCTTCTACGCGCGCAAGGACACGGCGACGCCGGTCAAGGCGGCGCTGACCGGCGTCGCTGCGAATGTCGTCCTCAAGGTGTTGCTGATGGGGCCGCTGGCCCAGGTCGGGCTGGCGCTCGCCACTGCCGCCGGCGCCTGGATCAATCTGCTGCTGGTGATCTTCTTCTCGGTGCGCGCCGGCTATCTGGAGTTCGACCGCGCGCTGACCTCGGCGATCGTCAAATTCGTCGCGACCGGCGTGCTGCTCGGCGCGGCGCTATGGGCAACGACCTGGTTCGGCGCACCCTATCTCGCCCAACTGCCGACGCTGCGCGACGAAGCGGCCTTGCTGCTGCTGATCATCGTCGGCGCGGTGGTCTACGGCGCGGCCGTCCTGCTGCTGTTCGGCCCGCGCTGGCTGAAGCGCCTGGTGCGGGGCTGATTTACTCGATCCGAACCTTTCGGCCCGTCGTCCCCGCGAAGGCGGGGACCCATAACCCCTGGCGATAAAGTTCTGCGCAGCGGCGGCGTATGTGTAGGACCGTCATCACTCCGCCGCGACTCTAGGGGCTATGGGTCCCCGCCTTCGCGGGGACGACGCTGTGTGTGAGGCGGCATGGTCGGCTTACAACGACGTCATGATGAGTCGAAGTCGCGGACTCACCCCACCCGCGTCGTCGAGCGCACCAGGTTGGTGACGTCCGAATACACTTCCAGCACCGGGTTGATGAAGCGGTGGGCCTTGTTCTTCGACACGATGGTGTCGTGCATCACCAGATAATCGATGCCGGTGGTGAGGAAACAGGCCATCGCGTCGCGCGGGGTTTCGACGATCGGCTCGCCCTTGATGTTGAAGGACGTGTTGACCAGCACCGGCACGCCGGTCAGCGCCTCGAACTCCTTCAGGATGTAATACAGGTCCGGCGCGGTCTCTTCGTCCACCGTCTGCACCCGCGCGGTGCCGTCGACATGGACGACGGCAGGGATCTTGTCGCGCCAAGCGGCAGCGACCGGCTTCGCCAGCAGCATGAACGGCGAGTCTCCCGCGCCCTCGAAGATCTCGTCGGCGCGCTCCTTCAGCACGATCGGCGCGAAGGGGCGGAACGGCTGGCGATGCTTGACGCGGCTGTTGAGGATGTCCTTCATCTCCGGCCGGCGCGGATCAGCCAGCAGGCTGCGGTGGCCGAGCGCGCGGGGCCCGAATTCGGAGCGGCCCTGGAACCAGCCGATCACCTTCTGGTCGGCCAGCAGCTTGGCGGCTTCCTTGTAGACTTGGTTGCTGCGCACGACGTTGATCTGCGGCTTGACGAAGAACCGCCTGGTGGCCTCTTCGATTTCGCCGTCCGTGTAGGGCCGGCCGATATAAGCGTGCTTCATTTCGAAGCTGCGCGGCTTCTGCTGGATGGCGAGATGGCCGTAGTAAGCGCAGCCGATCGCAATGCCGTCATCGCCGGCGGCCGGCTGGATCCAGACATTCTCGAACCCGGCCTCGCGCGCGATCCTCCCGTTAGCGACGCAGTTCAGCGCGACGCCGCCGGCGATGCAGAGGTTCTTGGCGCCGGTGGTTTCGCGCAGCCAGCGTGCACGCTCCAGCAGCACCCGCTCGGTATCATCCTGCACCCGCCAGGCGAGGTCTTCCCAGTGCTTCATCGCCGGGTGGGTTTCCCACTTGCCGGGCGAATCCATGATGTAGGGCTGGTTCAGCTCCGGCGTCCAATTCGGCACGGTCAGCTTGTTGTTCTCGAACTGCAGCATCGGCGGAATGGCGTTGGGCCGGCCATAGGGCGCCAGCCCCATCAGCTCGCCGCATTTGTTCCAGTCGCCGAACACGTAGCTCGAGGCGCGGCTGTAATACGCGCCGAGGCCGGGCATGTTGTAGAACTCGTCGGACAGGAAGCCGCGCTCCGGCTCCATGAACACCTTCTTCAGGCATTCGAGCTTGCTGCCGCTGAATTTGTAGTAGCTCTCCGACTCGCGGGCGAGCGGCGAAGCTTCGTCGCCCGGAAAGCTCTCGTCGACATCGGAGCGATAGCTGCCGACGCCGTCAACGATCATCACCACGCCCTCCTCGAACGGGCACGGCGCAAACGCGCTATAGGCGTGCGCGAGGTGATGCGAGATCGTCATCACCTTGTTGGATGTGTTGCGGAACAGCGCGTGCGTGTTGGCATCGGGCCGCTCGTGCTCGGGCAGGAAGGCCGGCATGTCCTGATACATCAGCCGGTCTTCCATCTCCTGCACCGGCAGGATGTAACAGTTGCGCACCACCAGATCGACGTCGGCCATGGTGATGCCTTCGGCATTCAGGCAATAGTCGATCACCTCTTTGTAGAAGCCGGTCGCGTGCTTCTCGCGGGTGACACGCTCCTTCTCGATTCCGAATGCGATCTCGCCGTCGCGCAGCAGGCAAGCGCTGACGTCGTGGTCGTAGGTGTTGAGGCCGAGGATGTAGCTGTGCTGTTTGGACATTGAGCTCTTTTCTTCAGGGAGCGTTCAGGAATGGATGGCCGTAGGGTCGCCGCTACAACGCGGATCAGATCGTCATGTCGACGTCGCTCCACGCGACATAGCGGTTCATTGAGGTTGGCAGTCTTCGCACAATGTTCCGCCAAAACCTAACGGCGCCGTGTGTTGTTCATGGAACGCGCGAACGAGGCGGTTTTCGGACGATCCAATATCGCGGTGCACAATTTGAAACTCGAGTTCGTTGCGAAACGTTAGTCGCGGAAGCCAAGATCCGTTAGGCATCAAAGGCACCGCTGCTTGACCCAATCTGTTGCTTGCTCCTAATCTTGTCGAATTGAGGCCGCAAAAGATCGGTTAGATCCACACGCATTTGAACCCGATCGGCGGACCCTGGCACCAATCCGGGCGAAGTCTGGTTCGAATGCTCAACCGACCGGGAGAAGGATGTAGATGGCTCATAATGTTTCGAAAACCCGAAAGGGAATGCTCGCACGCGTGCTCGCAGCTGTAGCGCTGACTGGCATCTATGGCCTCAGCCTCGTTGGCACGTCAGCCGCGTTCCTGACGGCGACCACCACCACGGCCGACGCGCAGCGTGGCCGCGGCCGTGGTCGTGGCGGCGGGTTCTATCGCGGTGGCCGCGGGCGCGGGTTCTATCGCGGCGGGCGCGGTTACTATCGCGGCGGTCGTGGCTGGGGCTATCGCGGCGGCTGCGTGTTCAATCCCGTCTACGGCCGGGTGATCTGCTACTAAGCCGCGTTCGACTATACAGTCGATACGGCGATGGAAGTGACGAAGGTGCATCGGATATCCGGTGCACCTTTTTCTTGTCCGCTGCTCGTGTTTATCCGGGCGGCGTTTGCGCGGCGCGCCGTTCCGCTGCAAGATGCGCGACGACAACGTCACGGAAAAAGGGTGATCCATGGCTCCCACCAAGTTCGGCGTCGGCCAGAGCGTCATGCGCAAGGAGGACGATCCCCTCATCCGCGGCAAGGGCAGTTACACGGACGACTATGCGCCACAAGCGTCGGCGCACGCGCTGGTGCTGCGCTCGCCGCACGCCCACGCCACCTTCACGCTCGACGCCGCCGCGGCGCGGCAATTGCCCGGCGTGCTGGCGATCCTCACCGCAGAAGATGTCAAGGACCTCGGCGGCCTGCCGTGCCTGTTCAATCTGCCCGACAAGCCGTTCGTCGGCCCGGACTATCCGATCCTCGCTGGCGACGAAATCCGTCATGTCGGCGACGCCGTCGCCTTCGTTGTCGCCGATACGCTGGCGCATGCGCGCGATGCGATCGAGGCGATCGCCGTGGAGTGGACACCGCTGCCGGCCGCGATCGGCGCCGGCAACGCGATCAAGCCAGACGCTGCGCAGGTCTGGCCGCAGTTTCCCGGCAATGTGCTGTTCGATGCCTCGATCGGCGACAAGGCGGCGGCCGAGGCGGCGTTTGCCAAGGCGCATAGCATCGCGGAGATTCGTATCGTCAATCCGCGCATCGTCACCAACTACATGGAGACGCGTGCCGCGGTCTGCGAATACGACGCCAAGCGCGATCACTTCACGCTGACGATCGGCAGTCAGGGCAGCCATCGGTTGCGCGATATCCTGTGCCAGAACGTGCTCAAGATCCCGACCGACAAGATGCGCGTGATCTGTCCGGATGTCGGCGGCGGCTTTGGCACCAAGCTGTTTCCGTATCGCGAATACGCGCTGTTGGCGGTGGCGGCGAAAAGGATCGGCAAGCCGATCCGCTGGACCGCCGACCGCTCCGATCATTTCGTGGGCGACTCGCAGGGCCGCGACAACATCACCGTGGCGCGCATGGCGCTGGCCGAGGACGGCAAGTTCCTCGGCATGGATGTCGATCTGATCGGCGATCTCGGTGGCTATCTGTCGACCTTCGGTCCCTACATTCCATATGGCGGTGCCGGCATGCTGCCGGGCCTCTACGACATCAAGGCGTTTCATTGCCGCATTCGCACCGTGTTCACCCACACCGTGCCGGTCGATGCGTATCGCGGGGCGGGGCGGCCGGAAGCCGCTTATGTCATCGAACGGCTGGTCGACGCCTGCGCGCGAAAACTCGGGATGTCGCCGGACGCGGTCCGGCGCAAGAACTTCATCGCACCGCGCGCGCTGCCCTACACCACCGCGACCGGCAAGGTGTACGACTCCGGCGACTTCGCCGCGCATCTGAGGCGCGCCATGGAGATCGGCGGCTGGAAGGACTTCTCCAAGCGCGTCAAAACCGCCAAGAAGCACGGGCTGGTGCGCGGCATCGGGCTGGCCTCTTACGTCGAGGTGTGCGGCACGATGGGCGAGGAAACCGCCAAGGTCGTGCTCGATGCCGATGGCGATATCACCGTGCTGATCGGCAGCCAGTCCAGCGGGCAGGGCCATCAGACCGCCTATGCGCAGATCGTCGCCGAGCAGTTCGGCATGGCGCCCGAGCGCGTCCGCGTGATTCAGGGCGATACCGACAAGATCGCGACCGGGCTCGGCACCGGCGGCTCGGCGTCGATTCCATCCGGCGGCGTCAGCGTGCAGCGCGCGACTCAAAAGCTCGGCGAGCAACTCCGCGAACTCGCGGCCGACGCGCTGGAGACCAGCGCGGCTGACCTCGAGATCGCCGACGGCATCATCAGGATCGCCGGCACCGACCGCACGATCTCGTTCTCCGATCTCGCCAAGCGTCCCGGCGTCGATTCGTCCAAGCTCAACGCCAGCGCCAGCTTCTCCAGCGCCGACGGCACCTATCCGAACGGCACGCATCTGGTCGAGATCGAGCTCGATCCCGCCACCGGCAAGATCGCAATCGTCAACTACGTCATCGTCGATGATTTCGGCGTCACCCTGAACCCGCTGCTACTCGCCGGCCAGGTCCATGGCGGCACCATGCAGGGCATCGGTCAGGCGCTGATGGAGCAGGCGGTTTACGATCCCAATGACGGCCAGCTCGTCACCGGCACGTTCATGGACTACGCGATTCCCCGCGCGGCCGACGGCGCGCCGATCGTGTTCGAAACCGCCAACGTTCCCTGCGCCACCAACCCAATGGGGGTGAAGGGCGCGGGCGAGGCCGGCGCGATCGGGTCGTGTCCTGCCGTTGTCAACGCCATTATCGACGCGCTCTGGCGCGAATACCGCATCGACCACATCGACATGCCGGCGACCCCGGAACGGGTGTGGATGGCGATCCGCGAGCACGAGCGGCAGCATCGCCTGTAAGTCGTGGGAGGGTGACGCTTGCGTGAGCGGACCGGGTGAAGCGGTAGGATTCTGCGGAACGTGCGGCAGGTGCGGTGAGACAGCGCACGTGTGAGACTGTCATCTCTTTGACGAGATGGAATAGTTCTATCTAATCGGTGTTTGAAGGAATCGGTCCGATCGTCGGACTTTGGTTCGGCAAAGCTTATGGGAGATGAGGAATGTTGCGAACAGTCGTGGTGGCGGGAACGCTGCTGATCAGCGCGAGCGCGGTGTTCGCGCAGCAGAGCGTGGTCGACAAGACGCAGAAGCTGATGAAGGACAACGGCCGGAACATCATGCAGCTGAGCGCGATGGCCAAGGGCGAGAAGCCTTACGATCAGGCCACCGTCGACGCCGCGCTGAAGCAGTTTGATGAAACCGCCAAGGATCTGCCGAAGCAGTTCCCGGAGAGCGTCAAGGGCCTCAAGGCGACCGACAGCAAGTACAGCGCCTCGCCGAAAATCTGGGAAGAGCGCGCCAAGTTCGACGCCGAGATCGCGACCTTTGCCAAGGCGGTGAACGACGCTAAGGCCAACGTCAAAAACCTCGACACGCTGAAGGCGTCGTTTCCGGCCATCGGCAAATCCTGCGGCAGCTGCCATGAAGGTTTCCGTCTGAAGGACGGCTAGTTGGGCGGCGGCGGTTCTCCGTCGGCACGTGCCCTCTCGTCATGGCCGGGCTTGTCCCGGCCATCCACGTGTTTGGCGCTAATTCCTGGCGCGGTGCGGGCGGAGTTTCCGTCAGATCGGTTGATCGATTCAAAATGATCCGACATTCCGACCGCGCTGAGTTCTCATCCCGAGAGCTTGAAAATGAATACAGCTAAACCAGCAGCGCTATTCGTCATTGCGAGCGAAGCGAAGCAAGCCAGAGGCTGCAAAATGGGCTTCAGCTGGATTGCTTCGTCGCTTCGCTCCTCGCCATAACGACGTTCTAGGCGTCAGTTGCGGCTCGAGTTTTCGGCTAGGCTCTGAGAGGATCGACAGTGGCAAAGCGGCTGGGCATCGCACTCGTCTTTTTGGCGCTGGTCGTCGGCGCAGCGGCGTGGCTGCTGACCACGCCGGCGACGATCGCGGCCTCCGCGCTGCCCGAGCGCACGCCCGACCTCGCCAACGGCAAGGTCGCGTTCGACGCCGGCGGCTGCGCGTCGTGTCACGCGACGCCGGGGCAGGAGGACCGCACCAGGCTTGGCGGCGGCCTGGCGATGACCTCACCGTTCGGCACGTTCAACGTCCCCAACATCTCTCCCGATCCGGCGACCGGCATCGGCAAATGGAGCGAGGCAGAGTTCGTCACCGCGGTGATGCGCGGCACCGCGCCGGACGGCGCGCATTTGTATCCGGCGTTTCCCTATCCGTCCTATGCGAAGGCGAAGGTGGAGGATGTCCGAGACCTGTTCGCCTACATCAAGACGCTGCCGGCGGTGTCCAACGCGGCGCCGGCGCACGAACTGCCGTTCCCATTCAGCATCCGACGTGGCGTCGGGCTGTGGAAGCTGTTGTTCTTCGACCCCAAGCCGTTCACGCCGGACCCGGCCCAGAGCGCGCAGTGGAATCGCGGCGCCTATTTGGTGAACGGCCTCGGCCACTGCGCCGAGTGTCACAGCCCGCGCAACGCGCTCGGCGGCATCGTCGACGCACAGCGCTTCGCGGGCGGGCCCGACCCGGAGGGCAAAGGCTGGGTGGCGAACATCACCCAGAAAGGCCTTGGCGACTGGAGCGAGAAGGACATCGCCTATTTCCTGGAAACCGGGATGACTCCGGAAGGCGACAGCGCCGGTGGCTCGATGGCGCGGGTGATCCGCAACACCTCGCAACTCAGCACGCAGGATCGCGACGCGATGGCTGTCTATCTGAAGTCCTTGCCGCCGGTCGACGGGCCGGCGCGGCCGGCCCGGAAATGACACGCCCGGGTTATTTCGGGCCGAACGCCTTGAAGGTGATGATGGTGTGAGTGTCCTTGATGCCCGGAATCACCTGCACCTTTTCGGCGACGAAGTGGCCGATGTCGGTGGTGCGGTCGACATAGAACTTCACCAGCAGATCGTACTCGCCCGCGGTCGAATAGATTTCCGACGCGATCTCCGCTTCGGCGATGGCATTGGCCACCGCATAGGATTTGCCGAGTTCGCATTTGAACTGAACGAAAAACGGGACCATCGCGTTGTCTTCTCCGAGGCTTGACCGGGCCATCAAGCCTAAAACCGCATTGCGAGGCAAGCTTGCAGCCTGCCGAGGGGCACGATACCACAGGTTGTGCACTTGGGCGTGGTCAGGCCCATCCTCGGACGACGCGAGCGCGACATGGCAATTCCGATCGCAGTGACGATCGCTGGTTCCGATTCGGGCGGCGGGGCGGGTATCCAGGCCGACCTTAAATCGTTCTCCGCCAATGGCGTTTACGGCGCCTCGGTGATCACCGCGCTGACTGCGCAGAACACGCTCGGCGTCACCGGCATTCATCCGGTGCCGGCGGACTTCGTCACGGCGCAGATCGATGCGGTGTTCAGCGACCTCGACGTCGCCGCGGTCAAGATCGGGATGGTATCACAGCGTCCGGTGATCGAAGCGATTGCCGACGGACTGGCACGCTGGTCGCCGCCCAATGTGGTGCTCGATCCGGTGATGGTCGCGACCTCCGGCGATCGGCTGATCGATGACGATTGTATCGACGCGTTGCGGACCCGGCTGATTCCGCGCTCCCGGATCATCACGCCCAACCTGCCGGAGGCGGCGGCGCTCCTTGACGATGCCGTGGCGAGCGACCAGACCGCGATCGAGCGTCAGGGCGGCGAATTGCTGGCGCTTGGTTGCGAGGCGGTGCTGATCAAAGGGGGGCACGGCGATGGGCCGAACAGCACCGACTATCTGTTCAGCGCGGCCGGCACCGTTGCGCTGGTGGCGCCGCGGATCGCGACCAGGAACACCCACGGCACGGGATGCTCGCTGTCCTCGGCGATCGCCGCGCAACTTGCGCGCGGAGAGGAACTCGACAGCGCGGTCGGCCATGCCAAGGCCTGGGTCAGCGAGGCGATTGCCGCTGCAGATCGGCTCGAGATCGGCAAGGGCCACGGGCCAATCCACCATTTCTATGCCTTCGAATGAGGCATTTGTGGAGGCTGCACGGATTAGTTGCGAGGTCGCGAAAATAGCGTAAATGGCGGCACGAATCCGAAACTGGGGCGTTGGTCGGGCCCGAGGAGTACCGATGACGCCACCGAGTTTGACCGACCGTTTTCGCAGTTTCATCCACCAAGCGGAGTTTCCCTGCGTCGGTGCCAAGTCCGCTCTCGCCAAAGGCACGCTCGACGTGCTGGTGGCGCGGGATATCCGCTCCAATTGGGACGATCGGCGCATTTACGACGGCATTACCAAAGTCGTGGCTGACTACCGCGCCGACCGCGCCCTGTTCCGAAGTTTTGCGGTGATATTCGAGGGGCCGGACGAGATCGACGAGCCCACGTTCGAACGCTATTTGTGGGCCCGGGCCGAAAGCCTCACCAACAAGGACACCTGGCACGGCAAGCCGCACGACCATCGCGTCAGCAGCGACCCCGATAACCCGCATTTCTCGCTGAGCTTCGGCGAAGAGGCGTTCTTCATCGTCGGCCTGCATCCGAATGCGAGCCGGCCGGCGCGCCGTTTCGAGCGGCCGGTGCTGGTGTTCAATCTGCACGACCAGTTCGAGCAGCTGCGCAGGCAGGGCCTCTACGAGAAAATGCGCGAGAAGATCATCGCCCGCGATATCGCCTTGGCTGGCTCGCCGAATCCGATGCTGGCTCGCCACGGCGTCAGCTCGGAAGCGCGCCAATATAGCGGCCGGATCATCGCCGATCCGGAGTGGAAGTGCCCGTTCCATCCGGTGGCGCGCGCATGAGCGTCGCGACGATTCCGCCGCGCTCCGGCACGGCGTTCCGGCTGAGCAAGGGCCAACTCCTGACCGTGATCGATCCGCAAGGCGAGCAGGTCGCGGATCTCGTGGTGTTCAACGCGCAGGACATTCGCGAAGCGATCTCGTCGGGTCGGAGCCTCGACTACGCCAGCAAGCTATATTTAACGACGGGCGATCTGATTTATTCGAACCGCAGCAACGTCATGCTGAGCATCGTCGAGGACACGGTCGGCCGCCACGACTTTTTGCTGACGCCATGCTCGCGCGAGACCTTCAAGATCATCTATCACGACGAAAATCCGCATCAGGGCTGCTTCGGCAATCTGGAAGCAGCGCTTGCCCCTTATGGCGTTCAATCCGACGCGATCCCGGTGGCGTTCAACTGCTTCATGAATGTCGTCATCGCGCCAGAAACCGGCGCGTTGACCGTAGAAGCCCCGCTCAGCCGCGGCGGCGACCACGTCACGTTCCGCGCCGAGATGGACCTGATCGTCGGGCTTACCGCTTGTTCGGCCCTGCAGTCCAACAACTACACCTTCAAGCCGATCGATTACCGCATCGAGTGAGCGACCGAAGTGCTGCATCGACTAATTCAAGCGACGTGGCCTTCTCAGTTGGAGTCGTCGCACTTGAGGCCTTGACCGAAAAAGGCGGCCTTCGAAATAGGGCGCCTTCCTCTCCCCGTCATGCCCGGCCTTGTGCCGGGCATCCACGCCTTGCAGCAGACGTAATAGGAAAAGGCGTGGATGGCCGGGACGAGCCCGGCCATGACGATGGGGTTGGTGGCCGCCGCTTATCGCCGGCTCTGAGTGGATCAGACGCAGAGCCGCTCCCATTATCGGCCGAGCGCGGACGCAAACTTGCCCGCCTTCGACCAAGGGCGGCCGGTCTCCTGGGCGGGTTGTCGCAGCACCGTCGCACTCCGCTGATAATCGGAAATTACTGAAGATTTCCAGATTCGGCACGGCGCAGATGACTCCCGACCTCGATAAATCCCTGGTGCAAACCGCTTATGCCCGCTGGGCTCCGATCTACGACGCGGTCTGCGGGCCGGTGATGGTTAAGGGGCGGCGCGCGGCTGCGGCCGAGGCGCGGGCGCTGGGCGGCAAGATCCTCGAGGTCGGCGTCGGTACCGGGCTGTCGTTCGACGATTACAATGCCTCGACCGAAATCACCGGCATCGATCTCAGCGCCCCGATGCTGCAGAAGGCCCGCGCCAAGATGGCGAGCGGCCGCTATCCCTGGGTCAAGGATGTGCGCCAGATGGATGCTCATCACCTGCAATTCGCCGATGCCAGCTTCGACTGTGTGGTCGCGCAGTTCGTCATCACGTTGGTCGAGAACCCCGAACAGGTTCTGTCGGAGTGTCACCGCGTGGTGAAGCCGGGCGGCCGCATCATCCTGGTCAATCACTTGTACTCCGAAGTCGGCGTCGCCGCTGCGGTCGAGCGCTGGGCGGCGCAGAAGACGCGCGGCCTCGGCTTGCGCCCGGAATTTCCTTTCGCGCGGCTGCAGGCCTGGGCACAGGCCAACAGCGACGCGATTTTGGTCGAGCGGCGCAAGATCAAGCCGTTCGGCATCTACACGCTGGTGTGCTTCGAACGAGCCGGCCCGTCGCTGGCGGCGTAAAGCCACCGCATTGTCATTCGCTGCCGCGGGCAGCCTGGCATGGGACAAAGACGATGAGCGACGACGGACCGGAACGGCGTTTCCGTACGCTTTTCATTTCAGACGTTCATCTCGGCGCGCGCGGCTCGCAGGCCAATCTGCTGCTGGACTTTCTGCGCGTCCACGATGCTGATACGATCTATCTGGTCGGTGACATCATCGACGGCTGGGCGCTGAAATCGAACTGGTACTGGCCGCAGTCGCACAACGACTTCGCCCAGAAGCTGCTGCGCAAGGCGCGCAAGGGCGCACGCGTCGTGTACATCCCCGGCAATCACGACGAGTTTCTGCGGTCGTACTACGGCACGCACTTCGGCGGCATCGAAGTCGCCGAGAGCGCGATCCATATCGGCGCCGACGGCCGGCGCTATCTGGTGATCCACGGCGACATGTTCGATCTCGTGGTGCAGAACGCGCGCTGGCTCGCCCATGTCGGCGACAAAGCCTACGATCTGGCGATCCGGCTCAACCGCATCGTCGCGGCGCTGCGCCGCTGGGCCGGAGTGCCGTACTGGTCGCTGTCGCAATGGGCCAAGCTCAAAGTCAAGAACGCCGTCAACTACATCGGCGCGTTCGAGCAGACGCTGGCGCAGGAAGCGCGCCGCACCGGCACCGACGGCGTCATCTGTGGCCACATCCACACCGCGGCGATCCGCGACGATCACGGCATCCGCTACATGAATTGCGGCGACTGGGTCGAGAGCTGCACCGCGCTGGTCGAGCACGAGGACGGCCGCTTCGAAATCATCACCTGGACCGATCCGCTTAAACGACATCTGCCGGTGCCGCGGGTCGCGGAGCAGCGTGCCGCCTGATGCGCATCCTGATCGCCACCGACGCGTGGCATCCGCAGGTCAACGGGGTGGTGCGGACGCTGACGATGATGGCCGAAGCGGCACGCACGCTCGGCGCCGAGGTCGTGTTCCTGACGCCCGAGCCGTTTCCGACCGTGCGGTTGCCGAGCTATCCGGATCTGCGCATTGCGATGCCCAGTCCGGCAAAGATCGCCCGCATGATAACCGCCGCGCAGGCCGACTGCATCCACATCGCCACCGAGGGCCCGATCGGCCTGATGGCGCGGCGCTACTGCATCAAGCGCGGACTGCGCTTCACCACCAGCTTCCACACCCGCTTCCCCGAATACATTTCGGCGCGTGCCCCGGTTCCTGAGTCCTGGGTGTGGGCTTTGCTCCGCCGTTTTCACGGCGCCAGCCACGCGGTGATGGCTGCAACCCCGGCGCTTGCAGACGAACTCCGTGGCCGCGGCTTCCGCAACGTCGTGTTGTGGCCGCGCGGTGTCGATGGTGAGTTGTTTCATCCGCGCGACGGCGCCGACCTCGGCCTGTCGCGCCCGGTGTTTCTGTCGGTCGGCCGCGTCGCCGTCGAAAAGAATTTGGTAGCCTTCCTGTCGTTGGATTTGCCCGGCACCAAGGTCGTGGTCGGCGATGGGCCGGCGCTCGCCGCCCTGCGACGCGACTTCCCGCACGCCGTCTTCCTCGGCGCGAAACAGGGCGAGGCGCTCGCGCAGGCCTACGCCGCCGCTGACGTGTTCGTATTTCCGAGCCTGACCGATACCTACGGGCTGGTGCTGCTCGAGGCGCTCGCCAGCGGTGTGCCGGTGGCTGCTTACCCAGTGACCGGCCCGCGCGACGTGATCGGGGATGCCCCGGTTGGGGTCCTGAGTGAGGATCTACGCGAGGCGTGTCTGGGCGCGCTGTCGATCTCGCGCGATGCCTGCCTCGCGTTTGCCGCGGACCATACCTGGGCCGCGTCGGCCCGAGCCTTCATCGACAATGTCACCCGGGTCTGGTTGATGGACCCAGGCCCCGTGCTGTCGCAGGCGGCCAGCAAGCCGAGCAGCCTGGTCGCCTGAGGCGGCTCAAGGCAACGTGCATTGCGGCCGCCGGATGCACGGAGCTACTGTCCGGGCATGATGGATTCTGTCTCCCTGCCGATCACCGCTGCCGATATCGAAGCAGCGGCCGCCGTGCTCGCGCCCTACGCGGTGCGCACTCCGCTGCTGACCTCGCCGGCGCTGGACGCCATCACAGGCGCTCGTGTGTATCTCAAGCCGGAGATGCTCCAGCGTACTGGTTCGTTCAAATTCCGCGGTGCATTCAACAAGTTGTCCGCGATCCCGGCGGCCGCGCGCGGTGGCGGCGTGGTGGCGTTCTCGTCCGGCAATCACGCTCAGGGCGTCGCTGCAGCGGCGCAGATCCTCGGCATGCGCGCCACCATCGTGATGCCGGCCGACGCGCCGCTGTCGAAGCGCGAGCGGACCAAGGGCTATGGCGCGGAAGTGGTGCTGTACGATCGCGATCGCGAGGACCGCGAGGCGATCGCCCGTGATATCGCCAACAGCCGCGGCGCCACGCTGGTGCCGCCGTATGACGATCCGAAAGTCATCGCGGGGCAGGGCACCGTGGGCCGCGAGATCGCAGCCGATCTCGCCGCGATGGGCATTGCGCCCGACATCGTCGTCGCTCCCGCATCCGGCGGAGGCCTCGTCGCCGGCACCGCACTGGCCGTGACCACGCGTTTCCCCGAAGCGGCGGTGATGTCGGCGGAGCCGGAGGCTTTCGACGACCACGCCCGCTCGATTGCAGCCGGGCGCCGCGAACCGCACAAGGCCGAGGGCCGGACCATTTGCGACGCGCTGATGGCGTCGATCCCGGGCGAGCTGACCTTCGCGATCAACCAGCAACTGCTATCACGCGGCGTCACCGCCTCCGATGCCGAGGTCGGCAAGGCCGTAGCGTTCGCTTTTCGCGAATTCAAGCTGGTGGTCGAACCCGGCGGCGCCGTGGCACTGGCCGCGCTGTTGGCGGGCCACATCGATGCACGCGGCAAGACGATCGCGATCGTGCTGTCGGGCGGCAATGTCGATGCAGATCTGTTCGCCCGACTCATTGCCGAAGCATAGAAGCCGGCCGAGCCGCGATCAGGAGAAGAATGCAATCTTCTCCGGCTGGCTCATCCGCCGCAGCGGTGCCAGCGCATCGCTGCGCGACTGACCCGGTTGACCCACCACGCCGCTCGCCAGCAGCGCAGCGCCAAGCGAGGCCGAAGCAGGAGGTGCCCGGTGCGCATCCATTGCCGGCTGAGACAAGACGAGCGACGCCGCCATCACCGGCTCGGGCACCGTCTGCGGCACGTAGAGCGATTCACCGCGTTCGCCGATCTCGAAGTTCTGCATGTCCTCCGCAACGGCCTCCATCGAAGGCGCCTCGTTAAACGCCGTCTCCGCTGACGGCTCGGTTCCGTCGTTCGACGATTCGATCGCCGGCTCGTGCGGCGTGGCGACTTCGGCGATCAGTTGGGCAATGTCGGATTGAGCGATTTCAGACGCCGCGGCGGCATAAGCGGCTTCGGCCCGCTCTGCTGCTTCCGCCTGTTCGAGCTCGATCCGAGCGGCTTCGATTGCCGCTTCGAGTTCGCTCGGCTCCTCCGGCTGCGGCGCCGACATTTCTAGCGCGACCAGATCGAGGACCGAGTCGACGTCCTCGATCACAATGATTGAGGCCTCAGGCGATTCGCCGCCGGGCATTTCCTCACTTGCCACGACGCCGTCGGTCGCTGCCATAGGCTCGACCGCTTCAACGAACTCGAGCTCGTCGGTCGCCGCGCCGGTGATGATGGTCAGCGCCGGGTCAGGCGCGGATGCCGGCGCGGTTGGCGGGTCAGCCGCCATCGCGGCACCCGGCACCGGAGGCTCGGCCGCAGCAGCCGCCTCGGCGACGTGGATTGCGGTTTCCGGCAAGTCGCCGACGGCGGTGGGTGAAGCTGGTTCGTTGCTTGCCCTCGATGGCTGGGTTCGATGCGGGCGTTGTTCGCCGGCCAGATCATGGACGCGATCGAGCAGGGCATCGAACGCCGCCAGCACCGCATCATTGTCGATCTCGTCAACCAGCCGCTGGCCGGCCTCGATCGCCGTGACCTGATTATCCAGCAGATTGCAGATCCGCACGTCGGCGCCACAGTCGCGCAGTGTCCACGACACTTCGCGGATGATCCGGGCGCCGTCGCGGGCAGCGGTCAGAACGGCGGCGTTGCCGAGGCCGGCAATCGATCTTGCGACCTCAGCGCGCGCCTCACCGACGATGGCATGGATCGCCACCAGCGATCCGTTCAGCCCCGACGAGCCGTTGGCTTGCTTCTGCGCGGCGAGATTCTGCTCGATGCGCGCCACCGCGTCGAGCACCATGCGGGTATCGGCGTTGCGATTGCGCTTGGCGTATTCGCTGAGAAACCAGCGCCCGCGCGAGGTTTCCATGAAGGCTTCGCGGATCGCATCGTAGTCCGCATCGCTCGGCATCGCCGCGCGAGCGTTGATCGGCGAAAGTGCGAATGCTTCATCGGCCATCACGGACACTCATTGCACAAATCACTGCACGTCATGATAACGATCAACACGATCCGTCCGGAAGCGCAATTGAATTGATGTCTGTCGCATCGAAAATCCCCACCAGATCAGGGCCTCCGAAGCGATTCGCGGTCGGGCTTGCGGTGTTTTATGCGACCGTGTTCAGCGTCACCGGCACCTATCTGCCGTTCTTCACGGTGTGGCTGAAAGCGATCGGTATCGAAGCCTCCTGGATCGGCGTGATCGTTGCCGCACCATCGATCACGCGGTTCACCATTCTGCCGGTGATCACCGCGCAGGCCGAACAGCGTCATGCCTTGCGTGCCGCGTTGATTATCACGGCAAGCCTCACGGCGCTGGGGTTTGTATGCCTCGGTCTGCTACGAGGGCCGTGGGCGATCCTGGCGGTATTTGTTCTCACGGCCTGCGTCTGGACGCCGCTGGTGCCACTCACCGACGGCTACGCGCTGAAAGCTGTCGCCCGGTTTGGCCTGAACTACGGGCCGCTACGGTTGTGGGGATCCGCCGCGTTCGTCGTCGGCGCGTTGGTCAGCGGCGTGCTGGCCGACCTGATCGCGGCGGAGCATCTCATTTGGGTGATCGCGGCAACCGCCGCGCTCGGCGTCTTCGCCGCGTTCGGCCTGCAGCCGTTCGACGCACCGGGGACGCGGCCGGCGATGCCGATGCGCCGCGTCGCGCTGCTCAGCAATCCGACATTTCTTGCAGTGATCATTTCGGCCGGACTGATCCAGGGCAGCCACGCCGCCTACTACACATTCGGCTCGATCGTCTGGCAGGGCGCCGGCTACGACGGCAAGACCATCGCGAGCTTGTGGGTGCTGGGCGTGCTCGCCGAGATCGTGGTGTTCGCTCTGTCACCGCGGCTGAGAATCGCGCCATCGCTGATGATGCTGATCGGTGCGCTTTGTGCCGTCGTACGCTGGCTGATCACTGCGCAGGATCCGCCGCTGGCGGCGCTGATCGCCGTGCAGTTGCTGCACGGGATGACCTTCGGCCTGACGCAGCTCGGCACCATGGGCCTGCTGGTGCGGCACGCACCGGGCCACGTCATCGCCCGAGCGCAGGGGTACTTCACGGCCTGCACCGGGCTGGTGATGAGCAGCGCCGCGATGCTGTCCGGTGCGCTGTTCGCGCATATCGGACTCGCGGTGTACGATCTGATGGCGGCGATGGCGCTGACCGGGGCAACGGTTGTTCTGCTGAATCGGCGCCGGCTCGAGATGTCGCCGGTCGATCAGCCCCACAGTTCCGGTTCGGGCGGATAGACGGTGCTGGCTTCGTAGCGCAGGCCATTGTGGCGATCTTTCGCGAGCAGCAGCGGGCCGTCGAGATCGACGAAGCGGGCCTGCGGCGTCAGCAGCATCGCCGGCGCCATCGCCAGCGACGTCGCCACCATGCAGCCGACCATGATGTCGAGCCCGAGCGCCTGCGCGGCCTGCGCCATCGCCAGCGCTTCGGTGATGCCGCCGGTCTTGTCGAGCTTGATGTTGACCGCGTCGTAACGGCCGCGCAGTGCCTCCAGCGAGCCGCGCGCGTGCACGCTTTCATCGGCACAAACCGGGATCGGCCGTCGGATCGTCGCGAGTGCCTCGTCGTGTCCGGCCGGCAGCGGCTGCTCGACCAGCGTGACGCCGGCGTCTGCGCAGGCGGCGAGGTTGCGGGCGAGGTTGTCCGGTGTCCAGGCTTCGTTGGCGTCGACGATCAGCTGCGAGGTCGGCGCCGCACGGCGTACCGCGGCGATCCGCGCCTCGTCGCCGTCGCCGCCGAGCTTGATCTTCAGCAGCGCTCGCGTCGCCGCCTTTGCGGTCGCTTCTGCCATTGCTTCGGGCGTGCCGAGCGAGATCGTGTAGGCTGTGGTCGCCGCGGTCGGTGCGGCGGCGCCGAGCAACTCCCAGGCGCGACGGCCGCTCAGCTTGGCTTCGAGATCGAGCAGTGCGCAATCGATCGCATTGCGGGCTGCGCCCGGCGGCATCGCCGATTGCAGCGCTGTGCGATCAAGCCCGCGCAGGAGCGGCTGCCGCATCGCCTCGATCGCGGCAAGCACGCCGTCGGGCGTTTCGCCATAGCGGGCATAGGGAACGCACTCGCCGCGGCCGGTATGGCCGTCGCGCGTGACCTCGGCGATCACGACCACAGCTTCGGTTTTGGCGCCGCGACTGATCGTGAATGCACCCGCGATCGGCCAGCGCTCGGTGCGTGCATCGAATTGGGACGGATTGATGGAAGTCATTCGAATTTCTGACAAACTCAAGCCGAGGGTTGCCCGGCGCAACTAAGTATGGCTGTTAGCGGGTGTTCCCCACAAGCGCTGTTTGAATAGCGGATTTGGCTCAATATGGCACAGCAATTGGCATTGGACGGTGATCCGACGCTGGAGCGGATCGCACGCGGCGAGGGTCTCGCGCTGTGCGCTGCCGGCTCGTGGACCGCGCGGTTCGCGCCGGCGCTGGAGCGCATCGTTGCCGACGCCGAGAAATTGACGGGGACCAAGCCGAACATCTTCATCGATGTCTCTCAGGTGGCGCGGCTCGATACCTTTGGTGCCTGGTTGATCGAACGGCTGCGCCGCAATTTGGCCCAGGATGGCGCCGAGGCGAGCATCGCCGGCCTTTCGGCGAACTATGCGAGCCTGGTCGACGAGGTGCGGCAGGTGAAGCCGGCGCCGCCGCCGGCTCGCGAGTCCGGCGCTCTGCGTGGGTCGATCGAGAAGCTCGGCCGCACGATGTATTCGTTCGGCGACGACATCGTGGCGCTGATCAGCATGCTGGGGGCGGTACTGGCCGGCGTGGTGCGTGCCATTCTGCATCCCACGACGTTCCGCTTCACCTCGACGGTGCATCACCTCGAGCAGGTGTGCTGGCGCGCGGTGCCGATCATCGTGCTGATCACCTTCCTGATCGGCTGCATCATCGCCCAGCAGGGTATCTTCCATTTTCGGCGCTTCGGCGCCGACCTGTTCGTGGTCGACATGCTCGGCGTGCTGGTGCTGCGTGAAATCGGCGTGCTGCTGGTCGCCATCATGGTGGCGGGCCGTTCCGGCAGCGCCTACACGGCCGAACTCGGCTCGATGAAGATGCGCGAGGAGGTCGACGCGCTGCGCACCATGGGGTTCGACCCGATCGACGTGCTGATCGTACCGCGGCTGATCGCGCTGGTGATTGCTCTGCCAATCCTGACCTTTCTCGGCGCGATGGCGGCGCTTTATGGCGGCGGGCTGGTGGCGTGGCTGTACGGCGGCGTGGATCCCGAAGCCTTCCTGCTGCGGCTGCGCGATGCCATTTCGATCAATCACTTCACCGTCGGGATGATCAAGGCGCCGGTGATGGCGGCGGTGATCGGCATCGTTGCCTGCGTCGAGGGCCTCGCGGTGCGCGGCAGCGCGGAGTCGCTCGGAAGCCACACCACGGCTTCCGTGGTGAAGGGCATCTTCTTCGTGATCGTGATGGACGGCGTGTTCGCGATCTTCTTCGCCTCGATCGGAATCTGACGGATGCCGGCCGCGGTCGATCCAATCATCAGGGTGCGCGACGTTTCGGTGCAGTTCGGCCCGACGCGGGTGCTCGACAATCTCAACCTCGACGTCCGCCGCGGCGAGATCCTCGGCTTTGTCGGCCCCTCCGGTGCCGGCAAGTCGGTGCTGACGCGGACCATCATCGGGCTGGTGCCGAAGCTGAGCGGTTCGATCGAGGTGTTCGGCATCGATCTAGACGCCGCCGGCAAGGCCGAGCGGCGCGGCGTCGAGCGGCGCTGGGGCGTGCTGTTTCAGCAGGGCGCGCTGTTCTCGTCGCTGACGGTGCGGCAGAACATCCAGTTTCCGATCCGCGAATATCTCAAGCTGTCGCAGAAGTTGATGGACGAGATCACCATCGCCAAGCTGGTGATGGTCGGCCTCAAGCCGGAGGTGATCGACCGCTTCCCGTCCGAACTGTCGGGCGGCATGATCAAGCGCGTGGCGCTGGCCCGCGCGCTGGCGCTCGATCCGGAGCTGGTGTTCCTCGATGAGCCGACCTCGGGCCTCGACCCGATCGGCGCCGGCGATTTCGACGAGCTGGTGCGCACCTTGCAGCGCACTTTGGGGCTCACCGTTTTCATGGTAACCCACGATCTCGACAGCCTGCACACCGCCTGCGACCGGATTGCCGTGCTCGGCGACGGCAAGGTGATTGCGGCCGGCTCGATGGCCGATATGCAGGCGTCGCAGCATCCGTGGCTGCGGTCGTATTTCCACGGCAAGCGGGCCCGCGCGGTGGTTGGTTAGCAATGCGCAAATCGGTTGTGGTTCAGGATGATTCGACGGCGCGTGCCGCTTTCAGCCCGCAATTGGCGCGCACAGACAGCGTGCCGGCGGCGCCGGATCTGGTCGGAGTAGAGTAATGGAAACCCGGGCGAATTACTTCCTGATCGGCACCTTCACCCTCGCGGTGATCGCTGCCGCGTTCGGCTTCGTGCTGTGGTTCCAGAGCCTGCACTCCACCAAGGCGCGTAGCCCGCTGCGGGTGGTGTTCGAGGGCGCGGCCTCCGGCCTGCGCAACGGCGGCAGCGTCAATTTCAACGGCGTCCGGGTCGGCGAAGTGATTTCGGTCAAGCTCGACAATCCGAAGCGCGTCGTGGCGCTGGCGATGGTCGAGAACACCGCGCCGATCCGCAAGGATACGCTGGTCGGCCTGGAGTTTCAGGGCCTTACCGGTGTCGCGGCGATCTCGCTGAAGGGCGGCATGGAATCGGCCCCGCCGGTGCCGCTCGACGAGGACGGCGTGCCGGTGCTGACCGCCGATCCGGAGCTCTTGATGGACATCAGCGAGTCGGTGAAGGCGACGCTGCGCAACGTCAACAAGCTGGTGGCCGAGAACGCCGAGTCGGTGAAGGATTCGCTGCAGAACCTGCAGGTGTTCACCTCCAGCCTG
The DNA here is from genome assembly GCF_003591005.1 of Rhodopseudomonas palustris. Lineage (GTDB taxonomy): Bacteria > Pseudomonadota > Alphaproteobacteria > Rhizobiales > Xanthobacteraceae > Rhodopseudomonas > Rhodopseudomonas palustris_K. The sequence goes on from NZ_QYYD01000004.1 coordinate 87,391, forward strand.
GCGCGCTCGTCGGACAAGATCGACAGCATCATGGCGAAGGTCGATGGCGTGATCGGCAAGACCGACAGCGTGATGCAGGGCATCGACGCGCTGGCCGGCGGCAAGGACGGCGGCGAGCTGTTCCAGGCGGTGAAATCGTTCCGCGAACTCGCCGACAACCTCGACAAGCGCTCCAGCGTGTTGATCCTTGACGGTCGCCGCACGCTGGCCGACCTCAGCCGCGCGATCAACAATTTCGACCGCAACCCGACCCGCGTGCTGTTCGGGCCCAGCAACTCCGCCCAGGAGCAGGCGCCGCCGCCGCAGGTCGCTCCCCCCGGCGCCGCCCGCGCCGAGCAGCCCCGGCCGCCGCGCCGCCGTACGCAGTAGGTCAGCTGGGCGGTCAGGCCGACCGCGGCGAGGGGGCAAACCGGGCAAGGGGGGGCCGCTGGGCCCTAGCCTGGGGCATAGGGTGCGCTGAACCAGGGCATCGTTGCCATGCCTGCGTCGGCGCTCCATTCTTCCTCGCGACCAACCTCTCGGTTGTCATTCCGGGGCGCGAGCGCAGCTCGCGAGCCCGGAATCCATAACCACCAACGCCGATGTAGCTCAGCGCGGCTCCGCTGTGCCTTCGCTGCGAGGGCAGGGGGTATAGATTCCGGGCCTGCGCGCAAGAGCGCGCATCCCGGAATGACGAACGCTGGGGGTTGGAGCGCGGCTGCGCCGGCTGCAGGCTGCGATGGCGGGAACCGTTGCGCTTGCAGATCGCTAGAGCAGCGTCCGTCGCCGATCCGTCCAAGAGGCTGGCAAACCCGTCGGCTAGAATTACCTTTCAGGAATTAATCGCAGCGAGATCGAGCATCGATGTCTCAGGTTGAACAGCCGGCTCCGCCGCCCCCGCCAGCGGCCGCGCCGGGGGCCACCGCCTTGCGCCGTCTGGCGCTGCCGATGCTGGCGGTCGCGGTGGCGCTCGGCTTCGTCGTGCTGGCGACGCTTCGCTGGGATGTCTGGATCGGCCACCGCGCCGTGCAGTCGACCGACGACGCCTATGTCCGGGCGCAAACCACCCGGCTGTCAAGCCGGGTCGCCGGCGAGGTCAAGGCGGTTGCGGTCAACGACTTCCAGCATGTCAAAGCCGGCGACCTGCTGCTGCAGATCGATCCGGCAGACTACCAGGCCCAGCTGGCGCAGGCCGAGGCCGGCGTGGTCGGCGCGCAGGCGGCGCTCGACAACCTCGCCAACCAGATCGAGCTGCAATACGCCACCATTGCCCAGGCTCAGGCGCAGCGTGTCTCGGCGGAAGCCCAGGAGGTCGAGGCCGGGCAGGAGCTGCAGCGCCAGCGCACGCTGAGCCAGAGCGAGTCCGGCACCCGGCAGCGGCTCGAACAGGCGGTCGCCGCGCAGGCCAAGGCGCAGGCCGACGTCAAGGCGAGCCGGGCGGTGATCGCGGCCCAACAGCATCAGCTCGAAGTGCTGAACGGCACCAGGAAGCAGCGCGCCGCGGATCTGGCCGGCGCCAAGGCATCGCGGGATGCGGCGGCGCTGAAGCTGAGCTACACGCGGATCGCGGCGCCGTTCGACGGCGTCGTCAGCGAGCGTCAGGTGCAGCCCGGCGACTACGTCAATATCGGCACCTATCTGATCAGCGTGGTGCCGCTGCCCGACGTCTATGTGGTGGCCAACTTCAAGGAGACGCAGCTGACCCGCGTGAAACCCGGCCAGCCGGTCGAGATCGTGGTCGATACGTTCTCGGGCGAGAAACTGCGCGGCCGGGTCGAGCGGATCGCGCCGGCGTCGGGCTCGCAATTCGCGCTGCTCCCGCCCGACAACGCCACCGGCAACTTCACCAAGGTGGTGCAGCGCATCCCGGTCCGCATTCGCTTCGACAAGGATCAGCCGCTGCTGAGCCGGCTGCTGCCCGGCATGTCGGTAACCGCGCGGATCGACACCACCGCCCCCGCGCAGCCATGACGCGCGTCGCCGCCGAGCCGCACGTCGTTGCGGCGGGGCCGGTTTCGACCGGCGGGCTGTCGCGACATCCATACTACGCGGTCGGCGCGGTGCTGCTGGGCTCGCTGGTCGCCAATGTCGATTCGCGCGTGTTCTCGATCGGCCTGGCGGATGTGCGCGGCGGGCTGTCGCTGAGCTACGACCAGGGGGCGTGGCTCGCCACCGCCGGCACCGCGTCGCAGATTTTCGTCGCGCCGGCGGTCGCGTGGCTGGCGACTGTGTTCGGGCTACGGCGGGTCCTCGGCGTGCCGGCGCTGATCTACGCGGCGATCTCGCTGCTGATCCCGTTCGTCCGCGACTATCAGCTGCTGCTGGTGCTGCACATCGCCCACGGCCTGTTGCTCGGCGCCTTCGTGCCGGCGACGCTGCTGATCATCTTTCGGAATCTGCCGATGCAATGGTGGCTGCCGGCGATCGCTATCTACGCGATCCGGGTCGGCTTCACCCTCAACGCCGGCGTGTCGATTGCCGGCTTCTATGTCGAGCATCTCGGCTGGCAATGGATCTACTGGCAGGACGTGATCGTCGCGCCGCTGATGGCGCTCCTGGTCTATCTCGGCACGCCGGCCGACCCGATCAACCGCGAGCTGCTGCGCGATGCCGATTGGGGCGGCATGCTGCTGTTCGGCTCCAGCGTGGCGATGATCTACACCGGGCTCGATCAGGGCAACCGGCTCGACTGGCTCGGCTCCGGCACCATCGTGGCGCTGCTCGGCGGCGGCACGCTGCTGCTGATCGGCTTCTTCATCAACGAAGCTCTGGTGAAGCGGCCGTGGGCGCACGCCGAGATCCTGCTGTCGCGCAATATCGGGCTCGGCCTGCTGTCAATCCTGCTGTTCTCCCTGACCAGCCTGTCCAACACCTCGCTGGCACCGACTTTTCTGACCACCATCGCGCAGCTTAAGCCGATTCAGACAGGTCATCTGTTTCTGATCTACACGGTGGCGCCGATGATCGTGCTGCTGCCGCTGGCGGTGTTTCTGATTCGCCGCTACGACGCCAAGCTGACGCTGATCATCGGGTTTGCGGCGTTCGCGGCGGCGGCGCTGCTCGGCACGCGGCTGACCTCGGCGTGGTCGCTCGCCGATTTCGTGCCGATGGTGCTGCTGCAATCGGTCGGGCTGTCGTTCGCGCTATTGGCGATCATCATCATCACGCTGTCGAATTCCGACCCGACCCGCGCCACCGCGTTCGCCGCCTACATCCAGGTGATGCGGCTCGGCTGCGCCGAGATCGGCGTCGCGCTGATGGCGACCTGGCTGCGGGTGCGCGAGCAGACCTACTCCAATCTGCTCGGCCAGCACGTCGCCAGCGGCGACGCCGATGTGGTCGGCACGCTGACCAAGCTGAAGGGCGTGTTCGCCAGCCACGGCGAGAGCCTGGCTCAGGCCCGCAGCGTCGGCACGCTGGCCGGCCTGGTGCAGCGCCAGGCCAATACGCTGGCCTATCTCGACGGCTTCTGGCTGACCTTCTGGTGCGCCATCGCCGCGCTGATCTGCGCCGCGCTGATCGGCCGCTCGCCGCCGGGGCCGTTCACGCCAAAGCGGGGATAGGGCGCGGGCACCGGTGCCCGCACAGGCGGCGACCGTGCTTTGTCTTTAGACGGGGGTGGTTGGTGCCTTCGCAGTCCATTCCGTCGCAAACCTCTTGTTCGTCATTCCGGGGCGCGCGCAGCGCGAGCCCGGAATCCATAACCACCGTGCTGAGTTGTGGGCCACGGCATCGGCGACGCTGGGCGCCACCGCGAGAGCTCGGGAGCATGGATTCCAGGTTCGCGCAGCTGCGCTGCGCGCCCCGGAATGACGAACGGGAGGGAGATGTACGAAGGGAGATGTACGAATTGCGGCGGGTGAGGGTACTTGCGCTTCGCAAGTCACTAGCTCACTGCCCGCCTCGCCCTCACCCCCGCCCTTTCCCGCAGGCGGGAGAGGGAGCGCGCTGCGGTGTGGGGTGACTGATCGAGCTACATGTTCGCCAAGTCATCACGATGCGCGGCGGGGCAGGGTGCCCGCCGCGCTTGTTGTTACCTCATCCCAGTCGGCCCGCTGCGTGGGCCAGCAGCGTGTACACCAAACCCGTTTCCGAGCTGAGATGCGTGCGTAGCGCTTGCGGGCCGCGTTCGTCGCGGGCGACTTCGTCGAGCAGGCGTTCGAACTCGGCGATGTAGCGATCGACCGTCTGCTTGAAGGCGCGGTCGGCGCGATACTTGCGGGCGACCTCGTCGAACGCTTTCTGGCCGGCCGGGGTGTAGAGCCGCTTGGTGAAGGCCTTGGCCTCACCGCGCTGATAGCGGTCCCACATCTCCAGCACCAGGTTGCGATCCATCAGCCGGCCGATGTCGAGCGACAGCGACTCCAGCGGATTGCCGCCGACCGCCTGCTGCGGGGCCCGGCCGCGCGGAGCTTCGCGCTCCGGCGTGGTCTCGGCGCGGTTCAGCAGATCGGACAGCCAGCCGTCGCGGTCCTGATCAGCGGCGGGCGCGACCGGCGGCGCGTCGGTGCGACGCGGCGCCGGGCCGTGCAGGCCGAGGTCGGGCGGCGGCAGCGTGGCGGCGCTGGTGTCGCGGCGCGGCGCGGAGCGCGGTGCCGGCTCGGACCGCGGCATCGGCTCGGCGACCCGGGCGACCGGCTCGCCGCGGCCGCCGCCGGCGGCGACCAGCATCGGCTCTTCTTCACGCACTGTGGTGGCGCGCGAGGTCGGAACCACGTCCATGCCGCGGCCGTGACGGGCGACGATGCGGTTGAGTTCGGCCAGCGCTTCGATCTGGTCGACGATCACCTTGCGCATCTGCGCCGTGCTCTCGGCGGCCTCCTGCGGGATTTCGAGCACGCCGCGGCGCAGCTCCTCGCGGGTCGATTCCAGCTCGGTGTGCATCTCCGAGGCCATCTGCTTGATGCCCTGGACGATGGCGGCGAAGCGGTCGGCGGACTGCTTGAACAGCGCGTCGGCCTGCTGCGTGCCTTGCTGATAGACCTGCTGCATCGCCGCGGTGGTGAGCTCGCGCTCGTGCTCGGCCGCGGCCCGCACCGCCTCGAACTGCTGGGTGATGGTGGTCGAGCCGGCGCCGGCGGTTTCGGCGACGACCCGGGCGATGTCGCGGGCGCGTTCTTCGGCGGCCGCCAGCGATTCATCGAGCAGGCTGGTGAAGCGGGTCAGCCGCTGATCGAGATCGGTGGTGCGCAGGTCGATGGTGGTGACTAGCGACTCCAAAGCTTCCTTGCGTTCGCCCACCGAGGCCGATGCGCTGCGGTTGCTCTGCTGCACCAGTTCGGCGGCCTGAGCCAGCGCGCGGCCATGGGCCTCGAACTGCTCCGACAGCGCGTTGAGATCGGCGAGCGCCTGCGAAGTCTTGCCATGGAAGCCGGAGAGCTGGTCTTCCAGACCCTGCGTGGCTGCCGTGCTGCGCGCATTGACGTCGTTCATGGTGGCGACGAAGTCGGCGACGCGGGTGACCAGCGCGCGTTCCAGCGAGTTGAGATTCTCGTGAGCGCCGGTGAGCACTTCCTGCAGCAGGATGTTGCCCTCGCGCAGCCGTTCGAACAGCGCGACGGTGTCGCTGCGCAGGATCTTGCTGGTCTCCTGCATCTCGGTGACGGCCGCGACCGACACCTGGCGGGACTGGTCGATCGCGGAGCGCGACGCCAGTTCGAGGTCCTTGAGCGACTTGTTGATCGCACCGGTGGCGAGATCGCCGGCGCCGTTGATCGAACGGGCGACGTCGTTGCCGTTGGCGATGATCGCGTTCGAGAACGACTTGCCGCGGGTCTCGATCGCGTTGAGCGCGTCGGTGGTGACGCGGTCGATGTCGACCGTGAGCTGGTTGGTCTTGCCCGACAAGGCTTCGACCAGCACGCCGCGCTTGGAGTCGACGATCTGCGACAGCCGGTCAGCCTGCTGCTGCACGTAGCTGACGATTTCGTCGGTCTTCGCCGTCATGGTCGAGCCGAAGCTGCCGCTGGCGGCGAACACCGAGCGTTCGATCTCCGCGGAGGTCGACTTGATCTTGGACGACACTTCGTTGGACACCGCCACCAGGGCAGTCTGCGCCGCAGCGGCGCTGACCTGGATGTTGTCGGTGGTGTTGGTGGTGACGCCGGCAAGGGTGCGTTCGATGTCGGCGGAGATCGCCTTGATCTGGCTTGCAGCCTCGGACGTGCTGGTGCTGAGCGCCGACTGCGCCTCACGGGCGCTGCCGAGAATGGTGCGCTCGATGTCGGCGGAGATCGCCTTGATCTGGCCGGCCGCCTCCGACGTGCTGCTGGTGAGCGTCGACTGCACCTCGCGGGCGCTGCCCAGGATGGTGCTCGCCGCCGCGGCGCTGACCGTGGTCAGCGTGCGTTCGACGTCCACGGTCAGCGACTTGACGTGGTTGACCGCGTCGGTCGAGGCGGTGGCGAGCGAAGTCTGGGCTTCGCGCGCCCCGGCGACGATCGACTCGGCCGAGGTCTTGCCGGCCGTGATGAGGGTGCGTTCGACTTCGGCGGCGAGCGTCCGCACCTGGTCGGACGCGGTGGTCGAGGCGGTGATCAGCGTGCCCTGCAGGTCGCGGGCGCTGGACATGATCGCACCCACGCTGGCGGTGCCGGCGGCCGTGAGCGTCCGCTCGACATCGCTGGTCAGCGCCTTGACCTGGCTGGACGCCTCGGCCGAGGTGGCGACCAGCGTCTGCTGCGCCTCGCGGGTCCCCGACAGGATGGTTTCGATCGTCGCCGCGCTCGCGGCGGTGAGCCGGCGTTCGATGTCGCCGGCGAGCGAGACCACCTGTGTCGAGGCTTCCGACGAGGCGGTGACCAGCGCGGTCTGTGCTTCGCGGGCACCGGCCACGATCGCGTTCGCGGTGGTGGAGCCGGCTTCCGACAGCGTGCGCTGGACTTCCTCGCTGATCGCCTTGACGCGTTCGGCCGCTTGCTCGGAGGCCGCGACCAGCCTGGTCTGGGCGGCGCGAGCGCCGCCGAGCACCGACTCCGCAGTGGCGTTGCCGGCCGCATACAGCGTGCGTTCGATGTCGGTGGACAGCGAGCGGATCTGGCCGGTGATTTCGGACGAAGCCGACACCAGCGTGGTCTGCGCCTCGCGGGCGCTCGACAGTACCGACGCCGCGGTCTGGTCGCCGGCGCCGCTCAGGGTGCGCTCGATATCGGTCGTCAGCGACCGCAGCTGATTGGCGACGTCGGAAGTCGACGAGACCAGGGTGGTCTGCGCCTCGCGGGCACCGGCCAGCACCGACGCCGAGGTGGCGTCGCCGGCGCTGGTCAGCGTACGTTCGATATCGGCGGACAGCGAGCGGATCTGGTTGGCGACGTCAGACGATGAGGTGACCAGGGTGGTCTGGGCCTCGCGCGCACTGGTGAGCACGGCGGTGGCGGTGGTGCCGCCGACATCGGTCAGCGTGCGCTGAATTTCCGCCGTGAGCGCGCGGATCTCGTTGGTGACGTCGGTGGAGGTGCTCACCAGCGTGGTTTGGGCTTCGCGGGCGCCGGCCAGCACCGAGGCGGCCGTCGAGGTGCCGGCGACGGCGAGCGTGCGCTCGATGTCGGCCGACAGCGACCGGATCTGCGCCAGCGTGTCGCCCGATACGGAGGCGAGCTTGGTCTGGGCCTCGGTCGCGCTCGCCAGCACCGTGCTGGCGGCGTTGGTGCCGACGGCGGTGAGGGCGCGCTCGACCTCGGACGAGGTGAGCTGCAACTGCGCGCCGACCTCGGTCGACACCGACAGCATCGCTTCCTTGGCGCTGCGGGTGCCGGTCTGAATGGTGTCGGTGGTGCTGATCGCGAGATTGATGAGCGAGCGCTCGGCGTCGGAGACGTGCGAGCGGATGCCCTGCGACAGCTCTTCGGCGCGCGCCATCAGCAGGCTGCTGGCCTCGCGGCCCGTGTTCTCGAAGCGGCCGGCGACCGCCTCGACGCGGGCGCCGAGCAGATCCTCGAACTGCGACACGCGCAGATCGATATCGGTCAGCACAGTGCCGACGCGGCGTTCCAGGCCGTCGTGGATGTCCTGGAAGCGCGCCGTGACGGTCGCCGCGAGGCCGTTGCTGCGGCCGTCGATCGTCTCGGTGACGTTGGCGATACGCGCGTCGATCGCGCTGATCGCCTGCGCGGTGCCGTCGGTCAGCGAATTGGTGAGGTGCGACAGCCGCCAGTCGATCGACTCGATCGCCTGCGCGGCGCCGGCAGTCAGCGTCTCGCCGAGCCTGCCGATGCGCGTGTCGATCAGCTCGACCACCTGGCTGGTGCCGATCGACATCGTCGACGACAGCTGCGCGATGCGGTCGTCGATCAGCTCGACGGCCTGATTGGTGCCGGACGACATCGTCACCAGCAGCTGGGCGATGCGCTCGTCCATCAGTCCGACCGCCTGGCCGGTGCCGGTCGACATTGTCGACGACAGCCGGGCGATGCGATCGTCGAACAATCCGACCGCCTGATCGGCCCCCGACGAGATCGCCGACGACAATTGAGCGATACGGTTGTCGATCTGGCCGACGGCCTGGTCGGCCCCGGTCGTCATCGTCGAATTCAGCTGGTTGATACGATCGTCGATCAGTTCGACAGCCTGATTGGCCCCCGTCGTCATCGTCGAATTCAGCCGGCTGATTCGGTCGTCGATCAATTCCACAGCCTGATCGGCGCCGGTCGACATCGTCGCCGTCAGCTGCGTGACACGGCCATCGATCAGCTCGACCGCCTCGTTGGCTCCGGTCGACATGGTGGTGGTCAGCTGGCCGATGCGATCTTCGATCAGTCCGACGGCCTGCGTCACTCCGCCCGACATCGTCGTGGACAGCTGGGTGATGCGGTTGTCGATCAGCTCGACCGCCTCGGTGGCGCCGGTCGACATCGTTGACGACAGCTGCGTGATGCGCTCGCTGATCAGATCGATCGCCTGGCTGGAGCCGCTGGTCAGCGTCTCCGTCAGGCGCTCGATCCGGCCGTCGATGGTCTCGGTCACCGACTGGGCGCGCGAGGCGAAGTTTTCGTCGAACGTCCGCAGGTGGGTGCCGACGCTGTCGTCGAACAGCTTGATCTTGCCCTCGAGCGAGCCGTCGAGGCTGCTGACGCGGGTGTCGAACACGTTCTCGAAATGCGACAGCCGCTGATCGAGCGTGGCACTGAGTTCGCCGCCGCGCGAGGTGACACGCTGATCGAAATTGTCGACGTAGCTCTTCAGCGTGCTCGAGATATCCTCGGTGCGCTGGCCCATCCGCTCGACGATCTCGCCGCCATAGGTCTTCACGGTGCGGTCGAATTCGGAAATGTGGCGGGTGATCAGCGCCCCCAGCGTGCCGGAATCGCGCGCGAACTTCTCGGCGAGCTCGGAGCCCTGCTGCTTCACCAGGTCGTCGAACGCGCTCATCTGCAGGCTGAGCGTGTCGTGCGCGCTCTCGGTCTGGCTCACCACCTTGGCGACCAGCGTGTTGACGGTGACGTCGAGCGCTTCGCTGGCCTTGTCGCCGCTGGTCAGGATCTGGTCGGCGAGGCGGTTGCCGGCGTCGTCGATCTTGCTGACCAGGTCGTCGCTGCGCAGCTCGAGTTCGAGCAGCAGCGAGTCCGAGGAATTCTTCAGCGAATCGTGGACCTGCTCGGTGCGTTCCGAAATGCCGTCGACGATGCTGACGGAGCGCTGCTCGAAATCGGCGGTGATGCGGTCGAGTCGCTCATTCATCATCTCGTGGACGCGGTCGGCGAGTTCGACAAACTCGTCGTGGACGTGGCCGGTCTTGAAATTGAGGCTTGCGGTCAACCGTTCACTGGCTTCGAGCACCGCGCGGGTGGTTTCGCCGCTGGCTTCCTCGAGCCGGTCGAGCAGGTCGCCGCCGCGCTCGCCGAGCGCCAGAATCATGTTGTCGCCGGCATTGCCGAGCGCGCTGGTGATATGCGCGCCGCGCTCCTCCAGCGCGCTGGTGATGCTCTTGGCGACTTCATCGACGCGCGACGCGATCGCATCGGAGATCAGCGCGATGTCGTGGCGCAGGTCGATCTGCACGCCGGAGATGGCGCTGCGGACCTGCTCGGCCTGGCCGACCAAATTGTCGCGCTGATGCGCGATGTCCTGCAGCAGGGCGCGGATGCGGACTTCGTTGTCGGAGTAAGCGCGTTCCAGCGCCGAGACTTCGTTGGCCACCAGGGTTTCGAGTTCGCCCGCGCGCGCGATCGCACGCTCGACGCCGTCGCCCATCGCGGCGACCTCGCGGCGGATCGCCTGGCCCACGGTGACGACGGAATCGCTGGCCGCAATTTCGGGTTCCGAGAACCGGATCGCCACCTGCGCCATCGACTGCGCGATCATGCGCAGCTCCTGGCCGCGCCAGGTGAGGCTGGCGAGGAAGTAGAACAGCATGATCGGCGCGACGAACAACGCGATCAACCCGACCAGCGCCAGCACGCCGCCGCTCTGACCGATCATCGCCTGCAGGGCGGGCAGGAAGCTGATGGTCAGCGCGATGCCGCCGAGTACCCAGACGCCGGTGAAGATCGAGGCGAGGGTGTAGACGTTGCGGGCGGGGCGGCCCTTCTGCAGCGCCTGGAGCAACTGGCCGATGGTCTCGCGATCGTCATTGGCCGGCCGCTGGGCGAAGCGGCGGTCGTCGACCTGTTCGAAACTGGGACGCTCGGCGGTGATGCGCGGTTCGGGCGCGCCGTCGTTGACGGCGACGGGCGGGATCAGCTCGGCGTCGCCTGCGAGGCGCGCCGCCGCATCGTTGTCGGTCGCAGCGGGCGCGTCGCTGATGTTCAGGGCTTCCTGAATCGCGGACAGCGCCACTTCGGTCGGATCTTTGATCTTCTTGGGATTATTCGCCATGTGACCTACGCCCTCGCTCTACGCATCCGGGGCCACTGCAATATTAGACGTGCAGCCTGCCAGCCGGCCTTGATGGTCAGCCGGCGCGGTCGAACCCCCTCGACACCGGACTTTTCTCCACCACTTCCTCAAACATCCTATTGGCTGGGTGCCTCGAATGAAATGGAGAACGTTAAGACATTCTTAATCATCGTTAACGGGATCGGCTGCTAAGCCCTTTTGGCGGCGCGAAAATCCGCGTTTGCCCCAGAAACGGCAGCAAATTACCGAAAAACTGGCCTCAAACTTGCGAGGGTGTCCCGAAATGATCCGTTAACCTTTCCCGTGCTTCCCTTGGGAAAACCTTCACCGCCTCGCGGAGCGGCGTTGTACGGGAGGCTGATTTTGTCGCTGCGGGTTGAACGGATTGAGTGGATGGCGTCACCGCCTCTGGTGCCCGAATTCGCGATCGACGAGGCGCATCTCGAGCGGATGACGCTGGGCGATGTGGCGCTGGAACGCGAAGTGCTGCGGATGTTTTCGGCGCAAGCCGCCAGCGTGGTGGCGCTGCTGGCGTCGTGGCCGGCCGATGCCGCCGCGCTGGCGCATACGTTGAAGGGCTCCGCCCGTGCGATCGGAGCATTCGCGGTGGCCGACGCCGCTGGTGATCTGGAAGATGCGCTGAGGCAGGGCGCGGATGCGGCCGAGTTGCTCGCCGTGCTGGAGGCCGCGGTCGACCTTGCCCGCGGGGCGATCGCCGACCGGCTGGAACGCTGAGCTCTGTTTGCCGGCCGGGTGACGGCCACGGCCGGCGGACGCGGCGAAAGCACGATCAGGCGGAGCCGGTTTTTGCCGGCCGCGGCGCTGGCGGAAAGCCGACCGACCCGCTATAGGACAGCCCGTCATCCTTTCCCTGTCAGAACCTGCAGAGCGTCCGACGAGCAATCATGGCCAAGATTCACTTTGTTGATCATTCCGGAGAGACCCGCACGGTCGACGTCGAGAACGGCGCGACAGTGATGGAAGCGGCGATCCGCAACGCCATCCCCGGCATCGAGGCCGAATGCGGCGGCGCCTGCGCCTGCGCGACATGCCACGTCTACGTCGACGAGGCCTGGCGTGAGAAGGTCGGCGGCCCGTCGCCGATGGAAGAAGACATGCTCGACTTTGGCTACGATGTGCGCCCGAACTCGCGGCTGTCGTGCCAGATCAAGGTCTCGGACGAACTCGACGGCCTCGTGGTGTCGACGCCGGACCGCCAGGCCTGAGCGCGTTCCGACCGACTGGGATGTCGGTCTGAATCCTGACCTAAGCTTCTCGGTCAATAACCAGCGTCCTTCTGGATCGCTTGGTCTGCCAAGAACTCCGTCATGGCCGGGCTTGTCCCGGCCATCCACGCCTTTTTCGCGTTTCACTCAGCAAGGCGTGGATGCCCGGCACAAGGCCGGGCATGACGCGCGGAAGCGAACCGGCCTCACCCGAAGGCAGCGGGTGCGCGAAGTTCTTACGACGAAGTCGGAGCCTCCTCTGCAAAGCCGCGGCGCCACCAGCGGGACAGGTCGGCGGTCAGTTGCTCGCTGAGCGGCGCCGGCTTGCGGCTCACGGCATCGACCAGCACGTTGACGGCGCGCGCCGAGGCGATACAGACGCCGTCCGAGAACACCACCTGATCGAAATGCGCCGAGGTGCGGCCGAGCTTCACCAGCCCGATGCCGAGCTCGATGGTGCCCGGCCAGTGCAGTTCGCTGCGGAAGTGGATGTCGAGCCGGACCAGCACCCAGGCCTGCCCGGGCGGGATCAGCCCGCGCGCCGGGTCCTTCATCAGCGTGACGCGGCTGGTCTCGAAATAGCTGGCGTAGACAGCGTTATTGACGTGGTTGTTGGGATCGAGGTCGGCGAACCGGACGTTGTCGGACATGCGGTACGGGAAGTCGTCGAGCTGCGGCAGTTCGCGGTCGCGGGATCGTGCGGTCAAGGGCCATTCTCCGGGCTTTTGCCGTCCATTGAGCCCAGTTCTTGAGCTAGAACAAGGTAGCACCGCCTAATTATGGCTTTTCTCCCCCGCCCGGCTTGGCTAGACAAGCCGCGGCCGGACCGCCCCGCGTCCGAAAATTCTTCAACACGAAAAGAATAAGCGATGACCGAAACGATCAAGACTGATGTGCTGATTGTCGGCGCGGGTCCGTGCGGACTGTTCGCCGTGTTCGAACTGGGCCTTCTGGATGTGAAAACCCATCTGGTGGACATTCTCGACAAGGTCGGCGGCCAGTGCGCCGAGCTGTATCCGGAAAAGCCGATCTACGACATTCCGGGCGTGCCGATGATCACCGGCCACGGCCTCACCGAAGCGCTGATGGAGCAGATCAAGCCGTTCAGCCCGACCTTCCACCTCAACGAGATGATCGAGACGGTCGAGAAGATAGGCGATCCGGAATTTCGCGTCACCACCAATGCCGGCACCGTGTTCGAGTGCAAGGTGCTGGTGGTCGCGGCGGGCGGCGGTTCGTTCCAGCCGAAGCGGCCGCCGGTGCCGGGCGTCGAAGCCTACGAGGGCAAGTCGGTGCACTACGCGGTACGCAAGATGGAAGAGTTCCGCGGCAAGGACATCCTGATCGTCGGCGGCGGCGACAGCGCGCTTGACTGGACGCTCAACCTCAACCCGATCTGCAAGAGCATGACGCTGGTGCATCGCCGCGACGATTTCCGCGGCGCGCCGCACAGCGTCGAGCAGATGCGCCAGCTCGTGGCCTCGGGCAAGCTCGATCTCAAGATCGGCCAGATCACCGAACTACACGGGGACAACGGCCAGCTCGAAAAGGCCACCATCAAGCTCAACGACAATTCGATGGCGCAGATCACCTGCGACGCCATGCTGCCGTTCTTCGGCCTGACCATGAAACTCGGTCCGGTCGCAAATTGGGGCCTGCAACTCGAGAACAATCTGATCCCGGTCGACACCGGCACGTTCGAAACCAACGTCCCGGGCATCTTCGCGATCGGCGACATCAACACCTATCCGGGCAAGCTGAAACTGATCCTGTCGGGCTTCCACGAAGGCGCGCTGATGGCTCAGAAGGCCGTGAAGTACGTCTATCCGGACAAGCGCGTCGTGTTCCAGTACACCACCTCGTCGACCAATCTGCAGAAGAAGCTCGGCGTCAACTAAGCGAGCGCCGCTTCGGCGGGGCTGGTTGTTTGCCATTCAAGATGAGGGCGCGCCAATCGGTGCGCCCTTTGATTTTGCGGCATTGGGCATGCGTGGCGGCACGATCGAATTCACAGGAAACCGCAGTTGCGGCCCTCATCGTCGGCGCAAAGCGTTGACCTTCAAGAAGGTTCATTTGGCCGGCCGGAGCTCCAACGGACGACCGACGGGACCGGATCCACGCGCGATCAATTGCGTGGGATCGGAACGCGCCTGGAAGCGTTGATTTCCGCCCGCGTTGCTGAAGGCGACCCCGCGCTGCGCGGGATTCTCTTGCACGATCGCGGAGTTCAAACCGCCCAAGCAGCGAGTCACGGATGAGCGTTTCGGCCCAAACACCGACCCGACATCGACTAGCGGATTTCATTCGGCATCATCAGGCCGCCATCGTCGAAGAGTGGGTCGCGTTCGCCCGCACCCGCTCGCCCGCGAGCGAAGGGATGACCAAGCTCGCCCTCAAGGATCATGTGGTCGACATCCTGCGGTTCGTCGTCACCGACATCGAGACGCCGCAGACCTCGCACGAACACCGCGAAAAATCGCTGGGCCTCGACGCCGATGACGACCCGGCAGTCGACAGCGCGGCCGAAGTTCACGCGACACTGCGCCTCGCAGACGGGTTCGACATCGACCAGATGGTTTCCGAGTATCGTGCCTTGCGTGCCAGTGTGGTCAGGCAGTGGACTGCGCAGCAGGGCGTCATGGACGCGCAGGACGTCTATGACCTCACCCGCTTCAACGAAGCCATCGACCAGGCGATGACCGAGTCGATCGCTCACTACACCAAAACCATCAATGCCTCTCGCAACCTGTTCCTCGGAATTCTCGGGCACGACCTGCGCAATCCGATCACCGCCGCCTCGATGGCGGCCGCCTGGCTGAAGCGGTCGGGCACGATCGATGCGAAGCAAGGGAAGGTCGTGTCGGAGCTCGGCAAGGCTCTGCAGCGCGCGACGCGGATGCTGAATGACCTGTTCGATCTCACCCGCTCGTCGTTCGGGACCGACATTCCGGTCAGCAAATCCGACACCGACATGGCGGCGCTGTGCGAGGACATTGCGGACGAACTACGTCATGTCCATCAGGATCGACGCATCATCGTGTCGCACAAGGGCGACCCGCGCGGGCGCTGGGATCCGGCGCGGATGGGCCAGGTGCTGTCCAATCTGCTCGGCAACGCCAGCCAGCATGGCGACGGTGCCAAGCCGATCACCGTGACGGTCGCGGGCGACAAAGCCGACACCGTCCGCATCAGCGTGCACAATCACGGCGCGCCGATTCCCGCCGAGAGCCAGAAGACGATCTTCGAATCCTGGATGCGCGGGCAGGCCGGAGAGACCTCCGAGCAACCTCATCTCGGGCTGGGGTTGTATATTGCGAAGCTGATTGTCGAAGCCCACACCGGCACGATCGAACTCACGTCCGATGAGGCCGCGGGGACGACGTTCATGGTCGAACTGCCGCGCGAGTGAGCTCGCTGGCGGCACACTCTTGCGCTCGTGGACCGAGTTGCGCACACTCGAATCGAGCGCGTACGCGAATGGCCGCAGCGGTGCTTCCGGCATTCGCCGTCACTGCAGCGGAGAATCTGCTCGAGACCAGCCGATGAAGCTAGCCTTGACGTCCCGCCGCAAGCGGCAATTCGTGATCTTCTCCTCGCGCTCGAAGCGGCGGGCGATCTTTCTGGCCGGCGGGCTGTTCATCGGCGTAGCCGCGGCGGCGCTGGCGTGGCTGGCGGATCTGGCGCAGGACGCGTTCGCCGTGCTGCTCGCGCATTCGCGCTATTGGCCGCTGCTGATCACGCCGCTCGGTTTTCTGCTCTCGGTGTATCTCACCAATCGCTTTTTCCCGAACGCGGGCGGCAGCGGCATTCCGCAGGCGATCGCGGCGCGGCATCTGACCGATCAAGGCGCGCGCGGCCGGCTGGTGTCGCTGCGTGCGGCGGTCGGCAAGTTCGTTCTGACGCTGTTCGGCCTGCTGGTCGGCGCCTCGGTCGGGCGCGAAGGGCCGACGGTGCAGATCGGCGCCTCGATCATGTTCGCGCTGGGCCGGCTGTCGCCGCGGCGGCAGCCGGCGCTGATCCTGGCCGGCGCTTCGGCCGGCGTCGCGGCGGCGTTCAACACGCCGCTCGCCGGCATCATCTTCGGCATCGAGGAAATGAGCCGCTCGTTCGAGACCCGTGCCAGCACGCTGATCATCGCCGCGGTGGTGGCGGCCGGTCTCACCTCGATCGCGCTGCTCGGCAACTACACATACTTCGGCAGCAGCCCGATGGGGCTGCGCGGCGGGCTCGACTGGCTGGCGATCCCGGCCTGCGGCATCGTCGGCGGTCTGGCCGGCGGGCTGTTCAACCGCGCGGTGGTGACGGCCGGGACGATCGCGCTGCTCAATCGCCGGCCCTTGCTGCTCGCGCTCGGCTGCGGCTTCGCGGTGGCGCTGTGCGGCCTCGCTTCAAACGACGCCATCTACGGCACCAGCTACGGCCAGGTGAAATCCGCGCTGGAAAGCGGCACGCCGCTGCCGGGCGATTTCGGCGTCTTGAAGCTGCTCGCCACCGCGCTGTCGTCGATCAGCGGTCTGCCGGGCGGCATCTTCTCGCCGTCGCTGGCCGTCGGCGCCGGGCTCGGCAGCAATATCGCGGCGCTGTTCGCCGGCACGCCGGTGGCGGCGATCATGCTGCTCGGCATGGTGTCGTATTTCTCCGGCGTGGTGCAGGCGCCGATCACCGCCTTCGTCATCGTGATCGAAATGACCGACAACCACGCGATGGTGATCCCGGTGATGGCCGCCTCGCTGCTTGCTTATGCGACCTCGCGCCTGATCGCCGAGGAGGGCATCTACCACGCGCTGGCGAAACGGTTCGTGCCGGCGGCGGTGTAGTCCATTTCTGCTTATGATAGAAACACCGCCGTCATCCTGAGGCGCCCGCTGGGCCGCGCTGTGCGCGGCGCTGCGGGCCTCGAAGGATGAGCCACGTACACCTTGGGCCGCATCCTTCCTGGCCGCATCCTTCGAGGCGCGCTACGCGCGCACCTCAGGATGACGACTCCGCAGTAAGGATAAGCCGTATCGCCTCAACTGGCGCGCGATCGCTGATCCGTGAGCACGTCGGCGAGGGTTTGGTCGAAAGTGATCTGCGGCATCCAGCCGAGCAGCTCGCGGGCGCGGGTCGCGTCGCCGAGGATGATATCGGTGGCGTCGCCGGTGCCGCGGGCGGGATCGTTGTGCACCTCGATCGGCACTCGCGCCATCGCCAAGAGTTGCTGCAGCACGTCGCCGATCCGGCGCGGCACGCCGGAGGCGATGTTGAGGATGGTGCCGGGCGCCAAGCGGTCGCTGCGTGCGATCGCCGCCACATAGGCATCGGCGACGTCCCGGACGTCGAGGAAATCGCGCTGGCCGTCGAGATTGCCGACCCGAATCTGCGGCGGCGACAGGCCGGCTTCGATCCGGGCGATCTGGCGGGCGAAGGCCGGGATGACGAAGGCGTCGGTCTGGCCCGGGCCGGTGTGGTTGAACGGCCGCAAGCGAATGCAGCGCAGGCCCTTCGCGATCATCGGACCGAGCGCAAGGTCGGCGGCGGCTTTCGAAGCGCCGTATTCGTCGGTCGGCGCCAGCGCCGTGTCCTCGCTGGTCGGCCGGATCGGCGGGCGATTGCGCCCGTAAGCAAGGCCTGATCCGACGTGCAGCAGCACGCAGTCTGGCGCTGTATCCAGGATCGTTCGCCCGATGATGCGAACGCCATCAAGATGGACCCGCCAACTCGCCGAGGGATCGGCATTGGCAGCCGCGGGCGCTGCCAATGCGGCGAGATTGACGAGGTGCGTCGGCCGCGCCGTCGCGATTGCGTCGGCCATTGCTGCGGGGTCGGTGACATCGAGAGCCCCGACGTCCCCGAGCGCGGGGTCTTTGCCGGCGTGGAGAGCCGTCGGGATGATCGTCGCGCCGGCGCCGAATCTGGCATGAAGCGCGGCGGCGAGATGCAGGCCGACGAAGCCGGTGGCGCCGGTGATGAGGATCCGCAACGGCGGCGCGGGCTCAGCCATTACAGTCGCTCGCTGATCCTGATGCGGGCGAGGTCGGCTTCGACCATCTCTGCAACCATCTGTTCGAGCGTCGTCTCGAAGCTCCAGCCGAGCTTCTGCCTGGCCTTGGAGGCGTCGCCATGCAAATAGTCGACTTCGGCCGGCCGCAGATAGCGCGGATCGGTGACGACGTGATCGTTCATGTCGAGCCCGACGCTGCCGAACGCCATCTCGCAGAACTCGCGCACCGAAGCGGTGCGGCCGGTGGCGATGACGTAGTCGTCCGCCGCGTCCTGCTGCAGCATCAGCCACATCGCCCGCGTGTAGTCGCGCGCATGGCCCCAGTCGCGCTTGGCGTCGAGATTGCCGAGCGACAGCGTGGTCTGCAGGCCGAGCTTGATCCGTGCCGCACCGTCGGTGATCTTGCGGGTGACGAACTCGATGCCGCGCAGCGGCGACTCGTGATTGAACAGGATGCCGCAGGAGGCATGCAGGCCGAAGCTTTCGCGATAGTTGATGGTCATCCAGTGCGCGTACAGCTTGGCAGCGGCGTAGGGCGAACGCGGATAGAACGGCGTAGTCTCGGACTGCACCGGCTGCTGGATCAGCCCATACATCTCAGAGGACGAGGCCTGATAGAATCGCGCGCCGGGGCATGCGATCCGCACGGCCTCGAGCGCGTTGACGGCGCCGAGGCCGGTGACCGTGCCGGTCAGCAGCGGCTGCTGCCACGACGATTTCACGAACGACTGGGCCGCGAGATTGTAGACCTCGTCGGGCTGGAGTTCGGACACCAGACGGATCAGGCTGGACAGATCGGTGAGATTGCCATCATGCAACGTGACGGCGTCTTCGACGCCGAGCCACTTCAACCGGCTTGTCATGCCATCGGCAGAGGCGCTGCGCCGGAGCAGGCCGTGAACGGCGTAGCCCTTGTCGATCAGCAGGCGCGCCAGATAGGCGCCGTCCTGTCCGGTGATGCCGGTGATGAATGCCGTTTTGCCCATGATGATGTCGGATTGCTTCCTGTTGGTGGCCGGCGCGATGTCGACCCGGCTGCCGAGGCCTGGCGGTGAACTGCCTAGCCACCGCCGGATCGCCATGCGGCCTTGAGGCTCTTCAGCGCGCCGAGCCGCAGCAGTAGCACAATCAGCTCCCAGCGAGAGGCTCCGCGCGGGCAATTTTCAGCGCGCAGCAGGTTGATCACGGCGGCCCGGGCGAATTTCCGCTCGCCGGCGGTGAGCGTGGCGATCTGCGAGGTGAGGGCGCCAAGATCGATCGCCGATTCCGCGACCTTCTGGGCCAGCGCCGGATCGGCCAGTTCGAGCAATCGATACAAGCGGGAGCTGTCGCGCTCGAACGCGCCCGGACTGGGATCGTGCCAATCCGGCGGGGCGGAGAGGGCGGCGGACGGGTCGGGCCGGCCGGCGCGGCGTTCGGCGCTGGCCAGTTTGGCGAGCCGGGCGGAGTAGATCTGCCTCAATTCCCGGGTGCGGGTGACACTGCCGCCGTGCTCGCGGTAGCGGATCAGCAGTTCGGGCAGAATGGCGATCTCGCCGATGTCGGCCAGCCGCAGCCAGAAATCGTAGTCCTCGCCGGCCTCGAACGTAGCGCGATAGCCTCCGACCCGGCGGGCCACTTCGGCGCGAAACATTACCGTCGGGTGGATGAAAGGGCTCTTCTTGGCCAGCGTCTCGCGCGCATTCGCCGGGTTCGGCCGCATCTGCCGGCCGCGCGGGGCGCCGTGCTCGTCGATGATCTCCGCCCAGCCGCCGAGCAGCACGACATCCGGATGGGCGCGCATGTAAGCGCACTGCCGTGCCAGCCGCTCCGGGAGCGCGACGTCGTCAGCGTCCAGGCGTGCGATCAGCGGTGCGCCGGCCTTGTCGAGCCCGCGATTGAGCGCCGCGACCAGCCCGTCGCGCTGCTGGCGCAGAACCACCAGCCGCGGATCGCTCGCGCGCAATTCCGCCAGAATAGCCGGTGTCGTATCGCTGGAGCCATCGTCGATGACCAATAGTTCCAGGTCCGTGAGCGTTTGCGCCAGCACACTGCCGATCGCCTCGCGCAGCCAACGCTCGCCGTCACGAACCGGAAGGATTACCGAAACCTCTGGCGTGGCCGGCAGCACTGTCACCCTCGCTCAAATGATGCACCGCTGGCTGGGCCGGCGGTTGCCGGCGACATAGACCGCGCCGAGCGGGCATTGCAAGCGAGGCTCCCCGCAGCGTCCGGGGCAAACGGATAAGCCGTTGCGGCCAGACCGGCCCATTGACGCTGCGAAGCCGGACCCGTTACATCGCCGGATCGATTTGGTGACCACGCGGGCCTCCGCGGGAAGGTTTCACCCGGCCGTTATGGTCGACGTCAAGCGACGGACAGCTCTTTGGCGCAGCCTCTCGATCCGAACCTGCCAATCCAGCCCTGGCTGTGGATGGATGTTTCGACCAGCAGCCGCGCCCGGTCCGGTCAGATGAACGGGACGCTGCGGGTCGAGCACAGCGTCGCCACCGCGCTATCGGAGGCGATCGGCCCTGAGCTTCGGTTTTGCCGCTACGATCCGCTGCGCCAGAATTACGTGCCGGTGAGCTACGCGCCGGATCTCGGCGCCAAGCCGGTCGCCGCCGCCGCAACGTCGAAATCCCGCGCGAGTTTGCTGTCGTCGATCAAGCCGATCGGCAAGCGCCTCGAGCGCGCCGTGAAGACGTCGGTCCGGGGCGCTGTGGCACCCCTGATGCAGAAGGTTTCCGCGGGTGAGGCCTTGCCGCGGCTCGGCGGTTCTGCCGGCAGCGAGGTGTTGCTGCTCGCCGGGGAGAACTGGTCGCGGGTCGACTACGCGGCGGTGGCGCGGATGCGGCGCGAGCGCGGGACGCGCGTGGCGGCGGTGTGCCAGGACTTCATCCCGGTGGTCGCGCCGCAGTTCTTCGCCGACGGCGAGTTCGTCACCCAGTTCGAGGCCTACGCGCGTTTTCTCATCCATGAATGCGATCTGGTGGTGTCGATTTCCGACTCGACCAGCGCCGACGTGAGGGACTACGCAGAGCGCCATGGCGGGCTGCGCGGCGCGCTCGAGGTGGTGCATCTCGGCGCCGACCTGATTGCGCCGAAAGCCGTTAAGCGGCCTGCAGCGCTGACGGATGCGCAGGCGAGGCGCTTCGTCATCAGTGTCTCGACCATCCAGTCGCGCAAGAATTTCGATCTGTTGTATCATGTGTGGCGTCGGCTGACCGAGCAGGGCACGCCGGATCTACCGACGCTGGTGATGGTGGGGCAGCCCGGGTTCGGCAGTTCGGATCTGTTGTGGCAGATTGCCCACGATCCAGTCACCGCGTCCTCAGTCCTGCATCTGCCACGGGTCGGCGACGACGAACTCGCCTGGTTGTATCAGCACTGCGCTTTCACGCTTTACCCTTCATTCTACGAGGGCTGGGGTCTGCCGGTGTCGGAGAGCCTTGCTTTCGGTAAATACTGTCTCGCATCGAACACCTCGTCGTTACCGGAGGCAGGTGCTGGTCTCGCCGGGCACCTTGATCCCCTCGATTTCGCCGCCTGGCGCGATGCGGTGCTTGACCTGATCCGCGCACCTGAGCACCTTGCGCAGCACGAGGCGGCAATCCGGGCGAATTATCGTCCGGTCACCTGGGCGCAATCCGCCCGCCGGCTCGCCGAGGTGCTGCGCAGCCTTGCCGCCGCGCCGGCCTCGATCCAGAGTTAGGAGTCCAATGGTTTCCGCAGTGGCCCAACCCTCCCCGACCAAACAGCGGCTGGAGCGCATTCGCGACTGGCTGCTGCGCACCCGGGCCGGGGAGAAGCTGTTCGTCCTGACGCTCTGCCTGGTGTATGCGATGCACAGCATCTGGTCGGCTCGCACCGTGCTTTGGTTTCTGGTGCTGCCGGTGATGCTGTTGTCGGTGGCGCCGTATCGCACCCTGCTGCCGATCGTGAAGTCGTGGGTATTTGTCGCCTGCGCGGTCTTCCTGGGTCTGATCCTCGCCACCTCCGTGCTGGGCGGCGACACGCCGGCGCGGATGCTGCTGCTGAACCTGCGCTTCACGGCCGCGGTGCTGGCGTTCGTGGTGATCACTGCGCAACTGGTCCGCGACGATCGCGACTTCCTGCGCCTGTTGTTCTTGTTTCTCGCGCCGGTCGCCGCGCTGACGGCGATCCGCGACGTGGCGTCGTTCACCGGCCTGTCGCTCGAGACCCTGATGTCGACGCGGCTGGAGGGCGTCAAGGGGCTCACCGTGTACTACAACTCCAACGTGATCGGGCTGATGTACGCGATGCCGTGCGTCGGCGCCGCCGCGATCATGACCTCGCGATCGCTCAGGATTTGGCAGCACGCGATGCTGGCGGCGGCGATCGTGGTGTTGCTCGGCGCCATCCTGCTGACCGGCAGCCGCGGGTCGCTGATCGCGGCCGCCGTCGGCATCGGCGTCTCGGTGATGTTGTCGGAGCATCGATGGTTGAAGGTGGCGATGATCGTGCTGGCCGTGGTGGCGGTCGGCGTCATCGCAGTGGCGCCATTCCAAAGCGAATTGTTGCAGCGGCGTGACAGCCTGCGGCTGTCGTTGTGGCCCGTGTATCTGCAATTGGCGATGGCGAAGCCGTGGCTCGGCTATGGACTCGGCTTCGATACAAGGCAGACCTTGTCGGACGGCTATGTGGTGATGAACGCGCACAATATCGTGCTGTGCGCTCTGGTCCGCGGCGGCGTGTTGACGGCGCTGGCGCTGCTCGGCATCGCGTTGGCCTCGGCCTTGAGCGGGCTGAAGGCGTGGCGCCGCTCCGGCGAAGTCGCCGCGCTGGCGCTGCTCGCAACCTGCCTGACCGCCTCGAGCGTCGACTACGAGATTGTTCCCACCGATCTCGGTTATCTTTACATCTTGTTCTGGCTGCCGGTCGGTGTTTGTTGTGGTGCCGCGTTGGCCGCTGCTCATCGTGTTCTGCCCGGACCTCTGCCGGATGTTCAACTCTCGAAAGCTCGGCCGATATAGCCTTGTCACAAAATCGCCCGTCGGCGAGGGATTAGTCCGCCGGCCGGATCCTCCTACCGCTCCGCCATATTCTCGTCTCATCGCGATGTTTCAGGTGTTACCATGAATACACATCGACCGATCCGTCTCCTCGCGCTGGCGGCTGCCGCGCTAGTTTCTTACGTGATGACCTCGACGGTGCCCGCCGCCGCCGCGGAACCGACCGCAGCCGGCCTCTGGCAGCGAACCGATAGCGGCAAGGCCGGTGGCAAGCCGGTGGTTTGGGTGCTGATGCTCGACCGCGGCAATAACGTGTACGAAGGCGTTGTCGCCAAGACCTTCAATCAGCCGGGCCAGACCAATCTGGCCGTCTGTGACGAATGCGAAGACGATCGCAAGAACCAGCCGATCCTGGGCATCTCGCTGATCCGCGACATGAAGCGGAAGGGCCGCGTCTACGAAGGCGGCAACATCCTGGACCCGCGCAACGGCGATGTCTGGAAGGCGATGCTGACGGTCAGCCCCGACGGTCAGATCCTGACGCTGCGCGGCTATCTGATGACTCCGGCGCTCGGCAAGGACGAGGACTGGTTCCGGCTGCCCGACAGCGCCATCGCCCAGCTCGATCCGGAGATTGTCAGCAAGTTCATGCCCGAACAGGCCGCGGCGCTCGGTGGCAAACCCGGCGCGCCCGCCGCCGGCAAGGCCAAGGCTCCGGCACCTGCCCCGAAGGGCGGCGCGATGGCGCCGGCACCGGCGAAGTAAGCAGACAGCAGCGGCGAGCTCTTCGTCACGACGTTGAACTAACAAACAAGGCGGCTCTCACGGGCCGCCTTGTTTGCGTGTGAGGGACAACGCTATGCGTTGCCAAATCGCGGCTGGTTTGAGGTCGTGTAGTCTGCACATCCCTTCATCATGCCCGGACTTGTCCCGGCCATCCACGCCTTTTCTGGATTTCCGTCAGCAAGGCGTGGATGCCCGGCACAAGGCCGGGCATGACGCGCGGATAAGTAAAGTGCCTGATTTTCAAGGGCGCATTTCCGGCGAGTCAGAACAGCAGGGGCCCATGGTTCGAGACGGCGCCGAGCGCCTTCTCACCACGAGGTCGTGCATGTCGCAGTCAACCCGACAGCTATCCCCAATATAGGCTCCGAACCGAGCTAACTCATCGCCCCGTCGTCCCCGGCGGCGGCAGCGGCTGGCTGGTGACGTCGGGGCCGGACTGCAGCGACAGCACGGCTTCCGCAGCCGGCACGGCGGCGTCGGCCATCGCGGCATGGCCTTCGGCGGAGGGGTGGATGGCGCCGCCGTACACGGCGGAGACCACGCCCCAGGTGGCGTCGTGAATGTCGGCGGGCTGGATCGCGGCCGGCAAGCCTTGTGGGAAGGTCATCGCCGCGAAGTAACTGTCGTTGGCATCGCGGATCCAGCGCGCGCGGGGCAGGTAGGCGCGGTAGTTACTGGCTCCGGCGCCGCAGGCCATCGGCGAACTCGCCGCCGCCACGATATCGGCGGTGAAGCTGTCGCCGCGCGGCGAGAAGCAGGCGCGGTCGAACTCCGGATCTGTCGCGGCCCGGGCGCAGAAGCCGTGATTGGCGAAAGTGCGCTGATGCGCGTCGACGAACGTCATGGCGTCGGCCGCTGGGTTTCGGCACAACACGCCGCCGGTGCATTGCGCCAGATCCTTCAGCCGCGGCAGGAATTCATTATCGACGAACGAGGCGACCGCAGCCAGCCGGTTCGGGTCGGCGCTGAACGACGGATGGACATCAAAGCCGCCGGGACCGCCGGGGCATGGCACGCCGCGGTTGGCCAGCGCGGGATTGGCGTAGGTGACGTAGACGACACGCGACATGTCATCGACCAAACCCTTCAGCGCTTCGCGCAGCTTGGCAAAATTCTGCGGCAATTGCCGCTGCAGGGCGCTGCGCGACTCGTCGATCGAGCCGATCACGCCGGAGCGGCGGAAGATGCCGCGCTCGGTGGGGCTGTCGACGATGACGTCGGCCACCAGGCCGGAGAAGTTGATGTCGTTGGCGCCGACCGACAGCAGTACCAGGTCGAGCCCGCGCTGCGGCTGGCGCTTCTTCGCCGCGGCCACAGCTTCGCGCAGCTCGGCGATCTGGCCGTTGACGCTGCTCGGACAATTGGTGCCGGATTTGGTGCGGAAGCACTCGCGCGGCCGCTGCGACCCGAACAGGCCGTCCGGGATAGTCGCTCCGGTGCAGGCCAACGGCAGATAGGTGACGGCGATGTGCGGATGGCGGGCGGCCAGCGCCAGCGCGGTGCGCGCCTGGTAGCTGTACAGCGAGCGATGGCAGGCGGCGTTGAACCAGGTCGCCGAATAGCGCTGCCAGTTCGCCAGCGTGTCCGGCGCCTCGCAGGCGCGGCCGCCTTTAAAGCCGGCGCGGCTCGGCCGATAGAACTGCCCGGCGCTGGCGCCGACATTGCTGATGCCGAGATACGAGCGATAGCAGAAGCCGTCGTCGGACAGCGCGACCGGCCGGTCCGGATTGCCTTCGCCGGAGGCGATCGAATCGCCGAGCCCGGCGATGAAAAAGTCCTGCACCGCGATCTCGGTCGACACCCGCAGCGGCGCGTCGGCGCCGCTGGTGACGTCGACGGTCGCCACCGTCGGCTTGCCGTAGCGCGCCCGGAAGTTGATCGGCTCTGCGCAGTCCTGGGTGGCGGGGCGCGGGCCGTCGCCATCGTCGAATGTCCAGGCGCAGATCGCACCGACCGGGATCGCGCCGGCGAGCCGCACCGTCACCGGATGCTCGGTCGGCGTCAGATAGCTCTCCTTGACGCCGTCACGGGTGCAGGGTTCGTTGACCCGGCCGCCGAGGTCGATGCACAGCCGGTTGACGACATTGCGGGCCCAGCCGCGGCCCTCGCTCTGCAGCCCGAGCGCCTGCTCGGACGCCAGCACGGTGAGGCCGTTCAGTGCCTCAGCCTGTTCCCGGAAATCGCGCTCCTCCCGAAACAATCTGAAGCGGTTGCGTACCTCCCAGACGATCTGCATCGAGCCGTCGGTGACGGGGACTGCGACCGCTGGAGCGGCAGCCGGCGCAAGCTGCGTTTGGGCCGAAGCCGGGAGCGCGCCCAGGACGGTTGCCAGTAGCGCCAAGAGCGCCAGCGGGCGGAACGGAGACATCGTTATGACCATGAGGCGAATGACGCTCCCGATAAGGCGGAAATATGAGCGCTGTGCCCGCCGCGAGCCGTCCCGTTCGGTCAGCGCTTTTGCGAGCGCTGCGCCACCTGCCGGACCGGGGCTGCGGCCGCGGCGGGCATCGGGTGGCCGTTGACCGCGGCGGCGCGCTTTTCCTGCCACGGCTTGACCACGCTGAGCCACAGCTCGCGGATGCCCATGATCGAGATCGCGATGCCGAAAGGCAGCAGGAAGTACAGCACGCGGTAGATCAGCAGCGTGGCGATGATGTCCTCGCGGGGGAACATCGGCAGCGCCACCAGCATCGCGGCATCGAACACGCCGAGCGAACCCGGCGCGTGGCTCGCAAAGCCGAGCAGGGTGGCGAGGATGAACACCACTGCCAGCGACACGTAGTCGATATACGGCTCGGACGGCATCAGCAGGTACATCGCCAGCGCGCAGAAGCCGAGATCGACGACGCCGATCAGCACCTGCACCAGCGTCAGCTTGGCGGACGGCAGCACCACTTTCCAGCCGTTCTGGCCGAGTTCGCGGCGCTTTTTGCCGGTCGCCAGCCAAACGAAATACGCCGCGATACCGGCGAGGCAGGCCAAGCCGATCAGCTGATTGACCTGGTCGGGCAGCAGATCCATGGCGCTGGCCGCGGCCGGATGCCAGATCATGCCGATGCCGAGCACGAACAGGTTGCCGAGCCAGAACGTCAGGCCGGAGATGAAGCAGATCTTGGCGACGTCGATCGCCGACAGGCCGTAGTCCGAATAGATCCGGAACCGGATCGCGCCGCCGGTGAACACGGTGGCGCCGAGGTTGTGGCCGATGACGTAGGAGGTGAACGACGACAGCGCCGCGATCCGGTACGGAACGTGCAGCTTGCCGATCGTACGCAGCGCGAAGAAATCGTAGAACGTCAGGGTGCAGAACGCGCCGATCACACACAGTGCCGCCAGCCCGATCTGGGCCGGGCTCTTGTCGGTCAGCGCGGTCAGGATAACGTTGTGATCGACCCCCTTCAGGGTACGGATCAGCGAGGTAATCGCAAAGCCGATAATCAGGATGCTGGCGACGATACCGAGCCGTTTCCAGCCGACATACGTCTTGAAGACACGCCCCAGCGCGCTCAGCAGTCGATGCATTCGTCCTCCCGGCGGGGCGGCAACGCGACGGGAGCCGGCTGCGGCACGGCCTGACACTCGGCACCCGACAAACTCATCCGCGAAAATCCTTAGGGCATAATCGGCCCGCGACGCAATCCGGCCGACACCACTGGATGCCCGATCCATGGAGCGGCGGTTCTCGCTGGCCCTTGACGTGGCGCAAAGGAGCTGGTCGGCCGCGGCATGGCGGCCCTCGAAGTCGGACAGCTCTCACCTGCCGGGCAGATATAGGGCGGCCGGGGCTGCTGCGCCATTGTCTCATGAGACCTCGTCCAAATCCCGGAACGGGTCTCTGCCTGTCTGGTTAACCCGGCAGCCGGAGCGAGCGGGCAGCCCTCGGCAAGCTCCGGACCTTCAACCCCAGAGAGGCCATGCAATGGGACTTTTTACCAAAGACATCAAGACCATGGACGATCTGTTCGTGCATCAGCTGCAGGACATTTATTACGCCGAGCAACAACTCGTGAAGGCGCTGCCGAAGATGGCCGACAAGGCCACTGATCCGATGCTGAAGCAGGGCTTCATGACCCATCTCGAGGAGACCCGCGGGCACGTCAAACGGCTCGAGCAGGTGTTCGAAATGCACGGCGCAAAGGTCAAGGCGGTCAACTGTCCGGCGATCGACGGCATCATTGAAGAGGCCGAGGAGACCGCCGGCGAGGTCGAGGACAAGACCGTGCTCGATGCCGCGCTGATCAACGCCGCGCAAGCGGCCGAACACTATGAGATCGTGCGATACGGCAGCCTCGTGGCCTGGGCGAAGCGACTGGGCCGCAACGATTGCGCGGCCGTGTTGCAGAAGACGCTCGACGAGGAAAAGGCCACCGATAAGAAGCTCACCACTCTGGCGGAGACCTCGATCAACATCCGGGCCGCGAGCTGATCCATAGCGTGCTGATACCATGAGGCTAAACGCCGCGCAGGTGACTGCGCGGCGTTTGTCATGCCGGTGTCACGCGAACTACACGGTCTCGACGACGCTCAGTTGCGCTGATCGGTTAGTTGCGCCGCAATGCGAAGTGCGCGCCGCAGAACGCCATCGCGGCGCCGAGCAGCAGGGCCGCAAGGCCGGTGACGACGCCCGGCGTTGTCGGCCCCGCCGAAGGGGCCGAGGCAGCCTGTCCGGCGGCAGCCAAGACCAGGACGCCGATCGCGATCAGGAACTGTCGCATCCGCGGCGGAATCTGGCCGGCGGCGGCGTGGTGCATCAGCGTCGCGGTGAAGTAGCCGCCGGCAAAGCCGGCCGTCGCCACCAGCCACCAAGCCAGCGCGGCACGCGCCGGCATGAACTCGCCGAGATCGCTCCGCCACAGCCCGCCGAGATCGAGCCCAAGCCGCTGCCCCAGCATATGCAGCGCCAACGCCAGCAGCACGCCGCTGACCAGCGCGCCGGCGAAGATCAGATGCCGAGGGAAATGGGTGAGGTCGGATTTGGACATGGCAGATGTCTAGGACGATGGGCGCCGGTTGGGAAGCGGCAGCGGACAGCCGCGCGCTCTCAGGTCTCGCTATAGCGAGTCCAGCGGCTTTTCGCCGCCTGCGCGAGGAGCCTGACCTGCCATCCGACCGGGGCCTGGTCGGATGCTTGAATTGCACATGAGAAACATCGTTGCGGGCTCCCGCCGCATTGCATCCCGGAGGCCGCTGCGGCAATGACGCAGCGAGCAGGAGGCCAGTGGTGGCAGGAGCGGATCGAGATGCAGGCGCAAAGTCGAAGGCCTCCGACGCGAATCTGGCGGCCGCGACGGACGCCTACGCGTTCAAGGCGTCGCTGATCGGCGCGGCACAGCAGTTCGAATTGACG
The DNA here is from genome assembly GCF_003591005.1 of Rhodopseudomonas palustris. Lineage (GTDB taxonomy): Bacteria > Pseudomonadota > Alphaproteobacteria > Rhizobiales > Xanthobacteraceae > Rhodopseudomonas > Rhodopseudomonas palustris_K. The sequence goes on from NZ_QYYD01000004.1 coordinate 116,500, forward strand.
GATGATGGCCTGGTCTGGCGCATCGGGCCAAAATCCGGGTTGTGGCCCTATGCAACGATCGCAAAGGTGCGGCTCAGCTTCCGGCCGGTATCAATGCAGTCGCAGCGCTTTCGCACCGACCTGGAGGACGATAGCGGCGCCCGACTGCGGATCTTGTCGACGACCTGGCAGACGGTGGCGCTGATGGCGCCGCAAAACGACGCCTATCGCGGCTTCGTTCTGGAGCTCCATCGCCGCATGCAGAGGGCCGGCAGCCGCGCCGAGCTGATCGGCGGGCTGCCTCCGGCTATCCACACCGCAGCACTGGTCGTCGTCGCGCTGGTGGCGGCGGCCATGACCGGGCTGCTCGCCCGCGCGGTGGCGACAGGCTCATGGCCGGGCGCGCTGTTCATCGCCGGCTTCGCCGCGCTGTTCGGCTGGCAGATCGGCGGCTTCATCCGCCGCAACCGCCCCCGGCGCTATGATTTTGCCAATGTGCCAAAGGATCTGCTGCCGTAGCTCACGCCAATCTGATTGCTACGGAACGGCGCTGTTGCTCGTCGACCTGCGCCGTCGCCTTCGACGTTGCGCAGTCGAACGAGGTGCTATCAGCCAAGTGGCGCCGGTAATATTTTCCGCATCGCCAACATTCTGGGAATACTTCGCACAATCGCTCTAAATGCGTATCAGGGTCAAAAGCGTTGTTGATCGGCCCTGCTATCGATCGGCAATCACAAGTTGGGTGCCGATGATGGTTGATGACCAGCAGATAGATCCGCGCGTGGGCCGCGCCCATCGCGATGCTGGCCTCTGGATTTTCCTGGGACGCTTCTGATGCCGCCGATGATTTGTTTCAGATCCACGACGTGAGCGATCATAGCGCGATCGCGCATAGGGGCGATCGCCGGCTTCCGCAAAAAGCGATCCCGTCGCGGCTGCTCACCGCCTGCAATCGCGGCGGCGGTGTGGGCGGATGTGGCGCTTAGTTCGAGCTCGCCGGCATGGTCAGTGCGTCTGGGGCGCAATCAAACAAGCCGCGAGCGATGAGTTGCGACTTGTCCGTCGGCTGACGAAGTACGCGGGTCCCAGTGCCGGAAAGATCGGTTCGATAGGTTCTAACTGATCGTTTGACCGGTGTGCTTGATGTTAGCTGGGGCGATGATCATTAGTTCCATTTTCAGCGCGCATGTTGCGCGCGGCGATGGTGCGAGAGGTAACATGCGAAGAATGATTTCGGCGGGGCTCGGGTTCGGGCTTGCTGTAGTGGCGACGGCAGCGATCGCAAAGGAATATCCGATCGGCAAGCCGCACAGATTGGATGCGGTCGGGCTGGATGTGGCCGCAGTGTATCTGCAGCCTATCGACATGGATCCGCCCGGGATGATGCGGCCCGCAAAGGATTCCGATGTTCACCTCGAAGCCGATATCAAGGCGTTGAAGTCCAACAGGAATGGATACGCCGAAGGCGACTGGGTCGGGTATCTCAAGGTGACCTACGAATTGATCAAGGACGGTGATCCGGACAGCATCAAGGGCGACGCCATGCCGATGGTCGCCAACGATGGTCCGCATTACGGCGACAACGTCAAGCTCAAGGGACCCGGCAAGTACAAGCTGAAATTCACGGTGTCACCGCCCGACGACGACAAGTATGCCGGTCATTTCGGTCGCCACGTCGACAAGGAAACCGGGGTGCAGCCTTGGTTCAAGACGTTCACGGTGGAGTACGACTTCACCTTCGCTGGCGTCGGCAAGAAAGGCGCTTACTGACAACGGCGCGGGGCGCGCCGCCTGGCGGTGCGCCCTCGGCTTGTCGGCGTGGCTGCCGATGGGCGGCATGTACGGATCACGGTAACAGGCCGGATGACGCGATGAAATTGTTTGGAATTGACGGCGGCGCGGCCGTAGCTGGGCGAGGTGTGGCGCGCGCGGTGCTGGCATCGGTGCTGCTGGCCTCGTCGATCACCGGCGCCGCTGCCGATGACGAGCCGACCTTCAGGATCGAGTTCAACGACGGCAAGGTCTCCCCGCAGCGGATCGATGTGCCGGCCCTGACGCGGTTCAAGCTCGAACTGCACAACCTTGGCCGCGAACCGGCGGAATTCGAAAGCAAGGAGCTGCGCAAGGAGAAGGTGCTGGCACCGGGGTCGAGCTCGACCCTGGTGATCAGGACACTCGATCCTGGCGAATATCCCTTCTTCGACGACTTCCACCTCGACGCGCCGCCTGCCGTGTTGATCGCCAAATAAAGCGGAGCCGGCGGTGAGTGCGCAATCCTGGAACGTGGCATTGGTGATCTGGCGCGAGAGCGTCGAAGCGCTGCTGATCGTCGGAATCCTCAACGCCTGGCTGACGCAGCAGCCGCGGGCCGATGCGGTTCGCGGCCGGATCTATCTGTGGTCGGGAGTCGCGGCCGGTCTGGTCGCGGCGGTGACGTTCGGTGCGCTGCTGATCGGCTTTGGCGAGTCTCTGTCCGATGAGCTGCTACAAGCCTATCAGACCGCCGCGGTCCTGATCGCGGCGGCGCTGATCGTGCAGATGGTGATCTGGATGCGGACGCACGCCCGATCGCTGAAGCGCGAACTCGAAGCCTCGCTGCAGCGCGCCGCGGACCGGGCGAACTGGTGGGGGGTGTTCGTCCTGGCCCTGATCGCGGTGGCGCGGGAAGGCAGCGAAACCGTGGTGTTTCTCTACGGAACGCTGGCGGGGGCCCGATCGGACCAAGCGATGACCTTGATCCCGGCGGCGCTGTTCGGCTTCGCGCTCGCGATTGTCACGTACTATGTGCTGCAGCTCGGCAGCCGCGTGGTGTCGTGGCGAGTCTTCTTTCGGCTCACCGAGATCATGCTGCTGTTTCTGGCGGCGTCGCTGCTGGTGACCGGCGTTGATAATCTGATCGGCCTCGGCGTGCTGCCGCCTTTATCGGGACGGCTGTGGGACTCCTCGGCGATCCTGTCCGACAGCGGTGGCGCCGGCGGAATCATCGGGGCTCTGACCGGGTATCGGGCGCGCCCCGACCTTGTTCATGTGCTGGTGTATGGATTGTATTGGGGGCTGATGTGGCTCATTCTCTTCTGGCCACGCCAAGGCAAGGCAGCTTGAGGTCGCTCACCTCGAAATGGAGCCGGGTCACGGGCAGCGACGTCGACCGCGCGCTCGCATTGCTGGGCGAGTGGGTCGGCCGCCATCGGCGTGTGATCGCCGCAATACAATGGACGGTGGTGCTGATCTATGTCGCGTTGCTGGTCATTCCGCCGCTGCTGCCGTTGCCGGAGCGGACCGCGCAGCTTTGGAACAACCTCACGCTGGCGGCACAATTCGCATTCTGGGGCATCTGGTGGCCATTCGTGCTCCTCAGCATGGTGCTGTTCGGCCGGATGTGGTGCGGTGTACTGTGTCCGGAAGGTTCACTCAGCGAGGCTGTCAGCGCTCATAGCCGCGGCTACGCCGTCCCCGGCTGGATCAAATGGAGAGGCTGGCCGTTCGTCGCATTCTCGCTGACGACGATCTACGGCCAGATGATCAGCGTCTATCAATATCCCCAGGCGGCTTTGCTGCTGCTCGGCGGATCCACGCTCGGCGCGATCGGCATCGGGGCGCTGTACGGCCGCAACAAGCGGGTGTGGTGCCGCTATCTCTGCCCGGTCTCGCGCGTGTTCGGGGTGTTGGCCAAGCTCGCGCCGCTGCACTATCAGGTGGATGCTCAGGCGTGGCGGTCCTGGGAGAAGCCGCGCGGGCTTGCGCCGGCGCGGGTCGATTGTGCGCCGCTGGTCGCGATCGGCACGATGAAGGGCAACTCCGCGTGCCATATGTGCGGGCGTTGTAGCGGCTTCCGCGGCGCCATCGCGCTGGCGCGCCGCTCGCCGAACCATGAGATTGTCCACGTGGCCGGGGCCGAACCCAGCCCGGTCGAAACCCTTGTCATTCTGGTCGGATTGCTCGGACTGGCGGCTGGCGCGTTCCATTGGGGATCGAGTTCGATCTTCATTGCGGCGAAGCAGGCGTCCGCCGAGTGGCTGGTCGATCACCACTTGATGTGGCCGCTGCAAGCAGCGGCACCGTGGTGGATCCTCACCAACTATCCAGATCAAAGTGACGTCATGACGTTGCTCGATGGCACTGTCCTGATCAGCTATCTGCTGCTGTTTGCCGTGGTGGTCGCCAGCGGCGTCGGTGGCAGCATTGCCCTTGCGACGCGGCTGCTCGGAGCATGGTCATCGGCGCGCTTTCACCACCTCGTGCAGAGCCTGATCCCGCTCGCGGGCTGCGGCGTGTTTCTGGGGCTGTCGATGACCACGGTGACGCTGCTTGGCCAGAACGGCATCTTTCTCGATTTCGTTTCGTGGCTGCGCGCCCTGATGCTGATCGCCGCTTCCGTCTGGTCGCTCTGGCTCGGCTGGCGGATCGCGGGCCTTTATGCAGGAGGGCGCCGCCGTATAGCCGCCATGCTGCCGCTGGCCGTCGCGGTCGGCGGTGCATCGGCGGTGTGGGCGTCGCTCTTCTGGAGCCTGTAGCGGCAAATTCGGCGCGGTGCCGAACAGCCGCGTTGGAGCCGTCCTGCCCTGCTACGCGGCGTCCCGCACCACCAGCACCGAGCAGGGCGCGTAGCGGACGACGTGGCCGGCGTTGCTGCCGAGGAAGTAGCTCCGCATAGCCGGGCGGTGCGAGCTCATCACGATCAGGTCGGCGCCGATTGCGGTCACTTCTTCGATGATCTCGTGATAGATGCCGCCCTGACGCACCGCCGTCGACAGCCGCGTCGGTTCGATGGCGCAGGCGGCGGCGACGTCGGCGAGCGCCGTCTCGGCATCGCTGCGCTGCTGATCGTCGAAATCGGCCGGCACATATTCGGCGAGCACCACCGGCGTCAGCGCGATCACGTGCAGCAGCCGCACCGTGCCGTCGTAGGTCTGCGCCAGCGTCGCGGCGGTCTCGATCGCTTTCTTGGCCAATGCGGTGTCGGCGAGATCGATCGGTACCAGGATTCTTTTGAACATCGGCAGCCTCCCGTGGTGCCACGGTGAGCGCGGAGTATGACGCACTGGCCGCGTTACGCCAATCGGCAAGAGGACGGGAGCCTAGCGAGAGTAGAGTGAGCCAGGCGCTTGGCGCCGCGCCTGCGCGTGTTCGGCAAGAACGTCCTGTCGTCAGGGATGCCGGGCACCCTCCGCCTTGCGGTCGCGACGCGCCAGCTCGGGTCAGCTCGCCTCGCGCAGAATCTTGGGGCTGACGAAGTGCTGCAGTTTGCCGGTGCCGAAGCGGACGTCGGCCCAGTCGGCGATCGGGAAATCGATTACGGCGATGGCGCTGGTCGGCATATTGCCGGAGAGCAGCTTACGGTCAGTCTCGTTGCAGCCGCAGGTCAGGCCGAGCGCGAGTTCCTGGAGGCCGGGATTGTGCCCGACCAGCATCAGCTGGTTGATGCCGGCGGAGACGTCGTGGACCGCGGCGAGCAGCTGCGCTGGGCTGGCGCTGTACAGTTCCGGAAGATGTTCGACCTGCGGCTCGGCATCCGGAAACAGCTCGGCGAGGATGTCCCAGGTCTGCCGGGTGCGTGTCGCGGTCGACACCAGCACCTGATCCGGCACCAGCCGCTGCTCCGCCAGCCATGCCGCCATCGCGGCGGCGTCCGCCCGGCCGCGCTCCTCGAGCCGGCGATCGTGGTCCTTGCCGGTGGGCGCATCCGATTCGGTCTTGGCGTGACGCAGCAGGATCAGTCGGCGCATGTGTCCCTTTCCGGCGGGGGCTTGCTTGCGGATTAATCGAGAAGCGCCGGGAGGACAAGGTGACAATCGCCCGGGCTGTCCGTAAGGAAACGTCATGACCCCGTCCGTCACAAGTGCGACCAATGGACCGGACCCGCTCCCGACCGAAGCGGCCGAGGATCTGCATGCGCGGCTGACCTTCGACCTCGACGTCGATCTGTGCGTGGTCGGGGCCGGCCTCGCCGGGCTGTCGGTGGCGCTGGAGGCGGCGCAACTCGGGCTCAGTGTCGCGGTGCTGGAAGGGCGTCGGGTCGGCTGGGCGGCCTCGAGCGCGACGCTCGGCAGCGTCCTGCCGGGCTACGGCGTGCCGATCGGCGAGCTGATCGAGCGGGTCGGGGTCGGACATGCCGGCGACCTTTGGGCGCTGTCGCGCGAGGGCATGGAAATCGTCCGCGCCCGGGCCACCGAAGAGGCGATGCCGGGCATCGCGCTGTCGTCGGGCGCGCTCGAAGTCTCCAATGTCGATCTCGGCGATCGGCTGGTCGAGCGGCTGCAGACGCTCGGCGTCGACTTCGGTTCGGAGGTCGAAGGCTGGCCCATCGACCGCGTCCGGGAGGTGCTGCGAACGCAGCGCTACTTCCACGCCATTCATTTTCCCGACGCGTTTCAGCTCGACGGCCGGCGCTATCTCCGCGGGCTCGAGGCCATGGCGCGGCGCGCCGGGGTGCGGATTTTCGAGGATACGCCGGCGCTCGGCATCGACTCATCGGGGATCCGCAAGCGGGTCGTCACGCCGCATGCGCGGCTGCGCGCGTCCGATATCGTGCTGGCCGGCAACGTGCATCTCGGCGCCGCGTCGCCGCGGCTGACGCGGACGCTGCTGCCGATGTGGCGCGTTGCGGCGTTGACCGCGCCGCTCGGCGAGCGGCTGGCCGAGGCGATCGCCTTCGCCGGCTCGATCGCTGATACCCATGGTGTCGACCATTATCGCATCGTCGGCGGCGACCAGCTGTTATGGACAGGGCCGGAGGCCACCTTCAACGTACCGCCGAAACGGCTGGAGGGACTGATCCGCCGCCGGATCGCGGCGCTCTATCCGCAACTCGGCAGCGTCGCGATCGAGCGCAGCTGGAGCGCGCCGATCGGCCAGACCGTGCACGGCATGCCGCAGATCGGCGAACTGCGGCGCGGGCTGTGGGTGGCGAGCGGGTTCGGACGGCAGGGATTGGCCACGACGGCGCTCGCCGGCAGCCTGATCGCGCAGGGCATCGTCCACGGCGATCGGCGCTGGCGGCTGTTCGATCCGTTCGAGCTCGTGTGGGCGGGCGGCAAGATCGGCCGCGTGGTCGGGCAGGGCGTTGCGATCGCGGAGCGCCGCACCGCGATCGCTGCCGGCATGCTGGCGCGCTACCGCGAGCGGGCCGCCGAGCGTAGCCGGCAAAGCGAGGAGCGGCGAGAGGCCGCCAATCGCAGCGTGCGGCGGTCGCCGCCGGGGCGAATATCAGTCACGCCGCCGGACGCCGAAGCTTCGCAACGCGGCCGTGGCAACGAGAGCGGCACGTAAATCTACCACGGCGCAAGCTGAATCAGAGACCGCCACCCTGATGAATGTGAGGTCAGCCCGCTGACAGCCGGCGGCTGGTCGAAAGCGTCGATAGTTGTCCAGACGTCGCAACATGAACGGTTTCTGAACGGACGGCCGGATTTGATATCAACGTAATTTGTACTCCGAACCCACGCGCGGGTTCGCGACATTGTGAGCCTACAACCGGCGATCTGTTGTAACTTCCTGCGCCGCGGTCACGTATCTCCGCCCGACGAACCGGGCGCTCACGCCCGCCCTGCACGGAGACTGTTATGATCGACCGCCGCATGCTTTTTTCTTCCGTCGCCATTGCCGTGTCGTATGGCGTCAGCTGGCTGCGGCCGATCGAGGCCCGCGCGGCCGAGAAATTCGAGATCGAGAAGACGCCCGAGGAATGGCGGGCGCAGCTGACGCCGATGCAGTATCACATCCTGCGCGAGGAGGGCACCGAGCGGCCGTTCACCAGCCCGTTGCTGAAGGAGCACCGCAAGGGCACGTTCGCTTGCGCGGGCTGTGACCTGCCGCTGTTCGCGTCCGACACCAAGTATGACAGCGGCACCGGCTGGCCGAGCTTCTGGCAGCCGCTGCCGAATGCGGTGGGCGAGCGCAAGGACTCGACGCTCGGCATGATCCGCACCGAGGTGCACTGCCGCCGCTGCGGCGGTCATCTCGGCCACGTGTTCGACGACGGTCCGAAGCCGACAGGCCTGCGCTACTGCATGGACGGCTACGCGCTGACCTTCAAGCCGGCGGCGGAGAACCGTAGCTAACTCACTCGGCAGGTCCCGCCTGATCAGAGCGGCGTCGGCTCGCGGAATTGTCAGTTGCGGTGTCGCTGCGTCGCAGCGTGAAGGTTTTCCGGAAGGAAAGTCGCGGCTGCGATTGACAAGGCCGCGCCGCGTCCCCCATCAAGCCGCCAACATTAACTTTTGGATATGTTGGCGGCGGAATGGATCGCACATTATCCCGATCGGGATTCTCCATCGGCCTGATCGGGCTGGTTGCATTCGCGCTGCTGCTACCTGTGGGGCTGGCGGCGCTGGTCTTTCCCACTCCGCTTTACGACACTCGCGAGCTGGTTGCGTGGGGGCGGCATTTCCCGCTGGTGACGCCGGTGCACCCGCCGATGATGGTGTGGGCCGGTGGCATCGTCGACCGGCTGTTCGGACCGTCCGGCACCGCGATCGTCGCCGCCAATCAGATCTGCCTGGCGATCGGTCTCGCGTATCTCTACGCAACTCTGCGGCTGCTGGTCGAACGCGGCATGGCGGCCTACATGGTGGCGCTGACCGCGGCCTCGTTCTACGTCGTGTTCGCGCCGCTGTCTTGGGCGCTCAACGCCGATATCCTGCAGCTGATGTCGTGGCCTGCGGTGCTGTATCACTTCCTGCGCGGTCGCAGCACCGATCGCTGGCTGCACTGGATCCTGTTCGGTGTCTGGACCGCGATCGCGGCGCTGACCAAGTACAATGCGGCGGTGCTGCTGATCGGCATCGCTGCCGGCGCGCTGGCCGTGCCGTCGTTCCGAGCCTGCCTGCGGCGGCCGGGCCTGTACGTCGCCGCACTGATCGGCGTGCTGCTGATCCTGCCGCACGTCCTTGCGGCGCTACAGGTCGGCACGACGATCCATTACGGCGAGCGGCATTTCAAAGGCTTCGGCTCGGCGGCGGACACTGCGCGCCGGCTCGGCTGGCTGATCGTCGGTTACTTGCCGATCCTGCTGCCGGGCGCCGTCATTCTGGCGATCTCGGTGACGCGGCGAATGATGCTGTGGCGCGTGCCGCGATTCGTAGCGGCAAGCGACGAGCTGAAGTTCGTCGTCATCGTCAACATCGCGATGGTCGCGGTGCTGCTGGTGCTGATCGTCGGCTTCGGCCTGGAATATATCGCGCGTTACGGCGCGCCGTTCGCGGAGCTGTCGGTGCTGGCACTGGCGCCGCTGTTTGTCTGGGCGGCCGATCGGCGCGACGCCGTGATGCACCAGACCGCGGCGGCGCTCGGCCTGGTGTATGGCGGATTGGCGATCGCGGTGTCGGTGATCTACCTGTTTTTTGCCTCGCACAGCGGGTTGCAGGAGGCGACCGCGCAGGCGGCGCGGATGGTGCTCGACGATTGGAACAGCAAGTACGCCTGCGGGCCGGGGTATTTCCTCGGCGATCGCCAGACGGTGTACGGGATTGGGATCGGCGCCGGTCCTGACGGCGACTCGATGGCGCTCGAGTTCGTTCCCAAGGCGCGCTGGTTCGACCGCAACAAGCTGACGACGAAGGGCGCCGTGCTGATCTACACGTTGCCGCAGGTGCCGGCGAATTTCGCGGCGGCATTTCCCGATCTGGCGATGTCCGAGGAAAAGCGCATCACCGTGCCGGTGCTGCGCACCCATACCGGCAAGACCAAGGACTACTTCTATCGGCTGGTGCCGCCGAAGGATTGCGGTCGCTGAAGCCGCGGCCGCTCAGCCGACCAGCATCCGCCACTTCTCGGCGGCCTCGATCGCAGCAGGGCGCAGGGCATCCGCCGGCATGCCGCGATGCAGCGCCTTGGCGTAATCGCAGACGGCCATGAAGGTCGACGCCCGCGCCTCGTCGACCTCGAACGAGTGCGGCGTGCCGTCGCCCTGCACCAGCCCGACCAGACCGTTGAGGATGCCGAGCGCCGCCTTCGGGTCGCTCAGCTCGGTCTGTTGCAGACATTGCAGCACATGCTGTGCCATTTCGCCTTCGCTCATACCCGTCTTGTCCACTGTTGGTTTCGCCGCCTGATATCACGACGGGGAGTGGATGTCCTGATCTGGCGCAAGCGCCGGAATCGTTGGTGGGACTCAGCCCAGCGTCCTGGCGGACGTCGCCAGCGCCCGCCGCAACACCTTGGACAGATCCTCCACCGAATAAGGCTTGTGCAGCAGTTCGAAACCGTGGTGGCCGTCGTCGGCGAGGACGTTGGCATAGCCCGAGTTGAGCACGACCGGCAGGTCCGGCCAGCGCTTGCGGATCTCACGGCCCAGCGCGACGCCGTCCATTCCGGGCATGACAACGTCGCTGAGCACGATGTTGAAGGATGCGGCGTCCTGCCCGAGCAGCTGCAACGCTTTTTCGGCGCTCGACGCCAACACGGTTTCGTAGCCGAGATCGTGCAGCAGCTGGGTCGAGAACTCGCCGACCTCCGCATTGTCTTCAACCACCAGGACGCGGTTGCGGTTCTGCAATTTGTCATTGTCGCTCGGTGCGGCGGGCTCGCGCAGATCGATCGGTTTGTCACTGCGCGGCAGCCGCAGCGTAATCGTGGTGCCCTTGCCGAGCTGGCTGTCGACGCTGACGTGGCCGCCGGATTGCTTGACGAAGCCGTAGACCTGCGAAAGCCCGAGCCCCGTGCCGCGGCCGACGTCCTTGGTGGTGAAGAACGGCTCGAAGATGCGGTCGATCTGATCGGGCGCGATACCCGAGCCGGTGTCGGTGATCGACACGGCGACCACTTCGGCGATGCCGGCGGCGTCTTCCTGGTAGGTCGGGCGAGCGCGGGTGACGCGGATCTCCAGTTCGCCCTGGCCGTCCATCGCGTCGCGAGCGTTGGCGACGAGGTTGACTAGCGCCGCATCGAACTGATTGGCGTCGGCCTCGACGGCGAGCGGCCGTTCGTCGATCGTCAACGTGAAGCCGGCGCGCGAGCCGAGCGCCGTGCGCAGCATCTCCGAGATCTGTTCGATCTGCGCGGTGACGTCGAACACCTGGCGGTTCTGCGCGTGGCGGCGGGCAAAGGTGAGAAGCTGACCGGTGAGCTTGGCGGCGCGGTCGGCGGTATCAGAGATTGCGTCGACGTAGCCCCGCATCCGATCGGGCGGCAGCTCGCGCCGACGCAGCAGATCGGCCGACGAACGGATCACGGTCAGCAGATTGTTGAAGTCGTGCGCGACTCCGCCGGTGAGCTGGCCGATCGCTTCCATCTTCTGGGCCTGCCTGAAGGCTTCCTCGGCCTTGCGTCGCTCGGTGATCTCGACGGCCTCGGGAACGATGGCGATGACCTGGCCTTGCGCGTCGTGCACCGGGCGCATCTGAAAGTCGAACCAGCGCCAGCCGCCGACCGGCAGATTGACGTGCAGCTCGCGCCGCACCGTTCTGCCCGCCGCAACGGCCGCAACGGCTTCCTTGATCATCTCGGCCATGCCATGCGTGCCGGCGAACCAGGGTGTCTCCCATAGCGGCTTGCCGACCACCTGTTCGAGCGCAACGCCGATGCCGGACAGCGACGTCAGGTTGGCGTCGATCAGCACCCCGTTCACGTCGAGCAGCGCCTGGTAGGTGTAGCTGGCGGCGAAGATGGTGCGCAGCCGCGCTTCCTTCTGCCGCAACTCGGCGGTGCGCGCGGCGACCTGCTCCTCGAGCTGTTCGTTGAGGTTTCGCATCGCCGTCTCGGCGCGCTTGCGCTCCGTGATGTCGCGGAAATACACCGATACGCTGCTGGAGTTGGTCGGGGTGACGCGGAAGTGAAACCAGCGTCCGCTCGGCGGATGCTCGATCTCGAACTCCGAGCCGGCACGGCCATCCATCGCGCGGCGCAACGTGGCCTCGATCCGGCTTCCCTTCAGCGCCGGATAGATATCCTGGCAGATTTTGCCGATCAGTTCCGACGCCGGCCGCCGCATCATCCGCTCGGCCGCGGCGTTGACGTATGTAAAGCGATACTCGCTGTCGATCGCGACGAAGCCGTCGCTGATACTGGCGAGGATGCTCTCGGCACGGTCGCGGGCCGCCTGTGCTTCCTGCCGCAGGGCGTGCTCGGTCCGCAGCGCCTCGCGCCGCACCTCGGCGGTGTCGAGATTGGAGCGGACCCGCGCCAGCAATTCGCGGGCGCTGAACGGTTTGCTGAGATAATCGTCGGCGCCGGCCTCGAGTCCTTCGACCTTGGCTTCTTCGCCGGCGCGGGCCGACAGGAAGATCACCGGCAGGTCGGCCAGCTTGGGATCGTTACGGAGCGCCTTGAGCAGGTTCAGGCCGTCGAGCCGCGGCATCATGATGTCGGACAGCACCAGATCCGGCCGTCGTTTCCAGGCCGCCTCCAGCGCCGCGACGCCGTCGCCGACGGCTTCGACCTCGTAGCTGTCGCCGAGCAGACGGACGACGTAGTCGCGCATGTCGGGATTATCGTCGGCGAGCAGGACGCGAGGCCGCGCCTCGTCGGTGCGAATGCTGCCGAGCCCGAGGTCCTCGGCGGTCGACGCATGCGGGCGATCAATGGCCGCGCCGCTATCGCCTTCCAGCCAGCCCATCGCCTCGTCGAGATAGGCCTGGGCGCGAACGTTGGTGGAGACTTGATGCGAGACAGGCTGCGGCCGGCCGGCCGGCACATGCGCGGTGCCGAACGGCAGGGTCACATGGAACGCGCTGCCACGGCCGAGTTCGCTCTCCACCCGGATGCTGCCGCTGTGCAGCTTGACCAACTCCTGCACCAGCGCAAGGCCGATGCCGCTGCCTTCGATCGAGCGGCCGCGCGCACCTTCGACGCGGCGGAAGCGCTCGAACAGATGCGGGATCTCGTCGGACGGGATGCCGGTGCCGGTGTCGCGCACCACGATCTCGGCCGACTTTCCGTCTGGCGATGTGCCGACCGATACGGCGATCTCGCCCTCGAAGGTGAACTTGAAAGCATTGGAGAGCAGGTTGAGCACCACCTTCTCCCACATGTCGCGATCGACATAGACCGGCTGCGGCAGCGGCAACGTCTCGATCACCAGCCGCAGGCCGGCCTTGTCCATCGCGGAGCGGAAGTTGGAGGCGAGCTCGGCCGTGAACGCCGCCAGATCGACCGGACGGAAATGCGCGGTGAGACGGCCGGCCTCGATCCGGGCGAAGTCGAGCAGGGTGTTGACCAGCTTCAGCAGCCGAAGGCCATTACGATGAGCGATGCCGAGCAAAGCGTGCTGGTCGTCCGACAATCCGGTCTGGGTGATCACTTCCTCGAGCGGGCTCAGCATCAGCGTCAGCGGCGTGCGGAATTCGTGGCTGACGTTGGAGAAGAATGCGGTCTTGGCGCGGTCGATCTCGGCCAGCGCCTCGGCGCGGCGGCGCTCTTCTTCATAGGCGTCGGCATTGGTGATCGCGGCGGCGATCTGGCCAGCCACCAGCGCAAGGAAGTCGCGATAGCCGGCATCGTACAGCCGGAACGGATTGAGCCCGGCGATCAGGAAGCCGGAAGGTCCGGCGTCGCCGCTCGACTGGATCGGCAGCACGATGGCGCGGGCGGGGGGGCTGCGCCAGCCGCCGGTCGGGAAATCGAAGCCGAATCGGCCCGGAAGGTCGTCGACCAGTTGCGGCGTGCCCGATTGCAGGGTGTCCGCGACCGGCCAGATTTCTGCGCCAAACGCCAGCGACAGCACAGGCTTGACGCCGGGATGGTTGGTGTCGATGCCGGCCGAGGTTGCGAGCCGCGCGGTCTCGCCGCCGGGCTCGACCAGATAGATGAGCGCGAATGGAAGATCGCGGGGATCGGTCGCCAGCGCAGCGGCGCTGCTCTCGCAGGCCTGCGCGACGTTGCGGGATTGCGCCGCGTTGCTCGCCACCTCTCGCAGCAGCGACAGCTGGCGCTCACTGATGACGCGCTGGGTATCATCGCTGTTGGCGCAGAAGATGCCGCCGGGCGAACCGTCTTCGGTCGGGATCGGACTGTACGAGAAGGTGTAATAGGTCTCTTCCGGGAAGCCGTTGCGCTCCATGATCAGGAGCTGGGCTTCGACGTAAGTACCCTCATGGCCGCTGGTGGCTTTGGCGAGCAGCGGCGCGATGTCGTCCCAGATTTCGTGCCAGACCTCGCGAGTCGGCAATCCCAGCGCCCACGGGTGCTTGCCGCCGATGATCGCCTTGTAGGCGTCGTTATAGAAGAAGATCAGCTCGCTGCCCCAGCCGATCCAGATCGGCTGTTGTGACGTCAGCATGATCCGGACGGCAGTCTTGAGCGCCTGCGGCCACTGCTCGGGCGGCCCCAATGGGGTGGACGTCCAATCGAACTCGCGAAACAGCGCCGTCAGTTCACCTCGACCGAGGAACAGATTGTCGAAACCGGTCGATCCGTCTCCGCGCGATACAACCGGAAATTTTAGGTCGGCCAACGCTGCCCCCGACACGAATTGAACGGTGCGAACGCCTGCGTGTTCAAAAAGTTCCGAGCCGACCATTCCGGCGCGGAACCTTTGCCCAGGGAGCGAATGCGGAGCCGGCAAATCTTGCCGGAGCCGGCAATTCCGCCACGGCGATGGCCGCGCTTCAAATCAGCAAAGGGCCTGAAACTATAGAGCTTTCGCTGATGGCACGGAGCTTGCGACGAGCGCGTGAGATCGTGTCGCACCTGACAGCACAGCCAGCCGCATGGCGGCTCGAATTGGGGGAAGTGAGTAATGGGTATTTTCGGCGCTCTCAACACGTCGGTCGCAGGCCTGCGCTCGAACTCCTACGCGCTGGAGAACATCTCGGGTAACATTGCCAACTCCCAGACCACCGCCTTCAAGCGGGTCGATACCTCGTTCCTCGATCTGGTCCCGCAGGGCGGCGGCACCAGCCAGCAGGTCGCGGGCTCGGTAACGGCTGAATCGCGGCTGACCAACACGCTCGCTGGTTCGGTCCAGTCGGCGCCAGTATCGACCTACATGGCGATCAACGGCGAAGGCTTCTTCGCCGTGCAGAAGCCGGGGGCGTTCACCGACAACAATCCGATCTTCACCGGCGTCAACAACTACACTCGTCGCGGCGATTTCTCGCTCGACAAGAACGGCTATCTGGTCAACGGCGCGGGCTATTACTTGCAGGGCGTGCCGATCGACCCAACCACTGGCAATCCGGCCGGCAGCACCCCGCAGGTGCTGAAGTTCCAGAACGATTTCCTGCCATCGCAGGCGACCACCAAGGTCAGCTATCGGGCGAATTTGGCGAGCTACCCGCTGACGACCAAACACGACACCTCGGTGCCAGGCTCGGAGTTGCTGCGCGCCGCCGATTTCGTGTCCAACCCGCAGGTTGCCGGCACTGCGCCGCCGCCGTTTGGTGACAACATCAAGGTCGGTTTGCCGATGAACAACAAAGCCGGCAGCCCGATCACCGGGGCGACGTTGCTCAAAGGCGCCTCAGGCGACGCTATTACCACCAACTTCACGGTCGCCGATACGGTCACGGTGGGGAAGGGCGCCGCGGCGAAGACGATCGCATTCTACGATTCCGGTGCCGGCGGGGCGGCGGGTTCGGATCCCAACACCAGCTATCTTGACCTTGCCAGCGCGACCGTCGCGGACCTGCTCGGGGCGATCGACACCGCGAACGGCAACACCGGTACGGCATCCTCGGTCACCGGCGGCTCGCTGACGCTGCACACCGGGACGGCGTCCGACTTGTCCATCACGTCCACAGCCGCAGGCTTTGGCACGCTCGGCCTGACCAGCCCCGTAACGGTGATGCGCACCGGCGGCGGCACGACGGGGACCGGGCAAGTGATCGGCAGCGACAACCAGACCTTCCTCGACGAATCGATTTCGGGCGGCGCCACGACTGCCTATGATGCCAGCGGCGCGCCGGTGAACGTGCAGTTCCGTTGGGCCAAGACCGATTCATCGACGCTCGGTGCCGGCCATACCGATACCTGGAACCTGTTCTATCAGGTCAATCCCAACGCCACCGGCAGCCAGGTGGCCTGGCAGAACGTCAACACCAACTTCACCTTCAACGCCACCGGCCAAATGAACCCGGTGATCGGCCAGCTGACGCTGTCCAATCTCACGGTTTCCGGTGTGTCGCTCGGCAACGTGACGATGTCGTTCGGCACCGGCGGCCTGACCCAGTTCGCCGACACCAACGGCAACGTGCAGGTCAATCAGCTGCAGCAGGATGGCTACGCCGCCGGGCAGCTGGTCAGCGTTTCGGTCAGTGACGAAGGCCGGGTGGTCGGCTCGTATTCCAACGGCCGAAACATCGACCTCGCCGAAGTGTCGGTCGCGACGTTCAACGGCGCCAACTTCCTGAAGCGGATCGATGGCGGCGCTTTCGAGGTCACCAACGAATCCGGCGAGCCGCTGTACGGCAGGGGCGGCAGTATCTCGGGCTCGTCGCTGGAATCGTCCAACACGGACATTGCGGACGAATTCACCAAGCTGATCGTCACGCAGCAAGCCTATTCGGCCAACACCAAAGTCATCACCACGGCCAACACCATGGTGCAGGACCTGCTCAACGTGATGCGCTGAGGCGCATCGCACGCATCGTTCGTCATGTTCAACGGGTAGGCGGCCATGAGTCTCGGAGACGCACTTTCGATCGCGATGGCCGGCCTGCGCGCGAACCAGGCGGCGATGTCGTTGGTGTCGTCGAACGTCGCCAACGCGGAAACGCCCGGCTACGTTCGCAAGACCGTCAATCAGGTCCAGACCTATTCCGGCCCGGCGGGCAGCGGTGTCTCGGTCGTGGGCGTCAACCGCGAACTCGACGCCTTCCTGCAAGCCCAGCTTCGCACCGAAACCTCCGGCGCGTCCTACGCTTCGCTGCGAGCCGACTTCCTCAACCAGGTGCAGGGATTGTTCGGCGATCCGAATTCGACCGGGACGCTGGAGAACTCCTTCAACGAATTGACCGCTGCGGTGCGGGCGCTCGCCACCAGCCCGGATAGCACCTCGGCACGGATCGGCGTGCTCAACGCCGCGCAGGTGATGTCAGGTGCACTCAACGCGATGTCGAACGGCATCCAGGCGCTGCGCAGCGGCGCCGAGACCGGGCTGTCGGACAGCACCACCACCGCCAACAACCTGCTGCAGCAGATCGCCTCGATCAACAACAACATCCGCAGCAATCCGGCCGGCGGTACCTCGACCGACGCGGCGACGGCGGCGATGCTCGACCAGCGCGACCAGGCCATCAGTCAGCTCGCCCAGCTGATGGACATCCGCGTCGTCACCGACGCCTCCAATCAGGTGACGGTCTTCACCGGCTCCGGGGTGCAACTCGCCGGCATGCAGGCCGCCAAACTATCGTTCGACGCGCAGGGCACGGTGACGCCGACGACGACCTGGAGCTCGAACCCGGCCAACAGCCAACTCGGGTCGGTCAAGGTCAGCTATGCGGACGGCAGCTCGATCGACCTGACGGGCTCGCTGAAGTCCGGCAAGATGGCCGCCTATATCGAGCTGCGGGACAAGTCGCTAGTGCAGGCGCAGACCCAGCTCGATCAGTTCGCGGCCTCGATGGCGAGCGCACTGTCGGACAAGACCACGGCCGGCACCCCTGTGACGTCCGGTACCCAAGCCGGCTTCGCGCTCGATCTGTCGAACATGAAGTCCGGCAACACCATCAATATCAGCTACACCGACACGGTCACCGGGACCCAGCGCACCGTCTCGGTGATGCGGGTGGACGATCCCTCGTCGCTGCCGCCGCCTCAGACCGCGACGCTCGACCCCAACGACTACGTGGTCGGCATCGATTTTTCCGGAGCCTCCGGATCAGTCACTGCGCAGCTCAATGCCGCGCTCAACGGCCGCAACCTGCAATTCACCGGCACCGCGCCGAACATCACGGTGCTGAACAACGTCAATTTTTCGACAGTCACTGCGGCGTCGGTGACCAGCACGGTGACGTCGCTTGCCGGCGGCAGCGCCGAACTGCCGCTGTTCACCGACGGCAGCTCCGCTTACAGCGGCGCGTTGACCGGCACAGGCTCGCAGATGACCGGTTTCGCGCAGCGCATCGCCGTCAATCCGGCGCTGGTCAATGATCCGGCCAAGCTGGTGGCCTATACGGCGTCGACGGCGGCCGGCGATACCACGCGTCCGGACTTCATCCTCAAGCAGCTCAGCACCAGCAAGTTTCTGTATTCGCCGTCGACCGGGGTCGGCTCGACAGGCACGCCCTACAACGGCACGCTGCAGAACTATCTGCAGCAATTCGTGTCGCTGCAGGGCTCCAACGCGCAAGCGGCGTCGCAGCTGTCCGACGGTCAGACCGTGGTGCTGAACACGCTGCAGCAGAAGTACTCGACGAGCTCCGGCGTCAACATGGACGAAGAAATGGCGCATCTGCTGGCGCTGCAGAATGCGTATTCGGCCAATGCGCGGGTGATGTCGACGGTGAACCAGATGTATCAGACGCTGATGCAGGCAATGTGAGGCAGCAATGGCGATCGATGGCGTAAGCGGGCGTACCTCCTATATCGGCACCGGCATCGTCAACATCCGGAGTCAGATCGAGAGCCTGACCGCACAGCTGGCGAACGGCCGGGTATCGACCACCTATGCGGGCGACGGCACCGGCCGCAGCCTGGCGATCGGCATGCGGGCGCAGGTGGCGAACATCGCCAGCTATTCCGACACGATGACCAACATCAACACGCGGATCAGCGTCGCCAATTTGTCGCTGCAGCGGCTGAACGCGATCGGCAGCGAGGTCAAGGGCGCGGCCGCGAGCGCCGGCGCGACGCTCGACAACACCGGTCAGTCGGCGGGCCAGAAGACGGCCGGTCTGGACTTCTTCGACGCCGTCGACATGCTCAACGCCCAGTCCAGCGGCCGCTATCTGTTTTCGGGACGCGCCACCGACACCGCGCCGGTGACCTCGGCCGACCAGATCATGAACGGCAACGGCGCGGCGATCGCCGGGCTGAAGCAAGTAATCAGCGAGCGCCATGACGCCGATGTCGGCACCAACGGCATGGGGCGGACCATCGTCTCGGCCGGCGCCACGCCGACCTCGGTGCAGATCGGCGAGGACTTCGCGGCCAATCCCTACGCGACACCGACCGCGATCGGGGCGTCGCCGTTCGGCCTGAAGATCGCGTCGATCTCGACGACGATCGCGGGCGCGACGACGACGCAGCCCACCGAGACGCCGCCGACCACGGCGCCGGCCGCGCCCAATCCGGTGGCGATGGGCATCGACCTCAACGGCAACCTGCCGAAGGAGGGCGACACCGTGTCGTTCACCTTCAATTTGCCGGACGGCACCCAGGAAACCATCAAGCTGACGGCGTCGTCGCAGACGCCGCTGCCGGCCAACAGCTTTGCGATCGACCCGGGCGATCCGCTGGCGGTGCCGGCGGTGCCGGCATCGCCGACGATCACTGCCGGCAATCTCAAGACCGCGCTGAGCAATGCGGTGCAGCAGCTGTCGGGCAGCGCGCTGGCGGCCGCCTCGGCGATCAAGGCCGGCGACGACTTCTTCAACAACACGCCGCCGCTGCGCGTCGCCGGCAGCGCGCCGTTCGGCGCGGCGACCGGGCAGGTCGCCGGCACCAAGGCCGACACCGTGTTCTGGTACAATGGCGAGCCGGACTCGCCGACCGATCCGGCGCGCGGCACGGCGATCGGCCGCGTCGACGACGCCATCACGGTGCAATACGGCATCCGCGCCGACGAGCAGGCGCTGCGCAAGCAGCTGCAGACCGTGGCGGTGTTCGCCGCGGTGACGACCTCGGCGAGCGATCCGAACGGCGCCAACAAACTCGCCGCGCTCAACCAGCGCGTGGCTGCGAACCTGGCGGTGGTGCCGGGCGAGCAGACGATCCAGAATATCCAGGCCGATCTCGCCGGCGCGCAGGCCTCGATGAAGGCCAGCGGCGATCGTCAGACCCAGACCAAGGCGCTGGCGCAGACCATGCTGGACTCGATCGAGGGGGTGAACAACGACGAGGTCGCGACCAAGATCCTGGCGCTGCAGACCAGCCTGCAGGCGTCCTATCAGTTGACGTCGCAGCTCTATCAGATGAGCCTGGTCAAGTTCCTCTGAGGCCCTTTGCGGCGCGCCGATCGATCCCTGCAGCTGCGCTCGGCGGCTGATCCGCGACCTGACACGTCACGCGCTGCCGGCGGATGGCCGGCCTTCGCGCTCCAGCCAATCGCAGAACACCGCGGTCGGCGAGTCGTGCTGGCTGCCATCGGCCACGTAGGCGAAGTAACTCCTGGCGGGAAGACTGATGTCCGGAAACGGCGCGACCAGGCGGCCGGCCGCGACGTCGTCGGCGACCAGCGCTGTGGGGCCCATCGCCACGCCCAGGCCGTCGAGCGCGGCCTGGATGGACAGAAAGAAGTGATCGAACGTCAACGTTTCGGTCGGGGTAATGCGGGGCTGTCCGGCCTGCACCAGCCAGTCGTGCCAAAGCCGCGGCATCGACGAAACGTTCAGCAAAGTATGCCGCGCCAGATCAGAGACGTCGTCGAGCGGCAATTTGGCGAGCAGGGCAGGGCTGCACACTGGTAAGCGGCGTTCCGAGAGAAACAGCCGCGATGCCATGCCGTGAAATGCATCCGGCCCGCCGCGAATGACGACGTCGAACGTCTCCGGCAGCGCGTCGATCGGTTCGTTCGAGGTCGTCAGCCGAACCTCGATGTCGGGACGTTCGGCGCGGAAACGTTTCAGCCGCGGCAGCAGCCACCGCATGCTGAACGTGGCCAGCGCATTGACGCGGAGCACGGCCGCCGGACCGTCACCCTGCGTCGCGTGATGGCGCTGCACAGCCTCGGCAATGCGATCCAGCGCCGGGCCGAACTCGTCGAGCAGCGCCTTGCCGGCGGACGTGAGCGTGACGCGCCGCGTCGAGCGCCGGAACAGCGGCGGATCTCCCAGCCGGTCTTCCAGCAGGCGCACCTGCTGGCTGATTGCGCCATGCGTGACGCCCAGTTCGATGGCGGCTTGCTTGAAGCTCTCGAGCCGCGCCGCCGCCTCGAACGCCCGTACCGCATTGAGCGGCGGCAAAGATCTGCGTGGAGCCATCGTTAGAAATCCTAACCCATCAGCCGATTATTACTGGTTTGTGACAGCTGCAGCAATCGCTCAAGGTTGTCAGACGAACTGTCGTGAGCCGAAAGACACGCCATGAATCAGATTTTCTTCTGCTGCGCTCGGGTGGACGCAGGGGGCGCGTGGAGATGACGGAGTTGGCGGAGGCTGCCGGAGCCCGTCCCGACCGTGATGCATCGGGGCTTTCGAAACCCGAAAAGTCGCGCAGCCTGCTGGCCGCATGTCTCGCCCATGCGCTTCATGACGGCTACACCGACGCGCTGTACGCCTTCCTGCCGGTCTGGCAGGCGCAGTTCGGCTTGTCGTATGCGATGCTGGCGGTCGTGCGGGCGTTGTATTTCGGCACGATGGGCGGTCTGCAGATCCCGGCCGACCGGGTGCTGCGCGGCTGGTCACCGCGGGCGGCGCTGATCCTGTCCACCACCGCGGCTGCGGCGGGCCTGTTGCTGATGGCGCTGCCGCTCGGATTTGCCGGCCTGTGCGTCGGCCTCGTTGTCGCCGGCATCGGATCGAGCATCCAGCATCCGCGCGGCTCGATGCTCGTCGTCGCCAGCTACGGCACCGCCGCACGGCAGCCGCTCGGCATCTACAATTTTTCCGGCGATCTCGGGAAGGCCGCCTTGCCGGCGGCGGTCGCGATGCTGTTGCCGATCCTCGCCTGGCAATCGGTGCTTTTGCTGCTGGCGGGGCTCGGAGCGGTGATCGTGGCCGCGCTGGCGACGCTGACGCCGGCTGCCACTCCCAGCGATGTCGTCAAAGACGCGGCGCCGGGCCGCGGCGGTGGCGGCTTTCGCATCCTCACCACGATCGGTGCGCTCGATACCGCAACTCGCATGGGGTACCTGTTGTTTCTGCCGTTTCTGATCCACGCACAGGGCGGCGGATTGCAGGCCGTCGGGGCCGCGCTCGCGCTATTGTTCATCGGTGGCGCTTTCGGCAAGGCGACATGCGCCTGGCTCGGCGAGCGGCTGGGCGTGGTCGGCACCGTCATCATCACCGAGACGGCGACCGCCTTGCTGATCGCGGCGACGTTGGTCACGCCGCTGCCGCTCACCCTTGTGCTGTTGCCGATGCTCGGCGTCGTGCTGAACGGCACGTCGTCTGTGCTGTACGGCACTGTCCCGGATCTATCTACGGGCGATACCGGGCGTGCCTTCGCAATCTTCTATACCAGCGTGATCTGTGCCGGCGGGCTGGCGCCGATCCTGTACGGCACGATTGCCGACCACAGCAGCCGCACCGTCGGCGTGCTGGCCTCGGCCGCCACCGCGGCGCTGATCGTCCCACTCGTTTTGGCGCTGCGGCCGCATCTGCACCGGCGCCGCTGAGCGCCTGGCCACGTGTCAGCGCAATGATCGTCTCGCCGTCAGGACCGATCAGCGCGCTGGGATTGAAGCGCTGTCTTCTGATACTCGCCGGGTGACATCCCGTAGGCCGCTTTGAATCGGCGGCCGAAATAGGTCATGTCCGAAAAGCCCCAGCCGTGGGCGATGTCGGAGACGGTGCGATGCGCCTGGCTGGGATCTTCAAGCGCGCGCCGGCAGTGCGACAGGCGTCGGGAGAGGATCAGGCGGTGCAGGGACGAATCCTGATCGGCGAGCAGTTCATTTGCATAGCGGACGCTTATTCCCACCGCATCGGCGACGAGCTGGCCGTCGAGCCGGCAATCCGTGAGCCGCGCTTCCACGACTGATCGGATCTGCCCCAGCAACAACGCTCTCGGACTCGAGACGCGTCCGACAACGTTCGCCATGGTTCTGGCGATGGATAGTCCGAGGAGATCGAGCACGTGATTGGCGACGAGATCTTCTGTCGTGCGAGTCGTTTTCCCGACCAGCGACGGCAGCTTCGCGGCGCTGGCCAGTGCCAGCTCGTCATCAAAACGCTCGGCAGTGATCCGATGCCCGATCAGTTCCCGGTTTCGACCGATCCGCGCGTGGATGGCGCGCCGCGGCGCCTTGATCAGCAGGGTTTTCGAATCCTGCGAGAACCGCGCATTGTAAGGCATCAGCGGCTCGATCAGCATCAGTGAGCCGGCTTTCAGATCGACCTCGCGGGCGTTCTGAACGACCTGAAGGCTGCCCGACAACTGCAGACAGACGAACATCGCATCGGGACTGGTGCGTTCGACATGGGCGGAGCTGTGAGAGACCAGCATCGACGAGTTGCTGAATTCGACGAGCTCCAGAGTTCCAAACGTCGCCGCTTTGATTTCGGCCTGAAACGCCAGGCGATCGTCAGGTACCGAGTCGTGACCGACGATGTTCTTGCAGGCGATACTGTGCCAATAGTCAAAACGGTCGCGCGGATGAACAGACGCGGTCGAGAAGATAGTATCCAAGTTTATCGTTTCCTAACCGTAATTTCACCCATAGATCGCGCCAACCAGGCCGATCCGGAGCCCAAAGCATCGACTATCAGGGTTGGTGAACGTTCGGCCGAACTCGCGTTGCGCGTAGGCACGGCGCGGAGTTGGCACGAATTGAACTAACTCACAAGCTCCGTGTGCTCACAAAGGGCCCGGGCGATGGGCACCTGCCATGCAAGACGACGCGTTGGCATTACAGGGCGGAAACCAATCCTCACGCGCGGTGGATAGTCCCATTCGCCGCGCCGTCGTGCTTCGTTCTGTCGACGAAACACCGGCGGCTGTCTGTCCGACTGTCAAACGACCTTTACAAAAACGCGTGTGGTTCGATCCGCCGCGTCCGGTGGTCTGCGCCCTTGATGAAGGTGCGACGGTCGAGTGTGTTGTTCTTGGTATCTGGAATAGCGGCGCCAGGATTCGTGCGCAGAGTCCTCGTCTGCTCACCGAGTTCAACTTGCTGTTTGCATCGGGGCCGGCGCCGGTGTGGCGACGCTGCAAGCGTTTAGTCGTGCGCGGGGACGTGGTCGATGTCGAGTTTCTGCCCAAGACACCGCGATAACGAGTTCTCAAGCAGGTCGGGTACAGATGAGCTTTCCGCTGCCTCCAGACGAAACCGAGCGATTGGCCGCTCTTCGAGCCTTGCAGATCCTGGACACAGCGCCGACCCGCGATTTCGATGGCATCGTGCGGCTGGCGCGCGATTTGATGGATGTTCCCATCGCCGCGATCTCGCTGCTCGACCAGCACCGGCAGTGGTTCAAGGCTGTCGAAGGGTTCGACTGCAGGCAGACTCCGCGAGATATCGCATTTTGCGCACATACGATCTGTTCGCCCGAGCCGCTGATCGTGCCCGACACCGCCGAGGACGGTCGATTTCGGGACAATCCGCTGGTCCAGGGCGCTCCGCACATCAGGTTCTACGCAGGAATTCCTCTGAAACTCGGAGATGGACCGAACCTCGGCAGTCTTTGCGTGATCGATACCAAGCCGCGCAGCATGACGGAGCAGGAACTCGTGCGGCTCGAGAACCTCAAGGAGATCGCCGTTGGTCTCCTCAGCAATCACGCCCGTTCGATGCAGACCAGTCAGCAGGAAAGAACCATCAAGGATCAGGAGCAGCTGCTTTGGAAGAACCATCGGCTGCTGGAATCCGCCTGTGAGCTGGGAAAACTGGGGGCCTGGGAGCACGACATCGCGACCGGGCAATTCAGGTGGACACGCGGCATGTTCAGCCTGCACGAGATGGCGTCAGACACCGAGTGCAACATCACGGCGCAGTTCAACCTCTACCCCGAGCCGGAACGGACGCGCCTCAGGACGCTGATCAGCGAAGCTGACCGCGCACGGCGGCCGTATCGCTTCGAGGGGCGGATGTACACCATCAAGGGAAATCTGAAGTGGGTCCGTCTGGTGTCCGAAGTCGAACTCGACGGCAGTCGTCTGGTTCGGCGCTACGGCTTGAAGCAGGACATCACCGAGGAAAAGCTGCTGCTGGAGCGCGTCAAGAACCTGGCCAGTTCCGACGAACTGACGGGGCTGGGCAACCGTCGCGCCACAAGATGGGCGCTCACCCGACTCGGCAAGTCCGGACTGACGCCGATTGCGCTGCTGACCCTCGACCTCGACGGATTCAAGGAGATCAATGACACGCACGGCCACGCGGCCGGCGACTCGTGTCTGCGTCGCATCGGTCAGCGGCTGAAGGCCGTCGCGGGACCTGAGGTCGTGGTCGCCCGTACGGGAGGGGATGAGTTTGCGTTGATCTGGGCCGGTGCCGACGAGGCTGGGCTCGAGCGCCTGATCGAAAGCGTGCTCAAGGCGATCCGCAAGCCGGTCGCCTGGCGCGGGCACAGCTGCTATCTGTCCTGCTCGATCGGCGTCGCTACCCGTGACGGCAACGGCTGCTTCGCTCCGGACGAGCTATTGCAGGAAGCCGATTTGGCTCTCTATGAAGCCAAGCGTGAGGGCAAGAACTGCTGGCGGCGGTTCCGCAGCGAACTTCAGGCGGCCACGATCGAGCGTAAGGCGATCCTCAAATCGGCCAGGAAAGGTTTGAGCCAGAGCCGATTCAAGTTGTTCTTCCAGCCCAAGGTGCTGCTGAGCAATGGAGCGCATTGCGGCTTCGAGGCATTGCTGCGCCTGGTCACCGAGGACGGCGCAATTCTCGCGCCCGGGGCGTTCTCGGCGGCTCTGGACGATCGGTCGCTTTCGAGGTCCCTGGGAGACTTCGTGATCGAAGCCGCCGTCAAACAAGCGCGGACGTGGCGCGACGCCGGCGTCACATTCGGCCATATCGCGATCAATCTGAGCGCGAGCCAATTAAGGTCGCCCGGCTTCGCGCAGCATCTTCTCGATCGGCTGGATGCGCATGGACTGCCTCACCGTCATATCTCGGTGGAGGTGACTGAAGGGATCTTCCTGTCGTCGCGGGCTGATGCGATCACCGCAAACTGTCGGGCGCTGCGGGAAGCCGACGTCAGTATCGCCTTTGACGACTTCGGGACCGGATATGCGTCGCTCACTCACCTGCGTGATTTTCCGGTCGACACGATCAAGATCGACCGCTCGTTCGTTGCGGGCCTGGGCAAAGGGAAATGCTCGCTGGCCATTGTCAACGCGATCATCGGGCTCGGAAACAATCTGGGGTTGGACGTAGTTGCCGAAGGTGTGGAGACGCAAGCGCAGCGCGAATATCTCGCCGCCGTCGGCTGTCATTTTGCTCAGGGCTTCCTGTTCGGAAGGCCGCTGCCGGCCGAAGACGCGGAACGAACGCTGGTCCGATCGCCGCGCGCTGTTTCTGACGCGGCCTGAGCCAGCCTGCTGATCCTCGCCGCCGGACCGCGGCGGTCCTGCCGCGTCGGTCCGCCCAAGTCCTCAGTCAGGCAAGGCCGGGCGCGCGCGTACGGAGCTGGTTAAAGATCCGTCAACGCACAGGCCGTCGCCGCGTCGATCGCGTAGCGGCTTTCGTTTGCGTGCGCGCGACCGCGCTCTGACGAAGCTGCACTAATTGCAGCATCTTTCCACACATCCAACTGATCACTGCGTTCGCGATCGCGCCAGTTACCTCGTAATTTCACGAGAAGAATGCGTGAATTGATGCCCGTTTCCATGCGCTAAAGGGAGCACCTTACCTTTACGCATTCTTAGAGTCTCGCCGTCATGGTTCCGCGGTCGATCAAGAAGATCGTATTTGCGCACCAGGAAGGTAGCATCACATGTCAGGAATCGTTCTCTCGAACGCCGTTCGCCAGAATCTCTCTTCGCTTCAGGCCACGGCAGACCTGCTCGCCACCACCCAAAGCCGCCTCTCGACCGGCAAGAAGGTGAACTCGGCACTCGACAATCCGACCAACTTCTTCACCGCTGCCTCGCTCGACAACCGCGCCAGCGACATCAACAACCTGCTCGATGGCATCGGCAATGGTGTGCAGATCTTGCAGGCTGCCAACACCGGCATCACGTCGCTGAGCAAGCTCGTGGACAGCGCCAAGTCGATCGCCAACCAGGCGCTGCAGACCACCGCTGGCTACACCACCAAGTCCAACGTCTCGACCACCATCAACGGCGCGACTTCGGACGACCTGCGTGGCACCACCAGCTACAGCTCGACCTCGGCGCTGAGCAACGTGCTGTACTCGGGCGCGGCTGGCGGCACCACGGCGGCGACTTCGGCCAAGACTCTCGGCGGCGTGGCCGGCTCGCTGGTCGGCACCGCGGTCAACGACACTGCGACGTCGCCCGCTGTGATCACTGCCGCGACCAAGCTCAACGACACCGGCGGCGCCAATCCGGCCCTTGGTACGGCGACCGTTGCCGACGGTGACTCGTTCACCGTGAACGGCAAGACCATCACCTTCAAGGCCGGCGCAGTGCCGACCACGGCTCCCTCCGGAACGTCGATCACCGGCAACGTCGTCGTCGACACCACGGGCAATTCGACCATCTATATCGGCGCCAGCACGACCTCCTCGACCGCAACGGTCGGCGACGTGCTGCATGCGATCGATCTCGCCAGCGGCGTTGCGTACAACAACGCCGGCACCGTGACGGCCAACGCCGGCCAGACGCTGTCCAGCATCACGGCCGGTGCCGTCACGCTGAAGAGCTCGACCGGTGCTGACCTGTCGGTCTCCGGCAAGGCCGACCTCCTCAAGTCGTTCGGTCTGACCAGCGCGGTCGGCGGTGGCACCACGACGGTGTCGGCGAACCGCACCACTGCGGCCTCGACCCTGGGCTCGCTGATCCAGGACAACTCGACGCTGACCGTCGATGGCAAGACCATCACCTTCAAGAATGCCCCGACCCCGGCGGCCTCCGCGACCCACACCGGCGTGTCCGGTGCGGTCGAGACCGACGGCAAGGGCAACTCGACGGTGTATCTGCAGGCCGCGACCGTCTCCGACGTGTTGAACGCGATCGACCTCGCCACCGGTGTGCAGACCGCGACGCTGGACGCGGGCGGCGCCACCTTCGCGGCGGCGACCGGCCAGACCAAGTCGTCGATCAATACCTCCGGCGCGCTGAACATCAGCACCGGCAGCAATGCCGATCTGTCGATCACCGCCGGTACCGGCAATGCGCTGTCGGCGCTCGGCCTCAGCGGCAACACCGGCACCGACCTGTCGTTCACGGCCGCCCGCACCACCAGCGCGGGTAATGTGTCGGGCAAGACCTTGACCTTCTCGTCGTTCAATGGCGGCTCGGCGGTCAACGTCACCTTCGGCGACGGCAGCAATGGCACCGTGAAGACCCTGGCGCAGCTCAACACTGCGCTGGCGGCCAACAACATGGTGGCGGCGATCGACAACTCGACGGGCAAGCTGACGATCTCGACCTCCAACGACTATGCCTCGCACACCATGGGCGGCACGGACGGCGGCGTGATCGGCGGCACGTTGAAGGATACATTGTCGTTCTCGTCGGCTGCGGCGCCGGTCGCGGACGTCAATGCCCAGACCACCCGTGCGGGCCTGGTCAAGCAGTTCAACGACATCCTGGACCAGATCACCACGACGGCTCAGGACGCTTCGTTCAACGGCGTCAACCTGCTCAACGGCGATACGCTGAAGCTGGTCTTCAACGAAACCGGCAAGTCGACGATTTCGATCCAGGGCGTCACCTTCAACCCGACCGGCCTCGGCCTGTCGAGCCTGACCTCCGGCACCGACTTCATCGACAACACGGCGACCAACGCCGTGCTGGCCAAGCTCGGCAACGCGACCACCGCGCTGCGCTCGCAGGCGTCGGCCTTCGGTTCGAACCTGTCGATCGTGCAGGCCCGTCAGGACTTCTCGAAGAACCTGATCAACGTGCTGCAGACCGGCTCGTCCAACCTCACGCTGGCCGACACCAACGAGGAGGCTGCCAACAGCCAGGCACTGTCGACCCGTCAGTCGATCGCGGTGTCCGCGCTGTCGCTGGCCAACCAGTCGCAGCAGAGCGTGCTGCAGCTGCTGCGCTGATCCGCGGCGATCGTCGCAGCAAACGTCATCGGACGGCGGGGGAAACCCCGCCGTCCTTTTTTTGATTCGCAGCGGCCGGATGGGGTGGGAGCGAGCCAGAAGCTCCGTTCGTCTCATATCGTCGGGCGGTTCGAGATGTTGATTTTTCGAGTGAATTTCCCGCGGACAGCGCCTTAAGGCGCTGTTAACCATATTTTAAAGTGCGCGCGCCATAGTACCGATGCTCAGGAAGAAGGTTGGCCGAGAACGGCCGCGTTGATCCGGACCGCATGCGAGTGCGACCGAGGTCCCTCTCCAGAACAGGCGTCTAAACACAACCGGCAAACGTCGCGGCAGAGCCGAGGCGCGAGCAGCAGCGCACGACCGAAGTCGTCGCCCAGCGCGGATCAGGAAGGTTTGCACCATGTCTGACGTGGTTCTCTCGGCATCAGTTCGCCAGAATCTGCTATCGTTGCAATCGACTGCAGAACTGCTGTCGACCACCCAGAACCGGCTGGCGAGCGGCAAGAAGGTCAACACCGCCCTCGACAATCCGACCAATTTCTTCACCGCGGCAGGGCTCGACAGCCGGGCCAGCGACATCAACAACCTGCTCGACGGCATCAGCAACGGTGTCCAGATCCTGCAGGCCGCCAACACCGGCATCACCTCGCTGAACAAGCTGATCGACACCGCCAAGTCGATCGCCAACCAGGCGCTGCAGTCGAACGTCGGCTATTCGACAAAGTCCAACGTGTCGGCGACCATCGCGGGCGCGACACCGGACGATCTGCGCGGCACCCAGACCTTCGCCAGCGCGACCGCGACCAGCAGCGTGGTCAATAACGGCAACGCTGGCGGCACCACGCCCGTCGCGCTCGGCAGCACGCTCGGCGGCGGCGTCGGCAGCGTCGTGGGCAGCGCGACGATTACCAAGGCGATTGCGGCCGACAACTCGGCCACGGGGACGGCGCTCCACGTCGGCACCGCCAGCGCGCTGGCCGATGGCAACACGCTGATCAGCGCCCTGACCAGCGGTCTGACGACCGCCGCGACCGGCCCGCAGGCCGGCGATGTGATCGTCGTCAACGGCAAGACCATCACCTTCACCACCACGGGCTCGCAGGCCAACGACGGCAATGGCAACTACACGCTCGGCATCAATCAGCCGATCAGTGCATTGCTGGCCACCATCGACTCGATCAATGGCAACACCAGCAATCCGTCGGTCGTCGACGCCAACGGCCGGCTCGAACTGCACACCGGCACCAACCGGGCGCTGTCGGTGACCGACACGACGGGCGGCCTCGTGATGGCAAAGCTGAATCTCAGCCCGACCGTCAACGTCGCGCTCAACACCGGAGCGACCAACCCGATCACCGCCACGACCAAGCTGTTCAACACGGTCGGCGGTCTGCAGACAGGCGCCATCGCCGACGGCACGACGCTGACGGTGAACGGCAAATCGATCGTGTTCAAGGCGAGCGATCCGCCGAACGCGGCAGGGTTGCTGGCCGGCTCGGGCGTGCTCGGCAACATCGTCACCGATACGTCGGGCAACTCGACGATCTACATGGGGACGAGCAGCGCCTACACTTCGGCCACGGTCGGCGATGTGCTCACCGCGATCGATCTGGCGAGCGGCGTCAAGACCGCCACGATCGCCGGCGGTGTCGCGACCTTCGCGACCAACGGGACGCCTTCACAGATTTCGGCCGGCGGCACCGTGACGTTGCAAACGTCCACGGGCGCCGATCTCAGCGTCACCGGCCCGGCAGACTTTCTCAACACGCTGAAATTGACCGGTTCGACCGGGCCGGGACCGGCAACGGTTACCGCTAATCGAACCACCAGCGCGGCCACCATCGGGACGCTGATCGAGGACGGCGCGACGTTGAACGTCAACGGCAAGACCGTCACCTTCAAGAACGCGCCGGTGCCTGCCGCATCCGCCACGCACCCCGGCGTGACCGGTCGTGTCGAGACCGACGGTCTCGGCAATTCCACCGTGTACCTGCAGGGCGGCACGATGGCCGATGTGCTGACCGCGATCGACCTTGCGACGGGCGTGCAGATCGCCAAGCTGAACCCGGGCGGCGCGACGCTGTCGACCCAGCCCAACGCCGCAAGCTCCTCGCTGGCGAGTGGTGCTTTGAAGATCTCGACCGGCAGCGCTTCGGACCTGACGATCAGCGGCACCGGCAACGCCCTGGTGGCGCTCGGCCTCGCCGGCAACACCGGCACCTCGACCGAGTTCAAGGCCTCCCGCGCCTCCGGCAGCGGTGGCGTCTCCGGCAAGAGCCTGACCTTCACGTCGTTCAAGGGCGGCACGCCGGTCAATGTCATCTTCGGAGACGGCACTGGCGGCACCGTGAAGACGCTGGCGCAGCTCAACAACAAGCTCGCGACCAACAACATGATCGCGCAGATCGACGCCAATGGCCTGCTGACCATCTCGTCGAACAATGACTACGCCTCGGCGACGCTGGGTTCGGTCGCGGACGGCGGCACCGTCGGCGGCACCATCACGGCAGCACTGACCTTCAGCACGCCGAACCCGCCGGTGGCGGATATCACCTCGCAGATGGCGCGCGCCAAGCTGGTCGAGCAATACAACAACGTCATTCAGCAGATCACCACCACGTCGCAGGACGCGTCGTTCAACGGCGTCAATCTGCTCAATGGCGACACGCTGAAGCTGGTGTTCAACGAAACCGGCAAGTCGACGCTGAACATCGTCGGCACCGCGCTCAGCCCCGCGGCGCTCGGCCTTCCGACACTGGTGTCCGGCGTCGACTTCATCGACAACGCCGCGACCAACAGGACGCTGACCGCGCTCAACACCGCGTCGACCACGCTGCGTTCGCAGGCGTCGTCGTACGGCTCGAACCTGTCGATCGTGCAGATCCGCCAGGACTTCGCCAAGAACCTGATCAACGTGCTGCAGACCGGCTCGTCGAACCTGACGCTCGCCGACACCAACGAAGAAGCCGCCAACAGCCAGGCGCTGTCGACGCGCCAGTCGATCGCGGTCTCGGCACTGTCGCTTGCCAACCAGTCGCAGCAGAGCGTGCTGCAGCTGCTGCGCTAAGCGCTCCAACAACGACGCGGGCGCGCCGCGGGGCGCCCCCGCATCGCGGCGATCCCGCCGGCAACGCCGGTGGTCTTCATCCTCCAACACGTGGCATTGGATCGAGGCGCGCAGCTGGCGCATAACAGCGGCGTCGTCCGGTTGATCGATTCGTCGGCGGGTCGCGGAGGCAGCGGTCGACGGATCGCAATCAGAGGAAAACACCATGCCATTGCGAGTCGAATTGAAGCCGTTCGAGCGGATCGTGATCGGGCAGAGCGTGATCACCAATTCCGACTCGCGCACCACCTTCCTGATCGACGGCGACGCGCCGATCATGCGCGAGAAGGACATCCTCACTGCCGAGAGCGCAAACACGCCGGTGAAGCGCGTCTATCTCTGCGTGCAGATGATGTATCTGCAGAACGATATCCCTGCTTATCAGGATTTGTATCTCGGCTTCATCAAAGAGCTGCTCGAAGCGGTGCCCAGCTTTCGCGAGCCGATCGAGTCGACGAGTAATCTAATTTTAAGCGGCCAGCTCTACAAAGCACTGCGGGAGTTGCGGCCTCTCATCAAGCGTGAAGAAGAATTGCTGCAGAGGTAGTCATGTCGAGTGCTGCTCAAGCGTATGCCCGGACCGCGCAACGGACGGCTTCTCCGCGAGAGATCGAAGCCCAAGCGCTGCTCAAGGCCGCCCGGCAGCTTCAGGACGTCGTCACCAACTGGAACGAGCGCGGTCCTATCGGCCTGAACGACGCGCTGATGTTCAATCGCAAGCTGTGGTCGCTGTTCGTCAGCGATGCGCTGCGTGACGACAGCCCGCAGACGCTGGAGATCAGGCAGAACATCGCCAACATCGGAGTGTTCGTTCTCAGCCAGTCGGCAGCGTTGCAGATGGCGCCGCAACTCGAGCCGCTCAGCGCGCTGATCGAGATCAACCGCAACATCGCCGCGGGTCTCAGCGGCCGCGCCTAGCCGGTCGCGCGAAACCGCGCGTCTCGAGCCATGACGCGAGGGCGGTGCCCAGCGGCAAGCGGGGGCCTCCTGCCGTCGGCAAATGCGGCTCAGGCCGTTCGATCCGTGGGCATCGGACCGGCGCGCTGCTGAAGTCTTGACTGATCCTGCTCGCGGAAATAGGCGCGTGCTTTGAGCTGCCAGGATTCCGGATACTGATTGATCACCTCGGCGGTCGATTCATCGACCGAAACGTAGACCATCGCGGCCGACGCCTGATCGAAGATGACCTGACGCATGACGATGTCGGCACCGACTTTGGCCGCGTTGCTGGCGACCGCATTGCCGGCAGCGCCGTTCGCCGCTGCGGAGACGCTCTGCGGCGCAGGCAATTCCGTGGGTATCGCGGATTGGACCGCTTCAGGTTGCGGCTTCACCACCGGTGGTATCACCAGTTGGCCCACCGGCTTCACGGTGAAGTCGAAACTCATGGCAGCCTCCTGGCTCCATCAAGGTCTGTTCCCCCCGCCCGGCAAAATGCTGCACAGAACTTCTAAAACAGTCGCTGATGTCGGCAGGCGGATTTGAGTCGAGTTGGAGCAATTCCGCGGAGGCCGCACCGGCATTGGCGGGCACGAGAACTATCTCAGCAAAGTTATCGAGCACAGATCCCGCCTCACTGCTGACGGGGTGCGCAGGCAACCAGTCCTCACGGCTTATCCTAAATGAAAATGGCCGGGACGAGCCCGGCCAATCAAGAATCTGCAGAGAGGGCGCTCGGCTACAGCGACCGACTGACGGCGATCGGCGTCAGGTTGCGCGGCCCGGGGGCGGCGCGGCGGCCGGCGGCGGTGTAGGTCTGCGGGATATTGCGCTTCTGCACCTCGGCGTTGACGCCGCGGACGATGCCCTCGGACACCGCGTGGGCGGTTGCCAGCACGGTCAAATTGACCTGCAGCATGGCGCGAAACACCTCGTGGTGGCGATGCAGGGCGCCGATCAGATCGGGAGTGGCCTTGGCCATATAGGGCTGGCTGGCGCGCACCAGCGTGATCGCGGCGATGTAGCGCTTGGTGAGGTCGCTCTTCTGCGGCTCCAGCTTGATCGCGTCCGGGATCTTGCCGGCGCGGACCAGTTCGGTCTCCCGCTCAATCAGCGCCAGCAGATCGTTCATGATCTCGGTCAGCGCGTTGGCGAGCTGGCGGGCGTCGATTGGGGAAGCGACGGATGGGGCCGGGGCGGGCGCCGGCTGGCGTTGCATCTGCATCTGGCGTCGTCCTTGCTGCTCAGGCCTTGTTCTCAAGCCTTGGCGTTGGCCTGCTGAAGAATGAGGGTGCGGAACACATCGCTGGCAATTCCGACGCCGCCAGCCTTCGCCACGGTCTGCGAATATTGTTCCGTCAACATCGATCGCCACACTCCGGTTCCCACCGTGTCGCCAAATGGCCCTTCGCCTTTCAGGCCGGTGGTCATCTGCGAGAACATCGAGTTGAGAAACATCGCTTCGAAATCGCGGGCGGAGTTGCGGGCCTTGGTCTGGGTCTCCGGCGAGACCTTGGCGAGCGCCGCGGTCAGATCGTAATCCGGCCGGCCGTTGCGGGTCGGGGCGGTGGTCGGGTAACTGACCGGCACGATCGACATCACATCACCTCGATGTCGGCTTCGATGGCGCCCGCAGCCTTGATGGCCTGCAGGATGCCGATCAGATCGCGCGGGCCGATGCCGAGGCCGTTAAGGCCGTCGACCAGCTGCTGCAGCGACACGCCGTCCTTGACCAGCGCCAGCTTCCTGCCGTCCTCAGTGACGCCGACCCGCGTGTTCGGTGTCACCACGGTGCGGCCGCGGGACAGCGGATTGGGCTGGCTGACCTGCGGGCTTTCGGAGATCGACACCGTCAGATTGCCCTGCGCCACCGCCACCGTGGCAACTCGGACGTCGCGGCCCATCACGATGATGCCGCTGCGCTCGTCGATGATGATTTTTGCGGCCTGATCGGGCTCGACCTGCAGCTGCTCGATCTCGGTGACGAAGGCGACCGCATTGCCCTTGAACTCGGCCGGAATCGACAGCTGCACGGTCGAGGGGTCGATCGGCTCGGCGCTCTTGGTGCCGAGGAAATCGTTGACCGCCGCGGCGATGCGCTTGGCGGTGGTGAAATCGGCATTGCGCAGCGCCAGCCGCACCATCGGCAGCCGGTTCAGGGCAAATTCGATCTCGCGCTCGATGATGGCGCCGTTGGCGATGCGGCCGACAGTGGGGACGCCGCGGGTGATCTTGGCGGCGTCGCCCTCGGCCTGAAAGCCGCCGATCGCCAGCGAGCCCTGCGCCACCGCGTAGACATTGCCGTCGGCACCGAGCAGCGGCGTGACCAGCAGGGTACCGCCCTGCAGGTTCTTGGCGTCGCCGAGCGCAGAGACGGTGACGTCCATCCGGGTGCCCTGGGTGGCGAAGGCGGGCAGGTTGCCGGTCACCATAACGGCGGCGACGTTACCGGTGCGGATGGTCGCGCCCCGGATATTGACGCCCATCCGCTCCAGCATCGCCTGCAGCGACTGCTTGGTGAACGGGATGTTGTTGAGGGTATCGCCCGTGCCGTTGAGGCCGACCACGAGGCCATAGCCGATCAGCTGGTTCTGCCGGACGCCCTCGACATTGGCCAGGTCCTTGATCCGCGACGTCGCGCCGGCGGTCACACCCGACAGCATCAGCGCCGACAGGACGACTGCGGCCAGCTTCAGGATCGAGGTCGAAACGCTCGGCATTCTCGGGCTCCCAGGCGGACACGCACAGGCGTGACATGGCCTCGGTAGCGTCTTTGCCAAACCCGTGCCACCGGCATCGGGAAGCTAACTAGCTATAATGTTTGGAGAAATCTGCGTGTCGGGGAGGCGGCGTGGCGCTGCTGCCACGGCAAAACCGGCCGGACCCGGCAAATCTTGCCCGTTATTTACCGAGTATTAACCATAAACCGTGAGTTTGGGTTCCCGGGCTCCCGGCGCCCTTGCCAACTCGGGTTCATACGGGCGTGGCGCCTGGCCAGTCAGTCCGGCGAGAAAAGACATGCGAATTTATGGCCCGAGCGGCGCCACCCCCTCGACATCCTCCAATCAGGTCCGGCGCAGCGGCTCGAGCACGTTCTCGTTGCCGACCGGCGGTGCGCAGCCCGAACCGGAAGCTCGCGCCGTGCATGCGCCGCTGGCGCCGACCGGCCTCGAGGCGCTGCTGGCGATGCAGGGCGTCGAGGACGCCACCGAACGGCGCAAGCGATCGGTCGCTCGTGGTCGTTCGGCACTCGACGTGCTCGATGATCTCAAGATCGGCCTGCTGGCCGGTAACTTCAATCCATCGACCGTGGCGCGGCTGCGCGCCGCTGCGGCGGAGCTGAAGGCGTCGTCGGGCGACCCCGGCCTCGACGCCGTGTTGTCGCAGATCGATCTGCGGGTCGAGGTCGAGCTCGCCAAAGCTGGCCAATACTGAACATTTCAGCACCAGTTCCTGCTCGGCGGTCGGGCCGCGACTCGCTTGGGGG
Organism: Rhodopseudomonas palustris; assembly: GCF_003591005.1. Taxonomy (GTDB): domain Bacteria; phylum Pseudomonadota; class Alphaproteobacteria; order Rhizobiales; family Xanthobacteraceae; genus Rhodopseudomonas; species Rhodopseudomonas palustris_K. The sequence goes on from NZ_QYYD01000004.1 coordinate 152,888, forward strand.
CGGGATGGCGGACGATATTGTCTGTCATCGGCGCGCGCTATATAAGCTGCCGCGCAGGCGGGACTTTTTGCCGCCCAACGAGATCATGGATTGCCCCTTGGATAAGTTGAAAAGCTATCGACCCTCCGAGAAAGAGCCGTTCATGAATGAACGGCAACGTGAATACTTTCGTGCGAAGTTGCTGGCCTGGAAGGACGAGATTTTGCGCGAAGCAAAGCTCACGCTCCAGACCCTCCAAGAAGAGAACGTCAATCATCCTGACCTGGCTGACCGCGCCTCGTCGGAAACCGACCGCGCGATCGAGCTGCGCGCGCGCGATCGGCAGCGCAAGCTGATCTCCAAGATCGACGCTGCGTTGCAGCGCATCGAAGACAATACCTATGGCTATTGCGAGGAGACCGGCGAGCCGATTTCGCTGAAGCGGCTCGAAGCCCGTCCGATCGCGACGCTGTCGGTGGAAGCCCAGGAACGCCACGAGAAGCGCGAGAAGGTCTATCGCGACGAGTAGTTTGCGATACGTATCAGCGTATCTTTGCTTCGAAGCGGGCCGCTGTGCCCGCTTCTTTTTTTGCAGTGTCCTGTCGCAATCCGCGTGAAGACGTCGGCGCAGAAGTAGGCTCGGACGAAGCGACCGTCGGGGCCGCTCTTTATGTCGCGTTTATGTCCGGCGCTCGCGCTCCGTCTCGTTTCTTTATGCGGATGCTTGCATCGTCGATTTCAGCCGAGCCTTCGGGCCAAGCGGCTGTGAAAAAGACGAGTGCTGACGATGACCTATTGGCGACACGACGAGCTTTCCATATGGCCGGGCAGTCCCGACCGCGCCTTGCTGATCCACCACAACGACCGGCCGGCCGCCGTCTCCGCCGAGCTGCCCTGGCGGCGATGCCGCGCGCTGCTGCGCCGCGTCGCACGAGGGTTGGCGCAGGTCGTTGCGATGATGCACATCGCCATCACCGCGCATAAGGCACGGCGCGTGCGCGGCGCGCTGGCCCGGCTGGATGCCGCGAGGCCCCGATGAGCCGCGATCGGTCGGACGCGATCTTCGCCCGCATCGGCTCCTATGGGAGACTGATACCAGTCCTCATTCAGCAGTTGCGGAGCTGCCTCAGTGCTCCCGCCGGTTACCGGCGGGAGGCGCACTATATGCGCGGACCCGGACCGGCATGCCGGGAAAAACAAGCCGCACAAAACGCCGTGAAATCGGATCAGTAAGCGGCTCGCAAGTCCGCGCGACGCGCCAGCTGTGGCCTCCGTCATTGCGAGCGAAGCAATCCAGAAGCCATGGATCGGGCTTTTCCTGGATTGCTTCGTCGCTACACTCCTCGCGATGACGGCATCCAAGATCGCAATTCACAGATCAAGCTTTCGACCAGGCGCCGCCTGGAAGGACTGGTTGCAAGTGTCTTGGCCGCATCCTTCGAGGCGCGCTACGCGCGCTCCTCAGGAATGACGACTCAGTCCTGACAGCGTTCAGTAGCGGCGGGACCGCGGCGAGAGGCGCGGCCGGGATTGTTGCTGCTCCTGCTGCCGCCTGAATGCCTCCACGGGGTTGATGTCGCAGCCGGCGCGGGTGCCCGACGCCGTCGCCATGCATTGCTCGTAGGAATCGAACTGGCAATTGCCCGGATAGCCCCAATCGCCGCCTTGCAGGCAGTAAGGAAAATCCCGCGCGTGAGCCGGCGCTCCCGCGAAGCTGAAGATCGTCGCGGCGGCGATCAATACGGCGCCTGGTCTGGTCATTCTCGTCTCTCCATCGTGCCCATTCCTGCGGATGCAGGACAGATCGGGCCACGGCAGAAATAGGCAGGCGCCCGGCCGACACAACCGCGAACCGGCTATGCGCGCCGTGCCCCATACGTTGGTATCAACTGCCAGCGGATGGCCCTTCGTCCGCGCGATCGCTCCTGCGTGAACAGCGCAGGCCGCCCGCACGCCGCGGTCACAGCCACGCGATCCCTGATAGTGCGCGGACAACAAAGCCTTGAAAAGGCCGCGGCCTCCGTCCGGAGGGAGAGCCGGAGGAGGCCGCGCTGGAGACACCTGACCGCGCCTAGGTTCGCGGTCGGGTGTGGGAGCTCTGCGAAAGAGTGGGTCAGAACGGCAGCAGCACATCCATCACTTGCGAGCCGTAGCGCGGCTGCTGCACGTCGGTGATCTGGCCGCGGCCGCCATAGGCGATGCGGGCCTGGGCGATCTTGCTGCTGTCGATGGTGTTGTCGCTTTGGATGTCCTCCGGCCGCACGATGCCGGCGACGATCAGTTCGCGGACTTCGAAGTTGACGCGGATTTCCTGCTTGCCTTCGACCACCAGATTGCCGTTCGGCAGCACCTGCGTCACCACCGCGGCGACGCTGGTCTGCAGCGCTTCCTGGCGCTGCACCGAGCCCTTGCCGTCGCTCGTCGAGGTCGAGTCGGTAGTCAGGATACGGCCGGGCAGCACCGCGGTGGCGGGGTTGGTGATGGTCTTGCTGCCGATGAAGTCGGTGATGCCGGAGTCTTCGGTGTTCTTACGGCTGCGCTGGGTCTCGTTGGCGATGTTCGCCTTGTCGGTGAAGTTGACCGTCACCGTCATGATGTCGCCGACCTTGGCGGCGCGCTGATCCCGGAAGAACGCGCGCGAGCCGTTCCGCCACAGCGAGTTGGCATTGTAGGAGGCGACCTCCGGCTTCGGCATCGGCATCTGCACCGGCTTGTAGCCGGGTTGCGTCGTCGGATTTTCGATCGCGCTCAGCGCCGGCCGTTCGCCGATCGCGGCGAGCCGGTCGATCGAGGAGCAGCCGCCGGCGAAGCCGCCCGTTGTCAGCAGCGCGGCGGTCAGAACGAGACGGTTGGTCGGGATCAACTTGAACATTGTACTCACTCGGGCTTCGCGGCGGCGGTGCGGGCGACAGCGGGCTCAGGAGCCGGCGCGGCGGTGCCGGCACTGGCGAGGATCCGCGGCGTGGCGATCGTCACCACGACCTGGCCGCGGCCCACCACGGTCGCGGGCACGGTGCGCTTGGACTGCAGGTTCAGCACGTTGACGACGTCGCCTTCGGTGCCGGTCTCGAGGGCCTTGCCGCGCGAGGTCAGATAGATGCCGGCGGCTTCGTAGATCAGCGTCACGCTCTGGTCGCGGGTGACGAGATCCGGCTTGGCCAGATCGGTGCTGCGCAGCATCTGGCCGCCGCGCAGCGAGCGCCGCGTCTGCATGCCGATCGCCGCCTCGCGCCCGACGATGTCGGCGGTGACCTCGGCCTTCGGGCGGCGCTCGATCGCAACATCCGAGACCTTGACGACTTCGCCGCGCTCGACCGGACGGGTCAGCACCGTCACCGGTGCCGTCTCGACGGCCGTTCCGGTGACGCGCAGCCGCACCGGCGCACTGTCGGCGCCGCCGGCGATCTCGAAGCTGAAGTCGAACCGGCCGTTGCGGCGGTCGAACCGGTCGGCGATCAGCGCCGGCGCGGCGCTGTAGTTCGCCGGCAAGGTGCGCGCCTCGATCTCGCGGTCGAAGGTCAGCGCCAGATCCTCGGCGTCGCCGAGACCGTGGCGGCGCTGCAGCGTCACGATCACCTGCTGCTCGATCTCCTTGGCGGGCAGGCTGCGAGCCAGCCGGGTGACGGTCACTTCGCCGATGTCGCGTGTATCGACGCCGATCACCTGATGGGCGCGCAGCGTGGCGATCACCGCATTGGTCGGCAGCGCACCGGTGGTACCGAGATCGGGCGCGCGATACACCGGGATTTGTGCGGCGACGCCGGCATTGTCGATCAGGTCGCCGATCCGCACCAGTTCGTCCGCGACTTCGATATGGGCGCGCAGCACCGGCGTGCGCAGGACTTCTTCCACCTGCGGCGACAGCCGAGAGGTGGGCGCGGTTTCGGCGGCGATCGCAGCGATCGGTGTCGCGACGAGCAGGGCGGCGAGGAGTGAACGGATCATCGGTCAGCTCCCTCAGCGGAACATGTTGGAGGTGGATTGCAGCATCTGGTCGGCGGCGCTGACCACCTTGGCGTTCATCTCGTAGGCGCGCTGCGCGGCGATCAGGTCGGAGATCTCGTTGACGACTTCGACATTGGCCTGTTCCAGCGTTTTCTGCAGCATGTCGCCGAGGCCATCGACGGTGGCGATGCCGTCCTGCGGCGGGCCCGACGCCTGGGTCTCGAGGAACAGATTGTCGCCCTCGGGCTGCAGGCCGGTCTTGTTGATGAAGCGGGTCAGGCCGATCTGGCCGATCACCGTCGGCGTCGTCGAGCCCGACACCGTCACCGAGACCTGGCCGTTGGTGGCGACCGTGATGCCGTAGGCACCGTTCGGAATGGTGATTGTCGGCTGCACCGGATTGCCGGCGGCGGTGACGACGCGGCCGGTGTTGTCGGTGGTAAACGAGCCGTCGCGGGTGTAGCGATAGGTGCCGTCCGGCATTTGGATCTTGAAGAAGCCTTCGCCGCGGACGGCGAGGTCGAGGTCGTTGCCGGTGGTCGACAGCGTGCCCTGGGTCATCAGCCGCGGCGTGCCGACGGTCTTGACGCCGCCGCCGATGTCGACGCCGACCGGAATGATCGTGCCCTGATCCGAGGCCTGGGTGCCGACGCGGCGAACGTGGTCGTAGATCAGATCCTGGAATTGCGCCGTCTGCTTTTTGAACCCGGTGGTTCGCATATTGGCGATATTGTTGGAGATCACCTGAACGTTGAGCTCCTGAGCGGCCATGCCGGTCGCAGCGGTGTAGAGTGCGCGCATCTCAGGTCTCCTTACGCCGGCACGTCAGCGAGCCGCTCGATCGCGGTCTTCTGCAGGTCGCCTTCCTGCTGCAGCAGGGAGGAAACGGACTGGTAGGAGCGGCTGACGGCGATCATCCGCGACATCTCGGCGACCGAATTGACGTTCGATTTCTCGACGTAGCCCTGCCGCAGCTGGGACTTGGTGTCGGGGGCGCCGGGATCGCTGGTGGCGGCGTAGAGATTGTCGCCCTGCTTCTCGAGGCTTTGCGGGCGGGCGAACGACACCATCCGCAGCTTGCCGCGCAGCGAGTCGATCACCGCAGTGCCTTCGATCACGCTGACATTGCCGTCCGCGGCGATGTTGATCGCCTTGTCGGTCGGCTGAAACACGATCGGGCCGGCGTTGCCGAGCACCGGGAAGCCGGAGGCATTGACCAGCTGGCCCTGCGGATTGATCGAGAGCTTGCCGTCGCGGGTGTAGCGCTCGCCGGCCGGGGTCTGCACCACCAGGAAGGCGGAGCCGTCGATGGCGACGTCGAGCGGGTTCTTGGTCTCGTCCAGCGGACCGGAGGAGAAGTCGTGATAGGCGGCACGGTCCAGCACGAAGCTGACGCGGCGGTCCTGCGACTGGAAATTGTCTTCATGCGCCCCGGTATTCAGGAATTCCTGAAACATCGAGCGCTGGGCCTTGAAGCCATTGGTGTTGACGTTCGCCAGGTTGTTGGCGACGACATCCATCTGCCGTTCGAGCACGACCTGCCGCGACAAGCCGACCAGAAGCGTATTCTGCATCGGTATTCTCCCTTTGACGATCCGCCGCCGGCCCTCCCAGACCCTCGGCGGATGCGGTGAACCGAAGCTCTCCCAAGCCGCGGTTCGCCCAGATGTCTTGCGAGCAGCGTGCCAACCCACAAACTCTTGGAATTTCAACTCTTTGATGATTTTTGAGGGTGTTGCGAGGTCGGCAATAAGGAGTTGTTGACCATGTTGCCCGGCAAAATCTTCCTAGCTGGGCGCCCTCTGGAAAGGTTCCGTTAACCATTGCGACATTAGCGTCGCGCAATCAGGGCCCGTGGCGCTGGCGGCTTAGTTTCGCGTTAACGGTTCGCCTGAACGGCACGGCTCTTCTTGCAGGCGGATGCGGCCGATGGCGGATTCAGAAAAACCCGAGGACGGCGCAGATGGCGCCGAAGGCGCTGCGTCGAAGAGCAAGAAGAAGCTGATCATCATCATCGCGGCAGCCGCGCTGGTGCTGGTCGGCGGCGGCGGAGGTGCGTGGTTCTTCATGTCCAAAGGGCACGACAAGGACAAGCAGCACGCCGAGGCCGAGAAGGTGAAGCCGCCGAATTTCGTCGACGTGCCGGAGATCATGGTCAACCTCGCCGGCTCGCCGGGCGAGCGGGTGCAGTACCTCAAGGCCAAGATCGTGCTCGAAGTAAAAGACGACAAGCTCGCCGAGCAGATCAAGCCGACGATGCCGCGCATCACCGACCTGTTTCAGACCTATCTGCGCGAACTGCGCTCGAACGATCTCAATGGCTCGGTCGGGATGTTTCGCATGAAGGAAGAACTGACCCGCCGGGTCAACGTCGCGATTGCACCTGCGCAGGTGAACGCGGTGCTGTTCAAGGAAGTGCTGGTGCAGTGATCTGACATGGCTGGCCAGGACCAACTCGACCAAGACGCAATCGCCGCCCAGTGGGAAGCGTCGATGGCCTCGGAAGATCCCGAGGCCGCCGCCAAGGCTGCACAGGAAAACGAACTCACCGGGACCATGGCGGAGCAATGGGCCGCCATGGTCGACGATGGCGGCCGCGATCTCGGCGGCGGCAAGAACGGCGGTGAGCGCGTGCTGTCGCAGGAGGAGATCGACAATCTCCTCGGCTTCAGCGTCGGTGAGGTACATCTCGACGAGAATTCCGGCATTCGCGCCATCATCGACTCGGCGATGGTGTCCTACGAGCGTCTGCCGATGCTCGAAATCGTGTTCGACCGCCTGGTGCGGCTGATGACGACGAGCCTGCGCAATTTCACCTCCGACAACGTCGAGGTCTCGCTCGACCGCATCACCTCGGTGCGGTTCGGCGACTATATGAATTCGATCCCGCTGCCTGCGGTGCTGTGCGTGTTCAAGGCCGAGGAGTGGCAGAATTTCGGGCTCGCCACCGTCGACTCCAGCCTGATCTATTCGATGATCGACGTGCTGCTCGGCGGCCGCCGCGGCCAGGCGTCGCTGCGCATCGAAGGGCGCCCCTACACCACGATCGAGACCAATCTGGTGAAGCGGCTGCTCGAAGTCGTGCTCGCCGACGCCGAACAGGCGTTCCGCCCGCTGTCGCCGGTAACGTTCTCGATCGACCGGCTGGAAACCAATCCGCGCTTCGCCGCCATCAGCCGGCCCGCCAACGCCGCCATCCTGGTCCGCCTGCATATCGACATGGAAGACCGCGGCGGCAATATCGAACTGCTGCTGCCCTACGCCACGATCGAGCCGATCCGCGGCGTGCTGATGCAGATGTTCATGGGCGAGAAGTTCGGCCGTGACCCCGTCTGGGAAGGCCACCTCGCTACCGAAATCGGTCAGGCCGAGATCTCGATCGACGCGGTTTTGTACGAATCGGAAGTGCCGCTGAGACAGCTGATGGCGTTGCAGGTCGGCGATACCTTGCCGCTCGAACTACGCGCGGACGCGCTGGTCGCGGTTCGCTGTGGCAACGTCACGCTGACTGAAGGCCGGATGGGCCGCGTCGGTGACCGCGTCGCGATCCGCGTCACCAAACCACTCCGCAAGCCGGTCACGACCTACGCGATGTTCGAACGGACCGACGAGCAAAGCAAAATGATGGAGGCACAATGAGCCATACCCTGGGACTCGTCATCGAAAGCCTCGTCGCCGTGCTGTTGCTGCTGACGATCGGCTACTGCTGGCTGCTCAACAAGCGGCTGCTGCGGCTGAAGGCCGACGAGCAGTCGCTGAAGGCGACGATCGGCGAACTGATCACCGTCACCGAGATCGCCGAACGCGCGATCGGCGGGCTGAAGCTCACGGTGCGCGAGGTCAACGACAACCTCGGCCGCGACATCGCCGCGGCGAGCGCGATGTCCGAGAATCTCAAGAAGCAACTCGCCGAAGGCGACAACGTGCTGCGCCGGCTGTCCAAGATCGTGGCGGCGGCGCGGCCGTCCTCGGAGCAGCAGGACGCGCCGACGCTGTCGGCGGCGCGGGCCAACGCAGCTGCGGCTGAAGCCTTCGCCGAGCGGCGACGACACACTGGCCTGGCTGCATGAGCGCGCTCCGGGATATCCGCATCCTGCCGGTGGTGCTGGTCGCGATCCTCGGCCTCGCTGTGCTGAAGATCGCTGGCCTGTTGCTCGATGGCGGCTACGTGTTCGACTACGACCCGAACGCGACCAAGCCGTCCTGGGCGCAGGCCAACCTGAACTACCCGGGTGGCGCCGCCAAGGCTGCAAATCCCGACCTGGCTTCCGATATTACCGGTTCGGTACAAGCGCCGGCCAAAACAGAACAACCGAAGCCGGCCGTTGCGGCGCCGGAGGACGTCAAGCCGCCCGAGCCGCCGATGGAGCACCCGGCCGGCATCTCGCCGTCCGAGCGCGCGATCCTCGAGCGGCTGCAAGCGCGCCGCCAGGAGCTCGACGCCCGCGCCCGCGAAGTCGAAATTCGCGAGAGTCTGCTGAAGGCGGCCGAGAAGCGGATTGAATCCCGCGTCGAGGAGATGAAGGCGACCGAGGGCCAGATCGGCAAGGCCGCCGAGCAGAAGAGCGAAGCCGACGCTGCGCGTTTCAAGGGCATCATCACGATGTACGAGTCGATGAAGCCGAAGGACGCCGCCAAGATCTTCGATCGCCTGGAGATGCCAGTGCTGATCGAGATCGCGTCGCAAATCGCGCCGCGCAAGATGTCCGACATTCTCGGGCTGATGACGCCGGAAGCCGCCGAAAAAGTCACGGTCGAGTTGGCGCGCCGCGCCAGTGGAAAGACCTCGGCGACCGCAGCCGCGTTGCCTAAAATCGAAGGTCGTCCTGTCCCGGCAAGGTAACTGATTGCTGATTGCGTATGGCCTGGATCGCCCAAGACTTAGTCAGTCGGAGATCCGCGTCAGCACTGCCTTGAAACCGAGCGTGGGCGCTTCCGCCGCGGTGCCTTCGACTTGGGCAAAATCGCCAATCGACGAACCGTGGAAATCGACTCGTACTTCGTCGACGCCGAACACCGATGCCACGTTCGGATCGTTGGTGTGCCGACGGCTCATGATCTTGCCGCGGATCTGGCCACCATCTTGCTCGTAACTGCCGACATAGGCGAATGCCGAACTGCCGCCGCGGAGCTTTCCATCGTCGGCAAATACCACGCCGGTGGCTCTTCGACGCGCCGTCTCAAATTCGACTTTGTACAATCCCTTCAACAGCATGACTAGACCGGTCCCCAATTGAACGGCTGATGAGAAGTCTCGCGTGTATCGGTGCAGAAATGTGATGGTGCGTCCCGCCGCAGGTCTTACTACAGAAATCTGGATTAGCCGACCTAATTAAAACGGATGGTTGCATCGTGACCGGCGCAACCATTGTGGTGGTATCGGCTGTGGCGCGTCTGCGTGAGCGCGGGCGGGTGATGGTTAAACCAACGTTAACGGCTTCCGTGGTGTAGTGGCGAGGGAATGCCTGCACGGGGAACCGCGCGGGCGGCGGTGCATCGGATAACGCAACAGGGGCGGATTCGGTTCGCCCGCCACAACAGGGTCGTTGACCGGAAGACACCGATGGCGCGGATGGCTGCCGTTGCAGACTGGTCGGGAGCGTTCTGCTGGCGCCTCGTGAAAGTCTGCCTCGCATTTGGGCTGGCTCTGGCCGTCGCCCTCTCGGCGCAGCCGGCGGCGGCACAACCCGTGCGCGGCGAGGCGAGCTTCGACGCCAGCGGCGGCTACGGCCGGCTGCTGTTCACGCTCGCCGAGGATGTCGAATCCGATGTCGTCATGGCCGGCCTGATCGTGGTGATCCGGTTCAAGCGGCCGGTCGATATTCCGATCGACCGGCTGACGGAGTCCGGACGCGATTACATCGGCTCGGCGCGGCTCGATCCGGATGGCTCCGCTGTGCGGTTGGCCCTGCTGCGCAAGTTCACCGTCAACCCCATGGCCGCCGGCGAACGGCTGTATGTTGACCTGCTACCGGAGAATTGGGCAGGCGCGCCGCCGAGCGTGCCGCAGGAGGTGGTGAAGGCGCTGGCCGAGCGAGCTCGCGCTGCGGAACGGGCGCTACGCGCGCAACAGGCGAGGGCCGACGTCAAGAAGCGTCCGCCGATCCGCGTGCGCGCGTCGATGCAGCCGACTTTCGTGCGCTACGTGTTCGAAGTGCCGCCGGGTGTCGAGGTATCGTCGACGCTGAGTGAGAAGAAGTTGACGGTGCGGTTCAATACCGGCCTCAATTTCGATCTCGCCGACGCGCAGCTCGCGGGCGCATCGAATGTCGGGGCGATCAGCCAGAAGGCCGACGGCAACGGCTCCAGCGTCGACTTCGCGCTGATCGGCGGCGCCGACGTGCGCTCGTTCCGCGAAGACAAGAGTTTTGTTGTCGACGTCAGCTTCCAGCCGCGGGAAGGCGAGTCGAACAAGAAGAGCGACGCCGCCCTGGTGCTGCCGGAGATCGGCAAGCTGGAAGCGGCGGCGAAGCCCGAGACTGGAAAGCCTGAAGCTGCCAGACCCGAAGCAGCCAAACCTGAAGCTGCGAAGCCTGTCGCCAAGCCTGAAGACAAATCGGAGATCAAACCGCTTACAAGGACCGAGCCAGCGGTGGTCGCTGCGCAGGCGACGATCCCTCCGTCGCCTGCGGGGCCTCCCGTGCGTGTCAGCGATACGCCCGCTGCGCCGGCGGCCACGCCCGTCGCTGTGGTGGCAGCCGCCGGGTCCGAGCCCGTCACGGTGCCTGTCACGACTCCTGCCGCGCCGCCTCCGGCAGCGCCGGAATCTGCACCCGCGATGCCCAAGCCGGCTGCGACCGCGGCGCGTCCAGTTGAGGCGCGGCGTACCACGGACGGGCTGCAGTTCGATCTCTCCTTCGCCGCGCCGATGCCGGTGGCGCTGTTCCGCCGCGGCGAGATGCTGTGGCTGGTCCTCGACAGCACCACGCCGTTCGATCTCGCCGCGATCCGGCGCGAAGGCGGCGGCATCGTCGGCGACGTCAGCCGCGTCGGGCTGCCGAACGGGCAGGCGATCCGCATCCGGCTGATTCGCCCACAACTCGCGACGCTGAGCGATGACGACGGCTCGGGGCGATCCTGGTCGATCACGCTGGCCGATTCCGGCCGCGCGGCGCCGCGGCCGCTCAGCACCGTGCGCAACATCGCCGACCCCAGTCGCGCCACCGTCAGCATCGCGCTCAGCGGGGTCGGCCGACTGCATCGCCTGATCGATCCTGAAGCCGGCGATGTGCTCTCGGTGGTAACCGCGCTGCCGCCGCCCCGCGGCTTCATCAAGCGGCAGAGCTTCGTCGAGTTCAATCTGCTGGAATCGCTGCACGGCGTGGTGATCGAACTCAAATCCGACGAAGTGACAGTTGAGACCGCGGCCGAAGCGGTGGTGGTATCGCGGCCGGGCGGGCTGACGCTGTCGTCGGCCGAGCCCACCGGGCAGGCCGGCTCGGCCACCGAACGGCCGTTCTTCGATGTGACGCAATGGTCGAAGGATCAGGAAGGCCGATACCTGCCGGCGCTCGATGCGCGGATCAATGCGCTGTCGCGCGCGACCGGTGACGATCGCTTGCCGGCGCGGCTCGATTTGGCGCGGTTCTACATGGCCCGCGGCATGTATCAGGAGGCGAAGGGCGCGCTCGATCTGGCGCTGCTCGGCGCCAATCCCGGCCAGGAAGACGCCGCCACGATGATCGGTCATGCCGCTGCGGCCGCGCTGATGGATCGGCCGGAGCAGACGCTGAAGGACGTCGCCAACCCGGCGATCGCCTCGACCTACGAGGCGCAGATGTGGAAGGGCGTCGCGCTGGCGCGCCAGGGCAAATGGGCCGAAGCGCGCGAGAAGCTGAAGTCGGTGCAACTCGCCGTGACGGCGCTGCCACTCGACCTGCAACGTGAGGTGCTGAAGTCGGCGATGCGCGCCTCGCTCGAAGTGCGCGATTACTCCGGCGCCGCCAAGATCAGCAGCGATTTCGATCTGGTCGGCGTGCCGCCGGCGATGGCGCCGCAACTGGCGATGATGCGCGGCCGGCTCGACGAGGCGCTCGGCCGCGATCAGGAGGCGCTGCGGCGCTACAAGGAAGCGATGGCCTCGCCCGATCGGCAGGCCGAAAGCGAAGCCAAGTTCCGCGACATTGTGCTGCGCTCAAGGCGCGGCGAGCTATCGCCGGAGGAGGCGCTGCCGGAGCTTGAGCGGCTGTCGATGACCTGGCGCGGCGACGATCTCGAAGTGCGTACCCAGCAACTGCTGTCGAAGCTGTACGCCAGTGCCGGCCGCTATCGCGACTCGTTGATGGCAGCGCGGATCGCGACGCAGCTCGCGCCGAACTCCGACGCCGCACGGCAGGGGCAGGACGACAGCCGCGCACTGTTCACGCAGATGTATATCGGCAACAAGGGCGACGACATCCCGCCGATCGAGGCGCTGGCGACCTTCTACGAATTCCGCGAACTGACGCCGATCGGCCGCCGCGGCGACGAGATGATCCGAAGACTGTCCGATCGGCTGGTCGCGGTCGATCTGCTCGACCAGGCCAGCGAACTGCTGCAGTACCAGGTCGACAAGCGGCTCGACGGCGCGGCGCGGGCGCAGGTCGCCGCGCGTCTGGCGATGGTGTATCTGATGAACCGCAAGCCCGACCGCGCCATCGCGGCGCTGCATTCGTCGCGGATCGCCGACCTGGCCGGCGAATTGCGCCAGCAGCGGCTGCTGATCGAGGCGCGGGCGCAGAGCGACATCGGCCGGCACGACCTCGCGCTCGACATCATCAGCAATATCGGCGGCCGCGAGGCGATCCGGCTGCGCTCGGATATCTATTGGGCGGCGCGGCGCTGGCGAGAATCCTCCGAGCAGATCGAACTGTATCTCGGCGATCGCTGGAAGGATTTTACACCGCTGTCGCCCGCCGAGAAGAGCGACGTCATCCGTGCCGTGATCGGCTACGCGCTGGCCGAAGACGCGCTCGGCCTTGGCCGCTTCCGCGAGAAGTTTGCGCCGCTGATGACCGACCCGGCGGATCTAACCGCCTTCGACATCGCGAGCAAACCGTCCTCCGGCGACAGCGCCGCCTTCGCGGCGATCGCCAAGATGGCGGCGAGCGTCGATACGCTGGAAGGCTTCCTGCGCGAGATGAAGCAGCGCTTCCCGGACGCCAGCGCGCGTGCCACCCCGCCGGGTGCGGATATGACGTCGACGGGTTCGGTGCCGGCTGCAGCGCCGGCCGAGAAGGTGCGCGTCATCAAGATGGCGCGGTAACCCCAACGCGGTCATTCCGGGGCACGCGCAACGCGCGCGAACCCGGACTCCAGAAGTTGTTATGCGCGGTTGAGATTCCGGGTTCGCTCCGCTGCGCTACGCGCCCTGGAATGACCCGGGGAGGGGCTAGGCGCAGGCCGATAGGCGGAACCGATAAGCGCGGTGCCATCCGCCATCGCCGTTCAATCTTTACACAGCCTCTCGTTCGTCATTCCGGGGCGCGCGCAACGCGCGCGAACCCGGAATATCGAAGTTGTTTTGCGCGGTTGAGATTCCGGCTTCGCTCCGCTGCACTACGCGCCCCGGAGTGACTCGGGGAGAGGCTGAGCCATTCTTGTCAGGCGCCATGCCCCTTGGATTTTTCGCGATTCTCGGCAAATCAGGATGGTTGAGAGTCTCAAGGAGCGATCGCGTGGCGAAGAAAGTGAAACAGAAGGCCAAAAACCTGTTTCGGCGGCCGGGCTTTCTGGTGCGTCGGCTGCACCAGATCTACGTCGCGATCTATCTCAAGGAGTGCGAGCGCTTCGGGACAACGCCGGTGCAGACCAGCATCATGCAGGTGCTGCTCGACAAGCCTGGGCTCGATCAGGTGGCGCTTGCTGCCGAAATCGGCATGGATCGAACGACCACCTCAAACGTGCTGACCCGTCTCGAGAAGCGGGGGATCATCCGGCGCGAAGAAGCTGAAAAGGATCGACGTGTCAGGCTGGCTTTTCTCACCGAGGAAGGCAGCGCAATGCTCTCCGATATGCAGGGGGCTTTAGACAAAGCTCACAGCCGTCTGATCGCCCCGCTGCCGGAGAGCGAGCGAGAGACCTTCATCGAGCACCTTGCCCTGCTGGTTGAATCCAACAACGACGCAGGGCGCACCGTGCTGCGCAATCTATGAGCGCCTGCTGGTGAATGTTTGACGTTGTACGTCCGAAATCCATCAGCATACTGATGAGAGAGTGGCTCGGAGAGCTTGAGACTGCCCGCGGTTCACGCCGCGGACAGATCGTCAGTATACTGATAATATGGAGGCTTGCGCTTGGACGAAACGACGTCAGTTCAAAGCTTGCGCGGCTTTCTCGACATGGTCCGCACGCGCTTCCCTGAAGAGTATCTGCAGATCCGCGATCGCGTGAATCCCCGCCTCGTGTCCACCGCCATGGTCCTCGAACTCGATCGCGCGGGTCGTAGTCCCGTCGTGATGTTCGACAAGCTCGGCGATTCAGGCATGGCCTGCGTCACTAACATCGCCGCCAACCGCAAGCTGCTTGGCGCCTGCCTTGGCGTGGGAGCTTGCGAGTTGCCCACGGTGTTTCGCGAGCGCAGCCAGCGGCCGATCCCATGCGAGCTCGTCCAACGCGGCGAATGGGACGATGTCGTGATCGAGGGGGATGAGGTCGATCTCACCAAGCTGCCGATCCCGCATCAGTTCACCGTCGACGCCGCGCCTTACATCACCGCCGGCCAGGTCACGGCGCGCGACCCGGTCACCGGTATCGACACCACCGGCTTCCATCGCCTGATGCTCGCCGGCAGGAACCGGCTGGGGATCTCGCTGCATTCGCGTCGCCGGATGTACGAGTATCACCGCCGCGCCGAACAGCGCGGCCACTCGCTTCCCGCCGCGATCACCATCGGCGTACATCCGCTGCACTACATGGGTTCGATGACCTACGCGTACGGCGCCGACGTCCGCAAATACGAGATTATCGGGGCGCTGTTCGGACAGCCGTATCGGCTCGCCAGATGCGGCGTCGGCGATCTCGAGGCGCCGGCCGGCGCCGAGATGGTGATCGAGGGAGAGATCCTCGCTGGCGTCCACGAACCGGAGGGGCCGTTCGGTGAGTTCACAGGCTACGCCTCCTATCGCAGCACCCAGAATGTGTTCGTGGCTCATCGCATCCGGATGCGTCGTGACGCCTTCTTCCACAGCATCACGGCGGGGATGTCGAAGGATCACATCCTGATCTCCTCCGTGACGCGCGAGGGCGAAATTCTCAACGCGCTGCGCCGAAACCTGCCGAACGTCACAGCGGTGCATGTCCCGCACTCGACCTGCGGCGCGTTCCTGGCCGTAGTGGCGATGAAGAAGACCGCGGCCGGCGAGCCCCAGATGGCCGTCATGGCGACGTTGGGGACCGAACTCTACACCAAATACGTGATCGTCGTGGACGACGACGTCGACATTTTCGATCTCAACGATGTGTTCTGGGCGATCGCGACCCGGGTTCAGGCGGAGAAGGACATCTTCTTCATCCCTGGCGCGAAGGGCGCGGTCATCGATCCGAGTTCGGATCCGCAGAGCTTCACCGTCACCAAGATGGGCATCGACGCGACCCGCCCCAGCGGCCGGGAATTTGCAGAGCGATTGGTCGTGCCCGACGAGGCGCGCGACCGCGCACGGGCCATCCTCAGCGCTGCGGGCATTACCTTGTAAAGGCCCCGCGCTGTGCGCAACCAACGACGTAGTGGTAGCAAAGGAGACGAGCCGATGAATCGATTGACCGCTTTCTGCTTCAGCGTGGCGCTTTCAACCTTGACCGGCCTGTCAGCAGCCTCGGCACAGCAGCCCGTCAAGCTCCGCTTCGCCACGGTGGGCGTCGGCTCGGCCTGGTACAACTATGGCGCGGGCTTCGCCGATCTCGTGACCAAGCAGCTTCCCAAAGGGTCGAGCATCGATGTCCTCCCGATTGCTGGCGGCGTCGGCAACATCAAGCTGATCCAGAGCGGCGAGGCCGAACTCGGGATCAGCTTCGCCGTGACGTCGGCCGAGGGCTGCGGCGGTTTCGGCGCGTTCTCGCAAAAGCAGGACAAGGTGATGGGCCTGATCGGCGGGCTCGATACTTATTACTTCGGCACCTTTGTCACCAAAGCGTCCGGGGTCACGTCCTGGAACGACATCGTCGCCGGCAAGAATAAGTTTCATCTGCTGACCACCCAGGCCGGCGGCACCGGCGAGCAGGGCGTGCGTCAGGTTCTCCAGCTGCTGGGATCGAGCAAGGAGAGCGTCGCACAGAAAGGCGGGATGATCGAACCGTCGACCCGTTCGGGAACGGCCGAGATCATCAAGGACGGCAATGCCGGCGGCTGGGCGCATGTGGTGACGAAGGGCCATCCCGCGGCCACGCAGATCACCACCGTCAACGACATGATCATGCTGCCGCTGCCCGACGACGTGATCAAGGGAATGACGGAAAAGTTCGGCTGGGCTGAAGTCACCGTTCCGGCCAACACTTTCAAAGGCCAGACTGAGCCGGTGAAGACGGTTCGCGCCGCGTCCAACATCCTGATCGCGTCGAGCGTCTCCGACGACGCGGCCTACACGATCGCCAAGACGCTGGTCGAGAGCGCCGCGGCGATGCCGCGGATCCACGCAGCGTTGGCCGATTTCGATCCCAAGCTCGCCGCGGATCCCGCCCTCAACGGCAACTGTCCGATCCATCCGGGCGCGGCGAAATACTATCGTGAAGCCGGGCTGATGAAGTAACCGCCGTCACTTCCTCCAACCTGATCGACAGTCGAGAGCGCGAAGATGACGCTGTCTGCACGCCATGCACGGCTTCTGTTGGGTCTGATCGCGATTGCGCTCGCGATCGTGCAGTTCATCCCGGTGTTCGCCAGCCGGGCGATGTACGAATTGTCGCTGCTCGCGGCTCACGTCGGCGCAACGACGTCCATCGCCTATCTGATGGTCGGCGTTCGCGGCCGACGCAAGGAAGGGGACGACGTCCCGCTGATCGACGTGTTGTGCGCCGTCCTCGCGCTCGCCTCAGCGAGCTATTTCTACATGCAGGGCGCGCGCGTGGCCGAGCGGATCGAGGGCGTCGATCCGGTCTACGCGGCGGACTACGTGTTCGGCATCGTGCTGATCCTGCTGCTGCTCGAAGCGGCGCGGCGAATTGCGGGCACCGTGCTGATGTCGCTCGCGGTGCTGTTCATCCTCTACGTGTTTCTGGGACCCTATCTGCCCGCTCCGTTCGACAACAGGGGCATGTCGCTGAAGCGCTTTATCGATCTTCAGCTGCTGTCCGGGCAGGGAATCTTCGGTACGCCGATCTCGGCCTCGGCCAATATGGTGTTCTACTTCGTCATCGTCGGTGCGTTCCTGGAGCGCTCCGGCGCCGGCCGCCTGTTCGTCGATCTCGCCTATTGCGCGACCGGCCGCGCCTGGGGCGGAGCCGCCAAGGCGAGTATCGTGTCGTCGGGCTTGTTCGGCACGGTGTCTGGCAGCGCCGTCGCCAACGTGCTGATGACCGGCGTGGTCACTATTCCGTTGATGCGCCGCACCGGCTTCAGCCGCAATTTTGCCGGTGCGACGGAAGCGACCGCCTCGACGGGAGGCCAGCTCGCACCGCCGGTGATGGGCGCGGCCGCGTTCATCCTGGCGGATATCGTCGGCGTCACCTATGGGACGGTCGCCTATGCGGCCATCGTGCCGGCGGTGCTGTTCTATCTGTCGCTCTACGTTCTGGTCGATGCCTATTCGCGGCGCCACGGCCTGGTGCCGACCCGTGATCTTCCGCTTGCGGAATCCTGGCGGGGCTTGAAGGAGCGCTGGCATGTCCTGCTGCCGCTCGCGCTGATGGTGTATTTGCTGACGTCGCAATATTCGCTGATGCGTGTCGGTGCGATCACCGCGGTCGCGATCGTCATCGTCAGTTGGCTTCGCTCGACGACGCGGCTCAAGCCGGCCGATATCTACGCCGCTTTGGCGGCCGGAGGGCGCAGCGCCGCCGAGGTGGCGATCCCGTCCGCCGTCGCCGGGATCATCGTCGGGGTCCTGGTGCACACCGGGATGGCGTTGCATCTGGAGCGCTGGCTGCTGGAGATCGCGGGCAATTCGCTGTTCGTCTCGCTGATCGGCGCGATGCTGCTGACTTTGGTGTTCGGCATGGGTATGCCCACCGCCGCCGCCTATCTGGTCGCCGCCATCCTGGTCGGCCCTGCATTGCAGAATCTCGGCGTACCGGCGCTCGAGGCTCACCTGTTCATCTTCTACTTCGCGGTTCTGTCGATGGTGACGCCGCCCGTGGCGCTGGCCGCCTATGCGGCCGCGGGGGTGAGCGGTGGATCGCTGTGGACCACGGGGCTGATCGCGTTCGGTCTCGCCGTCCCGGGCTTCATCATTCCGTTCGCCTTCGTGGCGGATCCTTCGCTGCTGCTGCAAGGCACTGCGCTGGATAATTTCCGCACCGTCGGCACCGCCGTGATCGGAGTTTGTGCGACCGCGGCGGCCTCGGGCGGGTTCGCGCTGGGACGGCTTTCGCTGGCGATGCGGGGCATCCTCTTCGCCGGCGGCGTGCTGCTGATCGTGCCCAACGTGACGGCCGAGATTATCGGCTTCGTCCTGCTGGCGCTGGTCGGGCTCTGGCAGATGAGACCGGCCGTCCGCTCGCGCTCGGCGGCGCCGCCGGCAACGCCGTCGCAACCTTCCGAAGGAACGGTGATCTGATGCGTACGAAGATCGAGGCCGGTTGGATCGTCGGGCACGACAAGGGGCGGCATACGCTGTTGCGCGACGCCGTGCTGGTGTTCGAGGGCAATCGTATCGTCTATGTGGGAAAAGCCTTCGAGGGGCATGTCGACAGCACCATCGATGCGAAGGGCAAGCTGGTGACGCCCGGCTTCATCGATACCCACGTGCATTCCGGTCATCGCGCCTCGCACCGGCTGATTTCCGACACCGGCCGGCCGATGTATTACGGCCAGCCGTTTCTCGAAATCAGCGTGCCCAAGGAAGGCAAGACGGTCAGCGGCGATCCCCGCTATCTGAAGCACGGCGATCCGGGTGCCGAAGCGGCGTTCGCGCTCAACGCCACCTTCACGGTGGCCGAATTGCTGCGCAACGGCGTCACCACCTTCGTGGAGTTCGGCAGTCAGTTGAAAGTGCAGGATGCGCTGCTGGCGGAAGTGACGCGGCTCGGCACCCGCGCCTATCTGGCCCCCGGCTATGATTGCGGTCGCTGGGTCGGCGACGAGCAGGGCCGCCTCAAGCGCATCCGCGACGATCAGCTCGGCATCGACGGCCTCGATGTCGCAGTCGACTGGATCGCCCGCAACGACGGTGCCGCCGAAGGGCGCGTCCGAGGGATCCTGGTGCCGCGCGAAGTCGAGACTGCGAGCCTCGAACTTTTGCGACGGACCCGCGAGCTCGCCGACGAACTCAATCTGCCGATGGCTACCCACGCCGCCTATAGCGTGATCGAATTCCACGAGACCGTGCGTGAATACATGATGACGCCGATCGAGCTGCTCGACAGCCTCGGCATGCTGCGGCCGACGCTGAACATCGGCCACGGCAACTTCATCTCGGACAACGCCAACCTCAACTTCGCCCGCAAGAACGATCTGCGCCTGATGGGCGACGCCGGCGTCAGCATCTCGCATTGCCCGATCAACATCGTGCGGCGCTCGCGCACGCTGGATAGTTGGCAGCGCTATCGCGACGCCGGCGTGAACATCTCGATCGGCTCGGATACGTATCCGCGCGACATGATCATGAACATGCGGACGGCGTCCTATCTGGGCAAGATCATGAGCGAGACCTACCTCGCCGCGACTGCCGGCGAAGCGCTCGAGGCCGCAACGTTGGGCGGCGCCATGTCGGTTGGCCGCGACGATCTCGGACGGCTGGCGCCGGGAGCGCTCGCCGATATCGTGATCATCGATCTGTCCGGCCGCAATTCGCTGCGCTACGGCCCGGTACGCGACCCGGTCAAGAGTCTCGTCGAGTGCGGCGTGGGTGACGATGTCGACACGGTGATTGTTGACGGCGTGGTGCGGATGGAAAACGGCATCATTCCTGGAATCAATTTCGCCGAGCTGAACCAGCGCGCCCAAGCGGCGGGGGAGGCCGTGTGGGACAGCCTGCCGCAGTGGGATCCGCTGGGCCGCACCGCGGAGCAGGCCTGTCCCTGGTGCTATCCATCCACGTTCGAATGCGAACCTCTCTGAGGCGTTGATGGCAACTGCATCAATGCCCATTGTCGTCGGTATCAGCGGCGCGTCGGGCATCGTTCTCGGGATCCGGTTACTTGACGTTCTCGCAACGCTAGGGATCGAGAGCCATCTGGTGATGACGCGCTCGGCGCAGGTGACGCTCGCTCATGAAACTGATCTGAAGGTGTCCGACGTTCGTGCGAGGGCCAGCGTTGTGCATCAGGTCGACGACATCGGTGCGTCAATCTCGAGCGGCTCGTTCCCCACGGCGGGAATGATCATCGCCCCGTGTTCAATCCGCTCGATGTCGGAGATCGCCAGCGGCGTGACGTCCTCGCTGCTGACGCGGGCGGCGGACGTGGTGCTGAAGGAGCGGCGTCGTCTGGTCCTTCTGGTCCGGGAAACGCCGTTGCACCTCGGTCACCTGCGCACCATGACTGCGCTGACCGAGATGGGGGCTATCGTGATGCCGCCGGTGCCGGCGTTCTACATCAGGCCGCAGAGCATCGACGAGATCGTCGACCATACGCTGAGCCGGACACTCGATCTGTTTGGAATCGATGCCGGTCTCTCCCGGCGCTGGAGCGGAGCGAAGATGGACGTCGTCGCCAAACCAGCCGACTCCGCCGAATGAGCTCGGGGGCATTGCCGGTGACCGAGCCGACGGACCTCGACGGGCCGCATTGGACCTTCGCGCTCGACATCTACGGCCGCGCCGGGGTGCAGCCGGCCTGTCTGCGGCTGCAGGACGAGTTTGGTGTCGACGTCAATGTGCTGCTGATCTGCCTGTATGGCGGATCGAAACTTGGCATCGGCATCGGTGAGCGTGAGGTGGCATTGCTCGACGAGACCGTCGCCGCGTGGCGCAGCGAGATCGTGCAGCCGATGCGGGCCATCCGGCGGCAGTTGAAAACCGTGTCGTCGCCGTGCCTTCCGGGAGATCTCCGCGACACGGTCAAGCACGCGGAGCTTCGTGCCGAACAGGTCGAACTGGCAATGCTGGCAGAGTCGATCAGAAAATTGCCTACGGCTTCGGCTCCTGACCTACGAGCAGCCTTGCACGCCGTGACGGCCTACTACGCCGCCCAACTGTCCCAGCCTGGCGACCACGCAACCGCTGAGGCGGCAATCGAGACGCTTCTCGGCGCGTGCTCAACGATGTCGTCGCCGACCGATGCCGTCGACTACCCGCTGCCCGAATAGCTCTGCACCAAACTGCCCGCCACCAGCGACCAGCCGTCGACCAGGACGAAAAAGATCAGCTTGAACGGCAGCGACACCACGACCGGCGGCAGCATCATCATGCCCATGGACATCAGGACCGAGGCGACGACCAGGTCGATGATCAGGAATGGTAGAAACAGCAGAAAGCCGATCTCGAATGCGCGCTTCAATTCCGAGATCATGAAGGCCGGCATCAGGATGCGCAGCGACAGGTCCTCGGGCGTCGCCGGCGGAGCCTCGCCGGAGAGGTCGAGGAACAGCTTGAGATCCTTCTCGCGCACGTTCTTCTGCATGAAGACCCGGAGCGGCCCCGACGCGCGGACCAGCGCGTCCTCGACGGTCATCTCGTTGGCGATCAGCGGCTTGATGCCATCGTCGTAAGATTTCTGCAGCGTCGGTCCCATCACGAAGGCAGTGAGGAACAGCGCCAGCGCGATGATCACGGCGTTGGGCGGCGCGGTCGCGGTGCCGAGGGCGGTGCGCAGCAGCGACAGCACGACGACGATTCGCGTGAACGACGTCATCATGATCAGGATCGACGGCGCGATCGACAGCACCGTCAGCAGCGCGATCAGCTGGATGGCGCGCTCGGTGACGCCGGTGCCGCCGCCGGCGCCGAAATTGATGCTGACATCCTGCGCAAACGCCGGCGTCGCCAGCGCGACGATGCTGGCGATCAGGACGGCGAGGACATGGAAAACTCTACGCGGGTGGGCCGGCCAGCTCACGTAGGCGTCTTCGGACGGCCCAGCAGCGACGCCATCTCGTCTTCGAGGCTTTCGAAGCCGGACTTGGTCGGCGCCGCGGCGGCTGGCGGCTCGGGATGCGGCTCAGGCCGTGGCGGCTCGGGCGCGCGCGCCGCCAGGCGGGCCGGAGGCTCGGGGGCCGTTGGCGCAGCGGCCGGCGCGTCCGCCGGACGGCGCAGCGCGGCTTCGAGCCGGTTGGCCATTTCGGCCAGATTCTGATCGGCCGAAACCGCTGCGGATGACGGCTGCGGCTGGGACGGGGCGGCCGGTTGCGGCGAAGCGGCCGGAGTCGGCGCGGCCGGGGGCGCCGGCGGAGCGGGCGGTATTGGGCGCTCGGCACGGAGCGGCGCCTTCGGCAGTTCGGGCCGCGGCGGACGCGGCATCAGCGGGTCGGGACGTGGTCGCGGCGCCGGCTCGAGGCGGGGCTCACGAGTCTCGGCCCGCGGCTCGGGGCGAATCTCTGCCCTCGGCTCCGACCGGCCGGCCGCGTCGGGGCGCACCGTCGGCTCCGGCGCCAGACCGGCAAACGGATCCGGGGCCGGGAATTCGCTGGCGCGGCGCGCCGGCATAGCGGGCGGGCCCGGGCGTCGGGGTTCGTCGGCGAACGAAGGCCGGGTGGGGCGCGGCGGCAGTTCGGGCAGCGATGGCTCTTGGGCCTCGGCGCCGGCATCGGCGTCCCAATCCGGCGTGGTAAGCCTCGGTTCGACTCCAAGACCGGGGCGCCCAGCGTCGCGCGCCGGAGCGGCGCGTACGATGTTGCTCTCGACCACGATGTCGCTCGGACCGCCGATCATCAGCAGATGCTCGATATTGTCGCGGCGGACCAGCACCAGCCGGCGCCGGCCGTCGACCGCCGCGGCGTCGATCACCGCCAGACGCGGCATCCGTCCGCTTTTGGTGCTTGCGCCGAGTCGGTTGCCGGCGAACCGACGAACCAGCCACGCGGCGGCGCCGATCATCGCCAGGACGGCCAGAAACGCAAAAAAGAACATCAATGGCTGCGGCATGCTCGATCCCCGGAGTAACGCGTCGGCGGTGCCGTCTCGGCAGCGGCCCAAAACGGGACAACGCCGACGACGAGCGGCGCGCTTCTTAATCCTTCTTAATAAGCAGCGGCAGGAACTGCTATCCCGTTTTTCTCATCGTCCACGACTCATGGGACCGAAATCGTCCATTTCGCTGCATACCGCCGCCGAGCTGCCACGCCGTCGACGTCATGGTAACGGACCGGCAAGGCTTTCGTAACCAATCTTAACCGGCCGTTAACCATGTGCCCGGCAAATTCTGCCTACTCCCGGCGGAGTCGTACCGCGGGCGACCGGGAGGGGGGCGGCGATGGCGATCAACGATCTTCCTATGCTGGCGGCGCTGCGCACCAAGATGCAATGGCATCAGGAGCGGCAAAAGGTGCTGGCCGAAAACGTTTCGAACTCCGACACGCCCAACTTCCAGCCGCGCGATCTGGTGGCGCCGAAGTTCGACGGCGGCGGTCACCTGACCGGTCCCGCCGCCAGCGGATCGCTGCCGATGATGACGACCAGCGCGTCGCATCTGAAACCGCCAGGCGGCACCACCTCCTTCGCCGATGATCGACGGGTCGGATTCCAGACGAGGCCCGCCGGCAATGCCGTCAATCTCGAGGACCAGATGATGAAGGTGTCGGCCAACCAGATGGACTACGCCGCCGCCACCTCGCTTTACAGCCGCAGTCTCGGTCTGCTCAAGACCGCGATCGGCAAGCGCTGACCGCTCAGAGGAGCCTGAACCATGGCCGACGACGCCGGCGATTTCGCCAGGACTATGGGCATCGCCACCTCCGGGCTGCGCGCGCAGTCCGGGCGGATGCGGGTGATTTCGGAGAACATCGCCAACGTCGATTCCACCGCGCAGACGGCGGGCGGCGATCCGTATCGCCGCAAGGTCCCGACCTTCACCTCGACGCTCGACCGCACGCTCGATGCGCGCACCGTCGCGCTCGGCCGGATCAAGCCGGACACCTCGTCGTTCCTGGTCAAATACGAGCCGACCAATCCGGCGGCGGACGCGACCGGCCACGTCAAATATCCGAACGTTAATTCGGTGATCGAAATGGCCGACATGCGCAATGCGCAGCGGTCCTACGAAGCCAACCTCAACGTCATCAGCGCGACGCGCCGGATGATCCAGCGCACCCTCGACATCCTCAAGGCCTGAACGGGTTCTGAGCCCGTTTCGTTAGGAGACCCCGATGGCATCCCCGATTTCCGCAGCCAACGCCTATGCGAGCCTCGCCCGGCTCGCCAATCCGGCCGGCGCCGGCAAGCCGACCGACAACGGCCCGTCATTCGCCGCGCTGGTGAAGGACGCGATGGGCAGCGTGCTCGACGCCGGCCGCAAGTCGGACGCGCAGACCGTCGCGATGGCCAACGGCAAGTCGAACATCATGGACGTGGTGACCGCGGTCGCCGAAACCGACGTCGCGGTCTCGACCCTGGTGTCGGTGCGCGACCGCGTGATCCAGTCCTACGAAGAAATCCTGCGGATGCCGATCTGAGGCTTTGCCGTCTTTGATCCAATTGCAAACTCTCGTCATTGCGAGCACCCGGATCGGCGCTTTGCGCCGTCCGGGCACAGGCTCCGCGAAGCAATCCAGACGCGGTGCACTGAGCTGGATTGCTTCGTCGCTACGCTCCTCGCAATGACGCAGCATCAGAGAAAGACAACTTATGACCGGTCCCGAAACCCTCGATGTCGCGCGTGACGCGATCTGGACGATCGTCATCGTCTCGGCGCCGCTGATGGTGGTCGGCCTGGTGGTCGGCGTCGCGGTGTCGCTGGTGCAGGCGCTGACGCAGATCCAGGAACAGACTCTCGTGTTTGTGCCGAAGATCATCGCCATCTTCATCACGCTGGTGCTGACGCTGCCGTTCATGGCTGACCAGTTGCACGCCGAAATGCTGCGGATCTCGTCGCGAATCACCGGCGGTTGACGCATGATCGGGGCCCGCGCCTGCCGCCGGTACGCAGCGTCCGCGGCGGCTCACGCCGCGCGGCCTGACGTCGCCGGCGGCGCCTCCAGTCCCGACACAGAATCCCGCCATGCGCATCGACATCTCGTTCCTGCCTGCGCTCGGCGCCGCCTTCATGCTGGTGTTCGCGCGCGTCGGCGCGATGGTGATGCTGCTGCCGACGCTGGGCGAGACCAACATCCCGACCCGCATCAAGCTGTCGATCGCGCTGGCGCTGACGCTGATCATCCTGCCGCTGCACCGCGCCGCCTATCAGGTGGACATGTCGTCGCTGACGCCCCTGCTGGTGCTGATGGTGCAGGAGATCATCATCGGCATCGTGCTCGGCGCCACCGCACGTGTGACGCTTTCGGCGCTCCAG
The DNA here is from genome assembly GCF_003591005.1 of Rhodopseudomonas palustris. Lineage (GTDB taxonomy): Bacteria > Pseudomonadota > Alphaproteobacteria > Rhizobiales > Xanthobacteraceae > Rhodopseudomonas > Rhodopseudomonas palustris_K. Next base: position 178,325 of record NZ_QYYD01000004.1, read on the forward strand.
GTCGCCGGCTCGGTGATCGCCCAGCAACTCGGACTCGGCTTCGTCACCGCGATCGATCCCACCCAGGGTCAGCAGGGGATGCTGATCGGCAATTTCCTGACCATTCTCGGCGTCACCATGCTGTTCGCCACGGATTCGCATTATCTGGTCATTCAGGCCCTGAGCGACAGCTACAAGATCTTCGCGCCCGGCGAACTGCTGAGCAGCGGCGATGTCGCTGCGCTGGCGACGCGTGCGTTCGCGGCGTCGTTCAAGATCGGTATGCAGCTCGCCGCGCCGTTTCTGGTGTTCGGCCTGGTGTTCAACATCGGGCTCGGCATTCTGGCCCGGCTGATGCCGCAGATGCAGGTGTATTTCGTCGGCGTGCCGCTCTCGATCATGATCGGCTTCATCATTCTCGGCGCGGTGATCACCACGCTGATGGGCGTCTTTGTCGGCTATTTCGGCGGGGTGATGCGCGAGCTGACGCCGAACTGAGCCTTTCGGATCGGGCGGGCTGAGCGATGGCCGACGATAACGACGAAGAGAAACAACAAGAACCGACACAAAAGAAGCTCGACGATGCGCTGCAACGCGGCGACGTCGCCAAGAGCCAGGAGGTTAATACCTGGTTCGTGATCGCCGGCGCGACGCTGCTGGTGTCGTCGTTCTCCGGCTCGATCGGCACCGGCGTCGCCGGGCCGATGAAGGCCTTGATCGAGAAATCGTGGATGCTCAAGGTCGATGGCGCCGGCCTGATGGCGCTGACCAAGAGCCTGCTGTACATGATGATCTCGGTGCTCGGCGTGCCGCTGTTGCTGCTGGCGCTGGTGGCGATCGGCAGCAACCTGATCCAGCATCGCCTGGTGTTCTCGACCGAGGGGCTGAAGCCGAAATTCAGCAAGCTGTCGCCGCTGGAAGGCGCCAAACGGTTGTTCGGCAAGCAGGCGATCGCCAACTTCCTCAAGGGGCTGTTCAAGGTCATCGCGCTCGGCGTGATCATGGTGGCGGTGCTGTATCCGGAGCGCGACCGGCTTGACGCGCTGCTGCAGATGGACGTCACCGCGCTGCTCGCCGTCACCGTTTCGCTGACACTGAAGCTGATGGGTGCGGTCGCCGGCGCGCTCGCCTTCGTGGCGGCGGGCGATTACTTCTTCCAGTATCGCACCTGGCACGAGCGGCAGAAGATGTCGCTGCAGGAGGTCAAGGAAGAGTTCAAGCAGTCGGAAGGCGACCCGCACATCAAGGGCCGCATCCGGCAGATCCGTTATCAGCGGATGAAGAAGCGCATGATGGCGGCGGTGCCCGGCGCCTCGGTGGTGATCACCAACCCGACGCATTTTTCGGTGGCGCTGAAATACGAGCGCGGGATGCAGGCGCCGATCTGCGTCGCCAAGGGCGTCGACGCGGTGGCGTTCAAGATTCGCGAAGTCGCCAAGGCCAACAATGTGCCGATCGTCGAGAACGTGCCGCTGGCCCGCGCGCTTTACGCCACCGTCGAGATCGACGCGGAGATCCCGGTCGAGCACTATCAGGCGGTCGCCGAGGTGATCGGCTATGTGATGAACCTGAAACGCAACCTGTTCGCGCGGCGAGGCTGAGCCAATGATCGGGCGGTGCGGCGCGGCGGCGCGTGGCGCATTCCGGAACCCGATCGCGGGGCCGGGGTGTGGCCGAGGGCGGCTCCGGCAAAGCCGCCAATCCAGCGGCTTTGTGCCAGGTTGTACTTGCGCGGGCGGCTCCGATTCAGGCAGGTGGGGGCTGGCCGCCGCTGCGCCGGCAGGCAAGGGATCGGTTCGGTGACCATGACCATCAACGACCAGCAGGCTTCGTCCACGGAGCCGGCGCGCCGCAGCGGCAGCATCGCGCTGGTGCTGCTGGTGGCCGGCGCCATCGTCGCCGCCGCGGTGGCCTTCATGACGCTCGGCCGGGCCGAGGCGCAGCCATATATTTTAGGCCTGCTGGCGCTGCTGGCGATGGTCGGGCTGTTCATGCTGTTCGCCTTTGCGGCCGGCATCGTCGGCTTCGCCGATCGCGCCGCCGCCGATCCGGTGCTGCGCGCGGTCTCGGAAGGCTCCACCGACGGCATCGCGGTCACTGATCCGCGCGGCCACGTCGTCTATGCCAATCCGGCCTATCTGACGCTGACCGGCGCCGGCTCGATGCAGGATGTGCGTCCGGTCGAGCGGGTGTTTATCGGCAATCCGGATGTGTCCGAAGCGGTGTTCCGTCTTTTGAAGGCGGCGCGCGAGGGCAAGCGGCTGCAGGAAGAGGTGCGGGTCGCCGGCGCCGGCGGCGCGGCCGGGCGCTGGATGCGGCTGCGGGTGCGGCCGCTCGGCTCGGGCAAGCGCGAGGCGAAGCAGACGGTGTGGTCGATCGCCGACATCACGCGCGACCGCGAGCACCAGGAAGACGTGTTTCAGGAACTGCAGCACGCCATCGAATATCTCGACCACGCTCCCTGCGGCTTCTTCTCGGTCGATGCCGGCGGTAACCTGGTCTACGTCAATGCCACGCTGGCGAACTGGCTCGACCACGACCTCGCCGAAATCGGCTCCGGCGGGCTGAAGCTCGGCGACATCGTGTCCGGCGACGGCTCGGCGCTGCTGACCTCGATCGTGCCCGAGCCGGGCGAGGTCAAGACCGAAGTCTTCGACATCGACCTGAAGATGCGCAGCGGCAAGACCATGCCGGTGCGGCTGTATCACAAGCTCGCCTTTGGCGCCGACGGCACGCCAGGCGCGTCGCGCACGCTGGTGATCAGCCGGGCCCGCGACGAGCGGCTCGATCCGCAGCGCGCTGCCGAGATCCGCTTCATGCGGTTCTTCGATCACACCCCGATGGCGATCGCCACCGTCGACAAGGCCGGCGCGGTGGTGCGGGCCAATGCCCGCTTCGCCAAGCTGGCGCAGAGCCTCGATCCGTCGGGCGGCGCGGCGAAATCGGTGCTCACCGCGGTCTCGACCCGCGACCGCGCCACGCTCGGCGCCGCGATTGATCAGGCCGCGCAGGGCCAGGCGGACATCGCGCCGGTCGAGGTGATGCTCGACGGCGCCAAGGAGCGCTGGGGCCAGTTCTTCGTCACCGCGGTCGCCGACGACGGCGATGCCGAGGCGGCGATCGTCTATCTGCTCGAAACCACCGAGCGCCGCGCGCTGGAGAACCAGGTCAACCAGGCGCAGAAGATGGACACCATCGGCCAGCTCGCCGGCGGCATCGCGCACGACTTCAACAACGTGCTGTCCGCCATCATGATGGCCAACGATTTCCTGCTGAACGCCCACAAGCCGACCGATCCGTCGTTCCAGGACATCATGCAGATCAAGCAGAACGCCACCCGCGCCGCGACGCTGGTGCGGCAGCTGCTGGCGTTCTCGCGCAAACAAACCTTGCGGCCGCAGGTGCTCGATCTCGGCGAGGCGCTGACCGATATCGACCGGCTGCTGAAGCGGCTGATCGGCGAGAAGATCACGCTGGAGATGCAGCACGGCCGCGATTTGTGGCGCACCAAGGCCGACGTCTCGCAATTCGAGCAGGTGATCGTCAATCTCGCCGTCAACGCCCGCGACGCGATGCCCCATGGCGGCAGGCTGACGATCCGAACCTCGAATATCGCCGCCGCCGACGTCGCGCAGATCGCCCACAAAGGCATGCCGGCCGCCGACTACGTCCGCATCGAAGTCAGCGATTCCGGCACCGGCATTCCGGCCGACATCGTCGACAAGATCTTCGAGCCGTTCTTCTCGACCAAGGAAGTCGGCAAGGGCACCGGCCTCGGCCTGTCGACCGTGTACGGCATCATCAAGCAGACCGGCGGCTTCGTCTACGTCGACAGCGAGCTCGGCAAGGGCACCACCTTCCAGATCTTCCTGCCGCGCCACGAAGCGGCCGCCGAGCCGCAGCCGGAAGTGCCGGCGGTCAGCGGCTCCACGGCCGAAGCCGCCGCACCGGCCGCCGCAGCCAAGCCGCGCGGCGATATGACCGGGCAGGGCACCATCCTGCTGGTCGAGGACGAAGAGGGCCTGCGCTCGCTCAACGCCCGCGGCCTGCGCTCGCGCGGCTACGAGGTGATCGAAGCCTCCAACGGCATCGAGGCGCTGGAAGAGTTCGACGCCAATGGCGGCGCCGTCGACCTCGTCGTGTCCGACGTGGTGATGCCCGAGATGGACGGCCCGACGCTGCTGAAAGCGATGCGCGGCAGGAATCCGGATCTCAAGATCATCTTCGTCTCAGGCTACGCCGAAGACGCGTTCGAAAAGAGCCTGCCGGAAAACGAACAGTTCGCCTTCCTGGCCAAACCGTTTGCGCTCAGCGCGTTGGTCGCGAAGGTGAAAGAGACGATGGCGCCGAACTAAGCCGTGCGGGCACTTCTGGACCGATCCAGCATCCGCCCTCTGGATCAGCCACGCACGTTTCCACGCGTCATGCCCGGCCTTGTGCCGGGCATCCACGCCTGACTGCCGGAAATGCAGAAAAGGCGTGGATGGCCGGGACAAGCCCGGCCATGACGGAATTTGTGGCGAGCTACGCAATCCGAATAGCTGCGGAAGCGATCGCGCTACGCCGCCAGACGCGTGCGCAGGCGGGGGGCGGTCCAGTCGAGGAAGCTGCGGACTTTCAGCGGCAGCGGCATGGCCGGCGCATGGATCAAGTTCACTGGCAGCGGCTCCGGTGCGAACTCGGGAAGAAGTTCCTGTAGCTGTCCGGAGCTCAGCTGCTCGGAGACCTGATAGGACAGCACACGGATGATGCCGACGCCTGCGAGCGCTGCCTGGATCGCGGCCTCGGTGGTGTTGACGGCAAGCTTGGGGCGCGGATCGACCGCGAAGGCGGCGCTGTCTCGCCGATAGCGCCATTCCGGCGCGGTCGCAAAGCCCTGGAAGCTGATGCCGTCATGGGCTGCGAGATCGTCCGGCTGACGCGGCACGCCGCGCTCGGCCAGATAGTCCGGGCTCGCGCACAACACCCGCCGCACGCTGCCGACGCGTATCGCGATCAGGGCACTGTCCGCCAGATGGCCGATCCCCAACGCAACGTCGACCTGCTCGTCGACAAGACTGACCCGCCTGTCGGCGAGGGTCAGGCGCAGATTGATCTCCGGCTGTTGCTTCAGAAAGTCCAATGCGATCGGCAACAGGTGCCGCTCGCCGAACGCGACCGGCGCGGTGACGTGCAGCCGCCGCGTAGCGCGCCATAGTCGCCGGCGGCCTGCCGCTCCGCCGTGTCCAAATCCTCGAGGATGCGGCGTGAGGCGGTGACGAAGGCACGCCCTTCCTCCGTCAAAGTGAGGCCGCGGCTGGTGCGTAGTACCAGGCGGACGCCAAGGTGCTTTTCAAGTTCGCCGATCTTGCGGCTGACCGTCGCGAGCGGCGCGTGCAGCCGCCGCGCGCCGGCCGAGAGACTACCGGCATCGACAACGGCGAGCAGCACCGACATTGCGTCGAATCGATCCATCGCATCCTTCCGAAAATCGGGAGGCTGACTCTCAAAACGGCAAGATACTCTGCCATTTTTGGTTGTCCTAGCATCCCCATGAGGGATGCCGGCCGGCTCCCGCGATGTCAAAAACAAGAGAGCGCCAATGCCTCACCTGTCGCGCCGTAGCTTCGCCAGTGGTCTTCTCGGAGGCAGCCTTGTGGGAGGCGGCCTGATCGGCGGCGGTCTGCCGCCCGTGCTCGCCGCCACGCCGGGCACGTCGTCCGCGAAGCCGGTCAGCGTTACGCCGCTGGCGCAGATCAAGATCGGCCGCTTCACCGTGACGGCGCTGACCAACGGCTATGCGGACATGCCCTACACCTTCTTCCCGGGCCGCTCGCCCGAGCAGGTCGAACAGGCCGCGGCGGCGCAGCACACCGCCCGGCCGAGCGGCGTGCGGTTTCTGTTCAACCAGTATTTGGTCGAAGATGGCGAGCGCCGCATCCTGATCGATGCCGGACCGGCCGGATCGATCGGCCAGACCGGCTCGCTGCCGCAGGCACTCGGCGCCCTTGGTCTGCAGCGCGACCAGATCGACGCGGTGATCGTCACGCACATGGATAAGGACCACATGGGCGGACTGATCGTCGACGGAAAGAACAACTATCCGAAGGCAGAACTCTACGTTGACCGGCGCGACGTCAGGCATTGGAGCGATCCCGCGAACGCCAATGGTGCGCCGGACTTTCTTCAGCCCAGCTTTCGCATGGCGCAAGACGTCGTGCGGCTTTATCCGAAGCTCCAGGCGATCGACGGCGAACGTGAGATCGTGCGCGGCGTCTCGATCGTCGATCTCACCGGACACACGCCGGGCCATATCGGCGTGCGGATCGAGGACGGCGGCCAGAGCCTGATCATGGTGTCCGACATGGTGTTTCCGGTGGTGCATCCGGGTGCGACTGACGTGGCCTTCCTGTTCGAGCAGGATCGCGCGGCGGCGCAGGCGATGCGCGACCGCTTCTTCCCGCGCGCCGCGTCGGAGGGCGCGCTGATCGCCGCCACGCATATGCCGTTCCCGGGGCTCGGCCGGATCGTGTCCGACCGCGGGCAATTGCGCTGGCAGGTGGCAGACTGGGCGTTGCAGCTCTGAGGCCTGCGGGCGGGCTTTATCGACAGGATAACGAGCGCCGGTCCCGCCCAGGTCGGCGCTTTCTTCTCGCTTCGACGACCGGCCGACGTCGCTTTGCCGCCTGGCCGAGCGGGCGTGTCTTGTGTCCCGCGACCGAGGGCCGCAGGTTGCGACGGCCCCTGCGGCGTTGCGCATCCTTCACTTTTTCCCGCCGCTGCCCATTTTGAGGGGGCTTTCCCCATGCCGGGGAATCGAGGGAAACCAATGAACTTTTTGCATCGCACGCGTGGCGCCGTCGCCGCTTTGGCCGTGACCCTGTCATTGGCCATGCCGCTGGCGCTCGCGCTGTCGTCGGCGGCAGAAGCTCGCATCGGCGGCGGCGGTAATTCCGGATCGCGCGGTTCGCGCACGTTTTCGGCCCCGAAGGCGACGCCGACGGCGCCGGGTGCCGCTCAGCCGTTCAACCGCACCATGACGCAGCCGGGCAGCCCCGGCATGGGCGCGCCGGCAGCCGGCGCGGCCGCCAAGGGCGGCTTCTTCAACCGGCCCGGCATGGGCATGCTCGGCGGCCTCGCCGCCGGCTTCCTCGGCGCCGGCCTGCTCGGCATGCTGTTCGGCGGCGGCTTCATGTCCGGCCTCGGCGGCTTCGCCTCGATCATCGGCTTGCTGCTGCAGGTCATCCTGGTCGTCGTCGTCGCGCGGCTGGCGTGGTCGTGGTGGCAGCGGCGGAACAACCCGCAGCCGGCGCCGGCCTATGCCAACACTGGCGCGGGCACCGGCCCGACCGTGGGCCCGGGCGCCGAGGCGGCTCCTGCCTATCGGTCCGGCTTCGGCTTCGGTGGCGGCAGCGCGCCGAACCAGCCGCCGCTCGAGATCAAGCCGGAGGACTATGAGGCGTTCGAACGCCTGCTCGGCGACATCCAGGCGGCTTGGTCGAACGAAGACCAGGAGCGGCTGAACCAGCTCGCGACGCCGGAGATGGCTTCGTACTTCGCCAAGGATTTGGCGGAGAACAAGGCCAACAACGACATCAACAAGGTGTCGGACGTCAAGCTGCTGCAGGGCGATCTCGCCGAGGCGTGGCGCGAGGGCGATACCGACTACGCCACGGTGGCGATGCGGTTCTCGCTGGTCGACAAGACGCTGGAGCGCGGCACCAACCGCCTCGTGGCCGGCAGCGAGACGCCGATCGAAGCCACCGAAGTCTGGACCTTTGCGCGTCGGCCGGGCGCTGACTGGGAGCTGTCGGCGATCCAGCAGACTACCTGAGCCTCGTCTCCCGCATGAGGCTTGCAGCGCCGCGGAGTTTTCCGCGGCGCTTTTTTGTGGGCGGTGGTGATAGCGTGGCCGCTGCGCCGGATTGTGAACCGGACCGGCATAGCCGCATTGACTCCCCGGACGCTCGGCGGCGAAGACTGTCGCCGACCCAGACGAGGGATGATGCCGATGCCGACGCGCTACGAGCTGTACTACTGGCCGACCATCCAGGGGCGCGGCGAGTTCGTTCGCCTGGCGCTAGAAGAAGCCGGCGCCAGCTATGTGGACGTCGCACGCCAAAGCAAGGCCGGCGTCTCCACCATGATGAAGATGATGCAGGCCGAGACCGGCACGCCGCCCTTCGCGCCGCCGTTCCTCAAAGCCGGCGCGCTGGTGATCGGTCAGACCGCCAACATCCTGATGTATCTCGGCGATCGCCACGGCCTCGCGCCGAAAACCGAATCCGGCCGGCTGTGGGTGCACCAGCTGCAACTCACCATTGCCGATTTGGTGCAGGAGGTGCACGACACTCATCACCCGATCGGCACCTCGCTGTACTACGAAGACCAGAAGAGCGCGGCAAAACTGCGCGCGGCTGAATTCCGGAAGGAACGCGTCCCTAAATACTGCGGCTATTTCGAGCGGCTGATGGTCGGCAGCGGCGGCCCGTTCGTCACCGGTCGCAAATTGACCTATGCCGACCTCTCGCTGTTTCAGATCATCGAAGGCCTGCGCTACGCGTTTCCGAAACATATGAAGAAGTTCGAGCGCAAGATCCCGGCATTGGTCGGCCTGCACGACCGCGTCGCCGCGCGCCCGAACATCGCCGCTTACCTCGCCAGCGACCGCCGCATCCCGTTCAACGAAGACGGCATCTTCCGCCACTACAAGGCGCTGGATAAGTAACAGGATTGCCGCGATGGACGGGGCAGTTACAGCCCATGGGCTCCTCGGTTTGTCCGCCCCACCACGCCCACACCCATGAGAGTGTGATTCTCGGTAGCGCACAACCTCTCGGAACGGGAGGTGGTAACTCGCATCGTCGCTACCGGCTCTTCCCATCCACCGGCGTCATCTTCAGCGAAGCCAGATCGATGCCGTCGATGCAAGCGACGTTGAGGGCGATGACCTCGCTGCCGTCGGGCCGCGTGCCGCGCGCGAAGACTTCGACGCCGCATTCGCCGCATTGCTGGTGGCTGATCGCCCGCTGGTTGAACAGATATTCCTTCAGGCTGTCCTGACCGGCCCGGAGCTGAAAGCTCTGCGGCGGCAGGAAGGTGAGATGCAGGCCCTTCTTGGTGCAGATCGAGCAATTGCAGGCCGTGACCATTGCGAAGTCGGTGGTGCATTCGAAGCGCACCTGGCCGCAATGGCAGCCGCCGGTGCAGACTTTCAGTCCGGTCATGATGTCCGCCTGTCGATGGTTCGTCGCTTGAGCCTAACAGAGCGGCGGCCCGCCGCGATAGCGGCTGAAGCGGGACATCGCCGGCAGACGTGAGAAGCCCCGCGCGCGGCGGGGCTGGTCACCGAGCGTCCGGCGGCAGGGCGTCATGCGATCTGGTCGATCCGGGTACCCTGACCGGGCGGCAGCGCCGCTTTGACCGGCTGCGCCGCCGCATCGTGGGAGTCCCTCGGCGGGGGCGGCGGAGGCGGAGGGCTCGCCTCGGCGGCCGGCTTCGAGACCGGCGTCGACGACACGCTCGAAATGCTGCTCATCATTCAACCCCGCAGGTTGCGAATATCACCAGCAACGGCCGCGATCACCTTGTGAAGGCAGGTTCGCGCCCAAGACCGGGTGCTGCGAGCATCGCGCCGCCCGGTGAACATTGCGCGTCCGTCGGCGGTCGAATTTGCCTCAAATGCAGCTCACGGGGCCGGGCGTCGTGCGGGCCGGCGCTACTCGCTCTTGTCGCGCGACACCGAGATCGAGGAATCCGTCTTGCCGCGGATGCAGCGCATGTCGAGCCGGCGAAACCGCGACTTGACGTCGTTGCCGCGCAGCAGCCCGACCCGGCCGAAGCAGCGCTTCACGCCGCGCAGGGTGTCGGCCTTGGGAATGGTGAACACGATCGCCGACGCGCGCGCGATCAGGTCCTGGAATTCCGCCGACGGTTTGCGCGACGGCGCGATCCCGAATACCTCGTTCTTCACTGTCCGGCTCGGACACCCCAGCCGCAACGACTTCGCCGCTGGATGCGACAGATAGATCAAATTGGCGACGGTCTTGCCGATGCTGACCCCGTCGATCTGCGACTTGAGCTGCTGCGCAAGGTCGTCGCAGCGATCGGCGCGGGCGGGGGAGGCGAGGAGGACAGCGGCGACCGCGATCGCGGTGATCCAGGCCGCGCGCCGCGATCCGTATCGAGGCAAGCTGGCTGAAACCCTCTTCATCGCATCCTCCCCAGTTAAGCCTCTTCGACTTCATAGCGAAGCCGGCGTGGAATGCAAAATCGGACGACCATCTCTCTTCGAGCCCCGGAATTACCGGCGGCGGGTGATTCTTCCGGCTAAACAAATAGGTGGAAAATGCTATGGTGACGTCATGAACAGAGAGCGGATGAAGGACATTTTGGATCGCGTCTTGAGCTGGCCCGCGGAGCGTCAGGAAGACGCCGCGGACATTTTGATAGCGATGGAAGCGTCAGACTCGAGTGAGATCGGACTCTCCGACGCGCAGGCCGATGAGGTTCGTCGGCGGCTCGCTGATGTCGATGCTGAAACGATTTCGCTGGAGGAGTTCACTGCACACTTCAAGCGGCGTCTCAACCCGTGAAAGTGGTTGTCCGGGAGGCTGCCCGGCGCGACCTCGACGATATTTTCAATTGGATCTCCAAGGATAGTCCGCGTGCAGCAAATATCGTCGTCGAGCGGATCGTGTTACGCGTCAACCGTCTGGCAACGCCGGGGCTCGCCAGCATAGGGCGCCCGGGTCTGGTCGAAGGGACGCGCGAACTGATCGAGCCGCCGTATATCATCGTCTATCGCATAGACATTGCTGCCAACGAACTCATCGTGCTCAATATCGTCCATGGGGCAAGAAAGCGGGACGGCTGATGAATAAATCGACCGTCAAGTACAGCAAGTCGATCGGCCGGGTGCGGATCGTCGATGACTTTCTACCATCGCCCGACCAACTCGTGCTGCGCGAGGACAACGTCAAGGTCACCCTCAGCCTGTCGCAACGCTCAGTCGATTTCTTCAAACGCGCCGCTGCGAAGCAGAAGGTGCCGTATCAGCGGATGATCAGGGCCCTGGTCGATGCCTATGCGGAGAAACAGGGCCCTAAGCGAGGAGGGTGAGCACGCCCCGGGCGCGGGGGGATCCAGCATTTTGAACCCTTCAAAAGCTCGCCAAAACCCCCTACACAGGGCCCCGAATTTCCCCATTCGAGGCCTTGCCCATGAACGCTCCGACCGCCATCCCGTCCACCGCCACCCCGGTTCCGCCGTACAAGCACACGCCGCTGTTTCCGCTTGGGACCGACACCACGCCGTATCGCAAGATCAGCGGCGACGGCGTGCGGGTCGAGAAGGTGCTGGGCCGGGACATGCTGGTGGTCGAGCGGGAGGCGCTGCGGGCGCTGGCGGAGGCGGCGTTCGTCGACATCAACCAGTTCCTGCGTCCCGGCCATCTGGCGCAGCTGCGCAAGATCCTCGACGACAGCGAGGCCAGCCCGAACGACAAGTTCGTGGCGCTCGACCTCTTGAAGAACGCCAACATCGCCGCCGGCGGTGTGCTGCCGATGTGCCAGGACACCGGCACGGCGATCATCATGGGCAAGAAGGGCTGCAACGTCATCACCGCCGGTGACGACGAGGCGGCGCTGAGCGAGGGCGCGCGCGACGCCTATCTGCGCCGCAATCTGCGCTACTCGCAGGTCGCGCCGCTGACCATGTACGAGGAGAAGAACACCGCCAACAACATGCCGGCGCAGTGCGAGATCTATGCTGAAGGCGATGACGCCTACAAGTTCATGTTCATGGCCAAGGGCGGCGGCTCGGCCAACAAGAGCTTCCTGTTCCAGGCGACGCCGTCGCTGTTGACCAAGGATCGGCTGCTGGCGTTCCTGAAGGAGAAGATCCTGACGCTCGGCACCGCAGCGTGCCCGCCTTATCACCTCGCGATCGTCATCGGCGGCACCTCGGCCGAGCTGTGCATGAAGACCGTGAAGCTGGCTTCGGCGCGCTATCTCGATGCGCTGCCGACGCACGGTTCGGCGGACGGCAACGCCTTCCGCGATCTCGAGATGGAGCAGGAAATTCAGAAGATGACGCAGTCGCTCGGCGTCGGCGCGCAGTTCGGCGGCAAGTACTTCTGCCACGACGTCCGTGTCATCCGGTTGCCGCGCCACGGCGCGTCGCTGCCGATCGGGCTCGGCGTGTCGTGCTCGGCCGACCGCCAGGTGCTCGGCAAGATCACCAAGGACGGTGTCTATCTCGAGGAGCTCGAGCACAATCCGGCGCAGTATCTGCCGGAGGTCGAGCAGGCGCTGGGCGGTGAGGTGGTGCAGATCGACCTCAACCAGCCGATGCAGGACATCCTGGCGACCCTGACCAAGTACCCGACCAAAACCCGGCTGTCGCTGACCGGCACCATGATCGTGGCGCGCGACGCCGCTCACGCCAAGCTGCGCGAACGGCTCGATCGCGGCGAGCCGCTGCCGGACTATTTCAAGAACCACCCGGTGTACTACGCCGGTCCGGCCAAGACCCCGGCGGGCTACGCCTCAGGCGCCTTCGGCCCGACCACTGCGGGACGGATGGATTCGTTCGTCGATCAGTTCCAGGCCGCCGGCGGCTCGATGGTGATGGTCGCCAAGGGCAACCGCGCCCCGGCGGTGCGCGAGGCCTGCAAGAAGTACGGCGGCTTCTATCTCGGCTCGATCGGCGGCGCCGCGGCGAACCTCGCCGAGCACTGCATCAAGAAGGTCGAGGTGCTGGAATATCCCGAGCTCGGCATGGAGGCGATCTGGAAGATCGATGTCGTCGACTTCCCAGCCTTTATCATTGTCGACGACAAGGGCAATGACTTCTTCAAGGAACTGAATCTCGGCTGAGGCTCCACGGGACCTCGCCACGGACCGGCCACGCACTCCGTCATTCGGGGTCCTCACGAAGTGAGCGAACCCGGAATCTCGAGAGTGTAGTGGACGGGTGCTGACAATTGCGAGGTTCCGGGTTCGCTCGCTGACGCGAGCGCCCCGGAACGACTGCCTGGGGCGGGGCAGGACGGCTTGGGGCAGGCACCCAGCCCCGCGCGCGTCCTCGTGCGACGTCTCCACGCACCGGCCACACTCCGTCATTCCGGGGCGCTCACGAAGTGAGCGAACCCGGAATCTCGAGATTGGAGTGGACGGGTGCTAACACCTGCAAGGTTCCGGGTTCGCTCGCTGCGCGAGCGCCCCGGAACGACTGCCTGGGGCGGGCGGGTCGGCTTGCACAGGACTGCGTGGCAGACGCATCGGGAAAGCGTAGAGGGCTCCGGTGGATCACTTCCGTCCGGCGTTGCCGCGCAGCACGTCGTGATCGCATGCAATCCGATCAGCGCCGCCTAGCGCTTCAACGTGTATTCCAGCGGGTGGCCGTTTTCCGGTCCGTCGAACATCACCAGCACCCGCAGGGGACCGCTGTCGTCGTCCTGCAGCACCAGCAGGGTCTCGGCCTTCGCGCCCTTGCCGGCTTCCGCGATGTCGAGCTCGGCGAGCTTCTGCAACTCGCCGTCATCGTCCCACAGAAAGATTGCCGGCCTGACCGCCTGGTCGTTGACCGGGCCGGACAGCACCAGCAGCCCGTTGCGGACCTTGGCCAGGTCGCGGATGCCGGTGTGTTTGCCGAGTTTGAGAGCGTGCGACCTGGCCTGCAGCGGTCTGTCGTCGGTGAAGATCGCGTCGCGGTCCACCGAAATGAGGAAAGCGTGCCGGTCGATCGACGGGCCGCGCAGGCCGACATAAACCCGGCCCTTGCGCACCGCGAGGCCTTCGATGTTGATGCCGCCGTCGCCCAGCGGCTTGTCGTATTTGTCGGCGGTCGGCGGCAAGGTCTCCAATACGCCGCGCAGCCGCGTGGTCGCCTCCAGCCCCTTCACGTCCTGATCGGACACGAAGTCAGGTTGCAACGTCTGCCTGTTCATCGGAAACCGGAATAGCGTGTAGCTCGGCGGATTCCCGGTGTCGGGATGATGACGCGGCCGGCCGTGCGAGCCGGCGACGTAGAAGTAGCCGTCATCATAGGCCGCGGCTTCGGCATCCGGATCGCCCTCGACGTCGTCCGGCATCAATCGCACCACGCGCGCAGGCCGCAGTGTGGCGCCCTCGATGCTGAAAGTCTGGGCGTATTTCTTGTCGTCATTGACGATAAGGCAGGACATGAAGGGCGGCGAGGTCGGGGCGCAGGCGGCGCCGCTGAGATTGCTACGGGCCTTCTTGCTGTCGGCGAAGTCGGTGCCGACCGTCCACTTCGGTTCGGGCTGCAGCAGCTCGCGCGCACCAGCTGTCTGCACTAGGCCGCCAAAAGCCATGGCCGCCAGGCCGAGACGGACCATCGCGGTCGAGCGTGGGAGGGGCCTTGCAAACAATCCGAGCGAAGTAAGCAGGTCCATCGCTGCCTCCCAGCAGGCTACGCGGTCGATCGATCCGTGAGGCGCGCCCATCTCTGTCAATGAAAACCACGCGAACGCGTCGGGCGCATCCGCGTGGTCGAGATTGTATACCGCGGTGCTGAAGCGTGCTTACGCGCGGGTCCCGGTGAAGGGGAACGAGCCCATCGGGCCGATGCCCATTTCGCCGGAGATGCTGTCGCCGCTCACCTTGCCGGTGTAGGTCAGCGTCAGCGGCATCGGGTTGGTGATGTCGAGCTTCCAGGCGACGTCGTCGCCGCTCACGGTGCCGTCGAAGATCTCGCCCGAGTCACCGTCGGCGGATTGCGTGCCGGTGAGCGTGCCGCCGTCGGCCTTCAGCGTCAGGTCGGCCTGCCGCTCGCCCATCGGCGTGCTCATGGTGATCTTCCAGTTTCCGTCGACTGCCATCTGTTTCTCCCTTGAGCCAGCCTTGGGACAAGACCGGCGACACTGCTTTAAAGCGTTTTCGCGCGAAGTGGAATTCGGCCCGACCGAACAATGCGCGCAAGGCGTGAAAAGCGTCCACGCGGCCGCAGGATAGTTGAGAACCGGGCCGCCGCCAGTGGGCAGGATGGCGCAGGATCGTTCGCCGCCCTGAACCCTCCGCACTCTTACGGATACAGATACCAGTGGTGCGGTGTCGATCAGCTGATACGATGCTGCTCGGAGGACGCCCCGAGGTTCACCGCAAATGGTGGAGACTCGAGATGCGGATATCATTCTGGCGAGCCCTGCTTGGGGCAATTATGCTGCTCGTGTTCGCACGACCGGGTGTCGCGCTCGCCCAATACGAAGTGCTCACCGACCGGACCACGATCACCTTGGCGGTGGTGGCCGACCCGGACGTGCCGGGCCGTGTCAATCTGCGCGCCGAGGTCGTCTCCGCGTTCGGCACCGGCATGCCCGACGGGCGCATCACCTTCCACGACATGGCCACGCAGCGGGTGCTCGGCTGGACCAGCGTTGCGCAGCCGCAGATCACCGTCGAAGGCCTTGCACCCGGGCGGCACATGCTGCGCGCTGATTTCAGCGGTAGCACCGGCTACATGCCGCTGATCACGCTGCCAAGTCAGTCGGCCGAAATGCCGCTCGATATCCTGGTTCGGCCGGTGCTGACACTGTCTTCGTCGGACGAGGTGATCGCGCCGGGCGGTCTCGTCACCTTCAACGTCGCCGTCGCCGGCACGGCCGGCGTGCCCGGCGGCGCCGTGACGCTGCGTGACGGTGACGAGGTAGTCATCGCGCATCTGCGACTCGATCAGGCCGGCATGGCGGCCTTCACGACCTCGGCGCTGCTATCCGGGACACGCAGCATCAGTGCCAGCTATGAGGGCGACGGCCGTTACGCGGCGGCGGCCACGCAAATCCAGCAGCAGGTGACGTCGCCACTCGCCGCGGTCACGCCGCGTCGGTAAACGCGCGCCGCTATTCGGCCATCGACACGGCCGCGGCGGTCTCGGCGCGGCGGCGACTGCGGATCGCCAGCCGGAACACCAGATACTGCGCCGCCACCGCCGCAACCTTGGCGGCGGGTGCGATCACCATCACATAGAAGGTCCAGACCTTGATGTCGCCGGTCAACGCCGCCGCGATGACGCCGGCGCCGAGCAGGATCATCAGCACCGCCCAGAGATAGCCCGACACCCGCACATAGTCCGGAATCGTGGTGGCGACGATCGGCGGCACGTAGCGCAGCATCCAGTCGCGCCGCAGCATGATGGCGCCGACCGCGATGTGGCCGATGCTCGGCTTGATCAGCACGAAGCGCGGATCATTGGTCAGCAGCGTCGCGCCGCCGAGCACCACCACCATCACGACGCTGGCATAGGCCATGACGTCGAGCCGGAAGCCCTTGACGCGGGCATAGACGAACTGGCCGACGGCGCCGATCACCGCCACGATGGTGGCCAGCGCGACATTGCCGGTCGAGAAGTACAGCACCACGAAGATGATGGTGGAGAAGAAGTCGTTGCCGAGCTTGGCGAACACGGCTTTCATTGCGATTTCCTCCCGGCGGCGGTTGTGCGGCGACGCGGATCGGCCCGGCCGATACTGCGCGGCGCGGACCGCGAAGTAAACCGCACAGCGGCATATGATGCGCGCCTCACATCGGCGTGAAACTGAGTCGGCGTTGTGGCGTTGGTGCGGCATGGCAAAATCGACGCGCAAATCAGCACCGAAGTCCTCCAAGACAAAGAGCGCCAAGAAGGCGTCCAAGAAGGCACCCTGGTCGCGTAGCAATCCCCGCAAGCGCGCCGGCAAGGCGTCCAAGCATTTGTCGCCGGCCAAGAAATCCGCCGCCAAGGCGCGAGCCAAGAGCGCCGGGCGGCCCTATCCGAATCTGGTGGACAACATGGCCGTGAGCTCGAAATCGAAATCATCCAACTCCTCGACCTCCAAGGCGTCCAAGGCGAAGGCCAAAACCGCCAAGAAATCTTCCGCCAAGAAGAAGTCCCCCGCCAAGAAGAAGACTGCCAAGAAGAAAGCCTCGGCCAAGAAAAAGTCGTCCGGGCGGGCGGGCTCCTCGGCCAGGAAAGCCTCCGCCAACAAGAAAAGCACCGGATCAGCCTCGCGCAAGGCAGCGGCGGCCAGAACCTCTCCAGTCCAGAAGTCTTCCAGACAGACTGCGGAGAAGGACCCGCACGGCGGCCTCACCGCTGCGGGGCGTAAGGCCTTCGCCGACCGCGATGGATCGCATCTCAAGCCCGGCGTGATGAAGAAAGCGTCGGAGATGTCGCCGGCCGAGATGCGCCGCAAGGGCAGCTGGGCGGTGCGGTTCTATGGAAGGGCCAATCTGCCGGCGCTGCAGGACAAGCACGGCGAGCCGACCCGCTTCGCGCTGTCGGCGCACGCCTGGGGCGAGCCGGTGCCGAAGACCGAGGCGGCGGCGCGGTGGATCGCCGCGAAGGGGGAGCGTCTGCTCGAGCGCTATCGACGGCTGAAGCAAAAGGGCGCGGCCTGAGCGCCCGCAGCTCATCGCAGAGCTCTGCATCTGGTTGGGGACGACGCGCAGCGGCACGCCGGAAACCCCTGCCATTTGCGGCGGAATCGATCTAGAAGGGCGGTTTCGTCCCTTCAGCGTTCGCGACGTACAAAGCCCATGCCGGATCTGTCCAAGAAGCCCTACCGTGTCGGCCGCTCCAAGACCGGCCTCGGCCTGTTCGCCACCCAGCCGATCAAGAAGGGCAGCAAGATCATCCGCTATTTCGGCCCGATGCTCGACTGCAACAAGAAGAAGGACGACGCGGTCGAGAACAAGTACCTGTTCCAGATCAGCAAGCGCTGGACGGTCGATGGCTCGGTGCGCAAGAACATCGCGCGCTACATCAACCACTCCTGCAAGCCGAACGCGGAGTCGGACGTCAGCGTCAAGAAGCGCAAGATCATGATCCGCGCCATCAAGGACATCGCGCCCGGCGAAGAGATCAACTACGACTACGGCACCGAGTACTTCAAAGAATATTTGAAGCCAATCGGCTGCAAATGCGACGCCTGCGAGAAGAAACGCCAGAAGAAAGCCGCCGAAGCCCGCGCCGCGAAGCCTAAGGCGAACGGCAAGGCGAAGTCAGCGAAGACCGCCGACAACGCCGGGCGCAAAACGAAAGCTGCGCCCAAGGCCGACAAGGCCAAATCTGTTAAGGCGAAGACAGCCAAGTCCAAGACCGCCAAGGCGAAGACGTCCAAAACAACGACGACCAAAGCAAAGTCAGGCAAGGCGCGATCTGTGAAAGCGAAGTCTTCGACGACGGCGTCAGCTGCGGCTTAGCTTGCTGGTCCCTCCGCCGTCATGCCCGGGCTTGTCCCGGGCATCCACGCCTTCGCCCGAGACGACCACAACGTAACCGGCTCGCACAGCCTCTCCCCATCATTGCGAGGAGCGAAGCGACGAAGCAATCCAGCGCGGAGCTTGACGCATGGATTGCTTCGCTTCGCTCGCAATGACGGAGCGGCTCGGCCTGCGATGACGATTACGTCATCACCGCCGCCTGGCTCCGCCGCAGCCCCATATACTGCAGCTCCGCGAACACGCCGACGGCGATTGCCTGCAGCAGCACGAACGCGATCCCGAGCCCATTCGGCGCGACCGCGCTGCTGAGCAGCAGGGCGACGCTGGCGAGCGTCCACAGCGCGTTGCCGATGACCACCAGCAGCACCAGCGGACGTTGCAGCGTGGTGCGGCTGCCGAGCCAGCCGACGAAGGCTGCGTAGGCGATCAGGAACAGGCCGGTCTCCAAGAGCAGCGGCTGCGGCAGCGCCATCAGCGGCGCCAGCGCGCCGGCGGTGGTGACGAGTAGCAGCGCCATGGCGCCGCTGACCAGCGCGTCGGCCTGCAGGGCGCGGCGGAGCAGCGAGGACGGGTGGATCATGGTCGTCTCCTTCGGTCGGGTGGGTGATGGCCGCAGGGTGAACGCGCTCGCTGCCGAAATCGATTACCTGGCAGGTCATGGAAGCCGCGCCAGCCGCGTGTTAGCTTTCGGGCATGAACACGACGATCTCTTCAGCCCAGGCGTCCGCCGGCGCGCAGCCGGTTCGGATCGGCGATTACTTGCGGCAATGGCGGCAACGCCGCCGGCTCAGCCAGCTCGATCTCGCTCTCGACGCGGAGATTTCGGCGCGGCATCTGTCGTTTGTGGAGACCGGCCGCGCCGCGCCGTCACGCGACATGGTGATGCGGCTCGCCGAGCGGCTCGACGTGCCGCTGCGCGAGCGCAATGTGCTGCTGGTCGCGGCCGGCTTTGCGCCGGCGTTTCCGCAGCGCACGCTGGACGACCCGGCGCTGGCGGCGGCGCGCGTCGCGGTCGATCAGGTGCTGAAAGCCCACGAGCCCAATCCGGCGCTGGCGGTCGATCGGCACTGGAACCTGGTCGCCGCCAATCGCATGGTGATGCCGCTGCTGGAGGGCACCCCCCCATCGCTGCTGGCGCCGCCGCTCAACGTGCTGAGGCTGTCGTTCCATCCTGAAGGACTCGCTTCGCGCACCGCCAATCTCGGCGAATGGTGCGCGCATCTTTTGGAGCGGCTGCATCGGCAATGCGAGGCGACCGCCGATCCCAAGCTGATCGAGCTGTATCAGGAGCTGAAGACCTATCCGGTGCCGGCGCGCCTGGCGCCGGTGGCGCATGATGCGGTCGCGGTGCCGTTCCGGCTGCGGCGCGGCGACGACACGCTGAGCTTCATTTCAACCACCATGGTGTTCGGCACGCCGGTCGACGTCACGCTGGCGGAGATCGCGATCGAGACGTTTTTCCCGGCCGATGAGGCGACCGCCGCCAAGCTGCGCAGCATCGCTGCAGCCCTGTAGTGCCTTGCGGCTGCTTGCTGGACGCCCATCTGTATGGGATCGTCGCGCAGGGAACAACGCAAGGAGGCGCCGATGACCGCGCTCAAGCCGCTGAAGATCGATGTCGTCTCCGATGTCGTGTGCCCGTGGTGCTATATCGGCAAGAAGCGGATCGAGCAGGCGCTGGCGCTGGCGCCCGATGTGCCGGTCGAGCTCACCTTCCGGCCGTTCTTTCTGAACCCGTCGGTGCCGCGCGAAGGCATCGAGCGCGACGAATATCTCACGCAGAAATTCGGCTCGCCGCAGCGCTACAAAGAGCTCGCCAGCCGCGTCGTCGACGCCGCCGCGCAAGAGGGGCTCGAGTATCATCCCGACCTCGTCAAGCGGCAGCCGAACACGATCGACTGCCATCGCCTGATCCATTGGGCCGACGCGATCGGCAAGGGCCCGGCGATGAAGCAGCGGCTGATGGAATTGTACTTCCGCGACGGCGGCGACCTCACCGACAGCAACGTGCTGGTGCAGGCCGCCAGCGAGATCGGGCTCGATGCCGATGAGATCCGCGCCAAGCTCGCGACCGATGTCGATGTCGACCTGATCGCCGGTCAGGCTAACGAGGCGGCCGAGAAGGGCATTTCCGGCGTGCCGACCTTCGTGTTCGCGCAGAAATACGCGGTGTCGGGCGCGCAGGATCCGGCGCAGCTCGCCAAGGCGATCCGACACATCTCGGCGGAGATCAACGCCCAGGCGGCGGAGTAAGCCTCAGCGTTTGAGCAGCCGCTTGGCGGTCTGGCGCAGCGCTTCTCGCGTGTGCAATGCGAGCGTGATCGGGCCAAACAACGGATCGCCGGCGCGCAGCGGGATCAGCACGTCGCCGATCGCGAACCGGCCGCGCCAGATCGGGTCGATCATCGGGTGATCGGGCGCTGCGGTGGAGTCGACCAGCTTGATCGCCGGGTCGGCACACAGATGCCGCGTCAGCTCTAGCGTCAGCAGCACGCCGGGCGAAAAGCGCGCGTGCTGTTCGGCAATGCCGAGCTTGAAGAAGTAAGCGCGGTCGCCGTGCCGCAGCACGATGCCGGCCGCGATCGCCTCATTGCCCGCGTGCAGCTGTCCGATCTCGCAGGCGCCGCGCGCGGCGAGCGCGATGGCGGCGTCGCGCAGACGCGCCGCCAGCTCCTGCTGGTGCAGCAGCGCCGTGCCGCGGCGGCCCTTCCAGCCGCTGGCCTCCAACGCCAGAAATACATCATAGGCTTGCGCTACGGCATCCGGCGTCTGCGCCACGTCGAAGCGGACGTCGCCGTGATCGCCGAGACGGCGCATCTGCCGGCGATATTCCTTGAGGCGCTTGCCGCCGAGCGCGTTGCGCAGCAGTTCTTCGCTGTCCTGCGTCGCGTCGAGGCAGGCACGCGACCAGCCGCGCAGCAGCACGGGCTCGAGCCGTTCGGCCTGCGCCGCCCGCGTCAGCAGCCGCACCGCGTCGCCCTCGCGTGCGACGTCGCGCAGCAGAAGCGCGCGGGCGCCGGTGGCGCGCGCCTGCGCCAGCATCGACGTCGCGGCGTGCAGCCCATCTGCGTGGTCGAGCAGCGGCGTGTCCAGCGAGCGGAACGGATCGGCGGAAACCAGCACCGGCAGTGGCAGCCGGAACGCATGCCAGCACGACAGCACCGGCAGCAGGCCGATCAGGCGGCCGCCGGCATCGTGCGCGGTCAGCGCCCGGGTGACGCTGCGGGCGCGGGCGTCGCCATTGGCGGCCAGCGTCCATTCCGGCAGATAGTAAGCATTGGGCTCGGTGACGCGGCCGGCGAGACCGCGCCAGGCCTGTGCATCGAGCGCGGCGAGAGATGGCAAGGCGCTGGACGCCGCGTCCTGCGAAGCGCCCCGGGTCACAGCCGTTGCCTGCGAAATCTGCACCACCTGTCCGTCCTGGATTCCTGCGGTCGCGTCGGTCGCGCGCCGTGGACGGAAGGTAGTGGCCGCAGTGTTCGAAACCGTAAGCCGCGTCTCGGATTTGCCGGGTAATGTTAACCCCTTCTTACCCGCTCGCTGATTTCGCCACCGCCATCGCAGCCCGTTCGGCGTCGGATTGCCGCGGTAGTGAACCGCGATGCCGCGGAAGCCGACCAACGACGGGGATTGATCCGGAGGATGTCGATGCGGGCGATGTGGCGGAATGCGGCGATAGCTGCGGCGCTGATGCTGGGGACCGGGCAGGCCTGGGCCGAGAGCCGCGTCGCGCTGGTGGTCGGGCAATCGGCGTACCGGGCGGTGCCGGCGCTGCCCAACCCGGCCAACGACGCCAAGGCGGTCGAGCAGCTGCTCGGCGAGGCCGGGTTCGAGGTCACCGCTGCCAATGACCTGACCCAGACCGAGCTGCGCCAGATGGTCGGCGATTTCGCCGCCAAGATCGCCGCCAAAGGCCCCGACACGGTGGCGCTGATGTTCTATGCCGGCCACGGCATTCAGGTCGACGGCGAGAACTACCTGATCCCGATCGACATCGATCCCAAGCGTGAGACCGATATCCCGCTGCAGGCGGTGCGGCTCGACGACGTGCTCAACACCCTGACCTCGGTGCCGACCCGCAGCCGCATCATCATGCTTGATGCCTGCCGCAACAATCCATTTCCCGAGATTCGCAAGACCACGGGGCAGGGCCTGGCGCTGGTCGATACCAAGACCGGCTCGCCCGGCACCTTCGTGTCGTTTTCGACCTCGCCGGGCGCCGAAGCCGAAGATGGCGGCGGCGCCAACAGCCCGTACACCACGGCCTTGCTGGAGGCCGGCCGCAAAAGCGGGCTGCAGATCGAGGACACCTTCAAGCGCGTCCGGCTCGCCGTGAACAAAGCCACCGAAGGCCGGCAGACGCCGTGGGACTCGTCCTCCCTGGTCGACGACTTCCGCTTCTTCGGCGTCGCCGAGGAAGCCGCGCAGCCGGCAGCGCCGGAGAAGAAGCGCACGGTCGAGGAATGGCGCAGCCTGCTGAAGGGCAAGAAGGTCGAAGAGGCCAACGAGCTGATCGTGTCCGATGGTTCGGTCGACGCATATGAAGCGTTCGTGTCGCTGTTCGCCGAGCCGCCCTTCGGCACCCGCGCGAAGCGCTGGCTCGATCGCCATCGCCGGATGCTGGCTTGGAACAAGGCGGTGCTGGCCAACACGGCGTCGGCCTACAAGGAATTTCTCGATCAGTATCCCGACAGCGATCTGACCGTCACGGCCAGGAAGCTCGAACTGCGGCTGCGCAACAAGCCGGAACTAGCGGTCGCGGTCCCGGTCGCCACGTCGCTTGGTCCGACGCCTGTCGCGGCGCTGACGCCGGCGACCGGCGCGACCTGTCCGTGCAGTACACCCCCGGTGCTCGAGAAGAAGGCCGACAAGAAGCCCGAAAAGGCCAAGCCGAAGCGCGCCGCGCGTGAGGAGTCGCCGAAACGGTCCGCGTCGAAGCCGCCGCGCGAACGGGTGTACTACGACGACGATGCCGACGACGTCGTGGTGGTGCGCCGCCCGCCGCCGACCTATTACGATGTCCCGCGCGGTCCCTCGATCTCGATCGGCGGCGGCTATCGCGGCGGCGGCATCGGCCCACGCGGGCCGATCGGCGGCAACGTCGGCGGATATGGCGGGCGCTATTGATCGGCGGCGAGCGGCTGATGCAGGCGAGCGATCGACTACTCGAAAACCACGCCGACGCGCTGAGCGCTGTTCCACACCGGGCGGCAGCGGTGCATGACCTTGTCGCTTTCGATGACCAGTATGAAGTGCTCGGGTAGCCGCGCCGGTTCTTCGAGGTCGATCCGCGCACCGCTGGCCGACAGGTTGCGGATCGTGCAGTCGAAGCCGGCGCCGCTGAACGCGACGGTACCGCGCTTGTAGACCCGCTGGCGGCGAGCACCTCGTCTGTCGATCATCGTCTCGGTCCGCTTGGATTGCGATGGTAAACCTTCGCACAGGGAAATTACGGAGACTTTGATGCGATTGCCCTGGAAATAGGCGCGCGCCCAAGGTTTCGTTTACCAAACTGCCCGCAATGCGTCGCAGCGGCGTCCGCTTGCGTACACATCCAAATCTTGTTCGACTGGGCTTCGAAACGGGGGAGGAGCAACCATGAGGATCGGGTACGCAGCATTCTGCGTTGCTGGGCTGATGATGTCCCAGGTCGCGGCGAAGGCCGAAGTTCTCGATCTGGCGACGATGTCGTGCAAACAGTTCGTCGAGTCCGAGCCAGACGAGATCAAGATGATCCTGACCTGGCTGGACGGATGGTACAAAGGTGATTCCGACGAGGCGATCATCGACACCGAGGTGTTCGTCGCCAACGCCAAGAAGTTCGGCGCCTATTGCGGCACCAATCCCAGCGTCAGTATCGTCACGGCGGCCGAGAAGATTCTCGGCAAATAGCCGCCGTCACAGCATCGCGAACGCGCTCGATACCATCGCGACCGGCTTACCGTCGCTGGTGCCGAGAAGGGTGACGCGGCCGAAGCTCATGGTGCGTCCGAGCCGCACCACACGGGCTTCGGCGAGTACGTCCGACGAACTGACCGCCTTGAGGAAGTGGGTGGTCTGATCGACGGTGGTCATTGGCCGGAAGCCGCGATTGGCGGCGACGATGGCGAACACCATCGCGGTATCGGCCAGCGCCATCAGGGCCTGGCCGCAGACAATGCCGCCGCTGCGGCAGAGCCGCTCCGAAAACGCCATCCGCAGCGTCGCGCCGGGCTGCCAATCCGCCGCAGCGCCGGACGGTGGGGCGGTCTCGATCGATTGGACCGACAGCCCGAGGTCCAGCACCCAGGGCGCAAACATGTCGCCCAGCATCCTTCGAGCGTCCTCGAGCTCGAATTCTGCCGCCTGCGGGCTATCCGCCATATCGTTTCTCCCTTCATCGCGTTGCATGTTGCCGGCCGCCCGCCGCTGCGGAGGGCATGCCGTTTGATTGCATCGGACCCGATTCTGCACGGCTTGAAAACGCCACGGTCGATCCCTTAAGGTCCGGCGTTCAGTGGGGTGGCGTATGGTAAAGCGTTCGGTCGTGGTGCTCGGCGTGGTTGCTGCGGCAGTTCTTCTCAATGGCTGCACACGCTGCGGTCCAATCTGGGACGATTGGCTCGAACAGCCGAAATCGTGCCGGTCCGATCGCCCGTAATGCAAACGCGGCCGCAGCGCCGCGGAGGAGTATCCAATGAAGTTGTTGCGCGGCGCGGTGGTGAGCATCCTGTTGGTCGGCCCGGCCTATGCCCAAATGCCGAACGTGAATCTGATGCCCGAGATTCAGCATAAATCTCCCGAGGAGAAGGCTCAGGACGCGGTCCGAGACAGGGCTTATCGCGAGTCGCTGCGAAAGATTCCCGACGCCAAGGCGCCGAACGATCCGTGGGGTGACGTGCGTAGTAACGAGTCTACACCCAAGCCGAAGACCGCGACTACGAAGTCGAAAAAGTCCGGGCAAGCCGCCAACTAATTTTGGCCGATAAGTTCGACCCGCCGAGATCGCGTGGTCAAAACGGCACAGATTTTTTTCTGGAATTGATGTTGATGTTCCGCCGCGGCGATTGTTCGCCGCGCGGCTGCTGGCGTTTGACGGCAGTTTTGGCGTCGAGGCGATTGCAGGGTAGCACGTGACTTCTTTCGAGGCGGCATTCGACCCGATGGCGTTCCTGGGCAGTGCGGGGCCGGGCCGAGCCATCCAGCAATTCCGCAAGAACCAGCACATCTTCGCACAGGGCGACCGAGCCGACAGCGTGTTGTACTTGCAGCACGGGCGTATCAAGCTCGTGGTGATGTCCGAGCAAGGCAAGGAAGGCGTCGTCGCCATTCTCGAATCCGGACAATTCTTCGGCGAAAGCGCGCTGATCGGTCGCCGCCGCGTCTCCACGGCTGTCGCCCTCGAAGACTGCGCCGTTACCACGCTGGCCGGGCCGACATTGATCGAGACGCTGCAGCGAGAGCCCGGCATGTGCGAGTACTTCATGACGCATCTGCTGAAGCGCAACTGCAGGGTCGAAGAAGACCTGATCGATCAGCTGTTCAATTCGAGCGAGAAGCGTCTGGCCCGGCTGTTACTTCTGCTCGCCGATCTCGGCGAGCACGACACGGTCAAATCGCTGCCGGTGGATATCAGCCAGGAGACGCTGGCGGAGATGATCGGCACGACGCGTTCGCGCGTCAGCCACTTCATGAACAAATTCCGAAAGCTGGGCTTCATCAATTACAACGGCCACATCGAAGTCTACCCGGCGCTGCGCAGCACCGTGCTGCCCGACAAAGCGCGGCTGCCCGAAAACGAGGCCCGTCGCTCCGACTAGAGCAGTTCGGCTGTCGTTAGAAACAGAGCCGGCAGAGGTGACGTCGCCTCTCCCACAACCGCATGGTGAGGAGACGCGCAGCGCCGCCTCGAACCATGGGCACCGGTGGACCGGTGCGGCGTAGCTACATTCTTCGAGACGCTCGACTTCTCAGAGCCTGGCCTTGGCCGAAAATTTGCCCTTGAGAGTTTGGGACCTGCGTCTCCGCGCGTCATGTCCGTCCTCGTGCCGGGCATCCACGCCTTGCTGCCGGAGATGCAGAAAGGCGTGGTCATGACGGAGATTGTCGGCAAATCAAGAGAATGGGGAAGTGGCCGTAAATTGGGCCCGGGTTTTCAGCCAGCCTGAGGATGAGGGCTGGGTCAGCTCTTGTCGCCGAGCAGCTTGCCGTCAGTGCGATTGACGAAGTGGACCTGGGTGCAGGCCTGGCAGCGGACCAGTTCGAATGTCGTTGCGGTCGACGGCGTGACTTCCTCGGCCACCCAGGCCTGAACCTTCATGGCCGTCCGGGGGCATTTGTAGATCACATGAGGCATGCGCGGGCCGGAGCTTCCGGAAGGTTTCAGGACCATTGCCGGCCCAAACTCTCGGCCATTTGATCTGAATCAATAGTAGTATCATTACACCTAAAAAGACATGCAGAATCTGTCGACGCCGATGGCCTGCACCTCAACATGGCGTCAGGTGCAGGTCGGTGTTCGTTCCGGAAAGGGAACTTGGTTCGGCCTCGTCGGTCGGCCCGGGGGCCTCCTATTGGCGGGCGCAGCTGAGGACGATGCTGGCCGCGGTTGGGCCGCAGCGCGCCGTCAGCACGCCGCGCTCGACCGCGATGCTGTCGCTGAAGCGGGCTGAGGAACTGCCGACGCACAGCGCCGACACCAGCGTCTCCCCACTGTCGCAGGCCGTCGGGCAGCCATTGGATGAACACGTCGTCGAGGTGACGGTGCGGATGCTGCTCGACGAAGCGCCGTCCTTGCCGGGAGGGCCGGGAGGACCAGCGGGCCCCGCAGGGCCCTGCTCGCCCTGAGGGCCAGGCGTGCCCTGACCGAGGTCGCAGCCGGCCAGCGCCAGCGCTGCCGTCAACATCAAGATCGAACTGCCAAGACGCATTCCACACTCCCTGAAGCTTCGGCCCGCTCCGCGGGCCTGCTGCGCTGCCGCCTGGAGGCATCGGCGGTGTCGATCGACGCCCTTTGTCCCGGCGGGATGTTCAGCCGATCCAGACTGCATGCCCCATCACACCTATCGCGCCCGCCGCTCGCCGATATTGCGATGGCGCAAGAATTGGCCATGGCCGGGCGGGACTTGGCCTGGCGGTGGCCTGACTTGGACGTGGAGCGACCTGGACTCGTTGTGCGTCCTTTCAGCACCAGCGGGCGCGTGTGGTGGGCGCGCGCGCCCGAGCCGCCTCGCCCGCCCCAGGCAGTCGTTCCGGGGCGCTCGCGCCAGCGGGCGAATCCTGAACCTCGCAGTTATTAGCACCCGTCCGCCACAATCGCCGGATTCCGGGTTCGCTCACTTCGCGAGCGCCCCGGAATGCCGGAGCGCGTGGATCGCGCGCGGAGAGGGGGCCGGCACGGGCCTGGCGCGGAAGCAGGCGGACCGGAATCAAAGAGCCCCGAACGAGGCCATGTTCGGGGCTCCCGTCAGCGTCGGAACTCCCCACCTCTAGAAAGTTCGGCAATGACGGCGCGCAGGCTATCCAGAGAGGCCGGACCGGCATTGCGTAAGATCAAATACCTTTTCCCGCGACTGCGGGAGCGGTGGATCGCCTGTCGGGTGGTGAGGGATTATGTCTGGAAACGCCATCAGGCTGGTCCGCGCATCGGCTCAATCAAAGCCAAGCAAAGGCGGAACGCAAAGGCGCAGGGTGCGTGAGCCTGACGGCGCGCTCAGGTGTCGCGGTGACCGTTATGGTGACGGTCGTCCAGGCTGGCGATCAGCTGCAGCAGCACACGGCGGCGCTCTTCGTCGCGGGTTTCCGACAGCAGCCGTCGGTATAGCTTGAGATTTTCCTCGCGAACAAACTTGTCCAATGATGTCCCTGTTCGTTTCAGCCGTCGATGCAGCCGCTGCAGGCCGACCGACGCAACAGCTGCGATGCTCGAATGGTGGAAAAATACAGCGCTTGCCGCCGGCTGTCGACCGCGGACTGGTTCTATCGATGCACGGCAGACGACGGAGGCTGTCGGGAAAATACCTGACAACAGTCCCGGCCCGCGGCCTCAAGCCCCGGGAGCACCCGGCGCGGGGTTGTTGAGCAGCTGGGCGACAGCCGCCACGACCTGGGTGGGGGCGAAGGGCTTGGTGATCAGCAGGCTGTTCGGGACGCCCCGCGCCGCCCATTCGGCGGCACTGTCGCCGGTCATGTAGATCACCGGCAAAGAGGGGTCGGTTTCGCGAGCAAGGCGGCCGATGTCCCAGCCATCCATGCGATCGCGGCCGAGATTGACGTCCGTGATCACGGCGCGAAAACGGTCCGGATCCGCCAACAGCTTCGCCGCGTCCTCGCCGGAAGACACCGCCTCGACCTGAAACCCGCCGTCTTCGAGGGCCTCCTGCACGAGGCTCTGGATCATCGGTTCGTCTTCGACGACCAGCACCACGATCGAATTTTCCAAGACGAACCCCTGCCACAGGCATCGACTTCCAGGACCGACAAGTCCCGGACGATTAAGAAGTTCCGATTTGCACGGAACGAACACGCGAGATGCGTCCATGGGCGGATGGTACGGTTGCATCGGAGCGCGCTAAAGCTGCAGGCGAACAGCGCCGGAGTTGCCGTATGACGTGGTATGTGGACGCTATCCTGGTGGGAATCATCCTGCCCTGGATCATCGTGACCTACCGGCTGATTGCCGCGTTCCGCAGCGGCGTGGTGCCCGGGCTGACGGCCTGGGCGAAATGGGCGCTGCTCTGCGTGCCGGCCATGCTGCTGGTGATGTGGGGATTGCAGAGCCTGCGTTGACTCGAAGCCAGCCGCGATTAATCGGTCAGCGGGAGTACTCGCTATCGCCGCGATTGATCGACAGCATCATGCCGTTTTTGATGCGGCGAACCTCGGTGAACGCACGCTGCACGGTTGGATCGGCCGAGTCGGTGGAGAAGGTGATCAGCTTGGTGCAGTTCGGGCACTGCACCTGAAATCCCTCCCGCACGTTCTTGATCTTCTCGCGAAACGGAACGCGGCACTTGCCGCAGAGGATTTTGACTTTGTCCGGCGGCTTGGTGGGAGCGAACTGCATGGTCATGCAGCAGTTCTGCGCGGTGACGATTGACAAACCGTGAAGGCGCCGAGTTCGATTTGAGCGGCCGGGGCTGCGGCGACTGCCATGCCCGCCCGACGATGTGAGGACGCAGACGGACCCTCAAATTCCGCGCGCGGGACAGCCGCGTTTTCAGCGGTCGGCGCGGTGACCTGCCTGCGGCCCCTCCGTCTGCCAGTCCATGCCGAAAGCGATCGACCTTAGGGATGGTCGCCAATGCGTCGGCCGTCGCGGCACGCTTTCGTGGGTCTCGCAATGCACCCAGCCGCCGATCACGCGTCGGCACGGTTGCAGGCTCCACTCGACCCGGCCGTCGACGATCACGGCCAGCTCGAGCCCAACGTCGTAACTCTCTGTGCCGATCGGCTGCCACATACGACTAAAGGAGCATAGCCCGGCCGACTTGGCATTGTCGGCGATCAACTTACGAGGCGGCTCCCACAACTTTCGGAGCGGCCATCCGACAGGAGTTTCAAGGGAATCTGGCTTTAGGGGCATTTGGTTGGGATAGGAGGCCACATCGGAACGGCTCGGCAAAGAACATATTGCGAACTTAGAACAAACAGTGTACGTTGGGCTATCAGGTCTCGGCCACCCGCGGTTTGTCCCACCGGCGAATCCCGTTCATAAGGAGCATCACATGGCTTCCGCCCCAACTGCCCTGCGTATCGTCGAAGGTTCTTCCATGGACAAATCCAAGGCGCTGTCCGCCGCGCTGTCACAGATCGAGCGCCAGTTCGGCAAGGGCTCGGTGATGAAGCTCGGCAAGAACGATCGCTCGATGGATATCGAGACGATTTCGTCCGGTTCGCTCGGGCTGGACATCGCGCTCGGCGTCGGCGGCCTGCCAAAGGGGCGCATCGTCGAGATCTACGGGCCGGAATCCTCCGGCAAGACCACGCTGGCGCTGCATTGCGTCGCCGAAGCGCAGAAGAAGGGCGGCATCTGCGCGTTCATCGACGCCGAGCACGCGCTCGATCCGGTCTATGCCCGCAAGCTCGGCGTCAATGTCGACGAACTCCTGATTTCGCAGCCGGACCACGGCGAGCAGGCGCTCGAGATCGCCGACACGCTGGTGCGCTCCGGCGCCATCGACGTGCTGATCATCGACTCGGTGGCGGCGCTGGTGCCGCGCGCCGAATTGGAAGGCGACATGGGCGACGCGCTGCCCGGCCTGCAGGCGCGCCTGATGAGCCAGGCGCTGCGCAAGCTCACCGCTTCGATCAACAAGTCGAACACCATGGTGATCTTCATCAATCAGATCCGCATGAAGATCGGTGTGATGTACGGCTCGCCCGAGACCACCACCGGCGGCAACGCGCTGAAGTTCTACGCCTCGGTCCGCCTCGACATCCGTCGCATCGGCCAGATCAAGGAGCGCGACGAGGTCGTCGGCAACCAGACCCGCGTCAAGGTGGTGAAGAACAAGCTGGCGCCGCCATTCAAGCAGGTCGAGTTCGACATCATGTATGGCGAGGGCGTCTCCAAGATGGGCGAGATCCTCGATCTCGGCGTCAAGGCTGGCGTCGTCGAGAAGTCCGGTGCCTGGTTCTCCTATGACAGCCAGCGGCTCGGTCAGGGCCGCGAGAACTCCAAGGCGTTCCTGCGCGCCAATCCGGACATGACCGCGAAAATTGAAGCGGCGATCCGCCAGAACTCCGGCCTGATCGCCGAACAGATCCTCGCCGGCTCGCCGGAAAGCGATGCCGAAGGCGAGGAGCCGGTTGACGAATAGGACGACCGCGGCCGAGTGATATCGGTCGCAAGGGCCGGTGCTGTCCGGTCCATCTCTGCATACGAGCTTAAGACGGCGAGTGTTGCGACCCCCTGTTGCCGGGGATCCCGCGGCGCTCGCCGCATTCGTTTCTGGCCGTTACCTTCACCTCGTCATTGCGAGCGAAGCGAAGCAATCCAGCTCAGTGCACCGAGCTGGATTGCTTCGTCGCTTCGCTCCTCGCAATGACGACAAGAGGTGCTGAGGCCGCGCCCCCTCTGCGGCGCGCCCGCCGTCCGCCGCTTACTCCGCCGCCCGCGCGTAGTCCGAGGCCAGCGCGTAGTCCTCGATCGGCGGGCACGAGCAGATCAAATTGCGGTCGCCGTAGACGTTGTCGACCCGGCCGACCGGGCACCAGTATTTGTCGGTGCGCGAATGCGGGGCCGGGAAGCAGCCTTCCGTGCGCGGATACGGACGGGTCCATTCCGCCGAGGTGACGTCGTGCACCGTGTGCGGCGCATGGCGCAGCGGCGACTGCTCGATCTTGAAGCGACCTTCCTCGACCTGCGCGATCTCGCGGCGGATCGCGATCATCGCGTCACAGAACCGGTCGATCTCGGCCTTGGATTCCGACTCGGTCGGCTCGATCATCAGCGTGCCCGGCACCGGGAAGCTCATGGTCGGGGCGTGGAAGCCGTAGTCGATCAGCCGCTTGGCGATGTCGTCGACGGTGACGCCGCTAGTGCTCTTGAGCGGCCGCGGATCGACGATGCATTCGTGCGCGACCCGGCCGCGCAGGTTGCGATACAGCACCGGGAAGTGCGGCTGCAGCCTGTCGGCGATGTAGTTGGCGTTGAGGATCGCGATCTCGGTGGCGCGCTGCAGTCCGGCGCCGCCCATCATCAGGATGTAGATGTACGAAATGGTCAGGATCGACGCCGAGCCGTACGGCGCGGCCGAGACCGTGCCGCCGCCGTGCAGCACGCCGCTCGTCGGCTCGCCTTCCGCCGGATGGCCGGGCAGGAACGGCGCCAGATGCGCCTTGACGCCGATCGGCCCCATGCCCGGGCCGCCGCCGCCATGCGGAATGCAGAACGTCTTGTGCAGATTGAGGTGGCTGACGTCGGCGCCGTATGCGCCGGGGCGGGCGAGGCCGACCTGGGCGTTGAGGTTGGCGCCGTCGAGATACACCTGGCCGCCATGCGCGTGGACGATATCGCAGATGTCGCGGATGTGCTCTTCGAACACGCCGTGGGTCGACGGGTAGGTGATCATCACCGCGGCGAGATTGGCCGAATGCGCCTCGGCCTTGGCACGCAGATCATCGACATCGACGTCGCCATGGCTGTTGCAGGCCACCACCACGACATCCATGCCGACCATCGCGGCCGAGGCCGGATTGGTGCCGTGCGCCGAAGACGGGATCAGGCAGATCTTGCGGTGCGGTTCATTGCGCGACAGGTGATAGCCGCGGATCGCCAGCAGGCCGGCATATTCGCCCTGCGCGCCGGAGTTCGGCTGCAGCGACACCGCGTCGTAGCCGGTGATCTCGGCGAGCCAGGCTTCGAGCGTCGCGAACATCGCCTGATAGCCCTGCGCCTGCGCGCGCGGCACGAACGGATGCAGGCTGCCGAAGGCCGGCCAGGTCAGCGGCATCATCTCGGTGGTGGCGTTGAGCTTCATGGTGCAGGAGCCGAGCGGGATCATCGCGCGGTCGAGCGCGAGGTCGCGATCGCTCAGCTTGCGCATGTAGCGCAGCAGCTCGGTCTCCGAGCGATAGTCCTGGAACGCAGCCTGCGTCATGAAATCGCTGGTGCGCTTCAGGCCGTCCGGCAGCGTGTCGGATGCATCGCGCTCGACGCTCGCATAATTGAGCGAGCCGCCGAACGCGCGCCACAAAGCTTCGACCGTCGCCGGCGTCGTGGTTTCGTCGAGCGCGATGCCGAGCGAGGTTGGATTGATGCGCAGATTGATGGTCTCGGCCTCGGCGCGCGCCACGATGGCGTCGCGCTTGTCGCCGACTTCGATGGTCAGCGTGTCGAAATACGTATCATTCACCGGCGCGAAGCCGAGCTGTTTCAGCCCGGTGGCGAGCGTCGCAGTGCGGCGATGGACGCGGCGGGCGATCGCGGCGAGGCCATCGGGGCCGTGATACACGCCGTACATCGAGGCGATCACCGCCAGCAGCACCTGCGCGGTGCAGATGTTCGAGGTCGCCTTTTCGCGGCGGATGTGCTGTTCGCGGGTCTGCAGCGCCAGGCGATAAGCGGGCTGGCCGTGGCTGTCGATCGACAGGCCCACGATGCGGCCGGGCAGGCTGCGCTTCAAGCTGTCGCGCACCGCCATGTAGCCGGCATGCGGCCCGCCATAGCCCATCGGCACGCCGAAACGCTGCGCCGAACCGATCGCGATGTCGGCGCCGAGTTCGCCCGGCGGCGTGATCAGGGTCACCGCGAGCAGATCGGCGGCCATCACCGCCAGCGCGCCCTTGTTGTGCAGCTTGGCGATCACCGCGCGCGGATCGCGCAGTACGCCGGACGAGCCGGGATATTGCAGCAGCGCGCCGAACACTTCCGCGCCGTCGAGCTCGGTGTCGGGGTCGCCGACCAGAATGCTCCAGCCGAGCGGCTCGGCACGGGTGCGCAGCACCGCCAGCGTCTGCGGATGGGTGTCGCGGTCGACGAAGAACGTCTTCGACTTGGCCGACGCGGCGCGCTCTGCCAGCGCCATCGCTTCGGCCGCGGCGGTGGCCTCATCCAGCAGCGAGGCGTTGGCGACGTCGAGCCCGGTGAGGTCACAGATCATGGTCTGGAAGTTGAACAGCGCTTCCAGCCGGCCCTGGCTGATCTCGGGTTGATACGGCGTATAGGCCGTGTACCAGGCGGGATTTTCCAGGATATTGCGCTGGATCACGGTCGGCAGCACCGTGCCCGAATAGCCTTGGCCGATCAGCGAGGTGAACACTTGGTTCTGCGCCGCCAGCTCGGTCATATGCGCCAGCGCTTCGGTCTCCGACAGCGGCGCGCCGAGCGCCAGCGGCTCCTTGTTGCGGATCGCAAACGGCAGCGTCTCGGCCATCAGCTGTTCGAGGCTGCCGGCCCCGACGGTGGACAGCATCTCGCCGATGTCCTGCGGCGAGGGCCCGATATGCCGGCGCACGAAGTCGTTGGCGGCGTCGATCGGTCGGCGATGCGGCATGCTGTGGTCCTCGTTTCGAGAAATGCTCAGTTCTCGTCATTGCGAGGAGCGAAGCGACGAAGCAATCCAGCGAAGTGCACCGGGCCTCTGGATTGCTTCGCTTCGCTCGCAATGACGAGGAATTGTCAGCAACAACTCAGGCCGTGTGGGCCTTGTAGGCGGCTTCGTCCATCAGGCCGTCGAGTTCACTCTTGTCGGCGATTCTGAGCTTGAAGAACCAGGCGGCGCCGTCTGCGTCGGAATTCACCAGCGCCGGCTCGGTGCCGAGCGTCTCGTTGACCTCGAGCACTTCGCCGGTGATCGGCGCGTAGACATCCGAGGCGGCCTTGACCGACTCGACCACCGCCGCGGCTTCCGCCTTCTTGACGTTGCGGCCGACCTTCGGCAGTTCGACGAACACCACGTCGCCGAGCTGTTCCTGCGCGTAGTTGGTGATGCCGATGGTGGCGACGTCGCCTTCGATCTTCAGCCATTCGTGATCGGAGGTGTAGAGCGTGGTCATGCGGGGTCCTCAGCGCTTATAGGTGTTCGGAACGAACGGCATCGACGCGACGCGCAGCGGCAGCCGCTGACCGCGCACCTCGGCAAAAACCTGGGTGTCGAGCGCGGCGTGCGACGGCGGCAGATAGCCCATCGCCATCGGCGCATTCAGGCACGGGCCGAAGCCGCCCGAGGTGACGGCGCCGATCGGCTCGGCCGCGTCGGCGCTCGCGAACAACTGCGCGCCCTCGCGCACCGGCGCGCGGCCTTCGGGACGCAGGCCAGCGCGGCTGCGCGTGGTGCCGTCATCGAGTTGTTTCAGGATGGTCGTATCGCCGAGAAAGCCGCCGGGCCGGGCGCCGCCGCTGCGCCGGCTCTTCTGGATCGACCAGATGAGCGCGCCTTCGATCGGCGAGGTGGTGGTGTCGAGGTCGTGGCCGTAAAGGCAGAGCCCGGCTTCCAGCCGCAGGCTGTCGCGGGCGCCAAGCCCGATCGGCAGCACGTCCGGATCGGCCAGCAGCTTTTCGGCGAAGCCCTCCGCGCCGTCGGCCGGCACCGACATCTCGAATCCGTCCTCGCCGGTGTAGCCGGAGCGCGACACGATGCAGGGCAAGCCGGCCAATGTCAGCTCCGCGACGTCCATGAAGCGCAGCTTGGTGACGTCTGCACAGAATTTCGCCAGCACGCCTTCGGCCTTCGGCCCCTGCAGCGCCAGCAGCGCGCGCTCGGGAAGGGCGGTGATGTCACAGGCGTCCGACAGATGGGCCCGCAGATGTGCCTCGTCCTCGGTCTTACAAGCGGCGTTCACCACCAGAAACAGCCGGTCGCTGAGATTGGTGACCATCAGATCGTCGAGAATGCCGCCGGTCTCGTTAGTGAACTGCGCGTAGCGCTGGCGGCCGGGCGCGAGCGCCGCGATGTCCTGGGGGACGAGCTTTTCCAGCGCCTGCGCCGCGTCTTCCAGCTTGCCCGACTTCGCCCGCAGCTCGATCTGGCCCATATGCGAGACATCGAACAGGCCGGCGGCGGCGCGGGTGTGAAGGTGCTCTTTCAACACCCCGGGCGCGTATTGCACCGGCATGTCGTAGCCGGCGAACGGCACCATCTTTCCGCCGCGCGCCAGATGCAGCGCATGCAGCGGGGTTTGTTTCAAAGGCTGTGAATCGTCACGCGCCAGCATTCACAAGGCTCCCCCGGTTCCCGAGACCGTTTTCTCGTCACCATTCGAGCCCCATCTGTCGCTGTGCCTGAGAGCATTATCCCGTCGGCGGAGCCGCGCCGGGGTCGCCGGCCGCTCTCTTTCCAGATGTCAACAAGTCGCGCGGTCCGTTTGCCTGAGAGTTTCCGGGGCGGTTGCTCCTTCGGCGCCGGCCCACTCCTCTAAAGAATTGGGCCGATCTCTCCCGACGCGACTTAGTCTTAGGTAGGTATGACACAAACACGGCTGGAGCAAGGCTGTCAACGCACCGCAGCGAGCTATCAACGGCTGTTCGCAGCGATCGGGGGGAGGTGGCAAACAACTGAATCAATGCCCACTTTCTGGACAGCTGCCGCCCCCCCGTCTAAAAGGCAGGACTCCGGAAAGTGGGGTCCGGCGGGCGTTTCGCGGGCATTCCGGGACTGAATGGACGAACATGAGCGGCGTTAACGAAATCAGGTCTGCGTTTCTGAACTACTTCGCCAAGAACGGTCACGAGGTCGTCTCGTCGTCGCCGCTGGTGCCGCGCAACGATCCGACATTGATGTTCACCAATGCGGG
This sequence comes from Rhodopseudomonas palustris, assembly GCF_003591005.1. Taxonomy (GTDB): domain Bacteria; phylum Pseudomonadota; class Alphaproteobacteria; order Rhizobiales; family Xanthobacteraceae; genus Rhodopseudomonas; species Rhodopseudomonas palustris_K. The sequence goes on from NZ_QYYD01000004.1 coordinate 214,723, forward strand.
CATGGTGCAGTTCAAGAACGTCTTCACCGGGCTGGAGAAGCGCCCCTATCAGCGCGCCACCACGTCGCAGAAATGCGTCCGCGCCGGCGGCAAGCACAACGACCTCGACAATGTCGGCTACACCGCCCGGCATCTCACCTTCTTCGAGATGCTCGGCAACTTCTCGTTCGGCGATTACTTCAAGGAACGCGCGATCGAGCTCGCCTGGAATCTGATCACCAAGGATTTCGGCCTGAAGAAGGACAAGCTGCTCGTCACCGTGTACCACACCGACGACGAGGCGGCCGGTTACTGGAAGAAGATCGCCGGCTTCTCCGACGACCGCATCATCCGCATCCCGACCAGCGACAACTTCTGGGCGATGGGCGACACCGGCCCGTGCGGTCCGTGCTCGGAGATCTTCATCGATCGCGGCGAGCACATTTTCGGCGGCCCGCCCGGCTCGCCCGACGAGGACGGCGACCGCTTCCTCGAATTCTGGAACCTGGTATTTATGCAATACGACCAGGTGACGAAAGACGAGCGCGTGCCGCTGCCGCGTCCGTCGATCGACACCGGCATGGGCCTCGAGCGGATGGCGTCAATCCTGCAGGGCGTCGACAGCGTGTTCGAGACGGACCTGTTCCGCAGCCTGATCGATGCGACGTCGTCGGCGCTCGGCCGCGGCCCGAGCGGCGACGACGCGGCGTCGTTCCGGGTCATCGCCGATCATCTGCGCTCGTCCTCCTTCCTGATCGCCGACGGCGTGCTGCCGTCGAACGAAGGCCGCGGCTACGTGCTGCGCCGGATCATGCGCCGCGCGATGCGCCACGCCCAGCTGCTCGGCGCCAAGGAGCCGCTGATGTGGCGGCTGGTGTGGGCGCTGGTCCGCGAGATGGGCCAGGCCTATCCGGAACTGGTGCGCGCCGAGGCGATGATCGAAGAGACGATGCGGCTCGAAGAGACGCGCTTCCGCAAGACGCTGGAGCGCGGCCTGTCGATCCTCGACGAAAAGAGCGCGACCCTCAAGAAGGGCGACATGTTCGACGGCGAGACCGCGTTTACGCTGTACGACACCTATGGCTTCCCGCTCGACCTGACGCAGGACGCGCTGCGCAACCGCGGCATCAACGTCGATATCGCCTCGTTCACCGACGCGATGGACCGCCAGCGCGCCAAGGCGCGCGCGTCGTGGGCGGGCTCCGGCGAGGCGGCGACCGAGGCGGTGTGGTTCGGGCTGCGCGACAAGCACGGCGCCACCGAGTTTCTCGGCTACGACACCGAGACCGCCGAAGCCGTCGTCACCGCGCTGGTCAAAGACGGCACTGAGGTCGACGCGCTGAAGGCCGGCGATCAGGGCGCGATCGTGTTCAACCAGACGCCGTTCTACGCCGAGTCCGGCGGCCAGGTCGGCGACACCGGCGTGCTCACCGCCGACGGCGTGCGCTTCGTGGTCACCGACACGCTGAAGAAAGCCGGCGATCTGTTCGTGCATTTCGGCACGTTGGAGCAGGGCAAGATCTCGCTCGGCGATGCGCTCGCGTTGGAAGTGGATCACGGCCGCCGCTCGGCGATCCGCGCCAATCACTCGGCGACGCATCTGCTGCACGAGGCGCTTCGGCAGGTCCTCGGCGATCACATCGCCCAGAAGGGATCGATGGTCGCGCCGGACAGGCTGCGTTTCGACTTTGTGCATCAGAAGCCAATTACGGCCGACGAACTGCGCCAGGTCGAAGATATCGCCAATGACATCGTGCTGGAGAACGACGAGGTCGTGACCCGGCTGATGGCCGTCGACGACGCCCGCGAGGCCGGCGCGCGTGCGCTGTTCGGCGAGAAATACGGCGACGAAGTCCGCGTCGTGTCGATGGGCAAGGCCGCGCGTGACCACGGCAGCAACGTGTTCGGCTGGTCGGTCGAACTCTGCGGCGGCACCCACGTCAAGCGCACCGGCGACATCGGCCTTGTGTCGATCACCGGCGAGAGCGCGGTCGCCTCCGGCGTGCGCCGCATCGAGGCGCTGACCGGCAGGCAGGCGCGGCAGGCGCTGAACAATCTGCGCAACGACCTGCGCGTCGTGTCGGCGGAGCTCAACGCCTCGCTCGGCGACGTCACCTCGCGCGCCAGCGCCATCGTGCAGGAGCGCAAGAAGCTTGAGCGCGAACTCGCCGAGGCGCGCAAGAAGCTGGCGATGGGCGGCAGCGCGGCCGGCGGCAGCGGCGACGTGCGCGACATCGGCGGCGTCAAGCTGATGGCGCGCTCGGTCGAAGGCATCGAGATCAAGGATCTCAAGAGCCTGGTCGATCAGGGCAAGAAGCAGATCGGCTCCGGCGTGATCGCGCTGATCGCCAGGAGCGAGGACGGCAAGGGCTCGGTCGTGGTCGGCGTCACGCCGGACCTGGTGGCGCGGTTCTCCGCGGTCGATCTGGTGCGCAAGGCGTCCGAAGTGCTCGGCGGCAAGGGCGGCGGCGGCAAGCCCGACATGGCGCAGGCCGGCGGCCCCGACGGCAGCAAGGCCGACGCCGCGTTGGAAGCGATCGCGGCCGCGATCGGCGCGTAGTATGAGCGAGACGCTGGCGTGGCGGGTCGAGCAGGCCTGCCTCGACGCGTGGCCGGCGCTGCGCAGCGCGATGCGGGGCGACTGGTTGCTGCGGTTCGGCGAGGGCGTGTCGCGCCGCGCCAACTCGGTCAATCCGCTGCACGACCGGGCGACGTCGATTGCTGCATATCTCGACGATTTCGCGGCGCTGTATCGTCACCACGGCCAACCGCTGATCGTCCGCGTGCCGACGCTTCTCGCCGGCGCCGCGCAGATCAACCGCGAGCTCGATCAGCATGGTTTTGGCAGCGAAGGCGAGACCTGCACGCTGTTGCGGGATTTCGGCGGCGAGCGGTTAGTTCGGGACGCGTCCGCTACGGCTTCGCCGGCTGTTGATGCATCTGCTCCAGATACGTTTGCCGCTGCCAATGCGTCCGCCGCCTCGGGCATCTCCATTAAGCCGCGCCCCGATGCCGATTGGCTCGCCGCCATCGCCCGACTGCAAGCGCAGTCGCCGTCGCATGCGGCGATCTACGCTCGTGTCATCGACGCTATCGCGCTGCCGGCCGGCTTCGCCGCGCTTCGCCACGACGGCCGCATCGCCGCCACCGCCTACGGCGTGCTGCACGGCGACTTGTTAGTCGTCGAGTCAGTCGTGGTCGACGCAGCGCTGCGCGGCCGGGGCCTCGGCCGCCGCCTGATGCACGCCGTGTTCGCCTGGGCCATCAGCCACGGCGCCAAAGCCGCCTGCCTGCAAGTCGTCGCCGACAACATGGCCGGCCACGCCCTCTACGCCAGCCTCGGCTTCGATCACGAACTCTACCGCTATCACTACCGCCGCCCAGCTACAAACTAACAACCTCTCCCCGCGTCAACCGGGTGAGCTTCTCGCCGCTGCCTCTCCACGAGTCATTCCGGGGCACGCGGCGAAGCCGCGTGAACCCGGAATCCCGACGTTGTGAGGAAGGCCGTGCCCAAATGCTGCGAGATTCCGGGTTCGCGTCCTTGTGCCGGCCGAGGCCGGCCCGAGGACGCGCCCCGGAATGACGGTGCTTTGGGTTCAGCGACGTGATGCAAAGCGTCGGGGGCGTGCCGCCTCACACCGCCACGCTCGACAGCGGCTGCTCCGCAGTCTGTGGCGGCGGGGCGGGGGTGGCTTCGTCGAGGCAATAGGCGACCGCGTCGCGCAGGCTGGCGACGATGGTGTCGGCCTGGACCGAGCCTTGGCCGTCAGGCGCGGTCGCGCCGGTCGCCGACAGCAGCGCCACCATGATCTTCGCCTGCGGCGCCTTGCGGCGGAGACGGCGGACGGCGTAGCGTATGTGCGTGCTGTTGGGGATCTCCAGATAGGTCAGGCACACCAGCGCGACATCCGAAGTGTCGAGGGCGAAGATGTGCTTGGTCGCCAGCGCGCTGGCAGGCTCGGCGCGGGCGCCGAGGCCGTGCACGCGGCTCAGATGCGCCAGCATCAGCGCCGCCGCCTCGTCGAGCTCGCTGCGCCCGCCGATACACAGCACCGGCGCCGTGCCCTGCCAGTTCGGCGCAAGCTCAGCCGGCTTCAGCGTCGGCAGACCGTCATGGGCATGCGCCGGGGGCGTTTCGTCGACAGCCGCAGCCGCCTCGGCGTCGTCGGTGGTGTCTTCGCCGTCCGCCTCCTGCTCGACCTCGTCGGTGAGGTCCTCGGTGAATTCCAGCACCGTGTCCTTGATGCGCTCCAGCCGCACCGCGTCCAGGGCGCCGCGCTCGAGATCGGACTGCGCCAGCTGCAGGCCCTTCATCGCGACGTCGTCGTAATAGGACGACAGGGAGCGCTCTTTGAGAAACTGCTCGGCCTTCTCGGCGGCCTCGGTCGGGTCGCCGGCCAGCATCCGCTGATAGAAGATCTCCGGCGGCGACAGCGCTGGGCGGTCGCCGAACATCACATCGAGAAACGCCAGCCGCTCGACGTGCCGCCCGAGCACGACCAGGCAGACCGTCAGCGGCGTCGCCAGCACCAGGCCGATCGGTCCCCACAGCGCGGTCCAGAATGTCGCCGACACCACAACGGCGACCGGCGACAGGCCGGTGGTGCGGCCGTACATCAGCGGCTCGACCACGTGGGCGATCGCCGGCTCGATGATGAAAAACAGCGCCGCCGTCCAGATCAGCATCGACCAGCCGGGATCGACGGCAACCGCCAGTGTCAGCGGAAACGCCGCCGCGATGATCGAGCCGATGTAGGGCACGAAGCGCAGCACCGCGGCCAGGATGCCCCACAGCGCCGGGCTCGGCACGCCGATGATCCACAGCCCGGTGCCGATCAGCACGCCGAAGGCGGAATTGAGCAGCAGCTGATTGAGGAACAGCCGGCTGAGCCGGCCGGCCGCATCGTCCAGCGCCGCGGTGGTGCGCTGAAGATCGTGCGTACCGGCGAGGCGGATCAGCCGGTTTCGCAGATCTTCCTTCTGCAGCAGAATGAAGATCACAAAGATCACGATGATACCGGTCATCGCCAATGGCGAGATCAGCGGCGCGATCAGCGAGCGCAGATTGGCCAGCGTGCCCGGGTCGGGCTGCAACACCTCCACCGGCACAGGGGCGACGGGGCGCCCGGATGTGGTCGTCGGCGATGAGTTGCTCAGCGACGGGGTCGCCTTGGGCTTGTTGAGCTCCTTGCTGAGGTCCTGCAGCATGCCTTCGGCGCGCTCCAGCGTCGAGGAGCCGCCCGTCACGCCGCGCAGCGAAGTGATCTTGTCCTGGATGGTCGATTGATACTGCGGCAGATCGCCGGCGAGGCGCGACAACTGCGTAGCGATCAGACTGCCGAGCGCGAAGATCACCACGAAGGCCAGCAGCACCGAGACGATCGCCGCCACCGCGCGCGGCACCCGTATCGCCTGCAGCAGATTGACCGGCCGCGCCAGCACGAAGCTGAGCAGGATCGCCAGTGCGACCGGCACGAACACCTCGCGGCCGACATACAGCGCCGCAATGATGATCACCGCCAGGATGGTCACCGCGCAGGCACCGACCAGGCCGGCGACGTCTTCCAGGCTTTGCGCTTTCCCCAGCTTCATCCGTTCGACGCTCTCGATGCCGTTGCGATCGGACGAAGCGCCGACCTCCCACGACCAGCCGCCTCGAACGAGACAGCAGCCGCACCGATCGATAAGTAAGCTCGTGAAACTCCGTTCCGCTCGCATAGCGGAACAGGCGGGCGCTCTGTAATGCACTACCGCTCCGCGAGTCATTCCGGGGCACGCAGCGAAGCTGCGTGAACCCGGAATCTCGACGTTGTTACGACGACCGTGCTTCCACAACTGCGAGATTCCGGGTTCGCGCCATCAGGCCGGCTCAAGGCCGGCCAGATAGCGCGCCCCGGAATGACGGCGTCGGGGTGGCTGCGCCGCCAGCGCCCGCTAATCCACCGCCGCGACGCCTTCGCGGACCTGCTTCTTCCGTGTGTCCCGTTCGTCGTGGATGATGGCGATGACCTTGCCGACCGGGGTGCCGAGCGTTTGCAGCACCGTCGAGGCGATTTCGAAGCTGGCTTCGAGGACTTCGCGGACGACGTCGGTGGCCCCCAGCGCAAACAGCCGGCGGGCGTGGTCGGCGTCGCGGGCGCGGACGATCACCGGCAGGTCGGGGCGCTCGGCGCGGGCGGCGGCGACGACGTGCTCGGCCGCGGCGGCATCGTGCATCGTCACCACCAGTGCCGGCGCTTCGGCGAGGCCGCATTTGCGCAGGAAGGCGCGCTGGGTGGCGTCGCCGTAAACCAGATTGCGCCCGGCGCGGCGTGCCCGCCCCACCGTCTCGGGATCGATCTCGATGCCGATGAACGGCTTGTCCTGCTTCGTCAGGATGTCGCCGAGGATGCGGCCGACGCGGCCATAGCCGACAATGATGATGCGGCCCTCCTCGGCGGGGCCCGGATCGGTGTGGCCGTCCGCCAGCGCGGCGGCTTTGCGCACCCGCGTGCTCGCCTTGCGCGACAGCCGCGCCAGATACGGCGTCAGCATCATCGTGCCCGACGACACCAGCAGCATGAACTGCTCGACCTCATGCGTGACGAGGCCGCTCGAGCTGGCGAGTCCGAGCACCAGAAAGGCGAATTCACCGCCGCCGGCGAGCAGCAGGCTGGCTTCGGCCACCACCGGCCAGGACAGCCCGAACGCCCGTGTCAGGCCGGCGACCAGCACGGCCTTCAGCGCCACCATGCCGACTACCGAGGCCGCGACCATTGCCGGATAGCGAGCGACTTCGGCGAGGTCGATCCGCATTCCCACTGAGATGAAGAACAGACCGAGCAGCATGCCCTTGAACGGCTCGATGTCGACTTCGACCTGGCGGCGAAACTCCGTCTCGGCCAGCACCAGCCCGGCCAGAAAGGCGCCGAGCGCCATCGACAGGCCTGCCACATGGGTCAGCAGCGAGGTGCCGACCACCACGAACAGGATGGTGGCCATGAACAGTTCGCGGTTGCGGGTGTGCGCCACCAGCCGAAACAGCCGGCGCAGCACCAGCCGGCCGAAGCCGACGATCAGCAGGATCGCCGCGACCGCCTGGATCAGCGCCATGCCCAGCCCGAGCCACACCGAGCTTGTTGAACTTGCGCTTTGCGCGCCGTCGCCATTGGCCTGGCCCAGCACCACGATCAGAAACAGGATCGGCACCACCGCGAGATCCTGCGCCAGCAGCACGGCGAAGATGCTACGGCCGGCGAGCGTCGCCAGCCGTTTCTGCTCGGCGAGCAGCTGCAGCACGATCGCGGTCGACGATAGCGCCAGGCAGGCGCCGATCACCAGGCTGGCCTCGACCGTGTTGCCGAAGCTGATGGCGATGCCGGCGATCGCCGCGGTGGTCAGCACCACCTGCAGCATGCCGAGTCCGAACACCAGCCGGCGCATCGTCCACAGCCGGTCAAACGACAGTTCGAGCCCGATGGTGAACAGCAGGAAGGCGACACCGAGTTCGGCGAGCCGGTCGACCGCGGCCTGCGACGTGATGGTGATGGCCTGCAGCCAGGGTGCGCCATCGCCGATGCGGCCAAGGCTGTAGGGGCCGAGCACGAGGCCTGCGACCAAAAAGCCGAGCACCGGGCTGATGCGCAGCCGCGCCATCAGTGGAATCACCACGCCGGCGGTCCCGAGAAACACCAGGGCTTCGCGGTAGACGCCGATATCGCTTGCAGTTGTCATCTTGATTCCAGATCACGCAGCGGGCAGGCGCGCGCGGGGCTCGATCAAATCGGGGCGTGGCTGCGTCAATACATCGCAACAGCCGCGACGAGAAGCGACATCGCCGCCCGATCAGGCGGGCAGCGAGCGCGGCGCGAACAGGATCACGCTCATGCCGACCAGGCAGATCGCGGCGCCGATCATGTCCCAGCTATCAGGCCGATGTCCCTCCATCGCCCAGCCCCACAGCAGCGCGCTGGCGATGTAGATCCCGCCATAGGCCGCGTAGGCGCGCCCGGCCAGCGGACTGTCGGCCAGCGTCAGCAGATAAGCGAACAGCGCCAGCGCCATCACGCCGGGGATCAGCCACAGCGCCGACCGGTCCAGCCGCAGCCACGCCCAGAACGTAAAACACCCGGCGATCTCCATCACCGCGGCGGCACAGAAGGTGAGGAGCGAGGTCATGAGGATGAGCTTTCGCGAGCAGGTCAGCGCTGGAGCGAGTGTCTTGACGGAAACGAAGATGGCAAGCCGACACCGCCGTAATCCTATGAGCCTGCCCGAGAACATAGCTTCTGAAATCAGGCACCACCGTCATGGCCGGGCTCGTCCCGCCTGCGGGGCCGAAGCCCCTCCGGCGCGGCGAAGGCCCGGCCATCCACGCCTTTCCAGCATCTCAGTCAGCAAGGCGTGGATGCCCGGCAAAATGCCGGGCATGACGCGTGGAAACGAAAGTGCCTGATATTGAAGGTCGCATCGGGTCAGGCGCCAATAAAAAAGGCGCGGACAGCGTCCGCGCCTTTTCGACTTCGCAGAAGCGCCCCGATCAGGCGGCCTTTTCGCTCATCGCCTTGTTGAGGTTCTGCGCGACCTTGTCGAGGAAGCCTTCGGTCGACAGCCAGCGCTGGTCGGCGCCGACCAGCAGCGCAAGGTCCTTGGTCATCGCGCCGGCTTCCACCGTCTCGACGCAGACCCGCTCCAGCGTTTCGGCGAAACGCGCGAGCTCTTCGTTGCTGTCGAGCTTGGCGCGATGCGCCAGGCCACGGGTCCAGGCGAAGATCGAGGCGATCGAGTTGGTCGAGGTCGCCTTGCCCTTCTGGTGTTCGCGATAGTGGCGGGTGACGGTGCCGTGCGCGGCTTCGGCTTCGACCGTCTTGCCGTCCGGCGTCATCAGCACCGAGGTCATCAGGCCGAGCGAACCGTAGCCCTGCGCCACGGTGTCGGACTGCACGTCGCCGTCGTAGTTCTTACAGGCCCAGACGTAGCCGCCCGACCATTTCAGCGCCGAGGCGACCATGTCGTCGATCAGGCGGTGCTCGTAGGTCAGGCCCCTGGCGTCGTATTCGGCCTTGAACTCGGCGTCGAAGATCTCCTGGAAGATGTCCTTGAAGCGACCATCATAGACTTTCATGATGGTGTTCTTGGTCGAGAGATACACCGGATAGTTGCGCATCAGGCCGTAGTTCAGCGAGGCGCGGGCGAAGTCCTTGATCGACTCGTCGAGGTTGTACATTGACATCGCGACGCCGGCGCCGGGCGCCTTGAATACTTCGCGTTCGATCACCTGGCCGTCCTCGCCGACGAACTTCATCGTCAGCGTGCCGGGGCCGGGGAACTTGATGTCGGTCGCGCGATACTGGTCGCCGTAAGCGTGGCGGCCGATCACGATCGGCTTGGTCCAGCCCGGCACCAGCCGCGGCACGTTCTTGCAGATGATCGGCTCGCGGAAGATCACGCCGCCGAGGATGTTGCGGATCGTGCCGTTCGGCGACTTCCACATGTTCTTGAGGCCGAATTCCTTCACCCGCGCTTCGTCCGGGGTGATGGTGGCGCACTTCACGCCGACGCCGACCTGCTTGATGGCGTTGGCCGCGTCGATCGTGACCTGGTCGTCGGTCTTGTCGCGATATTCCATCCCAAGGTCGAAATACATCAGTTCCACGTCGAGGAACGGCAGGATCAATTTGTCCTTGATCATCTGCCAAATGATGCGGGTCATCTCGTCGCCGTCGAGTTCGACGACGGGATTTTTTACCTTGATTTTCGCCATGCGGGATCGGGCCTTTATGAGACAGCGCTTCGTTCTGGGCGGGATTGGGCTTGAGCCGCGCCCGCTATAGCACCGGGCCGGCTGCGCCGAAAGGTGAATGGACGGGCAATTGTGCAGCTTTTGCAGCGTTCCGGCGCATGCCGGCGTGGCGTTTGCGCAGGGCGGCGCGCGAGCGCGGCCGCAGCTTCAACCTGATGTGCAGCATGAGCCGCGCCTCAGGTTCTGAATGAACCGTCAAAACTCTTGGTAAACGATTTATTTCGCTTGAGAAATGCCGCCAGCCTTGGCAACCCGTAAGCGCCGAAAGCGAGGCTGTCAGCCGTCCCGCTCAAGCTCCGCTATAATCTCACCGCGCGCCCGCCCGGCAGCTCAGCCGGGACATCAAGACGCTCACCCGAAAGCTCAAGCGATGGCCGGCTCCGGCACCGATAAATCCAAGCCCGCGGCGGACCTCGAAGGTCCCGTTGTCATCCTGGTTGAGCCGCAGCTCGGCGAGAACATCGGGATGTGCGCGCGCGCCATGGGTAATTTCGGCCTGAAGCGTTTACGTCTGGTAAAGCCGCGCGACGGCTGGCCGAATATCGCCGCGACCCGCGCGTCGGCGGGCGCCGATCACATCCTGAACGCGGTCGAGCTGTTCGACAGCGTCGAGGCTGCGGTGGCCGATTGCGCGCTGCTGTTCGCCACCACCGCGCGGGCCCACGACCAGGCCAAGCCGGTGGTCGGGCCGGAAGCCGCCGCGCGTGAGATCGTCGCCTCGACCGCGGCCGGCGTCACCGCCGGCATCCTGTTCGGGCGCGAGCGCCACGGCCTCGAGAACGACGAGGTCGCGCTCGCCAACCGCATCGTCACCTTCCCGGTCAACCCGGCGTTCGCCTCGCTGAACCTGGCGCAGGCGGTGCTGCTGATGGGCTACGAATGGTTCAAGCACGCCACGGAGGGCGCGCTGCCGTTCACGATGCCGGAGCGCTCCGAGCCGGCGTCGCAGCACCAGATGCAGGCGTTCTTCGACAATCTGGTCGCCGAGCTCGACCGGGTCGAATTCCTCCGCCCGCCGGAGAAGCGCGACACCATGCTGGTCAACTTGCGCAACATCTTCACCCGGATGGACCCGACCAAGCAGGACATCCACACGCTGCACGGCGCCATCCTGGCGATCGCCGAGGGCCGCAAGGGCCCGGCCAAAGGCGGCGTGCCCGACGGCGAGCAGGCGACACGGCTGCGCGCGCTGCTGGCCGAGCGTGCGGCCGGCGGCATGCCTGATCCCGATGGCGGCTCGCTGCGCGGGCTGGCGCGGCTCTTGCGCCGCAACCCGACCGACGCCGAGCGCCTCTTGTGGGAGAAGCTGCGCAGCGACCGCCGCTTCGCCGGCAACTTCAAGCGCCAGACGCCGGTCGGCCGCCACATCCCGGATTTCGTCTCTTTCACCCGCCGCCTGGTGATCGAGCTGATCCACCCGGACGAAGGCGACGCCGTCGCCGCCGACCGCGCCGCGCGAAAAACCTGGCTGGAGGAGCGCGACTACCGCGTGGTGTGGGTGACGGCCGACGAGGTCACGGCGGATATCGGCGCGGTGCTGGAGCGGATCGAGGCCGTGCTGGCGGGGTAGGTACGTCGGCGTCTGGATCGCGTCCTGCGACACCTGTAGCCTGGATGCAGCGAAGCGAAATCCAGGATCGCGCGTTAGATATCGGTCGCCTTGCGCGACCACATGTCCGGCCGGCGCCCCAGCGCCTGTTGCTTTTGACGACGGAGTCTGAATTGAGCGTCGCCTTCACCAAGGAAGACAGTGCCGCGACCGCATCGGAGACGGTGCTGCCGGACCGGCCGATCTCGGAGCATCCCAACCTCGTCACCGCCGCCGGCCTCGCCGCGCTGGAAGCGCAGCTCGCCGAGGCGCGCGCCGGCGTCGAGGCCGCCGCCGCCATCGCCGACGTCAACGAACGCCGCCAGGCCGAAGCCATCCCGGCGCGCGACCTGCGCTATTTCGACATCCGCGTCCGCAGCGCGCAACTGATGCCCGAGCCGGAGAGTAACGACGTCGTCGCGTTCGGCAGCACCGTCACCTTCCGCCGCCCCGACGGCCGCGTCCAAACCTACCGCATCGTCGGCGAAGACGAAGCCGACCCCAAGCAAGGCACGATCTCATTCGCCTCGCCGGTGGCAAGGCTGCTGATGGGCAAGAGCGTGGGCGACGTGGTCGGCAAGGGCGCGCAGGAGTTGGAGATCGTGGAGATCGGGTGACGTCACGCGAAGCGGTGTAGCCCGGGCGAGCGAAGCGACCCCGGGGTCATCACGCCGCCGCCGGCCGGTCATTCCGCCGGCAGACGATGCCGACGTTAATCTTTTCGCTGCTCGCGAACGTCGAGCATGAACATCGCACGCCCAGTCATTGTAGGCGCCGTTGCCGCGCGGTGCGATATCCAGACGATCGCATCGCGCGCCTCCCGATTCGCGATGATTCGTCACCGCTTTGTTCCGGCTGCGTTCGAAGCGTTAACGCGGGCGGATTGGTTCGTCACAAGGTGAGACACAGCGAGCGGCAAGGCGCGGCCGCGACGCGGGCGCATGCGGCCGAGCTCAAGGCTGTCGTCCCGGCGTGGCGTGGTGAATCCATGCTTTCGCGAGACGCGCCGCATTCGCTGATGCGGTTCATCGCCGCGCAATCCGGCGGCGCTACGCTGGCGCGGTTGGTTTGCGAGGATGCGTGATGTTGTTATCGAAAGATGTTGCGGTGGCTGCTGCGGCGGCGGTGTTGATGGTTGGGCCGGCTGCGGCGCAGACGGCGCCGGGCGCCGAGGGGCAGGGCGCACAGGTGCGGATCCAGACGTCGATCTCCTTCTTCGTCCCCGGCGGTGGGACGGAGGACGAACTGCCGCAGAAGATCGATCAGGCGCGGAAGCTCGTCTACCAGCTGGCGACGCGGGATTGCGAGCTGCTGCGCAGCACCATCGCCAAGGATTGCCGGCTCGAATCCGTCAACAGCAACGTCCGACAGAACGACGGCCGCCCACCACAGATGCAGCAGCCGAGCGGCTACCACGTCAGCGGCTCGATCCAGTCGGTGATCAGCCTGAAGACGCAGCCGTAGCTACATCCCCGGCGATGTATGGCGTTCGAGGCCGCGCGCGTTAACGTTTGCGGTGGCTTTTTTGGCGAGCGTCGACACGCTCACGCCCAGCCATGGTGTGTCCGATCGGCGCCGCGCCGCGAAATGCAGGCGGCGCGTATGGGATACCGCTGATTCGCGGTGATTCGTCGCCTGTTCGTTCCGCCGGCGTTCGCAGTGTTAACGCGCGCGCGCCGCGGCGTCACAAGATGAGACAGCGCGGCGGGCTGGAGCGGTCGCTTAGCAGCCTTCGCGTGTCGGCCTGCCGTTTTCGCGCGCGGCCGTGGCTCGCGCGGATGTCACATCGCGTCCGCCCGGCTCGTCTTGCTCGCAGCGCCGGGTGCGAGATCCCACCACCGTGCTAGCCTGTCGAAAAATCAGGGAGACCGCCGATGACCACGACCGCGCAGAAGCGCGCCGCGTTTCGCCAACTGCATCAATCCGGCTGCTTCGTGCTGCCCAACCCGTGGGACATCGGCTCGGCGCGGATGCTGCAGCATCTCGGCTTCCAGGCGCTGGCCTCGACCAGCTCCGGCTTCGCCTGGTCGATCGGGCGCGCCGACAATCGGGTCGCCTGCGACGACGTGCTGGCGCATCTGACGGCGCTGTGCGCCGCCACCGACCTGCCGGTCAACGCCGATTTCGAGAGCGGCTTCGCCGACGATCCGGACGGCGTCGCCGCCAATGTCACCCGCGCGGTGGCGACCGGCATCGCCGGCCTGTCGATCGAGAACGCCACCGGCGACAAGGCGCGCCCGCTCTACGACGACGCGCTCGGCGTCGCCCGCATCCAGGCGGCCCGCGCCGCGATCGACGCCACCGGCGAAGACGTGCTGCTGGTCGCGCGCTGCGAAGGCTTTCTGTGGGGCGAGCGCGACCTTGCCAAAACCGCGGCGCGACTGGTGGCCTTCGCCGACGCCGGCGCCGACTGCCTGTATGCGCCCGGCGTCTCGACCGAAGCCGAGATCATTACGCTGGTACAAGCCGTGGCACCCAAGCCGCTCAACGTCCTGACGGTGCAGCCGGCCACCATGACCGTCGCCAACCTCGCCGCCCTCGGCGTCCGCCGCATCAGCGTCGGCGGCGCACTGGCGCGCGCCGCGTGGGGCGGGTTTCTGACCGCGGCGCGCGAAATCGCCGGGCAGGGGACCTTCACGGCGCTGGCGGGGGCGGCGAAGGGGGCGGAGTTAAATGGGGTGTTTGGGGGAAGTAAGGGGGCAGCATTTCGGCCGCGCGAGCGCTTCAGCGGTTGACTACATGAGCTGCCGGATCAGGCGCGTCAGCGGCTTCTCGTCTCCGCTGAAGCTCGCGATCATCGCTTGCAGCGTTGCCGGCGGGTCGAGGCGTCGTAGATCGATGGCGTGACCGGCCTCATCTGCAAGTAGCTTGAGGAATGTCAATTGCGTCCGTCCGTTTCCCTCGCGGAATGGATGGATGGCGTTCAATTCCGCGAGAAAATGTGCCGCTGCGCTGGCGAATGCATCCGCGTCGAGACCACAGAAATGCCGGGCTGAAGCGAGTTCTTCGAACAGCTTCGTCAGGTGCGCATCAATGTACTCCGGAAAACAGAACGCATTGCCCCCTTTCGCCGTCCGCACGGTGCGCAACTCACCCGCCCACTCGTAGACGTCCTGATAGAAGTGGTGATGAAGCGCGCAGTAATGCCGTTGATCGAGATCTCCGTCCGGTAGTGGTTCCTCGGCGCGCTGCGAGGATATCGCGTGTTCGAATTCCGTCAGTTCGTCCTGTGTCCGAAGATCGAGCCGGTTCTTCAGGACCGAGGTGCCTTCGTAGCAATAGGGATCGTCGAAGACGGCGTCGTATGGGCTCACCGCAGGTCCCGCTTGAACCGTTCGATGATCGCCTGCCGCCGTTCCTCGGCTGTGAGGTCGCGCCGGTCGAAGTCAGCAAAAACCTCCTTCATCTCATCGCTGAGACGCAGGCCTTCGACCTCGCTGATCTTGGCAAATTCCTCGCGCGTGAGCCGCGCCGCCTTGGTCGAGGAAGTTTCGGAATCGGCGCCGTCTTCGTCCGCATTGCCCACGGATCTGACCTCCACGCCGGCGCGTGACACGCCGCGGCCGAGCGGCTTGTCGATCTTCCATTCCACCGACAGTCCCGCACCCGTCGCCAAGATCATCAACGCATCGACACTGAACTTGTCGATCCGCCCGCGCAGCAGGTCGTTCAGGCGCGGCTGGGTGACGCCGAGCCGCTTGGCGGCTTGACCCTGCGTGAGGCGCCAGCCCTCGACGACGTCGCGAATTGCGATCATCAATTCAGCGCGCGCCTTCATGTGCGCGGCCTCGATCGGAGAATTTTCCAAAGCGTCCCAGACGTTGTCGAAGTTCTGATCAGTCATCCGCGGTCTCCGGATCGAGTGCTTGATCCGCAGCGGCGAGATCAAGACCGCGTCGCGATGCCGCTTGCGGATTTTGGAAGGCGTGACGCACGTAGACCGACGCGCACGGCCCCATGGGAAAGAATATATCAGTTTCGATATAGGTGGGCCAGCTATGCGGCACCGACCTTCTCCTTGCGGAGAGGGTCGCGCAGCGAAGCCGGGCGGGTTCCGCCTCTACCCCCTCCGTCTCCTCCCCCGCGCCGGCCCATGCACCGGCTCGACATGCGCCCCCTCCACCAGCGCCATCGCGGCTTCCGGGATGCGGTCGAGCTTCACGCCGCCGTAGCGCAGTTCGAGCAGCGTCTTGCGCAGGGCGGCGTCGCGGTCGAGCCATTGTTGGCCGGTGCGCGGGGCGGGGCCGGGTTTGTTGGGGCGGCCGCGGCCTTTCAAAGTGAGGCGGGCCATGTTCAGCACCTGCATCGCCTCGATCAGGCGGTCGAGGTCGACCGTGGGGGCCTGCCACAGCTCGTCGACGCAGCGCTCGGCGAGCTGGTGCAGCTTGTGGCCGAGCATGCGCAGCTTGAGCCGGCGGCCGGCGCGTTCGGTCGGCACCGTGTCGCTGGCGCGCGGCGCCAGCGGGTGGCGCTGCCAGGCGAAGTCGCGGGCCCAGCGCCCGACGGTGCCGGCGCTGACGCCGGTCGCCGCCGCGATCTGCTTGTGGGTCTGCGCGGTCTGCTCGATCAGCCGGCGGACCTGGGCGACCTTGGCATTGGTATGCAGCGCCTTGCAGCCCTTGGGGCGGCCGCCGCCGACCGGCGGCGGGCCGTCGTCCAGCGCGGCCAGGAATGGCCGGTCGAGGACCCGATCGACGACACCATAACGGGGGCGAAACAGCGGGACGAGCATGGCGGCACCCTCACGCCGAGAAAGATGTTAGGTATATAAACCTATACTTCCGAGAGGGCAAGGCCGCTGCCCGCCCGCGCCGCGCCAAAACGGTCATCCACCGAATCGTCGCGCGCACAACAAAAATGCCCGGGACCAGCCCGGGCATTTTCGAATCGCATCTGCAACGAAGAGAGAGGCGCAGCCCTCGGGCCGCGCCGGCCTTACTTGCCGGCCTTGATCTCCAGCACCGCCTGGGCGAGGAACTCGCCGAGCTTGACGCGGATTTCCGGCTCGGTGACCGAGATGCCCTTGTCGGCGAGGTCCTTGGTGACCTTGCGGACGACGTCGGCGTCGCCGGCTTCCTCGAGGTCGGCCACCACGACCTCCTTGGCATAGGCGGCGGCGGCGTCGCCGGAGAGGCCGAGCTTTTCGGCGGCCCACAGGCCGAGCAGCTTGGAGCGGCGGGCCTCGGCCTTGAACTTCAGCTCCTCGTCGAGCGCGAACTTCTTCTCGAATCCTTCCTCGCGCTTGTCGAACGTGGTCATGGTGTGTTCCGATCTTGTCAGCCGGCCGCGGGAACGGGCCGGTTTGCGGTGGGCGGGTTCGATGCCTAGATATCCAGAGCGGAACGACAAGACAACTGCCAACAAGGACGCAGTGGACGGGTAAAACTCGGCCGCACCCGGCCGGATCGATTGTGCCGGAGCGGCCAATCGGCTAGGTTGCGGCGAGGCTAGGTTCTTGTTCTGTTTCCGGTTCCGGCCTTCACGGCAGCTCCGCCGTGGGTCCACATCCTCAGACGGAGCCACCCATCCATGGATTTCAACAAAACACGGTACATCCCCATGAGCCGGCGACGTCGCATTTATGAAGGCAAGGCCAAGGTGCTGTATGAAGGTCCGGAGCCCGGCACCCTGATCCAGCACTTCAAGGACGACGCCACTGCGTTCAACGCCAAGAAGCATCAGGTGATCGAGGGCAAGGGCGTCCTCAACAACCGGATCTCGGAGTACCTGTTTCAGCACCTCAACGACATCGGGGTGCCGACCCATTTCATCCGCCGCCTCAACATGCGCGAGCAGCTGATCCGCGAAGTCGAGATCGTGCCGCTCGAGGTGGTGGTGCGCAATGTCGCCGCCGGTTCGCTGTCGCAGCGGCTCGGGATCGAGGAGGGCACCCAGCTGCCGCGCTCGATCATCGAGTTCTACTACAAGAACGACCAGCTCAACGACCCGATGGTCTCCGAAGAGCACATCACCGCGTTCGGCTGGGCAACGCCGCAGGAGATCGACGACATCATGGCGCTGGCGATCCGCGTCAATGATTTCCTCACCGGCCTCTTCCTCGGCATCGGCATCCGCCTGGTCGACTTCAAGATGGAATGCGGCCGGCTGTTCGAGAACGACATGATGCGGATCATCGTCGCCGACGAAATCTCGCCGGACAGCTGCCGGCTGTGGGACATCAAGTCGAACGAGAAGCTCGACAAGGACCGCTTCCGCCGCGATCTCGGCGGGCTGCTCGAAGCCTACACCGAAGTCGCCAAGCGCCTCGGCATCCTGATGGAAAACGAGCGCCCGGTCGGCTCCGGCCCGGTGCTGGTGAAGGGCTGACGTCGATCGGGCGCAAAGCGCCCGATTGACGTCATTCCGGGGCGCGCGCAGCGCGAACCCGGAATCCACACACGCCGTCATTCCGGGGCGCCGCGCAGCGGCGAACCCGGAATCCAGAAGTTGTTACGACGATCGAGATTCCGGGTTCGCGCGCAAAGGGCGCGCGCCCGGGAATGACGGAGAGGGCGGAGCTCTATCCGACACGACGAGGGGACCATGAAGGCACGAGTCACTGTTACCTTGAAGAACGGCATCCTCGATCCCCAGGGCAAGGCGATCGAAGGCGCGCTGAAGTCGCTCGGCGTCGCCGGCATCGCCAGCGTCCGCCAGGGCAAGGTGTTCGACATCGAACTCGCCGCCGATGCCGATAAGGCCAAGGCCGCAGCCGCGCTGAAAGACGCCGCCGACAAGCTGCTGGCCAACACCGTGATCGAGAATTATGCTATTGAGGTGAAGGGTTAGTCGCCCTATGGAGCGCCGCTATGGCTGAAATTAGCGCAGACCTCGTCTACGAAGTGTTGAAAGCCGTGCAACGCGACATCTCGCAGATCAAAGGCGAGATCAGCGAGATGAAGCTTGATATTCAGGGCTTGCGTCTCGCCCAAAACGGAATTCGCCAGGAGATCATTGGCCTTCACAATGAACTCGCCGGCATCCATGCCACGTTGATGCGACACGATCAGCAACTCGACCGCATCGAACGGCGTCTTGAGATCAACGACATCCCTGCATTGACATGAAATCCGCCGTTCTCGTCTTCCCCGGTATCAATCGCGAGCGCGACATGGCGCGGGCGCTGAAGCTCGTCTCCGGCACCGACGCCGCGATGGTCTGGCACGCCGACACTGAACTCCCCAAGGGCACCGACCTCGTCGTGGTACCGGGCGGCTTCTCCTACGGCGATTACTTACGCTGCGGCGCGATCGCGGCGCGGGCGCCGGTGATGGACGCGGTGCGCAAGTTCGCCGGCGATGGCGGGCTGGTACTCGGCGTCTGCAACGGCTTCCAGATCCTGTGCGAATCCGGCCTGCTGCCGGGCGTCTTGATGCGCAACGCGCGGCTGAAATTCATCTGCCGCGACGTGCATCTGAGAGTCGAGCGCGCCGACTCGCCGTTCACCCGCGGCTACAAAGCCGGGCAGGTGATCAAGGTCCCGGTGGCGCACGGCGAGGGCAATTACGAAGCCGACGAGGAGACGGTGAAGCGCCTCGAAGGCGATGGCCGCGTGCTGTATCGCTATTGCTCGCCCGAGGGCGAACTCGGCGAGAGCTACAACATCAACGGCGCCGCCGCCTCGATCGCCGGCATCGTCAACGAACGCGGCAACGTGCTCGGCATGATGCCGCACCCGGAAAACCACGTCGAACCGATCATGGGCTCGACCGACGGCCGCGGCCTGTTCGAAGGCCTCGCGGCGCATCTGAAGGCGGCTGCGTAGTCCTCGCAGTTGGTGGGCGCGCCCGCAACATATCCCGCGTCATTGCCGGGCTTGCCCCGGCAATCCATTGCCGCGCATCCCACCCTCTCGTTCGTCATTCCGGGGCGCTCGCGGAGCGAGCGAGCCCGGAATCCATAACCACCGAGCTTGTTGCGAGCCGCGGCGTTGGCGGCGCGGTGCGTCACCGCGACTACGGGGAGTATGGATTCCGGGTTCGCGCTTCGCGCGCCCCGGAATGACAAACGAGAAGGTCCGGTGCGGCCGATGCAACCCTTCTTCATCCCCCGCGTAGTTAGTTCGACGCCCCACACCCCGTCGGACCGATGCCCCGGATGCGCGCCAAAGCTGATCTGCCTTCCAAGACCTGCGCCGCCTGTGGCCGCCCGTTTGCGTGGCGGAAGAAGTGGGCGCGGGACTGGGACGCGGTGAAGACCTGCTCGGAGCGCTGCAAAGGTGAACTGCGCCGCGCTCAGCGCGACGCCCGAACTGCGGACCCGGCCCGCGCATGACGACGCTGCGGCTCGTGCTCGGCGATCAGCTGACCCGCAACGTCGCAGCGTTGCAGGGCGCGGCGGGCGGCGATGTCGTGCTGATGGCCGAAGTCGCCGACGAAACCACTTACGTCAAGCACCACAAGCAGAAGATCGCCTTCATCTTCTCGGCGATGCGCCACTTCGCCGAGGAGCTCCGCGCCGACGGTCTCACCGTCGACTACATCAAGCTCGACGCCCGCGGCAACACCGGCTCGATCGCCGGCGAACTCGCGCGTGCGGTCAAGCGGCACAAGCCGTCGCGCGTGGTGATCACCGCGCCGGGCGAATGGCGGCTGATGTCGGAATTTCGCGCGCTCGATCCCGGCGTCCCGGTCGAGATCCGCGACGACGACCGCTTCTTTGCCTCTACCGCGCGGTTCGCCGCGTGGGCGAAGGATCGCAAAGCGCTGCGGATGGAATTCTTCTATCGCGAGATGCGGCGCGAGTCCGATCTGCTGATGAAAGGCGACGAGCCCGCCGGCGGGCAGTGGAATTACGACAGCGACAACCGCAAACGCTTGCCGGCCTCGGTCACGGTGCCGCAGCGCTTCGGTATCAAGCCCGACGCGATCACCCGCGAGGTGATCGCGCTGGTCGCGGCGCAGTTTGCCGATCATTTCGGCGACCTCGAGCCGTTCGAATGGGCGGTGACCCGCGCCGACGCGCTGCGCGCCTACGCGGACTTTCTCGACCAAGCGCTGCCGAATTTCGGCGCCTATCAGGACGCGATGGCGAGCGGCGAGCCGTTCGTGTTTCACGCGGCGATCTCGCCGTATCTCAACGCCGGGCTGCTGACGCCGCGCGAAGTCTGCGTCGCGGCCGAGCGCGAATACATCGAGAAGCGCGCGCCGCTCAACGCCGTCGAAGGCTTCATCCGCCAGATCCTCGGCTGGCGCGAATATGTCCGCGGCGTGTACTGGCTGAAGATGCCGGACTACGCAGAGACGAACGCGCTGCAGGCGACGCGCGACCTGCCGTGGCTGTATTGGTCCGGCGAGACCGACATGCACTGCATGGCCGAGGCGATCGGGCACACCCGGCGGCACGCGTATTCGCACCACATCCAGCGCCTGATGGTGACGGGCAATTTCGCGTTGCTGGCCGGCATCGATCCCAAGCAGGTCGCCGAGTGGTACCTGGTCGTCTATGCCGACGCCTATGAGTGGGTCGAGCTGCCGAACGTGCAGGGCATGTCGCAATTCGCCGACGGAGGTTTGCTGGCGTCGAAGCCCTACGCATCGTCGGGCGCTTATATCGACCGGATGTCCGACTTCTGCAAAAGCTGCGCCTACGATGTGAAGCAGAAGTCCGGACCCAGGGCCTGTCCGTTCAACTACCTGTACTGGGCCTTCCTGATCCGTAACGCCAAAAACCTGCGCGGCAACCAGCGCCTGGCCATGCCCTACCGCACGCTGGCCGGCTGGGACGAGGCACGCAAGGCGGCGATCGTGGCCGAGGCCGAGGCGTTTCTCGACGGGCTGGCGACGGAGTAAGCAAAGTGTTACGCAGCGCTACAAACCTCTCGTTCGTCATTCCGGGGCGCGCGCAGCGCGAACCCGGAATCCATAAGCCCTGCGGTCTCGATTGATACTCAGCGCGGGGAACGCCATGCGAAAGCCGCGACGGCGGTGCTTATGGATTCCGGACTTGCGCGCGGAGCCTGTCATCGGGCCGGCCGAAGGCCGGACCCGGTGGCGCGCAATCCGGAATGACGGGGAGGGGCTTTGCTGCTGGCCGTCATGCCGATCCACTGGACGGCGCCGGTTCCCGCGCCTATCTTGGCGTCAGGAGTTCTGCCATGGCGACGATGATTTCAGAGGTCTATGACGCGTTTCTCGCGTCGGGCGCGCCGGAGGACAAGGCGCGCAAGGCGGCCGAGGCGATGGCCGCCTATGAGGGCAGGTTCAACAAGATCGAGGGCGACCTCAACCTGCTGAAGTGGATGAACGGCATCACCTGGGCGCTCAGCTTCGGCATTCTGTTCAAGCTGTTCCTGCATTAGGCACTGCATTCGCGTTCGTCATTCCGGGTTCGCGACCGCGCTCGCGCCCCCGATGACTCCCGGAGAGGCAGCGCGCCCCTCAATGACTATCCGCCACCTCCGTCGCCGGCACCTTGCGCCGCACGCGCTTGATCGTGCCTGAGAAGGTGAACAGCGGTCGCTCGCCGCTCTTCAGCATGCCGCGGACGAAGATCAGCGACTTGCCGGCGCGGGTGACTTCGCCGGTGGCTTCGATCAGTTCGCCCTCGAACGCCGCGTCGAGGAATTCGGCGCCGAACGCCACCGTGACGCCGGGGCCGTCGAGCTCCTTGGTGGCGATGGCGAACAGGCAGTAATCGGCGAAGGTCATGTAGCAGCCGCCGTGCACCGCCTTCATGCCGTTGAGATGCTTCTTCTCGACGCGGAAGGCGCAGCGCACCCGGCCGTCGTCGTCGATGCGGTGCCAGAACGGCCCGTTGTGCGACTCGAAGGTGTCGCGCGTCCAGGTCCGCCAGCCGGCAAATTCGCCCTCGGTGGCGATGGTGAGATCGGGGCGGTGGGACGGCGGGGCGGCTTGCTGCACGGCGGAATTATCCTTTGGTCGATGTCGGCTCCATAAAACCGATGCCGCGCTGCAATGCAAATCGCGCCTGGCACGCGGCCGCGTCATTCAATTGACACGGCGCAATTGGCAGGCCCGCGCGTGCTGTAATACCCTCCCGGCCGCATAAAGGGCCGCCTGAGGGAGAACAGAATGAGCGACCAGATCAAGTACGTGCTGGACGAGGAGAGCATCCCGAAGTCCTGGTACAATCTCAACGCCGACTTCCCGACGCCGATGCCGCCGGTGCTGCATCCGGGCACGCATCAGCCGGTCGGCCCGAGCGATCTGGAGCCGCTGTTTCCGATGGAGCTGATCCTCCAGGAAGTCGCGACCGAGCGCTACATCGAGATTCCCGAGCCGGTGCGCGACGTGTTCCGGATGTGGCGCCCGGCGCCGCTGATCCGCGCGCGGCGTCTCGAACAGGCGCTGGATACGCCGGCCAAGATCTACTTCAAATACGAAGGCGTCTCGCCGGCCGGCTCGCACAAGCCGAACACCGCCGTGCCGCAGGCCTGGTACAACAAGCAGGCCGGCATCAAGAAGCTGTCGACCGAGACCGGCGCCGGGCAGTGGGGTTCGTCGCTGGCGTTCGCCGGCTCGCTGTTCGGGCTCGACGTGCTGGTGTTCCAGGTCCGCGTCTCCTACGACCAGAAGCCGTATCGCCGCGCGCTGATGGAAACCTATGGGGCGCGCTGCATCGCCTCGCCATCAAACGAAACGGACTCCGGCCGTGCGATCCTCGCCAAGACGCCGAACAGCCCCGGCTCGCTCGGCATCGCGATCTCCGAGGCGGTCGAGATCGCCGCGAAGAATCCGGACGTCAAATACGCGCTCGGCTCGGTGCTCAACCACGTCATGCTGCACCAGACCATCATCGGCCAGGAAGCCATCAAGCAGTTCGAGCTGGCCGGCGACGATCCCGACGTGGTGATCGGCTGCGCCGGCGGCGGCTCCAACTTCGCCGGCCTTGCGTTCCCGTTCCTCGGTCTGCAGCTGCGCGGCGGCCGCAAGCGGCGCATCATCGCGGTCGAGCCGGCGGCGTGCCCGACGCTGACCCGCGGCACCTACGCCTATGATTTCGGCGACACCGCACATCTCACCCCGCTGGTGAAGATGCATACGCTCGGCTCGACCTTCATGCCGCCCGGTTTCCACGCCGGCGGCCTGCGCTATCACGGCATGAGCGGGATGGTGTCGCACGCTTACGAGCTCGGCCTGATCGAGGCGCGCGCCTACCAGCAGGTCGGCTGCTTCGAAGCCGGCGTGCAGTTCGCCCGCACCGAGGGCATCGTGCCGGCGCCGGAATCGACCCACGCGGTGCGCTGCGCCATCGACGAGGCGCTGCGCTGCAAGGAAGAGGGCAAGGCGGAGACCATCCTATTCAACCTCTCCGGTCACGGCCATTTCGACATGCAGGCCTACATCAACTACTTCGACGGCAAGCTTGTCGATCAGGATTACGACGAAGCCGATCTGGCCACCGCGCTGGCCGGCCTGCCGGCGGTGGCGGCTTAACGGCGACCTTCGTCATTGCGAGGAGCGCAGCGACGAAGCAATCCAGCCCGGAGCACGGCGCTGGATTGCTTCGCTTCGCTCGCAATGACGCCCGAGGGCGCTGTGCCTGTTTCCGTGGCTGGTCGGGTCAAGCCTGGCGATGACCAGATCCGGGGGAATTCCGCGTCTCATCAATGATTTGCGGTCATCGTGCCGCGTCCCCGCGCCATCCCCAGCTGCGCAGAAAACCCTTTCCCCCCCGGGCCGATCTTTCTACATAACAGCGGTCCGCGCCGGCCCCTCCGGCGCGCCGAGGAATGCTGCCCTATGTCCGCTCCCGAGCCGAACATCACCCCGGAATTGATCGCCAGCCATGGCCTCAAGCCGGACGAATATCAGCGCATTCTCGATCTGATCGGGCGCGAGCCGACCTTCACCGAGCTCGGCATCTTCTCGGCGATGTGGAACGAGCACTGCTCGTACAAGTCGTCGCGCATCCACCTCAAGGGGCTGCCGACCAAGGCGCCGTGGGTGCTGCAGGGGCCGGGCGAGAACGCCGGCGTGATCGACATCGGCGACAATCAGGCGGTGGTCTTCAAGATGGAGAGCCACAACCACCCGAGCTATATCGAGCCGTATCAGGGCGCCACCACCGGCGTCGGCGGCATCCTGCGCGACGTCTTCACCATGGGGGCGCGGCCGATCGCCTGCCTCAATGCGCTGTCGTTCGGCGATCCGAAGCATCCGAAGACGCGGCACCTGGTGTCGGGCGTCGTCGCCGGCGTCGGCGGCTATGGCAATTCGTTTGGCGTGCCGACCGTCGGCGGCCAGACCCGGTTCCACACCCGCTATGACGGCAACATTCTGGTCAACGCCATGGCGGTCGGCCTCGCCGATGCCGACAAGATCTTCCTCGCTGCCGCCAGCGGCGTCGGCATGCCGATCGTCTATCTCGGCTCCAAGACCGGCCGGGACGGCATGGGCGGCGCCACCATGGCGTCGGCGGAGTTCGACGAAGGCTCGGAGGAGAAGCGCCCGACCGTGCAGGTCGGCGATCCGTTCGCCGAGAAGCTGCTGCTGGAAGCGTGCCTCGAGATCATGGCCAAGGATTGCGTCATCGCGATCCAGGACATGGGCGCCGCTGGCCTGACCTGTTCGGCAGTCGAGATGGGCGCCAAGGGCGACCTCGGCGTCGAGCTCGATCTCGACGCGGTGCCGACCCGCGAGACCGGCATGACCGCCTACGAGATGATGCTCTCCGAAAGCCAGGAGCGCATGCTGATGGTTCTCAAGCCGGAGAAGGAAAAGGAAGCCGAGGACATCTTCCGGAAGTGGGGCCTCGACTTCGCCATCGTCGGCTACACCACGCCGACCAAGCGCTTCGTGGTCAAGCATGGCGGGCAGGTGAAGGCCGATCTGCCGATCAAGGAGCTCGGCGACGAAGCGCCGCTGTATGACCGGCCGTGGATTGAGTCGCCGAAACTGCCGGTGATTCACGCCCGCGACATCAACGCGCCGATGGGCGCCGCCGAGGCGCTGGAGAAGCTGCTGGCGACGCCGGATCTGTGCAGCAAGCGCTGGGTGTGGGAGCAGTACGACCACGTCATCGGCGGCAACACGCTGCAACGCCCCGGCGGCGACGCCGCGGTGGTGCGGATCGAGGACGGCCCCAAGGGCCTCGCGCTCACCGTCGACGTCACGCCGCGCTATTGCGAGGCCGATCCGGTCGAGGGCGGCAAGCAGGCGGTGGCCGAAGCCTATCGCAACATCACGGCGGTCGGCGGCAAGCTGCTGGCGATCACCGACAACCTCAACTTCGGCAATCCGGAGCGGCCCGAGATCATGGGCCAGCTGGTCGGCTGCCTGCGCGGCATCTCCGAAGCCTGCATCGCGCTCGACGCGCCGATCGTGTCCGGCAACGTCTCGCTCTACAACGAGACCTCAGGCCGCGGCATCCTGCCGACCCCGTCGATCGGCGGCGTCGGCGTGCTCGATGATTTCACCAAGTCGGCGACGCTGGCCTTCAAGGCCGAAGGCGAAGCGATCCTGCTGATCGGCGAGACCAAGGGCTGGCTCGGCCAATCGGTGTACCTGCGCGACATCTGCGGCCGCGAAGAGGGCGCGCCGCCGCCGGTCGATCTCGCCTGCGAGAAGCGCCACGGCGACGTCGTCCGCGGCATGATCCACGCCGGCACCGCGACCGCTGTGCACGACGTCTCCGACGGCGGCTTGCTAGTCGCACTCGCCGAGATGGCGATCAGCGGCGGCATCGGCGCCGCGCTCGACGCCCCGCCGGCCGAGATCGTGTCGCACGCCTGGTGGTTCGGCGAAGACCAGGGCCGCTACATCGTCACCGTGCAGCAGGACGACCTGCTCACCACGCTGTCGAAGCTGAAGAATGTCGGCGTCCCCTGCGTGCAGATCGGCACCACCGCCGGCCACACGCTGAAGATCGAAGGCGAACGCACGGTGGACGTCAAAGCGCTGCGCCACGCCCACGAGCACTGGCTGCCGGACTACATGGCGGGGAAGGCGTAAACGTCGCATCCAGACGCCTGCCGCCGTCATTGCGAGGAGCGAAGCGACGAAGCAATCCAGCGCAGTGCACTGCGCCGCTGGATTGCTTCGCTTCGCTCGCAATGACGCAGCACCCCCCCCCGCCGTCATTCCGGGGCGCGAGCGCAGCGAGCGAACCCGGAATCTCCGCCACGTAGCAAAACCTCTTCCCGTCATTCCGGGATGCGCGCCCTTGCGCGCAGGCCCGGAATCCATAGCCCCTGGAGTCGCGGCGAAGCACTGCGTAGGTCCCGCTATGCGTAAGTAACAAGCCGCAGTGGTTATGGATTCCGGGCTCGCGCCAAGAGGCGCGCCCCGGGATGACGAGCGGGAAGAGCCTCGTGAAAGTGCGCGAAGTCGGAATCTCAGCCACGCATCCCACCCTCACGTTCGTCATTCCGGGATGCGCGCCCTTGCGCGCAGGCCCGGAATCCATAGCCCCTGGGATCGCGGGGAAGCACAGCGTATGTCCCGCTATGCGTAAGTAACAGGCCGCAGTGGTTATGGATTCCGGGCTCGCGCCAAGTGGCGCGCCCCGGAATGACGGGGAGGGGTGTGGTTACTTCGCGCGCCCCGGAATGACAGAAGAGAGGGGGTGCGCAGCGAAGCAGCGGAGCCGCAGGCCCGTAGCGCCCGCCGCCCCGCTACAACACCCGATGCGATCCCGGGATCTTTCGCAGCAGCGCCGTGGTTGCCCAGCTCAGCAATAGCCCGAGCACGAACACCGTGCCGGCCTTGGCGATCGCCGGCCATTGCAGGTCGTACAGTGCGTATTGCAGCCACAGCATATAGGCGTAGTGCACCAGGAAGATGCCGTAGGCGTCGTGCTGCAAGGGATCGAGGATGCTCCAGCCGGCGCGCTGGAAGCGCAGGAAGAACGCCAGGATGGCGAAGATCACGGTGACGCTGAACGCCGCGAAGGCGAGTCCGTAGCCGGCTTCGTACCACATCGGCAGGTCCGGCGGATTGCCCAGGATGCCGCGCTTGATGCCGATGAAGCCCCACATCGCCGCATAGGGCAGCACCGCCAGGAGCGCCCAGACGTACCATTGCTTGGCGAGCCGGCCGCCGGCACTGATTACGCCGAATTCCGGATGGCAGGCGCCGATCCCGGCGCCCATGAAGAAATACGCTGCGTAGAGCAGGATGCGGCTTTCCTGCACGGCGAACGGGCCGAACGAGAGCCATTCGTTCGGCCCGAAATACACCCGCGCCGGCACGTAGAGCGCAGCGGTAATCGCGAAGGTCGCCACGATATACAGAAACGGCCGCTGATAGCCGATCGACGCCAGCCGGTTCAGCGGGTCGAGCGTGTGCCGGGAGATCCGGTACATCGCGCCGCCGATGAAGGTGTAGATGAACAGCACCCACAGAAACCACAACGGCCCGCTCGGCCATGGGCCGACCGTGATCATGTTGCGATAGAAATCGACAAAGCTCAGCATCGGGTCGGCGCGCAGCGCGATCGCGTAGTAGGCGATCGGAATCACCGTGAACGCCGCGATCACGAACGGAATGCCGAGCCGGATCAGCCGGTCGCGCGCCAGCGATCCGATCCTCGGGCGATGGTCGAGGCTCGGCCACAGAAACAGCCCCGACAGCAGGAAGAACATCGCCATGAAGAAGCTGTCGGTGGCGAGCACGATGCAATCGAAGCCGATCCAGGACGCCGGGTCGGTGTGGCCGAAATGCGTGTAGGGGATCACCGAATGGTGAATCAGCACCAGCAGGGTCAGGAAGGTGCGGGCGCGATCGAGCGACAGGTCGCGCACGCGAACGGCAGCGGTCGTCGCCGCGGCAAGGCCGGCTTGCGTCGGATAGGTGGTCGTCACGGCTGTTCTCCGTCCATCCGCGGTGCAACAATGCCACGAACTGCCGGCCCGGCAAGATCCAAAGGGGTTGGATTGATCTCTAGGCCGAGACTTCCTCGATCTTGACCTTGTCAGGGTAGAACGCCAGGAAGCCGGCGATCTCGGTCATCGCCGGAAACGGCTCCTCGTAGCTCCAGATCGCGTTGTCGAGCGTGGTGCCATTTGCGTCGATGCTGAAATAGCTGGCGTCGCCCTTGTAAGGGCAGTGCGTGCTGCGCGCGGTCTTGTGCAGCAGCGCCATGTTGGCGTCGGCGCGCGGGATGTAGTGCACCGGCGGATAGCTGGCTTCTTTCAGGGTCAGCGCCTGGCTCGATTCGGCGATCACCACATCGCCGGCGGTGACGCGCACCCGCTTCGGATTCTGCGTGATCGTGATCGGGTGGTCGGGGCCGGGGATTCTCATGGACATACCTCGCGATAGGCCTGGCGGCGGCAGGCGCCGCGCCTCAACCAGATGTGCGACCTCGGCAGGCTTTGAAAGGGCCGCGCCGCACGATAGTATCTCACAGGTAAGGGATGGCCGATGCCGGGGCCATCCGGAATCGATCAATTTTCGGAGGACTGGGAATGCCGATGGATGCCCGCGACATCGAGGCCATGATCAAGGCCGCGATTCCCGACGCGGAAGTGACGATTCGCGACCTTGCCGGCGATGGCGACCACTACGCCGCTACGGTGGTCTCGGAGTCGTTCCGGGGCAAGTCGCGGGTGCAGCAGCATCAAATCGTCTATGCCTCGCTGAAAGGCCAGATGGGCGGCGTGCTGCACGCGCTGGCGCTGCAGACCGGCGTGCCGGAGAGCTGACGCCGGTTTGGCACCGCTGCGCTCCGGGATCACAGGCTTAACCGAAGCTTAACGGCGGCGCGGCACCGTCGGCGCGGGTCGGAGAGCCACATTTGTCGAACTGGCGGGACGAAAAGGCGAAGGCCAACGCGCAGGCGCTGGCGCGGCTGAGCAAGCGGCTGCCCGCGGCGTTTCCGCAGGCCGTGCTGGTGCGGGCGCGGAGCTGCTCGTGGGCGCCGTCGACGCTGCGTGTCGCGATCGACGGCTATTGGCGTGCGCATCCGCTGCGCGCCGACCGCCTGGCGCGGCTGCTGGCCGGCCGCAGCGGCGCGCCGGACGGGTGGCGCTGGCAGATCGGCGATCCGGATCGCGGCTTGCCGGCGACGTTTCGCACGCCGCCGGCGCCGTATCGCGAAAACGCCTTCGCAAGGGGCCCGGGCTTCTGCTGCGTCTGCGGCCAGCCGGTGTATCGATTCGGCTGGCACGCCGATCTGTGGGACGCCGGGCCGAACTCCAGGGCGAACTGGCACAGCGCCTGCGTCACCGCCTGGCAATTCTGGACTGCGCCGAGCGCCCAGGCCAAGCTGCTGCGCAAGCTGCAGGGCCGGCGCTGCGGATCGACCAACCGGCGCCTGCTGCGGACCGCGGAGGTCGATCACCAGGTGCCGTTATTTCACGTCTGGCGCCAGCACCGCGACACGGCCTGGCCGCAACTGCTCGGCTATTGGGGCCTGCCCAATCTGCAAGTCATCAACCGCGAAGTCCACGCCGCCAAATGCGCCGAGGAGGCGAGGGGACGAAGCGCGGCGCGAGCCGCGGCAGCGACCGAGACGGCGTCCGTCTAGAAGCCTCTCTGCGTCATGCCCGGCCTTGTGCCGGGCATCCACGCCTTGCTGACTTAAAGACAAAAAAGGCGTGGCCGGGACAAGCCCGGCCATGACGAACGTTGTGCGAGGGGTGTAGTGACTGGTAGTCGCCCTATCCCTTGCACAGCCGATCGATCAACGGGTTGGTGATCGCTGCAAACATCTTCGGCTCGCCATAGGCGCGCGCGGACAGCATCGCGCCGTGAACGGTCGCCATGAAGATCTCGGCTTCGGCACGCGGCGTGTCTTTCAGCGCCAGGCTGCCGTCCTTGTGGCCGCGCTCCAGCGCCGATTTCAGCCACGCCGACAGCGCGCGGAAATGCGCCCGCACCTCTGCCGCGACCTCGTCGGGGAGCAGGGGCAGTTCGGTCGCCAGCAGCGCGCAGACGCAGAACGGCGCGCTGCCGTCCTTGATGCAGGCGGCCCAATAGCCGGTGTAGCTGCGCAGTTGCGCGGCCGGGTCGGACGCCTCGCGCGCCAGATGCGCCAGCCCGGCGGCGGCGTCCTTGCGATATTGCGCGACCAGCTTCTGCACCAGCTCGGCCTTGGTCGGGAAATGGTGATGAATGCTGGGTTTGCGGATGCCGACCGCGTCGGCGATATCGGCGTAGCTGAAGCCGTTGTAGCCGCCCGCAATGATCAGCCCGCGCGCGCAAGCCAAGATCTGGTCGGCCGTCGACAGATTGGTCATGCCGGCTGTTTACCTTCTAGTTGGTAGAATGTCCAGTCTAGTGTAAAGTTATGCAACCCCACGCCCGTCATTCCGGGGAACGCGCAACGCGCGTGAACCCGGAATCCCGCAGCGTTCTGCGGCTCTCTGATGTCCATAACATCTGGATTCCGGGTTCGCTCGCAAGGGCGAGCGCCCCGGAAGAGCCTCACGCGCGAGCGCTCCCGAGTGGTTGTCATCAAGCAAACGTCATCGGGGGGCGGCCAATCTGCGTTTGCAAAGGCGTCTACCTACTAGTAGATAGGCGATGTCATCGACATTCCAACAGGAGCATCGACATGAGCCGTCCCCAAGCCACGAGTTCGACCGCCACGCCGTCGGCCTGGCTCAAGCGCTATTACTATGTACGAGCCGCATTTTCCCTGATCTGGGTCGCGCTCGCTTTCACGATCGCTCGCCAGGCCCCACACCTCGCCGCCGTCATGCTGATCGTGTATCCGGCGTGGGATGCTGCGGCGAACTACGCCGATGCGGCGCGTAATGGCGGTCTGCTGGCCAATCCCAGCCAGGCGCTCAATCTCGGCGTCAGCGTCCTGACCGCGCTGGCCGCCGCCGTCGCGCTCAATTCCGGCATGAACGCCGTGCTGGCCGTTTACGGCGGCTGGGCGGTCCTGGCGGGCGTGCTGCAACTCGCCACCGGTGTGCGGCGCTGGACTAGCGGCGGACAGTGGCCGATGATCCTCAGCGGCGCGCAGTCGGCGCTCGCCGGCGCTTTCTTCATTCATGCGGCGAGCGGCGACAAGCTGCCGAGCATCGTCGACATCGCGCCCTACGCCGCGTTCGGCGCGTTCTACTTCCTGGTCGCCGCGGTCTGGCTGAGCGTGAAGGACCTCCGGCGCCGGACCATCGACGTCGGCGCGTAGAGCGGAGCTCCGGTCGCCACGTCCGACTTGCGATGCACACACTTCCTTGTGACCGAACCGAACAGCGGCCAGCTCTACCTTATGTGTCTGACCGCAAATTCGATCCGCGAGATGAGGCCTGCAACGTTGTCACTGCGGGGAGCATCCGGATCGGTGCTTGGCGTCGTCCGCGTACAGGCTCCGCGACGAAGCAACCCAGCAAGGGCATCAATTGCGGCCAATGGATTGCTTCGCTTCGCTCGCAATGACGCTTGAGACATCAGGAGAACCCAATGACGGTTGATCGGCGTGTCGTAACCTCATCGCTGCTGGCCGTCGCCGCATCGGCCGTGCTGGGCGGCGCGCGCGCCGCGGGGGCGGCGGAGAATCCGGCTGTTGCCGCCACCGGGGCCCGCAACGTCGTGCTCGTGCACGGCCTGTTCGCGGACGGCTCGTCGTGGTCCGAGGTGATCCCGCGTCTGCAGGCACGCGGCCTGAACGTCACCTCGGTGCAGAACCCGCTGACGAGCCTTCCGGATGCGGTGGCCGCGTGCGAGCGCGTGCTCGCACGGCAGGATGGCCCGACCGTGCTGGCCGGGCATTCGTTCTCCGGCATGATCGTCTCCGAAGCCGGCGTGCATCCGAATGTGTCGGCGCTGGTCTACGTCGCCGCGCGCGCGCCCGACGCCGGCGAGGATTACACCGCGCTCGCCAAGACCTATCCGGCCGCGCCGGCGTCGGCCGGAATCGTGTTCGACGGCGATGAAGGCCGCTTGACCGAGGAGGCCTTCCTGCGCGACTTCGCACCGGACCTGCCGCGGGACAAGGCCAGGGCGCTGTACGCCGTGCAATGGCCTTTTCACAAGGCGCTGCTGGCGGGCAAAACGGCCCACGCAGCGTGGCGCGACAAGCCGAGCTACTACGCGATCTCGAGGGACGACCGGGTCATCGACCCGGACCTGCAGCGCTTCATGGCCAAGCGCATGAACGCCACCGCGATCGAACTGGCCGCCAGCCACGTCTCGCTGCTGAGCCATCCGCAGGAGATCAGCGAGTTGATCATCAAGGCGGCGGGCGGGTGAGCAATTTGTCGATGGCTTGCTATTAGCTCACTGCCCGCGTCGCCCTCACCCCACCCCTCTCCCGCAAGCGGGAGAGGGAGCCGGCCGCGGATGCGGCGAGACTGCGGATGAACTCAGTTGCAGATGTCATTGCTGCCGATGGTCGGAGTAGGCCGCTCCCCCAAGCCCCGCCGGCAGCGCGCCCCCTCTCCGCTTGCGGGAGAGGGTTGGGGTGAGGGCGACGCAGGCACTAAGTTGTTGTGACTAGTTCGCCTGCAGCGCGTGCACCGAGAACAGCCCGTCATCGTCCATCCAGCTCTGCTGCAGCGACCACCCGGCCTGTTCGGCCAGATCGCGGAAGCGGGGAAGGCTGTATTTGTAGCTGTTCTCGGTGTGGATGCTCTCGCCGGCCGTGAAGGTGAAGCGTTCGCCGAGGATGCGGACGGTCTGATCGCGCTGGCTGACCAGATGCATCTCGATGCGGTGCTGATCACGGTTGTAGACCGCGCGATGCTTGAACGCGCGCAGGTCGATATCGCCGCCGAGCTCGCGGTTGATCCGCGCCAGCAGATTGAGGTTGAACTCGGCGGTGACGCCGGCGGCGTCGTCATAGGCCGGCACCAGCAGCCTCTCGTCCTTCTCCAGATCGACGCCGACGATCAGCCGCGCGCCTTCGCCAAGGATGTCGCGGAAGGTGCGTAGGAGCTCCGCAGCTTCATGCGGTTCGAAATTGCCAAGGGTCGAGCCGGGGAAGAATCCGACCTTGGGCCGATCCCGCACCGCCTCCGGCAGCGCAAACGGCGCGGTGAAATCCGCCGCCACCGGATACACCGCCAGCTCGGGAAAATCCGCGCACAGCTCTTCGGCCTGCGCGGCGATGAAGTCGCCGGAAATATCCACCGGCACATAGGCGGCGATGTCGCGCGCCTCCAGCAGCAGGCGGATCTTGGTGGTGGCGCCGGCGCCGAATTCGACCAGCGCGGCGTCCGGCGGGATCAGCGCGGCGATTTCGCCGGCGCGGGCGCGCAGGATGCCGAGCTCGGTGCGGGTCGGATAGTATTCGGGCAGCTTGGTGATGCCGACGAACAGCTCGGAGCCGAGGTCGTCATAGAAATATTTCGGCGGCAGCGTTTTGCGCGGTTGCGACAGGCCTTCGAGGATGTCGGTCGCGAAGTTCTGCGTCTGCGGATCGAGCTGATGCACGCGATTGCGCACGTCGACGTGCATGTTCATGGGCGGTCTCCCGGATGCGCGCGCGGGGCGCGTCGTACGTTGGACTTCAGACGTCGTAGTCGGCAAGCCGCAGTCCGGTGAACTGCCAGCGATGATGCGGATAGAAGAAGTTGCGATAGGTCAGGCGGCTGTGGCCCTGCGGCGTGACGCAGGACGAGCCGCGCAGCACCAGCTGATTGACCATGAACTTGCCGTTGTACTCGCCGAGCGCGCCCTCGATCGCCTTGTAGCCGGGGTAGGGCGAATAGGAGCTGCGGGTCCACTGCCAGACAATCCCGAACGCGTCCGCGAGCTCGCCGGCCCGCGCGGCGACTTCCCATTCTGTTTCGGTCGGCAGATGCTTGCCGCTCCAGCGGGCGAAGGCGTCGGCCTCGTAATAGCTGACGTGACAGACCGCCGCGTCTGGATCGATGCTCTGCAGGCCGCCGAGCGTCATGATCCGCCACTCGCCGTCCACCTGCCGCCAATGGCCGGGCGCTTCCCAGCCCTCGCGCTCGGCGCAGGCGAAGCCGTCCATCAGCCACAGCGTCGGCGTGCGGTAGCCGCCGTCCGCCATGAAAGCGAGCCATTCGGCATTGGTGACGAGATCGCGCGCCAGCGTTACCGGCCCGACCAGCGCGCGGTGCGCCGGCTTCTCGTTGTCGAAATGGAAGCTGTCGGCGGCGTGGCCGATCGCGTGGATGCCCTCGGGCAGATGCACCAGAGCGTCGGCGCTGCGGGCGGCGGCCGGCAGGCGCCATGCCGGATCGTAGGCCGGCGGGATCGGGTTCTGGGCGAAAGCGTGCAGGATGTCGGTCAGCAGCAGCTCCTGGTGCTGCTGCTCGTGGTTCAGCCCGACCTCGACCAGCGGCGCGAGCTGCCGCAGCTTGGCCTCGTCGGCCTCGGCAAACAGGGCGAGCATCGCGTCGTCGACATAGCGCCGATAGGCGGCGACATCCTCGATGCCCGGCCGCGTCAGCAGCCCGCGCGCCGCCCGCGTATGCCGCGGCCCGGCCGAAACGTAATAGGAATTGAACAGATAGGCGTAATCCGGGTGGAAGACCTGGTAGCCGGGCTGGTGCGGCCCGAGCAGAAACTGCTCGAAGAACCACGTCGTATGTGCGCGGTGCCATTTTGCCGGGCTGGCATCCGGCATCGACTGCACCACCTGATCCTCGGCGCTGAGCGGCGCGGCGCGGCGTTCGGTCTCGTCCCGCACCGTCCGATAGGCGTCGGCCAGATGGGCAGCCAAAACACGGGGAGTCGCGGTCGGTTCAGCAGATACGGCTACAGATATAGCGGCGGAGGACAGATTCGACACGAGCGACTCCGGTTTGGGAGAAAACGCTGCTTCCGGGAAGCGGTTCCGAGACTCGCCAAATAGGTGTTCGCCGCGCGATTGGAAGGCGGTCGCGGCGAGGTCGTCGGTACCCTGGCAACCTCGGCGGCCGCTCGGCGCGGGCCCGGCGATCCCGGAATGTTGAGGGAAATCAGGCGCTCCGCAGCGCTGACTGGCATTTTACTTGGGCTGCGAACGGTTTTCGCGATACATATATGACCGACTGATCCGGCCGCTGGTGGTCAGCCGGCCGCGCCGCAAAGGGACTCGCCATGAGCATCGAGCAATTCATCGACAATGAAGTGAAGGCCAACGACGTCGTGCTGTTCATGAAGGGCACGCCGCAGTTTCCGCAGTGCGGCTTCTCCGGTCAGGTGGTGCAGATCCTCGACCACATCGGCGTCCCCTATAAGGGCCACAACGTGCTCGAATCCGCCGAACTGCGCGACGGCATCAAGCAGTTCTCGAACTGGCCGACGATCCCGCAGCTCTATGTGAAGGGCGAATTCGTCGGCGGCTGCGACATCGTCCGCGAGATGTTCCAGGCCGGCGAGCTGCAGAAGCTGTTCGCCGACAAGGGCATCAAGGTCGCGGCCTGAGCCGTTTCGAACGCACCCACGGCGCGGCGACCCTCGCGGTCGTCGTCGCCGACATTACGACGCTCGCGGTTGACGCGATCGTCAACGCCGCCAACAGCTCGTTGCTGGGCGGCGGCGGAGTTGACGGCGCGATCCATCGTGCCGCGGGACCGCAATTACTGGCCGCGTGCCGGACGCTCGGCGGCTGCGCCACCGGCGATGCCAAAATGACCCAAGGCTACCTGCTGCCGGCGCGGCATGTGATCCACGCCGTCGGGCCGGTGTGGCAGGGTGGCGGCTCCGGCGAGGACGCGGCGCTGGCGTCTTGTTATCGCCGCGCCCTGCAGTTGTGCGAGCAGCACCGCCTGTCCTCGCTCGCTTTCTCGGCGATCTCGACCGGCGTCTACGGCTTTCCTCCCGATCGCGCTGCGCCGCTCGCCATTTCCACCTGTCTCGAAACGCTCACACTGACGCCGGCCGTACGCCGTGTCGTATTCTGCTGCTTCTCGGAACCGAGCACCGGGCTGCGCTGACGGCGGCCCTTGATTAGTCGGCCGCGGCCGCTACCATCCCGTCGGCTCACATGTGGAGGACTGGATGATCCTGCGTCGCGTCGCGCGTCTGTTGTTAACCGGAGCGCTCGCTGCGCTGATTGTTTCGCCGGCAGCTGCCGAAGGCAGTTTCGATCCGCCGCCGACCGCGCAATTCTCCCAGGAGAAGCTCGGGCGGATCGACGCGTTCTTTGGCAAGATCATCGCAGAGGGCAAGATCCCCGGCGCCGTGGTGTATATCGAGCGGCACGGCAAGCCGGTCTATAGCAAGTATTTCGGCGTCCGCGACGTCGCCACCAAGGCGCCGATGACCGACGACACCATCTTCCGTCTCGCCTCGCTGACCAAGCCGTTCACCGCCGTGGCGGTGATGAAGCTGGTCGAGGACGGCAAGATCAAGCTCGACGACCCGGTCTCGAAGTACATCCCGGCCTTCGCCGACACCAAGGTCGGCGTCGAGAAGACCAAGGACAACGGCGAGAAGGTTCTCGATTTCGAGCCGCTGAAGCGGCCGATCACGATCAGCGATCTGCTGCTGCACACCTCGGGCATCACCTACGGGTTCTACGGCGACAATCTGGTGCGCAAGGCGATCGCCGCCGCCAAGATCTACGACGGCGACCCCAGCAACGCCGAATTCGCCGAGCGCATCGCCAAGGTGCCGCTGCAGGAACAGCCCGGCACGCTGTGGGACTACGGCAATTCCTACGAGGTGCTCGGCCGCGTCGTCGAGGTGGCGTCGGGCAAATCGTTCTACGAGTATCAGAAGCAGGTGCTGTTCGATCCGCTCGGCATGAAGGACACGCGCTACTACCTGCCGGAGGAGCAGCAGAAGGCGCGAATGGCGCAGCCGATGCCGAACGACGCCGATTTCCGGGTCGGGCGGCCGAGCCGGCCGGACATCGTCAAGCAGTGGGAGTCTGGCGGCGGCGGCCTGACCTCGACGCCGCACGACGTCATCCGCTTCGTCCGGATGCTGCTGAACAAGGGTGAGCTCGACGGCAAGCGCCTGCTCAGCGCAGCCACGTTCAAGGACATGACCACCGACCACATCGGCCCGTCCTCCGGCATCGCGCGCGATTACTTCTACTTCCCCGGCGACGGCTTCGGCTACGGCTACGGCCTCGCCGTCCGCACCGACGCCGGCAACGCCAAGCCGCCGCCGCCCGGCTCGCTGGGCGAACTGAAATGGGACGGCGCCAGCGGCTGCTACTTCGTGGTCGACCCCAAGCTCGACATGTTCTTCGTGCTGATGGAACAAACCCCCTCGCAGCGCCAGCCGGTGCAGCGCGAGCTGAAGAAGCTGGTCTACGAAGCGCTGGAGTGAAGCCGGCCCGACCACCGGGCAGCATCCCGGCTGACCACCCACCTCTCCACGAGTCATTCCGGGGCGCGCGCAGCGCGAACCCGGAATCTCTGCGGCGGTGTGCGTTGCAGATTCCGGGTTCGCCCGCCGCTGCGCGGCGGCCGCCCCGGAATGACTTGGGGAGAGATTGTGCGCTTCCGGGCTCGGGAAAACTATGAAATCAGCGTCGCGCCGCAGGAACTTCGCTCGCAACATTGTGTTCCGAATTGACGCTGCGACGATTTGCAGCCACCGTTCGCGGGCAACCGAAAGGAATCACATGTCTTCGAAGATTGGCCGTCAGGGCCTCGTGTCTCGCGTTCTCGCCGCGGTGGTGCTCACCAGCATCTACGCGTTCAGCCTCGTCGGCGCGACTGCGCTGATCACCGGCGTCTCGACCACCTCGGCGTCCGCCCAGCGCGGCGACTGGGGTCGCGGCCGTGGCCGGGGCTATCGCGGCGGTCGCGGCTACGGCCGTGGTTATGGGCGCGGCCGTGGCTATGGCGGCCCGGTGCGTGGGCGCGGTCGTGGCGCCTGCGTCGTCAACGCCGCTGGCGTCCGCATCTGCCTGTAAGACGATCTGATCGATCGTGACGCGGTGGCCGGGCTCGCCCCGGCCATTTGCATGTCTGGGCCGCATCATTTTGCAGCCGGCTCATTGGCCGACAACTTCCGTCATGGCCGGGCTTGTCCCGGCCATCCACGCCTTTTCTGCATTTCCGGCCGGAAGGCGTGGATGCCCGGCAACAAGGCCGGGCATGACGCGTGGCTAGGAAGTTGCCCTCTCTCAAAGGATGAACTTCCGGCCAAGCTCTCAGGATGAGGACGCAGCGCTGGTGGAGAGGCGAGCGCTTCAATCCATGATTTGCTCTACGCCGCGCGAAGGATCTCCCGCACCAGCCCCAGCGTCTCGTCGATCATCGCGCGGTCGACGTCGAGATGGGTGCAGGCGCGGATGCGGCCGTCCATCATCGCCAGCAGCACGCCGTGGCTGCGCAGCCGGGCCACCATCTCGGTGCCGGGTACGCCGGCGCCGTCGGGCCGGAAGAACACCAGATTGGTCTGCGGCTCCTGCACCTCGACGCCGGCGAGCTGCGCCAGCCCGGCCGCGAGTGCCCGCGCATTGGCGTGATCCTCGGCGAGCCGCTCGACGTGATGGTCGAGCGCGTAGTCGCACGCCGCGGCGATCACGCCGGACTGCCGCATCGATCCGCCGAGCCGCTGCTTCCAGCGCCACACCTCGTCGATGAAAGCGCGCGAGCCGGCCAGCGAGGCACCGACCGGCGCGCCGAGTCCCTTGCTGAAATCAATCCACGCCGAATCCCAGCCCGCCACCATGTCGCGCGCCGCGATGCCGGTGGCCACCACGGCATTCATCAGCCGGGCGCCGTCGATATGGGTGGCGAGTCCGGCGTCCTTGCCGGCGGCCGCGATGGCGTCGAGCGTGGGTTGCGGCCAGATCGTGCCGCCGCCGATATTGGCGGTCTGCTCGACGCTGACCATGGTCTGCGGCGGCTCATAGCGCGAGCGCGGATGCAGCGCGGCGCGGAATGCGTCCAGCGAGAACTGGCCGTCGTCGCCGTCGAGCGGCGTGATCTGGAAGCCGCCGAGCGCCGCATGCGTGCCGCCCTCGCGCGACAGAATATGCGCGCTGCGCTGCGCGATGATCTCGTCGCCGGGCCGGCAGGTCGCCAGCGTCGCGGTGACGTTGCACATCGTGCCGGACGGCAGGAACACCGCGGCCTCCTTGCCGAGCAGCGCCGCGACACGCTCGTTGAGCGCGTTGGTGGTCGGATCATCGCCGGTCTGCTCGTCGCCGACCTCGGCGCGCGCCATCGCCTCGCGCATCGCCGGGGGCGGCCGCGTCTGAGTATCGGACAACAGGTTGATGCGCACCGGCGGCGCGGCAGGATCGGGCAGGGGCGGGATGTAGGACATGGCGGCAGGTTAAAGCATTTCGCGTACCGATAGAATCGCGAACAGTGCTGGCCCGCTGTCAGGCCGGTTGCTGCAGGCCGCCACGGATCAGCGCGGCGAACGCTGCGGCGGCGTCGGTCTCGCGGCATCGGCCGCGCACCATTGCGGCCGACAGCGCCTCGCCGGCTCCGATCAACCCAACGCAGCGGCGGACGAGTTCGGCGCGCGGCAGCGTGGTATGCGGCTTCAACGCGGTCGCGAACAGCTGGACGTAGCCATCGAGCAGCTGCTGGTACACGGCCTCCTTCTCCTGGCTGCCCGCCAGCGCCGCGCCGATCGCCTGCCACTCGCCACTGGTCTCCGCCGAGCAATGCACATAAGCGGACGCCAGCAACTGCGCGGTCTCGTCGAGGCTGCGGTGACCGCTCGCCAACGCCGCACGCAGCGCGTCGGCGTGCTCGGCATCGATCGATTTGTACAGCTCGATCAGCAGCCCCGAGCGCGTGCCGAAGTGGTCATAGGCAATCGGCTTGGAGACGCCCGCGCGCTCGGCGAGATAGCCGAGCGTCAGCCGGTCGGCACCTTCGTCGCGCACGATCTGCAGCGCGATGTCCATCAGCTGCCGTCGCCGCTGTGCCTTCGGCAGCCGCCCGCCCGGTTCCGCAACCGGCGAGTCCGCCGCGACGGTTTTCGGTCTTGCCATGAAACCTACCATTGGTAACTTTGTTATGTTACGATTGGTAAGTTAGGCGGAAGGAGGGAGTGCCGCAATGTCGAACGATTCGATTCTCCTGATCGGCGGGGCCGGCCATGTCGGCCGCTGGACTGCGCGGTCGCTGCGCTCCGTTCATCCTGACGTACCGCTGCTGATCGGCGGTCGGGATCGGGCGCGGGCCGAACAGGCAGCCGCCGAGCTTCA
This sequence comes from Rhodopseudomonas palustris, assembly GCF_003591005.1. Taxonomy (GTDB): domain Bacteria; phylum Pseudomonadota; class Alphaproteobacteria; order Rhizobiales; family Xanthobacteraceae; genus Rhodopseudomonas; species Rhodopseudomonas palustris_K. Next base: position 255,021 of record NZ_QYYD01000004.1, read on the forward strand.
CGCCGAGAGCGTGGTGATCGACGACACCGCCGCCGATCTCGGCCTCGGCGATCGCCCGCTGCGCGCGATCGCGACGCTGTTTACCGACCAGCGCCTGACCGCGCTGCGCCTTGCCCAGGCCCGCGGCGTGCCGCATCTGTCGATCTCGCCGGGGATCATCGAGCTTGGTCCGGAAGTCGCTGCTTACATGCACCGGCCGCAGGCTGCGCCGGTGGTGCTGGGCACCGAATGGATGGTTGGCGGCACGACGGCGCCGACGCTTGCCTTCGCCAAGGCCTTCAGCCGCATCGACGACATCGCGATCGGCGCACTGCTCGACGAGCAGGATGCGTTCGGCCCGGCCGCGGAGGCCGATCTCGAACGACAGACCCGGACCATGCCGGTTGCCCTGGCTCGGCAAGGCGGCGCTTACGTCTGGCGGGCCGGAGACGAGCTGGCGACCAGCTTTCGTGCCGTCGACGGCACCGAGATGGCGGCCTCCACGTTTTCGCCCAATGATGTGCTCGGCCTTGCCAGCGCGACCGGGGCGCCGAACGTGCGCTTCAGCCTCGCCGTCGGGGTCAGCTCCAGCCGGCGCCGTGGAGAGCCGTTGTCGACCGAGATCATCATCGAGCTGACCGGGACGGATCACGCGGGTGGCGCGCTGCGCCGCCGCCACGCCATTGTTCACCCCGGCGGCCAGATGCCGCTCACCGGCCTCGGCGTCGCCCTTGTGCTCGAACGCCTACTCGGCGTGGGCGGCCATCCCCCAACGCCGGCGGGCTTGTACTTCCCGTATCAGCTGATCGAACCGGACATGTACTTCCCGCGGCTCGCTCAGGCCGGCGGCAAGGTGATGGAGCTCGAGGCTGCTTCACCCTCCCCTGGAGGGGGAGGGTCGCTCGCGTAGCGAGCGGGGTGGGGTGGGGAAGAGTTTATCCGCTGTGCCCGCGGCCCGGGGGGGCCCCCCCCCCCCCCCCCCCGCGGCGGGGCCGCCCCCCCCCCCCCCCAACCCCACGAGGGCGGGTTCTGTGGCGACTTTTTTGAGGGTGAGGGCGCGTTAGGGCGG
>NZ_QYYD01000050.1 GCF_003591005.1 Rhodopseudomonas palustris
CTCCCGTGTCCCGAAACGTTGCCAGACGCTCGGAATACAGAAGAATCAACGCCATGCGCTTTGTCCACTAAAACTAAACCGGACAGCAGTGGGACGAGCCCGGCCATGACGGAAACCGTGGATCGTTTGATCGCGTTCAAGGTTACCGAAAGGGCGCCGGAGGGGCCGAGACGCATCTTCGGAATTTTGCGATGGCGCTGCTGGCCGGCACGATGATGTTGACCGGCCGCAGCGAGGCATCGCCATTGGACGACTTCCGCTGGAAAAACCGAGTGCTTGTTATCGTGGCGCCCGCCGGCGATGCCGCCGCGGAGCGGCAGCGCCAAATCTATCAGGCGGCAGCGTCCGGCATGTCCGAGCGCGCGATCATTCTGCGCGAGGCCGTTGGCGACAATGATCCCGCCCGTCAAATGCGATCCCACCTGTCCGCTGACGGCCAACGCTTTCAGGTTTTCCTGATCGGCAAGGACGGCCACACCGCGCTGGCATCGAACCAGCCGCTGTCGGCTGACTATCTGTTCGGCAAGGTCGACGCGATGCCGATGCGGCGCGACGAGATGCGGAGTGCGCGCTGACCGTGTCATGATTTGGCTTCGCGACCGCAGGGTAACGCAATACTATGCGCCGAAAGAACGATAGAGAAATTAACTAGCAATGCATTCTCCAGTGTGGCTCATCTGAAAAATGTAGTGCTAACAGCAACCGCTCCGTCAGCATCGACGAGTTGATCGTTACTCTACGTAGAATTCCATTCTCCACCTCGCCGAAATAATCGAACGTCCCCGACGTGGACTCGATCCAAATCTTCTCTTAATCCGCTTGTTAGTTCCAAGCGAACCGCGCGCGTCAACGACGATGCGCGTGCAAGGGAAGAGAGCAGATGGCTGATGATACCGAAGTCCGCAGGACACTCGCGGAAGGCGCAGCGCGCCAGCTTGCCAACGCCACCAAGACTCGTGCGCAATGGGGCGGCATCTCGCCGCGCTGGCTGGTGCCGCTGCTGCACTGGACCCCTGTCGAAGCTGGTATCTTTCGCCTGAACCGCGTCAAGGAAACCCGCGGCGCGACCGCGTCGGCATCGTTCGACGTCGAGTGCAGCCCGCGCCGCGACCGCGATCCGGATCTGCCGGAGACCTTCGTCGACTACGAGGAGCATCCGCGTGAGTACTTCCTCAACGCCGTCACCACCGTGCTGGACGTGCAGACCCGCGTATCGGATCTCTACAGCCATCCGTTCGACCAGATCCAGGAGCAGCTCCGGCTGCTGATCGAGAAGGTCAAGGAGCGGCAGGAGAGCGAGCTGATCAACAACGCCGAATACGGCCTACTCGCCAACACCGCGCCGTCGCAGCGGATTGCGACGCGCCGCGGCCCGCCGACGCCGGACGATCTCGACGAGCTGATTACCAAGGTGTGGAAGGAGCCGGCGTTCTTCCTGGCGCATCCGCGCGCGATCGCGGCGTTCGGCCGCGAATGCACCCGGCGCGGCGTGCCGCCGCCGACCATCAATCTGTTCGGCTCGCCGTTCCTGACCTGGCGCGGGCTGCCGCTGGTGCCGTCCGACAAGGTGCCGGTCGATGAGAACGGCCGCACCAAGATCCTGCTGCTGCGCACCGGCGAGAAGAAGCAGGGCGTGGTCGGGCTGTTCCAGCCCGGCGTGCCGGGCGAGGTCGCGCCGAGCCTGTCGGTGCGCTTCATGGGCATCAACCGCAAGGCGATCGCGTCCTATCTGATCTCGCTGTATTGCTCGCTCGCAGTGCTGACCGAAGACGCGCTCGGCGTGCTCGATGACGTCGAACTCGGCAAGTATCATGAGTACGCCTGAGGTGCCGGCGCCGCATCCCGGGATCGCCGGCGCGCCTGATGCCGGCACCATTGCACGGCTGGCGAATGCGTTGTTCTCGGCGCTGCCGACCGGCGCCGTGCCGGAGCCGGGCGCTGCGCTCGGCTCCGCGCCGCTGTTTGTCGCCGAGCCGTTGCAAAGCGCGATCCCCGGCACGCCGCCGCTGACGCCGCCGCTGCGGCCGAACCACAATCCGGGCTCGGCGTCGCCGACGATCGGCGCGGCGCGGCCCTCGGCGCCGCTGTTCGCGCTCGATCCGAAGCTCGCCGCGGAGCCCGCACACGCGCCGGCCGCGCCGCTCGATCTCACGGTGCCGCTCGCGGCGACGCCGGTCGCGCCGGCGCCGGCCTCCGCGCCCGCCATCCAACCCGTGTTCGTACGGGAGACGGATCTCGCGGCTTTGCCGGGACGGCTCGGCGACGTCCGCAGCATCGTGCCGCCCGATACGGCTGGCGCGGGCCCGTTCGGCGCGAGCGCGGCAGCCGCATCTGCGCCGTTGTATTTCCTCGCCGACAATCCGCTGGCGCGTGTGACCCCCGCCGCCGCGCCGACGGCCGTGCCGCGCGCGGAGACGTTCGATCTCGCAGGGCTCGCGACCCAGCATCGCACCGATGTGCATGTGCTCGATCGGTCGGGTGCGCGCCCGTTCGACGCGCATGTGTTCAAGCGCGACTTTCCGATCCTGCAGGAGACGGTGAACGGCCGGCCGCTGGTCTGGCTCGACAACGGCGCCACCACGCAGAAGCCGCAATGCGTGATCGACCGGCTCGCGCACTTCTACAAGCACGAGAACTCCAACATCCACCGCGCCGCCCACACGCTGGCGGCGCGCTCGACCGACGCCTATGAGGCGGCGCGGGAGAAGGTCCGCGCGTTCATCAACGCGCCGTCGGTGAAGGACATCGTGTTCGTGCGCGGCGCCACCGAGGCGATCAACCTGGCGGCGCAGGCCTGGGGCCGCCGGAATATCGGCGAGGGCGACGAGATCGTCGTCTCGCATCTCGAGCACCACGCCAACATCGTGCCGTGGCAGCAGCTCGCCGCCGAGAAGGGCGCCAGGCTGCGCGTCGCGCCGGTCGACGATCACGGCCAGATCCTGCTCGACGAATACGAGAAACTGCTCGGGCCGAAGACGAAGATCGTGGCATTCACGCAGGTGTCGAACGCGCTCGGCACGATCACGCCGGTCGCCGAGATGACCGCGCTGGCGCATCGCCACGGCGCCAGAGTGCTGGTCGACGGCGCCCAGGGCATCTGCCATTTGCCGGTCGACGTCCAGACGCTGGACGTCGATTTCTACGCCTTCTCCGGCCACAAGATGTTCGCGCCCACCGGCGTCGGCGTGCTGTACGGCAAGGCCGACGTGCTGGAGGCGATGCCGCCGTGGCAGGGCGGCGGCAACATGATCGCCGACGTCACCTTCGAGAAGACCATCTTCCAGGGGCCGCCGGATCGCTTCGAAGCCGGCACCGGCAACATCGCCGACGCCGTCGGGCTCGGCGCCGCGATCGATTATCTCAGCCGCATCGGCATGGCCAACGTCGCCGCGCACGAGCACGAGCTCTTGGCCTACGGCACCGAGCAACTGCTCACCGTGCCGGGGCTTAAGTTGATCGGCACCGCCAAGGAGAAGGCCGGCATCCTGTCCTTCGTGCTGGACGGCTGCCGCAGCGAGGACGTCGGCAAGGCGCTCGACCGCGAAGGCATCGCGGTGCGCGCCGGCCACCACTGCGCCCAGCCAATCCTGCGCCGCTTCGGCCTGGAAAGCACGGTCCGCCCGTCGCTGGCGCTTTACAACACGCATGATGACATCGACGCGCTGGTCGATGCGCTGCGGCGGTTGCAGAGCGGGCGGGGCGTGAAGTGAGGATGAAGGGGCGTTAGTAGGACGAAATAGTCACCAAGCTCGTCATTGCGAGCGCAGCGAAGCAATCCAGCTCCGTGCACTACGCTGGATTGCTTCGTCGCTTCGCTCCTCGCAATGACGGGGAGAGCTTATCACTCGTCGCTTCACAACGAACTCACCGGAGCCGCCCGCATGCCGCAATCCGCCGAGCCCCGTGTCGCTTCTGAACCTGCATGGGACCTCGGCGCGATCGTCGCCGATCTGGCGGGACTCCGCGCGCTGTCGCAGCGCCGGCGCTATCGCGGGCGGCCGTTGCCGGAGCTGCCGTCGCGCGAGGCGGTGGCCGGCGTACTTCAGGATCTGGTCGCGGCGCTGTATCCGCGGCATTTCGGGCCGAACGGCCTGTCGGAGGACACGCTCGACGTATTTGTCGCCGACACCATCGAGCAGGCGCTGCGCCGGCTGCGGCGTGAGGTGCGACGCGAACTCCGGCTGACCGATCTCGACGGCGCCGCCAAGCCGGGCGAGATCGATAGGCAGGCGCTGACGATCGTCGCCGACTTCGCCCACGATCTGCCGCGCATCCGCGCGCTGCTCGACAGCGACATCCGCGCCGCGTTCGACGGCGATCCGGCCGCCAAGAGCATCGACGAGGTGGTGTTCTGCTATCCGGGCGTCGCGGCGATGATCCGGCATCGGCTGGCGCATCGGCTGTATGCGCTCGGCGTGCCGATGCTGGCGCGGATCGTCGCCGAGATCGCGCATGCCGAGACCGGCATCGACATCCACCCCGGCGCCATCATCGGCGAGAGCTTCTTCATCGATCACGGCACCGGCGTGGTGATCGGCGAGACCGCGCGGATCGGCCGCCGCGTGCGGCTGTATCAGGCGGTGACGCTCGGCGCCAAGCGCTTCGAGACCGACGAGCACGGCCGTATCGTCAAGGGCGGCGACCGCCACCCGATCCTCGAGGACGACGTGGTGATCTACGCCGGCGCCACCGTGCTCGGCCGCGTCACGATCGGGCAGGGCGCGCAAGTCGGCGGCGGCGTCTGGCTGACCCGCAGCGTCCCGCCGGGCAGCGTCATCACCCAGGCCAAGCCGGTCGCCGACTCGTTCGAGAGCGGCGGCGGGATCTGAAGCGACGCCGCATTTCGCACCCTCACGAGTTCCGTCATGGCCGGGCTTGTCCCGGCCATCCACGCCTTTTCTGCATTTGCTTCGGCAAGGCGTGGATGCCCGGCACAAGGCCGGGCATGACGCGCGGGGAAATTGCCGTTGGAGAATTTATTTCTTCGGAGGTTCTCCGAAATAGAGGAGCTCTATCGGCTTAACGATACAATTCCCGCCCGCCGTTGTTTTTATTCTCCGCGCATTGCACCGCAGCAGCCTTGACGGTACCCGATACACAACGCCGTCGCGGTGACGGCATCTTTCGCTGATGAGCACCCCCGTCATGAATGCCCCCTGGCAGCCGCCCGCGCCAGACCGTTTGGTCTCCTCTTCGACATCCGAGACCGGCATCCTGATCGATCGCGTCCGCAAGGTGTATGCGGCGCGCAAGAGCAGCGCCGAGGTGGTGGCGCTCGACGACATCAGCCTCACGGTGCCGAAAGGCTCGATCCTCGGCGTGATCGGCCGCAGCGGCGCCGGCAAGTCGACGCTGATCCGGCTGATCAACGGCCTCGATCGGCCGACCAGCGGCCGCGTCGTGGTCAACGGCGTCGAGATCACATCGCTGAGCGAGCGCGAGCTGCGCGGCGCGCGGCGCTCGATCGGCATGGTGTTTCAGCATTTCAATCTGCTGTCGTCGCGCACTGCTTACGGCAACGTCGCGCTGCCGCTCGAAATCGCCGGCGTGCCCAAGGCCGAGATCGACAAGCGCGTGCTGCCGCTGCTCGACATGGTCGGGCTCGCCGACAAGCGCGACCGCTATCCAGCTGAACTCTCGGGCGGGCAGAAGCAGCGCGTCGGCATCGCCCGCGCGCTCGCCACCGAGCCGTCGGTGCTGCTGTCGGACGAAGCCACCTCGGCGCTCGATCCGGAAACCACCGACCAGATTCTCGAGCTGCTGAAGCAGATCAATCGCGACCTGCGTCTCACCATCCTGTTCATCACCCACGAGATGGCGGTGGTGAAGGCGCTGGCAGACCGCGTCGCGGTGATCGAAGGCGGCCGTATCGTCGAGGACGGCGCCACCTTCGACGTGTTCGCCACCCCGCGCCACGAAGTCACCCGCCGGTTCGTGTCGTCCGTCACCGGCAGCGGCGCGCCGGACTGGTTGCTCGAGAAGCTGCTGCCGACTGAGCCCCCGGGCGGGCAGGGGGTGCTGCGCATCACCTTCAAGGGCAGCGACGCCAATCAGCCGCTGCTGTCGCGGGTGACGCGCGAGCTCGGCGTCGATCTCAACATTCTGTCCGGCCAGGTCGAGATGATCGCCGGCCATCCGTTCGGCACGCTGATCGTGTCGCTTGACGCTGCACCGGACGTGCTGCGCCAGGTGATCGCGCAGCTGTCGGCCGGCAACAATCTGGTGGAGCAGCTCGGCTATGTCGCCTGAACTCATACGCATGATCTGGTCGTCGTTGCTCGACACGCTGGCGATGGTCGGGCTGTCCGGCTTGTTCGGCACGCTGATCGGCCTGCCGCTCGGCGTCTTCCTCGCCACCAGCCGTTCGGGCGAATTGTTCGCCGCGCCGGTCGCCAATCGCGTCATCGGCGTGATCGTCAACGCGACGCGCTCGACGCCGTTCATCATTCTGGTGGTGGCGATCGTGCCGCTGACGCGGCTGTTGGTCGGCACCTCGATCGGCACCGCGGCGGCGACCGTGCCGCTGACCATCGCCGCGATCCCGTTCATCGCTCGCGTCATCGAGGCGGCGATCCGCGAGGTCGACCACGGCTTGATCGAAGCCGCGCGCGCATTCGGCGCCAGCCCGCTGCAGATCGTGCGCAAGGTGCTGCTGCCCGAGGCAATGCCGGCGGTGATCATGGCGCTGACGCTGACGCTGGTCAGTCTGCTCGGCTATTCGGCGATGGTCGGCGCGGTCGGCGGCGGCGGGCTCGGCGATCTCGGCATCCGCTACGGCTATCAGCGCTTCATGCCGGAAGTGATGCTGACGGTGGTGCTGGTGCTGATCGCGCTGGTGCAGGGCGTGCAGACGCTCGGCGACACGCTGGCGCGCAAGCTCGACCGCCGCAGCCGCCGGTCCTGATCCTTTTCAAACGTCACGAGGAGTTTGTCGATGCGTCGTCTTGCCGTCTCGCTGATCGCGCTGGCTTTCGCCGGCGCCGCCCATGCCGAAACCATCCGGGTCGGCGTCACCGCCGGTCCGCACGCCGAGATCCTCGACGTGGTCAAGAAGGTCGCGGCCGAGCGCGGCCTCGACGTCAAGCCGATCGAATTCACCGACTACGTGGTGCCGAACCAGGCACTGGTGCAGAAGGAGCTGGAGGCCAACTCGTTCCAGCACGAGCCGTATCTGAAGAACCAGATCTCCAAGACCAACTGGAAGATCGTCAAGGTCGCCAACACCATCGCGTCGCCGCAGGGCGTCTATTCGAAGAAGTATAAGACGCTCGCCGAGCTGCCGCAGGGCGCCACCGTGGCGATCGCCAACGACCCGTCGAACGGCGCGCGCGGCCTGCTGATCCTGGCGCTGCACGGCGCCATCAAGCTGAAAGACGGCGTCGGCGCCACCGCCAGCGTCGCCGACATCACCGACAATCCGAAGAAGCTGAAATTCGTCGAACTCGACGCCGCCCAATTGCCGCGCTCGCTGCAGGACGTCGACCTCGTCTCGATCAACAACAACTACGCGGTGCAAGCCGGCCTCAACCCTGCCAAGGACGCCATCGCCCGCGAAGACGTTGAAGGCCCTTGGGTCAACATCATCGCGGTGCGCGAAGAAGACAAGGACAAGCCCTGGGTCAAGCAGTTGATCGAGGCGTATCACTCTGATCCGGTCAAGCAATTCGTCGAGACGCGGTTCAAGGGCACGTATATTCCGGCGTGGTGAGGGGACACCCCCACGCGGTCATTGCGAGCACTCGGACGGCGCTTCGCGCCGTCCGAGCATCGGCTCCGCGAAGCAATCCGGTGCAGTGCACCGCGCCTGGATTGCTTCGTCGCTGCGCTCCTCGCAATGACGGAGAGGCAATCCCCTTCGTCATGGCCGGGCTTGTCCCGGCCATCCACGCCTTTCCTGCATTTCCGTCAGCAAGGCGTGGATGCCCGGCACAAGGCCGGGCATGACGGGGAGGGTAAGTGCGCAATCGGGAAGTTCTTGATCGGGCGGGCCGGCAGGCGTAGAGCGCCTACCGTCCCGGCCGCGCCGCCATCTTCTCGTCTTCCGCCGTGCCCGCCGTCAGCGCCAGCGCCGCGACGCTGACGACGCGGTCGATGACGCCATCGACGTCGTCGAGGTCGCATTTGCCTTCGGAGAGGCGGAGCAGGCGTTCGCTGTCGCGCACGGTTTGCTGCGCCATGGCGAGCGCGAAGTGCAGGCCCCAATAGATGTCGGCGTCGGGCTTGCCGGGGAGGGCGCGGCGCAGCGCCGCGGCGAATTTGCGCAAGTGATCGATCTCGCGGTTCTTGATCTTGCGGATCGGCGCGATGGTTTCGATCGAGGCGCGGATCATGAACCGCGCCGAGTCCGAGCGCTCGCTCTCGGGGCCGAGACAGCCGCGTAGCGAAGGCCCGACTAGCGCGCGCAGGATCTCTTCCACCGGCGCGCGGCCGCCGCCGGCCGCTTCCGCCGTCTTCAGCAGCTTGAGCCGCTCGCGGTTGGTGACGATCGACCGCGTCACGAACAGCTCGGCGATCAGTTCGTCCTTGGAGCCGAAGTGATAGTTCACCGCGGCGAGGTTGACGCCCGCCGCCGCGACGATGTCGCGCAGCGTCACTTCGCCGAAGCCGCGCTCGGCATACAGCCGCTCGGCGGCCAGAAGGATCGCGGTGCGTGTGGTGTCGGCGGCCATGCCATCCCGTGGAAAAACGTCGACCTTGCAATTCAAACAGCCGTATGAAACTATCGTTTCATGGCCGGAAGTCAATGCGCGAACGCGCGGGACTTGCGGCAGCCCGCCAGTCCGGCCGCGGCGTGCGCCTGGGGCGCCGCCGGGGGCTGGGCGAAATGCCTTGCGGAAGGCGAGGCGGCGGAGAGACAGTGCCGGCAACCATGTCGGCCAACAGCTTGGAAAAAGAGGATCGCCTGATGGATTTCACGATGTCCGATCGCCAGCGTGAATGGCTGGAACGCGTCACCGCCTTCATGAACACGCATGTCCGCCCGGCGGTGCCGATCTACAACAAGCAGGACGCCGAGGGTGAGCGCTGGAAGGTGATCCCGATTCTCGAAGAGCTGAAGGCGAAAGCCAAGGCCGAGGGTCTGTGGAACCTGTTCATGCCGCCGTCCTCGCACGAGGACGACGAATTCCACGGCGCGGGGCTCACCAATCTCGAATACGCGCTGCTGTCCGAGCAGATGGGCCACATCTCCTGGGCCTCGGAAGTGTTCAACTGCTCGGCGCCGGACACCGGCAACATGGAAGTGCTGATGCGCTACGGCACCAAGGAGCAGAAGAAGCAGTGGCTTCGCCCCTTGATGAACGGCGAGATCCGCTCGGCGTTCCTGATGACCGAGCCGGCGGTGGCTTCGTCGGACGCGACCAACATCGAGACCAGCATCGTGCGCGACGGCGATCACTACGTGATCAACGGCCGCAAATGGTGGTCGTCGGGCGTCGGCGATCCGCGCTGCAAGATCGCGATCGTGATGGGCAAGACAGACTTCAATGCGGCCAAGCATCAGCAGCAGTCGCAGATCCTGGTGCCGCTCGACACCCCCGGCATCACCATCGAGAAAATGCTGCCGGTGTTCGGCTTCGATGACGCGCCGCACGGCCACGGCGTGGTGCTGATGAAAGACGTCCGGGTCCCGGCGTCGAACCTGTTGCTCGGCGAAGGCCGCGGCTTCGAGATTGCGCAGGGCCGGCTCGGTCCGGGCCGCATCCATCACTGCATGCGCACCATCGGCAAGGCCGAAGAGGCGCTGGAGAAGATGGTTCGCAGGCTGCAGTCGCGCACAGCGTTCGGCAAGAAGATCATCGAGTACTCGATCTGGGAGCAGCGCATCGCCGAGGCCCGCACCGACATCGAGATGAACCGCCTGCTGTGCCTCAAGGCCGCCGACATGATGGACAAGGTCGGCAACAAGACCGCGCAGCTCGAGATCGCGATGATCAAGGTCGCGGCGCCGAACATGGCGTTGAAGATTCTCGATAATGCGATCCAGGCGTTCGGCGGCGGCGGTGTCTCCGACGACGCCGGTGTGGCGAAGGATTACGCCCACATCCGCACGCTGCGGCTCGCCGACGGCCCGGACGAGGTGCACAACCGCGCCATCGCCCGGCTGGAGCTGAAGAAATACGCCAACACGGCGCATTGAGCTTCAGCGTCTCGCGCACGCAACAGCGTCATCGCCGGACTTGATCCGGCGATCCATCTGTCGAAAAGATGGATACCCGGGCCCAGCCCGGGTATGACTGTTTTGGCTGGTCGGAACGCGCGGCGTGGACCGTGCGAACAAGAACAAGGGAGCGTCACTTTGGTCGGGATGCGAAATGACGAAGACTACGTCGGCACCAAGCCGGTCGAGGAGCGGCATCGGGTCGACGAAGCCCGCCTCGCGGAATGGATGCAGGCGAATGTCGAGGGCTATTCTGGCCCGCTCGCGGTTCAGCAGTTCAGGGGCGGGCAGTCCAACCCGACCTACAAGCTGGTCACCCCGAACCGCTCCTACGTGATGCGGCGCAAGCCGTTCGGCAAGCTGCTGCCGTCGGCGCACGCGGTCGACCGCGAATTCAAGGTGATCGCCGCGCTCGGCAAGCAGGGCTTTCCGGTGGCGAAGGCCTACGCGCTGTGCACCGACGATGCGGTGATCGGCGTGGCGTTCTACGTCATGTCGATGGAAGAGGGCCGGGTATTCTGGGATCCGACCTTGCCGACCCAGACGCCGGAATCGCGCTGGGCGATCTTCAAGTCCAAGATCGAAACCCTGGCGCTGCTGCACAGCTACGATCCGGAGAAGATCGGCCTCGGCGACTTCGGCAAGCCGGGCAATTACTTCGCCCGCCAGATCGATCGCTGGACCAAACAGTACAAGGCCTCGGTAACCGATCCGATTCCGGAAATGGACCGGCTGATGGAATGGCTGCCGAGCACGTTGCCGCAGCAGGAGCGGGTCTCGGTGGTGCACGGCGACTACCGGCTCGACAACATGATCTTCCACGCCACCGAGCCGCGCGTGCAGGCGGTGCTCGACTGGGAGCTGTCGACGCTCGGCGATCCGATGGCCGACTTTACGTATCTGCTGATGCAGTGGTCGATGCCGGGCCTGATGGATGCCGACCTCAAGGCACTCAACCTGCCGACGCTGGAGCAGGCCTCTGACATCTACTGCAAGGCGGCGGGGATCAGCGGCATCTCCGACATGAACTGGTACCTCGCCTACAACACCTTCCGCCTTGCCGGCATTCTACAAGGCATCGCCGGCCGCGTCCGCGACGGCACCGCCGCCTCCGACAAGGCGAAGGAATCCGCCGCCCGCACCGTCCCCATGGCCAAGCTGTCCTGGGAATTCGCCCAAAAGGCCGGCGCGAAGTAAGCGTCAGGTCTCACCCCGAGCCGCAGCGCGCTCCCTCTCCCGCTTGCGGGAGAGGGCTGGGGTGAGGGCGCCGCGGGCAGTGAGTTCGCGTATAGTTCGGATTCCCACGAGCTAATCAGGATAGGGACTAAGGGCTCCGGCCAAAAAGCCCCTCGTTCGTCATTCCGGGGCGCGCAGCGAAGCTGTGCGAACCCGGAATCCATATCCCCTGGACCCGTGGTGACGCACGACGTCGCGGCCGCCAGGCTTCACATCGAACAGCCGTGGTTATGGATTCCGGGCTCACGCTCTGCTCGCGTGCCCCGGAATGACAAACGAGAGCCTCTCGGTGTTGCGGCGATGTCCAAGCGTCGCCCCGCGCCGCAGCGCGCTCCCTCTCCCGCTTGCGGGAGAGGGTTGGGGTGAGGGCGACCCGCCTCAGATCGGCTTGCCCGCATACGGCATCGATGCGGTCAGGCCGCCGTCGACCGGGAAGGCCTGGCCGTTGACGTAGGACGCTTCGTCGCTGAGCAGGAACAGGCCCATGGTGGCGAGTTCGTGCGGTTGGCCGGCGCGCTTCAGCGGGTTGAGCTGGCCGATCTTGTGATCGGTGCCGCGCTGCTTGGCGTTGTCGAACACCGGCTTGGTCATGCCAGTCTCGATCAGGCCGGGACACACGGCGTTGATCCGCACGCCGGTGCCGGACAGCGAATAGGCGGTGGTCTGCACCAGGCTGATCACGCCGGCCTTCGACGCCGCGTAGGGATGCCCAGACGCGCCGCTCTTCAGGCCCGCCACCGAGGCGGTGCAGACGATCGCGCCATGGCCCTGTTTGATGAGGTGCGGCATGCTGTGCTTGATCGCCAGGAACGGTCCGATCAGGTTGATGCGCAGGATCTCCTGCCAATGCTCCGGCGTCTGATCGGGCAGCGGCACCAGCCCGCCGCTGATGCCGGCATTGGCCCAGATGCCGTCGAGCTTGCCGTAGGCTGCGATCGCCTTGGCGACAAAGCCCTTCACATCGTCCTCGGAGCCCGCATCTGCCATCACCGCTTCGGCGGTGCCGCCGGCCTTGCGCACCAGCTCGACCGTTTCGTTGACGCCCTCGGTGCGATCGACCGCGATCAGCTGCGCGCCCTCGGCGGTGAACAGCAGCGAGGCCGCGCGGCCGATGCCGCTGCCGGCGCCGGTGATGATGACGGATTTGCCTGCGAGGCGGCCCATGCGTTGCTCCCTGCTGATCGTGCGGCGATTGCCGCTTGACGGAATTCGTTCGGCCGTTTGCGGCCGGCATCACCCCGGCGACATACAAGTGACTTGAGGCGATGCGAGGTCTGACGTACAGCGACTTGAAACTGGAATGAAGGATTTTCTGCATGTCGAATGCGCCGTCCACCAGCGACAAACCCTTCGTCGCTCAGCACTCGGTTCCGGGCGGCGTCACGGCGACGCGGTGGTGGTGGGTGCGCCACGCACCGGTGCGCAGCGATGGCGGCAACATCTACGGCCAGGTCGATATCGACTGCGACTGCAGCGACAGCGTGGTGTTCAACGCGGTCAGCCGCGTGCTGCCGAAGGACGCGGTGTGGTACGCGAGCAAACTGAAGCGCACCCACATGACCGCCGAAGCGATTTTCGCCGCCGGCTTTCCGCGGCCGCCGCTGATCACCCACGATGCCGACCTCAACGAGCAGCATCTCGGCGACTGGCAGGGCAAGAACCGCGCGGCGTTCTTTGCCAATCTGCCGGTCAATCTCGACACCTTCTGGTTCGCGCCGATCGACGAGCGCGCGCCGAATGGCGAGAGCTTCATGGATCTGTACGGGCGCACCAAGCGGGCGATCGAGCGGATCTCCGCCGCCCATCCCGGCGGCGATATCGTCGCGGTGGCGCATGGCGGCACCATCAAGGCGGCGATCGGTCTTGCGCTGCGCGACCAGCCGGATCGCGGTCTCGCCTTCACCATCGACAATTGCTCGATCACGCGGCTCGACTATATGGCGTCGTCCGACGGCCAGGAGGGATGGCGGATCCCGATGATCAACCAGCAACCCTGGATCGCCGACCCCTCCCACGCCGCGATGCATCAGCCGGCGGGGCCGGAAGTGGCGACCACGACGAAGCTCGCTTAGTTCGCAACCAAAAGCCTCTCCGTCATTGCGAGCGAAGCGAAGCAATCCAGACGTCGTGCACTGCGCTGGATTGCTTCGTCGCTTCGCTCCTCGCAATGACGGGGAGAGGTCATCGACACACAACAACTAACAACGGGAGAAACAGATGAACCTATTCGACCTCAGCGGAAAAGTCGCCGTCATCACCGGATCGTCGCGCGGCATTGGCAAGGCGATCGCCGAGCGGATGGCGGAGCACGGCGCCAAGGTGGTGATTTCGTCGCGGAAGCAGGACGCCTGCGACGCCGTCGCCAAGTCGATCAACGACGCGCACGGGGCAGGGACCGCGCTGGCGCTCGCCGCGAATATCTCCAGCAAGGACGATCTGAAGCGCCTCGCGCAGGAAGCGACCGAGAAGTTCGGCAAGATCGACGCGCTGGTCTGCAACGCGGCGTCGAACCCGTATTACGGCCCGCAGGCCGGCATCAACGACGATCAGTTCCGCAAGATTCTGGACAACAACATCGTCGCCAATCACTGGCTGATCAGCGAAGTCGTGCCGCAGATGATCAAGCGCAAGGACGGCTCGATCACCATCGTGTCGTCGATCGGCGGCCTCAAGGGCTCGACCGTGATCGGCGCCTACTGCATCTCCAAGGCGGCCGACATGCAGCTCGCCCGCAACCTCGCCTGCGAATATGGCGAGCACAACATCCGCGTGAACTGCATCGCGCCCGGCCTGATCAAGACCGACTTCGCCCGCGCGCTGTGGGAGAACCCCGAGACGCTGAAAGCCTCGACCGCCCGCTCGCCGCTGCAGCGTATCGGAGAACCCGACGAGATCGCCGGCGCCGCGATCTTCCTCGCCTCCAAGGCCGGCACCTTCACCACCGGCCAGACCATCGTCATCGACGGCGGCGCGACGATCAGCTGACGTGGTCGGCCCAGCCGACCACGTCATTCCGGGGCGCGCGAAGCGCGAACCCGGAATCCAGAAGTTGTAAGCAATGAGATTCCGGGTTCGCGAGCTTCGCTCGCGCCCCGGAATGACTCGCGGAGAGGCGGTGCGTCCTCGCCCCACACACCGTCATGTATGGACGGCCCCCTCTCGGCAAGAGCATTTTGGTGTTTCGGCAAATGAATCGGGGTGCGGTCATGTATAC
>NZ_QYYD01000051.1 GCF_003591005.1 Rhodopseudomonas palustris
ATTTTTCCCCCCCCGGCTTTCCAGCCTCCAAAACTCTATTATCCCACCCCCCCCGTCATTGCGAGCGAAGCGACGCAATCCAGCGCCGTGCACTGCGCTGGATTGCTTCGCTTCGCTCGCAATGACGCTTGCCCTGCCCCCTCAGCGGTCCAGCGCTTCGCCTCGCAACCATGCCGCGCCGCTGGCGTAAAGCCGCTCCACGGCGTCGCCTTTGAGGCCGGGCATGTCCGGCTTGATCGGATAGCCGAGGCCACTCTGCAGATAGGCCAGATGCCGATAGCCCTCGGGAAAGCGCGCCAGCAGCGCCGGGTCGAGCGTCAGCTTCGCCGCCGGGTCGACCGGGTCCATCCGGTCCTTCTCGTAGATCGGCTGCCGCAGCACGAAGCCCCAGCGGCCGGCGCGCTTCTCGAGGAAATCGTAGAATCGGCCGGTGCAGACGACGTCGACCAGGACGTCGTGCACACTGGCGCGCTGCGAGATCGTCATCTTGGTCTGCGAGATCGCGCGATCACCGGCGAGGTCGATCGCCTGGCCGCCAAGGAAATGCAGGATCGAAAGGCCCTTGGCCCAGCCGGCCTTGCTGATGGCGATGAATTCGTCGGCGGTGCCCTGGGTCCAGGTCGCCATCATCCGCCCATCGTCGAACCAGACGGTGCGGAACCGGTCCCAATCGCCGGCGTCGCGCCACACCGCCCAATTCTCGATCAGATCCCGGATCGCGAGCCTGTCCTGCTGTGTGGAATCCATTCCGTGCCCCGCCGCCATGATGAGCGCGGCACTATACGGATGCGACAGCGACGCGGCGAGAGGGCAGCCGCGCAGCGGTGCCCTGCTTCAAACCTCTTGTCAGCAGGCGCGCTGGCGGCTCAGCTGCGAATCTCGGAATGATCCTGCAGCATCGCGCTCAGCCGCGGATGCACCTCGATGTTGCGGTCGTAGCTGATCAGACCGAGCTTGCGGAACTTGTTCATGAAGAAGCTGACGCGCGAGCGCGTGGTGCCGATCATTTCGGCCAGCGTTTCCTGGCTGATATGCGGCGCGATCGGCTGCGCCTCGCCGGCGTTGTCGAGCTTCGACAGCCGCAGCAGCAAGCGCGCCAGCCGCTTTTCGCTGGAGTTGAACAGCTGATCGATCAGGTCTTCTTCCATGCCGCGGTTGCGCAGCAGCAGGTGGCGAATGAACATCGCCGCGAAATCGGGCTCGGTGCGCAGCGTCTCGACCATTAGGGACTTGCTGATCGACGCCACGACGCAGTCGCGCATCGCGATGGTGGTGGCGCATCGGGTCTCGTCGCCGACCAGACAGCCGTCGCCGAAAAACTGCCCGGAATGAACGAGGCCGGTTGCGGCCTCCTTGCCCTGCGCAGACAGCACCACGACCTTGATGCGCCCATCCAGCAGGAAGAACACGCTGTCGGCGTTGTCGCCCTGGGAGAAGATCACCTGATCGCGCGCGAAGCGCACGACCGATTTTCCGACTCCCGGCTTGGTCAGGAACTCGCGATGGTCGAAGTCAAAACCCAGCTTCATCAACCTTCTCCCACTCCGCATAGAAGCTGTCGCATGCGGGAAGGATAGACCGCCGCCGATGCCGAAGGTCGGTAAAATATCGGCCCCTCGGGAAGGTACGAGGTCGCTGGCGGTTGGTTTCAGCGTCGCGGCGGGCGCGGCGGTTCCCAGAAATTCGCCGGCGGGAACAGTCTCGCTGCTACGGCCGCCGCCGGACCATCTCAGGTGACGACCATCTGCCTGTCAGTGACGGCACTCACACCACCGGGGTGGTCCGTTCATCGCTCCAGGACAAGCCGAATTCGTCGAGGCCGGCAGCCAGATAGTCGCCGAGCAGCGGCTCGCCGAGAAGATAGCGCGCGGTTCGGCCGTTGCGGCCATCGGCCGCCTCGCTGCGCAGATCGTCCCACTCCTCGATCGTGCCGTCGCCGCGGCCGAGCCGCATCAGCGCCACCAGATCGATCTGCTCCTCCTCGGTCATCGCACTGATGAAGCCGGCGATCTCCTGCACCACCGGGTCGTCACCACTGTCCTGCAGAACATCGATCATGTTGTCATCGGCGCCATTCGAGCCGGAGTCGGCGTCGGTGTCGCTTTCCTTGACGTCGAATTCGCGCGCCTTCTCGATCAGGAAGGCAACCTTGTCGGTCGAAATCGCGAGTTCGGGCATAGGACGTCCTCCATGATGTGCGCGGCAGCGTCTGGTCCGGCGATGCGGCTAACGCGCCGGAGCGCTGGATGATCCGTTGCGCCGTGCCGGCAAAACCAGCATGCTTCGGCAAAAGACCAACAACAGGGAGAGACGTGGGATGGCTTGGACGATCGGCAAGGTCAAAATCACCAAAATCGTCGAGATGGCCCTCACCGGCGGCACCCGGTTCATCCTTCCCCAAGCCACCCCCGAACAGACCCGAGAAATGCCCTGGCTGATCCCCGACTTCGCCAGCCCGGAAGGCCGGCTCGTCATGTCGGTGCACAGCTGGGTGGTGGAAACGCCGACGCGCAGGATCGTCGTCGACACCTGCATCGGCAACGACAAGCAGGGCCGCGGCGTGCCGCATTGGAATGGTCTCGACAAGCCGTTTTTGCAGGACATGGCCGCCGCCGGCTATCCGGCCGACAGCATCGACACGGTGATTTGCACGCATCTGCACGTCGATCATGTCGGCTGGAACACCAGGCTGGTCGAGGATCGCTGGATTCCGACCTTCGACAATGCGCGCTACCTGTTCGGCCGAACCGAATATGATTACTGGAAAACTCACAGCACGGATGCGGCGCATGCCGCGGTGTTCGCCGACTCGGTGCAGCCGGTCGTTGAGGCCGGCAAGGTCGATCTGGTGGACAGCGACGCACGGCTGACCGACGAGATCACGCTGATCCCGACGCCGGGCCACAGCGCCGGCCACATGGCGCTCCACATCCGCTCCGAGGGTGAAGAAGCGCTGCTGTCGGGCGACGTCGCCCATCACCCGTGTCAGATGGCACATCTCGACTGGTCGTCGAGCTTCGATACGGATGAGCAGCAATCCACGAAGACGCGGCGAACGCTGTTCTCGCGTTTCGCCGATACGCCGACGCTGGTGTTCGGCGGACATTTCGGCCCCGGCCGAATTCTGCGCGACGGCGACGCTTTCCGATTTGTGGCGACGCAGTGACCAGGCCTGCATGGCGTGCCCGCGTGCGCGACGGTTGAATTTGGCTTGGCGCTGTTCCATGAGGTGAGCGCAACAAACTACGGAGGAAGCGCGGCATGAAGCTGGTTCGTTACGGGGCGATGGGGCACGAGAAGCCCGGTCTGATCGACAAGTCGGGGAAGCTCCGCGACCTCTCGGGACAAGTTGCGGATCTCGCCGGCGAAGCTTTGTCGCCCGCGGGTCTCGCCAAGCTCGCCGCGCTCGATCCGGATGGTCTGCCGGAAGTCCCGGGCACGCCCCGACTGGGTTCGCCGGTCGGCGGCACGCCGAAGTTCATCGCCATCGGCCTAAACTACGCCGACCACGCTGCCGAAGCCGGCATGCCGATTCCGGCCGAACCGATCGTGTTCATGAAGGCGGCAAGCTCGCTGTGCGGCCCCAATGACGATGTCGAGAAGCCGCGGGGCTCGACCAAGCTCGACTGGGAAGTCGAGCTCGCCATCGTGATCGGCACCCGGGCCAAATACGTCTCCGAAGCCGACGCGCTGAACTACGTCGCCGGCTACGCGCTGTGCAACGACGTCTCCGAGCGCAATTTCCAGCTCGAGCGGGTCGGACAGTGGACCAAGGGCAAGTCGCACGACACCTTCGGCCCGCTCGGCCCATGGCTCGTCACCAAGGACGCGGTCGGCGACGTGCACAATCTCGGCATGTGGCTCGACGTCAACGGCCAGCGCTGCCAGACCGGCTCGACTGCGACGATGATCTTCAACGTGCCGAAGATCGTGTCCTATCTGTCGGAGCTGATGACGCTATTGCCCGGCGACATCATCACCACCGGCACCCCGCCCGGCGTCGGCATGGGCATGAAGCCGCCGAAGTTCCTCGACGTGGGCGACGTCATGACTCTCGGCATCGACGGCCTCGGCGAGCAGAAGCAGACCATCGTGGCGGTCTGAGATTTGTTAGTCCAGCTACTTAAGACGCGTCATTCCGGGGCGCGCGTAGCGCGAACCCGGAATCCATAACCACCGCCAGGGGATATGGATTCCGGGCCTGCGCGCCAAGGGGCGCATCCCGGAATGACGAACGCTCAAGCCCCGCACCCGACGCCGTGAGGAGTTCTCTCATGAAGCTCTCGTTCTCTCCCGCCTCACCGTTCGCCCGCAAGGTGCGGATCGCGGCTATCGAGCTCGGACTGATCGATCAGATCGACTTCATGGCGGCCGCAACTACGCCGGGGCAGCCGAACGAAGACTACATCCGGCAGGTCAATCCGCTGAAGAAGCTGCCGGCCCTGATCCTCGACAGCGGCGAAGTGATCATCGACTCCTTCGTGATCGTCGAATATCTCGACGACCTCGCCGGCGGCGGCAAGCTGACCCCGTCGTCGGGGCCGGAGCGATGGCGTGTGCGCAGCGATCATTCGCTGCTGCAGGGCATGATGGAATCGATGCTGCTATGCCGCTACGAAAAGCTGGTGCGGCCGAAGGATTTCTTCTGGCAGGCCTGGTACGACGATCACTGGCACCGCGCCTGGACCGGCTTCGCCAAATTCGACGCCAACGACAAAGTCCTCGATGGGCCGTTCGACATCGTGCAGATCGCGCTGACCTGCGCGCTCGGCTATGCGGACTTCCGGTTTGCCGAGTGCGGCTGGCGCGACGCTTATCCGAAGCTGGCGGCGTTCAACGAGCGGATGATGCAGCGCGAGTCGGTGAAGATTTCGATGCCGCCGCCGGCGTAAGCGGCTTGTGGCGAACTTGCGGCGGCGCTTGCCACCGGTCACGGCTCACTCGAACAGGCTCGGCGTGTAGTTGACCACTGCGCCTTCGATCGCCAGCAGCTTCAGCTTGGTGGCGACGCCGCCATTGGCCGAAAACCCACCGGGCTTGCCGCCGGCCGCGAGCACGCGATGGCACGGCACGATGATCGGCACCGGATTGCGGCCGAGCGCCTGGCCAACTTCGCGTGACAACCCAACGCCGCCGAGCTGCTTGGCAATGTCGCCGTAACTCAGCGTCCGGCCCGGCGCAATCGTTCGCGTGATAGTATAGACGCCGCGCTGGAAATCCGAAACGTCGGTCAGATCTACCGGGATGTCGGTGAGATCGACCGGCTCGCCCGCGATCAGCGCGACGATGCCGTCGATCGCGTGCTGCACATCGGGCGGCGGCGCACGCTCCGGAAGATCACCATAACGTTGACTGATGCGCGCGCGGGTCTGCGCGTCGCTCGGCTGCGGCAGTTGCACCGCGACGATGCCGCGGTCGCCCCAAGCGATGCCGCAGCGGCCGAGGGCGGTGTCGAACATCGTGGTGCTGTGCGCCGTCATGAGCAACCGTCCGTGTCTGATCGGACCGAGACTAATCCTCGCGGGCGCAGCGATCCACCCGATCTCAGGGCTTTGCACCGCGCTCGAGGCTGTCGGCGATCGCCGCCAGCCAGGCGCCGCGCTGCTGCTGCAGGGATTTGGCCCGCGCGGCCGCGGCGGCGCGCAGCACCGGCAGCGTATCGATCATGGTGGCGAGGCCGTTCACCAGCGCCTCGTGCTGGAACGGTTCAGGCAGCACCAGCCCGGCGCCGCTGCGCTCGATCTCGCCCGCATACCCGCAGGCCGCGCTCGCCAGCACCGGCACGCCCGCCAGCAGCGCCTCGCCGACCACCTGGCCGGCCGCTTCGGAGCGCGCCGGGTGCAGCATGAAGTCGGCGGCGGCGATCAGATCGATCACTTCGGCCACGTAAGGCACGATCCGAACCCGGTCTTCGAGATCGTGCCGGACCACGCGGCGATGCAGCCAGGCGGAGTCCGAGCCGGCGATCACGAGATGCAGCTTCGGATACAGCTTCAGCGCCGCAAGGCTGCGATCGACGCCTTTCAGCTTCGGATCGACCGCGACCGACACCGCCAGCAGCGCGTCGTCGGATATGCGCAATTCCGCTCGCCGGTTCGTGGCGCCGAGCTTGCGCGCGGCGACGTAGCGGTCGTCGTGCAGCACCATCGGCAGCACGCTGGCGCGCGACGGCTCGAAGTCATAGGCGATGCAGTATTCGTCGCGTTGGCGCTCGGTGAGGAAGAACAGCCGCGTTTTTGCCGGCGACGCGAACACGGCGCGCTCCAGCGCCAGCTTGGTCCGACGCCGCGGCGGCCATGCCAGCCACCGCCAGTCGCGCAGAATCGCGGCGCCGTCGGCTACGTAGTGAAAGTCCGACTCCGGAATACGCTCGAACGCCAGCAGTACGTCCGGCGCCGTGCGGCGCTGATGCGCGATCACCGCCCGGGCGAATTCGCGCAGCAGCACGTGGTTGGCAAGGCCGCGGACGCGGAGCTTCTCGATGCGCAGATCGCCGAGCCCCGCGACCTCGGCCGACGTCGTCAGCACCGTCACGTCATGCCCGCGCGCCGCGAGGTGTCGCGCGATGGCGACGCAATCGCGCTCCTTGCCGCCCTGCTTGTCGAGCTTGAAAATCGCCAGCACGACCTTCATGGCAGGCGCCGGCTCATCGTAGAGATCCAGATCATCACAACGGCGCGGTTTATAACCTCTCCAGACTGCACGGTGCAACGCGGTGGCGAGCGCGGACGGTGCCTGCATTGCAGCGTTGCGAGCGGATGACACGGCTTTGGCTTGCTCATGAACTCCGTCATGGCCGGGCTTGTCCCGGCCATCCACGCCTTTACTGGATTTTCGGCAGCAAGGCGTGGATGCCCGGCACAAGGCCGGGCATGACGAGTGCAAACGGAAATACCTGAGTCAAAACGGCCGCGCTGGGTTTGCCAGCATGGCTCGCCTCTCGCACGAGAGCATCCCGGAGCCCGTGCTATTCCCCCGGCACCAACCGCGCGACCGCCGCGCGCGTCATGCGCTGGTGGCGGCGGCGGGACAGATACAGCAGCAGGCCGGTGACGGCGAATAGCGGCATCGCCAGCGCCGCCAGCATGAACAGCAGCTTGCCGGGCCAGCCGAGAAAGGCGCCGCGGTGGATGTCGAGTACGCGGGCCAGCAGGCGTTCGCCGGTGGTCTTGCCGGCGTAGAGTTCGCGCGACAGGGGGGCGCCGGTGGCGGCGTCGAACTTCAAATCGTCGTGGCGGCCGTCGGCCGGCTCGCTCAGCCACGCCCGAACCCGAATGGCGGGCTCGGCGCCGCTCGGCAGCGTCAGCCGCGCCGAGGCAAAGGCGTCGCCGCGCTCCTGCAGCAGGCTTGCCCAGGCGCGATCGAGCTGCGCGGCAGGCGTCGCCGCGCTTGTGACCGGGCGCTCGGCACGAGCCGCCTTGCCGCCGGGTGCCTTCGCCGGCATCGGCTCGGCGGCGGCCGGCGCGCGTGCGAACAACCAGGTTGCGCCGGCCTTGTACCAGTCGAACGACCACCACAGTCCAGTCAGCACCATCACCAGATAGATCAGCATCGCCCAGGTGCCGACCACGGAATGCAGCGAGCGGTGCAGGCCGCGGCCGTGCAGCCGCAGATTGGGTTTGAGCCAGATCTTCAGACTGCCCGGCCGGTGCGGCCAGCGCAGCACCAGGCCGCTGATCAGCATCGCGATCAGCGCCAGCGCCGCGATCCCGGTGATCAGCCGGCCATAGCCCTTGCCGTCGCCCGGCAGCAGCAGCCAGCGGTGCAGCTTGCGCACCGTCGCGAAGAACTCCTCGCCGGCCGGATGGCCAAGAACGCGGCCGTCATAGGGATCGACATAGAGCGACGACGGGCGCGAGCGGTCCTCGTTGCGGGCGAAGCGAATACGCACCGCAGCCGCGGGATCGCGCGACAGCGTGATCGAGGCGACCGGGTTGTCGTTCGCCGCCTGCACGCGCCCGATCAGTTCATCCGGGAGCAGCCGAGCAGTCGCACGCGGCTCGACGCGCATCAGCCTGGCATTGAGGCCGGCCAGTATCTCATCTTCGAAACTCATCATCGCGCCGGTGACGGCGATCAGCGTCAGCAGCAGCGCCAGCGCCAGACCGACGATCGAGTGCAGCTGAAACAGCGTGGCTTTGACCGCGGCGCGCATCGTCAGGCCTTGCACCAACGGTCGCGTTGCCGCAGCGCCCGCATCAGAACTTCACCGTCGCGGCAAGCGAGAACCGCCGCGCGTCTCCGACCGCGACGTTCAGCGTGTTGACGGCCGACGGATAATACACGCTGTCGAACAGGTTCTTGACGTTGAACTGATAGGTCACCGGGAACGGACCCGTCTGGGTCTGATAGCTCGCAAAAATGTCCGCCACGGTGTAGGCCGGCAGCACGAACGAATTGGTGCTGTCGCCGGGCCTATCGCCGACATAGCGCGGCCCGCCGCCGATGCGCAGCCGGCCCGGCAGCGCGGTGCCGAAATCATAGACCAGGAACAGCGACGCGGTGTTCATCGCGACGTTCTGCAGCCGCTTGCCTACCAGCGCCGGATCCTCGGTGACGATCGCGTCGGTGTAGCCGTAGCTGGCGATCGTGCTCCAGTGATCGTCGAGCCGGCCGGTGACGTCGAACTCGACGCCGCGAGAGCGAACCTTGCCGGCGGCGCGATACTCGTTGAGACCGGTGCCGGCGTTGAACTGCGACACCAGCACGTTCTTTTTGTCGATGTCGTAGACGGCGAGCGTGCCGGACAGCCGCTTGTTGAGGTCGAATTTTAGTCCGGCCTCATATTGAGTGCCCTCTTCGGGCGCGATGTTCGAGCCGATGACGAAGCCGCCGGTCAGCGGCGCGATGCTCGAGGTCGGCTGCAGCGACTGGGTGTAGCTGGCGTAAAGCGACACCTGCTCGTTCAGCTTCAGGATCGCGCCGGCGAGCGGCAGTACCTTGCTGCCGTCGAGATTGGTGTTGGCGGTGAACGGCCGGCCGCGGCCGGCGAGCTGGTCGTATTCCATCCAGCGCAGGCCGCCGACGAGCGCCAGCCAGTTGGTGACGTGCAGCGTATCCTGCAGGAACAGCGAGCGGGTTTCGAGCTGGTCGGTCTGGTTGCTGTCGGTGGCCGACACCGTCGTGCCGGGCTGCACCAGGCCGTAGGTCGGATTGTAGAAGTTAAAGTTCGGCGTCGCCTGCCGGATCAGATCCTGGCGATAGATCACGCGGCGCTGAGCATCGCCGCCGACCAGCAGCTCGTTGCGAAAGTCGCCGACCCAGAAATTGCCCTGCAGATAGGACGTGCCGTAGCTGACATAGGCCATCGCGCCCTTGGTGCCGTCGTTGCTGCGGCGCTCGACCCCGGTCTTGGCGTCGACCGCGGTGATACGCAGTTGATTGGCATCGTAGGTCTCGCTGTTGAAACTGTAGGCAGCGGTGACTTTCCAATTGTCGTCGAGCCGGTGCTCGATCGAGCCCTGCACCAGATCCGACTTGCCCCAGGTGCGGTTGAACGGCTCGTCGAGCCGGCGCGTCGCCGGAATCGCCAGCGGTGCGCCATTGACGAAAGCGGTGCCGCGGTCGAACGGGTAGCTGAACTCGCGATGCTCGTAGCCGAACTGCACCGTGGTGCGCTCGCCATACCAGGCCAACGACGGCGCGATCAGCATCTCGCGATTGGCGCCGAAATTGCGCCAGTAGTCCTCGTCGAGGCCCGAACCGACAAACCGATAGGCGACGCCGCCATCGCCGATCGGGCCGGTGACGTCGACAACCGCCTGGCTGCCGTTCTTGCCGCCGCCGAAGCTCGAACCGATCACGCTGAGCGAGCCGTGCTGATACAGTTCGGGGCGCTTGCTGATGGTGTTGACGATGCCGCCCGGGGTCTGGATGCCGTACAGCAGCGAGGCCGGGCCCTTCAGCACTTCGACGCTTTCGACGTCGGCACCGAGCGCGCGGCCCTGCACCAGCGGCATGCCGTTGCGCATGATCGAGCCGTCGCGGTTATCACCGAAGCCGCGGCGGATCACGGCGTCGAACGAGCCGGCCAGCGTGTTGGTCTGGGTGACGCCGCTGACATTGCCGAGCGCGTCGTCGAGATTGCGCGGCAACTGATCCTTCAGCACCTGCTCGGGCACGACATTGACGGTTTGCGAACTATCGAGCGGCGAGGCGCCGCTGCGCAGCGTGGTCGGGCTCGGCATCGCCCGGTAGCCGAGTTTCTGTTCGTTGATCACCGCGGCGGCTGCGGCCGCGCGTTCGGACGGCGTCGGCGGCGCCGGGGCCGGCGCGGGCTGTCGCGCCGCACGGCGCACCGCCGCACGCGGCGGCGTCCGGGTCGAGGGCGCGGCTGCGGTCCGCTTCGCCGCGCGGTTCGGCGCTTCGACCGTGACCGACGGCAGTTCGGTGCTGGGTTGCGCACGGGCCGTATCGGTTGCGGTTAGTCCGGCGAGACACAGAACCCCGGCGGTCGTGGACGCAGCGATGGCGCGACGCCTACGCCGGTGATCGATCGACATTCCGTACTGCTTTCGGCGACGAGAGATGATCCTCCGCCTTTAGCAGGGGGCCCGGGTGATGAGAACGCGGCAGCGTTTGAAATGCCTCTAAGACGAAGCCGCATTGGTGCTCGCATCGCCTCGCGGCAGCTTAAGGTTGCAGCAACTCGGCACAATATCGCCGCGACTACAGCCGTTCGCCTCTTGTTAGAGTCAGAGCCGGCAGAGGTGACGTCGCCTCTCGCGCAACCTCGTGGTGAGAAGATGCGAAGCGCCGTCTCGGACCATGAGCCATTGGTGTGGCGTGGCTAAATTCGTAGAGACGCCGGGCCTCGCCGGGCTTCTCAATGCCTCGCCGAGAACTCGCCCTTTAGATTTTGGCACCTCCGCCTCCACGCGTCTTGCCCGGCCTTGTGCCGGGCATCCACGCCTTGCTGGAGCCAATGCAGGAAAGGCGTGGATGGCCGGGACAAGCCCGGCCATGACGGAGATTGTTGGCAAATCAAGCAAATTGGAAAGTGGCCGTGAACCGAGCTGAGTTTTCAGTCAGCCTCGACAGGGCGATAGCGCTTCAATCAATCCATGAACCGCTCTTAAGCGTTTGCGTCTTCGACAAACGAAAACGCCGCCTCCAAAGGAGGCGGCGTGATGATGGATCAGGCAGGAGGGACTATTCGTCCTCGTCGAGGGCTTCGGACAGCTTGTCGTAGTTCTTCAGCACCAGATCGATGTTGCTCTGGTTCTTGACGGTGGGGCCCGGCGACTTCAGCGCCTCGTTGAGATCGGCGAGCGCCTGCTTCTTGTCGTCGGCCGACATCTTGGTATCGGCCTCGACCAGCGCGATCTGCGCCTTCAGTTCGGCCTCCGGACCGACGTAGGTCTTGGTCTTGGCATCGACGCCGGCCATCACCATGCTGATCGCCTCGACCACGTCGCTGTACTCGCCGTAGTCGGCGAAGCCGTGCTTCTTGGCGGTGCTGTCGAGTTGCTGCACGATCTTCGGGTCGGGCTTGGCCTGCGGATCGTCCGGCATCTTTGCGGCGATCGCGTCGAGATCCTTGTGGGCCGCGAGTACGCCTTGGATCTGCTTGTCGGTCAGGGTGATCTCTTTCAGGGCCGGCGTCGACGGTGCAGCGGCCTCGGGTGCGGGCTGCACCGGGGCGCTCTGGGTGCCTTGAGCGGTCTGCGCCCGCACCGCGACGGGTGCGGTCGACGCGAGCGCAACAGCCAGACAACCGGCGCCGAACGAGGCGGCGACGGGACGAAAACGATGGCGCATGCAATTCTCCTTGGGGAAGTCCGGCCTGGGTGAGTCCGCCCTGGTGGGTCTCACCGGCGATTCTCCGGTTCAGGCCAAATCTCGACGCCGATTAGGGCCGAACCAAGATGAAGCGAGGTTGAACACACCTTGCGACAACGATGGATCGCCGCGAGCGGTCGGCGCCGGCTGCGGTCGTCCGGGGACGCCGCCCGCGGCAACGGGCGGCATCACCACGGGCCCGAGCGTCAGACCGTCGAAATTCCATCGATCGGCGAGATGTCGCCGACGAAGCGCAGCAGATCCGCCATCGTGAAGGTGCCCGCAACCTGGGCCGGCAACGTCGGCTTCCAATCCTTGCCCTTCAGCCAGAGATACGATTGGTGATCGCCATGAACGAGGCCGACGAAGACTTCGGCCAGCAGCGTGGCACCGACCGGGCCAAGCCGCTCGCCGCCGCCGCGCTGCTCGGCTTCCTTGAGGATGTAGTACCAGAACGGCGTCTGTTCGTGCAGGCCGTGCTTCTTCGCCACGGCACCGTCGGTGCCTTTGGCGATCTCGTCGGGCGTGAGCGGCGACGGGATGCGCATCGCCTTGGCGACATCCTGTCCGGATGGCAGTCCGAGCAGCACGCCGCGCTTGAGATTGCGGAACGGCAGAACATTGTTGGGTGACTGCTCGCCGGGCAGCTTGTGCAGCGCCGGCACGACGAACGGATCGAGCTTGCGGGAATGGTTCTTCGTCACCCCCGCCGGATTGGTGTCGAGGACGTCGTAGAACCGCCGCCAGTCGATGATCCAGTTGCTCGGCAGCACCGAGATCGGCGTCGGACCGGTCGGCGGATTCGGCGCGAGGTCACCGACGATGCCGCCCGACAGGCCGGTGAAGGTGAACAGCAGTTGCAGCGTCGCCGGGGTCGTACCGCCGGGTGTGAAGATGCGGTTGTAGCTGTACGCCTCTCGCACCATGCTGTGACCAAGTCGGTAGACCCCGGCCGAGAACTCGACCGGCATGTAGGGCGTGGTCTTGAAGCGGTAGAAGCGCCGCCCCTGTTCGAGAATGCGGGCGACGATTCCTTTTTCGGTGATACGCTCGACGAAATCGTGCAGCACCATCCATTGGTAGTGCCAGGTCACCGTCTGCCGCGCTTCGGCGAACACGGTTGCGGCCGGACGGCCGGCGGCGATCAGTTGGTCGCAAACCTTGTTGTGGAATTTAAGCATTGCCAGATGGCTCTGCGCCACCGCGAGATTCTCGTCGTTGCGATGGTCGCCGATCAGCGCGAATCCCTCGGGGCTGCGCGGCAGATCGTTGCGGTGATCGCCGGTGATGCCCCCGAGCGCGACGTTGATGGTCTTGCCGATCAGCAGCTTCGGCCCCGGGCTCTTGCCGTTGGCGTCGCCGGGATTGCGGGCGTAAAGCTGCCGGCTCCCGTCCGGGCCGAGGCCGTAGATTGAATCGAGGTCCAGCGCCGGCGTTCGGAAATTTCGCACCGCGTTGGGGTCGTCCTGCTTCTCGCCGAACGCGGTGAGGTCGAGCGTGATATCGTGATCGACGAACTGGCCCAGATAGGTGAAGCCCGCCGGCACCTTGGTATTGTCGCCGGCCGGATCGTTCGGCGCCGCGTCCAGCATCGCGTCGGCGAGTTCCTTGAGCGCCGTGTCGCTGACCGCGAGCGGCCGCAGGTCAGGAAACATGCGGCCGAACATTCCGGGATCGGTGTGGCCGGACAGCGTATCGAGAAATTCACGGGTCGGATGCCGGCCAGCCTTGCCGTGGCCGGGGATGACGTTGACGTCGTATGCCATGAGGCGACTCCCTGACTTTTCTGACTGCCAAATCGTGACGAGCGCCAACGAAATGTGCTGTGGAAGCCAAGGCTGCGCGGCGCGCTCAATACGATCGTTAAAATGCGAAATTCAGCCGCGGAACGTGATGCTCCGCCGCCCCGGACCGAAAGAGAAGACACGAATTTGTGAGACGCCCGCCGGTCCTGACCTCGCTACCATCGCGAAGCGGATCCGCCCCGATCGCCCGATTGAGGCGTGTAGCAAGCAATCAGCGCGCGGGCATGAAGTCGCGGCGCATCTCGGCGTCGGTGTAGAACGAGATACCGCCGTCCAGATCTCTTACCAACCACTCGTCGAGATAAACAATCTGCGCGCCGCTGCGCCGATCGTGCCGCAATTCAACCCGGCCCTCGACGCCACGCTGCAGCGAGCAGCATCCCTGCACCCAACTCGGCCATTGATGAAACGGTTGGCCGCGAAACTGCCAAGCCAGAAGGCCGGAGTCCAAGGGGCGGCGGCTGAGGTGCAGAACTGGATCCACATTCGTCTCCGATCGATCAGGTCACCCTGACAGAACGCCCGTGATCGACAAAGGGTTGCTTCCGGAACCTTGGAGAGCCACCGCCAAACCACCACCGCAGGTTGCCTTGGCGTGCGGCCGCAAGGGCGGCCTCGAAATCCAACCTCTTCTCCGCCCCGCGCCTGTCATTCCGGGGCGGCCGCAGCGCAGCTGCGGGCGAACCCGGAATCCCGCAGCGTTCTGCGACTCAGCCGTTTCCACAACATCGGGATTCCGGGTTCGCTCGCAAGTGCGAGCGCCCCGGAATGACGGTGCTTGGGGTTAGGGCGAGCGTCGCGGAATGATGGGGTGGACGGCCCCCGAACGGCATCGATGTGCCAGACTGAGGTTGTCGTAACTTCAGACGAGGGAGC
>NZ_QYYD01000052.1 GCF_003591005.1 Rhodopseudomonas palustris
GCTCCCTCGTCTGAAGTTACGACAACCTCAGTCTGGCACATCGATGCCGTTCGGGGGCCGTCCACCCCATCATTCCGGGGCGCGCGCAGCGCGAACCGGAATCTCTATGGGTGGGGGGAGCGTTTCCACAACCTCTGAATTCCGGGTTGGCCCGTGAAGTACGGGCGCCCCGGAATGACTCGGGGAGCCGTTACTTCTTCGGCATAAGCGCCTTCAACTTCTCGATGTCGGCGATGTTCATCTTGATGCCGCCGGGCATCACGATGTCGCCGGGCTTCTGGCCATCCTTGCAGGGGCCGAGCCATTTGGCGTCGAGTGCCATGCTGGCGTTCTTGGGCACGCCGGGCAGCGGGTTCTCGTTCTGCGACGTCACCTTGACGGTGTAGGCTGAATTGAAGTCGCCGTTGATCTCCGCATGCGACTTGGTCGTCATGCCGGCGATGTTGCACACCGTGTCGTTGACGTAGCCGGTCGCGGTCTTCTGGATGTCCTGCTTGGTGCAGGCCTCGGTGGCCATCGGCTGCACCGCCGCCGTCATCTTCTTGTCGGTGGTCTCGTCGGTGCAATGCTGCATGGTGACGTCGTCCCCGGCCGTGCCGGGACGCTGCATCTTCAGCTCCCACAGCCCGGGCTTGCGGGTCGGAAGATCAATCGCCTGAGCGGCGGTCACGGGAACGGCCACCAGAAGCGGCAGCAGCCAGAAACGCATCTTGGCAGCGCGGCACATCGCTGCGCTACGTTCAGTAGCCGACCCGCAGCGGCCGCTCGGTCGAGCCGTACGGCACCCAGCGGCAGGAGAACGAGATGTAGCCGCCGTAAGTGGCCTGCACGCCGAGCAGCTTGACCACCTTGCCGTAGCGCGCGCAGTGCTCGATCGCCATCGTCTTGACGTCGGCGACGCCGACCAGATTGTAGGAGATGATCCCGCCGGTATCGTTGCCCTTGAAGGCCGGCACGGTATCGGCGCGAGCGGCAGTGCCGGTCAGCATGGCACACAGGACGGCAAGGCCGGCAGCCTTCAGCATACGCATCAGAATCTCCTTCATCACTCCGGCAAGTCTAATGCCTTGGGATGGCGATGGAAAGAACGCGCGGCTGCTGGCCCGCCGGATGTGTGCAGGTGTGGCTGCGCTGCACTTGACCCCGGCAGGGCTTCGCGGCACCGTCCGCGCCAGTCAAGATCGGTGAGTCATCCATGCGCGTTGCTTTTCTGAAATCGTCCGCGGCCGGTCTTGCGGCCTGGCTGGGAGTGTTCGCGCTGGCGCCGACCGCGCAGGCCGCCAACCCGCTCGAGATGAATTTCTGGCTGTCCGGCCCGCGCTATGACGGCAATCTTCCGGCCTGCGAAGCCGGGCTACCGTCGATCACCCACCAGTTCGCCGAAAAGGAAGGCACCTACTGGAATTCGGCGCTGCGCATCACCGGCTACGCGCGGATCCAGGAAGTCGCGTTCCGGCCCTGGCAGAGCGACAACATTCCGCGCCGCTACTGCACCGGCGATGCGCTGCTCAATGACGGCAAGGTGCATCGGCTGCATTATTCGATCATCGAAGACGGCGGCCTTGCCGGTTTCGCCGACGGTATCGAGTTCTGCATCGTCGGTCTCGACCGCAACTGGGCGTTCAACCCGGCCTGCAAGGCGGCGCGGCCGTAAGGCTGAGACCAAACGCGATGGCTGTGCAGCCATCGAATGTCTCAGAATCTCCCCGCGTACCGTCATTCCGGGGCGTCGCGCAGCGACGAACCCGGAATCTCGATAAGTTCTGCGACTCCGCTGTTTCCACAACGTCTGGATTCCGGGCTCGCCCGCGAAGGGCGGGCGCCCCGGAATGACTGGGGGAACCGCGGCCTTCCACTATTTGCGTTCTTGAAACGTTCCTAGGTGATCGCTAGGCTCGCCGAAGATCCGGGAGCAAGGCTTCATCATCATGCGTGGCTTTCACCTTCGCTGGCGATCGATGTTCGCCGCCGTTGCGGCTTGCGCGGCAGGGTTTGTCGTAACCACGGCTGCGGCGCAGGATACCCGGCAGAATGCGCCGGGCGAGTTCGATTTCTATGTGCTGGCGCTGTCGTGGTCACCGTCTTATTGCGAGCAGGCGTCGGAGCGCGGCAACAGCGGGCGCTCGCAGCAGATCCAGTGCGGCGGCCGGCCGTTCTCCTTCGTGGTGCACGGGCTGTGGCCGCAATATGAGCGCGGCTTCCCGGAATATTGCCAAAGGCCGTCGCCGCGGCTTGACCGGCGCATCATGAACTCGATGCTCGACCTGATGCCGGCGCCCGGGCTGATCTACAACGAATGGGACAAACACGGCACCTGCGCCGGCACCTCGGCGCGCGATTATTTCGAGAACATCCGTAGGGCACGCGCCGCCGTCCGCGTCCCGCCCGACTTCATCGACGCCAAGGAGCCCCGCACGGTGACGCCGGCCGAGGTTGAGGACGCTTTCGTCAAGGCCAACCCAGGGCTCAGCACCTCCGCCATCTCGGTGATCTGCGACCGCACGCGGCTGACCGAGGTGCGGATCTGCATGAGCAAGGACCTGCAGTTCCGTGCCTGCGAGGAGATCGACCGCCGCGCCTGCCGCCGCGACAAGCTGGAAGTGCCACCGGTGCGCGGCGGCTAGCCGCCGCGATCGTCCCCTTGCTTGTCATGCCCGGGCTTGTCCCGGGAATCCACGCCTTGCTGACCGAGATGCCGAACAGGCGTGGATGGCCGGGACAAGCCCGGCCATGACGGAAAGCTATCCAACGACTTGCCCTTAGATGATTGGCGGGGAGCCCCGCCGGTGTTCGGGGCGTCTGCGCCTTGACTTCCCGTACCGCTCGGCGTCACGGTCGCGGCTCCCACCTTTCAAGCGATGAATTGAAATCCGAAATGACTGGCTTTGTCGTGATCCGCGATGACACCCCTGCGTCCGCTATTCCGAAAGGCGCGGTGGTGGCGATGGGCAATTTCGACGGCGTGCACCGCGGCCATCGCGCCGTGATCGGCGCGTGCCTCGACATGGCGCGGATCCGCAAGGCGCCGGCGTTTGCGGTGACGTTCGAGCCCCACCCGCGCAAGTTCTTCGCGCCCGACGCGCCGCAGTTCCGGCTCACCGACGAGCGCGGCAAGCTGCGGCTGCTCGCCGGCGCGGGCCTCGACGGTGCTGTGGTGCTGCGTTTCGATGCCAACCGCGCCGCCACCACGGCGCATGATTTCATCCAGCACGAGCTGATCGACCGGCTCGGCGTGCAGGGCATCGCGGTCGGTTACGATTTCCATTTCGGCAAGGGCCGTGGCGGCTCGCCCGCGATGCTGGTCGGCGAGGCGCCGGCGCTCGGCATCGAGGTCGACGTCCAGCCGCATATCGACTTCGGCGAACACCCGGTATCGTCGAGCGCGATCCGCAAGGCGCTGGAAGACGGCGACATCGCCGCCGCCACCGACATGCTCGGCGCGCCGTGGTTCATCACCGGCGAGGTGATCCATGGCGAAAAACGCGGCCGCGATCTCGGCTATCCGACCGCCAATATCCGGCTCGATCCCGAGTGCACGCTGAAACACGGCATCTACGCGGTGCGGGTCGCGCGCGGCGGCAAGCGCTATGACGGCGTGGCGAATTTCGGCCGCCGCCCGACCTTCGACAACGGCGCGCCGCTGCTCGAGACCTTCCTGTTCGACTTCAAGGAGCAGCTCTACGGCGAGGAGCTCGACATCGCCTTCATCGCCTTCATCCGCGAGGAGCAGAAGTTCGACAGCATCGAGGCGCTGATCCGCCAGATGGACGACGACAGCGCCCGCGCCAAAGCGGCGCTCGCCGCCGCCCCCGGCGCGTTTCCGACGCTCGGCGAGGTGGCATGAGCAAGACCGAGAAAGACAAGATGCTGGCCGGCGAGCTGTATCGGCCCGGCAGCCCGGAGCTCGCCGCCGACGAGGTCGCCAACAAGGTCTGGATGGCGCGCTACAACGTCTCCGGCGCGCAGCCGGCGGCCGAGCGGCGCGTGCTGCTGGCGGAGCATCTCGGTCATCTCGGCGCCGGCGTCGTGGTGCGGCCGCCATTCTTCTGCGACTGCGGCTACAATATCTTCCTGGGCGACGGCGTCTTTCTCAATTTCAACTGCGTGATCCTCGACATCATGCCGGTGAAGATCGGCGACCGCACCCAGATCGGCCCGGCAGTGCAGATCTACGCCGCCGACCACCCGCGCGACGCTGCCACCCGCCGTGACGGCCTGGAATTCGGCCGCCCGGTCACGATCGGCACCGACGTCTGGATCGGCGGCGGCGCGATCATCCTGCCCGGCATCACGATCGGCGACGGCGCCGTGATCGGCGCCGGCAGCGTGGTCACCCGCGACGTGCCCGCGAATGCGATCGTCGGCGGCAACCCGGCCAAGCTGCTGGGGAAGGGCTGAGCGGAGCGGAGCGGAGCTTTACGCGCCGATCAGTCGCGGATCGAACGGAGCCTGGATGATCTCGTCGATGGTGATTTCGGCTGCCTCGGGATGGGCCGGGTTCAGCAGGTAGTTCTTGGCCTGCGGCACAATCACTGACGGGACGCGGAGCAGCGCACGGGTGCTTTGCTCCAGCCAATGGTCGCCAAACCGCCGGCTGATCTCAAGCCGATCGCGCCAATTCGGCGGCAGTTGATCGAGCCGGACAGCTTCGACAGCGACCCGATCCGAAATCGTCAGGTGCAGCAACTGGAAGGTCGCGGGCAGAAACTCACGGTCCATATGGACGAGCATTTCCAGCAGCGCGCTTGATGGGTGATCCGCCAGATAGACGACCCGGCGGCCGCGGCTGTGCCATCGACCGCTTGCCCTGATGCCGCCTTCCCCGGTGAGATCGGCGTAATTAGAAATCCGCCACAGCTCCATGATCGAACGTCAAGCGAAGATCCCGTGGTCGATCTGCTCGAGCTCCTCGCGGACCACCGCGGCGCCGAGCTCGTCGCGCAGCAAATCGATCGGGCGTTGACCGCTCAGGGCGCGATTGGGACGGTTCAGCCAGCCCTCCGCCTTTGCCGGATCGGCGAACACGCGATCGGCCAATGCGCGGATTTCCAGCCCCCGAATCAGGCTGCTCGCCGAAGCCGGCGGTCCGGGGAGGGCCGAGTGCATGTCTGCAAGCAGGCGGTCGAGCGGCCGGGTGTCGCCTTCGCGACGAAGCCTCTTCAACTCCTCAAAGATTTCCGCAGGCGGCCTGACGGACATGGCAATCCTCCATCGACGAGCAGACTAGCCTTTTGGAGGTCAGGCGCAACCGGCACCTTTCCGAACCTCCGCAAAACCGCTATTCACGCCGCCATGACCGACAAGCCCGCCAAGACCGACGCCGCCCAGAGCGGCAATGATTATTCCAAGACGCTCTTCCTGCCGCAGACGGAGTTTCCGATGCGCGCCGGGCTGCCGCAGCGCGAGCCGGAGATGCTGAGGCGCTGGGAAGAGATGAACCTCTACGGCAAGCTGCGCGACAGCGCCAAGGGCCGTGCCAAATTCGTCCTGCACGACGGCCCGCCTTACGCCAACGGCCACATCCATATCGGCCATGCGCTGAACAAGATCCTCAAGGACGTCGTGACCAAGAGCCAGCAGATGCTCGGCCACGATTCCAACTACGTGCCGGGCTGGGACTGCCACGGCCTGCCGATCGAGTGGAAGATCGAGGAAGAGAACTATCGCAGTAAGGGCAAGCCGAAGCCGAACTTCAAGGACTCCGCCGCGATGGTCGCGTTCCGCAAGGAATGCCGTGCCTACGCCCAGAAGTGGCTCGACGTGCAGCGCGAGGAATTCAAGCGGTTAGGGGTGATCGGCGACTGGGATCATCCCTACGCGACGATGGACTACTTCGCCGAAGCCCAGATCGCCCGCGAACTGATGAAATTCGCCGCCAACGGCACGCTGTATCGCGGCAGCAAGCCGGTGATGTGGAGCGTGGTTGAGAAGACTGCGCTGGCGGAGGCGGAGGTGGAGTACGAGGACTACACGTCCGATACGGTGTGGGTGAAGTTTCCGGTCAAAACCGGCGATGCGTCGATCAAGGACGCCAGCGTCGTGATCTGGACCACCACGCCGTGGACGCTGCCGGGCAACCGCGCGATCAGCTTCTCGTCGAAGATCGGCTACGGTCTCTACAAGGTCACCGATGCGCCGGCTGATAATTGGGCGAAGACCGGCGATCTGCTGATCCTTGCGGACGCGCTCGCCGAGAGCGTGTTCAAGCAGGCGCGCGTGGTCGCGTATGAGAAAGTCTCGGACGTCGCCCCCGATGTTCTGAAGGCGATCGAATGCGCGCATCCGCTCAAGGGGCTTGCCGGCGGCTATGAGTTCACCGTGGCACTGCTCGACGGCGAGCACGTCACCGACGACATCGGCACCGGCTTCGTCCACACCGCGCCGGGGCACGGCCGTGAGGACTTCGATATCTGGACGCAGAATGCCCGGGCGCTGGAAGCGCGCGGCATTGCCTCGACCATCCCCTACACGGTGGATGAAAACGGCGCGCTCACTGAGCAGGCGCCGGGCTTCACCGGCAAGCGGGTGATCAACGACAAGGGCGAGAAGGGCGACGCCAACGAGGCGGTGATTCAGGAGTTGATCGCGCGCGGCGCGCTGCTGGCGCGCGGCAAGCTCAAGCATCAGTACCCGCATTCGTGGCGCTCGAAGAAGCCGGTGATCTTCCGCAACACGCCGCAATGGTTCATCGCGATGGACAAGGACATCCTCTCCCCTCCCCCTTGCGGGGAGGGGTCGGGGGTGGGGGTCCACAGCGGGACGCCATCCTCGGGGCTCCCTCACCCCAACCCTCTCCCGCAAGCGGGAGAGGGAGCGCGCAGCGATGCGGTGACAGGTGATACTCTCCGAGCAAGGGCGCTGCAGGCGATCTCCGTCACCCAATGGGTCCCGCCGGCCGGGCAGAACCGCATCACCGGCATGATCTCCGGGCGGCCCGACTGGGTGATCTCGCGGCAGCGCGCTTGGGGCGTGCCGATCGCGGTGTTCGTGCGCGAGGCCGGCGACGGGGCGGCCGAGATTCTGGTCGACGACGCCGTCAATGCGCGAATCGCCGAGGCGTTCGAGCAGGAAGGCGCCGACGCCTGGTACGTGGAGGGCGCGCGCGAGCGCTTCCTCGGCTGGCGCACGAACGAAGCGTGGCAGAAGGTCGACGACATTCTCGACGTCTGGTTCGACTCCGGCTCGACGCATGCTTTCGTGCTGGAAGATCCGGTTCACTTCCCCGGCCTCGCCGGCATCCGCCGCAAGGTCGACGGCGGCGCCGACACGGTGATGTATCTCGAGGGCAGCGATCAGCATCGCGGCTGGTTTCATTCGTCGCTTCTGGAAAGCTGCGGCACCCGCGGCCGCGCGCCCTATGATGTGGTGCTGACTCACGGCTTCACGCTCGACGAGCAGGGCCGCAAGATGTCGAAGTCGCTCGGCAACACCACCGATCCGGCCAAGGTGATCGCCTCGTCCGGTGCCGACATCCTGCGGCTGTGGGTGTGCGCCACCGACTACGCGGATGATCAGCGCATCGGCCCCGAGATCCTCAAGAACGTCGTCGAGACCTATCGTAAGCTGCGCAACTCGATCCGCTGGATGCTCGGCACGCTGCATCACTACAAGCGCGACGAGGCCGTGGCGTTCGAGGACATGCCGGAGCTGGAGCGGCTGATGCTGCATCAGCTCGCAGAGCAGAGCGCCACGATCCGCGCCGCCTATGCGGAGTTCGACTACAAGACGGTGGTGTC
Organism: Rhodopseudomonas palustris; assembly: GCF_003591005.1. Taxonomy (GTDB): domain Bacteria; phylum Pseudomonadota; class Alphaproteobacteria; order Rhizobiales; family Xanthobacteraceae; genus Rhodopseudomonas; species Rhodopseudomonas palustris_K. Next base: position 7,737 of record NZ_QYYD01000052.1, read on the forward strand.
CTCGCTCGCGGCATTCATGAACACCGAGCTGTCGGCGTTCTATTTCGACATTCGCAAGGACACGCTGTATTGCGACCCGCCGTCGTCGCTGGCGCGCAAATCGGCGCTGACCGCGATCGACATCATCTGCGACGCCATCCTGAAATGGCTCGCGCCGGTGCTGTCGTTCACCGCCGACGAGGCGTGGACGATGTATCGCCCCGACGCCGAGCCGAGCGTGCATCTGACGCTGTTTCCGCTCGACCTCGGCGCCTATCGGGACGACGCGCTGGCCAGGAAGTGGACGCTGATCCGCGCGGTGCGCCGTGTCGTTACCGGCGCGCTGGAAGTCGAACGCGCCGCAAAGCGGATCGGCTCGTCACTCGAAGCCTCGCCGATGATCTATCTGCCCGAGGCGTTCATGGGCGACATCTTCGATGTCGATTGGGCGGAGATCTGCATCACCTCCAACGCGATGGTCGAGATCCTGCGCGGCAACGACATGCCGCCGGCGGATGCGTTCCGGCTGCCGGAGCTCGCCGACGTCGCCGTGATGGTCGAGCGTGCGCAGGGCACCAAATGCGCCCGCTCCTGGAAGATCCTGTCCAGCGTCGGCAGCGATCCCGACTACCCCGACGTCTCCCCCCGCGACGCCCAGGCGCTGCGGGAGTGGAAGGCGCTCGGCGGCGCGGCGGCTTGAGCGTGATGCCTCCCCGATTTCAGCTGTCATGGCCGGGCTTGACCCGGCCATCCAAGGCCGCAAGCTCGGTGCTCGTGTCGTGGATGCCCGGGTCAAGCCCGGGCATGACGACAGTGGGTGCGGCGAGGCCCAGCCGTGACTGATGCCTCGTCTCCACCGAACCGACACGGCGTATGGGTCCCCGCCTGCGCGGGGACGACGCTTCGTGATGGGGCGGGCTCCGCGTCATGACCTCGCCCGTCCGTCTCGGCATCCTCGCCGCCGTCATCGCCCTGGTGCTCGATCAGGCTACCAAGATGTGGCTGCTGTTCGGCTTCGAGCTGGCCCGCAAGGGGCTGGTCAGCATCACGCCGTTCTTCGATCTGGTTCTGGCCTGGAACACCGGGATCTCTTACGGCTGGTTCTCCGACCAGGGACCGGTTGGGCAGGCCGTCATGCTGGCGTTCAAGGCGGTGGCGATCGTGGTGCTGGCGATCTGGATGTCGCGCTCGACCACGCGGCTTGCGACGATCGGTCTCGGCCTGATCATCGGCGGCGCGGTCGGCAATGCGATCGACCGGGTGGCCTATGGGGCGGTGGTAGATTTCGCGCTGTTTCACGTCCAGATCGCGGGGAAAACCTACAGCTGGTACGTGTTTAACCTTGCCGACGCGGCGATCGTTGTCGGCGTCGCGGCGCTGCTGTATGACTCCTTCTTCGGGGTACCCGCCGCAAAAGCGCCCTGATCCCGGACGATACGGGCACCGCGGCGAAGCCCGCGCCGGCGACCTGTCGCGGCCGGCGATCGATCGCAAGACGTGAACAGGATCAACGCCATGCGCCAGACCTTGCCCTCTTTCTCGATGTCGCACGCCTCGACGGCGCTGCTGCGTGCGGTGCGCGTGACGGCAGTCGCGCTCGGTGTCGGGCTGGTACTCACCGGCGGCATCGCCCGGGCGCAAGAGGCCGAAGACGATGATCGCTCGTTCGAGGACAAGCTGATCGGCGGCCTGATGAAGGGCATCGGCGCCACCAACATGGAAAATTCCGGTATCGAGTATCGCGAACGCTCGCCGCTGGTGGTGCCGCGGAATCTCGATCTGCCACCGCCGGAGGCTTCCGCCCAGCAGGTCAACGCGCCGAACTGGCCGAAGGACCCGGACGTGCAGGCCCGCAAGGAGGCCCGTGCTGCCGCCCGCAAGAGTAAGCCGACGCCGCAGGAATCCGCGCGTCCGCTGATGCCCTCGGAGCTGGCCGCAGTTCGTTCGGACTCCAATTCCAACAAGGCCAATGGCGACACGACCCAGCCCGGCAATCAGGTCAACAACCCGATGCTGAGCCCGTCGCAGCTCGGCTTCAACGGCAGCCTGTCCAGCCTGTTCGGCGGCAGCAACAAGGCCGAGACCGCCCCGTTTACCGGCGAGCCGACCCGCGAGACGCTGACCCAGCCGCCGAGCGGCTATCAGACCCCGTCGCCGAACTTCGCTTACGGCACCGGTCCGAAGGAAGCGCTCGGCAACAAGCGCATCGACGTGATGACGGGCAAAGAAGTCAGCAATTGATCCAGGGCCCGAGCTTCTCACAGAGCTCGTTCCTCCCGCAGGATGCGGCCCCGCCGCCCCGCGTTCGATCTTCACACCATCGTAATTCGCCAAGGTGCGCCCCGTCGGGGCGCGCCGCCGCGCTGTGCTGCCGGACCGATCCGGCCTCTCCCACCGGGATGATCGCCTGACCATGACCGCATTCGCTTCCCCGCTGCGTGCCGCCTTCGCCGTCCTCGCCACGCTGTGCCTCGCCGGCGCTGCGAGCGCCCAGACCGTGACGGCCAATCCGCCCGCGACCTTCACGCTGCCGAACGGCCTCGCCGTGGTGGTGATCCCGGATCACCGCACGCCGGTGGTGACGCAGATGATCTGGTACAAGGTCGGCTCGGCCGACGAGACGCCCGGCAAGTCGGGCCTCGCGCATTTCCTCGAACATCTGATGTTTAAGGGCACGTCGAAGCATCCGGTCGGCGAGTTCTCGCAGACCGTGCTGAAGATCGGCGGCAACGAGAACGCGTTCACCTCGTACGATTACACCGGCTACTATCAGCGCGTGCCGCGCGACCAGCTCGAACGGATGATGGAGTTCGAGGCCGACCGCATGACCGGCCTGGTGCTGAAGGACGAGAATGTGCTGCCCGAGCGCGACGTCGTGCTCGAAGAGTACAACATGCGGGTCGCCAACAATCCCGACGCGCGACTGACCGAGCAGATCATGGCGGCGCTGTATCTCAACCACCCTTACGGCCGGCCGGTGATCGGCTGGCATCAGGAGATCCAGAAGCTCGACCGCGACGACGCGCTGGCATTCTATCGCCGGTTCTACGCGCCCAACAACGCCACGCTGGTGATCGCCGGCGACGTCGAGGCCGATCAGATCCGGCCCATGATCGAGCGCATCTATGGTTCGATCCCGCCGCAGCCGGCGATCCCGGCGCAGCGCATGCGGCCGCAGGAGCCGACCCCGGCCGGCCCGCGCACTGTGACGCTGGCCGATCCGCGGGTCGAGCAGCCGAGCGTGCGGCGCTATTATCTGGTGCCGTCGGCCCACACCGCCGCGAAGGGCGAGAGCACCGCGCTGGAAGTGTTGGCGCAGCTGATGGGCGGCGGCAGCAATTCGTATCTGTATCGGGCGCTGGTGATCGATCGGCAGCTCGCGATCAGCGTCGGCACCAACTATCAGGGCACGGCGCTCGACGACAGCCAGTTCGTGATCGCGGCGACGCCGAAGCCCGGCGTCGAATTCTCGGATATTGAGAAGGCGATCGACAATGTGATCGCCGACATCGTCCTTAATCCGATCCGCTCCGAGGATCTCGAACGGGTCAAGACACAGCTGATCGCCGAGGCGATCTACGCCCAGGACAATCAGGCCACTCTGGCGCGCTGGTACGGTGCCGCGGTGACGTCGGGGCTGACCGTGCAGGACATCCAGACCTGGCCCAACCGCATCCGCGCCGTCACCGCCGAGGAGGTTCGCGCCGTGGCGCAGCAGTTCCTCGACCGCAATCGTTCGGTCACCGGCTATCTGGTCAAGGGCACGCTGCCGAAGCCCGAGGAGAAGCGTTCGTGAGCATCGCCGTTCGTTTCCTGAAGCGCGTCGCGCTCGCTGCCGCCCTGACGTTCGCTGTTGCCTCGCCGAGTCTTGCCGCGGCCAAGATCCAGAATCTCGTCACGCCCGGCGGCATCCATGCCTGGTTCGTGCAGGACGCCACCGTGCCGTTGATCTCGATGGAGTACTCGTTCGACGGCGGCGCTAGCCAGGATCCGGCCGACAAGCCCGGCGTCGGCCACATGGTGGCCAACCTGCTCGACGAAGGCTCGGGCGACATGGATTCGGCGACGTTCCACGAGAGGCTCGACCGCCGCGCCATCCAGCTGTCCTACAGCGTCACCCGCGATTACTTCCGCGGCTCGCTGCGAATGCTGAAGGAGAACCGCGACGAAGCGTTCGGCCTGCTGCACACCTCGCTGACCTCGGCGCGGCTCGAGGCCAAGGATGTCGAGCGCATCCGTGCGCAGCTGATCTCGACGCTGCGCCGGCAGTCGCTCGATCCGAACACCATGGCGAGCCGCAAGTTTCTCGAACTCGCGTTCGGTGATCACCCTTACGGCCGGCCTTCGACCGGCACGCTGGAGAGCCTGCCGAACGTCACGCTCGACGACATGAAGGCGTATGTCGGCAAGGTGCTGGCCAAGGACACGCTGAAGATCGCGGTGGTCGGCGATGTCGATGCCGACACGCTGGCAAAGCTGCTCGACGCGACCTTCGGCAGCCTGCCGGCGAAGGCGCAATTGACGCCGGTGCCGGACGTCGTCGCCACCAAGCCGCCGCAGCGCAGCTTCGTGCCGCTCGACGTGCCGCAGACCGTGGTGATGTTCGGCGGCCCGGGCCTCAAGCGCGCCGATCCGGACTTCATGGCGGGCTACGTCGTCAACCACATCCTCGGCGGCGGTTCGCTGTCGTCGCGGCTGTATCGCGAGGTCCGCGAGAAGCGCGGCCTGGCCTATTCGATCTACGAATCGATGATCTGGATGGAGCACTCGGCGCTATTCACCGGCGCCACCGGCACGCGCGCCGACCGCGCGACGCAGAGCATCGAGGCGATCGAAGCCGAGGTGAAGCGGATGGCCGAAGAGGGCCCCACCCAGCAGGAGCTGGACGAGGCGAAGTCGTATCTCAACGGCTCGCAGATGCTGTCGCTGGATACGTCCGCCAAGCTCGCCCAGGCGATGCTGCAATATCAAAACGACGGCCTGCCGATCGACTACATCGACAACCGCAGCGCCGTGATCAACGCGGTGACGATGGACGACGCCCGCCGCGCTGCCAAGCGTCTGTGGTCGGACGGCCTCCTCACCGTCGTGGTCGGCCGCACCCCGCAGGCCGCCGCCGATCCCAACGCGGTGAAGCCGGCGGGCACACCACCGCCGGTGCGGGCGAATTAGCGGCCAACCCCGAGCACGACCTAACCTCTCCCCGCGTGCGGGGAGAGGTCGCCCGGCGCAGCCGGGCGGGTGAGGGGGCGTCTCCGCACAGCCGAGCGGCTGCGACTCGCGGAGAGCGCCCCTCACCCCACCCCTCTCCCCGCAAGAGCGGCGTGAGGGAGCGCGCCGCGGTGCGGGGCGGGTGCTTCGGCCAGCAAATATGCTAGACAACGCTCGCGCCGTGCGGTCCGCGCGGCATCAGCTGTTTGGTGCCCCATGCTGCGGATCAGCCGCAATCTTGCGATCGACGAGGACGATATCAAGATCAGCTTCGTGCGCGCGTCGGGGCCCGGCGGGCAGAACGTCAACAAGCTCTCGACCGCCGCCCAGCTTCGCTTCGACACCAGCAAGATCGCGCTGCCGGAAGACGCCGCGCTGCGGCTGATCAACCTCGCCGGCCAGCGCATGACCAAGGAGGGCGTGATCGTGATCCACGCCCAGCGCTTCCGCACCCAGGAGCGCAACAAGGCGGATGCGATCGATCGCCTGCTCGAGTTGCTGCGCGAAGCCATGGTCCGCCCGGTCCCGCGCCGCGCCACCCGGCCGACCCTCGGCTCCAAGAAGCGCCGCCTCGAAGGCAAAAAGCGCCGCGGCGACATCAAGGCCGGGCGCAGCGGGAAAAGCTTCGACGATTGAGTTCCCGCGGACGCGGCGATTGCGTTGGGCAATGAGTCCGCTGCAAGCCTCACCCTCCCCTGGAGGGGGAGGGTCGCTCGCGTCAGCGAGCGGGGTGGGGTGGCGAAGAGTTCATCCGCGGTGCCCG
>NZ_QYYD01000053.1 GCF_003591005.1 Rhodopseudomonas palustris
CTACGGGGGGTGCCGTGGCCGATGTGGCAAACGGCTCCCCCCGTCTTGGCCCGCTACGCGAAGCAATCCAGACCGTGCACTGATCTGGATTGCTTCGCTTCGCTCGCAATGACGGGGAGAGTTGGGTGCGCGCAGTGAGTGAGGGCTGCGTGGCAGGCTCACAACTCCCTTGCATTGCTAAACGAAAAGCTGCTCGCCCGCCGCGTGTTCTCGTCCAGGATCAGCGTCCGCGTGATCGGCGGCTCGGCGCGTTGCGAGCAGTGTTCGCGTTCGCAGAGGCGGCAGTTGACGCCGATCGGGGTGCCTTCGGCTTTGTCGAGGTCCATGCCGGCGGCGTAGATCAGTTTGGAGGCGTGGCGTATCTCGCAGCCGAGGCCGAGGGCGAAGCGGGGCTGCGGCTGCGGGTGCGGCGCGACCGGGCGGCGGACCATTTGGGCGATCGAGAAGTAGCGGCTGCCGTCGGGCAGTTCGATCACCTGCTTCAAGAGGCGGTCCGGCGTGTCGAAGGTCGAGTGCACGTTCCACAGCGGGCAGGTGCCGCCGAATTTCGAGAACGGGAAGGTGCCGGATGAGAACCGCTTGGAGACGTTGCCGGCGTTGTCGACGCGCAGCAGGAAGAACGGCACGCCGCGCGCGTTCGGGCGCTGTAGCGTGGTGAGGCGGTGGCAGACCTGCTCGAAGCCGGCGTTGAAGCGCTGCGCCAGCACGTTGACGTCGTAGCTGAGCTGCTCGGCGGCGGCGTGGAACGCCGCGTAGGGCATCATCACCGCGGCGGCGAAGTAATTGCCGAGCGTGATGCGGAACAGCCGCCGCGCGCTGTCGTCGAGCGAGCCGGTGCGGGCGACGATGCCGTCCATCACGCTGCCCACTTCGGTCAGCCCGGTCTGGAACGCGGCCTGGAAGGCGCGGCCCGGGAAGTCGACCAGTTCGGAGATCAAGAGCTGGCGGCGATGGCGGTCGAACCGCCGCAGCGTCTCGCGCATGACGTCGACCGGCATGATCCGCGTGGTGATCGAGTGCCGCTCGCGCAGCCGCTCGGCCAGCGCGCCGAACAGTTCTTGCGAGCTGACATTGAGCTCGTCGCGGACCGCCTCGGCGGCCTGCTCGAGCTCGGGGAAGTAATTGCGGTTGGCCTCGATCAGGTCGCGGACGCGTTCGATCGGGTTGGCCTCGTAGCGGATCTGCTCGCGGTCGGCCATCTGCGCCGCCACCATGGTCTCGCCGCGGCGGGCTTCGGTATAGGCGGCGTACAGCCGCTGCAGCGAGTGGGTGACGCCGGGGCAGAGCTCGGCGAGGTCCTTGAGCTCCTGCTTGGGCAGGTCGATCTGGCGGAACAGCGGGTCGGAGAAGATCTCGTTGAGCTCGGCGAAGAACCGGTCCTCGTCGGCGGTGGCGAGGTCGCGCAGGTCGAGGTCGTAGGTTTCGGCCAGCCGCAGCAGGATCTGGGCGGTGACTGGGCGTTGGTTGCGCTCGATCAGGTTGACGTAACTGGGGGAAATCCCCAGGCCTTCGGCGATCTGGGTCTGTGACAGGCCCAGCTGCTGGCGAATCCGCCGGAATCGCGGGCCGACGAACAGTTTTTTTCCGGATTCGCCGGCCATTTTTTACAGTTCCTTCAGCTCTGCCGAACCGGCGATCTTTACAAAATTTACAAAATTACATTTGTTACATGTACTGAAGTTACATGACATCACCATTCGTTCGCAAGAGGTCTGTACGTCTTTCCCGATCTCGCGTTTACGTAGCGACACGTTTCGCAGCGCCGCTGTCAAGAATGTCTCGGCAGCGCGCAGCGGTTTTGTCGTCATCGAAGGGATCATGTCATGAACTTCCAGCCCCGCGGCATCAGCGCCATCCACGCTCCGAGCACCTATCAGAGCGAAGTCGAAGCGGCCGAAGCCCTGCTCAAGGACAAGCCGACCTGGAATGGCGTCACCGCCGAGGCCGTGGCCCGGATGCGCCTGCAGAACCGCTTCAAGACCGGCCTCGACATCGCCCGCTACACCGCGGCGCAGATGCGTGCCGACATGGCGGCGTATGACGCCGACCCGACCAAGTACACCCAGTCGCTGGGTTGCTGGCACGGCTTCATCGCGCAGCAGAAGCTGATCTCGATCAAGAAGCACGGCGGTGGCCGCACCGACCGTCGTTACATCTACCTGTCGGGCTGGATGATCGCGGCGCTGCGCTCCGAGTTCGGCCCGCTGCCCGACCAGTCGATGCACGAAAAGACCTCGGTGCCGGCGCTGATCGAAGAGATCTACACCTTCCTGCGCCAGGCCGACTCGCGCGAGCTCAACGACCTGTTCCGCCAGCTCGACAAGGCCCGTGAGGCCGGCGACAAGGCCAAGGAAACCGCGATCATCGACAAGATCGACAACTTCCAGACCCACGTCGTGCCGATCATCGCCGACATCGACGCCGGCTTCGGCAATGCCGAGGCGACCTATCTGCTCGCCAAGAAGATGATCGAAGCGGGCGCCTGCGCGCTGCAGATCGAGAACCAGGTGTCGGACGAGAAGCAGTGCGGCCATCAGGACGGCAAGGTCACCGTGCCGCACGACGTGTTCATCGCCAAGGTGCGCGCGCTGCGTCACGCCTTCCTCGAGATGGGCGTGGAAGACGGCATCATCGTCACCCGCACCGACTCGCTCGGCGCCGGCCTGACCCAGCAGATCGCGGTCAGCCATCAGCCGGGTGACATCGGCGATCAGTACAACAGCTTCCTGGATTGCGAAGAAGTCGACGCCACCAAGATCGGCAATGGCGACGTCATCATCAGCCGCAATGGCAAGCTGCTGCGCCCGAAGCGTCTGCCGAGCAACCTGTACCAGTTCCGTCCGGGCACCGGCGCGGACCGCTGCGTGCTGGACTGCATCACCTCGCTGCAGAATGGCGCCGACCTGCTGTGGATCGAAACCGAGAAGCCGCATATCGAGCAGATCGCCTCGATGGTCGACCGGATCCGCGAAGTCGTGCCGAACGCCAAGCTGGCCTACAACAACTCGCCGTCGTTCAACTGGACGCTCAACTTCCGCTGGCAGGTTTATGATGCTTGGAAGGACGAGGGCAAGGACGTGTCCAAGTACAACCGCGCCGAGCTGATGAAGGCCGAATACGACGAAACCCCGCTCGCGATCGAAGCCGACGCCCGCATCCGCACCTTCCAGGCGGATTCGGCCAAGCGCGCCGGTATCTTCCACCACCTGATCACGCTGCCGACCTACCACACGGCCGCGCTGTCGACCGACAACCTGGCCCGCGAATATTTCGGCGACCAGGGCATGCTGGGGTATGTTAAGAACGTGCAGCGCCAGGAGATCCGTCAGGGCATCGCCTGCGTCAAGCACCAGAACATGGCCGGCTCGGACATCGGCGACGACCACAAGGAATACTTCGCCGGCGAAGCGGCTCTGAAAGCCGGCGGCGAACACAACACGATGAACCAGTTTGGCTAACGAGAAAAACAGGAGACCACGATGTCGAACGGCAGCAACTTCTGGGTGATCGGCGGTGAGTTCGGGTCGATGAACTTCCACAAGCTCGTCGAAGGCTCGGCCCAGGTGAAGGGCCCCTTCAAGACGCGCCAGGAGGCCGAAGAGGCCTGGAAGACTCTTTCCGAAGAAAACCGCCATCGCGCGGGCGTGCGGTTCTCCATCGTGGAAGAACCGAACCGGGCCGTCACCCCGGCCTGATCCGCTCCACAGCCGCAGCGGCGCACGCGCCGCGCGGCATTCGGACTAGATTGACCAGATAGAAGACGTCCAAGGACTTTGGCGGTCTCACCGGGCAACCCGGCGGGGCCGCCATCGTCGTTGTGGGGAGTCCCACCGCCGTCATTGCGAGCGAAGCGAAGCAATCCAGCGCCCTGCACGGAGCTGGATTGCTTCGTCGCTCCGCTCCTCGCAATGACGCTGGCGCATGTTGTTTGCCGGGCCGCATCCGAAGCGAGCGAAGCCGAGGCAAAGCCTTGATCCACAAGGGCTGTTTGCGAACCAGATGGTTGCTGATAGGTTAACGCCAGGGCGAGGCCCACGCGGCAAGGCGGTCGAGTATGGCGGAGGCGCATATTTCCGGGACATCTGCGGCGCGGCCGATGCGGCTGCGCGACGCGCTGCGCCAGGCCCGGATCGAGGCGGCCGACCGCACCGGTGTGGTGGTCGACCTGCGCGACGCCGAGATCGCCCGGCTGGAAATATTGAACGAGGCGCTCGATCCGCTGTTCGAGGAGATCCCGGCCGGCATCGACCTGTTCGACCGCGGCCTCAGCCAGGGCGACACGCCGCGGCTGTGGATCGACGTCGTCGCCCACGTCATGATGGGCCGGGACAAGCGGGTGTATCGGTTCGTCCAGGACACCCGCTACGGCCGTATCGTGCTGGCGGAGTCGCATCAGCCCGCCGTGATCGTCGACGCCATCACCAGCTACATCGCGCGCCGTCTGATCGAACGCGACCATGCGCTGGCTGCCTCGACGGCACTGCCGGCGCCGCCCGCGCCGGTCGCCGAAGAGAAGCGCCGCGGCGGTTTCTGGCTGTTCCTGCTCGGCTTTGCCGCCGGCGCGCTGGCGTTGTTCGCCTTCGCATTGTTTGCCGCGCTGCGCAGCATGTGACGGCTGGCGTTCACCTCAGACCTCTCCCCGTCATTGCGAGCCAACGGGTCGGCGCGAAGCGCCGCCCGATGACAGGCTCCGCGAAGCAATCCAGCGCCGGGCACTGCGCCTCTGGATTGCTTCGCTTCGCTCGCAATGACGAGAGGCAGCGCGTGGAACTAAAACACTACGGGCTCGCGCAGCTCCTGCACCGTCTCCGTACCGGCGAAGCCGCGGCTGCGGTGTTCGCAGCGCCAGCCGGTGCCAGTCTCGCTGATCGTGAAGAAGTTATACGCCGCCGACGGCCGGTGATGGTCGTTGAAAGCCGAGGCCGAAGGCACGCCGACCACAGGAATCGATTTGGTCGGCGTGTCGATCCAGATCGTGGCGTGGACGTGGTCGTGGCCGTGCAGCACCAGCTCGACCGGGTAGCGCTGCAGCAGCGCGATCAGCTCGCGTGAATCCGTCAGCCGCTTGAAGCGCGAGCGCGAGCGCAGCGGGTGATGGATCATCAGCACGCGATACAGCGGCTGATCCGCCAGGCCGGCAAGCAGGATCTCCAGCTTGGCGCGCTGGGCGCTGCCGAGCCGGCCGGTCGCCATGAACGGCGCGGTCGGCACCGCGCTGGAGACGCCGATCAGCGCCACATTGCCGCGACGGCGCAGATACGGAAAGCCGGCGACGCCGTCGTCGCCGCTGAGATAGGCGGCGAAATCCTCGCCGAATCGCAGCGCCGTCGAGGTGACGTAGGAGTCGTGATTGCCCGGCACGACGCTGACCTGGTCGGGCGGGCCGACGCTTTCCAGCCATTGTCGCGCGGGACCGAATTCACCGGTCAGCGAAATGTTGAGCAGGTCGCCGGTGACGGCGATGTGATGGGGCTGCTGCGCCTGGATGTCGCCGACCAGCGTGTCGAGAATGTCGCGGCGATGAATGGCGTGGCGATTGCGAGTGTAGTTGAGATAGCCCAGCGCCCGCTTGCTGGCGAGCTCACGATAGCGCGGCTTCGGCGGCATCGGCAGATGCGGGTCGGACAGATGCGCCAGAGTGAAGGTCATTGCTGTTCGCTTTCGCCCAGGGCAATCCCGCCTGTCAGAATCGGTTCAGTTTTGGCAAGCTCGGATCGGCGGCGCAAGCGACCTGCCGCGCTCCTGTGAGGACAAGCTGTCTTGCCGGCCCAGCAGACGTTGCGAATCAAGCTCGAGCCGGCGTTGCGGCGCGTTCTTCATCTGTACTGGCGCTTTGCGCGTGGCATGACGCTGGGCTCGCGTGGTCTGGTGCTCGACGAGCAGGGCCGCGTCTTCCTCATCAAGCACAGCTATGTCAGCGGATGGCATCTGCCCGGCGGTGGCGTTGAGGTCGGCGAGACCTTCGTGGATGCGTTGCGCCGGGAACTGATGGAAGAAGGACGGATCGAACTCACGGGCGATCCAGAGCTTCACGGTGTCTTCCTGAACAACCATGCCTCGCCGCGGGATCACGTTGCCGTCTATGTAGTGCGCCAGTTCCGACAGGATCGGGCACCTGAGCCCAATCGCGAAATCATCGCGTCGGGCTTTTTCGACGTGGCGACGCTGCCAGAAGACACCACCATCGGGACCAGACTGCGCATCGCAGAGGTGCTCGCCGGCCAACAAATCCAGCCGACCTGGCGCTGAAGCGCCAGAAACCACCCGTAAATACCGCGTCGATCATATCAAGGGCTCAATTCTCTGGTCTGAAGGGCGCATTCTCAATTTCCGAAAGGACCAGGTTTGACGGCATCCGTGAGAGCCATTGTTCGATCATTGCTGATCGTTTTGGCAATTCTGGCGACCAACGTCGCGTTCGCACAAATTCCCACTCCCGGCGGCAACGGCGCTGATCCGGCCGCCAAAACCGAGAAGGTGGCTGATCCGCTCGGCCGCGAGACCCCGGCCGGCATGGTGGCCGGCTTCATCAGTGCGGCTGCGGAGCAGAATTACGAAAAGGCGGCGCAATATCTCGATCTGAGCCAGGAGAAAGGCGCTTGGGGCCCCAGCGTCGCGCAGCAGCTGCAGCGCATCCTGGACCAGGGCGGCTATGTGTTTTCCCGGCTGCGGCTGAGCGCCGAGCCGGCCGGCGACGTCGATGACGGACTGCCGCCGGACCAGGACAAGTTCGGCGCGGTGCGCACCACCAACGGCTCGGTCGATCTGATCGCGCAGCAGGTCGCCGACAAGGATGGCAACAAGATCTGGCTGGTGTCGTCGCGCACAGTGGCCGAATTGCCGTCACTGTCGCGCACCGTGATCTCCAGCATGGTCGATCGCCTGCTGCCGTACTCGCTGCGCGATGATTATCGGTTCGCCGGTGTGCCGGTCGGTCATTGGCTCGCCGTGCTGGCGCTTGCGGTGGTGTCGTTCCTGCTGGTGTGGGCAATCATCTCGTCGCTGCTGTGGGTCGTCTTCAAGATCCGCAATCGCCAGGATTCGCGGATCCGCCGGGTGCTGAGTGCTTCGGCGTTTCCGATCCGGCTGTTCTTCACGGTATGGATGCTGCGCGTCACCATGGTGTTGGCCGGCGTCTCGATCGTCGCCCGGCAGCACATGTCGAGCGTCACCGAGATCATCGGCTGGATCGCGCTGTCCTGGATCATCTGGCGTGTGGTCGACGCGTTGGGTGATTACACCGTGGCGCGGATGACGCTACGCGGCCGGTTGTCGATGTTGTCCGCCGTCACCTTCGTTCGCCGGGTGGTCAAATTCGCGCTGGTTGCCTTCGCGGTGATCGCGGGTCTGAATGCACTCGGCTACAACGTCACCGCCGGCCTCGCCGCTCTCGGTATCGGCGGTATCGCCATCGCTCTGGGTGCGCAGAAAACCATCGAGCATCTGGTCGGCAGCCTGACGCTGGTCACCGACCAGCCGATGCGGGTCGGCGATTTCTGCAAATTCGGCGACACGATGGGGACGATCGAGGACATCGGCATGCGGTCGACGCGGATCCGCACGCTGGATCGCACGCTGATCACGGTGCCGAACGGCAATCTCGCGGCGCTGCCGATCGAGAACTTCAGCCGCCGCGACAAGTTCTGGTTCCATCCGACGCTCGACCTGCGTTACGAGACCACGCCGGATCAGCTGCGCACGCTGATGGAGTCGATCCGCGAGCTGCTGCTGGATCATCCGAAGGTCGACAGCCCCGGACGGGTGCGGATGATCGGCTTCAGCCCGAACTCGTTGAAGGTCGAGATCTTCTGCTACGTCCATTGCATCGATGGCGATGAATTCCTGGAGGTTCAGGAAGAGCTGTATCTGCGCCTGATGGAGCTGATCGAGGCCTCCGGCACCGGCTTCGCTTTGAATTCGCAGACGCTGTACATCGCACAGGACCGCGGACTGTCGATGACCCGTTCGCCGCAACTCGCGCCGCACGAACAGGACGCCGGCGCCGATGACGAGCGTCCACGGAAGACGGCGGCCGCGCGCGCCTGACGAACGCACTGACGCCGGGCGATGGACCGCGCCCGGCGGCAGTGCTATTGCCGCGTCGCCATGTCCGATCTCAACCTCACCATCCTGCCCGAATCGCCGAACGACGCCCACGCCATCGAGCGGCTGCACGAGCGCACCTTTGGCCCCGGCCGGTTTGCGCTGTCGGCCTATCGGCTACGCGAGCACGTCGACCACATCTGCGCGCTGTCGTTCACGGCGCGGATCGGCACGCTACTGGTCGGCTCGGTCCGGCAATTGCCGATCACGATCGGCGAGTCGCCGGCGCTGCTGCTCGGGCCGCTGACGGTGGAGCCGCCGTTCCGGTCACGCGGCGTCGGCCGCCTGCTGCTCGACCGCGCCATCGCGGACGCCCGCGCGCAGGGCCATCGGCTGATCGTGCTGGTCGGCGACGAGCCGTATTACAGCCGCGTCGGCTTCAAGAAGATCCCGCGCGGCCGCGTTACGATGCCCGGCCCGGTCGATCCGGCGCGGCTGCTGGTGTTGGAGCTGGCCGAGGCCGCCTTCGACAGCGTCAGCGGCCCGATCCGCCCGGATTGGAGCAAGGCCAAGTCAGCCTGACGTTCGCCAGGCCGCCTCTCCCCGCCCGCCGTCATTCCGGGGCGCGCGCAGCGCGAACCCGGAATCTCGATAAGTTCTGCGACTCCGGCGTTTCTACAACTTCGGGATTCCGGGTTCGCCCGCAAAGTGCGGGCGCCCCGGAATGACTGGGGAGAGGGTGGCGGCCGATGGCGCTAATCGTTTTGCGCCTCTCCCCGCGCACCGTCATTCTGGGGCGCGCCTGCGAAGCTGGCGCGAACCCGGAATCTCGATGGGTTCTGCGACTCCGGCGTTTCCACAACCTCTGGATTCCGGGTTCGCCCGCGAAGGGCGGGCGCCCCGGAATGACCGTGGGGGCGAGGGGCCGCGCTGGCTGCTCAGAACTTCAAATTTGCGAAGGCGCGGACGCCGAGGCCGGGCATCAGGACGTTGTCCTTGTTATAGGACACCGCGTTGCGGATGTTCTCGTTGAGCAGGTTGTTGCCGACCAGCCCGACGAGCATTTCCTGTGCGCCCCAGACGTTCGGGTTCAGCTTGGTGCGGTAACTCACCTCGGCCTTCAGCAGATTGTAGCCCGGCGTCGTGGTCTCGGCGATCGGCTGAACGTCGTTTTGGGCGAAGGCATGCAGCAGGTTTATGCGGGTCAGCCAGTTTGCATCGCGCCAGAACAGGCCGCCGCCCAGCCGCACCGGCGGGATACGCGGCACGTTGGTGCCGTCCGCGAAGGTGGCGCGCACCACGTCGAATTGATTCTCGATACCCCAGGTGCCGCCGTAGATCTGCGCGACGTCGAGCTGGCTCTGGAATTCGCCGCCCCGGAAGGTGGCGTCACGCTGCGAATAGATCGCCTGGTTCAGCTCCAGCCCCTCGCCGAGCTGGCAGACGCTGTCTTCGCAGCTATTGCCGGTCAGCCGCCGATAGATGAAGCCGCTGAACTTCGTGTAGTAGGCGGTGATCTCGAACCGGAATGGCCCTTCGGCGCGGCGCAGGCCGAGTTCAACCGACTTGGCGGTTTCGATCCCGAGATTCGGATTTCCGATGTCGAATGTTTCGGTGGCGTCGTGGCCGCCGCGCGAAAACAGCTCGGCCGGCTTGGGCGCGCGTTCGACATACTGGCCGGTGATGCTCGCCGACAGGCCCCACGGCAGCGCCTGAATCAAGCCGAGGCTGAAGCTCTTGGGTGTGAACGAGCGGGTCTGCGCGACCGAAGCGCCGATCGCATTCGGATCGGCGCCGAGGTCGAACAATTCGGGGATGAAAGACGGCGTTATGCCAGACAGATTGACGTGCTCGATCCGTCCCGCGACCTGCGCCTTGGTGGTGTTGGTGAATTGCAGCTCGTTGAAGACGTAGCCGGCGACCTTGGTGTTCTTGTTCGGATCGAACAGGCCGTTGAGCGGGCTGGTCGGATCGTCCGGGCTCGGCGCGGTCAGCTCCTGATGGCTGGCCTGGACGCCGACCGCCGTGGTCACCGCCGCGAAGCCGGCATTCCAGGGCGTCAGCTGGACTTCAAGCCGGCCTTCCTGCTCGCGGTTGGTGAAGGTCTGGCGCACGCCGTCGGTGGTCGGATCGCCGGCGACAGCCTGACCGATTTCGTTGTGTTTGTAGTCGGTGGCGCCGACCCAGAACCGAATCGCGTCGATCGCCGCCGCATCCGGGCGATATTCGCCCTTCGCGTTGAACTTGGTCTGCTTGGCATCGATCCGGGTACCGACTTCCGAGCCCTCGACGCCGGGGATGTGATAGATCGAATTGTTCTGGGTGATCGACGCGCCGATGAAGCCGCCGTCGAACAGATAGGAACCGCCGATCGAGGCGCCGGCCGCGGTTGCGGCCGAGTTCGGCTGGCGGCCGTTGAATGGCAGGCCCGGCTGCGCATACGGATAGCTCGGTACATTGTAGTCGCCGGCGTTGCGGCCGTAGACGTCCGCATGAACCGCAACGTTGTTGCCGGCGGCATCGAGTAGCACCGCGCCTTCGACGCCGCGATCCACCGAGCTGACGGCACTGCGGACCTCGGCGTTCATGCACCCCGGCGCGCCGCCGATCGCTGCCGGCGCCTTCACCGGCAGGCCGTAGCTCTGGAACGGCTGGGCGCAGGGCGGCAGCGCGTCGGGGATGCGATTGTTGGTAGCACTGACGACGCCGCCGATCGCGGTCGAGCCGTAGCGCAGCGTCGCCGGGCCGCGGATCACTTCGACCTGATTGGTCGCGAGCGGATCGATCGGGACGAAATGGTCCTCGCCGAGATCGGAGGCGCCGTTGCTGCCGATACCGTTCTCGATGATGCTGACGCGGTTGACGTCGAGGCCACGGATGATCGGCCGGCTGGACGCGCCGGGCGCGTAGCTCGAGCCGGTGATGCCGGGCTTGTTGCTCAACAAATCGCCAAGCGTGCCGCCGCCATTGCGGCGGATTTCCTCGTTCGGCACTACCGTGACGGTGGCGAACTGGTCGGTGACAATCGGCAGCGTGCCGGGCAGCGGGGCGGCCGGCTGCGCCACCACGGGCGCTGCTTCTGCCGGAGCGGGACCGCGCTGCCGGGCAGGGGCGGCGACCCGGGCCGGGCGCGGAGCCGGCGCCGCGACAGGCTTGCGGCGCACGATCGGGCTCGGCGCCGTGACGGTAACCTCCGGCAGCGTCGTCGCAGTCTGGGCCAATGCGGGGGCCACGGGAATGCTGTGGAAGCCGGCGAACGCCGCGCCTCCGAGCAGGAGGGTGCGTCGAAGGGAGAACGACATGGTTTGGTTCTGGTCCTGACTTGGCCGGCCGGGGCGAAGCCCCGTTGCCGGTCTCTGCACAAGGCAGATCGAATACGGATGGACTGCGCCGCACCCGAGGGGCTGCGCACGACACGTTTCGAGGACGTCAGGAGCGAGGAGGCGCGCGAGGCTGGAAGCCGCCGTGCAGTGCGGCAGGTTCGACGGCCGCGTGAGCGGCGATGTGCTGATGCAGGTGATGGCTGCTGCGCGGCGGCAGAGCCGGCGGCGACGCATCGAGCATCGCATTGGCCATCGCCACCACGGCGCAGATCGCGCACAAATCGGCGGCGCCGTCATGGTGGTCGGGAGCAGAGGAATCCGGGACGGTTGTGGCGAAGACCTGCGAATGCGGGGTCGCGACAGCATCGAAATGACCGAACGCGGCAGCAAACTGGATCGCCAGCGCGATCAGCGCCAGCCGTGCTCCCAGCCCGAGATGTGCCCGCACCCAGTTCATGCCCACGCCCCCGTCAGCCGGCCAATTCGGCCGTTGACGTTACATTGTAACATCACGGCTCGCGGGGCCGCTGTCAACGGAGGTCACCACGATGGTTACCGGGTGTGACTTTTCCGCCAAACGCGACCAGTCGGGCGCCTTGCTCCTCTCGCCACCCGCACGGTCATGTATGGACGGCCCCCTCTCGGCAAGAGCATTTTGGTGTTTCGGCAAATGAATCGGGGTGCGGTCATGTATAC
>NZ_QYYD01000054.1 GCF_003591005.1 Rhodopseudomonas palustris
CCCCCTTCCCCTGCCCCCCCCCCCCCCCCCCCCAATCCCGGGCCCCCCCCCCCCCCCCCCAACCCGGAATCCCGATGGGTTCTGCGACTCCGGCGTTTCCACAACCTCTGGATTCCGGGTTCGCCCGCAAGGGCGGGCGCCCCGGAATGACTGGGGAAAGGTCATCGCGACGATCGCGAGCACTTCGCTGAAATCTTTCGTCAATTCCGCGCCGACCCGGTCAGGCGGCGGTGACCCTACACAGCCCCGCATCCCCGCTGCCCTAGACCTTAACGGATTTTAACGATATCGCTTGATCCGTCCGGCGGCTGCTTTGCCGCGCCTTTCGACGGGACCGCGCATGACCAATCGCCCTCTCGCCCAGCCCGCACTGCGCCTCGTGCGCGCTGTCATGCTGATGGGAATGATGGGCGGATTGGCCGGCTGCGTCACCGAAGGCGGCCCGGGGGCCGGGCCGATGGCGTCCGCCGCCGGTTCGACCATCGCGTTCGACTCCATCGACGGCCCGCCGCCGCAAGTGTTCGACAGGATGGTGTCGGTGCTCGACAGCGAAGCCAAGCTTCGCCGCGTCGCCGTGGTGTCGCGCGAAGGCACAGCCGCCTACCGGGTCCGCAGCTATCTCTCCGCTCAGGTGCGCGGCAATCGCACCAACATCGCCTGGGTCTGGGACATCTATGATCGCGACCAACGGCGGACGCTGCGGCTGTCCGGCGAGGAGCCGACCGGCCGCTCGGGCGGTCGCGACGCCTGGGGTCAGGCCGACGACACCGTGCTGCGCCGGATCGCTCAAGCCGGGCTCACCGGCATCGGCGGCTTTGTCAACGGCAGCTTACCAACCGAGCCCGCACCTTCTGCTCCTGCAGCGCCGACGGAGCCGGCCGCCTCCGGGCCCGCGATCGCCAGCGCCGAACCTGCCCCCGCCGCAAATGACGAAGTGCCCGCGAGCTCACTCAGCTTCGCCGCACGCTGAACGCTACCTATGTCGAATCCGCATCGGAAAACCGCCTGCGACGGGTTGCCATCGCACGCCAGCGGCTGATATCACCTGCGCTCGCAAAGACGTCCGTTTGGTGAGTCCACCGATATGCTGAACGTAGTATCCACCACGCGGGGAGACGCGTCGATGTCGGGCAAGAACGGATCGGTCAAACTGGTGGCCGGCAATTCGAACCCGGCGCTGGCGCAAGGCATCGCCGACTGGCTGAAGATGCCGCTCACCAAAGCGAGCGTCCGCCGCTTTGCCGACAACGAGATCTTCGTCGAGATTCAGGAAAACGTCCGCGGCTCGGACGTTTTCATCATTCAGTCGACCTCGTTCCCGGCGAACGACCATCTGATGGAACTGCTGATCATCACCGACGCGCTGCGCCGCGCTTCCGCGCGCCGCATCACCGCGGTGATCCCGTATTTCGGTTACGCCCGGCAGGACCGCAAGGTCGGCTCGCGCTCGCCGATCTCGGCCAAGCTGGTCGCCAATCTGATCACGCACGCCGGCGTCGACCGCGTCATGACGCTCGATCTGCACGCCGGCCAGATCCAGGGTTTCTTCGACATCCCGACCGACAATCTCTACGCCTCGCCCGTGATGGTGCGCGACATCAAGGAACGCATCGATCTGTCGAAGGCGATGGTGGTGTCGCCCGACGTCGGCGGCGTGGTCCGCGCCCGCGGCCTTGCCAAGCGCCTCAACACGCCGCTCGCGATCATCGACAAGCGCCGCGAACGCGCCGGCGAGTCCGAAGTGATGAACGTCATCGGTGAAGTCGAAGGCTACACCTGCATCCTGCTCGACGACATCGTCGACTCCGGCGGCACGCTGGTCAACGCCGCCGAGGCACTGCTCGCCAACGGCGCCACCGCAGTCTACGCCTACATCACCCACGGCGTGCTGTCGGGCGGCGCCTGCGCCCGCATCACCGGCTCCAAGTTGAAGGAGCTGGTGATCACCGACTCGATCCAGCCGACCGAAGCGGTCCGCGGCGCTCACAACATCCGCACCTTGTCGATCGCCTCGCTGATCGGCGAAGCCATCGGCCGCACTGCATCCGAAGAGTCGGTGTCGAGTCTGTTCGACTAGACTAATTCACCAACCTCTCGTCATTCCGGGGCGCGCGACAGCGTCACCTCTCTTTTGTCATTCCGGGGCGCGCGTTTTCGCGCGAACCCGGAATCCATAATTACCGCCGGCGCGGCAGAGCACGGCGGGGCATGGCCATGCGCAAGTAGCAAGCGCTGGGCGTATGGATTCCGGGTTCGCGCAACGCGCGCCCCGGAATGACGAACGTTAGGTCGGTGACAGAAGCTTCGCCCGATCGGCGCCGCTAACTACACGATCCCTGCCGCCACTTGCCCCCTCAGCCGCTCCAGGCTCAGTAGCGTGTCGGCGCAGGCGTGGGCGACTTCGGCGCCCTTGGCGGCGAAGTGGTGCTTGAAGAACGCGGTCTGCTCGTCGCCGCTGTCGAGCGACTGCGGCGTCGCGATCGCCGAGAACACCGGCACCTCGGTGCGCAACTGCACCTCCATCAGCGAGCGGATCACCGTCTCGGCGACGAAGCCGGTCAGGCCGCCGTCGACCACCAGCCCGGCCGCGACGATCGCGGTGTAGCGCCGGGTCTTGGCGAGCGTCTGCACGTGCAGCGGAATTTCGAACGAACCCGGCACCTCGAACAGATCGACCTGCGACTCCGCGACGCCGCGCACCACGATCTCGCGCGCGAACGCCTGCCAGCACTCAGCGACCACATCGTGATGCCACGACGACTGCACGAAGGCGACGCGCTGCGGTCGCGCGAACCGCGGATAGGTGGCGGTCGGCGGCGCTGCGGGGGAGTCGGTTTCGGTCATCAGGCACTTACCTCGGAATGGAAACGAAGCTCAGGCTACCAGCGCGCGCGATCGAATCAAAGGTTAACGGCACAAACGAAACTCGCGGCAGGTGAAATCGAACCGCCGGACTCGGCTCCACGCGAATCCGATTCCGTTTTGTTCTTCTGGCGGGACGATGGAGCTGTGGACGGGTTGCCGTTTGGCTGTGGATGGAGTCCCCTCGGGATTGCACGGATTCGGCAAATCACATCATTTCGTTCTCGCAACCTCGGTTCACCGGGTCGCGCAGGATGCAGCGATCCACCGGGCACAGGCGCGTACCGGCCTGCCACATGCGTATCAGGCACATTCAAACTCAAGGTCGAGACGGCATGGCCATGCTCGAAGGCATCTTCGATTCCACCAATCCGAACCCGCTCGCGGTGGTCGAGGATATCGCCGCCTCGAACGATCTGGTGTTCGAGCGTTCCGGTGAAGACGAAATCACCATCGCCGCCAAGGGTCAGTGGACGGACTACACGCTGTCCTTCACCTGGATGGGCGAGATCGAAGCGCTGCATCTGGCCTGCGCGTTCGACATGAAAGTGCCGTCGGCACGGCGCGGCGAAACGCAGCGGCTGATCGCGGCGATCAACGAGCAGCTCTGGGTCGGGCACTTCGATATCTGGACGCACACCGGCACGATCATGTACCGCCAGGCGCTGATCCTGCCCGGCGGGTTGGCGGCCACCAATGCGCAGTGCGAGACCATGCTGATCAGCGCGATCAGCGCCTGCGAGCGATACTACCCGGCGATCCAGTTCACCGTCTGGGCCGGCAAGACCGCGTCCGAAGCGATGAGCGCCGCGATGTTCGACACCGAAGGCGAGGCGTAAGGATTCGTTCCGCATCGAATCCTCGTCATTGCGAGCGAAGCGAAGCAATCCAGAAGCCCCATGCGCGGCTTGGATTGTTTCGCTTCGCTCGCAATGACGCGTTGAAAGGCCTCGCCGCCTTCCCACTCTTGTGAGCACCACTGCCTTCTCCTAGAACAGCCCGCGTGATGAAGCCGCCGTCGCGGCGTCGGATGGATGCGTGTCATGGCCAACACTTCGAAATTCAACGCCCTGCAAGACCTCAGCGGCTCTCTCGTCCTCGCCGGCGCCGGCAAGATGGGCGGCGCGATGCTGACCGGGTGGCTGGCGCAGGGGCTGGATGCGGGCAATGTCGTGGTGGTCGATCCGCAACCATCAGAGGACATCAAGGCGCTGACCGCACGCGGCGTCCGCATCAACGCTGCCGCCGGCAATGTCGGCGCGGTGTCGACGATGCTGGTCGCCGTGAAGCCGCAGACGTTTTCGGGCGCGGCCGAAGCGCTGCGCGCCTATGTCGGCCCGTCGACGCTGGTGGTGTCGGTGATGGCCGGCATTCCGATCAGAACGCTGGCGACGAGCGTCGGCGGCCACATCGTCCGCGCAATGCCGAACACGCCGGCAGCGATCGGCCGCGGCATCACCGTGGCCGTGCCGGCGGCCGACGTCACACCCGAGCAGCGCGCCACTGCGGACGCGCTGCTGCGCGCCACCGGCGGCGTCGAATGGGTCGACGACGAAGCGCTGATCGACGCGGTCACCGCCGTGTCGGGGTCGGGCCCGGCCTACGTGTTCCTGCTCGCCGAAGAACTCGCCCGCGCCGGCGTCGCCGCCGGCCTGCCTGAGGCGCTCGCGACCACGCTGGCCCGCGCCACCGTCGCCGGCTCCGGCGAACTGCTGCACCGCTCCGATCTCGACGCCGCCACGCTGCGCCAGAACGTCACCTCCCCCGGCGGCACCACCGCCGCGGCACTGGAGGTTCTGATGGCGGACGACGGCTTCCGCCCGCTGCTGACACGCGCGGTGGCAGCGGCGGCAAAGCGATCGCGGGAATTGGCGAAGTAGGCGCGGCCTCGCGCCACGCACCACCGTCATCGCCCGGCTCGTCCGGGCGACCCAGTATCCCAGAGCGCTCGTTAGTTACAACGCGCGCTCTGCAATACTGGATCACCCGCATGCGCGGGTGATGACGATTGGGATGTGACAGCGCTTCGAGCTACACGAGCGCTGTAATCGTGCGCGTGGCCTACACCGGCACTCGCACCGTCGCCCGCAATCCGCCCATCGGGCTGTCACCCAGCGTGATGTCGCCGCCGTGGGAGCGGGCGATGTCGCGGGCGATGGCGAGGCCGAGGCCGGTGCCGCCTTCGTCCTGATTGCGGGCGTCGTCGAGCCGCAGGAACGGCTTGAAAACCTCCTCGCGCATCGCGGCCGGAATGCCGGGACCGTCGTCGTCGATCATCACGGTGAGGTAGCGATGATCGCGCTGGCCGGTGATCGCGATGCTGTCGGCGTGGCGCGCGGCATTCGACACCAGATTGGCGAGGCAGCGCTTGAACGCCGCGGGCTTCACCGTGACCACCGGCTGGCCGCTGAACGACACCGTCGCGGTGTGGCCGTGGCGTTCGGCGTCGCTGCGCAGTTCCTCGAGCGCCGCCGCCATGTCGGTCGGCTGCGCCTGCTCGCCCGAGTCGCCGCGCGCGAATGCCAGATAGGCCTCGAGCATCGCCGCCATCTCGTCGACATCCTTGCGCATGCCCTCGGTCTCGGGCGCGTCGCCGATCAGTTCGAGCTCGAGCTTGAAGCGCGTCAGGATGGTGCGCAGATCGTGCGACACGCCGGCCAGCATCGCGGTGCGCTGTTCGATCGAGCGCTCGACGCGGCTCTTCATTTCGATGAACGCATAAGCGGCGCGCCGCACCTCGCGGGCACCGCGCGGCTTGAAATTGGGCGCGTCGCGGCCCTTGCCGAAACTCTCGGCGGCGTCCGCGAGCCGCAGGATCGGCCGGATCTGATTACGCAAGAACAGCACCGCGACGATCAGCAGCACCGTCGAGGTGCCGACCATCCAAAACAGGAAGATTTCAGAGTTCGACGCATAGGCGGCGCTGCGCAGTGCGAATACCCGCATCACCGCGTCGTCGAGCTGGATGCGGATTTCGACCAGGTTGGAGCGGCCGACAGTGTCGATCCAGAACGGCCGCGCGATCTGCCGGCTGATCTGCTTGGAGATCGACTGATCGAGCAGCGAGAAGAACGGCTTCGGCCCCGGCGGCGGCATCTCGCCGGGGCCGAGAAAGTCGACCACGAGGCCAAGCCGCGTCTGCGCGATCCGGCGCAGCGCCGCGCTGTCCTTGTCCTGCGGGAAGCTCTTGTAGACGTCGATCAGCGCCGCGATGTCCTGCACCACCGCCGCCGACAGCCGCTGCGTCACCGTGTTCCAATGCCGCTCCATGAACACGAAGGCGATCACCGATTGCAGCAGCACCATCGGCACGATGATGATCAGCAACGCGCGGGCATACAGCCCCTTCGGCATGAAGTCATTGAAGCGCTGGCCCAAGTACCCATTGGCCGCCGACACCCGCCGCGACGCGGAGCGGATCAACGTCAGCCCGGTGTCGAGCGTGCTCATGACGACGCCTGCCCGGAGTTGTCAGCAAGCCTTCGATCGGAGGCGCTACGGTCGCCCCACGCACGGCGCGCTCCCTCGTCCCGCTCTTGCGGGGAGAGGGTCGGGGTGAGGGGCGACGGCCTCTCCGCAGAGGCGAGCGCTGATGCGACAGGCCGTGCCAGGCCCCTCACCCGGCGCGCAAGAGCGCGCCGACCTCTCCCCGCGCAGGGCGGGGAGAGGTCGGGCCGTGCCTGGGGCGAAGGTCTGCTCATCACGAACTAATCAGCACCTACGGCGCCGCCACCAGGCGATAGCCGATGCCACGGACGGCTTGCAGGAACAGGGGATTGGCCGGGTCGCGTTCGATCTTGCGGCGCAGGCGGTTGATCTGCACGTCGACGGCGCGCTCATTGGCGCCCGGGCCGCCGCCGGTCAGTTCGCCGCGCGGCACCGTCTCGCCCGGCGCGGCGGCCAGCACACGCAGCATGTCGCGCTCGCGGTCGGTGAGATGTACGATCTCGTCGCCCTGGCGCAGTTCGCCGCGCTCAATGTGAAATACGTAAGGCCCGAACGCGATGGTCTCGGCCTTGCTGGCCGGCGCCGGCGCGGTGCGCTTGAGGATATTGCAGATCCGCAGCAGCAATTCGCGCGGCTCGAACGGCTTGGCGACGTAATCGTCGGCGCCGAGCTGCAGACCCTCGATCCGCGCTTCGGCCTCGTGCCGCGCCGTCAGCATCACGATCGGCACGTCGGACTCGGTGCGGATCGAGCGCGCCAGATCGAAGCCGGTTTCGCCCGGCATCATCACGTCAAGGATCAGAAGGTCGAAATTCAACCCGGCCAGCTTGGCGCGGGCATCCGGCACGCTTTGCGCCGTGGTAACACGGTAGCCTTCGCTGGCGAGAAACCGCGACAGCAGGTCCCGGATGCGGCGGTCGTCGTCGACCAGCAGCAGATGCGGGGCATCGTCGGCGGGGCGGACCGGCTTCTTGGCCAATGCTGCGAGCTGAATCACGTCACATCCTTTGCGCTGGCGCCAGCCTTGGCCTGCAGGATGGTCTGGAGCACCTTGTCCGGATCATCGCGGTCGATCATGGCGCGCAGGAATTTGCTCACGGCCTCGGCTTCGCCCGGGCCCATACCGCGCAACGCGTGGGAGATGCGGTCGGTCTGCAGCCCGGCGAGCTTCACCACCAGCGCCTCGCCCTTGGCGGTGGCGAAAAGAAGGCGTTGGCGGCGGTCGCTGTCGCCGGCCTTCTGCACGATATAGCCCTCGTCGAGCAGTTGCTTCAGCACTCGCCCGAGCGACTGCTTGGTGATGCGCAGCACGTCGAGCAGGTCCGCCACGGTCAGCCCCGGATAACGGGAGACGAAATGCACCACGCGGTGTTGGGCACGGCCGAAGCCGAACGCCTCAAGCACATGGTCGGCATCTCCGACGAAGTCCCGATAGGCGAAGAACAGCAGCTCGATGATGTCCCAGCGCACTGGTCCTTCGGGCACATCGGTAAGAACCGGACGCGCGGCGGCGGGCGCGCGTTCATCCACCCGATCCGAGTCCTTGAAATTTATGTCAGTCATGTTGACATATCTGGGTCTTATGTTACAAAACCGCCGACCAAGACGAAATATTCGACTATTCCGCTTGCGACCTTTCACCCCGCAGTCCGATAACCAGATGCGGCGAAACGGCTTGCATGCGAATGTCGGACGGCTTGGCCGAAACATAGCGGAGTTCAGGGATTCCGCCAAAGCATGTCTCCCGGCACCGCCGGGGGCCATCACCACCGCGCGGCCGGCGACAGCCGGGCTCGCCCAACACGGCCACCTGCAGGCGCGCCGATCCAGGAGACAGGTCCATGGGAATCTCGTTCGACAAGACGGTCGACGGCTCGGTCTGGCTGAATTTCGACATCCAGCCGGCGACGCAGCCGACCCCTGCGGCAGAGCGCGACGCTAAGCTGCAGGATCTCGGCTTCGGCCGGCTGTTCACCGATCACATGGCGATCGTTCGCTATGACCAGGCGCATGGCTGGCACGGCGCGCGGATCGAATCCCGCGCCCACTTCCCGCTCGACCCGGCCAACGCCGTGCTGCATTACGCGCAGGAGATCTTCGAAGGCCTCAAGGCCTACAAGACGGCCGACGGCGGCGTGAACCTGTTCCGGCCCGACGCCAATGCGCGGCGCTTCCGCGACAGCGCCGACCGCATGGCGATGGCGAAGTTGCCCGATGAGGTGTTCATCGAGGCGATCGAGCAGCTGGTGCGGATCGACCGCGACTGGATCCCGGGCGGCGAAGGCAGCCTGTATCTGCGCCCCTTCATGATCGCCAGCGAGGTGTTCCTCGGCGTCAAGCCGTCGGCGGAATACATCTTCTCGGTGATCGCCTCCCCGGTCGGCTCCTACTTCAAGGGTGGCCCGGCGCCGGTGTCGATCTGGGTGTCCGAGACCTACACGCGCGCCGCGATCGGCGGCACCGGCAGCGTCAAATGCGGCGGCAACTACGCGGCGTCGCTGCGGGCGCAGGCCGAGGCGATGCAGCACGGCTGCGACCAGGTGGTGTTCCTCGACGCGATCGAGCGTCGTTATGTCGAAGAGCTCGGCGGCATGAACGTGTTCTTCGTGTTCGACGACGGTTCGCTGTCGACGCCGCCGCTCGGCACCATTCTGCCCGGCATCACCCGCGACTCGATCATCACGCTGGCCCGCGAAGCCGGCCGCACGGTCCGCGAGGAGCCGTACACGATCGAGCAGTGGCGCGCCGACGCAGCCAGCGGCAAGCTCAAGGAAGCCTTCGCCTGCGGCACCGCCGCGGTGATCTCGCCGATCGGCAAGGTGCGCTCGGTGAGCGGCGATTTCGACATCAACGGCGGCATCGCCGGCGACGTCGCGATGGGTCTGCGCAAGCAACTCGTCGACATCCAATACGGCCGCGCGCCCGACACGCATGGCTGGATCCGGAAGGTGATCTGAGTAGTCGTCGATTTTCGGGCACCACCTCACCGCGAGTCATTCCGGGGCGCTCACGAAGTGAGCGAACCCGGAATCTCTTTGGCAAAGAAGCTCGATCCGACCGCTGAGTAACCTCCCCCGCTTGCGGGGGAGGTCGGATCGCGCAGCGATCCGGGTGAGGGCCCTCCTCTCCGCGAGTTGGAGAGTCAATGCCTGGGGCGCCCTCACCCCAACCCTCTCCCGCAAGCGGGAGAGGGAGCGCGCTGTGCCTGTGGCGCTAACTACCTCCGCCCGAACAGCTTCTCGATGTCGGTCAGCGTCAGCTCCACATAGGTCGGGCGGCCGTGGTTGCATTGGCCGGAGTTCGGCGTCGATTCCATTTCGCGCAGCAGGGCGTTCATTTCCTCGGGCTTGAGCACGCGGCCGGCGCGCACCGAGCCGTGGCAGGCCATCGTCGCGGCGACGTGCATCAGCCGGCGCTCCAGCGGCAGCGCTTCGTCCCATTCGGCCATGTGCTCGGCGAGATCGCGCAGCAGCGACGCTGCATCGGTCTTGCCGAGCAGCGACGGCGTCTCGCGCACCGCCACCGCGCCGGGGCCGAAGCTTTCGATCACCAGGCCGAACCTGGCGAGTTCGTCCCCGCGCGCGAGCAGACGCTCCACCGTCGCCTCATCCATCTCGACGATATCCGGGATCAGCAGGATCTGGCGCTGCACGCCATTGGCATCGAGCGAGGCTTTTAGCCGCTCATAGACGATGCGCTCGTGCGCGGCGTGCTGATCGACGACAATCAATCCGCCACGGGTCTGCGACACGATGTAGGTCTCGTGGATCTGCGTCCGCGCTGCGCCGAGCGGGCGGTCGAGCAGATCGGGCGCGACCTCGTGGTGACGGACATCCGCGCTCGGCGCGCCGACATCGAACGCGGCCTGCGTGCGCTCGGCGAAGGACGGCGTTGCGAAGCTTGCATTGCCGCCGACCGGATACGACGGCGAGCTACGCCAGTCCCAATTCGCCGGCGGGGCCGAGCCGGGACGAAACGTCGAGATGACGCTGCTGGCGCTGTTAGCCGCGGTGCGGCGGCCTTCACGGGCCAGCCCCTCCTTCAGCGCGTGTACGATCAGCGCGCGGACGAGACCGGCATTGCGGAAACGGACCTCGGTTTTGGCCGGATGCACGTTGGCGTCGACCTCGCGGCTGTCGAGCGTGACGAACAGCGCCAGCACCGGATGGCGATCGCGCGGCAAGTAATCGGCATAGGCGCCGCGCACCGCGCCGAGGATCAGCTTGTCGCGCACCGGCCG
This sequence comes from Rhodopseudomonas palustris, assembly GCF_003591005.1. Classification (GTDB taxonomy): domain Bacteria; phylum Pseudomonadota; class Alphaproteobacteria; order Rhizobiales; family Xanthobacteraceae; genus Rhodopseudomonas; species Rhodopseudomonas palustris_K. Next base: position 10,550 of record NZ_QYYD01000054.1, read on the forward strand.
GCCGTTGACGAACAGATACTGACCGAGCGCATTGGCGCGGGTCAGCGACGGCGCCGCGGCGAAGCCTCCGACCACGACGCCTTCGCGCTCCGACCGGACTTCGATTGCATTGGCACGGAAGTCGGCGCCGAGAATATCGCCGAGCCGGATGAGTTGCCCGGGTGCGCCCGGCAGCGCCGCCGCCCAGGTCACCGGCGCACGCTCCTCGCCCGCCAGCGTGAAGGCGATATCCGGCCGCGCCATCGCGAGACGCCGCACCACTTCGCGGATCGCCTCGGCCTCGGTGCGGTCGGTCTTGAGAAATTTCAGCCGTGCCGGGGTCGCGAAGAACAGATCGGCGACCTCGACGCGCGTGCCTTGTGACAGCGCAGCCGGCGCGATCGGCGTCTTGTCGCCGCCCTCCACGCGCAGCGCCCAGGCGTGCGGCTCGCGCGCGTGCCGCGTGGTGATCGACAGCCGCGCCACCGCGCCGATCGACGGCAGCGCCTCGCCGCGAAAGCCGAGGGTGCGGATCGCCAGCAGGTCCTCGTCGTCGAGCTTGGAGGTGGCGTGGCGATCGACGGCGAGCGCGAGATCGGCTTGCGTCATGCCCGAGCCATCGTCGGCAATCACGATCTTCCGCCGCCCGCCGCCGTCCGAGAAAATGTCAATCCGGCTGGCGCCGGCATCGATCGCGTTCTCCACCAGCTCCTTCACCACACTCGCCGGCCGCTCCACTACCTCGCCGGCGGCGATGCGGTTGACGATGGTTTCAGGGAGTTGGCGAACGGGCATAGGCGACTCGGCTGTGGGGCGTGAAGTTTAGGCGACGTCGATAGTGATGGCGATACCACTGCGACGCTGAGATCTCTTCACCCTCCCCTGGAGGGGGAGGGTCGGCGTGTAGCGCGCGCAGCGCGGTGCACGCCGGGGTGGGGTGTGCCGCGGGCACAGCGGATGAACTCTTCGCGGGGCCCCCCCCCCCCCGGGGGGGGGGGCCCCCCCCCCCCCCCCGGGGGGGGGGGGGGGGGGGGGGGGGGGGCGGGGGGGGCCGCGGGGGGGGGGGGGGGGGGGGCCCCCCCGGGGGGGGGGGGG
>NZ_QYYD01000055.1 GCF_003591005.1 Rhodopseudomonas palustris
CTCCCGTGTCCCGAAACGTTGCCAGACGCTCGGAATACAGAAGAATCAACGCCATGCGCTTTGTCCACTAAAACTAAGCCGGACAGCAGTGGCCTTGTGCCGGGCATCCACGCCTTGCTGCCGAAAACGCAGCAAAGGCGTGGACGGGACAAGCCTGGCCATGGCGGAGATTGTCAGCAAATCAGGCGGATTGGAAAATGGCCGTGACTTGCCCGAGCTGTCAGTCAGCCTCGATAGCGCGATAACGCTTCAATCAATCCGGGAACTGCTCTAACGCGCGGTCCACAGGCTGTCCGTTCAACGACAACCTGTGTGGCCTTTGTCGAAGGGCACAATGTGACACGGGCCGGACTCGGCCCGGGCTCAGCGCGACTGCGCTCCTAATTCAGGTCGGGTTGGATGGTGGGCGCACAAGGGATCGAACCTTGGACCTCTCCCGTGTGAAGGGAACGCTCTCCCGCTGAGCTATGCGCCCGGGACCGGATCGAGGGCTTGCGCTGTGCGCCGGCCCGATGCCGTAGAGGCGCGATTTACGTAGGGAGGGGCGGGGGTGTCAAGCGGCAAGCCGGGAATTTGCCGCGTCGTTCACGCAATTGCCGCGGTCGCACGTTCACGGCGACTTCCAGCGAGGCGGCCGGCCACGCCGGAACGATCGTCAGCCGATCTGCCGCGCCCGCGAGGCGTGGGACTGCAATGCGCGGATGCGTTCGGCGAGGGTGCCGCCGGCGACCGGTGCGGCGGGGGCTTCGGCGTCGTTTCGGGCTGCTGCTGCAGGCTTGGCGGCAACTGCCGGAGCGCCGCTGCCCTGGCCGGCGAGGATCGCCTCGATCGGCGAATCCGGGCCCTCCAGCGTTATCGCGAGCTTGGCGACTTCTGCGGCGATGTCGTTGATGCGCTCGCGCAGCAGCGCGTTTTCCATGCGCTCGGTCGCCCAGCTGTTCTCGGCCTGCTGCTGGATCGCGGTCAGCTCGCGCTGCGCCGCGGCGCGTTCGTCGCGGGCCTGCTGCAATTGCTGTTCCAGCGTGGATTTTTCGGCCTGCAGCCGGGCGAATTCGGCGTTGCCCGCCTTGGCGGGAGAGGCGGCCTTGCCGCCGCGCAGCTGCTGCAGCTCCTGCTCGGCGGCGGCCGCGGCGGCGCGCAGTCCGGCGTTTTCGGCTTCCAGCGCAGCCACACGGCTGCCGAGCTGCTCGGCCTCCTTGACCTGCGCGACCAGCTGGCGGTCGAGATCGGCGACCCGGCTGCCGAGCTGTTCGGCGCGGCTGCGGGCCTCGGTGAGGTCACGGCTGGTGCTGGCGGATTCACCGCGCTGGCTTTCCAGCCTCGTCTGCGTTGCGCTGAACTCACGCTCGGCCTCGCTGACGCGGCCGCGCAGCTCCTCGATCTGGGTGCGCACGGCGACGAGTTCGACCTGCCGCGTATCGGCCAGCATCGAGCGGTCGGCGAGTTCGGTGTTGATCCGCGCCAGCTCGGCCTGCTTCTCGGCCAGCGCCGCCTCGGCACTGCGCAGCTCCTGCATCTTGGCGGCGAACTCCTGCTCGGTGCTGCGGAGCTGCTCGTTGAGCGACTTCTCGCGCGCTTCCAGCGTCAGGATCGCTTCGTTCTTTTCGGCGAGCTCGACCTTGAGGCGGTTGACCGCGTCGGTCTTGCGGCCGATCTCGGCGAGCTGGCTGGTGGTCTTGCTGCGGAGTTGCTCGACGCTCATCTCCAGCCGCCGCGCCGACATCGCGAATTCGGCGCGAAGCTGGTCCTTGTCGGCCTGGATCTCGGCCATCGACAGCGGCGTCGCCGCCTCCAGCCGCTTGGTGGTCAGCCGCACCGCGCGGTTGTGCACCAGCGGCGCGATCATCAGCGCCAGCAGCATCGCGGCCAGAAAGCCGATCGCCAGATACATGATCTGCTCGATCATGAAGTTCTCCTACCCGAAAGCGAAGCGCCGCGCGCGCCGGCCCGAGGGCGGATTGCGCCTGCATGAAGTCTGATGGCAAAGCCGATGGAGCGGCGCGCCGCGCCCGCGGGGCGCCGGGCACGCGTCATCGTCCGGCCGAAATTCCGGCCGCACCCTGCCACGGAGCGCCGCCGCAGCGCCAGTGCGTTGCGGCGTTAACGTGAATCCCGGCAGGGGATGAGAGCGGCCGCAGCCACTCGGCTCAGAACGGATTCCAGGTCGCAGACGGCGTGAACTTCAGATAGCCGATATTGGCGCCGAGCCGCAGCCCGATGCCGGACTGGATCGGCACCAGCACGATGCCGTTCGCGGTCAGCGCCGTCATGCCGAAGCCGCCGACCACATAGGCCGAGCCGTCGATGCCGCCGAAGCGCTGATAGATCGCGTTGGTGGAGGGCAGGTTGTAGACCAGCGTCATGGTGCGGGCCCCGTTGCCGCCCCAGTCGAAGCCGACCGACGGACCCTGCCAGTATACCCGCAGATCGCCGGCGTTTTTGGTGTAGAGCGTGCCCTCGCCGTAGCGCAGGCCGGCCACGAACGCGCCCGAGCCTTCCTCGCCCAGCACATAACCGTTGGGCAGGCCCCATTGGCTGACCGCGCGCTCGATCACCGAAGCGAGCCCGCGCGAGACGTTGCCGAAGAAGCGATGGCCGGCGGCGGTCAATTCCTCCGGGCCATAGGTGTTGGGGCTCGCGGAGGCGCGCGGCGGCAACGGCTGTTGCTGCGCCGCAGCCGGCACGATGAACGCCGCCGACGCAAGCAGCGCCAACGCAGCACGACGTGAAACGATGGTCATCCAACTCACCCCTGGGTGTTCGATCCCCGGCCCATCCCCTTAACCGGACGCTGACTTGCGCCGGCTAGTGTGGCCCGACGGCCCCACGATTCGAACCTTATCGATTTGAACTATGACGGCACAGCGGCAGGAACGAAACGAGATTCGCCAGTGGTTCGCCACTATCTGGCTCGCCGGGCTGTTGTTCATGTCGGCTCCGTTGCTGAGCCTGCAGGCTGCAACCACCGAGCGCGTAGTTGTCGATCGACATACCGGGTTGGCGATCGACGGTTTTGATCCTGTGGCGTTTTTTACCGAACGCGAGGCCCAGATGGGCGCTGCCGAATACGAGGCCTCGTCCGGCGGCGCGATCTGGCGGTTCTGCAATCCCTCCAATATGGCGGCGTTTGTCGCCCATCCGGAGATCTATGGCCCGCAGTTCGGCGGCTACGATCCGGTCGGGATCGCACGTGGGGTGCCGGTACCGGGCAATCCGCTGCTGTGGCTGGTCAGCGGCCAGCGGCTGTTCCTGTTCGCCCGCGAGGACAGCCGCAGCGCCTTCGCCGCCGACCCGGGGCGTTATCTGAAACCGGCCCAGCAGCAATGGCCTGCGGTGCGGGCGACGCTGGCCAACTAGCCCCGAAACAGCTGCCGGCAGAGCGCAGGTGCGTCGGAATAACAGATGAAAATCAAGCGCTTAATCCGTCATTGCGAGGAGCGAAGCGACCAAGCAATCCAGCGCCACGATGCTCGGCGCCGCCGGATTGCTTCGCTTCGCTCGCAATGACGGGGGTCTTCGACGTCGAAGCCCGCGTTTCCTCTCAGGTCGCCGCCGGGTCACCCCAGGCGATGAACTCTGGCACGATGAAATTCGGTCGCGGCACGTCGAAGCGCAGCGGGGCGCCGCTGGCGTCGGTCAGCTTGCCGCCGGCGGCGATCACCACGGCCGCGCCGGCCGCGATGTCCCACTCGCAGGTCGGCGACATCCGCGGATAGATGTCCGCGGCGCCCTCGGCGATCCGGCCGAATTTCAGCGCCGATCCCAACTGCGCCTGCACGGCGCCGGGACGTTCAGCGATGAAGGCGAGGGTCCGCGCATCGAGGTGCGACCGGCTGATCGCCACCGTCCAGGGCGCGCCGGGTGGTGGCAGCGGCCGGGTGTGGATCGGCGCGGTGCCGGCAATCGTGCCATCGGCCGCAACGCTCAGCCGCTCTGCGCCGTGGCCGACCAAGCCTCGCCAGATCACGCCGAGCGCCGGTGCGCCGACGATGCCGAGCAGCGGTTCGCCGTCGCTGACCAGCGCCAGATTGACGGTAAATTCGTCGCGGCCGGAGACATATTCCTTGGTGCCGTCGAGCGGATCGATCACGAAGAAGCTGGGCGCGTCCGGCCGCCCGGTACTGCAGCGCTCTTCCGAAAGGGCAGGCAACTGCGGGGCGATCTGCGCCAACCCTTCGGCGATCACCCGGTCGGCCGCAAGATCCGCGGCGGTTACCGGTGAGCCGTCGGATTTGTGGTCGACCCGACCGGAGCGGTCGATCGCCAGGATCGCGGCGCCGGCGCGGATCACCAGCTCGGTGAGCGGCTGCATCCAGGCCAAGGCGGTCTCGCCCGCGATCGAGCGGCCGTGCTCCGGCGCGTCCCCAGTCGCCATCATTCCGTCTCCTGTCCGGCAGCCTGATGCCGCCCGATGTTGGCAGCGCAACCGGCCGCAGTGTATCAAGCCAGACACCATGGCTGATTCGTTTTGAACGAGCCGCGCGGCTTCCGAGGAGCAGACCGATGCCCGACAGTCCCACTCCCGTCCAGGCTCCGGCACCGGATGCACTCGAGCTGGCCGCGCTGCTGTGCTCGCGGGTTTGTCACGATCTCATCAGCCCGGTCGGCGCGATCGTCAATGGCCTCGAAGTGCTCGACGACAGCAACAAGCAGGAAGACAAGGACTTCGCCCTCGACCTCATCCGCAAAAGCGCCAAAACAGCATCAGCCCGCCTGCAATTCTGCCGGCTGGCGTTTGGCGCAGCCGGTTCTGCCGGCGCGCAGATCGATCTCGGCGACGCCCAGAACATGGCTCGCGGTCATTTCGAAGACGACAAGACCAAGATCACTTGGAATCTTCCGCGTCTGCTGCTGGCCAAAAATCGGGTCAAGCTGCTGCTGAACATGCTGATCATCGCGCAGCAGACCATTCCCCGTGGCGGTACGCTGACCGTCGAGCCGGTCGGCGACGGAGAGGCACTGTCGTTCCGGGTGATCAGTGCCGGCCTCAACGTCCGTACCCCGCAGAACGTCGTCGACATGCTCAGCGGCAGACATGCCGGCCCGATCGAGTCGCACGGTGTGCAGCCCTACTACACGCGCCTCTTGGCCGAGGCCTGCGGACTGACCGTCACGCTGGCGCCCGAAGGTGATACTTTGGTGGTAAGCGCGGTCTAAGCCGGATTCGAAAATCCGGGACCGCATGGTAAAGACCAGGTTAGGAAATCCACCTGGTATTACTACACGTTCGACTCGCCTTCTTACGGCAGGCGCAGTTTCCTGCCCGCAACTAATATTAAACGCTTTCCGCAGACAGTGGCCGCGCAATTCGGTCACGGCTGTTGCCGTGCGCCCGCGTATAGAGGCCAGCGCACATGGACGATCTCCTCCGTGAGTTTTTGACGGAAACCTTCGAAAGTCTGGATACGGTCGACAACCAGCTGGTCCGCTTCGAGCAAGAGCCCAACAACGCGAAGATTCTGGATAACGTCTTCCGCCTCGTGCACACCATCAAGGGCACCTGCGGATTTCTCGGCCTGCCGCGACTGGAAGCATTGGCGCACGCGGCCGAAACGCTGATGGGCAAATTCCGCGACGGCATGCCGGTAACCGGCGAGGCCGTGACGCTGATCCTGACCACGATCGATCGGATCAAGGACATCCTTGGCGGGCTGGAAGCGACCGAAGCCGAGCCTCCGGGCGAAGACGGCGACCTGATCGGCGAGCTCGAACGGCTATCGATGCGTACCGCGGAAGACATCGCCGCCGAGCTCGGCGCGGCTGCACCGGTAGCGGCGACTGTCACTGCCGGCATGGAAGCCGACAAGGCCGAGGGCACGCTGGTGCCGCAGACCCTCGAACGTCCGCTGCGTCCCGGCGAGGTCTCGCTCGACGAGTTGGAGCGCGCCTTCCGCGAAACCGCGATCGAAGTCGTCGCGCCGCCGCTGGCGCCGGCCGACGAGCCGGAAACGTCCGCGGCCGTGGTGGGGTTGGCGGACGCCGGCACGGCGTCGAAAGCCCCCGTCAAACCTGTCAAGAAGGCGAACGATCAGGAGACGGCTCCGGCCGAAGGCGACCGCATCGCCAACCAGTCCATCCGCGTCAATGTCGATACGCTCGAACACCTGATGACGATGGTGTCCGAGCTGGTGCTGACCCGCAACCAGCTGCTCGAGATCAGCCGTCGCCACGAGGACACCGAGTTCAAGGTGCCGCTGCAGCGGCTGTCGACCGTCACGGCCGAGTTGCAGGACGGCGTCATGAAGACCCGGATGCAGCCGATCGGCAATGCCTGGCAGAAGCTGCCGCGGATCGTGCGCGATCTCGCCTCCGAACTCGGCAAGCACATCGAACTCGAAATGCACGGCGCCGACACCGAGCTGGATCGCCAGGTGCTCGACCTGATCAAGGATCCGCTCACCCATATGGTGCGCAACTCCGCCGATCACGGGCTCGAGCGTCCGGAGGAGCGGGTGCGCAGCGGCAAGCCCGAGCAGGGTACGATCCGCCTGTCGGCCTATCACGAGGGCGGCCACATCGTGATCTGCATCGCCGACAATGGCCGCGGTCTCAACACCGAGAAGATCAAGGCCAAGGCGATTGCCAACGGCCTCGTCAGCGAAGCCGACGTCGAGCGCATGACCGAGGCGCAGATCCACAAGTTCATCTTTGCGCCGGGCTTCTCGACCGCCGCGCAAGTCACCAGCGTGTCGGGCCGCGGCGTCGGCATGGACGTGGTGCGCACCAATATCGACCAGATCGGCGGCACCATCGAGATCAAGTCGGTGGCCGGCGAGGGTTCCAGCGTCACCATCAAGATCCCGCTGACATTGGCGATCGTGTCGGCGCTGATCGTCGAAGCCGGCGGCGACCGCTTCGCGATCCCGCAGCTTGCGGTGGTCGAGCTGGTTCGCGCGCGAGCCAATTCCGAACATCGCATCGAACGTATCAAGGATACGCCGGTGCTGCGGCTGCGCGACAAGCTGCTGCCGCTGATGCACCTGAAGAAGCTGCTGCACATCGACGACGGCACCGGCTCGACCGAGCCGGAGAATGGCTTCATCGTGGTGACGCAGGTCGGCAGCCAGACTTTCGGCATCGTCGTCGACGCGGTGTTTCACACCGAGGAAATCGTTGTCAAACCGATGTCGACCAAGCTGCGGCACATCGGCATGTTCTCCGGCAACACCATCCTTGGTGACGGCGCGGTGATCATGATCGTCGATCCGAACGGCATTGCGCAGGCGCTCGGGACCTCGGTGTCGGCGCAGCACGATCTGTCCGAGCAGAGCGCCGCGACCCGCGCCGCCTCCACTGAACAGCTCACGTCGCTACTCGTGTTTCGCTCGGGCTCGCCGCAGCCGAAGGCGGTGCCGCTGTCGCTGGTCACCCGGCTGGAGGAGATCGCTGCCGACAAGATCGAAATCTCGAACGGCCGCTACATGGTTCAGTACCGCCAGCAGCTGATGCCGCTGGTGCTGATGGAAGGCGTCACCGTTGCGCGCACCGGCGTGCAGCCGATCCTGGTGTTCGCCGACGACGATCGCAGCATGGGCCTGGTCGTCGACGAGATCGTCGATATCGTCGAGGAGCATCTGCAGATCCAGGTCGGCTCCAGCCGCGACGGAATTCTCGGCTCGGCCGTGATCAAGGGGCTCGCCACCGAGGTGATCGACGTCGCCCACTTCCTGCCGATGGCGTTCTCCGACTGGCTTTCGCGCAAGGAGATGAAGCAGTCGCTCGGCACCCGCTCGGTGCTGCTGGTGGATGACAGTGCGTTCTTCCGAAACATGCTTGGCCCGGTGCTGAAGGCGGCCGGCTACAAGGTGCGGCTGGCGACGTCGGCGGTCGAAGGGCTGTCGGTGCTGCGCACCGGCGCTCAGTTCGACGTGATCCTCACCGACATCGAGATGCCGGACATGAACGGCTTCGAGTTCGCCGAAGCGATCCGCGCCGATGCCAAGATCTCGGCGACGCCGGTGATCGCGTTGTCCTCGCTGGTGTCGCCGGCGGCAATCGAGCGCGGCCGACAGGCGGGTCTCGCCGACTACGTGGCCAAGTTCGATCGCCCGGGCCTGATCGCGGCGCTGAAGGAGCAGACCGTGAGCCATGAACGGGTCGATGCGCTGCAGCAGCAGGCGGCATGACCGAGACCAGGAAGGACACCAGACGATGAGCCGGCAAGTCGACGCCATCAGCGGTAACACCACCCAATTCGCCACCGCGATGATCGGCGGGCAATTGTTCGGGCTGCCGATCTCGCGGGTGCAGGACGTGTTCATGCCTGAGCGGCTGACGCGCGTGCCGCTCGCACCCGACGACGTTGCGGGCGTACTGAATTTGCGCGGACGCATCGTCACCGCGATCGACATGCGCGCCCGTCTCGGTCTGCCGAAGAACAACGACGGCAGGCCGCCGATGGCGATGGGCGTCGACCTGCGTGGCGAATCCTACGGCCTGCTGATCGACACGATCGGTGAGGTCCTGACGCTTCCGGACGAGGGCCGCGAGGTCAACCCGGTGAATCTCGATCCGCGGATGGCATCATTCGCGAACGGGGTTCATCGGCTCGACGGCCAACTGATGGTTGTACTCGACGTCGACAAGGTGCTCGAAATCTCGCATGCGCGGATGGCCGCGTAACCGCACGCTCCCGGCAACAACACATTCGTCCGTTGGTTCGGGCGCTGACTGACAGAGGCAGACAATGAAGACATGTTTGGTGGTCGATGACTCGAGCGTGATCCGAAAGGTCGCTCGGCGGATCCTCGAAGGGCTCGACTTCGAGATTGTCGAAGCCGAAGACGGCGAGAAGGCGCTCGAAGTCTGCAAGCACGGGCTGCCGGACGCGGTGCTGCTCGACTGGAACATGCCGGTGATGGATGGCTACGAATTCCTGCGCAATCTGCGCCGGATGCCGGGCGGCGACGTGCCGAAGGTGGTGTTCTGCACCACCGAGAACGACGTCGCGCACATCGCTCGCGCGCTGCACGCCGGCGCCAACGAGTACATCATGAAGCCATTCGACAAGGACATCGTGACGGCAAAGTTTCAGGAAGTCGGCCTGATCTGAGCTGATCCGCCGAAAGTCGGTCGACGCCGCGTCACCCGACGCGGTGGGGAAGTTGCGTTGCGTCGGTGAGTGATGAGTGTAGCATTGGCAGGTAGTCCCGCCGCAAGTTCGACGCAGTATGAGCCCCTGCGCGTGATGATCGTCGACGATTCGGTGGTGATCCGCGGTCTGATCTCGCGCTGGATCGAAGCCGAGCCGGACATGGTGGTGGCCGCCTCGCTCCGGACCGGCCTTGACGCCGTCAATCAGATCGACCGCGTCCGGCCGGACGTGGCGGTGCTTGATATCGAAATGCCCGAGCTCGACGGCATTTCGGCTCTGCCAAGGCTGCTCGCCAAGAAGCGGGACCTGATCATCATCATGGCCTCGACGTTGACCCGCCGCAACGCCGAGATCAGCTTCAAGGCATTGTCACTCGGCGCTTCCGACTACATCCCCAAGCCGGAATCGACGCGCGAGCCGCACGCCGCCGACATCTTCAAGCACGATCTGCTGCAGAAGATCCGGCACCTCGGCGGCAAGGTTCGCCGCAAGGCGACGGCTGTTGCGCCGCCTTTGGCTTCGGCTGCGTCAGCACTCGATCGGCTTCGCGAACCTGCCGCGCACATTGCCGCCATGCCGAGCGTGCCCAGCCAGACGGCGCTGGTGAAGCGGTCGTTCGGCCCGACCGCGCCGCGCGTGCTGCTGATCGGCTCCTCGACCGGCGGCCCGCAAGCGCTGATGTCGCTGGTCGCCGATATCGGCCCGGTGATCGACCGCTATCCGGTGCTGATCACACAGCACATGCCGCCGACCTTCACGACCATTCTGGCCGAACATCTGATGCGCGCATCGCGTCATCCGGCCCACGAGGGCGTCGATGGCGAGGCGATCAAGCCCGGGCGGATTTATCTCGCGCCCGGCGGGCGCCACATGCGCATCGCCAAGCAGGGCAACAGTCCAGTAATCGCGCTCGACGACGGGCCGCCAGTCAACTTCTGCAAGCCCGCGGTCGACCCGCTGTTCAGCTCGGCGATAGAATTCTGGCAGGGCGGCGTGCTCGCGGTGCTGCTGACCGGCATGGGGTCGGATGGCATGCGCGGCGGCAAGGAAATCGTCGCCGCGGGTGGCAGCGTGATCGCGCAGGACGAAGCGTCCAGCGTGGTGTGGGGCATGCCCGGCGCCGCCGCCAATGCGGGCATCTGCGCCGCGGTGCTGCCGCTCAATCAAATCGGGCCGAAGCTGGTTCGCTTGTTCTCAGGAGATCGTTCGTGACGCCGGCTGATTTCGACTATCTGCGCAAGACCCTCAAGGAACGTTCCGGCCTCGACCTTTCCACCGACAAGCAGTACTTGATCGAAAGCCGCCTGCTGCCGCTGGCGCGCCGGCTCGGCCTCGATGGCATCGGCGATCTCGTTCAGAAGATGAAAAGCGGGGTCGAAAAGGTCACGGGCGATGTGGTCGAAGCGATGACCACTAACGAGACCTTCTTCTTCCGCGACAAGCTGCCATTCGATCATCTGCGCGAAGAGATTTTGCCAGCGCTGCTGCAGGCTCGCGCCGGCAAACGCAGCCTGCGGATCTGGTGCGCGGCGTCGTCGACCGGGCAGGAGCCGTATTCCATCGCGATGTGCCTGAAGGAGCTTGGGCCGGCGGTCGCCGGATGGCGATTCGATATCGTCGCCACTGATCTCTCGCAGTCGGTGCTGGAAAAATCCAAGTCCGGGCTGTTCAGCCAGTTTGAAGTGCAGCGCGGTCTGCCGATCCAGCTGCTGGTGAAGTACTTCAAGCAGACCGGCGAGCTGTGGGAGATCAGCCCCGAACTGCGCGCAATGATCCAGCATCGCCAGTTCAACCTGCTGCAGGACTACGGCCAGCTCGGCATGTTCGACGTGATCTTCTGCCGCAACGTGCTGATCTATTTCGATCAGCCGACCAAGGTGTCGATCTTCGAGCGTCTCGCCAAGCGGCTCGAGCCCGACGGCTACCTGGCGCTCGGCGCCGCCGAAACTGTGGTCGGCCTGACCGATACGTTCAAACCTCACGCGACACGGCGCGGCATCTATCTGCCGAACACAATCGCCAAGTCGCCGTCGCTCGTGCCGGCAGCAAAGCCCCTCGGCCAACTCGCCGCCCTCCGCGTGAGTTGAGCGCGCGCACCGAAGTACTTCGGTCGAAACGAGCCAGCCCCCACCCACCGTCATGTATGGACGGCCCCCTCTCGGCAAGAGCATTTTGGTGTTTCGGCAAATGAATCGGGGTGCGGTCATGTATAC
>NZ_QYYD01000056.1 GCF_003591005.1 Rhodopseudomonas palustris
GCTCCCTCGTCTGAAGTTACGACAACCTCAGTCTGGCACATCGATGCCGTTCGGGGGCCGTCCACCCCATCATTCCGGGGCGCGCGGCGAAGCCGTGCGAACCCGGAATCCCGCAATTGTGGAAACCTTCTGCAGTGCCCCGCATATCGAGATTCCGGGTTCGCGGGCTTGCGCTCGCGCCCCGGAATGACTCGCGGAGGGGCATTCTCAACTATCAGTCCCCGTGCTTTAATTAGCGGCATTGATTGCAAGGGCACGGAGGCGGCATGACGGTGACGCCGGTTCTGGTGATTTTGAGCGCGGCGACGGCGCTCGGGCTGTATCTCGGGCTGCTGTATCTGCGCGGCGAGCGCAATCAGGGGCTGGTTGCACTGCATCTGCTGCTTGGCTTTGGCGGCCTGGAGACGCTGGTGATGCTGCTGCACGGCACGCCGGACGGTGCGACCGCCGTCGGCGGCCTGTCGTTCGGCAAGGTCGCGGCCGGGCTGTTCGCGGTGTCGGCGTTTTCCGGCTTCATCGCCGCGTTGGCGCGCCGTTCGCCGGTCGCCGCCAACGTGCTGCTGGGCACGCACGTCACGGTCGGTCTTGCCGGCTTTGCGCTGGTGTTGGCCTGGGTGACGGCAACGTAGCTGGCGCGTCGTTGCGAGGAGCACCCGGATCGGCCCCGCGCCGTCCGAGTACAGGCTCCGCAACGAAGCAACCCAGCCGCGCTGCAGAGTGCTGGATTGCTTCGCTCGCTCGCAATGACGGAAAGTCTACGACCGCACCCTCACATAGCTGCCGGGCGCGTCCTCGATCGGCGGGAAGGCTTCGGTGCCGACGGCGCGGGCAGGGACGCGGTCCGCGTCGAACTGCTCGATCCAGGCGCGCCAGTCCGGCCACCACGAGCCCTTGTGCTCCTGCGCGCCCTTCAGCCATTCGGCGACCGAGCCGGCGTGGATGTTGTCGTTGGTCCAGAACTGATACTTGTTCGCCGCCGGCGGATTGATCACGCCGGCGATGTGGCCGGAGCCGGACAACACGTATTTCACCGGGCCGCCGAAAAATTGCGAGCCGTACAACACCGACTCGGCCGGCGCGATGTGGTCCTCGCGGGTGGCGAGATTGTAGATCGGCACCTTCACCTTCGAGAGGTCGAGCTGGGTATCGTCGAGCACCATGGTGCCGGCCGACAGCTTGTTGTCGAGGTAGCAATTGCGCAGATAGTAGGAGTGGTTCGCCGCCGGCATCCGCGTCGCGTCGGAATTCCAGTGCAACAGGTCGAAGGCCGCGGGCGGCTGGCCCTTCATGTAGTTATTGACCACGTAGGACCAGATCAGGTCGTTCGGCCGCAGCATGTTGAAGGCCATCGCCATCCTGGCGCCTTCGAGCACCCCGGTCGCCTGCATGTCGCGCTCCAGCGCCGAGATCTGCTCCTCGTCGACGAAGACGGTGAGATCGCCCGCATGGGTGAAGTCGACCTGCGTGGTCAGGAACGTCGCCGAGGTGACGCGCTGGCGCCGGCGCTCGGCGAGCCACGCGAGGGTGGCGGCCAGCAGCGTTCCGCCGACGCAATAGCCGATGGTGTGCACCTTCAGCTCGCCGGTGATCTTCTCGACGACGTCCATGGCCGCCAGCGGGCCGAGCTTCATGTAGTCGGCGAAGCTCTTGTCGCCGAGGCTCTTGTCGGGATTGACCCAGGAGATCACGAACACCGTCAGGCCCTGGTCGACGCAGAACTTGATGAAGGACTTTTCCGGCTTGAGATCGAGAATGTAGAACTTGTTGATCCACGGCGGCACGATCAGCAGCGGCGTGCGCAGCACCGTCTCGGTCGACGGCGTGTATTGGATCAGCTGCATGATCTCGTTCTGGAAGATCACCTTGCCCGGGGTGGTGGCAATGTTGACGCCGACCTCGAGATTGGCCGGGTCCGACTGCCGGATCTTCAGATGGCCTTTGCCGGCGACGATATCTTCGGCCAGCATCTTCATGCCGCGCACCAGATTGTCGCCGCTGTTCTCCAGCGTGTGCCGCGTCAGCTCCGGGCTGGTCGCCACGAAGTTCGACGGCGCCAGCGCGTTGGTGATCTGCTGGACGTAGAACGCCGCCTTCTTCCTGGTGTGCGGGTCGAGTCCGTCGGCTTTCTCGACCAGTTCGTTGGCCCATTGCGAGGTCAGCAGATAGGCCTGCATCAGGAATTCGTAGAACTGGTTGCTGCGCCATTGCGGGTCGGCAAAGCGTTTGTCTCGCGGCGGCGGCTCGATGGTCGGCTCGACCGTTTCGCCGGAGAGCTTGCGCGACGCGTTGCCCCACAGGTCGAGATACGACTTGCCGAGCTTGGCCTGCAGCTCGGCGGCGCGCGCCTGGTCCGACGTCCAATACTCGGCGACGCGCGTGAGCGTTTTGACCATTTCGGAGAGTTCGGCGGGCGGCTGGCCGTTCGGTGCCGGCTCGCGCGGCTTCAGCATCGTCGCCAAAGCCTGACCGCCGGTCTCCATCGCTTGCGCCAGATTACGCGCGAAAGCATCGGGATCGAACTTCTTCGCAGCCGCTGTTTCTGGTAGCATGTCGGTCATCGGTGGACGCTTCACCCTGTTCGAATGTTTGGTACGCTTTCACGTTATGCCATTGATGATGACATAGTTCGGTAATTCTCGCTGAAATGGATGTGCTGCAGTGCGTCATTTGCGCTTGATTTGGCCACATTGACATCTCACTGACGCAGCATGATGCCGATCGGCCGGCGCTGCTGAATAAGGTTTTACGGGGCTCCCGGTTCGGTTATGTGACGATGAATGCTGCGGTGTGCCACCAGTCGCCGCCGCCAGGTCGAGGATGACGTTTTGCAGATCGCGCGACACACCGACACCGAGCCGGTCCAGACGCGGCGCCGCTTTGGCGCCGAGCGCGGCCGTGCGGCTGTGCTGGTGGTCGCCGTGGGGCTCGGTGCGTTCGGCCTCGGCGGTTGCTCGATCTCGGTGTCGGACATGCCGATTCTGGGCGGCAGTGAGCGGGCCGAGCAACCGAAAGAGCCGCAAGGCTTCCCGGCCGTCAATGATCTGCCCGCGAACCGCGACGAGGCTGTGCTGGCCCCCGCCGAACGCAACAAGATCGAGCAGGAATTGATCGCCGCCCGCGAGCGCCAGGCGGCTGCGAACGCCAATGCCAGCGCCGCGCCGGCCAAGCCGGCCGCCGCCAAATAGTCGTCAGCGTCGCCGGTGCACGAACGGCGGCGGTGGCAGATCACCGTTCGCAGGCCGGCGCACCGCAAACACCGACCTCGACCCGATCCGCCGCAAAATCGTGCCATTAAGAGCGTTTCTGCGCCTGAATCGGATTCCCCTCCGATCAAGAACGCGGTAACGATCCAGCCGCACCCCCGGAGTCGAGGACCATGGAAGAATTCTACCGTATCCGCCGTTTGCCGCCTTACGTGTTCGAACAGGTCAACCGGGCCAAGGCGGCCGCGCGGAACGCCGGGGCCGACATCATCGACATGGGGATGGGCAACCCGGACCTGCCGGCGCCGCCGCATGTGCTGGAGAAGCTCAAGGAAGTGCTCGGCAAGCCGCGCACCGACCGCTATTCGGCATCGCGCGGCATCACCGGCCTGCGCAAGGCCCAGGCGGCCTATTATGATCGCCGGTTCGGCGTGAAGCTGAACCCCGACACCCAAGTGGTCGCCACCCTTGGGTCGAAAGAAGGTTTCGCCAACGTCGCGCAAGCGATCACCGCGCCCGGCGACGTCGTGCTGTGCCCGAACCCGAGCTACCCGATCCACGCCTTCGGCTTTCTGATGGCCGGCGGCGTGATCCGCTCGGTGCCGTCAGAGCCGACCCCCGAATTCTTCGCCGCGGCCGAGCGGGCGATCATTCATTCGATCCCCAAGCCGATCGCGCTGATCGCCTGCTATCCGTCGAATCCGACCGCTTACGTGGCCAGCCTCGACTTCTACAAGGACCTCGTGGCGTTCGCGAAGAAGCACGAGATCATGATTCTGTCGGATCTGGCCTATGCGGAAGTGTATTTCGACGACGCCAATCCGCCGCCGTCGGTGCTGCAGGTGCCGGGCGCGATGGACGTCGCCGTCGAGTTCACCTCGATGTCGAAGACGTTCTCGATGGCCGGCTGGCGCATGGGCTTCGCGGTCGGCAACGAGCGCATCATCGCGGCGCTGGCGCGGGTGAAGTCGTATCTCGATTACGGCGCGTTCACGCCGGTGCAGGTCGCCGCTACGGCGGCGCTGAACGGTCCGCAGGACTGCATCAGGGAGATGCGTGAGACCTACAAAAAGCGCCGCGACGCGCTGGTCGAGAGTTTCGGCCGCGCCGGCTGGGAGATCCCGCCGCCGCAGGCGTCGATGTTTGCCTGGGCGCCGCTGCCGCCGGCGTTTCGCGAGATCGGCAGCATGCAGTTCGCCACCCTGATGGTGGAGAAGTCCGGGGTGGTGGTGTCGCCCGGCGTCGCGTTCGGCGAGCACGGCGAGGGCTATGTCCGCATTGCGATGGTGGAAAACGAGCAGCGTATCCGCCAGGCGGCGCGCGGTGTCCGGCGCTTCCTTGAAAGCGGCGTCGAAACGTTGCACAACGTGGTTCCTCTCGCCACGCGGCGATAGGCCAGGTTCCCGGAGGCCGCGTTCGCCGGCCTCCGATTTTCAGCAGACTTCAGACGACAGGTTTGGCGCCCGATGGACGCGCTCAGAGTTGGTATTGCGGGTCTCGGCACCGTTGGCGCCGAGGTGGTCCGTGTGATCGAGCGGCAGCAACGGACGCTGGCAGCGCGCTGCGGCCGGCCGATCCGTGTGGTGGCCGTCACCGCCCGGTCGAAGACCAAGAAGCGGGGCATCGATCTGCGCGGCATCAGCTGGGCCAAGAGTCCGCTGGCGCTCGCCACCGACCCGAACATCGATTGCTTCGTCGAACTGATCGGTGGTGCCGGCGATCCGGCCGGGCCGGCGATCGAGGCGGCGCTGGCCGCCGGCAAATCGGTCGTTACCGCCAACAAGGCGCTGATCGCCAAGCATGGCCTCAAGCTGGCCGGGCTCGCCGAAAAGCATTCCGTAGCGCTCAATTACGAGGCGGCCGTCGGCGCCGCGATCCCGGTGATCAAGACGCTGCGCGAGGGGCTCGCCGGCACCGATATCGAGCGTGTCTACGGCATCCTCAACGGCACCTGCAATTACATCCTGACCCGGATGGAGCAGGAGGGGCTGTCGTTCGACGCCTGCCTGGCCGATGCGCAGCGGCTCGGCTACGCCGAGGCCGATCCGACCTTCGACATCGATGGCCACGACACCGCGCAGAAGCTGGCGATCCTCGCCAGCCTGGCTTTCGGCACCAAGGTGTCGGAGAGTTCGGTCTATGTCGAAGGCATCCGCTCGATCACCCCGGAAGATCTGCGCGCCGCCGACGATCTCGGCTACCGCGTCAAGCTGCTCGGCGTCGCGGTCCGCACCGCCAAGGGCATCGAGCAGCGCGTGCATCCGACCATGGTGCCAAAGACCTCGTCGATCGCGCAGGTGATGGGGGTCACCAATGCGGTGTCGATCGACGGCGACGGCATCGCGCCGATCACGCTGGTCGGGGCAGGCGCCGGCTCGGCCGCGACCGCCTCGGCGGTGGTCGCCGATATTGCCGACGTCGCGCGCGGCATCCGTGCCGAACCGTTCGGCCGGCCGGTCGCCAAGCTCGCCGCAATCAGCAAGGCGCCGATGCAGCGCCACGAAGGCGGCTATTATCTGCGTCTGCTCGCGCGTGACCACGCCGGCACCGCCGCGACGATCGCGACCAGGCTTGCCGAGCAGGAGATTTCGATCGAATCGATCGTGCAGCGGCATCCGGCGTCCGCCACAGACGGTGCCGGCAAGCCGGCCAAGTCGGCGCCAGTGCCGGTGATCTTGATTACTTACGCGACCAGCGAGGACGCTGTGCGCCGCGCTCTCCAGGCCGTGCAGCGCGACAAGGTGATCAGCGGCCGGCCGCAGGTCATTCGTATCGAGAAGAATTAGTATCGTCAGAGACAGTGTGCCCGCGCCGCTGGGGTGTGGGCGGAGTTTCAGGGAGAAGCCGATGTCGACCACTATTTCCGTTCCGCCGCAAGCGTTGCTGGAGCGCATTCTGACGCTCGAGATCGTGCGTGTGACGGAGCGTGCGGCGGTGTCGGCGGCGCGTCTGCGCGGCCACGGCAACGAGAAGGGCGCCGATCAGGCGGCGGTCGACGCGATGCGCCGCGAACTCAACAAGATGCCGATCGAAGGCACCATCGTGATCGGCGAGGGCGAGCGCGACGAAGCGCCGATGCTGTTCATCGGTGAAAAGGTCGGCGCCGGCATCAATGGCGGCCCGAAGGTCGACATCGCGGTCGATCCGCTCGAAGGCACCACGCTGTGCGCCAAGAACATGCCCGGCTCGATCGCCACGATGGCGATGGCCGAAGGCGGCACGCTGCTGCACGCGCCCGACGTCTACATGCAGAAGATCGCGATCGGCCCGGGCTACGACAAGAATTTGATCGATATCGACGCGCCGCCGGAAGAGAACATCCGCCGCCTGGCGCAGGCCAAGGACGTGCCGACCCACGGCATCACCGCGCTGGTGCTGGACCGTCCGCGCCATGCCGAGCTGATCGCCAAGATCCGCGCCACCGGCGCCGGCGTACAGCTGATCACCGACGGCGACGTTGCCGGCGTGATCCACTGCGCCGATCCGGAGAACACCGGCGTCGACATCTACATGGGCACCGGCGGCGCGCCGGAAGGCGTGCTGGCCGCGGCGGCGCTGCGCTGCATCGGCGGCCAGATGCAGTGCCGGCTGCTGCTCGACACCTATTCGAAGCGCAACCGCGCCGAGTCGATGGGCATCGAGGACCCCAACTTTGTCTACCAGATCGAGGACATGGTGAAGGGCGACTGTCTGTTCGCCGCCACCGGCGTCACCGACGGCTCGCTGCTCTCCGGCGTCAAATTCCGCAAGGGCGTGATCCAGACCGAAACCGTGGTGATGCGCTCGGTGACCGGAACCGTTCGCTACATCAAGGCTGATCATCGTCAGTTCGAAAAATTCCACCTCGACTAAGGAGGGCGGTCATGGCCGTCGAGATTCGTCCCGTCGGCCCTGACGAACGCGCCGCATGGGAGCCGCTGTGGGCCGGCTACCTCGACTTCTACAATGCCACGCTCGCGCCCGGGACCAGTGACGTCACCTGGGCGCGCTTTCACGATGCCGCCGAGCCGATGCATTTGCTCGGCGCCTATGTGGGCGGCAAGCTGACCGGCATCGTGCAGTTCATCTACCACCGCTCGTGCTGGACGGCCGGCGACTACTGCTATCTGCAGGACCTGTTCGTCGCGAATAGCGCCCGCGGCCTGGGCCTTGGCCGCAAGCTGATCGAAGCCGTCTATGCCCGCGCCGAAGCCGACGGCTGCAGCCGCGTGCACTGGCTGACTCAGCCCGGCAACACCACCGCCCGCTTGTTGTACGACCGCATCGCCGATGATTCCGGCTTCATGCAGTATCGGAAGTTGTTTTAGTCGTCATTCCGGGGCGACCGCAGCGCAGCTGCGGGCGAACCCGGAATCTGAAGCCTGGTACTTGCCGATCGAGATTCCGGGTTCGCGCTACGCGTGCCCCGGAATGACGATGAGAGGGCGAGACAAAAGCAGGCAATGACGGGTGATTGCGTAGCAAGGGAGAGAAACCAATGGCTGCAAAAGCCGACGCAACGAACGTGCAGGCTTTGATCTTCGACGTATTCGGCACCGTGGTCGACTGGCGCACCAGCCTGATCGAGGACTTCACGGCGTGGTCGAAGACACGCGGCATCAGCGGTGATTGGACCGGCTTGGTCGACGCCTGGCGGCAGGCCTATGTGCCGTCGATGGACGAGGTGCGCAAGAATCCGTCGCGCGGCTTCATCAAGCTCGACGATCTGCACCGCCGCTCGCTGGAGCAACTCGCGCCGCAGTTCGGCTTGAATAATCTCAGCGACAGCGATCTCGACTACATCACCACCGGCTGGCACCGGCTGAAGCCGTGGCCCGACGTCGTTTCCGGGCTGACCCGCCTGAAATCGAAATTCATCATCAGCCCGCTGTCGAACGGCAATGTCGGCCTGCTGACGCGGATGGCCAAGAACGCCGGACTGCCGTGGGATCTCGTGCTCGGCGGCGACGTATTCGAGCACTACAAGCCCGATCCGGAGACCTATCTCGGCGCAGCAAAGCTGCTCAACTTGCTGCCCGGGCAGGTGATGATGGTCGCCGCCCACAACGGCGATCTCGCCGCCGCGCAGAAGCTCGGCCTGAAAACCGCATTCATCCCTCGCCCGACCGAATACGGCCCGCTGCAGAAGATCGATTTCGAAGCGACCGGCGACTGGACCATCGTGGCAAAAGATCTGAACGGCGTCGCCGACGCGCTGGGTTGCTGAACTTTTCGGCGACGCCACAAGGACGGCGTCCTCTTGAGGCGTCGCCGCGCAGCGGCGGCCTCGAAGGATGGGTCGCTGAAGCGGTGCTCGCCGCCGCATCCTTCGAGGCTCGCCCTGCGGGCGAGCGCCTCAGGATGACGGCTCAGTGCAGCCGCATTCCGGCACAGTTTGCCTGTTGCTCAACTCATGCTTATCTGCGCTGACCATGACGCTTCCCGCATCCGCATTGCCGCCCGAGCCGGTTTCGGCATTCCTTGGCGTAACCCGCTCGGCCACCGGCAAGCTGTGGCGCGACCGGCTCGACGCGCGCGGCACGGCGCGGGCGCAGGCGATTGCGCAGCGCTATCAGCTGCCCGAGATGCTGGCGCGCGTGCTGGCGGGGCGCGGCGTCGAGATCGATGCGGTGCCCGACTTCCTCGATCCGACCATTCGCAAGCTGATGCCGGATCCGGCGACGGTGACCCAGATGGAGGCGGGGGCGGCGCGCATCGCGGACGCCGCATCGCGCGGCGAGAAGGTGGCGATCTTCGGCGACTACGACGTCGACGGCGCGACGTCGTCGGCGCTGCTCGCCTGGCATCTGCGGCATTGCGGACTCGATCCGCTGATCCATATTCCCGATCGAATCTTCGAAGGCTACGGCCCGAACGTCGACGCCATCCGCGGACTGGCCGACAAGGGCGCGACGCTGCTGGTCACCGTCGACTGCGGCACCACCAGCCTCGAGCCGCTGGCCGAAGCGCGGCGGCTCGGCATGAGCGTGGTGGTGATCGATCATCACCAGACCGCCGACGAGCTGCCCGAGGTCGAGGCGCTGATCAACCCGAACCGGCCCGATGATCTGTCCGGGCTCGGCCATCTTGCTGCGGTCGGCCTGGTGCTGATGACGCTGGTCGCGGTCAATCGCGAGCTGCGACATCGCGGCTTCTGGAGCGTCGAGCGGCCGGAGCCGAATTTGCTCGACATGCTGCATCACGTCGCGCTCGGCACCGTCGCCGACGTCGCGCCGCTGATCGGGCTGAATCGGGCATTCGTCGCCAAGGGGCTGATCGCGATGCGGCGGCGCGATCACGTCGGCCACACGGCCCTGATGGACGTGGCGCGGCTGAACGGTCCGCCGGACGTCTTCCATCTCGGCTTCATGCTGGGCCCGCGGATCAATGCCGGCGGCCGCATCGGCCGCGCCGATCTCGGCGTGCGGCTGCTGCTGGAAGGCGACGTCTCGGAGGCGGCGCGGATCGCCGCCGAACTCGATCGGCTCAACGCCGAGCGCCGTGTGATCGAGCAGCACGCTGAAGCGCAAGCCGAGGCCGAGGCAATTGCCTCGCTGGGCCTCGAGGACAAGGGCGCGGTGATCGTGACGGCGTCGGAGGGCTGGCATCCCGGCGTCGTCGGGCTCGTCGCGTCGCGCCTGAAGGAGAAATTCGGCCGGCCGGCGTTCGCGATCGCGCTGGAGCCCGGCGGCATCGGCACCGGCTCGGGCCGATCGATCGGCGGCGTCGATCTCGGCCGCGCAGTGCGCCAGGCTGTGAACGCAGGCATCCTGATCAAAGGCGGCGGCCACGCGATGGCCGCCGGCGTCACGCTGCGCAAGGAGCGGCTCGCCGAATTCCGCGGTTGGCTGGAAAGCGAGCTGGCTGCGGACGTCGCCAAGTCGCGTCACGTCAATGAGCTGTCGATCGATGGAGCGGTCTCCGCGCGCGGCATCACGCCGGAATTCGCCGCGACGCTCAACCGCGCGGGGCCGTTTGGTGCCGGCAATCCGGAGCCGATCGTCGCGCTGCCGGCGCATCAGCTCGTGTATGCGGACGAAGTCGGACAGGCGCATCTGCGGCTGCGCTTCAAGTCCGGCGACGGCGCGATCGTCAACGCCATTGCGTTCCGCAGCGTCGGCCAGAAGCTTGGGCAGGCGCTGACCGAGAACCGCGGTCAGACGCTGCACGTCGCCGGCTGTCTGTCGGTCGACCGCTGGCAGGGCGCCGAGCGGGTGCAACTCCGTGTGATCGATGTCGCTGTGCCTGATCCCGGGCCGACGATGATCAGGTGACGGCGACGCTTAGTTCATTCCAGCGCTGTAGCAGCACTGACGGCATCGCCGGACTTGATCCGGCGATCCATCTTTCGAACAAAGATGGATGGCCGGGTCGAGCCCACGGCTGTCCGGTTTAAATTTGATCAATACTGAGGCTCAACTGTCGCTGATCTTTGATGGTCGGCGGCGGTTTGAGCAGGGCGTCGATCG
>NZ_QYYD01000057.1 GCF_003591005.1 Rhodopseudomonas palustris
GACCCGCAAGGACTCCGCCGTCCACGTTTCTCTTTCTTCATCTTCACTTGTCAAACAGCCCGGAGCCCGAAGACCCCTACACCCTTAGCTAGGGTGCCTACCCTTCAGCGACAATGGATGACACCAACCGAGACCTATCGGCTGTTGCGTCACTCATCGAAGTGAGGAGCATCAAAAGGCGCCAATCTCTCCCTTGACTTGGGAGCCAAGAGAGGAAGCCCGACCCGCGGGCAGCGCGTGGGTGTTTCTATAGCCCCCGCCTCCGCGGACCGCAAGCGGAAAAATGAAGGTTTCACGACTCGGGAGAAAGTTCCGCTGGGGACAAGTCGAAAAGCGACGATCTTTCATAAGGTTCCGCTGAACGGAAAAAGCGCCGATGGATCGCCGGGCGCCCCCGTGTTCGGTACGGAGGTCGCCAAACGGGCATGGCCGGGGGATGCGTGCGCGTAGAGCCTGTCCGGTCATTCGACCGTCGAATGCGCCGTAAGGGTCGTGGTTGTGGAGAGCGAAGCGACGAAGCAATCCAGCAAAAGGCTGACTTTGCGGCCCTGGATGTTTCGCTTCGCTGTCAATGACGGGAAATGCGGCTGAATTCGCTGCGTTAGCGTCCGCGGTGGGCTCTAAGGTCCATGCCCGCGGCGCTGCCTATTCCTCGCCCTCACGCAACCTTCGCCACACCGCCCCCAACACGTTGGAATAGTCGTCGGTCCACACCCTTTGATGCGGGCGCGGCTCGGTCAGGGTCCAGTCCTGCGACGTGGCGATGCTGCCGACATCCTCCGGTTCGCGCGCGGAGATCACCACCGAGGTCGAGAAGATGTATTCGGCGTCACGGTCGGAATCTTCCGAAAAGCTCCAGCTCTTCAGCCCGTTGGCGGCCGCGATGCCGACCACGACGCTGGTCAGTTCGAGATGCCGGTTGGAGACGTGCATCAGCACGGCGCCGCGCGGAGTAAGCTTGGATTTGTAGATCGCCATCGCCTCGCGGGTGGCGAGGTGGATCGGAATGGCATCCGACGAATAGGCATCGACGATGATCAGATCGTAAGTGCCGTTCGGCTCGTTGGCGAAGGTCAGGCGCGCGTCACCCATCACCGGCTGCAGGTCCGGCGCGCATTTGCTGACGTAGGTGAAGTATTTCGGGTCGCGGGCGGTGTCGACCATCGACTGGTCGATCTCGAAGAACTTCCAGGTCTCTCCCGGCTGCGACGCGCAGGCCAGCGAACCGGAGCCGAGCCCGATCACCGCGACCCGCAGCGGCTCGCCGCCTTTGCGCGCGCGGATCGCCGCGATGCCCTGCCCGATGCCCCCGCTCGGGTGATAATAGGTGATCGGCTCGGGCCGGCCGGTGACCGGCGTGCCGTCGTCGTTCAGCATCTTCTCGGCGCCGTGGATAGTCGTGCCGTGCAGCAGCACATGGTACTGACCGTTCGACGTCACCTGGATCTTGTGCACCCCGAAGAAGCTGCGCACCGTATCGACCCGGCCATCGTCGGACGGATAGAGCCGGATCAACGCCAGCGCCAGCACGATGGTGGCGAACACCTTCCAGCGGTTGGCACGTAGCACCAGCGCGGCGAACGCTGCCACCGCCGCCACGTCGCCGACGATCAGCATGCGGTTGATGCTGATCCAGTCGTAGATCGTGCCCGACGCGAAGGCCGGCGCGATCAGCGCCACCGCCAACGCCGCCAGCAAGGCCCAGTACCACCGCGTCCATTGCGGCACGCGCTCGACCACCAGCGGCCGGCACAGCACGGCGAGCGCCAGCAGGATCGGATATTCGGCGATCCACGAGAAGCTGTAAGGCGCCACCAGCCCGGCGAACAGGCCGCCGACCATGCCGCCGAACGACAGCGCCACATAGAAGCCGGTGAGATGCCGCGCGTCCGGCCGGGTTCGCGCCAGCTCGCCGTGGCACGCCATGGCGATGATAAAGAACGAGATCAGGTGGCCGGCCAGCATCACCAGCAGATTGGCGGTGCCGGTGTAGGCCAGCAGGATCGCGATCACGGCGATTGCCAGCGGCTGCAGCGCCAGCATCCATTTGTGCGGCAGCAGCGGCCGCGACTGGAACACCAGCACCCAGGTCAGCAAATACAGCGACAGCGGCAGCACCCATAATAGCGGTGCCGCCGCGACGTCGGTGGAAATATGCGCAGTGACGGCGATCAGCAGCCCCGACGGCACGGCGGCGAGAAATACCCAGCGCGCCCGCAGCATCCAGGACGGCGCAACCGCCGCCGCGCTGTCGTCGGCGCTCGCCGAGATGTCCATCTTCGGCGAGCGCAGCAGCAGATAGCCGCAGCCGGCGATCAGCAGGATCAGCAGGCCGTAGCCCGCGGTCCACACCAGGTTCTGCGAGCGCAGCGTCAGCGTCGGCTCGAGCAGCACCGGATAGGACAGCAGCGCCAGGAAGCTGCCGATATTCGACGACGCGTACAGGAAGTACGGGTCCGGCCCGTTGGGATGGCCGGTGCGCACGAACCATGCCTGCAGCAGCGGATTGTTGGCGGCGAGCGCGAAGAACGGCAGGCCGATCGAGACCGTGAACAGGCCGAGCAGCCAGAACGCGTAGCCGCTGGCCGGCGGCGTGCCCCAGCCGGTGGCGATCGACAGCGGCAGCGTCAGCAACGCCGCCACCAGCACCAGCAGATGAATCGCGACCGGGATCAGCCGATTGCGGAACTGGCTGATGTAGTGCGCATAGGCGTAGCCGCCGAGCAGCAGCGACTGGAAGAACACCATCGCCACCGACCACACCGCCGGCGAGCCGCCGAGCCGCGGCAGAACCATTTTGGTGAACAGCGGCTGCACCGAAAACAGCAGCAGCGCACTGGTGAAGATCGCGGCGGTGTAGACGATCAGGATCACCCGGTCGCGCGCCTCCGAATTGTGGCGGGCACCGGCAGGCAGCATCGGCTCGGTCATACGGTCTCCAACATGGACGATCCGGCCAGGCCGGCGCCGATCCATCTCAAACGCGCGGTCCGCACGCAACGCGCCATTTGACGTTCTGCGCAATCGGCCGGAGCGACCATTGCAGAACGGCGAGGCGCCATCCACTCGGATCGGGGGGCCGCGACGTTGTGCCTTGGCGCCGCGCCGGACTCGGCAGGCCCATGCTGCCTCTGGTAGACAGGCGTTCGGTACGAAAATCTCTGATCAGGGGCCAGGTTCCGCCGCGGCGGCGCACCGCCCTGCCCTCCACACGCCGACAGGTGCATCATGGCCGCGCCAACCACCGACGTCGACGCGCTGATCATCGGCGCCGGTCATAACGGCCTGACCTGTGCGGCCTATCTGGCGCAGGCCGGGCTGTCGGTGAAAGTGGTCGAGCGCCGCAGCGTGGTCGGCGGCGCGGCGGTGACGCAGGAGTTTCATCCCGGCTTTCGGAACTCAGTAGCGTCCTACACCGTCAGCCTGCTCAACCCCAAGGTGATCGCCGACCTCAAGCTGCACGACCACGGCCTGCGCATCGTCGAGCGCCGCGCGCAGAACTTCCTGCCGGATCCAGGCGGCCAATATCTGCTGACCGGCGCCAAATACACGGCGGCGTCGGTGGCGCGGCTCAGCCAGCACGACGCCGCGCGCTTTGGCGTTTTCGCCGCGGAACTTGAACAGATCGCCGACGTGCTACGGCACTTCGTACTGCGCGCGCCGCCCAATCTGGTCGAGCACTTCGGCGTCGGCGCGATCCGGGAAGGCCTGGCGGCGCTCGGCACCGCCAATCGCTTGCGGGCGCTGTCGCTGGAGCAACAGCGGCTGCTGCTCGACCTGTTCACCTGCTCGGCCGGCGAAATGCTGGACGACCGCTTCGAGCACGATCTGGTCAAGGCATTGTTTGGCTTCGACGCCATCGTCGGCAATTACGCCAGCCCCTACGCGGCGGGCTCGGCCTATGTGATGCTGCATCACGCCTTCGGCGAGGTGAACGGCAAGAAGGGGGTCTGGGGCCACGCCATCGGCGGCATGGGCGCCATCACCCAGGCGATGGCCGCTGCCGCCCGCGCCGCGGGCGCCGACATTGAAACGGCGGCCGGCGTCCGCGAGGTGCTGGTGGAGAAGGACCGCGTCGTTGGGGTGGCGCTCGATGACGGCCGGACCATCCGGGCCAAATACGTCGCGTCGAACGTCAATCCGAAGCTGCTGTACACCCGGCTGGTGCCGAAGGACGCGCAGCCGGCAGACTTCCTGCGGCGGATGAACGCCTGGAAGAACGGCTCCGGCACCTTCCGGATGAATGTCGCGCTGTCGGGCCTGCCGTCGTTCACGGCCCTGCCCGGCCCTGGCGATCACCTCACCGCCGGCATCATCATCGCGCCCAGCCTCGGCTACATGGACCGCGCCTGGAGCGATGCGAAGCAGTACGGCTGGAGCCGCGAGCCGGTCGTGGAGATGCTGATTCCCTCGACGCTGGACGATTCCCTGGCGCCGGAAGGCCGCCACGTCGCCAGCCTGTTCTGTCAGCACGTCGCGCCGCTGCTGCCGGACGGCGTGTCTTGGGATGCGCACCGCGACCAGGTTGCCGACCTGATGATCGCGACCGTCGACCGCTATGCCCCCGGCTTCAAAGCCAGCGTGCTCGGCCGCCAGATCCTGTCGCCGCTCGATCTCGAACGCGAGTTCGGGCTGCTCGGCGGCGATATCTTCCATGGCGCGCTGAGCCTGAACCAGCTGTTCTCGGCACGCCCGATGCTCGGCCACGCCGATTATCGCGGCCCGCTGAAGGGCCTCTACCACTGCGGCAGCGGGGCCCATCCCGGCGGCGGCGTCACTGGCGCCCCGGGCCACAACGCGGCAGCCGCCATTATCAGCGATCACCGCAGCCTGTTCACAGCGTGTGGATAAAGCTGTGTGCAAGCCTGTGGATATGCTGTGGAAAACCTGGGCTCAGCCGCGCAGGCAGCGCTTGGCTTCGGCGATTTGCGCCCAGCTGTAGCCGTTCTTGACCGCCCAGGCGATCGACTTGGCCTTGCCGTGCTCGGCCACGTGGTAGCGAATGGTGGCGCAATCGACCGGGATCGGTGCGGCGGCCTGATCGGCCGCGAAGGCAGCGGGCATACCGGCCGGAGCCAGCAGGGCAGACATGGCGGTCACTGCGGCCAGGCCTTTGCGCCGGATGGCGCGCGAAAACAGAACGTCGTTGGCGTTGATCATCACACCTCAATGGGCTGATCTGATTGGGGATGGCTGCGGTCGCCCAGGGCGACGTCCAGCGTCTTCATCACTTGGCCTGAGAAATGGGCCAGAACATGACAATGTGCCTCATGGGACACATCTATGCACCGAACGGGCAGCGGGCGGTGGCACGCGGAACACTCACGCGCCACATCAACGCGGCCGCCAAAACCCCAACCCGTTACTTTCATCACTGTGGGTAAGTCATGGACAAACCCAGCGTTTCCGGCGCACAAGCTGTGGATCATCTGTTCATAAGCCGCTTGAACGGCGCGCCTACCAACCCCCGGACCTGCCATGCCTGATCCCGCTCCCACCGTCCGTGCCAGCTTCGTGCTCGGCGACGAGGCGACCGCCCGCCGCGTCACCGACCTGCTCGGCGAATGCTTCGACGAGGCCGAGATGGCGATCGCGGCGTTCGAGCGCCCGGACCGTCAATGGGAGGTCGCGCTGCATTTCGGCGAGCAGCCCAATCTCGACAGCATCCGGGACCTGGTGGCGCAGGCGGCCGGCGAAGACGCCGCCAGGGCGATCACCATGGAGACGATCGCCGCCAAGGATTGGGTGGCGGCGAGCCTCGAGGGGCTGGTGCCGGTCCCGGCTGGCCGCTTCGTCGTCCATGGCAGCCATGACCGCGACCGCATTCCGGCCAACAAGCTCGGCATCGAGATCGAGGCCGCCCTGGCATTCGGCACCGGGCACCACGGCACCACCCGTGGCTGCCTGATCCTGCTCGACCTCGTGCTGCGCGCCGGGCCGCCGCGCAGCGTCCTCGATCTCGGCACCGGCACCGGCGTGCTGGCGATCGCGGCCGCCAAGGCGCTGCGTCAGCCGGTGCTGGCCACTGACATCGACCGGCAATCTGTCGCGGTTGCCAAGGAAAATGCAAGGCTCAACGGCGTCGGCAATCTGGTGATCGCCGAATGGGCGACCGGCTTCGCCTCGCCCGTATTCGCGGCGCATGCGCCGTTCGATCTGGTACTTGCCAATATCCTGGCCAATCCGCTGCGCGCGCTGGCGCAGCCGATGTCCGAGCATCTGGCGCCCTCGGCGCTGGTGATCCTATCCGGTCTGCTGCAGCCGCAGGCGCAGAGCGTGATCGCGGCCTACCGGGCGCGCGGCTGCGTGCTGCTGCGGCAGATCGTGATCGAAGGCTGGAGCAGCCTGCTGCTGGCGAAAACCTTCTGAGGTGAACTTGCGGCAGGCCTAGTCGGCCGACGTGCTCGGGAAGCGCGCATGGGCGCCGTCTTGCGGCGGGGCTTTCTTCACTCGCGAGTCGGACAGGCGGTCCAACATCTGGCTGATCATCCCGCGGGGCTTGGCGTCGTCGGTCTTCGGCTGGGCGGCGGAGGTCGGACGAACGGGCGGAGCGATCTTCTCGAATGAAAAAGCAGGCATGTGTATCCCCTCATCGTTGAGTTGAGACACTCCCGGGTTGATCCCGGACGCGTTATCAGAGTGCGGGCGCACTCGGGCCTGTTCCTTGCAGGCCTGATAAATCAAGCATAACTCGTGCCATAAGCAAAGCTTTTCGCAGCAAGATCGTTTCACGGAACCGAGGAAAACAGCACGTGATGTTCGAAGCGCATTTCCAGACCTTCGAGGATCCCGAAGCCGGCGTCGCGCTCGGCGCGCGGCTCGCAGCGTTGCGCGAGGAGCTGGCCCGCCGCAAGCTCACCGGCTTCATCGTGCCGCGCGCGGATCAGCAGCAGAATGAGTATGTTGCGCCGTCCGAAGAGCGGCTCGCCTGGCTCACCGGCTTCACCGGCTCTGCCGGTCTGGCGATCGTGCTGGTGCACGAGGCCGCCGTTTTCGTCGACGGCCGCTACACGCTGCAGGCCGCCAAGCAGGTCGACACCGCGGCGTGGGCGATCGAGTCGCTGGTCGAGCCGCCGCCGGAACGCTGGCTTGAGTCGCACCTGCAGGCCGGCGACCGCCTCGGATTTGATCCGTGGCTGCACACGTCTTCGGCAGTCGAGCGGCTGCAAGCTGCCTGCGCCAAGGCCGGCGCGGAGCTGATCGCGGTCGACGGCAATCCGATCGACGCGGTGTGGCACGAGCGCCCGGAGCCGCCGCTCGGCGCCGTCAGCATTCACGGCGCGGAATTCGCCGGTGAACGCGAAACCGCCAAGCTCGGCCGGATTCGCGACGAACTCGTCCGGCTCAAAGCCGATGCACTGGTGCTGTCGGATTCGCACGCGGTGGCGTGGACCTTCAACATCCGCGGCGCCGACGTGTCGCACACGCCGCTGCCCCTCTCTTATGCGCTTGTACCGAAGGACGGTCGGCCGATCGTGTTCATCGACGCCCGCAAGCTGTCGAACAGTGCCCGCGACCATCTCGAACAGACCGCCGAGGTCGCCGAGCCGTCGATGCTCGCGCCGGCGCTACAGGCGCTGGCGCAGACTGGCGCGACGATCGCGCTCGACAGCGCCACCGCGGCCGACGCGCTGACCCGGCTGATCAAGGACGCCGGCGGCAAGCCGCTGCGCGGCGCCGATCCGGTGGCGCTGCTCAAGGCGGTGAAGAACGAGGTGGAGATCGCCGGCACCCGCACGGCGCATCAGCGCGACGCGGTGGCGCTGGCGCGCTTCCTCGCCTTCATCGATGCCGAGGCGCCGAAAGGCGCGCTGACCGAGATCGACGCCGTCGAGGCGCTGGAGAGCTTTCGCCGCGACACCGGCGCGCTAAAGGACGTGTCGTTCCCGACCATCTCCGGCACCGGCCCGAACGGCGCGATCGTGCATTACCGCGTCACCCGCAAGAGCAACCGCCGCATCCAGCCCGGCGATCTCTTGCTGATCGATTCCGGCGCGCAGTATCAGGACGGCACCACCGACGTCACCCGCACGATTGCAGTCGGCGAGCCGACGCCCGAGATGCGCGACCGTTTCACCCGCGTGCTGCGCGGCCACATCGCCATCGCCCGCGCGGTCTTCCCCGACGGCACCACCGGCGCGCAGCTCGATACGCTGGCGCGGCAATTTTTGTGGCAGGCCGGGATCGATTTCGAACACGGCACCGGCCACGGCGTCGGCTCGTATCTGTCGGTGCACGAAGGCCCGGCGCGGATCTCCAAGCTCGGCACCACGCCGCTGAAGCGCGGCATGATCCTGTCGAACGAGCCCGGCTACTACAAGACCGACGCCTTCGGCATCCGCATCGAGAACCTCGAACTGGTCGTCGAGAAACAAGTCGACGGCGCCGAGAAGCCCATGAACGGCTTCGAAACCCTGACCTTCGCGCCGATCGATCGCCGCCTGATCGATGTCGCCATGCTGAGCCAGAAGGAACTCGCCTGGCTCAACGCCTACCACGCCCGCGTCCGCGACCTCGTCCGCCCCCACCTCGACGGCCCGACGCAACTCTGGCTCGATCAGGCAACGGCGCCGCTGCAGCACTAATCACCACAGCCGCGCCCCACCCCACCCTCTCCCCGAGTCATTCCGGGGCGGGCCCCCCGCCCCGCGGGGGGCGACCCGCAAGAAACCCCGCCCTTGGGGCCGGGGGGCCCCCACAACACGGATAAAGGGGTAACCAGCA